>NZ_JBWKPT010000002.1:551471-1413115 GCF_059418385.1 Variovorax sp. GW821-FHT09A10
AAAAAACCCCCCCCCCCCCAGATTCCATAATCCGTCTCGTGGGCTCGGAGATGTGGAGAAGAGACAGGCCGGGACCTTGCGGGCCCGGCGCCGCGGCGTTCGAAAAGTCGACGTCTGTTTTTCTACTTGCGGCCGACGCTGCTGTCTTCGGCGGGGCGGAAGAACAGGTACTCGCCCCGGCCCAGTTCGGGCGTGACCTCGTAGCCGCTGCACCGCGTGACGTTGCACTGGATGATCACGACGCGCGGCCAGATGGTGGCCGAGGTCGGAAACCCCGGCATGTACTGCGGCACGTGCCAGACGCCGTAGTCGCCCACCGGCTCGGCGTTCTCCGTGCCGCTGGCGTTCTGCAGGCCGCTGCCCATGGGCATCCGCTCGATGCGGATGACCGGCGTGGCGGCCACCGAGGCCGTGGCCACGCAGGAGGCGGCGACCCAGAGGAAGAGGGTCCTGGTGTTCATGATGGATTCCAGGCGGACCTCATTGCGCGTCGGCTGGGGCGGCAGCCACCTCGTCGGTCGCGTCGGCCGGTAGGCGGCGCGTGATGCGCGCTTCCAGGATGTCCGGCTGCGGGGCGGCCTCGACCGGTGCCGCGGTGACGCTGGCGACCGGGGCGGGTTCGGCCGTGGCCATGGCGCCTTCTTCCGGCACGGCCGCGATCGGGGCCGGTGCCGGCTCCATCGGCGCGGGCAGCGGTGCGGCTTCCAGGGCCGGCGCCGCCGTCACCGGCGAGGGCACGGCCGGCTGTTCCTGCGCGGGCGCGACCACTGGCACCGCCGCCACGGGCGCTGCCGGCGCTGGGGCGACCGGCTGCGGCACGACGGCCACCGGAGCTGGAACGGGCGCCGGCGCGGGGGCGGGTGCCACGACAGCGACAGGCGCCGCCGGTGCAGGCGCGGGCACAGGTGCCGGTGCAGCGGCCACGGGCGCAGCCACCGCCGGACGTGCCGCCACCGGTGCGCCGCTGCCTGATGCCTGAGGTCCGAACGCGCTCACACGTTCTTCGGCGGTCATCGACTGCGGGCACTTCGAGCCGGTCATCTCCAGCGCGGCCTGGGCCGCCGGGTCCATGCAGTCCATGGCCAGCGACGCTGCCTTCATGCCCTTGTTCCAGAGCTCGCGGCTCATCTTCAGGCGCTTGCAGTGTTCGTCCGTCCAGGTGGTGCCGAAGCTCAGGCCGACCCCGGGGCCGTTGGCGCTGGCGCTCGTGCTGCCCATGCAGGTGTCATTGCTGGTCGTCAGGTTCGGGCCGCTCACGGACGGCACGTTCTTGACGGTGTAGCTGCCACGGTAGTCGACGACGCTGGTCGTCGCACCCGTGTTGTTGATGTTCTGTGTGCTGTTGCTGTCCACCGTGGCTCGGGAGGTGACATCCGAGGGGGCGGAGCTGTTGAAGTTCACCGCCTGGGTGTTGCCCTGGGCGTTGGTGGTGGCCGAGCTCTGCGACTGGTTGTTGGCGCCACCCGCCGTTGTTTGCGCCAAGGCGCCCGCGGACAAGCCCAGCAAGGTCAGGGCAATCAATGTTTTCATTTTTTCGACTCCTTTGGGAAGCAGGGGAGGGGCGTGCCCCTCCCCGTTTCTGGTCCAACAACCGATCTACCGGATCGCTCAGGGAGCGTTGGCGGTTGCGCCAGCGATCGCGCCGCCAGCGGTGCCGCCACCGTTGCTGAAGGTCGCTGCGTTGCCGAGGTGGAAGTTGACGACGCCGGTCGAACCGCCGGTCGAACCTGCCGTGGCCGAAGTGGTCGTGCCGTTGACCACGCCGTTCACAGCACCGGAAGTGGCGTTGTAGCCAGCCGTCGTGCCCGAGGTGCGTGTCACCACAGCCAGACCGCCGCCAGGACCTGCAGCCGTTGCCGCCGTGTTGTTGGTGGTCGAGCCCGCTGCGCCGCCTGCGGAACCGCTCACCGGATTCGCACCGCCGCCAGCGTAGTTGGCATTGGCAGCCGACGTTGCATTGGCCTGTGCGTTCGCACCGCCTGCGGCCACGCCGTTGCCGGTCGTTGCTGCCACGCTGGTCACGCTGCCTTGGGTCGTTGCCGTGCCGCCTGCCGTGGCGCCGCCCACACGCAGGAAGGCATTGCCCGCCGCGCCGCCCGCTGCGTTGGCCGTGGCCGACGAGCTGGAGTTGGCTGCGTTGTAGCTCAGTGCGCTGCCCGTTCCGGAGCTGGCGGCAACCGAGCCCGCCGAACTGGAGGAGCCGGTCGTGGTGTTGGTGACGGCGAGCGCCACGCTGCTACCGGTTGCAGTCCCGATGCCAGCCACGAGAACCACTGCCATGGCGATAAGAGTCTTCTTCATGATGCTTCCTCGATAGTGTTGAAACGAACCCGATCGCCGGGGAATCCGGCCATCAGCTAACGGTCAGCGAGCACGGATTGAATGGATTCCGTTGCGACCGGGATGCAGTTTCAGCGGGGGGAAGGGATCGAAAAATGCCTCAGGCTGGGTAGTGCAAGGCTATGGCGAAAGCAATGTCCGCAGCCATTTCCGGTACCGGCAGGGAGCCGGTTTTCCGCAGGGTTCCCCTCGGAGCCACTATCACTTTCGTTCACAATCTGGCAATATTGCAACCAGACGAAACCAAGGTAATCAAAAAAGCCGCGAACCAAAAAAAGAGTAGAAATCGATTAACTTTTGTTCACGAAGTCGCGACTTATTTCTGTGACAAGGGGACGTAAATGGAAAACGAGCTTGACATTTCATTGACCGATGTCGGTGGCGGTGCTAGGAAGTTCTCCAATCCTGGCCAGTTTGGTGGGCTCCTGGCCCCCTCGGCGGATACCCTGCCGTGGCCTGACTACCTCACGGGTCAGGAAACCAAGCCCGTTCGTGTCTTGCTCGTCGACGACGACCCCTTTGTCCGCCGTGTCATCGCCCAGGAACTGCTGGGCGATCTGCGCATCCAGCTCGAAGGCCAGGCCGGCTCCCTGCGCGAGGGCCGGCGCCTCCTGATGCAGCATGAGTTCGATGTGCTCATGGTCGACATCCGCCTCGGAGACGGCAGCGGATTCGAGCTCATCGAAGAGGCCAAGAAACACCGCAGCGCCGCCGAGATCATCGTCATTTCCGCGCTGGAAGACGAGCCTCAGGTGCTGCATGCCTTCGAGCTCGGCGCCTCGGGTTACCTGGTGAAGAACGCCTGGTTCCAGAGCTACGCCCAGGCTGTGCTGCAGGTGGTCAACGGCGGGGCCGCCATCACGCCCCGGCTGGCACGCCGGCTGCTCGTGCACCTGGACCACCAGCGCTCCAATGCGAGTCCGGTGCGCCCGCCGGACAGCAAGGCCACCTTGTCGGCACGGGAGCGCGAAGTGTTGCGACTTGTAGCCACGGGATATGTGACGGAAGAGATCGCCTTGCAGCTCACCATCAGTGCCCAGACGGTTAACGCACACGTCAAGAACATCTACCGCAAGCTGCACGCCCACACCCGCGCGCAGGCCGTGAGCTTCGCCTCGCACCGGGGGCTGCTCTAGGGCGCGCTTCGGGCGCGCCGCGTTCGCAGCGGAGCCACCCATGCCCGCGCCGGCGTCCCCGCTCCCGCCGTATTTCCTGGAGGACCAGTTCGTGTGGCTTTCCATCGCTGCGTGGTGCGTGCTCCTGATCTGGCTGTGGCCCCGTGCCTCGCGCCGGCGGCTGCTGCTGTGGGTCGGACTGGCCTGCGCGCTGCACCTGACGCCGGTGGTGGGGCAGGTGATTCGCGCGACCTCGGCGATCACCACACTGGGTACCGAGGTGCCGGCCGCCTTCTGGGCCCTGCAGGGGGTCAACATCGCCGTGCTCTGCATGATCGTCGGCACGTGGTATCTCACGCGGCGCCGCCTCGTGCGGTACCGCCAGACGCAGGCTGTGCTTGCCGAGCGCCGCCGCATCGCCAGCGACCTGCATGACGGCGTCGGCTCGCGGCTGGTGGCGCTCATGGCCAGCTACGACCCGCGCTCCGCCGACGCTCGCGAGCTGTCGATGGCCCTGCAGGCCTGCCTGCTGGAGCTGCAGATGACGGTCGACTCCCTCGACGACCAGGCCGACACCAGCATCGGCGAGCGTCTGGGCCATTTGCGTTACAGGCTGCAACCGGCGTTCGACCGCCTGGGCATCGCGCTCGTGTGGAATGTGCAGGATGTGGTGCTGGCACCGCCGCTCTCGTCCGAGGCCGCGATACAACTGTGTCGCATCGCGCAGGAGGCCTTGTCGAACGTGCTGCGCCATTCGCAGGCCACCCGCGTGGAAGTGCGCTTCGGCCCGCGCGAACGTTCACACGGGCTGATGCTCGAAGTGCTGGACGACGGGCGCGGCCTGGATGGGGCGGCCGGTGAGCCCGGGGGCAAGGGACTGCGCAGCATGCGCGAGCGCGCCGATGCCCTGCACGGCGAGCTGGCCGTCATGGACGTGGCGCCGCACGGGCTGCGCATCCGGCTCGTGATGCCCGGTGAGGTGCTGCCGCCGACGGCGGTCGCCGCAGAGGCCGAGAGCACGTTGTAACCATGCCGTGGGGGTGCCCGGCGGGACGCCTCTTCGCCTATGGCAAACTTCCGCGCTTTGCCAGGGACGCGCTCAAGACATGCAGAAAATCATTCGCCAGCTCGCCGTTGAAATCAAGGTCGGCGAGCACCAGGTGAAGGCCGCCGTCGACCTGCTCGACGAAGGCGCCACGGTTCCATTCATTGCCCGGTATCGCAAGGAAGTCACGGGCGGCCTCGACGACATCCAGCTGCGCGAACTGGAAGCCCGCCTGTCTTACCTGCGCGAACTTGAAGACCGCCGCGTGGCGGTGCTCAAGGCCATCGACGAGCAGGGCAAGCTGACCCCCGAGCTGCGCGCCGCGATCGAATTCGCGCCCACCAAGCAGGAACTCGAAGACCTGTACCTTCCGTTCAAGCAGAAGCGCCGCACCAAGGGCCAGATCGCCCGCGAATTCGGCATCGAGCCGCTGGCCGACAAGCTGCTGGCCGACCCCATGCTCGACCCCGCCGCCGAAGCCCAGGCCTTCCTGCAGCCCGCCACCACGCTGGACGACGGCAAGCCGGGCCCCGATTTCTCGACCGTGCCGCTCGTGCTCGACGGCGTGCGCGACATCCTGTCCGAGCGCTGGGCCGAAGACGCCGTGCTCGTGCAGGGCCTGCGCGAATGGCTCTGGAACGAAGGCCTGCTCAAGTCCAGCCTGATGAGCGGCAAGGACGAAAACAACGCCGACATCGCCAAGTTCCGCGACTACTTCGACTACGACGAGCCCATCGGCCGCGTGCCCTCGCACCGCGCCCTGGCCGTGTTCCGCGGCCGTGCGCTCGAAGTGCTCGACGCCAAGCTCGTGCTGCCCGTCGAACCCGAGCCGGGCAAGCCCAGCATCGCCGAAGGCAAGATCGCGCTGCACCTGGGCTGGAGCCACGCGGCCCGCCCGGCCGACGACCTGCTGCGCAAGTGCGTGGCCTGGACCTGGCGCGTGAAGCTGGCCCTGTCGACCGAGCGCGACCTGTTCACCCGCCTGCGCGAAGACGCCGAAAAAGTCGCCATCAAGGTGTTCGCCGACAACCTGCGCGACCTGCTGCTGGCCGCACCCGCCGGCCGCCGCGTCGTGATGGGCCTGGACCCGGGCATCCGCACCGGCGTGAAGGTGGCCGTGGTCGATTCGACCGGCAAGCTGGTCGAAACCGCCACCGTGTTCCCGCACGAACCGCGCAAGGACTGGGAAGGCTCGCTGCACACCCTCGGCAAGCTCTGCGCCAAGCACGGCGTGAACCTCATCGCCATCGGCAACGGCACCGCCAGCCGCGAGACCGACAAGCTGGCCGGCGACCTCATCAAGCTGCTGGCCAAGATGGCCGCGCAGGCCGGTGCGCCCGAAATGACGGTCGACAAGGTCGTGGTCAGCGAAGCCGGTGCCTCGGTGTATTCCGCCAGCGAATTCGCCTCGCAGGAAATGCCCGATGTCGACGTGAGCCTGCGCGGTGCCGCCTCCATCGCACGCCGCCTGCAGGACCCGCTGGCCGAGCTCGTGAAGATCGACCCCAAGAGCATCGGCGTGGGCCAGTACCAGCACGACGTGAACCAGAGCGAGCTCGCGCGCACCCTGCAGGCCGTGGTCGAAGACTGCGTGAACTCGGTGGGCGTCGACCTGAACACTGCGAGCGTGCCGCTGCTCAGCCGCGTGTCCGGCCTGTCGGCCAGCGTGGCCAAGGCCGTGGTGCGCTGGCGCGAAGCCAACGGTGCGTTCTCCACCCGCAAGCAGCTGCTCGACGTGACCGGCTTCGGCCCCAAGGCCTTCGAGCAGAGTGCCGGCTTCCTGCGCATCCGCGACGGCGCCGACCCGCTGGACATCACCGGCGTGCACCCCGAAACGTATCCGCTGGTCGAGCAGATCATCGTCAAGACCGGCAAGCCCATCGCCGAGCTGATGGGCCGCGCCGACATGCTCAAGACGCTCAAGCCCGAGCTGTTCGCCAACGAGAAGTTCGGCGTCATCACGGTCAAGGACATCCTGGGCGAACTCGAGAAGCCCGGACGTGACCCGCGCCCCGACTTCAAGGTGGCGCGCTTCAACGACGGCGTGGACGACATCTCCGACCTCACCGAGGGCATGATCCTCGAGGGCACCGTGAGCAACGTGGCCCAGTTCGGCGCCTTTGTCGACCTGGGCGTGCACCAGGACGGCCTGGTCCACGTGAGCCAGCTGAGCCACAAGTTCGTCAACGACGCCCGCGAAGTCGTCAAGACCGGCGACATCGTCAAGGTCAAGGTGATGGAAGTCGACGTGGCGCGCAAGCGCATCGGCCTGTCGATGAAGCTCGACGCCGCGCCCGCGCGCCGCGACGGCCCGCGCGACAACCGCTTCGAAGGGGCAGGGCGCGGGCAGCAACAGCAAGGCCGGCGCGACAACTCGCCGCAGCCGGCGGGGCAGATGGCAAGTGCGTTTGCCAAGCTGCAAGGGCTGCGCAAGTAACCCACCCGCGGACCGCGCGTTTCTTGCAAACATCGCCGGCATGAAAGCCCTGCGCATCTACGCCGGCCCCGCGGCCCGCCAGCACATCGAGCAGCACGGCCTGCGCCCGCAGGACGTGCGCACCATCCCCGGCGCGGCGGGCGGGCCCAAGGGGCTGATCCTCGGGCCGCTCGATCGCTTCATCTTCGGGCGCTGGCTCACGCAGTCGAGCCAGCCGGTGGACCTGGTGGGCGCGTCGATCGGCGCGTGGCGGCTGGCGACGGCCTGCCTGTCGGACCCGGAGGCGGCCTTCGGGCGCTTCGAGCACGACTACGTGCGCCAGCAGTTCGAAGTGCCGCCGGGCCAGAAGCGGCTCAGCCCGCACCAGCTCAGCGAGCGCTTCGCGGAAAGCCTCGACACCTTCTATGGCGGGCGCATCGGCGAGGTGCTGGGCCATGCGCGCTACCGGCTGCATGTGGTGACCTCGCGCGGGCGCCACATCCTGGGGCGCGAGGGCAGGGCGCGGACGCCGGTGGGCTACCTGGGCGCCTTCGCGAGCAACAGCCTGCACCGCAAGAGCCTGGGGGCCTGGCTGGAGCGCTGCGTGTTCTCCACGCCCGGCGCGGCCTTGCCTTTCGGCACGACCGACTTCCGCACGCGCCAGCACGCGCTGAGCGAGGCCAACTTCAACCGGGTGCTGCAGGCCTCGTGCTCCATTCCGTTCCTGCTGGCGGCGGTGCACGACATTCCGGGCGCGCCGCGCGGCGCCTATTGGGACGGCGGCATCACCGACTACCACCTGCACCTGGACTACCAGCCGGCCGACGAAGGCATCGTGCTGTACCCGCACTTCCAGCAGGCCGTGGTGCCGGGCTGGCTCGACAAGGGGCTGCGCTGGCGCCACAAGTCGACGCGCTTTCTCGACCGCATGGTGGTGCTCGCGCCCAACCCCGAATGGGTGAAGACGCTGCCACACGGCAAACTGCCCGACCGCAAGGACTTCATCCGTTTCGCGAACGACGCGCAGGCCCGCATCGCGGCCTGGGGCCAAGCCACGCGCGAGGCGACGCGGATGTCGGATGAGTTCGAGGCCTGGCTCGGTGACGACGGGCGTTCGCGCGACATCCTGCCGCTCTGAGCCCAGCTTGTCCCGTCGGGGACAAACCCTGAGCGCCGGCGCAGGAGCGCGCTTCGAGAATGGTCCGATCCATGCCATCCGAAGGGTTCCCGACCATGCCGCACGCCACGCTCTCCCGCCGCCGTTTTTCCCTTGCCACGGCCGCCGCCGCAGCCAGCCTCGCCGTACCGTCTTTCGCGCAAAGCGCGTGGCCGAACAAGCCGATCCGCATCGTCGTTCCCTACACACCGGGCGGCTTCACCGACCAGATGGCGCGGCTGGTGCAAGTCGGCCTGCAGACGCGGCTCGGCCAGCCCGTGGTGATCGACAACAAGCCCGGCGCCAACAGCCTGATCGGCGTCGATGCCGTGGCCAAGGCCCCGCCCGACGGCAGCACCTTCGGCGTCGTCATCGCGGCCTACACGGCCAACACCACGCTGTACCCCAAGTTGCCCTACGACCCGCGCAAGGACCTCGTGGGCGTGTCGCTCATGGGCGTGTCGCCGCTGCTGGCCGCGGTCAACAACGACGCGCCGTTCAAGACCGCGCGCGAGCTCATCGACTACGCACGCAAGCATCCCGGCAAGATCAGCTTCGGTTCCTCGGGCAACGGCTCGGCCGCGCACCTCACGAGCGAACTATGGAAGTCGCTCACGCAGACCTACATGATCCACATCCCGTACCGCGGCGCGGTGCCTGCACTGACCGACCTGATGGGCGGGCAGATCCAGCTGTTCTTCGACGCGCCCACGGGCCTCATCAACCAGGGCAAGGCCGGCAAGGTGAGGCTGATCGGCGTGGCCGGCGACAAGCGCCTGCCGGCCGTGCCCGACGTGCCCACCTTCATCGAACAGGGCTTCGCGGGCTTCACCGGCAGCACCTGGGCCGGCATGCTGGCGCCGGCGGGCACGCCACGCGAGATCGTCAAGCGCATGTCGGAGGAGGTGGCGCGCATCATCAAGAGCGACGAGACGCGCGCCAAGCTCGATGCCATGGGCACCTTCCCGGCGGGCAGCACGCCCGAGGAGTTCGATGCCTTCATTGCCGCGGAGACCACCAAGTGGGGCAAGGTGATCCGCACGGCGGGGGTCAAGCTGGAGTAAAGCGGCGATCATCGTCGCCGCCGGCGGACTTACATCGACGCTTCGAGCATCGCCCTGTAGTCGTCGCGCGTGGCCAGCCGCGGGTTGGTCTTGTGGCAATGGTCGGCCATGGCGCCGTCGATGATCTGTTCGAACATCGCGGGCGTCACGCCCACTTCGGCCAGGCCAGCGGGCAGGCCCAGGCGCGCGTTCATGTCGCGGATCGCATGGCCGAGATCACCGGCTGAATCCAGGTGCATGGCCTGCGCCATGCGCTGCAGGCGCTGTTCTTTCTGCACCGACTCGGCGCCCGAATTGAAGTGAATCACCGCCGGCAGGAAGAGGGCGTTGAGCGTGCCGTGATGCAGGCGCGGATCAACGCCGCCCAGGCTGTGGCTCAGCGAGTGCACGCAGCCCAGGCCTTTCTGGAAGGCCATGGCGCCCTGCATCGACGCGCTCATGAGGTTCAGGCGCGCTTCGCGGTCGCTGCCGTCCTTGGTGGCGCGTTCGATGTGGCCCCAGGCGCGCTCCAGGCCGTCGAGGCCGATGCCGTCGGCCGGCGGATTGAACGCGGCCGACATGAAGGTTTCCATGCAGTGCGCGATGGCGTCCATGCCGGTGGCGGCCGTGAGCCGGGGCGGCAGGCCGAGCGTGAGCTCGGGGTCGCAGATGGCGGCCTTGGGCATCAGGAACCAGCTGTGGAAGCCCAGCTTGCGGTGGTCGTCGACGATCACGATGGCGCCGCGCGCCACCTCGCTGCCGGTGCCGCTGGTGGTGGGCACGGCAATGAGCGGCACCGCGCGCTCGGTGATCTTGGGCGAGCCGCCTTCGATGGTGGCGTAGGTCTTGAGCGGACCTTCGTGCGTGGCCGCGATGGCCACGCCCTTGGCGCAGTCGATGGCCGAACCGCCGCCCACGGCGATGAGGCCGTCGCAGCGGCCGCTGCGATAGAGCTCGACGGCGGCGCGCACCGCGGCCTCGGTCGGGTTGGACGGCGTCTGGTCGAACACCGAGACCTCGAGATCGGCGATGGCGTCGAGCGCCTTCTGCAGCAGGCCGGCCGCGCGCACGCCGGCGTCGGTGACGATCAGGGGGCGGTTGATGCCGATGCGTGCGCACTCGCTCGACAGGAGCTGGATGGCGCCGAATTCGAACTGGATCTGGGTGAGGTATTGGATGAGGGCCATGAGGGGGAACGCCCGAGGGCAGTACGATTGCTGACCGTTCGAATCTAACAAGAGGGGACATTCTTGCCCATCAACAAAACCCTTGCGTGTGTCGCGCTCGGCTCACTGCTGGCCGTCTCGGCCCAGGCCGCCTGCCTCAGTGACTCCCAGATGGCCGACTTCGCTGCCGCGCAGGCGGCGCGCACGCCCGCCGCCGACATCGAGAACCTCGACGAAGCCGACGCGGCCTGCACGCGCGCCAAGCTCAACGTGCTGCATGCGCGCAACCTCGGTGACGTGGTCGGCTACAAGGCGGGCCTGACCAACCCCGCGGTGCAGAAGCGCTTCAACTACGACCAGCCGGTGTGGGGCGTGCTCTACCAGCGCATGCTGCTCGACACCGGCGCAGTGGTCGACGCGGCCTTCGGCGCGCGGCCACTGTTCGAGGCCGACATGCTGGTGCGCGTGAAGAGCGCCGACATCCACAAGGCGAAGACGCCGGCCGAGGTGCTGACCAACATCGACCAGCTCATTCCCTTCATCGAGCTGCCCGACCTCGCGGTGCAGACGCCGTCGAAGCTCAACGGCCCGGGCGTGGCGGCGATCAACGTCGGTGCGCGGCTCGGCGTGCGCGGCCTGCCGGTCGATGTGCCGACGACCACCGACGGTCAGGCCTGGATGCTCGAAAGCCTGCGCGACATGCGCGTGGTCATGAAGGACGGGCAGGGCAAGGAGCTGGCGACCGGCAAGGGATCGGACATCCTCGAACACCCGCTCAACGCGGTGGTGTGGCTGGCCGGTGCGCTCGCCAAGGAAGGCATCGCGCTCAAGCCGGGCGACCTGATCAGCCTGGGCTCGTTCTCGCCGCTGCTGCCACCCAAGGCCGGGCTAACGGTGGTGGTGAGCTACGAAGGGTTGTCGCGCATGCAACCGGTGGTGGTGTCTTTCAAGTGAGCACGACCACGACAGCGAACCGCCTCGCGCAACCCGCACTCACTCCGAAGATGGCCGGCGTGGTCGAGCGCATGGCGCGCGCGGGCCATCCGCCGCTCGACCAGCTCACGCCCGACGAAGCCAAGGCCTCGTACGAAAAAGGCGCGGGCGTGCTCGAGGTGCCCAAGCCCGGACTGGCGCGCATCGAAGACTTCCACATCGCCGCGCGCGACGGCCACGCCATGCCCGCGCGGCTGTATGCGCCGTCGGCCGACGTGCTGCCGGTGCTCGTGTACTTTCACGGCGGCGGCTTCACGGTCGGCAACATCCGCACGCACGACACGCTGTGCCGCGTGCTCAGCCTCAAGAGCGGCTGCGCGGTGGTGTCGGTCGACTACCGGCTCGCGCCCGCGCACAAGTTTCCGACCGCGTCGAACGATGCCTGGGATGCCTTCCAGTTCGTCGCCACGCAAGGCGCGAGCCTCGGCCTCGATGGCACGCGCATCGCGGTGGGCGGCGACAGCGCGGGCGGCACGCTGGCGGCCGTGTGCGCGATCCTGGCGCGCGATGCCGGCCTGCC
Organism: Variovorax sp. GW821-FHT09A10; assembly: GCF_059418385.1. Lineage (NCBI taxonomy): Bacteria > Pseudomonadati > Pseudomonadota > Betaproteobacteria > Burkholderiales > Comamonadaceae > Variovorax > Variovorax sp. GW821-FHT09A10. The sequence goes on from NZ_JBWKPT010000002.1 coordinate 563,266, forward strand.
GGTGGCGCTGCAGCTGCTCATCTACCCCGGCATGGCCGCGCACCAGGACACCGAGTCGCACCGGCGCCATGTCGACGGCCCGCTGCTGACCAAGGCCATGATCGACTTCTTCTTCGCCCAGTACGTGAACACGCCCGCCGACCGCGACGACTGGCATTTCGCGCCCTTGCTGGCCGACGACGTCGACGACGTGGCGCCGGCCTGGATCGGGCTGGCCGAGGCCGACCCGGTGGTGGACGAAGGCATCGCCTACGCCGACAAACTGCGCGCCGCGGGCGTGGCGGTCGACATGGAAATCTACCGTGGCGTGATCCACGAATTCATCAAGATGGGCCGCGCGATTCCCGAAGCGCTGCAGGCGCAGAACGACGCGGCCCGCGCACTGAAAGAGGCATTGAACCCATGAGCGAGAACAACAACACCCCGGTCCGCCGCGAGGACTTCCACTACTTCCACCGCCTGCGCGTGCGCTGGGCCGAGGTGGACATGCAGAAGATCGTCTTCAACGCGCACTACCTGATGTACTTCGACACCGCCATCGCCGACTACTGGCGCGCGATGGCGCTGCCGTACGAAGAGGCAATGCATTCGCTGGGCGGCGACCTGTACGTGCGCAAGGCGACCATCGACTTTCGCGCCTCGGCCCGCATGGACGACGTGATCGACGTGGGCATGAAGTGCGCGCGCATCGGCAACTCGTCGATCATTTTCCAGGGCGGGCTGTTCCGCCAGGACGAGTTCCTGGTGGGCTGCGAACTCGTCTATGTGTTCGCCGACCCGGCCACGCAGACCTCGAAGCCGGTGCCCGCGGCCCTGCGCGAGACGCTGACGGCCTTCGAGGCCGGCGAGCCGATGCGCACCGTCGAGACCGGCGACTGGGCCACGCTCGGCGAAGGCGCGAGCGCGCTGCGCCGCGCCGTGTTCATCGAGGAACAGAACATTCCCAAGGAGCTGGAGTGGGACGCGCATGACGCGGTCGTGCTGCACGCGGTGGCGCGCAACCGGCTCGGTCAGGTCATCGGCACCGGCCGACTGCTACCCGCCGAGGATGGCGTCTCGCACATCGGCCGCATGGCGGTGCACCGCACCTTGCGCAGCGGCGGCCACGGCGCGGCCGTGGTGCAGGCGCTCGAAGACGCGGCCCGCGCGCGCGGCGACCGCGAGGTGGCGCTCAATGCGCAGCGCAGCGCCGAGCGCTTCTATGCGCGGCTCGGCTACGCAGTGCACGGCCAGCCTTTCGAGGAAGCCGGCATTGCGCACATCGAGATGCGGCGCGCGCTGCGCTGAGTGCCGCAGCGCCTGCGGTCAGTAGCGGGCCGGCGGGTCCGGCACGTAACCGGGGTCCGAGTCCGGGAAGGGTGAGGGGCCCGACGGGCGCGGCCAGCGCTGCGGCACCGGGATGACGCCCGCGGCGACCAGGTTCTCGCGGCTGTCGTAGCGGATGCGGATCACCTCGTCGGGCTGCGAGCTGGCGCGCTCGAAGGTCGTCTTGCCGACGTACGAGGTCTCGCGCCGTCCGTGGGCCGTGCCCAGGCTCGGGCTGGGCGCCGACTGGCGGGCCATGGCGCTGGCCGACGACTCGGCGGCCATGTCGGCATTGCCGGCGCTGCCTGCGGGTGGGGCCGCCTTGGCGCGCGCATCGCCCATCGACGACGGTGCCGGCGGCGCCTCGCTGCGCCGTTCGCGGCTGCTGTTGCCGCCGCTGTATTCGTCGCGCGACGGATAGGGCGTCACGACCGGTGGCGGCGGTTCCGGCCGGCGTTCGCGGAACATCGCGACGCCGATCACGCCCACGTCGTCGGGGCGGCCGGTGCGGCTCGCGTAGGAATTGCCGGCGGCAGCGAATTCGAAGGCCGCGATCTGCGAATCGCTCTTGCGCCAGCCCGCGATGTCGCTGCGCTCGCGCGGGCCGAACACGTAGCCGTTCTGGCCGACGCCGGCGGTTTCGCCGGTGACGACGTTGACGCCGTCCACCGACATCACGGCCATGATGCGTTCGCCCATCGCGTTGCGCGCCCGGATCGCATAGCGCGCGCCGGGGCGGCCGGCCACCCAGTACTCGCCGCGATGGCGGTAGATCGGCAGCTCGGCGCCGCTCGTGCGGTCGACGATGCTGATGTTCATCAGGCCGCCGATGCGGCTGGCGCCGGAGGGGTACGGCCGCATCGGGCTTTCCGCCCCCGCCGACAGCGCGGTCAGGGCCAGGACGGTGGTGAGGAGAAGTCTGCGCTGCATCATGGTGGCTTCCTTGCCAGGAGTGGATCGATGCAGGCTTCTACGGCGGGGCCTCGCGAACGGGGTTAAGCGTCGCGCAAAAAAAAATGGCGCTGTCGGTGAGACAGCGCCAAGCGCCCCCGGAAAGAAGGCAGGGACGCAGGGGAAATCAGATGTCTTCGAGCAGCGGGTAGGGCAGCGGCTCGACCGACAGCGCCGGTCCGCCAGGCGCCCCCGCGTGCAGGCCGCCGGCCTCGAGCGCAGCGATCTGGATCGAGATGAGCGCCGACCAGCCGCCATCGGGCGCGGGCGCGGCCTGCGCCACGGTGCCCACGGGCTGTTCGGCGTCGTTGGCGGCGAACACCTCCTGGCCCGCGGCCAGGGGGGCGTCGGTCTGCGCGAGGTAGGTGCGGCGCTTGAGCGTGCCGCGGAACTGGCTGCGCGCCACGATTTCCTGGCCGGGGTAGCAGCCCTTCTTGAAGTTCACGCCGCCCACCGACTCGTAGTTGATCATCTGCGGCACGAAGGCCTCGATCACCGGCGTGGTCAGCGTGACGATGCCGCTGCGCACCTCGCTCCAGGGCCACAGGGCGGCGTCGAGCGTCGGGCCCACGGGCGCCTTCTGGTCGGTGGGCGCGATCCACAGCGCGCGCGGCACGCCGTCGGCCGGGTACAGCGACACCACGCTGATGTCTTCGCCGATGGCCGTGCGGCGTCCGGGCGGCAGGGCCGCGTCCAGGCCGTTGGCGGTCAGGGCCGTGCCGGCCACGCCGTGCAGCGCGAACTGCTCGGTGGCGTCGGTCAGCTTGACCTTGGCGCGCAGCACGTACATCGACAGGCGCTTGAGCGTGGCCGCCAGGATGTCGCGGCTGCACACCAGCAGGATGAGTTCGGGTTGCGGACGGATGCCGATGAAGCTGGCGATCACGCGGCCCTTGGCCGTGCAGAGCGCCGCCAGGCGGGCTTCAGTGGCGCCGAGCAGTGAGAAATCCTGCGTGAGCTGGCCGTGCAGGAAGCTGGCGGCATCGGGGCCTTCGGCGCGGATCACGCCGAGGTGGGGCAAGGTGCTCACCCCGTTGAGAACGACTGTGGTCATCGCTGAATTATCATGGCCGTGCCTGTTCCTTCGGGGCGGCAGGGATTCCCCGTCGCAGCGACGGGGCCGGCCGTTCCCGCGGGTCGGTGTCCATCTGCTTGCCAGCCCTTTTTCTTCCTCCGTCTTTTCCTCGGATTCGTGCGCAGCTTCTTCCTCACGCTCTTCCTGCTCGTGGCCCTGGCCGTCCTGGCGCTCGGCGGCGCCGGTCTCTGGTGGGTGCACCAGCCGCTCAAGTTGCCGACGCCCAGCGTCGACCTGTCGGTGGAGCCCGGCACCACGCCGCGCGGCATTGCGCAGGCCGTGGCCGACACCGGCGTCGACGTGCAGCCACAGCTGCTGTACCTGTGGTTCCGTGTCTCGGGCCAGGACCGCCAGATGCGCGCTGGCAGTTACGAACTGGAACGCGGTGTCACGCCCAAGCTGCTGCTCAACATCCTCGTGCGCGGCGAGGAAGCCACGCGCAGCGTGGTGCTGGTCGAAGGCTGGAACATCCGCCAGGTGCGCGCCGCGCTCGCCAAGGCCGAACAGCTCAAGCCCGAAAGCGTGGGCATGAGCGAAGACGCGCTGATGGCCGCGCTGGGCAAGCCGGGCCTGCACCCCGAAGGCCGCTTCTTCCCGGACACCTACACCTACTCGAAGGGCTCGACCGATATCGCGCTGCTGCAGCGCGCCATGCGGGCCATGGACAAGAAGCTCGAGGCCGCCTGGGCGGCGCGCGCGGCCGATTTGCCGCTCAAATCGGCCGACGAGGCGCTTATTTTGGCCAGCATTGTCGAAAAGGAGACAGGCAAGGCCAACGACCGCGCGGAGATCGCCGCCGTCTTCACCAACCGGCTGCGCATCGGCATGCCGCTGCAGACCGACCCGACCGTGATCTACGGCATGGGCACCGCCTTCGACGGCAACCTGCGCAAGCGCGACCTGCAGACCGACACGCCCTGGAACACCTACACGCGCGGCGGCCTGCCGCCCACGCCGATCGCCATGCCCGGCAAGGCCGCGCTGCTGGCGGCCGTGCAGCCGGCGCAGAGCAAGTCGCTGTACTTCGTCTCGCGCGGCGACGGCACGAGCCAGTTCAGCAGCTCGCTCGACGACCACAACCGCGCGGTCAACCGCTACCAGCGAGGCGGTGGCAGCAGCTCCCAACCCAAGGCGACCCAATGAGTTCGATCAGCAATGGCGGTCTGTTTCTGACGCTGGAAGGCATCGACGGCGCGGGCAAGTCGAGCCACCTCGACGCGCTGGAAGCCCGCTTCAAGGCGCAGGGCCGCACCGTGGTGCGCACGCGCGAACCCGGCGGCACGCCGCTGGCCGAGACGCTGCGCGAGCTGGTGCTCGAACAGCCGATGAACCCGCTGACCGAATCGCTGCTGGTGTTCGCGGCGCGCTGCGACCACATCGCCCAGGTCATCGAACCGGCGCTGGCGCGCGGCGAGGTTGTGCTGTGCGACCGTTTCACCGACGCCACTTTCGCCTACCAGGGCGCGGGACGCGGCTTCGACACCGCTGTGCTGGCCACCCTCGAACAGTGGGTGCAGGCGGGCCGGGCGGGTCTGCCGGCGGCGCAACTGCTGCAACCCCAAGTGACCGTGTGGTTCGACCTGGCCCCCGAGATCGCCGCCCAGCGCCTGGCCGGCGCGCGCGTGCCCGACAAGTTCGAGGCCCAGCCCGTCGAGTTCTTCCGCCGCGTGGCGCAGGGCTATGCGGACCGCGCCGCCGCCGATGCGTCGCGCTTCGTGCGCATCGACGCGAGCCAGGCCCGCGACCAGGTCTGGCAGCAGATCGACACGGCGCTGGTGGCGCGCGGCGTGCTGTCGCCCGCGCAGGGAGCCGCACGATGAGCGAGCCGGTGAACACACTGACCCCGTGGCTGCGCCAGCCGCTGGCCGAGCTGCTGCGCCAGCGCGGCCATGCCTGGCTGCTGCAAGGCCCGTCGGGCATCGGCCAGTACGAACTCGCGCTGGCGCTTGCCGCCGCCTGGCTGTGCGAACAGCCGGTGGAGGAGGGCGGTGCCGCCTGCGGCCACTGCGCGAGCTGCCATGCCATCGAGGTCCGCACCCATGCCGACCTGTGCGTGCTGATGCCCGAGGTCGCGATGCAGGAACTGGGCTGGCCGCTCGACGAAAAGGCCCAGTCCGACATCGACGACAAGAAGCGCAAGGCCAGCCGCGAGATCCGCGTCGAAGCCATGCGAGACGCCGTCGGCTTTGCCCAGCGCACCAGCGCGCGCGGCCGCGGCAAGGTCGTGCTCGTGTATCCGGCCGAGCGCATGAACACCATCACGGCCAACGCGCTGCTCAAGACGCTCGAGGAACCCGTCGGCGACGTGCGCTTCGTGCTCGCCAGCGAGGCCGCGTGGCAACTGCTGCCGACCATCCGCAGCCGCTGCCTGGGCTTCACGCTGCCGTGGCCCGAAACCGCCGAGGCCGAGGCCTGGCTGGTGGCGCAAGACGTGCCTGCCGCCGACGCCGCGCAGCTGCTGCGTGCCGCGGGCGGACGGCCCAGCGACGCGCTGCGGCTGGCGCGCTCGGGCCAGTCGCCCAAGGCATGGTCGCTGCTGCCCAAGGCGGTATCGCGCGGCGACGTGGGCGCGCTGGCCGACCAGGCGCCGGCCCAGGCCGTGGTCTCGCTGCAAAAGCTCTGCCACGACCTCATGGCCGTGGGCCACGGCGCCGAACCCCGATTCTTCGATGCGGCCGACCTGCCGCCGGCCCCGCACAAGCTGGCGCTGGCGCGCTGGTCGAAGTCGCTCGCCGCCGCCGCGCGGACCGCCGAGCACCCGTTCAACGCCGGCCTCATGCTCGAAGCGCTTGTGAGCGAGGCGCGAAGCACCCTAAACTCTGCCGCTCGCCGCCCATGAACCAACCTGTCGCTCCCGCCGCCGCTTCGTCTGCCACGCCCGCCCGGCCGAGCGTCATCCAGCTCGCCATCAAGGAAAAGGGCGCGCTCTACGCGGCCTACATCCCGCTGTTTGCCGAGGGCGGCATCTTCATTCCGACCACGCGCGAATACCGGCTGGGCGACGACGTCTACGTGCTGCTCACGTTGCCCGAAGACCCGCAGCGCTACCCGGTCGCCGGCAAGGTCGCCTGGATCACGCCGGCCCGCGCCGCCGGCAACCGGGCGCCGGGCGTCGGCGTGCGCTTTCCCTCGGACGAGAAGTCGCGCCAGCTGAAGGCGCGCATCGAAGCCGCGCTCGGCGGCTCCATGGCCTCCGACCGCCCGACCCAGACCATCTGAGTTCTTTCTCCGCCGCCGTCCCCGTGACGCGGAACTCCGGACACGGCGCGATCTCCCACAGGCGCACCGCACTTCATCCTTTCCGATGTTCACCGACTCCCACTGCCACCTGACCTTTCCCGAATTCGCGGACCAGATGCCCCAGATCCGCGCCGCCATGGCCGCCGCCAAGGTCGATCGGGCCTTGTGCATCTGCACCAAGCTCGAGGAATTCGACGACGTGCAGGCCCTGGCCGCCAGCTACGACAACTTCTGGGCCAGCGTGGGCGTGCACCCCGACAACGAGGACATCGCCGAGCCCACCGTGGAAGACCTGGTGCGCCTGTCGGCACGCCCGCGTGTCGTGGCCATCGGCGAAACCGGCCTCGACTACTACCAGATGGAAGAACGCAAGGGCGGTCGCAGCATCGCCGACATGGAGTGGCAACGCGACCGCTTCCGCGTGCACATCCGCGCCGCGCAGCAGACCCGCAAGCCGCTGATCATCCACACGCGTGACGCCTCGGCCGACACGCTGGCCATCCTCAAGGAGGAGGGCGAAGACGGCGCGGGCAGGGCGGCCGGCGGCGTGTTCCATTGCTTCACCGAAACCGCCGAGGTGGCACGCGCCGCGCTCGACCTGGGTTTCTATATTTCCTTTTCGGGCATCCTGACCTTCAAGAAAGCCCAGGACCTGCGCGACGTGGCGGCCTTCGTGCCGCTGGACCGCATGCTGATCGAGACCGACAGCCCGTACCTGGCTCCCGTGCCGTACCGAGGCAAGACCAACAACCCGTCGTACGTGCCCTTCGTGGCACAACAGATCGCCGAACTGCGACAAATGCCCGTAGAGGACATCGCCAAGGCGACAAGCGACAACTTCGAAGCTCTATTCAGGGAAGTCAAATCATGAAAAACTACTTTAAGAAGTCGATATATCTTGTTGTTATGGCTGCATCTTTTGCAGCGCATGCCGGTTCCTTCGAGGACTTTTTCCGCGCCGTGCGCGGTGACAACGCCAGCGGTGTGCGCACCCTGCTGAACCGCGGTTTCGACCCGAATACGCGCGACGAACACGGCCAGACCGGCTTGATGCTCGCGCTGCGCGAGCCGTCGCCGAAGGTCATCCAGGTGCTGATGGAGTCGCCGCAGCTCAACGTCGACCTGGCCAACGCCAAGGACGAAACGCCGCTCATGCTGGCGTCGATCAAGGGCCAGCAGGACCTGGTCGTACAACTGCTCAAACGCGACGCCGCCGTCAACAAGACCGGCTGGGCACCGCTGCATTACGCCGCCAGCAGCGGGCAACTGTCGATCATGAAGCTGCTGCTCGAGAACCACGCCTTCATCGACGCCCAGTCGCCCAACGGCACCACGCCGCTGATGATGGCCGCGATGTACGGATCGAACGATGCCGTGAAGCTGCTGCTGGCCGAAGGCGCGGACACGGCGATGAAAAACCAGCTCGGCATGACTGCGGTCGACTTTGCGGTGAAGGCCAATCGGGCTGAGTCTGCGGAGCTGATCAAGGCGGCTGGGGATGCGAAGGCGAATGGGGTGAAGGCGGTGCCGAAGGATGGGAAGTGGTGAGTGGCCGGATGGGTTGAATGCGGCTGGGATGGCTCATCTGAAATAGACACAATGTGCATTATGTAAAATCAAATGCACGGTGCTCGCGGTCGACTTCCAATAGCAATCTCTTTTGGAAGCCTGAGGCGCGCGCAGGCGCCCCCTCCTTTCACAACGCCGCGAAGCGCGGCACCACCTGCGTATCGATCGCCCCCGAGGGTGTCTGAGGAAACAGACGGCGCGCCATGTTGTGCGGATGCACGGCGGCCTTCGAAATCGTCAGCACCGGCGCGAAGCACACGTCGCTGCCCTCGAGCAGCGCACACCATTCGTCGCGCGTGCGGCCCAGGAAGCAGGCGGCAAAGCGCTGCTTTAGCGCCGGCCATTTCTCGCGCTGCATCTGCTCGCGCGGGTCCACGTCGGCCATGCCGAGCTTGTCGAGCAGCAAGGCGTAGAACTGCGGCTCGATGGCGCCGACGGTGACGAAGCCGCCGCCCTTGCAGGCATACACGTCGTAGAACGGCGAGTCGTGGAACACGCTGGGCTGCGTGCCGCCGATGCTGCCGTTGGCATGCAGCCAGTGCACCAGCGTCCCCAGCATCGCGACCACGTCCAGGATCGCCGCGTCGACCACGCGGCCCTGCCCCGTGCTGCGCGCTCCCAGCAGTGCGCTGACCATGCCGAAGGCCAGGCCGAGCGCACCGCTGGCGTCGCCCAGGGTCGGCGGCACCATCGGGGTCGCGCCGGGTTGCGCCGACAGCGACAGCAGGCCGGTCAGCGCCACGTAGTTGAGATCGTGCCCCGCGGCCTGCGCCAGCGGGCCGTCCTGGCCCCAGCCGGTCATGCGGCCATAGACGAGGCGCGGGTTGCGCGCCGCACACACCGACGGGCCGAGCCCAAGGCGCTCCATGACGCCCGGGCGGTTGCCTTCGATGAGCGCATCGGCCGTGGCCACGAGGTCCAGGGCCTGCGCCACGCCTTCGGGCGTCTTCAGGTCGAGCGTGACGACCTGCTTGCGCGCGCGCAGCGGGTTGTCGGTGGTGCTGCCCAGGCGCTGCACGGCGCCGCTGTGCGGGCGTGCGATCACGGTGACCTCGGCGCCGAGTGCCGCCAGGATGCGCCCGGCCACCGGGCCCGGGCCGATGCCCTCGAACTCGACGATGCGGACGCCCTGCAAGGGCATGGAGAGCGCCGGGGCGGCGGAGGCGTGTTCGTTCATCAGGAGTTGCCTTTCTTGCGCGGCCTTCCGGGCCTCGCGTGTTCGCTGTTGCTCGGGGTCGACCGGTGGCGGCACCCCGCATCCGATGATCCGCGCGGCCACGGCCTTCTCACCCACTCCTGAAGAGTGGGGCCTTGGCGTGCGCGGCGGCATCTACTTGCGCCATGACCTCCCCTCACCCCCTGCTCCAGCGGTTGCGCCTGCCGGCCGTCGCCTCCCCCATGTTCATCGCCAGCGGCGTCGCGCTCGTGGTGGCGCAGTGCAAGGCCGGCATCGTCGGTTCGTTTCCCGCGCTGAACGCACGCCCCGCCGCCGCGCTCGATGCGTGGATCGACACCATCGAACAGCAGCTCGCGGCGCACGACGCCGCGCACCCGCACGCGCTCGCCGCGCCCTACGCGGTGAACCTGATCCTGCACAAGACCAACGACCGCCTCGCCGCCGACCTCGCGACCTGCGTGCGCCGCCGCGTGCCGATCGTCATCACCTCGGTGGGCAACCCGGCACCAGTGGTGGAAGCCGTGCACGCCTACGACGGCCTGGTGTTCCACGACGTGGTCAACCAGCGGCACGCACGCAAGGCGGCGCAGGCCGGCGTGGACGGCCTGATCCTGGTGTGCGCGGGCGCCGGCGGGCATGCCGGGCGCCTGTCGCCCTTCGCGCTGGTGGGCGAGGTGAAGCAGTGGTTCGGCGGCCTGGTGCTGCTCGGCGGCGCGATCACGCGGGGCGACGACATCCTGGCCGCGCAGGCCATGGGCGCCGACCTCGCCTACATGGGCACGCGCTTCCTGGCAGCGAGCGAGGCGAGCATCGTGCCGGCCTACCGGCAGGCCGTGCTCGACGCGCCGGCCGAAGGCATCGTCTACACCGACCTGTTCTCCGGCGTGCATGCCAACTACCTGCGCAGCAGCGTGGCGGCGGCGGGCTACGACCCCGACGCCCTGCCCGCGCGCGGCGCCGCCGAAGAAGACTTCGGCTCGGAAAGCATGGCCAAGGCCAAGGTGTGGCGCGACATCTGGTCGGCCGGGCAAGGCGTGGGCTGCATCGGCGAGGTCCGGCCCGCGGCCGAGATCGGTGCCCGGCTGCGGCGCGAATACGACGACGCGCGGGCGCGGCTGGGGTTCGGCGTGGCCGCCTGAGGCACGCGCCCAGTGCAAGGCATGGGGCGCGTGGCGCCCCTCCTCAGATCACGCCCTCCTCCCGCAGCCGCGCCTGCTCGTCCGCATCGAGCGCGAGCCATTCGCCGAACACCTCGGCGTTGTCCTCGCCGATCGCGCCGCCGGGCGTGTGGATGGCGCCGGGGTCGCGCAGGAAGCGCGGCACCACGCCCTGGATGCGCACCTCGCCGAAGTCGCGGTCGGGCACGCTGCACAGGAACCCGCGCGCCTTCACCTGCGGGTCTTCCACGATCTGGCGCGCCGAATAGATGGGCGCCAGCGTGCCCTGGTGGCGCTCGAAGGAGGCCAGCCCCTCGTCCAGATCGTGCGCCAGGAACCAGTCGGCGAACAGCGCATTGAGTTCCGCCGTGTGCGCGCAGCGCGCCGGGTTGCTGCCGAAGCGCGGGTCGGCCAAGAGGTCCTCGCGCCCGATGGCGCGGCAGTTGGCCGCGAACAGCGCGTTGGTGCTGCCCGACAGCGACACCCACTGCCCGTCGCGCGTGCGGTACACGCCGGTGGGGGCCGCGTACTGGCTGGTGTTGCCCGAGCGCTCGTGGCTTTCGCCGAGCAGGTCGTACTTGATCGGCAGGAACTCGATCAGCTTGAGCATGGCCTCGGTGAGCGACAGGTCGATCTCCTCGCCCGGCGCCTCGGGGTGGGCCGCGCGCTTCCACAGGGCGGTCATCACGCCGAGCGCGCCGAACAGGCCGCCGATCGAATCGCCGATGGGGTAGCCCGCATGCATGGGCTGGCCGTCGGCCTCGCCCGAGATGTAGGTCAGCCCGCCCATGGCCTCGAAGATGCGCGCGAAGCCCGGCCGGTCGCGGTACGGGCCGGTCTGGCCGAAGGCGGTGGCGCGCAGGATGACGAGGCCCGGCTTCAGCGCCCACAGCGTGTCGCGGTCCAGGCCCCAGCGGTCGAGCGTGCCGGGACGGAAGTTCTCGATCAGCACGTCGAAGCGCGGCAGCAGGCGCTTGAACAGCGCCAGGCCGCGCGGCTTGCGCAGGTCCAGCGAGATCAGTTTCTTGTTGCGGTTGGTCACCTTCCACCACAGCGCCTTGCCGTCCTTGAAGGGCGGGAAGGCGCGGCAGCCGTCGCCCACGCCGGGCAGCTCGATCTTGAGCACCTCGGCGCCGTAGTCGGCCAGCAGCGCGGCGGCCGAGGGCGCCGCCACCACGGTGGCGATGTCGAGCACGCGCAGGCCGGCCAGCGGGCCCTGGCCCCGGCCGGGTTCTTGGCGGGAGGTCATGGGGTCGCGGCTCCTGCGGCGGCAAAGCGGCCGAGATGGAAGGTGGCATCGCCGAGCAGCACGTCGTTGGCCGTGAGGCGCTTGGCGTAGTGGCTGATGGCGGTCTCGTCCTGCAGGCCGATAGCGCCGTGCAGCTGCAGGCTGTCGAGCGCGATGGCGCGGCCCGCCAGGCCGGCGGCGTACTTGGCCGCGCTCACGCGCCGCACGCGCTCCTGCGGCGACACCGAGGGCCAGCCCTGCGCGGCCTCGCGCACCAGCGTGCGCGCCTGTCCCCACAGCCGGTAGTGCTCGGCCACGCGGTGCTGCAGGGCCTGGTAGTCGGCCAGCGCACGGCCGAACTGCTTGCGCGTGCGCAGGTAGTCGACTGTGAGTGCCAGCGCGCGCCGCATCGCGCCGACGCTCTCGGCGGCCAGCGCGAGGGTGGCGAAGGCCACGGCCTCTTCGATGATCTCGCCGGCGCGCTCGGGCCCGGCCATGAGCGCGTCGAGGGGCAGCGCCACGTCGTCGAACACGGCATCGCAGGCGCCGCGTCCGTCGTGCAGGCGGTAGCTGCGCCGTGCCACACCTGCGGCCCCCGCACCGCAGGCGAACAGGCCGAGGCCGCCGTCTTCGAGCCGCGCGCTCACGAGCAGCGTCTGCGCGCCGTCGCCGCCGAGCACGAAGCGCTTGTGGCCGCTCAGGCGCCAGCCGTCGCGGCCGCGCCGCGCGAGGGTGTCGACACGCGCGACATCGGCCACGCCGTTGCCTTCGCCGTGCGCGAACGCCAGGCGCATCGTGCCCTCGGCCAGGCCGTCGAGCAGGCGGCTGCGCAGCTGCGAAGGCGGCGTGTCGCTCACCAGCTGCGCGCCCAGCACCGTGCTCCAGAGCAAGGGCTCGAGCAGCAGCGCCTCGCCGGTCGCTTCCATGACGGCGCACCGTTCGACCGCGCCGCCGCCGAAGCCGCCGTCGCGTTCGGGCACGCACAGGCTGCCGATGCCGAGTTCGTGCAATGCCTGCCAGAACGACGCGTCGAAGCCGCCGTGGTCCGCCAGCACGCGCTGGCGGTGCTCGAAGGCGTAGCGCTGCGCCAGCAGGCGGCGCAGCGCCGCGTCGAGCATCGCCTGCTCGTCGTTCAGCGGCTCGCCGGCATCGCCGTCGAGCGCGCTCTGCCCGCCGAAGATGGCCTTGGAGACGATGCCGCGCTGCACCTCGGACGTGCCGCCGCCCAGCGTGATGCCCCGGTAGCGCCAGACATGCAGCGCCAGGTTTTCCGCATGGGTGGGCGACAGCGGCGCGGGGTTGGGCACGCCCTCGATCGCACCCGCATCGCAGGGCAGTGCCTCGAGGCCGGCGAATTCGAGCTGCAGCTGCTGCAGGTCCTGCAGCAGCGTGTTGCCCTGCAACTTGAGCAGCGAGGCCTCCAGGCCCGCGTCGCCGCCGGCCTCCACCGTGCGCACGGCGGGCCACCAGGCGGCGTCGAGTGCACGGGCGCGCACGTCGAGTTCCGCGAAGCGCCGCGCGTACACGTCTTGTTCGAGCAGCGAGGCGCCGCCGGGTCCGCGCCCGGCCGCCATGCGCCCGGTCTCGACCAGGTCGGCCTTGCACTCGGCCACGCGCGCGACGAACAGGCGCTCGATCACCAGCAGCCCCTTGGCCACGCTCCAGCCGGCATGCTCGACGCCGACGAGGTTCTCGACTGGCACGCGCACGTCGTCGAAGAACAGCTGCACGTGGAACTGCGCGCCGTTCATGAAGCGGATCGGGCGCACGGTGACGCCCGGCGATTCGAGGTCGATCAGCAGCACCGAGATGCCGTCCTGCTTGCGCGCCGCGCCGGCGTCGCTGCGCACCAGCACCAGCGCCCAGTTGGCCCAGTGGCCGTAGCTCTGCCAGATCTTGGTGCCGCTGACGACGTAGTGGTCGCCCTCGCGCCGCGCGGCCGTGCGCAGCGAGGCCAGGTCGGAGCCGGCGTCGGGCTCGGAGTAGCCCTGCGCCCAGTAGTCGTCGAAGGACAGCATGCGCGGCAAAAAGCGGGCCTGCTGCGCGGGCGTGCCGTGGCGCATCAGCGTCGGGCCGATGGTGTCGATGCCCAGGTTCTCGTAGCGCGGCGCATCGCTGGCGGCGAGCTCTTCGCGGAACACGGCCTGCTGCACGAGCGACCAGCCGGGGCCGCCGTGTTCGCGCGGCCATCCGGGCGCGCCCCAGCCGCGCGCATGCAGGATGCGCTGCCAGCGGCTGGCCTGCTCGCGCGTGACCAGGCAGTGCGCGCGCACCGAGGCGCGGATGTCGGCGGGAATGGCTTCGTCCAGAAACTGCCGCACCTCGGCGCGGAAAGCCTCGAGGTCGGCGGTGGATGCATGAGGGGACATGATGAAAGTGCTCTTTCTCGTTCTATTTCTGCTGCGGCGCGGCGCTGTCGCGGTCCCAGTCGAACAGGCCGGGCTCGCCACGGGCGAAGCGCGCCGCCGCCTCGGCGTGGTAGGCCGAGGCCATGGCCACGCCCTGCGCGCAGGCCTCCAGCGTGGCCAGCGTGGCGTAGTCGGTCTCGAAGCTCTTGTTGAGCAGGCCGCGCGTCATGGCTGCCGCCTCGCGCGGGCCGGCCGACAGCCGGTGCGCGAAGTCGCGCGCGGCCTGCGCCAGCGCCTCGGGTTCGTGCACGGCATGGACGAAGCCCATGGCCTGCGCCTCCTGCGCGCCGATGCGGCGCGCGGTGAGCATCACCTCCTTGGCGCGCGCCAGCCCCACGATGCGCGGCAGCGTGTACAGCGCGCCGTAGTCGGGCACGGCGCCCATGCGCGCGAACGACATGCAGAAGGCCGCACGCGTCGACGCCAGGATGAAGTCGGCCTGCAGCGCCAGGCCGAAGCCGGCGCCGTAGGCCGCACCGTCCACCGCGGCGATCACCGGCAGGTCGAGCTCGCGCAGCTGGGTCAGCCACAGCTGCGAGTCCATGAGGCGACGGCGCGTGGCGTCGGGCGAATTGCGTTCGGGGTCGGGGTCCTGCAGCCGCTCGTTCATGCCCTTGACGTCGCCGCCCGCGCAGAAGCTGCCGCCCGAGCCGGTGAGCACCAGCACGCGCAGCGCGCGGTTCTCGCGCACGCGCGCCAGCATCTCGGCGTAGTCGGCGCGCAGCTCCATCGACAGCGCGTTGCGCGCGCCGGGCCGCTGGTGGGAGAACTCGGCGACCGGGCCGTCGATGACGAGCCGCGATTCGCGCAGGGAAAGGATCTCGGTGTCGGATGCCATGGGGTTCTTTCGTTTCATTCCTTGAACGACACGCCGAGCTCCTGCGACAGCCGCGTGATGCGTGCGCGCTCGCCCAGGAAGTAGTCGGTGGCCGCGGCGGCCGTGCTGCCCTCGGGCTCGATGCCGGCGGCGCGCAGCGGCTGCTGCACCTCGGGGAGCCTGAGGATCTCGTTGACGTGGCGGTTCAGCAGCTCGACCACCGGCTTGGGCGTGCCCGCCGGCGCCAGCCACATGAACCAAGGCGTCATGCCCTCGATCTCGCGCGTGAGGCCCTGCTCGGCGCCGGTGGGCACGTCGGGCGTGAGCGCGAAGCGCTTGGGCTCGGTCACCGCCAGCAGGCGGATGTTGCCGCGCTCCACCATCGGGCGCACGGCGGCGTACTCGAGCATTGCGAAGTCGACCTCGCCCGCCGCCACGGCCAGCGCCGTGGGCGCATTGCCCTTGTAGGGCGCGCCGATGGCCTTCACGCCGAGCGAGCGCACCAGCGTGAGCGCGGCCACGTGCGGGTTGCTGCCCGCGCCGCCGTAGCCGAAGCTCAGCTTGCCGCTGTTGGCTTTCGCGTAGGCGATGAACTCGGCCACGTTGCGCACGGGCAGCGTGCTGCGCACGGCCAGGAACGACGGCGCACGGCCGACCATCGAGACCGGCACGAAGTCCTTGCCCGGCACGAAGGGGAAGTTGTCGAACATCAGCGGAAAGCTGGTCGAGACCGCGTTCGCCAGGCCCAGCGTGTAGCCGTCCGCCGGCGCGCGCGCCATGGTCTCCATGCCGATGCGGGTGGCCGCGCCGGTGCGGTTCTCGACGATGAACGGCTGCCCCAGCCGGTCGCCGAGCTTCTGCGCGACCAGCCGCGCGAGCGTGTCGGTGCTGGCGCCGGCCTGCACGCCCACGAGGATGCGCACGGGGCGCTCGGGGTAGCCGGCGGCCTGCGCCTGTGCGCACACCGCGAACACGGCACCGACAAGCAGCGCGCGGACCGCACCGGCAAAGGGAAGAAATCGAACGGACATGGATGCGTCTCCTGGAAGTCGCTGTCGCGCTCAGGAACGACGCGACGCGCTGGAGGTCATCATCCGGTTCGGTGCGGCGAACACCCCACCCCTTTGGGGCGGCTCGGGAAAACCCGGTGGGGGTGGGCCGGCCCTACTTCGGCCCGGCGGCGCGCAGCCGCTGCACCACGTCGTCCCGCCCGGTCGCGCCGAGCTTGCCGTAGACGTTCTTCAGGTGCCACTTCACGGTGTCGAGCGACACCCCGAGGGCGCGCGCGATCTTCTTGTTCGGCATCGACTGCTGCAGCAGCTGCACGATCTCGGTCTCGCGCGGGCTCAGCAGTTCGAACGAGGCGGTGCGGGCCGCGTCACTGCCTGCGCCCTGCCCGCCCCCTGCGTTCGCCTGCGGCTGGCGGGCCGAGGCCTGGACGCGCCGGGCATAGAAGGCCAGCAGCGGGTCCGTGCCGGGCTCGTTGCCCACGGCCTCGATCAGGGCCAGCGCGTCGGGGTCGGCGTCGAGCAGCGAGCGCACCAGGCCCAGCCGGTGGCCGATGCGCAGGGCTTCGCGCGTGCGCTCGCGCGCCACGTCGTCGCGCCCCAACCGGCGCTCGAGCACGGCCGCCTGCAGGTGCAGGTAGGCCAGGCGGCGGATGCGCCCGCGCCGCTCGCACAGGACCCACAGCGCGTCGATGCGCCGCAGCGCGCCCTGCAGATCGCCGTCCCAGATCGCCAGACGGATGCGCGCGCGCTCCGCGACCACCATGATCTCGCTCAGGGTTTCGGACTCGACGCCCGCGTGCCGCGCATCGAGCGCGTCCAGCCGTGCCATGCACTGGCGCGCCGCCTCGGATTCGCCGCGCTGTGCATGCAGCTTGAACTGCTCCAGCAGGCAGTAGGCCAGCACGCGGTCCAGGCCCAGGCGCTGCGCGTAGTCCTCGACCTGCTCCAGGTGGGCGAAGGCGTCGAGCGGGCGGCCGGCCATGCCGTGGGCGCGCGTCAGCACCAGCATCACGCGCACCACCGTGTCGGGAATGGACACCCGCTCCATCACGTCCAGCCGCTGCTCGATCAGCTGCGCCGCGGCGACCGGGTCGTTCAACTCGTACAGCACCTCGGCCAGCAGGCCAGCCGCCATGCAGGCGGCGTCGACGCAGCTGCCGCCGCGCTGGTCGGCTTCGAACAGCACGTCGCGGTAGATGCGCTCGGCCTGGATCATCTGGCCTTCGACCCCGTGCGCGAGCCCGACCAGGCAGCGGCCGACCAGTGCGCCGAAAGGCGTGCCGTGCAGCACCTGGCCTTCGACCAGCGGCGGCTCCTCGTCGAGCTGGATGCGGCGCGCGCGCTCGTACTCGCCCCGGTAGATGTACAGCCAGCTCAGGATGTTGCGCCGCCCGGCGCGCGCGATGCCGTCGGCCCCTTCGGGCGCGTGCTGCAGCTCCTGCAGGATCGCCATGGCGCCGAGCGTGTCGTCGCTTTGCACCGCCAGCAGGCCGCGCAGCAGCGTGAGCCGGTAGCGCATGGCGGGCGGGGCGTCGGCCAGGTCGATGCGCAGCTGGGCGACGGTGCGCGCGCAGTCGGCCAGCCGACGCTCGTACACCTCGACCCAGGCCATCCACAGGCGCAGCCCCGCGCGCTCGCGCAGCAGCGCGGGCGGCAGCAGCCGCACCAGGCTCACCAGCTGGCGCAGCTCGCCGCGCACGAACAGGTCGCTCGCGCAGCCCTCGACCAGTTCGACGGCGGCGTCGGCCTCGCCGGCCTGCATCGCATGGCGCACGGCATCGTGGTGCAGGCCCTCGGCCGCGAACCAGTGCCAGGCCGCGACATGGACGCGGCGACGCTCGGGCGCCGGCCAGGTCTCGAAGCGGGCGCGCAGCACGTCGCGCAAGAGCGGATGGATGCGCCACCACGCGGCCGGGTCGTCCGCGCCGGCGGCGCGGGTCATGAACAGCCCCTCGCCCGCGAGCCGGCCCAGCCGCGCCGCGCAGCGCGCCGCGGCCTGTGCTTCGCCGAGCAGCGCCGCGCCCAGCGACGCATTGAAGCGCGACGACACCGCGCAGCACACCATCAGGCGCAGCTCGTCCGGCGCCAGGCGGGACAGCACCTCGTGCTCGAGGTAGGCGGAAAAAGTCTTGGGATCGCAGACGCGCTCGAGCTGCGCCGGCAGCGCGCCCGGCCGGCGGCGCAGCGCCACGCTCAGCAGCTGCAGCCCGGCCGGCCAGCCGTCGGTCAGCGCATGCAGGCGCTCGGCGATGCGGTCGTCGGCGCCCGACAGCCGCCCGCGCAGGAACTCGGCCGATTCGTCGCGCGAAAAGCGCAGGTCGTCGGGGCCCAGCTGCAGCACCTGGTCGGCGGCGCGCGCCCGCGCGAGGAACAGCGGCAGCGCGGTGCGCGTGGCCAGTGCACAGCGAAGGTTGACGGGCGCGTACTCGACCAGCAGCTGGATCGCATGCACCGCCTCGCCGCCGTGCAGGTGGTGCGCGTCGTCGAGCACCAGCACGATGTCGCGCCCGCTGGCCGCGATGCCCTGCACCAGGCCGATGACCATGCGCTCGACCGCCTCGGCATCGCTGCCGCGCCCGGCCAGCAGCCGCGCCTCGCGCGTGATGGCGGCGTCGATCGGCTCCAGCGCCGCGAACAGGTCGTCGACCAGCCGCGGGATGTCGTTGTCGTCGCTGCCCAGCGCGACCCAGGCGACCTCCGAACCCGCCGCCACCAGTTCGCGGCGCCACAGCTGCAGCAGCGAGGTCTTGCCGCAGCCTGCGGGCGCTTGAACGACGACGAGCCGGTGCGGCGCCGACGCAGACAAGGACAAACGCGCGAGCAAGGTTTCGCGCGACAGCAAAAGCCCGGCGGATCGCGGGAGCGATCCGGACACGGGCTGCGCATCGTTGTGTTTCGTGCGCTCGGTGGGCAGGGTCGGCATCGGCGTGGATTCTCGCGCACCGTGCCCCGGCCCACCCGCAGGGGGGGCGCCCCGCCACGCTGCTGCATCGACCGCGATGCCGGTATCACCAAGGTCGACAGCCCGGATACGTTCGAGCGCCCGATCTACGCCCGCAACAACCACCCGTCCTGTCCAAACGCCCCTGGCGAAGATCACATCAGCGCCGCCGATGTGCAGGCGGCCAACCGACGACACCGACGGGCAAGAAGGAACCCGGTTCTCGGCAGTTGGGGATCTGGCGTCAACGTCCCTCTGTCGCGCGGATCATGTCGGCGCCTTTTTCCCCAATCATGATCGCAGGCGCGTTCGTGTTGGAAGAGGTTATTCGAGGCATGACAGAGGCATCCACGACGCGCAGGCCGTCGATGCCGCGCACTCGCAGTTCGTGATCCAGTACAGCCATGCCGTCGTTGCCCATCGCACAGGTGCCCACCGGGTGGTAGACGGACTGAGCCGAGTCGCGGATGAAATCCTCCCACTCGCTGTCCGACTGGACTGCATGTCCCGGCGCGTGCTCGCTCCGGATGAAGCGCGAGAGCGGCTCGGTCTCGAAGGTCTTGCGTATCCAGCGAAGTCCCTCGCGCATCACTTGCAGATCCTCTGTGTTGTCCAGGTAGTTGGCGTGGATCCGCGGGTAATCGCGCGGATTGGCGCTGGCCAGGCGAATGCGCCCGCGGGCCCGGGGACGCAGCAAGCTGCACGAGGCGTTGATGCCCGGGAAGCTGTCCAGCGCGATGTCGCCCTTCTTGCTGATGTTCAGGCTCATCGGCCGGAAGCTGACCTCCACGTCGGGTCGGGTGGCCTGCGGCCCGACGCGGGCAAACGCAGTCGCCTGGACCGCGCCGATGTTCAGGTAGCCGCTGCGGTTCGCGAAGTACTTCATCGCCTCGACGTACAGGTTCGGTCCCGAGAGCTTGTGGTTCAGGGAGATGGACTTCTCGCACTTCGCCACGTAGTACACGTAGAGGTGGTCCTGGAGGTTCTCTCCCACGCCCGGCAAGTCCAGCGCAACGTCGATGCCGTGCTCGCGCAGATGTGCCGCCGGGCCGATGCCCGAGAGCATGAGAAGCTGCGGTGAATTGATCACGCCGCCGCACAGGATGACCTCGCACCGGGCGGTGGCAAGCTTGCTGACGCCGCGCTGTGAATAGCGCACGCCTGTGGCGCGCTTGCCTTCGAGCACCACTTTTTCGGCGAGCGCTTCGACGGCGATGTGCAAGTTGGCACGCCCGCGCACCGGGTGCAGGAAAGCAACGGAGGTCGAGCTTCTGCGGCCATCGCGCACGGTGACTTGCGCCCGCCCAACGCCTTCCTGCACGCCGTCGTTGAAATCCCTGCGCAAGGGCGAACCGGTGTTGATCGCCGACTCGATGAAGAGCCGCCCAGCGGGATCGTCGATGACCGGGTCGGTCACGGCCAGCGGGCCGCCGGCACCATGCAGGGCACTGGCGCCGTGCTGCTGATCTTCGCTCTTGCGAAAGTACGGCACCACGTCATTCCATCCCCAGCCCGGATTGCCCAGGTGCGCCCACTGGTCGTAGTCTTCCGGATGGCCGCGCAGATAGACCATGCCGTTGATCGAGCTCGATCCGCCCAGCGTCCTGCCACGCGGCCAGTAGATCTTCCGGCCGCGCAGGTTCGGTTCGGGCTCGGTGAAGTAGCCCCAGTTGACGGCGCTGGGCCGGAAGACCTTGGTCGTCCCGGCGGGGATCTTCATCCACATGCTGCGGTCTTCGGGGCCGGCTTCGAGCAGCAGCACCGTTTTCGAAGCGTCTTCGGAAAGCCGGTTGGCGAGCACACAGCCCGCCGATCCCGCGCCGACGATGATGTAGTCGTACTGTTCTGTCTGTGTCATGAGAGGCGTTGTTCCTGATGGCTTGGGGCTGGGCTGGCACTAGATGCGCATCACGAACGGATTCGCGGTCGGCGCGTCGTAGTTGAGCCACACGCTCTTCGTCTGCAGGTAGCCTTCGATGGCCTCCAGGCCGTTCTCGCGCCCCAGCCCGCTGCGCTTGAAGCCGCCAAACGGCATGTGCACGCCCAGCGCCCGGTAGGTGTTGATCCAGACCGTCCCAGCCTCCAGCGCGTTGGCCATCCGGAACGCCCGGCCCATGTTCTGGGTCCAGACACCCGAAGCCAGGCCGTAGAAGGTGTCGTTGGCGATCTCCAGCGCCTCGCGCTCGTCCTTGAAGGTGAGGATCGACAGCACGGGCCCGAAGACCTCCTCGCGCGCGATGCGCATGCCGTTGTGGATGCGGGTGAAGATCGTCGGCTCGATGAACAGGCCGCCCAGCTCCGCGCTCGGGCGTCCGCCCAGCACGCAGTGGCCGCCTTCGTTCTTCGCGATCTCGATGTACTTCAGGATCTTGTCGTACTGGGGCCGGGTCGCGATCGGGCCGATCTGAGTGTCAGGCAGGTTCGGATCGCCCAGGCGTGCGACCTTGGCGACCGCCACCAGCCGCTCGACGAATGCGTCGTGGATGCTCTCCTGCACGAGCAGGCGCGAGCCCGCGATGCAGGTCTGCCCCGCGGCCCCGAAGATACCCGCGACTGCGCCGTTCACCGCGTCATCCAGGTTGGCATCGTCGAAGACGATGTTGGGCGACTTTCCACCCAGCTCCATCGTCACGCTCTTGAAATCGCGCGCGGCCAATTCGTTGACGCGCTGACCGGCCGCCTCGCCGCCGGTGAAGGCGATCTTGGCCGTCAGTGCATGCGTCACCAGCGCTTCGCCCAGGTCGGCACCCAGGCCGGTCACGATGTTCACGACACCCGGCGGAAAGCCGGCCTGCTCGAACAATCGACCGAACTCCAGCGAAGAGGCCGAGGTGTACTCGGACGGCTTGACAACGACCGTGCAGCCGGCGGCCAGCGCGGGAAAGGCCTTCGACGCGAGCAGCGCCAGTGGTGAATTCCACGGCGCGATGCAGACGACGACCCCCACGGGCTCGCGGCGCGTATAGGTGAACATGCCGCTGCGGTCGGGCGGAGGCACGCTGCCCTCCACCTTGTCCGCCAGGCCCGCGTAGTAGTGCGCCATGTGCGCCACCGCGTTCAGCTGCGCGCGCATCTCGGCGAAGAGCTTGCCGTTGTCGCGGACCTCGGTGCGGGCCAGCGTCTCGGCCTCGCCGGCGATCAGGTCGCCCAGCCGGCGCAGGAGCGCGCCACGTCCGCTGGCGGTGAGCGACCCCCACGGGCCCTGTTTCAAGGCCCTGTGGGCCGCGCGCACGGCGGCATCCGCATCCTCGGGCGCCGCCTTGGGAATGCGGGCCCAGGGCTTGCCTGTGTAGGGATTTTCTGTGTCGAGCGTCTGGCCGGAACGGGCGTTCAGCCATTGCCCGTCGATGAGAATCTTGTAGTCGTGCATGGTTCTTTCCTGGATTCCGTGGTCTATTCGTCGCTGCCCATGACGGAGCCGAACGGCTCCCATTTCTGGCCATTCAGCCGCACCATCTGCAGCTGCCGCACCGGGAAGAAGTTCTTGTCACTGCTGTTGGCGAAGATGCCCGGCAGCATCAGCTTGAAGCGCACGTTCTTCATGCTGGCGGCCTGCTTCATCAGGTTCTCGCGCGAGAGGTCGTCGCCGCACTGCTGCAGCACATGCACCAAGGCCTGCGCAGCCACATAGCCGAAGACGTTCATCCAGTCGGCCTTGTTGGCGTCGGGCAGGTACTTGTCCATGAAGGCGTTCCACTCCCGCATCTCGGGGTAGTCCTTCCAGCGGTCGTCGGTCGCCTCCATCAGGTAGGCCGCGCTGATGATCCCCTGCCCGTTCTCCAGGCCCGCGGGCCGCATCACGGCGCCCATCGAGATCGAGATGCTGGTCAGGAAGTGCGTCGGCTTCCAGCCGATCTCGGCCACCTTCTTGATGGTCTGGGCGGCGAACTTCGGCGTGGTGATGTTCACCAGGACGTTGGCACCCGACGCCTTCATCTTGAGGATCTGCGAGTCGACGGTGGCGTCCGTGGGCTCGTAGGTGGTCTCCGAGACGATCAGGCTCTTGGCCTTGTCGCCGAATCCCGCCTTGAGGCCGCCGAGATAGTCGCGACCGAAATCGTCGTTCTGCGACAGGATGGCGACCCGCGCATCGGGGATGTTGGCCAGGATGTACTTCGCGTAGATCGCGCCTTCGCTGTGGTACGTCGGCTGCCAGCCGATGGTCCAGGGGAAGGTCTTCGGATCGATCAGCCGCGTCGAGCCGGCGCCGATCATGAGCTGCGGCACCTTCTTGTTGTTCAGGTACTTCTGCACCGCCAGGTTGGCTGCGGTGCCGACCGAATTGAACACGGCGAGCACCTGGTCCTGCTCGACCAGCTTGCGCGTCTGCTCGACGGTCTTGGGTGGGCTCAATGCATCGTCGTAGGAAAGGTAGTTGATCCGGCGGCCGTTGACCCCGCCCTTCTCGTTGATCATCCTGAAGTACGCCGCATGCATCTTCGCGATCGCGCCGTAGGCCGACCCCGGGCCGCTGTAAGGGCTGGTGTTGCCGATCTTGATCTCGGTGTCGGTGACGCCGGGGCCGTATCGTTTCTGAGCCCGTCCGGTCAGCGGCCCCCCTATCAGCAGTGCGGCCAGGGCCGTGAGGCCGGTTCTTCTGGAAAAGCGCGTGTGCGTGTTCAAGATCCTGTCTCCTTTTCTTGTGAAAGCGATATCTGGCGCGTCGTGCGCCCGGTGCGTGAAAGCAGTCCGCGCCAGGCGGCGCCGAACCCTGCCGAGCCGCCGGGGCGCAGCACGATGAGTGCGATGAGCAGCACGCCGTAGACGGCGCCCGACAGGCCCTTGGACACGCCCTCGGCGATGTTGGGCACGAAGAGGATGAAGGCGGCACCGAGAAAGGCGCCCGGCAGCCAGCCGACGCCGCCGACCACGAGCCCGACCAGGATGGCCACCGACAGGTAGAAACTGAAGCTGTCCGGCGAGACGTACTGGACGACGATCGCGCTGAGTCCCCCCGCGATACCGGTGAAGCAGGCGCTGACAGAAAACGCCAGCGTCTTGTAGAGCGCGACGTTGATGCCCATCGTGCGAGCGGCCAGCGCGTTGTCCTTCACCGCCATCAGCGCGCGCCCCGTCCTGCTGCCGATCAGGTTCCTGGCCAGCCAATAGACAAGACACGTGATGGCCAGGGTCAGCACATACAGCCACTGGTCCGCATTGAGCGGCAGGAACGCGGGCGCCTCCGGCTTCGCGATGGAGATGCCCTGCACGCCGCCGGTCCACGGGTCGAGCACCGACAGCTTCAGGATCTGAGGCAGCGCAATGGCGAGCGTGAAAGTGGCCAGCGCGAGGTAGATGCCTTCCAGGCGAAGCGCCGGCAGTCCGAAGGCAAAGCCCGCGGCGAAAGTGATCAACGCCGCGACGGGCAGCGCCCACCCATAGGGCATTCCGTAGCCGTCCATGAGGATGGCGACGGTGTAGGCGCCCAATGCATAGAAAGCGCCATGCCCCAGCGAGAGCTGCCCGTTGATGCCGACCAGAATGTTCAAGCCCATGATGGCAATGGCATAGACCATCAGTTGCGTTGCCTGGAAGACGAGGAAGTCCTTCGCCAGCACGGGCACCAGAACAGCAATGAGGATCGCGATCACAGGGCCGTACCGGCCGGCTGGGGAGCGGGAGTTGGATGAAGCGGTCATACCCTGTGCGTTGTTGGCTTGCCGATGAGGCCCTGCGGACGGACCAGAAGCACGACCACGATCGCGATCAGTGCGATGGTGGACTTCAGTTCCCCGCCGACGACCGGAACGAAGGTGCTGATGAGGTTTTCCAGCACGCCCAGAAGCAGCCCGCCGATCAGCGCGCCGAGCAGGCTGTTCAAGCCGCCGAGCACGGCACCTGCAAAGCCGTAGATGACGATGCCGGCCATCATGTTCGGTTCGAGAAAAACGATGGGCGCCACCAGGATGCCGGCGATGGCCCCGATGCTGGCGGCCATGCCCCACCCCAGTGCTTCGAGCGCCTTGACCCGGATGCCCAGCAATCGCGCGGAGTTCGGATTGCTCACCGCCGCGCGCATCGCCAGACCGGTGCGGGTGAAGCGGAAGAAAAGGAACAGCAGCAGCAGCACGACGAGGATCACACCGATCATTCCCACCTGGTGCGCGCTGGCCAGGGGGCTGCCCATGAAAGGTGCCGTCCCGAAGGGCGAAGGGAACGGCTTGACGGTGTAGCTCCAGATGAACCCGGCCACACTGTTGAGCACCAGCAGCACGCCGATGAAGACGATGATCTGGTTGATGTCCGATGCGTTGCGGATCCGGCGGATGAGCAGGTGCTGGACCATGGCGCCCAGCACGAAGGACAGCACCAACGTCAGAACGAAAGCCAGCCGGTACGGCAGTCCGAACTCGATGAGCTGCCAGGCCAGGTAGGTCGAGACCATCGCCATCTCGCCCTGCGCGAAATTCACGTGGCCGATGGCCCGGTAGATCATGACGATCGCCAGCGCGACGCAGGCATAGATGGCACCGGTCGCAAGACCGGCGGTGACCTGTTGAATGAGCAGTTCCATGTTCAGCCTCCCAGGTATGCGCGACGGATGTCTTCGTTGTTCTGCACGCTGGCGGCGCAACCCGAGAAGACGATGCGGCCGGTCTCGATCAGGTAGGCTTCCTGCGCAATTTCGAGGGCCAGGGCGGCGTTCTGTTCGACCAGCAGAATGCTCAGCCCCTCCTTCTCGTTGAGCTGGCGGAAGATCGCGAAGATCTCCGCGACAACCTTGGGCGCCAGGCCAAATGACGGCTCGTCGAGCAGCAGCAAGCGCGGGTGCGACATCAAAGCCCTGCCCACGGCAAGCATCTGTTGCTCCCCCCCCGAAAGCAGGCCGGCTTGCTGCAGGCGGCGCGCCTTGAGGATCGGGAAGTACGCGTACATCCGCTCGATGTCGGACGCCAGTTGCTTCTTGTCTTTCTGGAAGATCCCGCCCAGGCGCAGGTTGTCCTCGACACTCAGATGGGTGAAGGTGCCGCGCCCATCGGGCACGTGGCTGATGCCCAGGCGGGCGATGTCCTCCGTGCCCATGCCTGTGAGCGGCCTGCCGTCCAGCTCCATGGATCCCTTGCGCGTCAACAGACCGCAGATGGCTCTCAGCGCGCTCGTCTTGCCCGCTCCGTTGGCGCCAAGCAGCGCCGTGACGCTGCCGCGCTTCACGTCGAGGTCAATGCCGTGCAGCACCGTGATGGCCCCGTAGGAGGCGGACAACTTCTTCACCTGCAGCAGCGGCGTCATTTGGATTCCCCCAGGTATGCCGCGATGACCTCCGGGCTCGCCTGCACCTGGGCAGGTGTCCCGGCGGCGATCCTGCGGCCGAAGTTGAGTGCAACGATCCAGTCCGAGATGCCCATCACCAGGCCCATGTGGTGCTCCACCAGCAACACCGTCAGGTCGAAGTCACGCTGCGTCCCGCGGATGAGCTCGGCCAGGCCCTCGACTTCTTCGTGGTTCAGGCCGCAAGCCGGCTCGTCGAGCAGCAGCAGCCGGGGCTTCATCGCCAGCGCTCGCGCGAACTCCACGCGCTTTTGCGTGCCGAAGGGCAACTCCGCGACCTTGCGGTGCGCGACGTCGCCCAGTCGCAAATAGGCGATCAGTTCGTTCGCCACGGCAGCCGCCGCGCGGTTGACATGCCGGCTGCGCCGCAGGCTGAGCATGTCGGCCAGGAGATTGCCGTGCTTGCGCGTATGGCAGCCGATGAGGATGTTCTCGAACACGGTCGCACTCGGGAACAGCGCGAGGTTCTGGAACGTGCGTCCGATGCCGCGTGCCGCCATCGCATGGGCCGGCAGGTCCAGGATGGAAAGGCCGTCGAGTTCGATGCCGCCGGAAGTGGTCTCGTACAGTCTGCTCAGGCAGTTGAACAGCGTGGTCTTTCCCGCGCCGTTGGGCCCGATGAGTCCAACGATCTTCTGCTTGGGAACATCGAAGCTCACTTGATCGAGCGCGACGATGCCGCCAAACCTGACGACCACCTCACGCACACGCAGCAGCGGTGCGTTCGGGTCGGGCCGGGTGATCGATTCCAGGGAAGGGTTCATGGCATTCGCACACGCGCAGTGCACGGCTTTGCAGGCGGAAGCCCACATGCACCGGTTGCATTCGCGTTGACTTCCTCCTTGCAGAGAAAGCTTGTCTCTTCGTTGTTCGGTGCGGGAACTTTAGGCCGCGCGCACTGCCGGAACAATGCACAAATAATCTGCCTTGTCTTTAGTTCTATTGAAACGACCCTGCCCTTTTCACCCTCGATGCCGCGGGGTTCATGGGTGTCGTTCGTGCAGCGATACGCAAGGCTTCGGTGCGTTGAAATGACGAGGGACCTCCGCCCCAGGGAGATGCCGAGAGCGTCCCTTTCGACCGCGGATTCAGCTGAGAAAAATCGTGGCTGCGCAGACGACTGCGCGCCCTGCGCTCACGCGCACGAATTCAGGCGCGCTCGTGCTGCACGTCGTTCTGGAGCGCCTCGCGCAGCATCGCGATCAGTGCGCGCAACGCGCTGGAAACATGCCGGTGGCCGGGGTAGTAGAGGCACAGGCCTGGATATGCCGGGCACCACGCATCCAGCACACGCTCGAGTCGCCCGTCGCTCAGCGCGCTGGCTGCGAGGTGATCGGGCACGAAGGCGATGCCGATGCCGTCGATGGCTGCATCGACCATCAAGGGCTGGTCGGTCAGGGTGAGCGGACCGTTGACGTTGACGGTCTCGGCATTCCCGTGGTGCTCGAACTCCCAGCGATAGATCGCTCCGCTGTCGAAGCGGAAGCGGATGCAGTCATGGCCCTGCAGATCCTGCGGCACGGCAGGTCGTCCACGTGCCGCCAGATAGCCCGGCGAAGCCACCGCGGCGAAACGCACCGGTGCACCCACGCGGATCGACACCATGTCCTGCGGGACGGCCTCCGCCAGCCGGATGCCCGCATCGAAACCGTGGGCCACGATGTCGCTGAGCTTTCCGTCGCACACGATGTCGAGGTGAACCTGCGGGTTCTCGCGCAGAAAGCGCGCCAGCACCGGTTGCAGCACCAGGCGGACCGCGCCTTCGCTGGAATTGATCCGCAGGGTGCCGCTCGGGATGCCGCCGAAGCTGTCGATCTCCTGCAGGGCGCCGGCCACTGACGAGAGTGCGGGCCGCAGCGTGGCCGCCAATCGCTCCCCTGCATCGGTCAGCGACACGCTGCGCGTGGTCCGGTTGAGCAGCCTGACCGACAGGCGCTGCTCCAGCACCTTGATGGAATGGCTCACCGCCGATGCGGTGATGCCGAGTTCCTTGCCTGCCTCGCGAAAACTGGCATGCGCCGCGACGGCAAGGAACACATTCAGGGAGAGCAGGTCACAGCCCTTGAATTGATGAATGGGATTCACCGGCACAACAAGAATTGATGGGATTGTTTTGATCGTACGGGCTTCCTAGACTGAATGCACGATTCACTCGCAGGTACTCATTCATGTCCCAGAAGATCTTGATGACGGGCGCAAGCTCAGGTTTCGGCCGCGGCACGGCCATTGCATTGGCGCGGCTCGGCCACAAGGTGGTGGCCGGCGCCGAAACATGGCCGCAGGTTCGCGAACTGCGTGCCGATGCGGCCGAAGCAGGCGTCGAGTTGGAGGTGATCAAACTCAACCTGCTCGACAAGATCGACATCGCCCACGCGGGCTCCTTCGACCCTGACGTGCTGGTGCTCAATGCCGGCGTCATGGAGGCCGGTCCGATCACCGACATCCCGATGCAGCGGGCGCGCGAGTCGTTCGACATCAACGTGTTCGGGCACCTCGAACTGGTCCAGGCCATCGTGCCCAAGATGGTGGCCCGCCGCGCCGGCAAGGTGGTGTGGACCTCGTCCATGGGCGGCATCCTGGTGGTGCCGTTCCTTGGCATCTACTGCGCGACCAAGCACGCGATCGAGGCCATCGCCGGCTCGATGAAGGTCGAGCTCGCGCCCTTCGGTGTCAAGGTGGCCACCGTCAATCCGGGCGCCTTCCTCACCGGGTTCAACGACACGGGCGTGGAAAGCCATGTCCAGTGGTACGACCCCAAGACCGCGGTCGTTCCGATGCCCGACTTCACCGAAGGCCTGGCCAACCAGGAAGACCCGCAGGAAATGATCGACGCGATGGTCGAGATCATCCCTGCCAAGGAACACCTGTATCGCACGATGCGCCCGTTCGCGACGGTCGACGTGGCCAAGCAATGGCAGGAGACGGAGTGGACCCAGAATGCCTGACATTTCCATCGACGAGGCGCATCGCATCGTGGCCCGCGGCCGCCAGGCGGCGAAGGATGCGGGCCTCAACGCGGTGTTCGCGATCCTGGATCGCGGCGCCAACCTCG
Organism: Variovorax sp. GW821-FHT09A10; assembly: GCF_059418385.1. NCBI lineage: Bacteria > Pseudomonadati > Pseudomonadota > Betaproteobacteria > Burkholderiales > Comamonadaceae > Variovorax > Variovorax sp. GW821-FHT09A10. Next base: position 592,465 of record NZ_JBWKPT010000002.1, read on the forward strand.
TGACCTTCTCGCGCATGGACGACGCATGGCTGGCGTCGAACGAACTGGCGCTGGCCAAGGCGCGTGCGTCGGTGATGTTCCGCATGCCCAGCGAATCGCTGAACGCACCGCTGCAGGTAGGGGCCCCGGTCCCGCACTTCGACCACGTCCATGCAGGCGGCCTGCTGTTGATGGGCGGCGGCCTGCCGATCTTCGACGCGGAGGGGGCACTGACCGGAGCGCTCGGGGTGTCCGGTGGAACGCCGGAGCAGGACGCCGCCCTCGCCAGAGCGGCCGTGGCCTGAGGCGTGATGCAGCGGCTCCCCGCGCCGGACCTTCGGATGAACACGGCCGAGACCTACTTCCATGCGGAGCGATGGGGTGGCCTGATGTTCGTCGCCGTCGCGGTGACCGCGATCGCCGTGGCCGCATGGACCTGGCGCCACAGCGCGTTCTGGCGCGGTGCGGCGGGCCCGCTTGTCTTGGCGGCGCTGGTCCAGCTGGGTGTCGGCGGCTCCGTCTGGTGGCGCAGCCCGCAAGACCTCGCGCGCGTCCAGCACATCGTCGCAAACGAGCGCGTGCGCCTGGGCATCGAGGAAATTCCTCGCATGCAGGTCGTCATGAACGAATTTGCGAGGAATCGCTGGATCGAGTTCGCGCTCGCCGCAGCCGGGATCCTGCTCGTCATCCTGGCGCCGCAGAGCTCCGTCTGGCAAGGCGCGGGAGCTGGTCTTGCGGTGCAGGCGGCAATGATCTTCCTTCTCGACGGCAGCGCGGAACGGCGAGCTGCCGGCTACCTCTCCTGGCTGCAGTCGCTCTGAACCCGTACGGGCAAGGAGTCCAGCAGGCCGCCATCGTGCTCAGGCCCGCTGCGCGAAACGCCACGCCAGTTCAGCCATCGGCCGCACACCCCCGGCCTCGGCCTGCGCGCTCGACGCCGTGCCCGCCTCGACCCGCTTGGCGATGCCCTGCAGGATCGCCGCCATGCGGAACAGGTTGTAGGCCAGGTAGAAGTTCCAGTCCGGCGCCAGCGCTTCGGGCGTCGTGATGCCGGTGCGATCGCAGTACCTGCGGATGTAGTCGCTCTCGGTCGGAATGCCCAGGCGCTCCAGGTCGAGTCCGCCGATGCCGCGAAACATCCGGGGCGTGATGTGCCACGACATGCAGTGGTAGCTGAAGTCCGCGAGCGGATGGCCGAGCGTGGACAGCTCCCAGTCGAGCACGGCGATCGCGCGTGGCTCGGTGGGGTGAAAGATCAGGTTGTCGAGGCGGAAGTCGCCGTGCGCGATCGAGACCATCCGTTCATCGTGCGCACTTTCGGGCACGTGCGCCGGCAACCACGCCATCAACCGCTCCATCTCGGGAATCTCCTGAGTGGCAGATGCAACGTACTGCTTGCTCCAGCGGCCGATCTGGCGCTCGAGATAGTTGCCGGGCCTTCCGAAATCGGCGAGGCCATGCTTCGCGAACTTCACCGCATGCAGGGCTGCAATCACGCGGTTCATCTCGTCGTAGATCGCTGCGCGCTCTACGTTGCTCATGCCTGGCTGGGACTGGTCCCACAGCACGCGGCCCTGGACGAACTCCATGATGCAGAACGCACGGCCGATGACCGACTCGTCTTCGCACAGGCAGTACACGCGCGGCACCGGCACGTCGGTCCCGGCAAAGGCACGCATGACCTTGAACTCGCGCTCCACCGCGTGCGCGGAAGGCAGCAGCTTCGCCGCGGGGCCCGGTTTGGCGCGCATCACGTAGCTTCGCGTGGGCGTCACCAGCTTGTAGGTCGGGTTGGACTGCCCTCCGCTGAACATCTCCACGGCAAGTGGTCCGGCGAAGCCATCGAGGTTGCTTTCGAGCCAGGCAGCGAGCGCGTTCACGTCGAACCGGTGCTGCAGGGCGATGGCACGAGTGCCGGCGAAATTTTCAGCGTCCTGGGTCATGTCTCTCCAATGTTCTTGGTCGGCGCAGCTCGCGCGGCTCAGCGCCCCTGAAAACTCGGCGCGCGCTTCTCGGCGAAAGCACGGCGCCCTTCGATCCGATCGTCGGAATCGCGCAGGTTGCCGAAGCTCTGCTGCTCCAATTCGAGGCCGGCGGTCAACGGCAGCTCGCGGCCGACCTGGGCGAGCCTCTTGGCGGTGACCACGGCCAGGGGTGCATTCGAGGCGATGCGCTGGGCGATCGACCGCGCGGCCGCCGCGAGATCCGGTGGCGCCACCACCCGGCTGACCAGGCCAATGCGCAACGCTTCCTGGGCGTCGATACGCTCGCCGGTCAACAGCAGCAGCATCGCGTCCGACTGGCCCACCGCGCGCACGATGCGCTGCGTCCCACCGCCGGCCGGGATGCTCCCGATGCAGACCTCCGGCAGGCCGAATACCGCGGTGCTCGCGGCGATCCGGATGTCGCAGAGCATCGCCATCTCGAGCCCGCCTCCCAACGCGAAGCCGTTGATCGCCGCGATCATCGGCTTGGGCGTCTGCAGGGTCGACACGGGCGGGAGGCCGGCGCTCGAGCCGAAATGCAGTTCGGCAAAGCTCTCTGCGGGCGGCATGGTCTTCTTCAGATCGGCGCCGGTACAGAAGGCCCGTTCGCCCGCTCCCGTGAGAATGCCGACCCGCACGTCCTTGCGAACCGATATCTCGTTCCAGGCTTCGTGCAACTGCGCGGCGGACTCCGGGTCGATCGCGTTCATCGCTTCCGGGCGATTCAGGGTCACGGTGGCGATGAAATCGCGCACCTCGAGCGTCACGGGCATGTCGTGTCTCCTTCGTTGTCGTGAGCGAGCCCGGCGGCACGCAACACCTCGCGGGTGTGCTCGCCCACGAGGGGTGCGGGACGCCGGGCGCGCGGCACCTCGCCCACCGCGCGCAACGGCGTTGCGGGCAGGGTCAGTTCGCCGGCAATCGGATGGCGCACCGTCTCGGACAACCTCGCATCCGCGAATGCCGGCGAGGCGATGACTTCCGAGTAGTCGTTGATCGGCGCGCAGATGATGTCCACCGCCTCGAAGCGCTTCAGCCATTCGGCGCGCGGGCGGCGCGTCATGCGCTCCTCCAGCAACTGCACCAGCTCGCGACGGTGCGCAATGCGGCCCGACAGTTCGCGAAAGCGTGGGTCGGTCAGCAGCCCGGGGCATTCGAGGACACCGCACAGCGCCTCCCAGCGCGACGGGTGGTAGGCGGCAAGCATGATCCAGCCATCCGCACAACGCAGCGCCTCGTTGGGCGCGGCATAGGGCGCGGCGCTGCCGATGCGCGCCGGGGGAACCCCGTCGGCGAAGTAGCTGGCGAAACTCATCTGCTGCAACGCGATGGCGGACGCGAACATGCTGGCGTCGATCCATTGGCCTTCGCGATCGCCCTCTCCCTCACGTCGGCGCCGCGCCAGCGCTCCCAGCACGCCGATGGCGGCGACGTAGCCGGTCACCATGTCGACGACCGGCACCTGCACCTTGCATGGCGGTGCCTCCGGCAAGCCCGTCACGCTCATCAGGCCGGAGACCGCCTGTAGCACGCCATCAACGCCTGGCTTGTGCTGCCACGCCCCCTCCTGCCCGTAAGCAGAGACGGAGCAATAGATGACGCCCGGATTGCGTTGCCGCACATCCTCGTAGCCCAGCCCGAGCCGCTGCATCACGCCGGGACGGAAGCTCTCGACCACCACGTCCGCGTCGGCGGCGAGCTGGAGCGCCGCTTCGCGCTGCTGCGGATTCTTGAGGTCGAGCGCCACGCTGCGCTTGTTGCCGTTGAGCGCCATGAATCCGAGGCTCTGCCCTTCGACGAAAGGCGCCAGCGCGCGGCACAGCTCGCCCGTGGGCGCCTCTATCTTGATGACATCCGCGCCGAGGTCGGCGAGTGTCTGCGTGCACACCGGTCCTGCGGCGACCTGGGTGAAGTCGATGACGCGGATGCCGTTGAGGGAGTCTCCAAGCATGTCGGTTCGTCTCCTCGGTCAGCCGCCGCGAAGGTTGTTCGCGCGGATCACCTTCGTCCACTTGGCGGTGTCCTCCCTGAGTGCCTTCTCCGCCTCGGCGGGCGACAGCAGCATCGGCTCGAAGCCGCTCTTGAGCAGGGACTCGGTCAGCGCCGGGGTGCGCAGTGTCTTGTCCACGGCATCGCGCAGCTGCGCGATGACTGCTTGCGGCGTGCCGGTCGGCACGGTCACATGCCACCAGTAACCGGCATTGAAGCCCGGCACCCCGCTCTCGCTGATGGTGGGAATCTCGGGCGCCAGGGCGGAGCGCTGCGCGGTCGCGACGCCGAGGATCTTCAGCTTGCCCTGGCGTGCGAACGGCAAGGCCGAAGGCAGGCCCAGCATGGCGAGCGGCACGTGACCACCGACCAGATCGGTCAGCGCCTGCGAGGTGCCCTTGTACGGCACATGCACCAGCGGAAGGCCCGCCATCTCGCCCAGATAGATGCCTGCCAGATGGTGCGGCGAGGCAGTCCCGGGCGAGGCATAGGCCAGCGGTTGCGCCCCCTTTGCGCGCCCGGCGGCGAGCAGTTCCTGCAGGGTCTTGGCAGGAATGCTCGGGCCGGCAGCCAGCACGATCGGCACCGTCGCCAGCGTGGCCACGAACGTCAGGTCGGCCGAGGGATTGAACGCCAGCCTGTCGTACAGAAGGGGCAGCAGCGGGTCGCTGGTGCCGCCGACGCCGACGGTGTAGCCATCGGGGCGGGACCGCGCCAGTTCGCCCAGGCCGATGGTGGTGCCGGCGCCGGCCTTGTTGTCCACCACGAAAGGCTGCCCCATGAGCGTGGCGACACGCTCGAACACAGCGCGGGCCACGGTGTCGGTGCCACCACCGGGCGGATACGGCACGATCAGGCGCACGGGTTTCGACGGGTAGTTGTCTGCCCGCACGGACGCTGCCGGTGCCAGCAGCGCGGCGGCGGCTGCCAACGTGAACTCTCTTCTTTTCATGTTGTCTCCTTTCCTTGTGAGGCCGGTGTCAGACCGATGCGCTGCTCAGGCTACGCCCGCCGCACACGTACAGCACCTGCCCCGTCACATAGCTGGACGCCGGCGAAGCGAAGAAGCGCACCGCGTTGGCGACATCTTCGGCCTGGCCGATGCGCTGCATGGGAACGGTACGCTTCAGGTCTTCCTGAGCCTGGGCCGCGAGCGTGCCGAACAGCGGGGTTTCCACAATGCCTGGCGCAATGGCATTGGCCGTGACGCCGCTGCGCGCGAACTCCAGCGCCAGGCTGCGGGTCAGGCTGACGACACCGCCCTTGGACGCCGAGTAGCTGGCTTGGCCGCGGTTGCCCAGCCAGGCGCGCGAAGACAGGTTGATGATTCGGCCGAACTTCTGCGCGACCATCGTCGGAAGCACCGCCTTGCAGCAGATGAATTGCGAGGTCAGGTTGGTCTCGATGACACGCTGCCAGAAGTCGAGCTCCATCTTCGTGACGAGCTTGTCGCCGCCGATGCCCGCGTTGTTGACGAGCACGTCGATGCGCCCGTTGCGCTCCAGGAGCTCGGAGGTGGCGGCCTGGACGTCCTCTGGCGACGTCACGCTCACGCGACGCGCGGACACCTCAGCGCCCTCTGCCCTGAGCTCTTCGGTCGCGGCATGGAGTGCGTCTGCGTCAATGTCCCACAGCGCAATGCGGCATCCGGCCTCGGCCAGGCTTCGGGCGATACCGAGGCCGATGCCCCGGGCGCCGCCCGTCACGATGGCGGTCAGGCCGGTCAGCTCGTTGGGGATGGTGTGGTCTGTCATCACGGGCTCCTTCTTCACGCAGCGAGGATGTGAATGGAACACGCGGCATGGTCCACACCCCAGATGCCGCCCCCTGTCACCTGGCTCAGCCCGAGGCGGGCGCCCTGCACCTGCCGCTTGTCGGCGCGCTGCTGCAGCTGCTCGCACAGTTCGACGATCTGCGCGACACCCGTGGCGCCAGGCGGATGCCCCTTGGCCAGCAAACCGCCGCTCGCGTTCACGGGAATGCGCCCGCCGAGCGCCGTGGCGCCGCTGGCCAGCAATCCCGGCCCTTCCCCAGGCTCACACAGGCCGAGTGCCTCGTAGTACAGCAGCTCGGAAATGGTGAAGGCATCGTGCAGCTCAATCAGGCTGAGATCGCCAGCGCCGACACCGGCCTGCTCGTACGCCAGCCGCGCCGCGCGCCGCGTGATTTCCGCCTCGGTCATGTCCACCTGGTGGATCTCGAACAGGCCCGACTGCACCACCGAGGCCAGCACGCGCACCGGCTTGGCCGTGCCCCGGGAAGGACGTGTGCTGAGCACCAGTGCGGCAGCGCCGTCCACCACACCCGGGCAGCACTGCAGCAGCGTCAACGGATCGGCCACCATGCGCGAAGCCAACACCTCTTCGCGCGTCACGGGGCGACAGAAGGTCGCGATGGGATTGAGCATGCCGTGGCGCCGATTCTTCACCGCCACATCCGCCAACACCTCGGCCGGCACGCCGCGCTCGTGCATGTAGCGCTTCGCGCGCATCGCGTAGAGCGCGGGCATGATCATTCCGCGCCGGTTGTTCCAGTCGCGTTCGTTCATGGGCAGCGCGCCGCCGCCGAGTCCGCTCAGGTGGTCCATGCCGAAGACCAGCACCGTCTCGTACTGTCCGGCACGAAGCGCCTGCAGCGCCAGGTGAAACGCGGTGGCCCCGCTCGAGCAGGCGTTGTCGATGTTGTAGACGGCTTCGCCGCCGGTACCCAGCTCGCGCAGCGCGCGCTGGCCGGGCAGGTGGCCGCCGAGGGCGTTGCCGCAATAGAAGGCCTGCACATCGCGCATGCCCACACCCGCATCCTTCAGCGCGGACAGGATGGCTGCCTGTGCGAGCGCCTCTTCGTTGAGATGGGGGAAGCGGCCGAAGTCGGAAATGCCGACGCCGGTGATCAACGGCTCGTTCATGCTGCGGCTCCCTTCAGCGGTGCAAAGGCATAGTCCGGCGTGCCATCCGGGAGCGCGAACGCAACCGCATGCACCACGTCACCGATGGCGGGCTCGCTGCCCTCCGGCCAGGCCAGACGGCCAAACACCCGCAGGCCGTTGTCGAAGTCGACCATGCCCAGCGCGTACGCGGCCGCCTTGGCGGGGTGAACCGTGGTGAAGGTGTACAGACGCCCGCTGGCGCCCATGGAGACCGGCTCCGCGGCCTCTCCGGCCTGGAGAAACTCGGGTGGTGGGAAGCGCAACTCGCCGGTGTCGCGGTAGCGCGCCCCCAGCAGCGTCATGCCGTCCGCATCATTGCGGAAGTGCGGTTCAGGGTACTTGGTGATTTCCATGTCTTGCCTCGTCGTTTTAGATTGGCTAGATTTCAGTTTATGTAGCTGACCATCCTCAAACAAGGCAGTTTTTTCCTCCTCACCTTTTAGAAGTACTAAATCAAATGAACCGTAGCCGCCTGCCCCTTCTCGGCCTGCGAGCCTTTGAAGCCACCGCGCGCCATCAAAGCGTCTCGAATGCGGCAGCGGAGTTGTGCGTTACGCCCGGCGCGGTGAGTCAGCAAGTCAAACTGCTCGAGGAAGTCGTGGGCGTTCCGCTGTTGCGGCGCAAGGGCCGCTCGGTCGAACTGACGGACGCGGGCCAGGTGCTGCGGCCCGCGCTCACGCAGGCATTTCAGACGATCGAACTGACGCTGAACGCCATCGCACGCGGACCGCGTCACGACACGCTCAAGCTGTGCCTGCTGCCTACGCTCGCAGAGAAGTGGCTGGTGCCCCGCCTGTCCCGTTTCCACGGGGCACATCCCGAGCTGGACATCCAGCTCATGACGAGCTTTCGCGAAATCCGCTTTGAAGCCGAGGACGTGGACATGGCCTCCTTCATGGGAACCGATGTACCTCCAGGCCTTGACGGTCTGAGGTTGTTCGACGACGCCTTCCAACCCGTCTGCAGCCCCGCGTTCCTGCGTGATACATGCCCGCTCGCGACACCCGCCGACCTGTCGAAGGCGACGCTCCTGCATTCCGTGCGTCGCATGGACGACTGGCAACGCTGGCTCGACCACGCCGGGTTGACGAAGCTCAAGCCCAAGCGCCGCTTGTCGTTCGAGAACTCCTCGCTGGCGATCCAGGGGGCTGTCGATGGGCTGGGTGTCGCCGTCGTCCAGCGCGCCTACGCTGTGGAGTTGCTCAAGGTCGGCACACTCGTCGCCCCCTTCGACCTGGTCGCGCGCAGCGACAACGGCTACTACCTCGTGTGGTCCACGGCGCGCGCGGCAACACCGGCCTTCGGATCCTTTCTTCAATGGATCCGGCAGGAGGTGCGAAACAGCACCACCTGAGCGCTAGAGAGCAATCGTCCTGGTGATGGCGGCGAGCATCGCCTCGCGATGGCGATCCAGCAGCCGGTCGTGATTGGCGTTGAAGTTGCGCAGTGCGAGCGCGAGTAGCCGGGGCGCATCGGCGGCGGGGATTCCACAATCGTGCAAGTCAGTCCGCCACCCTCGCGCCTGAAAGTTGCGTGCCACTTGCGCCGCGACCTGCGCGGCCGCCTCGGTGCCATTGCCGCTCGATGGCAGTTCCATACCCAATGCCTCGCCCATCGCGTGCGCCACCTCGGGCACTGCCGCGCCCAGTTCACGGATCATGGCCGGTGCAAAGGCCGCATAGCCGCGCGATTGCGTCACCCCTTCGTAGTGGTTGAAGACGCCGACGGCGGATGCGTAGGCCGCGCGCGCCAGCAGCTGGCATGACCAGGGCCGCCCGCCATCTTCCTCGTCGCGGTTTTGCAGCAACGCAGCGGCGCACAGGTCGATCCGGGCAGCCGCATCGTCCGCTTCGCCCAGCTTCGGATAAGCGTGTCGTGCCAGCTCCCACGCGTGACGTCGACTGGCCTGGACCAGCGGGTTGGCTGTGCGCAAGGCCCCCATGCACATCAAGGCCCACCAGTAGACCTCGAAGCTCGTGGAGCGCGCGAGCGCCGCCGGCGCAGTGGCCAGCGCCCTCGTGTCCCAGAACACCGCGCGTGGTCGGGTCTTCGGATCGAAAAATTCCAGGTGATGCGCCGATCCACGATAGCGCGCTGCCGAACCGCCACGGTTCTGCGCCGAGGTTGGCGAGGTCAGCACATTGAAGATGGGCATCTTCGGCGCAGCCAAGCGCTGGCTCACCGGCGGCTCGTCATCGCGATGCACCGTTGCCATTTCCAGCAGGGACCGGTTCTCCCCGAGCAACATGGCAACGATGCGCACGCCCTTGATCACGCTGCCTGCACCGACAGCAATGAGCGCGTCGGCCTGCACCTCGCGCGCCTTCGCAGCAGCCTCCTCGAGGCACTCCGCAGGCGCGCCTTCGGAGATGCCCGAGAAGATGCCGACGATGCGGCCACCCGCCAAGGTCTCGATCACTTGCGTGAGCCCGGTGCGCTCACGGACGCTGCGCCCGCACAGGATCAGCGCACGGGAGGCGCCGGCGCGCTGGAGTTCCCGGGGAAGTTCGATCAGCGCATCCGTCCCCGAGTGAATTCTCAGCGGATAGGTTCGGGCGTGAAAGTCATGAATGGCCGGTTCGTCAAAAGACATGTCGAAGCTTTGGGCGGTGGAGGATGTCGCCCAAGGTTAGAGACGGTCATGCCGGTCCACAATGCATATTCCATCGCTTGATCATTGAGTTCGCCTAAGGATTGCCGTCCAGTCCGCCGTGCAGTTTCTGCATGTGCGGCTCTCCTGAACGTCGGGCGAATGGCGCGCCCCGCGTTGGCGATCCATCTTTCATCTCGATAGAACCTATCTAGAAAAACAGGCTGTTCCGATGGATGGAGCGCCCCTACTCTTCGGACACGCAGATCGCCGACGTGGGCGCCCTGCTGACAACCATCCCAACCCCCTACGTCCAGAAGAGAGCCCATCATGAGCACAGTCATCCGTTTCCACGCCTACGGCGGCCCCGAAGTCCTGCAGGTGGAAGACCGCAGCGTCGGCGCGCCGGGTCCCGGCCAGGTGCGCCTGCGCCACGACGCCATCGGCGTCAATTTCATCGACACGATCTTTCGCCAGGGCATCTACCCGGTGGCCTTGCCGTCGGTGCCGGGCGTCGAGGGTGCCGGCGTGGTCGAAGCTGTCGGTCCCGGCGTCGAGACGTTCGCCGCGGGCGATCGCGTGGCCTATTTCCTGGCGCCGGGCAGCTATGCGGCCGACCGGCTGATCGACGCCGAGGCGCTGGTGAAGCTGCCCGACGACATCACGACCGAACAGGCGGCCACCGTGCTGACCAAGGGCCTGACGGCATGGACCGCACTGAACGGCTTCCACCGCCTGCAAGCAGCCGGCGAGACGATCCTGGTGCAGGGCGCGTCCAGCAGCGTCGGCTTGCTGCTCGCACGATGGGCCAAGGCCCGGGGCGCCACGGTCATCGGCACCGCGGGTGCTGGCAAGCGCGATGCCCTGCGCGCTGACGTGCACCACGCGCTGGTTTCCAGCGACGCCGACCTCGCGGCGCAGATCCGCGCGATCGCACCGCAGGGTGTCGACGTCGTCTACGAGTTCGTCGGAAAAGCCACTTTCGCGACCTCGCAAGCGAGCGTTCGCGACGGCGGGACGATCGTCAACATCGGCGCAGCCTCCGGTGCGCCCGAGATCGACGCGCCCTCGCTCGGGGCCCGGGGTGTGAAGGTGCTCGGCGGCCCGATGGCGCAGCATCTGCAAGGCGATGCGCGCGCCCAGGCGACTCGCGCGGTGTTCGATGCGCTGCGTGCCGGCGTCTTCGGCCAGATCGAGGTCACGCGCTATCCGCTGTCGGCCGCGGCCACTGCGCACGCGGACATCGCAGCCCGCAGTCGCTCGGGGTCGGCCATCCTGGTGCCGTGACCCGACGCGCCTTCGGCGCTTCCATATGAAAGAAAAGCCCGCCAGCAGCACTGGCGGGCTTTTTTTTCGTCCTTGAAGTCGGCGAACGCGAAGGGCGGAAGCATCGACCGCCCTCCTCCACCCGACGCCCCAACGCCGATACCGCGAGGTCCTAGCGGAACAGCAGGCCGATGCCGAAAACGATCCCGGCCGTCGCAAATGCCGTCAGCAGGCAAGGAAGAATGAAGAGCGCAACGCCGAGGTCTTCGTGGTGCTTGTCGATGAAATTCCAGAGCTTCATGTCGATCTCCTGGTGGGTGATTCAAGTGACAGATTAGGGAGATTTCGCCTCCCGCAGAAGCCTGAATTTCTCGATCCGAGCCATCGATTCGAACGATGGATGGCGGCCGGCTTCCAATGCAATCTGCCAGGGGTCGCCTCCCCCGTACCCACGAAAAAAGCCCGCCCCATCGCTGGGGCGGGCCTTGTGTTCACGTCAGCTCAGCGGGTGACCAGCGAATGACGCAGCGCCTGCTTGCGGTTGTCGATGCTGAAGGCACCGGCGCCGAAGGCCACGACCTGGACCAGGCCACCGGCCATCGCGAGATTCTTCAGGAAGTGGAACAGCTGGTTCTGGTCGCCCAGCGCGTGGTGAAAGATGAGCGCGGAGGCAATCGAGAACACGGCGAGCCCGAGCGCGACGACTCGGGTGCGGTAGCCCGCCAGCAGCAACAGGCCGCCGCCCAGTTCGATCGCAATGGCCGCCAGGTAGCCCAGCAGCGGCGCGGGCAGGCCCACCGATGCGATGTAGCCCTGGGTGGCCTCGGGCGCTGCGATCTTGCCCAGGGCGCTGACGATGAAGATCGCCGCCAGGAGGATGCGTCCGACGAAAGGCAGGACGGTGGTTTGGGTGGTGGAAGTGGTGGTCGTGGTCATGATGAATTTCCTAAGTAAGTCAGTGGATTGAAAGCACAGGGGTTGAAGAAACTGAAAACCGAACGGCGAGTCAACGGATGCGTCCGTCCGCACGAAGCTGCCGCCCGAGCCGGGCGATTTCCGCCTCGCCTTGTTGCAGCGCCTCGGGCGAGGTGTGGACGGAGTAGTAGCCCAGCACGAGGTCGTGCGGGTGCTTCACGGCCGACCCGACGATGAAGTCGGTGTCGCCTTCGGCAGTGAAATCGATGGCGCTGTTCGATTCGTCGAACACCGCGAGCTCGCCTTGCAGCCGGTCGCCGGCCACGCGCAGCTCGCCGCGGTGCACGTGGGTCCAGGCCACGTCGTGCCCCGCGGGCGGCTGGTAGCGCCAGCGTTCGCCCGCAGCCAGCCGCACATGCAGCAGGTTCATGCCTTCCGGCGCGGCCACGCGGCTGTGCGCGCCCTCGTGGCGACCCAGCACGATGCGGGCGGGGCCGGCCTGCGGCACGGCCTCGGCGGGCAGGTACTGGCTGTGCGCCATGCGGTTTTCCAGGCTGCGCGGCAACGCGACCCACACCTGGTAGCCCTGGAAGCGCTCGAAGCCGCTCGGGCTCGCGTCGTGCCACACGCCGTTGCCGGCCCGCATCCATTCGACGCTGCCCGCGGACAGGGTGCCCGATGCGCCGGTGGTGTCTTCGTAGCGCAGGTCGCCCGAGAGCAGCACGGTGATCGTCGCAATGCCCGAGTGCGGATGCATCGGGAACAGCGCGTTGCCCGTGGGCTTGAAATCGAAGTAGTCGAGAAAGACGAACGGCTTGATCAGCTCGCCGATGTCCGACGGACTGACGACGCGCGTGACCGGTCCGTGCGCCCGGCCCCGGGTGCGGGCCACGATGCGGCGCGTCTGGACAGACAGGACTGGCGGGGATTCGCTGAGGGCGTGCTCCATGAAATTTCCTTCAGGTGATGAGATGGCCTGAAGGTTAGGAGCTGGACATCCCCCTGAGAAGCCTATATCTTTCGATGCAACCCATCCAAAGGAACGATAGATGCTCGACGGCTTATCCATGGACCAGCTGCGCACCTTCATTGCCGCGGCGGACGAAGGCAGCTTCTCGGCGGCGGGCCGCAAGCTGCGGCGGGCGCAGTCGGTGGTCAGCCAGACGCTGGCCAACCTCGAGGCGCAGATCGACGTGCAGCTGTTCGACCGCTCAGCGCGCTACCCGCAACTCACCGAGCAAGGCACCGCCCTCCTCGCGGAGGCCCGCGTGGTCGTGAGCAGCATGAACGGCTTCAAGGCCAAGGCACGCACCATGGCCGAAGGGCTGGAGCCCGAGCTGTCGGTCGCGGTGGACGTGATGTACCCGATGGAGTCGCTGACGGTGGCCGTCGGCCTGTTCCGCGCGGCTTTTCCGCACACGCCGCTTCGCCTCTACGTGGAAGCGCTGGGCGCCGTCATCCAGCCCGTGCTGCAGGGCACGTGCCGCCTGGGCATCATCGGGTCCATGCCCGTCGTGCCCGATGCCGTGGAGGCCGAGAAGCTGCTCGACGTGCCCATGGTCACGGTGACGGGCAGCGCGCATCCGCTGGCGCGCCGCAAGGGGCTGATTCGGATGCGCGAGCTGGAAGAGCACGTGCAGCTGGTCCTCACGGACCGCACGAGCCTGTCGGACGGCAAGAGCTACGGCGTCTTCTCACCCTCGACCTGGCGCCTGGCGGACCTGGGCGCCAAGCACGCTTTCCTGCGTGCGGGGTTCGGCTGGGGGCACATGCCGCAGGCCATGGTGCGGCACGATCTGGACACGGGTGCGTTGGTGCAGATCCAGATCGAGAACTTCCAGCCGCGCACACCGCCGATCGCGATGTTCGCGGCCTACCGCAAGGATGCGCCGCCGGGGCCGGCCGGGCGCTGGTTCCTCGAGCAGCTCAAGCAGGCCGATGCGCCCGCCCGCGCGTGATGAAGCCAGGCGGCGCTACGCCAGCGTCGCCCGCGCAAGAAACGGCGCCAGCTGCGCGCGTGCCATCTCCGGCGTCACGACATCCGCGGGCGCGAGCTTCTCGTAGCTGTAGCTCTGCGGATCGTCGTAGATGCGCTCCGAGATCAGCTTGGGCTGCGCGTCGCGCGTGTACGTGAAGATCTGGAACAGGTGGTGGTTCATGAGGTACCAGGCCTGCGGGTCGGCATCGACCGGGTGGTCCTTCAAACAGGCGCCGGGCACCACGTGCGTCCAGACGGCCTCGGTGGTCACGCCGTAGTCTTCCACGCCCATGTTCATCGTCCGGGCACCCATGACGTTCTGCCGGGTCTCGAAGGTCTGCCGGTAGAAGCCCTCCACCGCCGCCCTGCCCGACAAGACGTGCACCGTCCCCCGGTCGCCCACGCGGTACTCGGGTTCGTCGACCGTGAGCTCGGGCACGATGATCCGGTCCCAGTAGCCGGCCACCTCCAGCAGCAGATGCCGCAGGTAGTTCTTCAGGATGGCCCGGTGCAGCGGCTTCTCGGTCGCCTGCAGAAAGGCCTCGACCTGGCGCGGCCACTCGGTGACGTCGAACTTCGGCGGCACGCGCATCAGCGTCAGTGCGTCCGCGGTGTCCAGGCGCTGGTTCTTCGGGTTCACGGGCTCGGCGTACATGGTGTCTCTCCTGTCTCGGCGGTTCAGATCACGGACAGCAAGCCGCCGTCCACGAGCAGCGCGATGCCGCTCACGTAGCTGGCCATGTCCGAGCCGAGCCACGCCACCGCGTCCGCGATCTCGGACGGCTTGCCGAGCCGGCGCAGCGGCGTGCGCTGCCGAAAGCCTTCGGACGCGGCGGCGATGCCCGGGTTCGTGCGCACCAGGTGGGTGTCGATGACGCCGGGCGCGACCGCGTTGACGCGGATGCCGTCGGGCCCCAGCGCATCCGCCAGGGCCTTGGCCATGAGGACCACGCCGCCCTTGCTGGTGGAATAGGCCACGGTCATGCCGGCGCCGGCGATCCCGCCCATGCTGGCCATCAGCACGATGCTGCCGGCCTTGCCGTTCACCTTCATCTGGCGTGCAGCCGCCTGGGCACTGAACAGCACGCCGTCGAGGTTGACGCTCATCAGGCGCCGGTAGTCATCTTCGGCCACGTCGGGGCCGTCCGAGCGCAGCGTGATGCCGGCGTTGGCGACCATCACGTCGACACCGCCGAATTCCGCCGCCGCCTCGACCAGCGCATCGACCTGCGCGCGCTGGCTCACGTCCGTGCGGTGAAAGCGCACGGACGCGCCCAGCGCCTCGATCTCCGAGGTCGTGGTGCGGCCGCCTTCGTTCGACGTTTCGGTGATGTCCGAGACGATCACCGCCCTGGCGCCGTGCTGCGCGGCGCCGATGGCGATCGCGCGGCCGATGCCGCTGGCGGCGCCGGTGACGACGACGACCTTGTCCTTGAGGATGTCGGTCATTGCCGTGCTCCCGGGCCGGCGCTTGGGGCGGCCGGCGGCCAGGCGCCGAGCTGCTGCAGCAGCGAAAAGAGATTCGCCACGCCCCAGTGCTCCGTGATCTGGCCGTCCTGCACGCGCATCGCGTCGACGGTCTCGAAGTGGATCTTGCGGCCCGTGGGGGCGATGCCGAACACCTCGCCCTGGTGCGTGCCGTGGTAGGTCTTGAAGGTCGTCACCACGTCGCCGTCCACGCGCTGCCAATGGATGTCGGCATGGAAGTCGGGGAACGCGGCGCGCAGCGTCTTGTACAGGCCCAGGGCGCCCGCCTTGTCCGGCGTGCAGTTGGGCTGCGGCGTGTGGTCGAGAAAGCTGTCGGCAAAGAGTTGGTCGAAGAGCGCGTAGTTGCCGCCGCCCTGGACCTCTTCGGTGTTGCGGCGCACGACGGCCTTGGCCGCTTCGCCTGCGGTGTTCTGCTGGTTCATGGTGGTTCTCCTTGGCGGTCCGGCGCTCAACCGAAGAGCTTGGCCGCAGTCTTGGCCACCAGCTCGCCCTGGTGACGGGCGCCGGCCAGGTCGATCTCGGTCGGCTGGCGCGATCCGTCGCCGCCGGCCACGGTCGTGGCGCCGTAGGGTGCGCCGCCGACGATCTCGTCCACGCTCATCTGGCCCTGGTGGCTGTACGGCAGGCCCACGATGGTCATGCCGAAGTGCAGCAGGTTGGTGATGATCGAGAACAGCGTGGTCTCCTGGCCGCCGTGCTGCGTGGCAGACGAGCTGAAGGCCGCCCCCACCTTGCCGTTGAGCGCGCCGCGCGCCCACAGGCCGCCGGCCTGGTCCAGGAACGCCGCCATCTGCGACGACATGCGGCCGAAGCGCGTGCCGGTGCCGACGATGATCGCGTCGTACTTTTCGAGGTCGGCCACGGCGGCAACCGGCGCCGACTGGTCGAGCTTGAAGTGCGCGCCCTTCGCGACCTCCAGCGGCACGGTCTCGGGCACGCGCTTGATGTCGACCTCGGCACCGGCACTGCGGGCGCCTTCGGCGATGGCCCGGGCCATCGTTTCGATGTGGCCGTAGGACGAGTAGTACAGGACAAGAACTTTGCTCATGGGTATCTCCTGGAAAGGAATCGCCGAACGCCGGCGGGCGAAGAACGAAGACTCAACTTCGATGACATGGCGCTAGCGTAGGAGCCAGGCATCTCTCGCGGAAGCCTGTTTGATTCGATGGAATCCATCGAGAAAACGGATGGTCTTCTTCACGTCCCGCCCGTCGCGGCGGGCTTGCTGGTACTGTTTCCCCTCGCCCGTCACCGCGCCGGCTCGATGGCCGGGCGGCCGGCGGGCGCAACGGCTCGCTCATCTTCACCACCACACAAGGACACCCATGAAGACACTGAAGAGGACACTGGCACTGGCGACGATCGGCCTGGCGGCGGTGGCCACCTCGGCACACGCGCAGGCGCAGACACGGCCCGTCGTGCAGTTCATTGCCACGGGCGGCACCATCGCCATGAAGATCGACCCTGTCACCAAGGGCGTGGTGCCCGCGATCTCGGGCGACGACCTGATGCAGACGGTGCCCGATGCCGGCAAGTACGCCACCATCGAGGTCAACAACTTCTCGGCCATGTCGTCCAACTACATCGAGGCGAAATGGTGGACGCGCCTGACCAAGGCCGTCGACGACGCGCTCGCGCGCCCCGAGGTGGCGGGCGTCGTCATCGCGCACGGCACCGACACCATGGAAGAAACGGCCTACTGGCTGGACCTGACCGTCAAGTCCGACAAGCCGGTGATCCTGATCGGCGCGCAGCGCAACGCCTCGTCGCCCGACTTCGACGGCCCGCGCAACCTGCTCAACGCCATCCGCATCGCCACCACGCCCGAAGCGCGCGGCAAGGGCGTGATGCTGGCGATGAACAACCAGATCAACGCGGCGCGCAACGTGACCAAGACGCACACCGCCAACGTCGAGACCTTCAATTCGGGCGACTTCGGCTTCCTGGGCGAGGTGTGGGACGACAAGGTCATCTTCACGCGCGCGCCGCTGCGCCGCCAGCACATCGACATCGGCAGCGCCGAGATGCCGCGCGTGGAAATCGTGGCCATGTTCGGCGGCGCCGACGGCTCGCTCATGCGCTACGCCGTCGACCAGGGCGCCAAGGGCATCGTGGTGCAGGCCGTGGGCATGGGCAACATGAACGTCTCGATGTTCGAGGCGCTCAAGTACGCGCTGTCCAAGGGCGTGCCGGTGGTCGTCTCCACGCGCGTGCACAACGGCCGCACGCGGCCGGTCTACGGTTTCGTGGGTGGCGGCAAGACCAGCGACGAAGCCGGCGCGGTGATGGCCGGCGACCTGAGCCCTCAGAAGGCGCGCCTGCTGTTGATGCTGCAGCTGCAGCGCGGTGTCACGAGCAAGGCAGACCTGCAGGCCGCGTTCGACCGGTAGACCGGGCCCGCTACAGCATCGACTCGGGGATCACCAGCGACTGCAGGTAGAGCCTGGCGCGGGTCGGCAGGTCCGCGCCGGGCTCGTCATCCGTCACCCTGACGGGCGGGTCGCTGTCGATGCGCCACCATTCCAGCGCATCGTCGCTGCCCGGCTTCAGGCGCACCTGGTACGCGGCGTGCAGCATCAGCTCGTTGAAGAAGGCGCTCGCCTCCTCCGCCAACGCGGGACAGTCGATGCGCAGGCCGAACTCGGTGTTCAGCGCATCGGAGCGCGGGTCCATGTTGACCGAGCCCAGGAACAGCGTCTTGCGGTCGATCACCAGCGCCTTGGTGTGCAGCCGCACCTGCGCGCCGGCGCCGATGCTGCCGACGAACAGCGCCCGGCCCGCGTTCGGATGGATCTCGTGGATGCGCATGCCGCCCTGCAGCAACTGCGCGCGGTAGCGGCGGTAGCCGGTGTGGACCACGGGCTCGTCCGTGGCGGCCAATGAATTGGTGATGAGCGTTTGCCGGATGCCACGCGCCGCGTTGCGGCGCATGCCCTCCAGCGCCGCCGGGCCTGGCACGAAGTACGGCGACGAGGTCGTGATCTCGGACTGCGCCTGCTGCGCCGCCTCGCCCAGCAGACGGCGGCTGGTGTCGATGAGCGCGCCGCTGGGCAGGCGCCGCGTCTCCATCTGGCCCCAGGCCTTGGCCGGTGCATCGGCAAAGGCCTGCGCCGTGCCGAACGCGAGCTTCACGCGGCCCGCCGCCAGCTCGTCGCCCAGGGTGACGCGGCCCGTGGGATCGACGGTGCGAAACGGCACCGGCTCGGGCGTGTCGGCGCCGTCCACGCGCGCATCGAAGGCACGGCGCAGGGCTTCGGCATCGGCCGAGGGGCGCAGCACCGAGCTTGCCGTGCGCACCTGCGGCGCATTCCAGTACTCGTCGAAGAGGCTTGCCATCTGCGGCAGCACCGCGCCTGCCACCAGCACGTCGTAGTCGAAGAAGTTGGCGTCGGCATCGCGCATGAAGTAGATGTCGCCCAGGTTGCGCCCGCCGGCCACGGCCAGCACGCCATCGGCCACGAACAGCTTGTTGTGCATGCGGCGGTTCAGGCGCGCGAAGTCGAACAGCGCCAGGCCGAAGCGCACGGCCGTGCCACCGCGCGTGGGAAAGGGGTTGAAGATGCGCACCTCCACGTTCGGGTACGCGCCCAGGCCGTCGAGCAGCGGCCCGATGTCTTGCGTGTAGAGGTCGTCCACCAGCAGCCGCACGCGCACGCCGCGCGCTGCCGCGTTGCGCAGCTCACGCAGCACCAGCCGGCCGGTCGCGTCGTCGTGCAGGTGGTAGTACTGCAGGTCGAGCGAGCGCTGCGCACCGCGCAGCAGCGCCAGGCGCGTGTCCATGCTGGCCAGGCCCAGCATCAGGCGAAAGCCGCTGGCGCCGGGTTCGGCCCCTTGCATCGATGCGGTGGCGATGCGGTCGAGCGGCGTCGCGGGGCCCTGCACGGGCAGCGAGGTGCTGGCGGTGCGCGGGCCTTCGTCGGGGAGCGTCGCGCAGCCGGCGAGCGACAGCGCGACGAAGGCGGCAGCGGCAAGAAGAAGCTGGCGAGTCAGTGCGGCGACAGAGGCGGTGGCAGGCATGGCGAAGCCATTCAAGCACGCATCGGCAGCCCCGTCAGCAGCTTGTCGAGCGTGATCGGGTAGTTCCGCACGCGCACGCCGGTGGCGTTGAAGATGGCGTTCGCCACCGCGGCGGCCGAGCCGCAGGTGCCCAGCTCGCCGATGCCCTTCGACTTGATCGGGCTCGCCAGATCGTCGCTGTCCTGCAGGTACACGGCGTCGATGTCGGGGATGTCGGCGTGCACCGGCACCAGGTACTCGGCCATGTCGTGGTTCACGAAGTAGCCGTGGCGCGCATCGACCACGGCCTCCTCGTGCAGCGCCGCGCCCACGCCGAACACCATGCCGCCGATGGCCTGGCTGCGTGCGGTCTTCATGTTGAGGATGCGGCCCGCCGCAAACACGCCGAGCATGCGGCGCACGCGCGTCTCGCCGGTGTCGATGTCCACGCCCACCTCGCAGAAGTGGGCGCCGAACGCGGCCTGCGCATAGCGGCGGTGCAGGTCGCCGGGCTCGACGTTGCCGAGCACGCTGAGGCCTTCCGCGCCCGCCAGCTCGCCGAGCGCGTGCGAGCGGCGCCCCAGGGCGATGCGGCCGCGCTCGAAGCGCGCCGTCTGCGCATCGAAGCCGGCACGCTGCGCCAGCAGGCGGCACAGCTGCTGGCAGCCGTCGAAGACCGAGGCGCCCGCGCTCGACGCGCCGATGGACGCGATCGAGCCTGCGCCCATGGGCAGCGCGGTGTCGCCCAGCCGCACGCCGATGCGGTCCATCGGGATGCCGGTCATCTCGGCCGCGATCTGCGCCAGCACGGTGTAGGTGCCGGTGCCGATGTCGGTCATCGAGGTCTCGATCAACAGCCGGCCCTGCGCGTCGAGGCTCAGCCTGGCGTTCGACGGGCGCACTGAGTGGTGGTGGATGGCGCTGGCCACGCCCATGCCGACCAGCCAGCGGCCGTCGCGCACCCTCCCCGGCTCGGGGCTTCTCCGGTCCCACCCGAAGCGCCGCGCGCCCTCGCGCAGGCACTCGATCAGCTTGCGCCCCGAGTACGGGCGCGACGGCCCGCGCTCCGGGTCGTGCGGGCTGTCGTTGAGGATGCGCAGCTGCACCGGGTCGATGCGCAGCTTTTCGGCCAGTTCGTCCAGTGCAACCTCGAAGGCCATCTGCCCGCTGGCGGTGGCCGGCGCGCGCATGGCGGCGGCCTCGGGCAGGTCGAGCGCGGCCACGCGGTGCGCCGTCATGCGGTTCGGGGCGGCGTACAGCAGGCGCGTCTGGCGCGAGGCGCCTTCGTAATAGCTGCGGCCCGGCAGGTTGCTGGTCCAGGTCTCATGGCCGATGGCCGTGAGCCGGCCGTCGGGCGTGGCGCCCAGGCGCACGCGCTGGATGGTCCCGGCGCGCCGCGTCGTGTGGTTGAGCAGCTGCTCGCGCGCCAGCGCTGTCTTCACCGGCCGGCGCAGCTCGCGCGCGGCGAAGGCCGAAAGCACCGCATCGGCATGCGTGCGCAGCTTGGAGCCGAAGCCCCCGCCGACGAAGGCCGAGACCACGCGCACCTGGGCCGCCGGCACGTCCAGCATGGCGGCCACGTCGCTGGCGGCCCAGTTGGGCATCTGGTGCGAGGTGTAGAGCGTGAGCCGGTCGCCATCCCAGCGCGCGGTGGTGGCCTGCGGCTCCAGCATCGCGGGGTGCTGGTCGGGCGTGGTGTACGTCTGGTCGATCGTGACGGGGGCAGCGCCATAAGCGCCCTGGAAGTCGCCCACCGCCGTGTCGGCCGCGCTCTCGCTGCCGGCGCTGGGGTCGTCGCCGGGCTTGGGGGCGCTCGCCTGCGCGGCCGCGAGGTCGAAGCGGCCCGCGCCGCGCTCGTAGTCGATGCGGATCAGGAACGAGGCCGCGCGGGCCTGCTCGAAGCTCTGCGCCACCACGAAGGCCACCGCCTGGCCGTGCTGCTGCACCTCGGGGCCCGACAGCTGCGACACCACATTGGCGCGCCCTTTCGGCGCCATGCGCGGCACGTTGGCGTAGGTGTAGACCAGCAGCACGCCTGGCGCGCGCTGCGCCTCGGCGGTGTCGATGCGCGTGATGCGCCCCTTGGCGATGCCCGCCAGCACGATCCAGCCATAGGCGGCATCGGGCACCTCGTTGCCGTACTCGTAGCTGTAGCGGGCACGGCCGCTGACCTTGAGCGGCCCGTCGATGCGGTCGAGCGGGCGGCCCAGCACGCGCTCGCGGTCCAGGGCGCTGGGCCCGGCGGCTTCGGTGAATTGCATGTCGTCGCCCTCCTGCGTTCAGGTGTCGATCGCCTGCGCCAGCGTGGCGTGCAGGGTACGCCGCAACAGCGGGATCTTGAAATCGTTGTGCCCATGGCCGCGCGCCCCGGCCAGCAGCAGGTCGGCCACGGCCTCGCGTGCCTGCGCGCCGCCGTCGGTGCCGACGAGCCGGCGCTCGGCCTCCTCGTTGCGCCAGGGCTTCGCGGCCAGTCCGCCGAAGGCCAGGCGCGCGGCAGTCACCGTGCGGCCCTCGCGCACCACCACGGCCGCGACGGAAACCAGCGCGAAGGCGTACGACGCACGGTCGCGCACCTTGCGGTAGAGCTGCGTGCCGCCCAGCGGCGGAGGCAAGGTCACGGCGGTGATGAGTTCGTCGGGCGCGAGCACCGTCTCGACCTCGGGCGTATCGCCCGGCAGGCGATGCAGCTCGGCGATGGGAATGCGCCGCGTGGCGCCGCTGGCAGACACCGTCTCCACCTGCGCGTCGAGCGCGCGCAGCGCCACCGCCATGTCCGACGAGTGCACCGCGATGCATTGCGTGCTGGCGCCGAAGATCGCGTGGATGCGGTTGAAGCCCTCCATGGCCGCGCAGCCGCTGCCCGGCGTGCGCTTGTTGCAGGGCTTGGTCGTGTCGTAGAAATAGAAGCAGCGCGTGCGCTGCAGCAGGTTGCCCGCGGTGGTGGCCTTGTTGCGCAGCTGCGCGCTGGCGCCCGACAGCAGCGCACGCGACAGCAGCGGATGGCCTTGCCGCACGCGCACGTCGGCCGCGAGGTCGCTGTTGCGTACCAGCGCGCCGATCTTCAGGCCGCCGCCCGGCAGCGCCTCGATGCGGTCCAGCCCGAGGCGGTTGACGTCGATCAGGTGCGGGGGCCGCTCGATGTCGAGCTTCATCAGGTCCAGCAGGTTCGTGCCGCCCGCGATGAAGCGCGCGCCCGGGTGCTGCTGCATCGCCAGCGCGGCGGCGGCCGGCGTGGCGGCGCGTTCGAAGGTGAAGGCTCTCATGTCGCGGCTCCCGCCACTTCGCGGATGGCCGCGACGATGTTCGGGTAGCCCGCGCAGCGGCAGATGTTGCCGCTCATGCGCTCGCGCACCTCCTCGTCGCTGAAGGCCAAGGGCGCCGCCAGGTCGCGCGTGACATGGCTGGGCATGCCGCCGCGCAGCTCGCCCAGCATGCCGACCGCCGAGCAGATCTGGCCCGGCGTGCAGTAGCCGCACTGGTAGCCGTCGTGCTTGACGAAAGCGGCCTGCATCGGGTGCAGCTTCTTCGGCTCGCCCAGGCCCTCGATGGTCGTCACCGCATCGCCCTCGTGCAGCACCGCGAGCGTGAGGCAGCTGTTGATGCGCCGCCCGTTGACCAGCACCGTGCAGGCGCCGCACTGGCCGTGGTCGCAGCCCTTCTTGGAGCCCGTGAGCTGCAGCTGCTCGCGCAGCAGGTCGAGCAGCGTGACCCGCGGGTCGATCGACAGCGCATGCGGCGTGCCGTTGATGCGCAAGCTGACCGCGGTCGTCGGCCCTGGCGCGGCAGCGGCTGGCGCCACCGGTTCGGCACTCGCCGCCAGCGGCAGCGCGACTGCTGCAACGCCGGCTGCGCCGGTCACCAGCACCGTGCGACGGGTGCAACCGTCTTCGGTTTCGGTTGTCATCGAGGGCTCGCTCGGCGTGTGAGCGTCAGGGCTGGCGGTCGACAGCAGCGCCTGCGGCCGTTCGCGTGTTCGGCATCGTGGAGACGATCGTGCTGTTGACGCGCGAACCGCTCACCACGTTCTGGTCGGGCGCATGCGCGATCGCCACCGCGACCTGGCGCATGGCCTCGCGCGAGACGCTCGAGGTGAAGGGATCGGGCCCGCGCGAGCCGCGCGTCACGTTCTGGTCGGGCGCATGGGCCGCGGCCACGGCCTGGGCCGCCACGTCGTCGCGCGAGAGCAGGCCGGCGCCCTGGTGCACGCCGTCGTAGGTTTCGGCAGAGGCCGCGCCGGCCAGGGTCAGGATGGCCAGGAGGCCGAGGGTCTTTCGCATGTGAACTCCTTGTTGGGGATGGGGATCGCGCCTTGCGGCACGGCCGCTGTCGCGACAGGAGTCACTGTAGGAAGGCCGCTTTATGCGACCTTTATGCGAGAGTTAACCCAGCGTTAAGCCGCGCGGCCCGCATCGGCGGCGCGCAGGTGCACGCGCGCGCGCAGCCCCGCCGGGCGGCCCTGCGCGTCATGGCGGTTGGACAGCACGATGCGCAGGCCGTTGCGCAGCGCGGCCATGCGCGCGATGGCCAGGCCCAGCCCGCTGCCCTCGGTCGGGTTGCCCGGCACGCGGAAGAAGCGGTCGAAGGCGCGGTCGATCAGCTCGGGCGGAATGCCCGGCCCGTTGTCCACCACGTCGACCACCGGCCGCCCGTCCACCTCGTGCAGCCGCACGTCGACCACGCCGCCTTCGGGCGAGTGGCGCAGCGCGTTGTCGATCAGGTTGTCGAACACGCTGCGCAGCTCGGCCGGCGGCGCGGTCACCGTCGCGGCGGCCTGGCCCTCGAAGCCGATGTCGATGCGGCGCCGGTCGGCCACCACCATGAGCTGGGCCACGCTGTCGCGCAGCACCGAGGCCACGTCCAGCGCCACCGGCGCCTCTGGTTCGGTGCTGCTTTCCTGGCGCGACAGGCGCAGCAGCTGCTCGATCAGGTGCTGGGCGCGCGTCACGCCGCCCTTGAGGTGCGTGTAGTGCTCGGCCACGGCCTCGCCCGGCACTTCGGCGCGCATGTTGTCCAGCTGCAGGCCGATGGCGGCAATGGGCGTGCGCAGCTCGTGCGCGGCGTCCTGCACGAAACGGCGCTGCGCGGCAAAGGCCTGGCGCAGGCGACCGAGCAGGCTGTTGAAGGCTT
This sequence comes from Variovorax sp. GW821-FHT09A10, assembly GCF_059418385.1. NCBI lineage: Bacteria > Pseudomonadati > Pseudomonadota > Betaproteobacteria > Burkholderiales > Comamonadaceae > Variovorax > Variovorax sp. GW821-FHT09A10. The sequence continues at coordinate 616,704 of NZ_JBWKPT010000002.1, forward strand.
CCACCAGCGGCGCGATCTCGTCGGGCACGCGCGACACCGACAGCTCCGACAGGCTGCGCTCGTCCTGCGCCGCCACGTCGAGCACCACGCTGCGCAGCTTGCGCGAGGTGGCCCACACCACCCACCACAGCACGGCCAGCGACAGCGGCAGCAGCAGCGCGATGGGCGCGATGGACGACAGCGCCCGCTTGGCCACCAGCCGGCGCACCACGCCGCCGTTCTGGATCACCTGCACCTGGAAGCGGCCCGGGTCGGCCACCGGCGCGGTCGAGTAGACGCGCCACAGGCCCTCGCTGCCCGGGCCCGTGCGCACGGTGGTCAGCCCTTCCGCCGGCTGGCGCACCACGGGCAGCGCCGGCCAGGAGCTGGCCAGCAGCTCGCCCCTGCCATTCCAGACCTGGATGACGAAGGTGCCGCGCTCGAAGGTGCTGCGTTCGTCCGCCGGCTTGAGCTCGGGCACGGCCGCGTTGCTGGCGTAGGCGTCGGCCAGCATCTGCATCTGGTCGTCCTTGAAGGTGACGATGAGCCGGTCGTAGCTCTCGTAGGTGAACCAGGCAAAGCCCGCCGCCGCGACCAGGTGCACCAGCACCAGCCATGCCAGCAGCTTGTTGCGCAGCGAACTCGGCGAGTACCAGGGCCGGCCGGGTCCGGTGGTCATGCGTCGACCACGCGCCAGCCCAGGCCGCGCACGTTGCGGATGGTGTCGGCGCCGAGCTTGCGCCGCATGTTGTGGATGATCACGTCGACCGCGTTGCTCATCACCTCCTCGCCCCATCCGTAGATGCGGTTCTCGAGCTGCTCGCGCGACAGGATGGCGCCCGGGCGCTCCAGCATGGCGTGCATCAGCGCGAACTCGCGGGCCGTGAGCGTCTCGCGCGTGCCGCGAAAGAGCACCTCGCGCGTGGTGAGGTCGAGTTGCACGCTGCCGCTGCCGATGATCGAGTTGGCAGCGCCGTGGCGCCGGCGCACCACCGCGCGCATGCGCGCCAGCAGCTCGGGCAGCTCGAAGGGCTTGAGCAGGTAGTCGTCGGCGCCCAGGTCGAGCCCTTCCACGCGCTGGCCGAGGCCGTCGCGCGCCGTGAGGATCAGGATCGGCGTGGCATTGCCCATGCCGCGCGCGTGGCGCAGCACCTCGACACCGTCCAGGCCCGGCAGGCCCAGGTCGAGCAGCACGCAGGTGTAGTCGCCGTCGGCCAGCGCACTGCGCGCCAGCAGGCCGTCGCGCACCCAGTCCACCGCCCAGCCCGAGCGTTCCAGGCCGCGCAGCAGGCTCTTCCCGATCATTTCGTCGTCTTCGACAAGCAGCACCCGCACACTGGCCCCCAATTTCCCGATGGAGGCCGCAGACTAGCGCCGAATCGTTAGAGCAGCGTTAATTTTTGAAGGCTCAGCAGTACTTCGGGACGACGCCAACCTGGGCTGACACTCCGCACTCCGCACTCCGCCTCGTGACTTCCGCGAGCAACTTTCACGCAGCGCGTTGGGCATGAATTCTCGACCACCAGGTCTTGGGTGAATTGCTCTTTCGCGATCGCTTCGATTGGCAGTGACTGCAGCGTTCGTGCGTGTCCCACCGTCCGCGCAGTCCAGGCTGTCGGGGTTGAGGCTCTGCGGACCGCATGTCATTCGCCCGTTGCAAGTAGCACTCTCGATTGCCGGCCCCTTACAACTCTGTTAAAAGATTTGTAACAAATTGGAGGAGAACATGAAGCCATGGTGTGCGGTAGTTGCGACTGGCATCGTTGCGTCGTTGACAGGATGCTCGGTCCTCCAGAGACCGACTGCTGCGTGGCCGTGGGACGGCTATCCCTGCTCCCTCGCAGCAGCCAGCAATGCGACCGGTGCATGCAAGGATGACGAAGACAGAGCCCTCGCGATGTTCATCAAGTCGAGTGAATTTTGCAGGGCTGTTCACAACCGGTATGAAGCAGGCGCCAATCAGGCCGGCTTGGCTCAATCGCTGGTGAGTGTCATCGGCACAGCCGCTGGCGTCGTGGCGGTTTCCACGACCGGGACCGCAAGCAAGGCGTTCTCTGCGATGTCTGGGTCCACCAACGCGATGCAGCTTGCCATGGGCAATGCCCTGTCGGCCACGGCTGAATTGAAACGCCAATCGGCTGTGGGGGCCGCAGCAAGCGAATGGGGCGCCAAGTTTCGAGACGCACCGGATGTCAAGAAGAAGCAAATAGTGGCTGTCGAGATGGCCAACCAGTGCTGGCTGGCGAGCGCAAAGGCCGAGCAGCAGATTCTTCAAGCTGTCAGCGCACCCACTTTGCCTCCTCCACCTCCACCATCTCCAGCCTCTTTGGCCGCTCAGTCCGCCCAGAACGCGCAAGCAGCAGCTCAAGCTGCGTCCGAAACCGCCGCTCAAGCCGCAGCCCAGGCGGCAGAAGCAGCCAAGGCCGCAGAAGCCGCACGAGTCGCGGAGGCGGCAAAGGCAACAGAGGCATCGAGAGCGGCGGAAGCGGCAAAAGCTGCGGCGACGGCCGCCGCGAAAACCAATCAAGTCAACGTACCCGTTCAAACCCCTGCCCCGCCTTGACGGTGGGACAGCAAGCCCTTCTTGGAAAGTTCAAGAACCTTTTCGAACGAGGCTACGCGGCTTGCCGTTTTGCAGTTCGCACGACTCTTCGTTTCAACGCCGCCCGCAGCTCCTTGAGGATCAGCCCCACATAGGGATTCGGGTCCGCCTCCCGGTGCGCCAGGTACAGGCTCGACACGGCCTCCTTGTCGAGCACCGACTGGTAGACCACGCCATCGAGCTGGATGCAGCGCGTGTCGCCCGGCACCAGCGCGATGCCGACGCCGGCGGCGACCAGCCCGGCGATGGTCGAGGCCTCGCGCGCTTCCTGCACCATGCGTGGCCGGAAGCCGGCCTTGGCGCACAGGTCCTGCACCTTCCAGTACAGGCCGATGCCGGCATTGCGCGGGTACATCACCAGCGGTTCGTCGCGCAGGTCGGCGATGCGCAGCGGCTTGCCGCTGAGCCGGTGGTCGCGCGGCACCACCGCCATCAGCGGCGACTGGTACCACTCCTCGACGATCAGGCCGGTCGGGATCTCGACGTTCGGGCGGCGCAGCACGGCGACATCGAGGGCGTGCCCGTGCACGGCGTCGAGCTGGTCGAGCGAGGTCATCTCCTTCAGCGTGAGCACCACGCGCGCGTGCTGCTTGCGAAAGCGCAGGATGGCCGCGGGCATGGCCGGCGACAGCATCGACGACGCCGTGTAGCCCAGCGCGATGCTGCCGACCTCGCCCGAGGCCGCGCTCTGCGCCTCGCCCTTGGCCGTTTCCACCTCCTGCAGGATGCCGCGCGCGCGTTCGAGGAAGTGGCGGCCCGCCTGCGTGAGGAACACGCGCCGCTTGTCGCGCTCGAGCAGCCGGACCTTGAGCTCTTCCTCGAGCGCCTGGATCTGGATGCTCAGCGGCGGCTGCGCGATGTGCAGGCGCTGCGCGGCGCGCGTGAAGTTGAGCTCCTCGGCAACGGCGACGAAATAGCGGAGATGGCGCAGTTCCATGATATCTACCAGGTATGAGAAACCGACGATAAACAGTATTTCCAAATATAAGACAGCTTGCCTACGATGCCTGCATGACACGCAGAGACACGTCGCAGGAACAGCCTGCACCCAAGCCCTTCCAGGGCCATCCGCTGATCCGGGGGCTGGCCCGCGGCGAACCCTTGACGGCCTTCGGCGTCCGCATGGCACGCACGCCCGACATCGCCCGGCTGGCCAAGGCCAGCGGCCATCACGCAATCTGGATCGACCTGGAGCACAGCACCATCGCGCTCGACGCGGCAGGCGCCATCTGCGCCGCGGCGCACGACCTGGGCCTGATGGCGCTGGTGCGCGTGCCCGAGCGCGAGTACGGCGCCATCGGCCGGCTGCTCGACGCGGGCGCGTCGGGCCTGATCTTTCCGCGCGTCGAGACCGCCGCGCAGGCCGCCGACCTGGCCGCAGCCTGCCGCTTTGCGCCGCACGGCCACCGTTCGGCCATCGCCGCGCTGCCGCAGTTCGGCTACCGCCGCCTGCCGCCGGCCGAGACCTACCGGCTGGCCAACGATGCCGTGGTGGTCAACGTGCTGATCGAGAGTCCGCTGGGCATCGAGAACGCCGAGGCGATCGCGCGGGTGCCCGGCATCGACCTGGTGAGCATCGGCTGCAACGACCTGAGCGCCGAACTCGGCGTGCCCGGCGACTACCGCCATCCGCTGATGCAGCACGCACTGGACACCGCCCTCGCCGCCTGCGCGCGCGCCGGCACGCCGCTGTCGATCGGCGGCATCGCCGACGCGGCGCTCAACGCTGAGCTGCTGGCGCGCGGCGCGGCGCCCTTCCTCATGACGGGCATCGACACCGACGTGCTGCTCGCCGCGATGCAGGAGCGCGTGCGCGGTACGCTGGCCGGCCATGCGTCCGTCGGCTCGTCTTCTTCCTCCCTTTCTCCCGCCACCGCCTGACCATGACCCACGAGATCCTGACTTCCAAGCCCATGCGCGACGCGCAGACCTTGACCCGCGCCGCCTTCGAGGTGCCCGCCGGCGCTTGCGACGCGCACGTGCATGTCTTCGGCCCCGCCGAGCGCTACCCGCGCGTCGACCAGCCGCACTACACGCTGCCCGACGGCAACCTCGAGCAGCTGCAGAGCGTCCTCGGCGTGCTCGACATCGAACGCTTCGTGATCGTGCAGCCCAGCTTCTACGGCACCGACAACCGCTGCATGCTCGACGCCCTGGACGCCGCCGGCGACCGTGCGCGCGGCGTGGCGATGGTCGATGACAGCGTGTCCGACGAGGCCCTGCGCGCCATGCATGCACGCCGCGTGCGGGCGCTGCGGCTCGACCTGTTCCTGCGCGCCCAGTTGCCCACGGCCGAACTGCATGCCTACATCGAGCGCAGCATCGAGCGCATCCGCCCGCTGGGCTGGCACGTGCAGTTCTACACGCCGGGCTGGGTCGTGCGCGACCTGATCCCGGTGCTGCCCGATCTCGACTCGGACTTCGTGATCGACCACATGGGCTACATGCTCGAAAGCGACGGCCTCACGCGCGCCGACTTCGACCGCCTGCTGCGCGCCGTGGCCGACGGGCGCGGCTGGTTCAAGCTCTCGGGCCCGTACCGCCTGGCGAAGGACGGCAACTACGCCAAGTTGCGCCCGCTCGCACAGGCCATCGTCGAGGCCGTGCCCGAGCGTGTGATCTGGGGCAGCGACTGGCCGCACATTCCCGAAGGCGGGCGCGACACCGGCGAGCTGCTAAACCTGCTGGCCGACTGGATTCCCGATGCCACCGCGCGCCGCAAGGTGCTGGCCGACAACCCTGCCCGCCTGTTCGGCTTCTGAACCATGTCCGACATCACCATGCACTGCATCCAGGAACTGGACACCTCGGGCGCGCGCGCCGCCGAGGTCTTCGAACACGACGGCACGCGCTACCTCGTGGTGCCGCAGCTGGCCCAGGACGTTGCCGGCCAGCCCGCGCAGATGACGCTGGGCAACAGCGACGTCGATGCGCTGGTCTACCGCTGGGACGACGGCCGCTTCGTGGAACACACGCGCCTTGCGGTGCCGGGCGGCGAAGATGCCGCGTTCTTTCGCATCGGCGCGCGCGCCTTCCTGGCCACCGCCAGCCTGCGCACCGGATCGGGCCCGTATGCACTGGACACGCACTCGACGATCTTCGAAGTGATCGACGGCCGCTTCGAGGTCTTCCAGCGCGTGCCCACCTCGGCCGCCAAGCAGTGGGCCCACTTCCAGATCGGCGAACGCCACTTCCTCGCGCTCGCACAGGGCGTGACCCATGGCGACACGCCGCTTGCGCCGGGCGCCGAGTCGTGCATCTTCGAATGGGACCGCGAGCGCTTCGTCAAGTTCCAGACGGTGCACTCGGGCTGGGGCTACAACTGGGCCTTCATCGAGGTGGGCGGCCAGCAGCTGCTGGCGTATGCCGACCAGGCCGTGCCCTCGCACCTGCTGCGCTGGAACGGCGAGGCCTTCGAACCGTTCCAGACCTTCGAGGGCAAGAGCGGGCGCGCCTTCTGCTGCTTCGAGGCGGAAGGCGCCACCTGGCTCGTGTTCGCCTGCCTGCATGACAACACCGTGCTGCTGCGCTGGGCCGACGGCCGCTTCGTGCCGCACCAGGTGCTCAGCGGCCCGGGCGGGCGCGAGTTCGAATGGATTGCCACGGCGGACGGCGGCCGGCTGGTGCAGGTCAACTTCCTGCACGGCACGCGCGAGGCGCCGATTCCGCAGCTGCAGTCGGTGGTCTACCGCATGGCGCAAGGGCAGCTCGTGCCCGTCGCCGAGTTTCCGACCTCCGGCGGCACCGACGCGACCTGCTTCGAAGCGCAAGGCCAGCGCTACCTCGTGGTCACGAACAGCCTCAGCGGCGAAGTGCGCTTTCGCACGCCGAGCCGCGTGTACCGGCTCGACCTCGCTGCAGACAAGGAGCTTGCATGAACGCCCCTGCCAACCCCCACCAGAGTCCCGAGCTGTTGCGGCTCTTCGAAACCTACACGGGCGGGCCGCAAGGCATCGGCGCGAACCTGGCCGCGCTGACCGGCGCCGCGACGGCGGGCGATCCGCTCATCGTCGCCACCAGCGCCGACGTGGTGCTGTTCCCCGGCAACGGCCGCGACCCCGAGGTGCAGGGCTTTCGCCTGTCCACGCGCGGCTTCAAGGAGCTCGCGGGCATCTCTCATCACGGGCCAGCCGTGGCGTCGATCCTCAAGATGCGCATGGTCGACCCCGACGGTCCGCTGTGGCGCAAGGAAGCCGGGCGGCTGCTGGCGGCCACGCGCATCGCCCGCGAGGCCAACTCGGTCGCCCTGTGGCGCGACACGATCGCCGTGCCGGCCTACCGCGGGCGCGAGCAGAAGATCGCCGAGCTGGTGCACTACTCGTGCGTGCTCACCGAGCGCTACCTCGAGCGCGTGCTCGAACAGCCCGCCCTCTTCACGCCCGAAGACATGCGCACGCACTACCTCGAAGGCACGGGCAGCGCCGTCGGCGCCACGGTGCCGATGAACGCCGTGATGATCGCGACCTTCTTCCTCGTCGGCATGGACATCAGCCACCGCGTGATCGGCTGGCTCGACGGCCATGCCATCGACTGGTCGCGTGCCATGGCACTGGTCGTCGGGCGCCAGGGCCGGCCCACCGCCGGCGTGACGTGGACCACGAACTCGGTGTGCGCCATGATCCTCGGCGCCTCGCGCCACACGCTCTCGCTCGACCGGCTCTTCATCGCGCCGCACGTCGGCGGCGAGTTCCAGCCCGGCGCCGACGTGGCGGCCGTGCGCGCCTTCGAGACGCCGATGCGCCAGCTGTGGGCCCACACGCGCGCCGTGAGCGAACTCGGCTCGCTCATGTACGACGGCTACCCGCGCTACGCGCCGGGCTCGACCGTGCGCCCCGTGCTCGATGCCGACACCCGCGCGGTCGCCGAGATGCCGGCCATTGCCGGTCCCGACGACTGGCGCGCGCTCAACACGCGGCTGCGCGTGGTGCTCGAAGACCCGCGGCAATTGCTCTCGGGCTGCGTGACCGACTACGCCGTCGAGCAGCTGCAGGCGAACGGCAACGACCCGGCGCGGGTGACGGTGCCGGGCCTGGACCGCATGGACTACCCGCCGCTGCCAGACGCCGCCTGAGCGCCATCAGCTCAAACACAAGAAAACACCGGAGACAGACAACCCATGAAAAGACTCGTTCACCCGCTGCTCGCCGTGCTGGCCACGTCGTGCATGCTCGCCCCCGCCTGGGGCCAGGGCACGCCCTGGCCCTCGCGTCCGATCAAGATCATCACGCCCACGCCGGTGGGCGTCGGCTCCGACCTGTTCGCACGCGCCTACGCCGACCGCCTCAGCCGCGCCCTCAACACGCCCGTGGTGGTCGAGAACCGCCCCGGTGCGCTGGCCTCCATCGGCACCGACGCGGTCGCCAAGGCCGCGCCCGACGGCTACACGGTGCTGTTCTCGACGAGCAACCCGTTCACGATGACGCCGTTCCTGCTCTCGAAGATGCCCTACGACGCGAAGCACGACCTCGTGCCCGTCACGCAGGCGCTCAAGGGCGGCTCGTTCATCGTGGCCACCCCCGCGATGCCGGCGAAGAACATTCCCGAGCTGGTGGCGCTCGCCAAGAAGGAACCGGGCAGGATCTCGTTCGCGTCGTACGGCTCGGGCACCACCTCGCACCTGGGCTTCGAGCTGTTCCAGGACGCGGCCGACATCGAGCTGCTGCACGTGCCCTACAAGCAAAGCGCCGCGCCGGACCTGATCGCCGGCCAGGTGCAGCTGGGCTTCGAGCCGCCCGTGTCCGCGCTGCCGAACATCAAGGCGGGGCGGCTCAAGGCCCTGGCCTACACCGGCAGCAAGCGCAGTGCGGCGCTGCCCAACGTGCCCACGCTGTCGGAGAGCTACCCGGGCGTGGAGGTGTTCACCTGGCTGGGCTTCTGGGTGCCGGCCAAGACGCCGCCGGCCATCGTGGAGCGGCTGCACAAGGAGATCGTCGCCATCACGCATTCGCCCGAGATGGGCAAGCTGCTCAGCGACGCCGGCCTCGACCCGATCGGCAGCACGCCCGCCGAGGCCACTGCCGCCATCGACCGCGAATCGCAGGCCATGGGCCGGCTGATCAAGGCCAAGAACATCCGCATCGACTGACGACGGTGCCCCGGCGCGGCTGACGGCCGCGCCCCTTTTCTTCCGCAGTTCTCACGCCGCGGCGCCTTCCCTGCAGGCGCCGTGTGCCGACGCACGCCATTTCTACAACAAGGAGATAGAGACATGAGGATCACCCACCACCCCTTTCAACGCCTGCACCGACGGCTGCCGCACACCGTCGCCGGTGCGTTGTGCCTGGCCGCCAGCGCGGGCGCCACGGCGCAATCGAGCGTGCAACTGTTCGGCACGCTGGACATGAACATCACCTACTCCAAGAGCGACGGGCGCTCCGTCAAGTCGATGGACCAGGGCGGCAACATCTTCCCCAGCCGCCTGGGCTTTCGCGGCACCGAAGACCTGGGCGGCGGGCTGGCCGCGAGCTTCTGGCTGGAGATGGCGCTGTTGCCCGACACGGGCGAGATCCAGGGCACCGGCTTTCATCGCCGCTCCACGCTGAGCCTGTCGCACAACAGCTTCGGCGAGCTGCGGCTCGGTCGCGACTACACGCCCACCTTCTGGAACATCTCGCAGTTCTCGCCCTTCGGCACCGTGGGCGTCGGCGGCTCGGCCAACATCATCGAAGGCTGGCCCTTCGGCCTGGGCGGTGCGCGCACGCTGGCGCGCGCCAACAACTCGGTGGGCTACTTCCTGCCCAAGGGCCTGGGCGGCTTCTACGGCCAGGCGATGTACGCCCTGCCCGAAGGCCAGGAAGGCGCACGCTACCGCGGCGGGCGCGTGGGCTGGAGCAACGGCACGGCCGACATCGCACTGGCCTACGGCGTGACGCCGGTCGGCCCCAACGACTACCGCGTGGCGAGCATCGGCGGCACCTACGACTTCGGCCCCGTGAAGCTCTACGCGAACTACTACCGGCAGAAGACCGAGGGCGACAAGCAGGTCAACACGCTGCTGGGCGTGAGCGTGCCGGTCGGCCCGGGCGTCATCAAGGCCTCGGTGGCGCGCTCCAACCGCTCCGGCCCGGGCGGCCTGGACAACGACGACGCCACGCAATACGCCGTCGGCTACGTGCACTACCTCAGCAAGCGCACCGCGCTGTACGGCACCTACTCGCTCGTGCGCAACCGCGGCAACGCGGCCTATGTGGTGGCCGACTCGTCGCCGGCGAGCACGCCGGGCCGTCCGGCGCGCGGGCTGCAGTTCGGCATCTCGCACAACTTCTGATCGCTTTCTCACCGTTCGAACCCGGAGGCCTCATGGACAAGACGATCGACATCCACGCCCTGCTGCGCGCCAGCGCGCGCATGGCCGCCGGCGGCCTGTGCGCCGCGCTCGTGGCCTGCGGCGGCGGCAACGGTGGTGGGGGCGGCGGCCTCTTCGGCTTCGTGCCGCCGCCCGCGCCCTCCCCTGCGCCGCCACCGGCCGCGTCGCCGGCACCGCTGGCCTGCGACGACTCGTTGAAGACCGCCTTCCAGCCCGATGCCGACACGCAGGTGCTGCTGGTCAAGGCCTTCAAGGCGGGCGAGGCGCTGCTGCTGTCGGGCACGGCCACGGGCAGCACGCCCGTCGCCGCGTCGGACCTGTGCCTGGTGAAGCTGCTGGTCGGGCCGGGCCATGCCGGCCCCGCCGAAGCGCCCTCGACCACGCGGGGCATCGGCATCGAGGTCTGGCTGCCCTCGGCGGCCAAGTGGAACCGGCGCCTGCACCTGCTCGGCGGCGCCGCCATGGCCGGTGGCCCACAGGCCACGCTGACGGCCTTTGCCGATGCGCCCACGGCCTCCCCGTGGCGCGTGGCGGGCGAGGAAGGCGCGGTGGCGGCAACGACCGACACCGGGCACCCCGCCGGCAACTCGAGCTTCCTGATGAACCCCGACGGCACCGTCAACACCGTGGGCTGGAACGAGTTCGCCGAGCGCGGCATCCACCAGATGACGCTGAAGGCGAAGGCCCTGGCCGCCGCCTACTTCGCGGCGCCCGCGCGCTACACCTACTGGCACGGCGGCTCCACCGGCGGACGCCAGGGCCTGAAGCAGGCGCAGAAGTACCCCGAAGACTTCGACGGCATCATCGCCACCTCGCCGGCCATCAACTGGTCGCGCTTTTCCATCGGCGCGCTCTATCCGCAGATCGTGATCCAGCGCGACCTGGGCGGCGTGCCGCTCAGCGCCGGGCAGTCCACCGCCGTCTCGATGGCGGCGCTCAACGCCTGCGACCTCGTGGGCGGCCAGCACCTGGGCTACCTGCTGGACCCGGCGCAGTGCCGCTACGACCCCACGAAAGACACGGCCCTGTTGTGCACCGCCGACGGCGGCACCAACACCACGGCGGACTGCCTGAGCACCGTGCAGGCGAACGCCGTCAACAAGATGTGGTTCGGCCCGACGGCCGACGGTTTGGTGCCCGACCCGGCCGTCGACAACGGCATGGGCGTGGCGCTGTCGCCCCAGCAGCTGTGGTGGGGCCTGCCGCGCGGCGCGAACCTGGGCCTGGTGGCCGGCCCGGCCCCGTTCTTCATCGCCTCGGACATGGCGGCCCTGTTCCTGCAGGACCCGACCCGCGCGGGCCCGAGCTTCGTGAACGCGACCGGCAACGGCGCGAACGGCTGGAAGGGCCTGAGCTACGCGCAACTGGCCGACATGGGCGAGCGCGGGCGCGCCTTGCAGCCGCAGTTCTCGGACATCGACACCGACAACCCCGACCTGAGCCGCTTTCGCGACCGCGGCGGCAAGCTGATCACCGTCATGGGGTCGTCCGACCAGCTGATCCCGCATGCGGGCGCCATCGACTACTACCGGCGCGTGGCCGCGCAGATGGGCGGCCTGCCTGCCGTGCAGGGCTTCTACAAGCTCTACCTGATCCCGGGCATGGGGCACTTTCCGACCAACGGCACGGCCAACGCGCAGGCCAACCCGCCGCTGTACCCGGAGGCGCTCAACTACCAGGCGCTGACCGAATGGGTCGAGAAAGGCATCGCGCCGCCCGACCAGGTCACGCTGAACACACCGGCCACCACGCCCGCGGCCAGCGGCCTGATGTGCGCCTACCCGCGCATGCCGGCCTACGACAGCGGCAGCATCACGAGCGCGGCCAGCTTCTCATGCCGGTAGCTGCGCAGCGCCAGCGGGGCCCGGCGGCCATGCGGCGCGGCGGCTGCGGAACTCGGGGATTTCCACCATCCCCTTTTCGGCCGCGATGCTCGCCGCTTCCGTGCGCGACGACGCGCCGAGCTTGGCCAGGACGCCCTTGACATGCGTCTTCACGGTGCCGACCGCGATGCCGAGTTGGCGCGCGATGGTCTTGTTGCACTGGCCGCGCGCCAGCAGCCGCAGCACCTGGTCCTCGCGCAGCGTCAGCTGCCCGCTGGGGTCGCGCGCCGCCACGCGCTGCGCCACCTCGGGGCACACGTAGCGCGCGCCTTCGGCCAGCGAACGGACGGCCAGCACCAGCTCGTCGGGCGTGCAGCTGGACAGCACCAGGCCGTCGACACCGGCACGCAGCGCCGAGGCGGCGGCGCACTCGCGCGCCCGCGGGGCGATCACCAGGATCTTCGAATGCGCCTGCAGCGGCGGGAGCCCGGGCTCGGCACCGCGTTGCGCCAGGCGCAGGCCGGAAGACCAGTCCGTCACGACGACATGGCCGCCACGCTGCGCCGCCGACGGCAGGCTCTCGGCCAGCCACGGCAGCCCGGCGCCGAAGAGCGTGGCGCGCACGCCGGCCCGCAGCAGCGGCTCGGCCAGCCAGACCAGGACGTTCACGGGTTCCAACGGACGATTCCACATGGCATCTCCTTCGCGATCGACGACGGCGTCGATCCGAAGGAGATGCTCGGCCTCCGGCGTGCGCCGGTCCAGTTAGAGCTTGTTGGCGGCCCGGCCTTACTGCGGCTGCACCTTCGCCAGCGCCGCCTTCTCGATGATCGAGGCCACCGCCGAGGGCTTGGACTCGTACACGGCATGGCTGCCGCGCGTCTCGACCACGGTGGCGCCGGCGCGCTGGGACATGAGGCGCTGCGCGGGCGGCGGGATCATCTTGTCGTCGGTCGCCACGAGGTACCAGCTGGGCTTGGTCTTCCACGCCGCGGTCGTGACCTCGCCCTTCAGGGCCTCGACGCTCCAGGGCACCTGGGCGTTGGCAAGGAACGCCGCCCGCTCGGCCGGCAGGTCGCCGGCGAAGGCGCCCGCGAACTTGACCTTGTCCAGCATCAGGAAGCCGTTCACCGGCGGCAGGATCGGCGGCACGGGCGCGCCCGGCACCGGGTTCGAGATCAGCGTCTTGACCGATTCGCCCTTGTCCGGCGCGAAGGCGGCGATGTAGACCAGGCGCGACACCTTCGGGTCGTTGCCCGCTTCGGTGACCACCGCGCCGCCGTACGAGTGGCCCACGAGGACGACGGGGCCGTCCTGCGCGTCGAGCACGGCCTTCGTGGCGGCCACGTCGCCGGCGAACGAGATCGTCGGGTTCTGCACGATGCTGACGTTGTAGCCCTTGGCCTTCAGCAGCTTGTAGACGGGCTCCCAGCCGCCGCCGTCGACAAAGCCGCCGTGCACCAGCACCACGTTGTTGATGCGGTCGGTGGTGGCGGCGTTGGCGGCCGGGCTGGCGGCGACGATGCCCAGCACGAGCGGGGCGGCGAACAGAGGGGCAAGCAATGCACGGGTCTTCAGTTTCATGATGACGGACTCCAGGGTTGAGGGGTTGCGGCCCGCCGCCGAGAACCGGTGGCGCTGGCCTGCAGGCATCGTCGGCGCGCAGCGAAGCCACGGCGCCTCTCTTCGCGGCTACCTCCTTGGAGAGGGGTGCATTGCGCGCCCTCGCCTCGCGCCCCGCAAGGCCCTAACAAGAACTAACGCGCAGCCGCCCCGCGAGCGCGCAAGATGGCGAGAAGGCCTTGCGGATCGCACCATGGACACCTCTTCCGACTCCGGCACGCCGGAACTCCCGCCGGACGCCCACCGCGTCGTCAGCGACTTCATCGCCGCCGTCAACGGCGGCGACCTGCGCGCCGTGATTGGCCTCTTTGCACCCGATGCGCAGGTGAACGACCAGCTGCGCAATTTCTGGGGCATCCACGCCATCTGCGAATGGCTCGAGCGCGAGATCATCGACGAGCGGGTGCATATCACGGCGATGGACGTGCGCCGGCACTACGACGTCGTGATCCTGGCCGCCGGATTGCGCGGCGACTTCGCGGTGGCCGGCATGTCGCAGCCCGTGATGGTGGACATCTACTTCACCATCCAGGACGAGAAAATCGTTCGCCTCCAGCTGCTCATGGTGCGCGATGACGACGAGGAAGCGGACATCCGGAAGGTCCCATGAAACGCAGGCCCCGCCGTAGAATTTGCCGCCTGGTCCACGCCTGATCCTCCCATCGTGAATCGCCCCGCCACCCCGCCCGCTGCCCGGTGGCAAGCCACCTTCGGACCGTTCCTCCTTTCGCCCGACGAACGCCTGCTGCAGCGGGACGGTGTGCCCGTGCGCCTGGGCGGCCGGGCCCTCGACCTGCTCGTGGTGCTGGTCGAGAACGCAGGCGCCGTCGTCAGCAAGAACGACCTGCTCGCGCGCGTGTGGCGCGACGTGGTGGTGGACGAAGGCAGCCTGCGCTTTCACATGCACGCGGTGCGCAAGGCCCTGGGCGACGGCGTCGCGGGCACGCGCTACGTCGTGAACACGGCCAACAAGGGCTACACCTTCGTCGCCGCCGTGGAGCGCCAGAGCCATGGCGCCGAGGTCCCTGCGCCCACGGCCCGCCCCGGCACGGCCCTGCCCGCGCTGGGCTCGACGATCGTGGGGCGCGGCGGCGACATCGACGCCATCGTCACCAACCTGCTGCAGCGGCGGCTCGTCTCGGTGGTCGGCGCCGGCGGCATCGGCAAGACGACGGTCGCCATCGCATCGATCCAGGCGGCGGCGGACCACTTCGCGCACGACGTGCACTTCGTGGACCTCGCGCAGGTCGGTGCCATGGGCTCCATCCGCGCCGCCGTGGCCCATGCGGTCGGCCTGCAGAACGGCCAGGACGAGCTGCCGCTCATCGCCGCCCACCTGGCCGAGCGCAAGGCGCTGATCGTGCTGGACTGCTGCGAGCACGTCGTCGTGGCCGCCGCGGAGCTGACCGAATGGCTCGTTCGCCACTGCCCCTTCGTTCACATCCTGGCCACCAGCCGCGAGGCGCTGCGTGCCGAGGGCGAGTTCGTCTACCGCCTGCCGCCGCTGGCCTTTCCCCCGCCGGGCGAAGGCGCCACCGCCCGGGCGGCGCTGGCCTACCCTGCCGTGCAGCTGTTCGTGGAACGCGCGGCGGCCAGCGGCGCGGGCTTCGAGCTGAAGGACAGCGACGCACTGCTGGCCTCGCAGCTGTGCCGCGAACTCGACGGCATCGCCCTGGCGATCGAGCTGGCGGCGGGTCGCATCGAAGCCCTGGGCCTGCAGGCCATCACCTCGCATTTCGATGCGAGTGCCAGGCTCATGTGGCATGGGCGGCGTACGGCCGTGCCGCGCCACCAGACGCTCGGCGCCACGCTCGACTGGAGCTTTCAGCTGCTCACCGACAGCGAGAAGCGCCTGCTGCGCCGCCTGTCGGTGTTCGCAGGCAGCTTCGCGCTCGATGCGGCGCTGGACGTGTGCTGCTTCGACAGCGATCCCTCGGAAGGCGTCGAATTGCTGGCCGGGCTGGTCTCGAAGTCGCTCGTCAACGTCGATGCGGGCGGCGCCGCGCTGCGCTATGGCCTGCTGGACACGACGAAGTCGTACGGCGGCAAGCGGCTCGAGCTCAGCGGCGAAGCCCAGGCGCTGGCCGAACGCTTCTCGCATTTCTACGGGCGATGGGCCACGCGGCAGGCCGCGCATCCGCTGGGCAAGGAAGCGCTCGACACAGTCCGGCTGGAGCTGCCGAACCTGGGCGCCGCCATGGCGTTCCACTTTCGGGGCGACGCGCACCCGGCCGCGGCTGTCGAGCTGGCGGCCTCGTTCTGCCCGCTGCTGCTGCAGCTGTCGCTGTTGAAGGAGTGCGCGCGCTGGGCGCAGGCCGCGCTGGACCGCATGCCGCCCGAGTGCGTCGGCTCTCACGCCGAGGTTCGCCTGCGCGGTGCGCTGGGGCAATCGCTCATGTTCATCGGGGGCGACGGCGACGAGGCCGACACCGCCTTTCGCCGCGGCATCCAGGTGTCGGAAGACCTGGGCGCCCCGCGCTCCACATTGCACCTGCTCAACGGCCACGCCCTGCTGCTGCACCGCGACGGACGCTTCACCGAGGCGCTGGCGACCGCGCGCAAGGCCCAGGCGCTCCTGCCCGCACTGGACGACCCGGAATGCCGGGCGATCGTCGATTCGCTGATGGGCGTCGCGCTGCACCTCGTCGGCCATGTGCAGGAAGCCATGGGCCACTGGCAGCGGGTGGCGAGCCACGGCGCAGGCCCGTCGACCGACACCACCTCGCGGCTGGGCTTCGATTACTACATCCGCGCCATGTGCGGCGTGGCGCGCAGCCTGTGGCTCACGGGGCACTATGCCGAGGCCGTCGCGGTGGCGGACGAGACGATCGCCAAGGCACGCAACTGCGGCCATGCGGTCACGTATTGCATCGCCCTCATCTGGGCCGGCTCCGTGCATGTCCACCTGGGCAACGTTCCGAAGATCCGCGCGTTGGCCGACACCGTCGAGGCCGTGGCCCGGCGCCATTCGCTCACGCCCTACCTCGGCATCGCGAATGCCACGCGCGGGCAGATCCTGGTGATCGAGGGGCGCCCGGCCGAGGGCGTGGAACTCATCCGCCGCGCGGTCGAGACGCTGCGGGTCAGCCGCTACGAAATGGTCACCACCGTGTTCCTGACCACCATGGCGCGCGGCCTGTCCGACCTGTCGCTGCATGCCGCGAGCCTCACGCTGTGCGACGACATCGCGCAGCGCATCGAGACGGGCGGCGATCGCCTGCGCCTGTCCGAACTGCTCACGACCCGCGGGCGCGTGCTGGTGGCCGCGGGACGGCCCGAGGAAGCCCGCGAGAGCTACCTGTCGGCCATGGCCGTGGCCCGGTCGCAGGGCGTGAAGCCCTTGCAGGTGCGCGCGGCCGTGGCGCTGGCGCAGCTGTTGGTCCGCGTGGGCCACGCCGAGGAAGCCGACCCGCTGCTGCGCCCGCATGTGATCGCGGCGGGCGACGAGACTTCGGCGGACCTGGCCGTGGCGCGAAGCCTGTTGCGTTGAGTGGCGCGGCGGGCGGGGCCAGGGCTTCGTTTCAGGCCACCGCGAAGCTTTCCCGAATCAGGTCTGTGGCAGCTTCGCAATCACCTTGATCTCGAACTGGAACCCATACAGCCACGTCACCCCGATCCCGGTCAGCGTCGGGTGCGGCGCTTCGCCCCAGTACTCGGGCACCAGCTTCCAGATGGTTTCGAAGTTCGATTCCGGATCGACGATGAAGACCGTCACGTCGACCACGTCGTCGAAGGTGCAGCCTGCGGCTTTCAGGATGGCATTCAGGTTGTCGAAGGCGCGCCGCACCTGGGCCTCCAGCTCGGGTTCCGGCGAGCCGTCTTCGCGGCTGCCGACCTGCCCCGACACGAACAGGAAGCCGTTGGCGCGAACGGCCGGCGAATAGCGGTTGCGCTCGTAGAGCGCCTGGCGCCCGGGTGGAAAAACGACGTCGCGTGAGGAGGCCATGGGGTGTTTTCTTTCTGCGGTGAGTGAGGACGATGCAGGGACTTTAGGAAGCCATGCGCCATCGATAAACCGGCAAAGCCAACAATCACTGTTTGCAGATTCCAAACAATCAATCAAGGCACACGCCCCGCAGGAGCCCTCCGATGGACCGTTTCGATGCAATGCAGGCCTTCACCCGCGTGGTGGAAGCCGGCAGCTTCACCAAGGCCGCCGACACGCTGCACATGAGCAAGACCAGCGTGACCCAGCTCGTGCAGCAGCTGGAGGCGCGGCTGCGTGTGAAGCTGCTCAATCGCACGACGCGCAAGGTGAACGTCACGGCCGACGGTGCGGCGTACTACGAGCGTGCGGTGCGGCTGCTGGCCGACCTGGACGATGCCGAGACCAGCCTGTCGAGCGCCGCCGCCCTGCCCCGCGGCCGCCTGCGGGTCGACGTGCCCAGCCCACTGGCCCGCATGATCCTGGTGCCCGCGCTGCCGGCCTTCCATGCGCGCTACCCCGACATCCAGCTCGACATGGGCGTGAGCGACCGCATGGTCGATGTGATCGGCGAGAACGTCGATTGCGTCGTGCGCGGCGGCGAGCTCAACGACCCGTCGCTCATGGCCCGCCGCGTGGGCGACCTGCAGCTCGGGGTTTATGCGGCGCCGAGTTACCTCGAGCTGGCCGGCGCGCCAACGCATCCGCGCGAGCTGGAAGACACGCACCACCGCATCGTCGGCTTCCTGTGGTCGCGCCACGGCAAGACCTTTCCGTACGCCATGCACCGGGGCGGCGAGCGCGTCGACGTGCAGGGCCGCTACGTGCTCTCGGTCGACGACGGCAACGCCTACCTCGCGGCCGGGCTGGCGGGCCTGGGCATCCTCTGGCTGCCGGACTACATGGCCGCGCCGCACCGGGCGCGCGGCGAACTGGTGCCGCTGTTCGAAGACTGGCAGCTCGATCCGATGCCGCTGTACGTGGCGTTCGCGCCGAACCGGCATGTGAGCGCCAAGCTGCGCGCGTTCATCGAGTGGGTCGCCGGGCTGATGGCGCAGCATGCGCCGGTCATCGTTCGCCCGGACCCGTCGGATTCACGTTGACGCAGCCTCTGCTTCCTGCAGCGCGCGCCACATCACCTTGCCACTGCCACTCTTGGGCAACGCATCGACGAACTGCACCACGCGCGGCGCCTTGTACGCCGCCATGTTCGCGGCGCACCAGTCGATGATGTCCTGCGCGCTCACCGGCGCTTGCGCAGGCTTCAGCACCACCAGCGCCTTGACCGATTCGCCGCGGTAGGCGTCCCGGGTCGCGATCACGCAGGCCTCCTGGATCGCCGGGTGGCGGAACATCAGTGCCTCCACCTCGGCCGGCCAGACCTTGAAGCCGCTCGCGTTGATCATCCGCTTGAGCCGGTCGGTGACGAAGAAGTAGCCCTCCCCGTCCACATGCCCCATGTCGCCGGAGCGGAAGAAGCGCTTGCCGTCGATCTCGACGAAGGCGGCCTCGGTGTCCGCCGGGCGCTTCCAGTAACCCGCGAAGACCTGCGGCCCGTGGATCACGATCTCGCCCTGCGCTCCCGGCGCGACCTCGCGGCCCGTGTCGGGGTCGATCACGCGCGCGTCAGTGCTCATGAACGGGATGCCCAGGCACTGCAGCTTGGGTGCGTCGGGCGGGTTGTAGTGCGAGGGCGCGGCGGTTTCGGTGAGGCCGTAGGCCTCGACATAGCGCAGGCCGTACTGCTCGAACAGCCGCTGCGCCACCGCCTGCGGCATCGCCGCCCCGCCCCCACCGATGGCGACCAGGCTCGACAGGTCGAAGCGCGCCACGTTCGGGCTGGCCAAGAGGTCGATGACCATGGTCGGGATGTTGGCCCAGTGCGTGACCTGGTGCGTGGCGATCAGCCGGCCCGCCAGCTCGCGGTCCCAGCGCGGCATCAGCACGGCCGTGGCGCCCACCTGCATCGCCGCATGCATGACGCCCACCATGCCGGTGATGTGGAACATCGGCACGGCCACGAGGTGGATGCTCTGCGGCGTCACGTTGCCCCAGGCGTTGATGGCCATCGCGTTGTGCATCGCGTTCGCGTGGCTGAGCATGCAGCCCTTGGGCAGGCCGGTCGTTCCGCTGGTGTAGGGCAACAGGGCCAGTGCGTCCGCATCGGCGCGGGCCACGGGCGGTGCGGCTTCGCAGGCCAGGCAGTCGGTCCAGGCTTGCACCGTGCCACCGGCCAGCGCCGGCAGTTCGCGCCGTGGCAGCAGCCACGGCGCCCAGGCTGCCGGCATGTCCTGTTCCGCTAGCGCGGCCGGGTCGAAGGCATCGGTGAACTGCGTCACGACGAGGTGGCGCAGCTGCTGCACCGGCGGCAAGGCATCGCTGGCTTTCGCGAGCTCGACCGCGAGGTCCGCTGTCGCGATCGCCACCTGCGCATCGGGATCGACGATGAAATGCTTCAGCTCCTCGGCGCGGTTCATCGGGTTGACCGGCACCACCACGGCATCGGCGCGCAGGATCGCGAAATGCGCGATCACCAGCTGCGGGCAGTTCTGCATCGCCAGCAGCACGCGGTCGCCGGGGCGCACGCCTAGCGCATGCAGGCCGGCCGACAGGCGCTCGACGCCGGCCCACAGCTGCGCATAGCTCAGCGTGCACCCCATGAAGATGAGCGCCGCCTTGTCGGGAAAGCGGCGGGCATTGACCGCGAGGTTGTCCCACAGCGGCGTGCGCGCCGCGTGCAGGGCGCGAGGCAGGCGTCGGGGCCAGAACGTGTGATGCGGGCGGGTGTGCATGGCGTGCCCCTGGTGGGTGGTAACCGGTCGTTGGGCGTGGCTGCGCCCTGCCCGCTTCCGACAAGCCGGAAGCGGGAGCGATGCTTCAAGAACGAGACGGCTACGGCTGGCCGGGCGCGATGCCCGCGCGCGCAAAGGCGGCCTGCGACTGGGCGCCGTTCATGTAGACGTCCTTGCGCGTCACCTCGCCAGCGTCGTTGACGTCGACCACGTCGAGCATCTCGACGCGCGCGGTGAACGGCTGCCCTGCCGTGTCCTTCAGCGGCAGCACCATCACCCACTCCAGCACCCAGTGCCGCGCGCCGAACAGGCTGCGCCGCAGTTCGAAGCTGAAGGGGTAACGGGCGAACACGCCGACGCAGTACTGGCGCAGCGCCTCGCGCCCGCGCACCGGTGCGGAACCGTCGTGCAGCCAGTAGGTCGTGTCTTCGGAATGCAGCGATGCGATGCGATCGGGGTCGCGTGTTTCCCATCCGACGTGGTACCGCGCGAACAACGCTTCGGTCCCCAGGGCGGGGTCGGCGGGATCGGTCTTGCCAGGAAACGCCATGTCTGTCTCCATCGGATGCGATGGAGAAAATTTACCGACTCACAGTCGGTTTGTCAATCCGGGTGTGAATCCGACCCGTGTTGCTGCAGCCCGCACAGCATGGTTTCGAGCAGCCGGCAGTGCAGCTGCACGGCGGCCACCGGGTCTTGCGCCGCCCCGCAGGCCAGCGCCGCTTCGGCCACTGCGCCGGCGATGAGTCGCGTGGCGGCCTCGATCTCTTCGGGCGGCGTGCCTGCCGGCATGATGGCCACGAGCCCGGTGCGGATCGAGTCCATGAAGTGGCGGTCGTCGATGCCGCGCCAGCGCTCCCAGCCGAGCACCACGGGCCCGTCGACCAGGATCAGCTGGCGCAGGCCCTCCTGCGTGGCCGCTTCGAGGTAGATGCGCAGGTTGGTCGCGATGGTGTGGGGCGAGCGATGCCCTTCGATACGCTGGATGCGCGTGCCGAGTTCCGCAGCAAGCTCGGCCTGCACCGCATCGAGCACGGCCTCGAAGACGTCGTGCTTGGCGCGGAAGTGGTGATACAGGCCGCCCTTGGCGATCCCCGCGCCGGTTGCGATGTCGTCGATGCTGACCGCCGCGAACCCCCGCTCGATGAACAGCTGCCGTGCCGAGGCGAGGATGGCCCCGACGGTGGTTGCGCTGCGCTTGGCCTGCTGGACCATGTGCGTCTTTCTCCTCGATGGCTGCTGCGCCACGTGAACACGCGGGCAGTATGGCACGCAGTGTCAGCTGGCCGGCGCTGCCGACAGCTCCCGCAGCAGCTCCTCCGTGTGCTCGCCGAGCCGGGGCGCCGCCCTGCCCGCCACCGGCTGCGCATGCAGCCAGCGCGCCGCGGGCTCCAGCCCGACGTAGGTGTTGCCGTGTGCATCGGCATAGTCCCGCACCGGGCCGCTTTCGCTGTCGCGCAACTCGCGGATGAGCGCGTCGACGCCGGGAATGCGCGCCACCGGAATGTCGGCCTCCCGCAAGACCTCCAGCCAGTGTGCCGTCGGGTGCTGCGCGATGTGCTGCTCCACGAAGGCATACACCGCGTCGATGTGCTGCGTGCGGCGGGCCATGGTGCGAAAGCGCGGGTCGCTGTGCCACAGCGCCTCCTGCCCCACCAGCCGCAGGAAGCTTTCCCAGTGCTTGTCGGTGTACAGCAGCGTGCTCAGCCATCCGTCCTGTGTGCGGTAAGGCTTGCGGTAGCACGACAACAGCCTCGGGTTGCCCGACGGTCCCAGCGGCGGCTCGAAGCTCGCGCCGGCCATGTGATCGAGCAGCACGAAGTTCGCCATGGTCTCGAACATCGGCACCTCGATGAACTGGCCCTGGGCCTGTGCGTCGTTCCGGTGGCGCTGCAGCAGCGCGGCCAGCACGGTCTGCGCGGCGAACAGGCCCATGGTCTTGTCGGCGATGTTCAGCGGCAGGTACTGTGGCTCGCCGTCGCCGTCGCCGGCGGCGGCCACGAGCGCGGGCAGGCCCACCATGCCCTGGATCAGGTCGTCGTACGCGGGGCGGCCCGCGTACGGACCGTCCTGCGCGAAGCCCGACAGGAAAACGTAGATCAGCTTCGGGTGGTGCCGCTTCAAGTCGTCCCAGCCCAGCCCGAGGCGCGCGAGCGCGCCCTGTCGCATGTTGGTGATGAACACGTCGGCCGTGGCCACCGCGCGCAGCAGCGTGTCGGCCGCTTCGGGCGCCTTCAGGTCGAGGCACAGGCTGCGCTTGCCGCGGTTCAGATTGAGAAAAACCGGCCCCATGCCCTCTTCGCGCACGGGCCCCATGCCGCGCATGATGTCGCCCTCGGGCGGCTCGACCTTGATGACGTCGGCGCCGTACTCCGCGAGCATCTGCGTGGCGTACGGCCCCATGATGACGCTCGTCAGATCGAGGATGCGGACACCCGAGAGAGGCAGTGCCATCGTCGTCACACCACCCTCCTTCATTGCGGCTCGATGCGCGCGTCGCGCACGATGGCCTGCCACTTGGCGATCTCGCGCTTCACGAAGGCCGCGAAGGCCACGGCATCCATCGTGCCTGGCGCCGTGCCCTGACTTGCCAGCATTTCCTTGAATGCCGGCTCGCTCATCGCGCCGATGGCGATGCGGTTGAGCTGCTGCACGATCGCGGGCGGCGTGCCGCGCGGTGCATACAAGCCGATCCAGATCTCGGTCTCGTAGCCGGGCACGCCCTGCTCGGCGATGGTGGGCACGTCGGGCAGCGAGGGGTTGCGCTGCGCGGTCGACACGGCGATGGCGCGCAGCTTCTGGCTCTCGACGTACTTCACCGCCGTGAGCGCATCGACGAAGGCCGCGTGGATCTGTCCGCCCAGCACGTCGTTCACCGCCAGCGCCGTGCCCTTGTAGGGCACGTGCAGGAACGGCGCGCCCGTGCGGGCCGCCAGCAGCTCGCCCGACAGGTGCGTCGTACCGCCGGTGCCCGACGAGCCGTAGGACACGCCGCCGCTCTTCTTCGCGAACGCGATCAGCTCCTGCAGGTTCTTCGCGGGCACCGAGGGATGGACCACGAGCACGTTCGGCGTGCGCGCCAGCAGGGCCACGGGCACGAAGTCCTTCTCCGTGTCATACGGCAACTGCCTGGTGATGGCCGGGTTGACGACATGCGCCGTCGTCGTGATGAGCAGCGTGTACCCGTCCGGGCGCGACTTGGCGACGCGCTCCGCGCCGATGATGCCGCCCGCGCCCACGCGGTTCTCGACCACCGCGGGCTGCTTGAGCTCGTCTTGCATCCTGCGCGACAGCTGGCGGGCCAGCACGTCGGTCATGCCACCTGCGGTGAAGGGCACGACCAGCGTCACGGGGCGGTCGGGGTACGTGGACGCGACGGCCGCGGAAAGCCCCGAGGCCAGTGCCAGCCCGAGGGCGGCGGCGCGCACGAATTTCGAGATCGTTGTCATGTGTCTGTGTCTCCTTGAGAGGCTGCTTCAGCCGCGCTTTCTCGCGCGCAGGAAGGCCTCGATGTAGTCCTTGGGCTCGCTCGTGTCGTAGGCGCGCACCAGCGCCTCGACGCCGACGGCGATGGCGTCCTGCGTGGGCATGCGTTCCCAGCTGCGGATCAGCGCCTTCTGGTTGCGCAGGGCCTGCGGCGCGCCCGACAGCAGCTCGTGGCGCCACGTGGCAACTTCGTCCTCGAGCGATTCGGCGGGCGCTGTCGCGGTGATGAGGCCCCAGCTGCAGGCCGTGTCGGCGTCGATCATGCGGCCCGACAGCAGCAGGTCGCGCGTGCGGCCCCAACCGATCAGACCCGGCAGCAGCGCACCATGAATGACCGAGGGCACGCCGAGCTTGACCTCGGGCATGCCGAAGCGCGCGTCCTTCGCGGCGATCTTCAGGTCGCACACGGTCGCGACCTCCATGCCGGCGCCCAGGCAGTAGCCCGACACCACCGACATGGTGGGAAACGGCAAGGCGCGCAGCTGCTCGCACAGCGCGAACACGCCCTTGATGTAGGCATCGATGTCGCGGTGCTTCGCGTCCTTGAGGAACTTGATGTCGGCCCCGCCCACGAAGGCCGTGGGGCGCCCGCGCAGGACCATGAGGCGGATGTCGTCGCGCCACTGCAGCTCGTGCAGCGTCTCGGTATAGATGGCGGCGGCCTCGGCGGTGAGCAGGTTGAGGCGGCCGTTGTCGAACTGCACGTTGGCGACGCCTTCGGCATCGACATCGACGTGGCAGCAAGGGCGGGATTCGGTGGAGGTTTCCATGGTGCAGGCGGGTCGGTGATGGGATTGCGCCTGATCGTAGGCAGCCCTCATTGATGCAACAATGGAATTATTCGAATAAACCAAGTCCCCATTGGAATGAATATCACCATCCGGCAGCTCGAGGTTTTCCTGGCGCTGTTCGACACGCGCAGCTTCACCGCGGCCGCCACCCAGCGCCACATGACGCAGTCGGCCGTGAGCAAGGTGGTCGCCGAACTTGAGACGCAGCTGGGGTTCGCGCTGTTCGACCGCACCACGCGGCGCGTGCAGCCCAATGCGCAGGCCGTGGAGTTCCATCCCTTCGCGGTGGAGATCATCGCGACCATGCGCTCGGCGGCGCGCAGCGTGGCCGAGCTTGCCGACCTGCAGCGCGGGCGCGTCGGCATCGCCGCCTCACCGATGATGGTCTACGGCCTGCTGGCCCCGCTGATCGCCGACTACCGCAGGCGCTACCCCGGCGTGCAGTTCGACCTGCACGAACTCTCGACCGACGAGACCGTCGCGAGCGTCCTGGCCGGCCGGGTCGACTTCGGCCTGGGCGCGATCGACCACGAGATTGCCGGCGCCGACACCCAGGTCGCGTTCGAGGATTCGATGTTCGCCGTGGTGCGCGCGGACCACCCGATGGCCGCGAAGAAGAAGGTCCCGTGGAAAGAGCTGGCGCGCTGGGAGCACATCAGCCTGCGCAACGTGTACACGGTGCGGCGCACCATCGACGACATCGTGGCGCGCCAGGGCATCGCGCTGCCCAGCGCCATCGAGGTCGGCACGCTCACCGCCGCGCTCGGGCTGGTGCGTGCGGGTGCGGGGGTGGTCGTGCTGCCCGGCTACGCGGCCCGCATCGCGCAGGAATGGGGGCTCAAGGCCTGCGCCATCGCTGACATCGGCGCCACGGTGCACCGCATCCACGTGATCCGGCGGCAGAAGTCGACGCTGTCGATTGCCGCGCGGCGCTTCCTCGACGAGCTGCGGATGCCGGCCGGGAAGCTGCCCGCCCGCCCCTAGCGTCGGGGGCGGTGCGGGGCTTTCTTGCGGGTCAACCCGCCGGCTGCGCCACCTTGCGCCACGCCTCGTACAAGTCCTCATCAGCCTCATCGCGCACCGGCAGCGAATGCAGTTTCATCTCACGCTGCTCCACCGGCCGGGCGATCTCGACGTAGCCGCGTGCGGCCGACAGGTCGAAGGGTTCGCCGTCTTCGTTCGAGTAAGCGTAGAAGACCTCCTTCACGCCCGACAGGTACATCGCCGTCAGGCACATCGAGCACGGGTAGCCGCTGGCGTACACGGTGCAGCCCGACAGGTCGGTGCTCTTCAGCGCCTTGGCGGCGGCGCGCACGGCCTGCATCTCGGCGTGGGCCGAGGGGTCGCACAGGGCGTCCACCTCGTTGACGGCGGTGGCAATCACCTTGCCGTCGCGCGCGATCACGGCGCCGAAAGGCCAGGTCTTGCGTTCGCGGATGTTGCCCATGGCGAGGCGGATGGAGTCGAGCAGGTACGCGCCTGCGTGGGGGTCATGGGATGTGGTCATTCAGGAAAAGCTCCCGCGGTCAGCTGCCGCGATAGGTGGAAAAAAACCAGGGGGCGCACAGCATCGGCACGTGGTAGTGCTGCGCGGCGTCGGCGATGGCGAAGCGCACGGGCACCACGTCCGACAGCGCATCGGCCGCCTTGAAGTGGTCCCCGACATGGAACTGCAGCTCGAACTGCCCGGTGCGCGCCGAGGCGGCGGCCAGCATGGGCGCGTCGGTGCGGCCGTCGGCGTTGGTGCGCGTGCTGTTCAGGCGCGTCGGCGGCGTGGTCGCCACGTCGTAGAGGTCGACCTTCAGCCCGACGAGCGGGCGGCCGGTGGTGATGTCGAGCACGTGGGTGGTGATGCCGGTCATGAGAACAAAACTCCTTGCAGACGATGGGAACGAACGGGGCCTGCTTGTTCAGCTGCCGCGCGAGTAGGTGTAGCTCCACGGGCCGAACTGGATCGGCAGGTGGATGCGCTCGGCCACGTTGGCCACGCGGATGCGCACCGGCAGCTTCGACAGGAACGGCGGCGTGGGCAGGCGCGATTGCTTGCGCGCGAAGTACTCGTCCACGTGCAGCAGCAGCTCGTAGTCGCCGGCGCGGTAGCTGTCGCCGATCAAGAGCGGCTCGTCGGCGCGGCCGTTGCCGTTCATGGTCACGGTGCGCAGCAGCTTGAAGCCGTCGCCCTCGCGCACCGAGAAATCGATGCGCAGGCCGGTCGCCGCAGCGCCGTGGAAGGTGTCGAGCGCGTGCACGGTCAGGCGCGGGCTCACGCCGTGCAGCACGATCGGGCCGCTGGCCTGGGCCGGGCCGGCGGGTGCGGCCGTTGTCTGCGCAACAGCACCGTGGGGCGCCAGGGCTGCGGCGCCGAGCGCGAGGCCCGAGAGCGCGAAGCGACGGCGTGCGGGCAGGGAAATTTCTTTCTCAGGCATGGACCGCTCCTTGGGAGGTGGACGCATCCAGCAGCGTGTCGATGCGCCCGCGGGTGATGAGGCCGATCTGCGTCAGCGCCGCGCGGCGCTCGGCTTCGGTGGACTCGGCGGCGCGGCTGCGCAGCGCCTCGAAGATCTGGCCCTTGGTGCTGCGCCGCACCGCGATGATGAAAGGAAAGCCGTGCCGCTCTCGGTACACGCGGTTCAGCCGCTGGATCTCGGCCATCTCCTCGCGGCTCAGCGCATTCAGGCCCGCACTGCCCTGCTCGCCGACCGACTCGGCAGTCATCGTGCCGGACTGGGCTTCGCGGCCCGCCAGCTCGGGGTGGCCGCAGAGGAACGCCAGCTGCTGGGCGTCGGGTGCGCGGCGCACCACGTCGAGCATGGCTTCGTGCAGCGCTTCGATGGTGGCGAAGGGCCGCAGCGACCAGGCCGAGCGTGCGACCCAGGGCGAGTTCTCGAAAGTCGGCCCGAGTGCGGCGACGAACGCGTCGCAGTCCATGGCGTTGAGCGCCTGGAGATCGAAACGATGGGCGTGGGAAGGCATGGAGCGCATCTCCTTTGTATTCAGACAGTCGGACGAAGGGGGGAAGGAATCAGCGCGCAGACGTCTTCTGCAGACGCGGCACGAACAGCAGAATCAACACGGCGGCGCAGACTTCCACCGCCGCGACCACATACAGCCCCGGCGCGAGGCTGCCGGTGGCGGTCTTGATGAGGCCCAGCATCCACGGCGCGCCGAAGCCCGCGAGGTTGGCGATCGAGTTGATCAGCGCCACGCCGCCGGCGGCTGCGGTGCCGGCCAGGAAGCGGTTGGGCATCTGCCAGAACACGGGGATCGCGCTCATGGTGCCGACGATGGCGAGCGTGAGACCCGCCAGCACCAGGGCCGGGCTCTGGCGCAGGAACAGCGCGACCACCAGCAACGCACCCGAACCCAGTGCCGCGGCCAGTGCGCAGTGGTAGCGCGCCTCCTGGTGGCGGTCGGAGTGGAAGCCGTTCCAGATCATGCCGGCCGCGCCGCACAGGTAGGCGCCGGCCATGATCCAGCCGATGGTCAGCGGGTTGGTGAAACCGATCTCCTTGACCAGCGTCGGGCCGTAGAAGGTGAGCGACGAGTTCGCCGCGATGATGCAGAAGAAGATCAGGATCAGCAGCCAGAACTTGCCGTTCTTCAGCGAGGCCAGCATGCTGTGCTCGCGGTGGCCCAGCGCCTTGCGGTCGCGCTCCAGGTCGTCGTGCACCAGCTGGCGTTCACGCGCCGTGAGCCAGTGGGCCTGTTCGGGGCGGTCGGTCAGGTAGAAGTAGGTGGCGATGCCGGCCAGCACCGAGGGAATGCCCTCGAGCAGCAGCACCCACTGCCAGCCGGCCCAGCCGTTCACGCCATGCATGTTGTTCATGATGGTGCCGGCCAGCGGCCCGCCGATCACGCCCGCGAAGGCCGAGGCCGACATGAACATGCCGAAGGCCTTGGCGCGCCGGCTGTCAGGGAACCAGTAGGTCAGGTACAGGATGATGCCGGGGTAGAAACCGGCCTCGAACACGCCCAGCAGGAAGCGCAGCAGGTAGAACACCTCGGTGCTCTTCACGAACATCGTGGCGATCGAGGTCAGGCCCCAGCCGATGGTGATGCGCATGATGGTCTTCTTGGCGCCGATCTTCTGCAGCAGCAGATTGCTGGGCACCTCGAAGAAGAAGTAGCCCAGGAAGAAGATCCCCGCGCCCAGCCCGTAGGACGCCTCGCTCCACTTCAGGTCGTCCAGCATCGTCAGCTTGATGAAGCCGATGTTGACCCGGTCGATCCAGGCCAGCACCCACAGCAGCATCAGGAAGGGAATCAGGCGAAAGATGATCTTGCGGTAGATGCCGTCCAGTTCCGCCGTGGCGGTGTGTTCCCGGACTGGCGCCATCGTGGCGTCCATGCTCATGGTTGTCTCCATTTCTAGGTGTGGACGGGACACGCCGCCTGGGACCTTCTGTGGGTCCGCTTGCGGCTGCCGTTCCCGCTGGTGGCGAACTGTAGGCAGATATCGCGGCCCCGGATCACGCTCTCTAGAATGTGCGGCATAACGGTTTGCCATGATGGTCCTGCCGTCGGCAACGCCTCTTTTCTCCGCCCAGCCGCCATGTCACGCTCCCACGCCCCCGTCGACACCTACCTGCTGCGCGTGCTGGTCGCCCTGGTGGCCGAACGCAGCGTCTCCCGGGTGGCCGTGCGGATGAACCAGACCCAGCCCGCCATCAGCACCGCGCTGCGCCGGCTGCGCGAGGTGTTCGCCGACCCCATCCTCGTGCGCGAGCGCAGCGGCATGGTGCCGACCGAGCGGGCGCTGCAGCTGCGCGACCGCGCGCGCGGCGCGTTGCTCGAAATCGACCGCATGCTCTCGGGCCCCGAGCAGTTCGAGCCCGCTTCGAGCGCGATGACCTTCCACCTCGCGCTGCCCGACTACCTGGCGATGAGCTTCCTGGCCGACGTGACCACGCGGTTCCGCGCCGAGGCGCCGCATGCGCGGCTGGTGGTGCACCCGCTGAGCGTCACCTACGACTACGAGCGCGCGCTGGCCCAGGGCGAGCTGGACATCGTCATCGGCAACTGGCCGCAGCCGCCCGAGCGGCTGCACCTGTCGCTGCTGCTCGAAGACGACCTGATGTGCCTCATGGGCAAGAACAACCCGCTGGCCGCCAAGGGCGCCATGACGATGGAGCGCTACATCGCCGCGCGCCACGTGGTGCCCACGCCGTATGCGGCGTCGCAGCGCGGCGTGGTCGAGACGCACCTGGCCACCTTGCGCCAGACGCGCGAGGCCTGCATTGCCGTGCCCTACTTCACCGTGGCGCCGCACCTGCTGGTGGGCACCGACCTGGTCTTCACCACCGCGCGCCATTTCGCGATGCAGTTCGTGCACACGCTGCCGCTGGTGGCGGTGCCCGCGCCGCAGGGCTTTCCGCGCATGCGCTTCTACCAGCTGTGGCACGACCGCTCGCAGCACGAGCCGGCACACCGCTGGCTGCGCGGCATCCTGGCGGCCGTGGCGTCGGGGCTGGCGCGGCCCGATGCAGCGGCAGAAGCCGCATCGGCAAGCGCCTAGGCGGCCGACCCCGGCGCAGCGGCTGCGCGCCCCCACGCGCGTTCCCCTGCCCTTCGGACGGGTTCCCGCTGCCGGCGCCTGTTCTCTTCCGGCGCGCTGGTCGTGGTGCTCAACCGGTAGCCCTGCCCCGGAACGGCCTGCAGCTCCAGCCCATGGCGCCCCGAGCCAAGGCCGAGCTTGCGGCGCAGGCCGCACACGTTCGTGGAGAGCACCCCGGAGCCGCAGCGATGGCCGCTGTCCCAGACCAGCGCGCGCAGTGCGTGGTGGGTCACCGGCATGGCGGCTGTCCATCGTCAGCAGGTCGTAGTTCAGCAGGCCGGCAGCGCCGCCGCTGCTGAAGGTGTCGGCGCGCTCGCGGGCCCGGAACGCATCGGTCGGCACGATGAGGCGGACCTCGTCCCTGCCGGGGCGCAGCTCGATGATCGTGCTGGGAAACTGGCGCTGAAATGCATCGCAGGCCGTGGCGCCCGCAGCTGCGTCGCCCACCTCTGGGCCGGTGACGAGGCCGGCCTTGTCCCGCAGTGTCTCGTCGAAGCACAGGCGGCCTTCCGCATCGAAGGTGGCGGGCACCAGCCCGCGACGCTCGTCGTTGACGAACAGCGTCACCACGTTCGCCCCGGCGCGAAAGCGGGCTTCGTGCCGGAAGTAGTCCGCCAGCTTCGGATCGATGCCGCGCTGCTTGAGCACGTCCTGGTCGAAGCCGGCGACCTGCTTCTCCTTGACGAACTGCTCGATGGCGTCGGCACGCTCCTCGCCGGCCAGGGCAAAGGCCGAAGGAGACACCAGCAACACGCAGAGCGCCGCCGGCAGGCCTGCCGAAGCGCCTTTCGTGCGCCCTCCCCCCGCAGCCATCGCGGCAGCCAGGGGCGCCCTGCACAAGGAACGCGCAGCCATCGTCAGTGCGCCGCGAGCCTGGCGTCGTAGCTGGCCACAGTGAAGCCGTACACCGTCGCGGGCACCAGCCGCACCGTGGCGGCGCCCTGGGCAGCGGCCGGCAGGGCCACTTCCACCGACTCGCCGGGAAGCACATAGGGACGCGGCAACTCGACCGTCGCGGTCGACGGCAGCAACTGGACCGAGGCGGCCATGCGCACCACGTACGGACTGTCGTTCCTCACGCGCAGCGTGTCGGCCCCGACCGACCACTTCAGTCGTTTCCACGGCTGGTCGTCCTGCGCCAGGCCCTTGGGATGAATCAGCACCGGCAGGTTCTGGCGAACGTTCATGTTCACGCGCAGGCCCGGTTCCATGTTCTTCGGAGGAATGCCCTCGAAGATCACGCGCCGCAGGCGTTGCGTCTGCAGCGGCTGCTTGGTCTGCAACAGAAAGCGCACCAGCTGCGTTTGCCCCGGCTCGACCCGGGCGACCGGCGGGGTCACGATCAGCAGGGTCTCGTCGTCCCCGGGAATGCCCGTCAGCGACGTGAACATGAGGGCCGGCTTGGCATCGGTGTTCTTGACGTTGATGCTGGCCTCGCCGTCGCTTTCGTTGACGATGACGACGGAGGTCTCAGGCAGCATGCCCGCGGCATGGAGCGGCAACGGGGCAAGGCCCGCGATCAACGCGGACGATGCAGACAGTGCGAAAACAAACGCAGCGGGAGTGAAGTTCACGGTTCTCTTTCCTGTGTACGGACGAGCGCGTCCGCCGTCTCGAAAGGGGCGCTTTCGAGAAGAATCAAAAAAATGGGGATGGATCGACCGGCTGTTCGTCAGCCGTGGCGCCAGGGGTGGCACCGCGCCGATCCCGATCGGTCTGGACGCGATGCCGGCCGGTTCTCAATGCCGCAGCGGGCCCGGGAACGGGATGCCCTGGAGAGGGTTGTGCCAGGCGCACTGCCCGGCACAACCCTGTATCGGGCGCAAGACCCGCCCGATTCAGCCGCGTGGCTTACAGGTAGACGAGTTCGAACGTCGACAGGCCGTCCAGCGGGATCGCGTGGGTCAACGGCAGGTTGCTGCCCTTGTCGATGGCGGTCACCACACGGATATTGGCCGTGACAGACTTGCGAGCATCCGGCCCACCTTCCGTGCCCACAGCTCTCTTGGATGAAACGATCTGGCCTCCATCCCCCATCAAACCGTTGTCGCCGCCGTACCACCAGGAGGCGCCGCCGTCTGTGCTCTGAATGGTCACCGTGGGGTTGCCATCGTCGGTCTGACTCGTCACCTGCAACGAATAGGCGCCAATGTTCTTGCCATCCGAGGCGCCCAAACCGAGCTTCTTGTTCGGGGGAAATCCCGCGATCGTTGTCAGCGAAGTGACCGCGGTCGAGGCGCGTTCGTCGATCACCTTGAAACCGAACAGCACAGGCGCCTCGCAGGTCATGGTCAGTTGGG
The DNA here is from genome assembly GCF_059418385.1 of Variovorax sp. GW821-FHT09A10. Lineage (NCBI taxonomy): Bacteria > Pseudomonadati > Pseudomonadota > Betaproteobacteria > Burkholderiales > Comamonadaceae > Variovorax > Variovorax sp. GW821-FHT09A10. The sequence goes on from NZ_JBWKPT010000002.1 coordinate 648,885, forward strand.
TCGACTTTTCCGCGAGCGTGGTCTGGGCCGTCTGGTTCAGCGAACTGGCAGGAATGCCGCCGTAGTCGATCACGCCACCGCCTGCAAAGGCGGGCGTGCAAGCGGCCGGCACGATGGTGCCGCTGATGCGGAGTTCGGTGCCTTCGGCACTCGCCTGGCCGGGCACGAACATCACGGCGACCGCGCAGGCGGCAGCGGCAAGAGTTGCAATTTTTTTCACGAATATTTCCTCAAGAACTTAAGAAGGGTGGCAACGAAGGATTCGTCGAGATCCGCCCAGAGCCCCGAAGCGCTGCCTTTGACGGCAGAAGAAGCAAGGGGGTGGATCGACGGGGTGTTCGTCGGCGGTTGCTTACAGGTAGACGAGTTCGAACGTCGACAGGCCGTCCAGCGGGATCGCGTGGGTCAACGGCAGGTTGCTGCCCTTGTCGATGGCGGTCACCACGCGGATGTTGGTCGTGACAGACTTGTGAACAGACGGCGAAAGTCCCGAGCTGCCGGTGGACGCAATGATCTTGCCCCCATCACCTGTCAGGGCGGGTTGACCAAGAACCGTCCAGCTGGTGCCGCCGTCCGTGCTCTCAAGGGAAGACACGCTGCTGCCATCGGCGGTCTGACCCGTCACCTGCAACGAGTAGGCGCCAATGTTCTTGCCACCCGAGGCGCCCAAACCGAACTTCATGTTCGGTGCATACCCCGCGATCGTTGTCAGCGAAGTGACCGCGGTCGAGGCGCGTTCGTCGACCACCTTGAAGCCGAACAGCACAGGCGCCTCGCAGGTCATGGTCAGTTGGGTCGACTTTTCCGCGAGCGTGGTCTGGGCCGTCTGGTTCAGCGAACTGGCAGGAATGCCGCCGTAGTCGACCACGCCACCGCCGGTGAAAACGGGCGTGCAAGCGGCCGGCACGATGGTGCCGGCGATCCGGAGCTCGGCACTTTCGGCGCTCGCATGGATCGGCGCGAACATCACGGCGGCCACACCGGAGATGGCAGCAAGGGTTGCAATTCTCTTCACAAATTTTTCCTTAAGGAGCTTCGAGAAAGTCTCAAGCGGGGAATTCGCTGGGACCCATCCAGGGTCCCGAGACGATGCGTTTGACGACAGAAGAACCAAGAGCGCAGGGGGATCGACGGGCTCTTCGTCGGCCGTTGCTTACAGGTAGACGAGCTCGAACGTCGACAGGCCATCCAGCGGAATCCGTTGGGTCAACGGCAGGTTGCTGCCCTTGTCGATGGCGGTCACCACGCGGATGTCGGCCGTGACGGAGGCGTGGGCGCCTGGCACCGATCCCGTGGCGCTGCCGGTGAATGAAACGATCTTGCCGCCGTCAACGGTCAGGCCACCCGCAAAGTCCGACCAGGTGGTGCCGCCGTCTGCACTGTGAATGTGCTTGGTGGTGCCTTGATCGGCGGTCTCGTTCGTGATCTGCAACGAGTAGGTGCCGATGTTCTTGCCATCCACGGCGCCCAGGCCGAACTTCGAGTCCGCGCCATACGCCGGGATGGTTTCCAGCGAAGCGACCGCGGTCCCGGCGCGTTCGTCGATCACCTTGAAGGCGAACAGCGCCGACGCCTCGCAGCTCAGGGTCAGCTGGATCGACTTGTCCGCCAGCGTGGTCTGGGCCGTGGGGTTCAGCGAGCCGGCAGACATGACACCGTAGTCGACCACGCCGCCGCCTGCGAAGGCGGGCTTGCAGGCGGCCGGCACGATGGCGCCGGTGATCCGGAGTTCGGCGCTTTCGGCGTTCGCATGGATCGGCGCAATCATCACGGCGGCCACGCCGGCAATGGCGGCAAGAGTTGCAATTTTCTTCACGAGTATTTCCTTAGAACTTCAAAAAAAGTTTCAACGACGAATTCGTTGAGACCACCCATGGACCCGACACGATGCTTTCGACACCATCGGAACGGGCCCATATCCAAAAAATCGATGCGCCGGTTCTCAGCTTCCAAGGGCCTTGCGCCTCTGGAAAAAAGCCGGAGCCTGTGAGGCCGTTGCTGCCCGTCGATTGTTCTGATCGGGCGCTTTTCCCGATATAGAAATGCATCGAAAAACCGGCGGCTCGACGTATGGATCGTTCTAAATTTCGAAACGGTGGCGGCCACGCATCCCCCCGTTGTGATGGTGTCGACGTGCAGGCGAGCGTCCTACGATCCGCCCACTGGGAGGGACCCCATGGCACACCACCTCGCCGCGCAACCGCTTCGCCTGATGGTGCTCGACGACCACGAGGTCGTCCGGCATGGCCTGGTCACCAGGTTGGCGGATGAACCCGACCTGTCGGTGGTCGGCAGCCATGGCACCAGCCGCGAACTGCTCGATGCCCTGGCCGCCCTGCCAGCCGACATCGTGCTGATGGATTTCTCGCTCGGCCCTTCCGACATCGACGGGCTCAACCTCCTGCGGGCGCTGAAGGTCCGGCATCCGCTCAGCCAGACGATCGTCATCTCCGCGCACTACGGCGCGGCCACCGTGGCACTGGCGCTGAAGGCCGGCGCGCGCGGCTACGTCGGCAAGAGCCAGGAACTCGGCGAGGTGGTGGCGGCCGTGCGCACGGTGGCCAAGGGCCGCATCCACCTGCATCCCGACATGGCGGCGGACATCGCGACCCATTCCGAAGCAGCCTCGCACCACACCGACGCCGACGCGCTCACGGCGCATCCCCTGCTGTCCCCGCGCGAGCGCGAGGTGCTGCGCTGCTGCCTGGAAGGCCTGTCGGTCACGCAGATCGCGGCGAAGTTCTCTCGCAACGTGAACACCATCAGCACGCAGAAACACGCGGCGTTCCGCAAGCTGGGCATCCGCACGGACAACGAGCTGTTCAAGATCCGCCACCAGCTGGACAAGACATGAATCCCTGGCTCACTCTCGGGCGAACGGCGCGATGGGCGATGTGCGGCGCGATGGCCCTCCCCGCCGGCCCCGCGTGGGCACAGGCGCAGCCCGTCTTCACCGAGGAAGAGCATCGCTGGATGAACGCCAACCCCGTCGTGCGCTATGCCGCCGACACCCGGCTGAGCCCGCTGGAGTCCATCGAGCACGGCCGCTACAAGGGTTTGATCGCCGAGTACCTCGACGCGGTCGCCCGCAAGTCGGGCCTGCGCTTCGAGCTGCACGCCACCCACGACTGGCAGGAAGCCCTGCAGGCTTTTCTGGACGGCAAGGTCGACATGTTCCCCAACGCCAGCGCCCAGCGCACCACGCGCGAGGTCGGCGCCCGGCTGCGCCTGACCGATCCCTTCTTCGTGGCGCAGACCCTCATCGTCACGCGCACCGATGCCCCGATCGTCCTGCACATGAAGGACCTGGAGGGCAAGGTGGCGGCCGTGCGCGGCGGGGGCTCCTACGAGCATGTCTTTGCCGATCGCTACCCCGGCGTGCGCGTGCTGCCCACCAGCGAACCGATGGAGAGCCTCGATGCTGTGATCTCAGGCCAGGCCTATGCGGCCATCGGCTCCGACGCGGTGTTCCTGCCCATGATGCGCCGCAGGTATGCGAGCCGGCTGAGCATCTCCGGCACGGTGGGCGACCTGCTGTACCTGGCCCAGATGGGCGTTCGCGCCGACCTGCCGCTGCTGCATTCGATCGTGGAGAAGTCGCTCGCCAGCCTCTCGGCCGCGGAGACGGGCCAGATGAACGACCGGTGGCTGGAGCAGACCGACTTCGGCGAGCCGTCGCTGCTGTCGATCGTGCGCTACCGCCTGCCGCAGCTGTTGCTGCTGCTCGGCGGCGTCGTGCTGCTCGGCTGGTTCGCCTGGCGCGCCCGCGTGGCGCAGCGCGCCGCACAGAAGAGCGAGCGCACCAAGTCGAACTTCCTGGCGGTCATGAGCCACGAGATCCGCACGCCCATGAACGCGGTGCTGGCCTCCATCGAGATGCTGGCCCACACGCCGCTGGATGCGCGCCAGAAGCGCTTCACGCGCACCGCCTCGGCGGCGGCCGAGGCCCTGCTGTCGCTGCTGGACGATGTGCTCGACCTCTCGAAGCTGGACGCCCGGCGCCTCGCGCTGGAACTGGTGCCCACCGACGTCGACACGCTGGCGCAGAAGGTGGCGCATGTGGCGCGCGTGAACGCGCAGGACAAGCCGCTGGTCATCGCGGTGCGCACGCACAACCCGTCGGGCCGGCAGGTGCTGATCGACCCCACGCGGTTGCGGCAGGTGCTGCTCAACCTGCTGGGCAATGCCGTGAAGTTCACCGAGCGCGGGCGCATCGACGTGACACTGGAGCTTCTGGACGACGGCGACATGAACGGGCTGCTGACGGTCACGGTGAGCGACACCGGCATCGGCATTGCGCCCTCGCAGCAGGCCACCCTCTTCGATGCCTATTCGCAGGCCGACAGCTCCACCACGCGGCGCTTCGGCGGCACCGGCCTGGGGCTGACCATCTGCAAGGAGCTGGTCGAATTGATGGGCGGCGAGATCCGGTTGACCAGCCGGCTCGGTGCGGGCACCTCGGTCGAGTTCGCCCTGCCGGTGAAGCTTGTGTCGCCCCCACAAGAACTGTCCAAGGATGCCGCTGCGGCGCGTGGCAAGCCGCCTTCCGGTCCTGCGGCCACCGTGCTGGTCGTGGAGGACCATCCGGGCAACCAGTTCATCATCGCGGAGCAGTTGCGCCTGCTGGGCTACGACGCCCGCATCGAGGCCGACGGCGCGGCGGCGCTGGCCGCGCTCGCGCCGCCGCATCCTTTTGCGCTCGTGCTCATGGACTGCCACATGCCCGGGATGAACGGTTATGAAGCGACGCGCCGCCTCCGGGAGCGTGAGCGCGAGGCAGGCGCCACCCATCTGCCCGTGATCGCGATCTCGGCCGCGACCGACTCGGCGCACCTCGACGAATGCATGGAAAGCGGGATGGACGGCGTGCTCAAGAAGCCGCTGCGGCTGGACGAGCTGTCGAGCATGCTGCAGCTCTGGCTGGGCGGCGCGCCGTCGTCGCCGCAACGTCCCGACACGGCCTTGCCGCCGCAGTTTCACGAGGCCATGGCGGAAGACCTTGCGGCCTTGCGTCGGGCGTTCGCTGCGGGCGACACCGCGAGCGCGGCGCACCATGCGCACCGGATCAGGGGCGCGGCCTTGATGGTCGACGCCGCGGCCGTGGCGGCGCCTGCCGAGGCGTTGGAAGACATCGCCCGCGGCGACACCGCTTCGGATCACATGCGCGTGGCGGACCTGCTGGACGAACTCCAGCTTGCGCTGTCGGCGATGGCTGCATCCTGAACCGACGGCGCCTCAATCCTCTGCCATCTGCTCCTGCATCAACCGCCGAAGAATCGCCAGCGCCGGCGCCTCCGTGCGCTGGCGCAGCGTCACCAACCCGAAGCGCGCCGTGCCGCGCATCGGCGGCTCCATCCGCAGCCGGACCAGGTCGGGCGCCGTCGCGTGCACCGCCAGCAGCACCGTGTCGCTCTGGCGCACCACGTCGGCGATGCTGGGCACTTCTTCGCATTGCAGCGTCACGCAGTGCGCGGGATGCGCCTGCGGGCCGTAGGTCTCGACCAGCCCGCGCGCCACCTCGTCGCTCAGCGGCGTGGAGGCGATCGGGTAGCGCTGCACCGCCTCGAAGCTCACGCCCTTGCGCAGCCGCGTGAGCGGATGGCCGCGGCGGCACATGAAGCCGGCGCGCATCTCGTAGACCTGCGTCAGTGTGAGATCGGGCGCGGGCTTGAGCGCGCGCGCATCGACCACCAGCGCATCGAGGCTGCGCTCGCGCAGCGCCTGCGCCAGCAGGTCGGTGCTGCCGCGCGCGATCACGGTGCGCACGGCCGGGTGGTGCGTCGCCATGTGCAGCAAAAAGGGCGTCATCAGCAGCGCGCCCGGCCCCGAGCCCAGCCCGATGCGCACCGTGCCGCCCTCGCCTTCGCGCATCTGCCGGCCACGGTCGCGCAGCGCCTCGGCCTCCGACACCAAGAGCCGCGCGCGCTCCAGCACCTCGCGCCCGAAGGCCGTGAGTTCGTTGCGCCGACCGATGCGGTCGAACAGCGGCATGCCCAGCTCGTCCTCGAGCGCGCGCACGCTGCGGCTGAGCGCGGGCTGCGTCAGGTGCAGCGCCTGCGCCGACTGGCTGAACGAGCCCGTGTGGGCCAGCGAAATCAGGTGCCTCAGTTGAACCAGCGTCATGGCGAAAGCCTCGTTTTCAGGAATGCATTGGACTCATGCTAATGCAGCCAACAATGCATTGGACGTTGCGTCGGGCCGCTCCTAGCATTCCCCTGCATCCGGCCCCACGAGCCGGCACCACCCCAGGAGACATGACTTTGACGACGACTTCGCTCTTCCGATCCGCGCTGCTGCTCGGCTGCGGGCTGATGCTGCTGGCCGCGGGCCCCGCCCGCGCCGACGGCTTTCCCGCCAAGCCCGTGAACCTGATGGTTCCCTACCCGGCCGGCGGCCCCTCGGACGCCACCGCGCGCATCTTCACCGTGCCGCTGGGCAAGGCGCTGGGCCAGCAGGTGGTCGTGGAGAACCTGGGCGGCGTGAGCGGCGCCATGGCCGCGCAGAAGGTGCTGGCCGCGCCGGCCGACGGCTACTACCTCTTCCAGGGCTCGCCCAACGAGATCATCCTGGCGCCGCTGGCCAATGCGGCCGTGAAGCTCAAGGCCGAAGACTTCCGCATGGTGCACCCGGTGGCCGAGGCCGTGATGGTCTTCGTCGCCCGCAAGGACCTGCCGGCCAACAGCGTCGACGAACTCATTGCCCTGGCGCGCAAGTCGCCCGACAAGCCGCTGTCGTACGGCAGCGTGGGCATCGGCTCGCTCTACCACCTGATCCTCGAGAAGGTGCAGCTGGACACCGGCGTGAAGCTCATGCACGCGCCCTACAAGGGCAACGCGCCGCTGCTGCAGGATATCGGCGGCGGCCAGGTCGACTTTGCCGTGCTGGTGTACAGCGCCGCCATGGGCGCGCTGGCCGACCAGGGCCGGCTGAAGATCCTCGGCCAGCTCGGCGGACAGCGCTCGGAGCTGCTGAGGAACGTGCCCACCGCCAGCGAAGGCAAGGAGCTGAAGAACTTCAACTACAAGACCTGGAGCGGCTTCTTCGTGCGCAAGAACACGCCCGAGGACGTGGTGCAGAAGCTGCACCAGGCCGTCGGCGCGGCGCTGAAGGAAACCAGCGTGCGCGAGCAGCTCGCGGCCCAGACGCAGCTGGCCTCGCCGCAGACGACGCTGGCCGAATCGGCGAAGTTCTACGAAGCCGAAACCGCGCGCTACCGCGACATCGCCAAGTCCATCCGCCTGGAACCCCAATGAGCACCACCCCCCTCCTGAACGACCTGCACGCCAGCGCCGACACCTTCATCGGCATCCGCCGCGACATCCACCAGCACCCCGAACTCGGCTTCGACGAGCACCGCACCTCGGCGCTGGTGGCCGAGAAGCTCCAGGCCTGGGGCTACACCGTCGAGCGCCACGTGGGCGGCACGGGCGTGGTGGGCCGGCTGGTGCGCGGCAGCGGCACGCGCCGCCTCGGCTTGCGCGCCGACATGGACGCCCTGCCCATCGACGAAGCCACGGGCCTGGCCTACGCCAGCGCGCACACGGGCGTGATGCACGCCTGCGGCCACGACGGCCACACGGCGATGCTGCTGGCGGCGGCGCAGCACCTGGCCGAACGCGGCCGCTTCGACGGCACGCTGAACCTGATCTTCCAGCCCGCCGAGGAAGGCGGCGGCGGCGCGGTGCGCATGATCGACGACGGCCTGTTCGAGCGCTACCCCTGCGACGCCATCTTCGCGATGCACAACATGCCCGGCATGGCGCAGGGCCGGCTGGCAATGCGCGAAGGCCCGGCCATGGCCTCGTCCGACTACGCCACCATCACCCTCACCGGCGTGGGCGGCCATGGCGCCATGCCGCACCGCGCGGCCGACCCCATCGTGGCCGCGGCCAGCACCGTGATGGCGCTGCAGAGCGTGGTCTCGCGCAACATCGATCCGCTGCAGATGGCGGTGGTCACGGTGGGCGCCATCCATGCGGGCAAGGCCAACAACGTGATCCCGCAGAGCGCCGTGCTCGAGCTGAGCGTGCGCGCCCTCGACCGCGAGGTGCGCAAGAAGATCGAAACCCGCATCAAGGCGCTGGTGGCCGCGCAGGCCGAGAGCTTCGGCGTGCAGGCGCAGATCGACTGGCGGCCCGGCTACGCGGTGCTGGTCAACACGCCCGAAGAAACCGCCTTCGCGCGCACCGTGGCCGAAGAACTCGTGGGCCCGGCGCAGGTCACCTGGCAGACGCCACCGCTGCCGGGCAGCGAAGACTTCGCCTTCATGCTGGAGCGCGTGCCCGGTTGCTACCTGCTCATCGGCAATGGCGACGGCGACGCGCACGGCGCCTGCATGGTCCACAACCCGGGCTATGACTTCAACGACAGCAACGTTGCCGTGGGCGGCGCCTATTGGGTGCTGCTGACCGAGCGCTTCCTGAGCGCCGCGAACTGAACGTTCAAGCAGACTGCCGCGCGAGCCATTCGCGCGGCGACACGCCCACCTTCTGCGCGAACAGGCGCGACAGCGCCGAAGCGTTCGCGTAACCGAGGCTGTCGGCAATCGCCTTGACCGACGCGCCCGTGCGCAGCTCGGCCTGCGCGATCGTCAGGCGCCACTGCGCGAGGTAGTCGGCGGGCGTCGCGCCCACCACCGACTTGAAGCGCGCCGCGAACGCGCTGCGCGACATGCCGGCCTCGGTGGCCATCTGTTCGAGCGGCCAGGGCTCGCCCGGGCGCTCGTGCAGCGCGACCAGCACGCGCGCCAGCTGCGGATCGCCCAGGCCCGTCAGCAGGCCGGCGGGCACGCCGCTCTCCTGCGGATGGTCGAGCAGCCAGCGCAGCAGCTGGATCAGCACCACCTCGAACAGCCGGTCGGCCAGCAGCCGGTGCCCGCACAGCACGCGCCCGGTTTCCGCGAACAGCAGCGCCAGCGAAGCTTCGAGGCCGTCGACCGCGTGCAGCGGCAGCCGCACCAGCGGCGGCAAGGCGCGCACCAGCGGGTGCGCCTCGCCGCCGTCGAAGTCGACCGTGGCGCAGACGAAGTCCGAGCCTTCGGTGGGCGCGTTGTGAAAGTCGTGCGCCAGCGGGCGCGGGTAGAACAGCAGGCTGGGCTCCTTCACGACCAGCTTGCGCGGCACGCTGGCCGCGCGCACCGACGGCGCCGAATGCGTGACCACCATCTCGCCGCGCCGCATCACATGCAGGAAGCTGCGCCCCTCTTTCGCCGCGAAGTGCGTCACGCCGCACAGCGGCCCCGTGTGGAACAGGTGGGCCCGCACACGGAAACGCTCGAGCAGGGACGAGAGCCTGTCGATGGGCGGAGGAGTCTGGGCCGACATTGGACGAAAAGGTATGTTGAATGGATGAAAGCATTCAAATCATACGGACTGCTGGAAGACACTGCCATCAACGTCATTGCTGTCACCACCCCTGAAAGGAAGTCTTCATGTCCCGAATCCACCTCGTCTCGGACACCGCCGCCACCGGCGACGCCCAGGTCCTGCTCTCCCAGATCCACGGTGCCTTCGGCGCCACGCCGAACATGTTCCGCGCCGTCGCCAACTCGCCCGCGGCGCTGCGCAGCCTCTGGGGATCGTTCGGCGCGCTCGGCGGCGGCGTCATTCCGGCGCAGCTCGGCGAGCAGATCGCCGTGGCCGTGGCCGACCGCAACGCCTGCCACTACTGTCTTGCAGCGCACACCGCGCTGGGCCGCAAGGCGGGCGTGTCGGCCGCCGACATGACGGCCGCGCAGGCCGGCGAATCGACCGACCCGCGCACGGCGGCGGAACTGCGCTTTGCGCTCAAGCTCGTCGACGCACGCGGCCAGGTGAACGACGCCGACGTGCAGGCCCTGCGCGCCGTGGGCTTCGACGACCGGCACATCGTCGAGATCCTGGCCCACGTCGCGCTGAACCTGTTCACCAACTACGTGAACGTGGCCTTCCAGGTGCCGGTGGATTTCCCGCAGGTGAAGCTGCGCACCGAGACGGCCTGACATGGCCTGGCCACGCCCCGAGGCGCCCGAGCTGCAGGTCGCGCAGTGGCTCAACACCGACGCGCCCGTCACGCTCGCGTCGCTGCGCGGCCGGGTCGTGGTGCTGCATGCGTTCCAGATGCTGTGCCCGGCCTGCGTGTCGCACGGCCTGCCGCAGGCGAAGAAGACGCGGCAGCTCTTCGCCGCGAAAGACGTCGCGGTGATCGGCCTGCACTCGGTGTTCGAGCACCACGACGTCATGACGCCCGCCGCGCTCGACGCCTTCGTGCGCGAGTACCGACTGGGCTTCCCCATCGGCATCGACCAGCCCTCGCCCACCGGCGGCATTCCCGCCACGATGCGCGACTACCAGTGGCAGGGCACGCCGAGCACGGTGCTGGTCGACCGGCAGGGGCGCCTGCGCATGAGCCACTTCGGGTTGATCGACGACATGGCCTTGGGCGCTGCCATCGGGCAGCTGGCGGCCGAGGAGGCGCCTGCGCACCTCATCGCGCAGCCTGCGAGCGATGCATCGCCAGACGGCCCGTGCGACGACACCGCCTGCCGCGCCTGAAAGAAGAAAGGACACTCGCCGCATGCCATGCATCGCCCTGCAACACCTCGCTTTCGAAGACCTCGGACGCTTCGCCAACGTGCTCACCCAGGCCGGCCACGTTATCGACTACCGGCAGGCGGGCCCGTCCGCGCTCAGCGTTGACGAGTGGCGCCACGCCGACCTCGTCGTGGTGCTCGGCGGCCCCATCGGGGCGTACGACACGGCGACCTACCCCTGGCTCGCAGAAGAGATCGCCGGCCTGCGCGAACGGCTTGCGCTGCAGCGCCCCACGCTGGGTCTGTGCCTGGGCGCGCAGCTCATGGCCCGTGCGCTCGGCGCGGGCGTGTATCCGTCGGGGCACACGGAGATCGGCTGGGCGCCGGTCGACCTGAGCGCGGCGGGCCAGGCCTCGTGCCTCGCGGCGCTGGAGGGCGAACCCGTGCTGCACTGGCACGGCGACACCTTCGACCTGCCGCCCGGCGCCGAACTGCTCGCCAGCACCGCACGCACGCCGCACCAGGCCTTCCGCCACGGCCGCCATGCGCTCGCGCTGCAGTTCCATCCCGAGGCCGACCCCGCGCGCATCGAGCCCTGGCTCATCGGGCACCACCACGAACTGGCCGCGGCCGGCATCGACATCCCCGCGCTGCGCGCCCGCAGCGCCGAGCTGGCCGAGGTGCGCTCCGATGCCGCGACGCGCATGCTGACCGCATGGCTGGACCCGCTCGCATGACGCAGCCCGCCCTGCCCATCGACGCGCTGCTGGTCGGCCCCGTGGTCCTGCTGCCCGACGGCCGTTCGCGCAGCGGCATCCGCAAGACGCCCACGGCCGATGCGCTGTGGCTGTCGCCCACCGGCCTGCAGGGCGACGCGCAGGCCGACCTGCGCATCCACGGCGGTGTAGAGAAGGCCGTGCACCACTACCCGCGCGAGCACTACGCGGGCTGGGCGGCGGGTGGCCACCGCACCGAGCTGCTGGCGCACGCGGGCGCCTTCGGCGAGAACATCTCGACCACGGGCTGGAACGAATCGACCGTGTGCATCGGCGACGTGGTCCAGCTCGGCGACGCGCGCGTGCAGGTGTCGCAGGGCCGGCAGCCGTGCTGGAAGCTCGATGCGCACTTCGGCAGGCCCGGCATGGCGCGCGAGATGCAGGCGCGCGGCTGCACGGGCTGGTACTACCGCGTGCTCGAACCCGGCTGGGTGCGGGCCGGCGCCCTGGCCACGCGCGTGGAACGCCCGCATCCCGAGTGGCCGCTGTCGCGCCTCATCGCGCTGCTGTTCTCGCGCGACGCGCGCTTCGCCCCCGAATGGGAACAGGCCGCCGCCCTGCCCGCTTTGGCCGAGCGCTGGCGCGCCACCTTTCGCAAGCGGGTGGACGCGGGGCGCGTCGAAGACTGGGAGCCGCGCCTGCGCGCACCTGAGGCCTGACGCAGTTCAGAACGCCAGCACGCGCCGGAACGACCGCGGCGTGGCGTCGTTGCCCGCCGACACCGCCAGCAGCAGTTCCACCCCGGTGGCCGGTGCGCGTGCCGGCGCCACGCCGGGCAGGCGGCGCCAGCCCAGGCCGGGCTCCCAGGCGCGCAGCTGGAAGGTGGCGACACCGTCGAGCACCGCCACCCGGTCCGCAGGCTCGGGCGCCTGCAGCGGGAACACGGCCGACACGGGCCCCGCCGCGCGGTAGAGCACATCGCCGCGCACCCACCATTGCACGCGCTGCCACTGCCCGGGCGCGGCCGGCGCGGTGCGCACGATCTCGACCACGAACGGTGCGCCGTTCGGCTGGCGCGCCTGCATCGCCACCGGCAGCAGCGGCGCGGCGGCCGAAGGATTCGCCGATGCAGTCGCCGGCACCGGCAGCTCGGTGGTCGCTCGCAAAGCCACGTCGCGCTCGAACTGGTCCAGCGCGCGCAGCAGCCGGGCCACGCGCTCGGTGCGGTCTTCGAGCTGGTCGTTCGCGCGGCTCACGCTGTCCAGGCCGCGCCAGGACATCACGGCGAGCACGGCCATGAGCGCGATGGCGATCATCACTTCGACCAGCGTGAAGCCGCGCTGCGTGCGCTTCATGGCGGTGCGCTGCGTGTGTGCAGCGTGGCCAGCAGCCGGTCTTCGTCATCGGCCGCGTAGACCTGCACGCGCACCGGCCGCAAGCCATCGACCACGGTCCCGACCTCCAGCCGGCAGACGAAGCGGATTCCGCCTTGCGGGCAGTCGCTGCGCGACACGCCCGGCGTGGTGGGCGCGCCGCCCAGTTGCAGTTCCGCCAGCTGGTTGCCCGCCGACAGCATCGCCAGCGACTGCCGCTCCAGCAGGCCGAGGTTGCCGATGGTGAGGCTCGAGGCGCGCACGATCGCGGCCAGCGCGATGCTCACGATGGTCAGCGCGATGAGGATTTCGATCAGCGTGAAGCCGCGGTTCTTAGCGCACATGAAACGCCCCGGACGCATCCCGCGTCACCGTCACCGTGGCCGCGCCATGCCGCAGTTCGCGTTGCCAGCTGGCGCCCACGGGCTCCGACGTGAGCACGACCGGCCCCGCCGGCACGACCTCGACGGGCCCCACGCGCCAGCCGCGCGGGCGCAGTTCGTCGTCGGCGGCAAAGGTGTCGAGCGCGCCGAGCGTCGTCACCTGCGGGATCGCGCTGCCGCCGCGCTGCACCCAGGTGCCGCGCGCAAAGCGGTAGCCCTCGGCATCGGCCTGCCACGCGATCGTGCGGCCGTCCACGCGCACCTCGTTCTGCGCCACGGCCAGGTGCCGCACCAGTTCGCGCGCGTCGCGCCGCAGTTCCTGCGCGGGGTCGGGCGCGATGCCCAGGCCGATCGCGGCGGTGGCGATGCCGACGATGACCAGCACGATCATCAGTTCGATCAGCGAGAAGCCGCGCTCCCCGCCCATGCGTGGTCGCATGCCGCTCGTCATCCCGTCGTGGAAACACGCCATGCGGCCGATGCTAGGCAGGCTGCGTGATGCCGCGATGAAACGCAGTGCTGACACGAAACCCCAACGCCCGCGTGATAGACACAGGGGGTGCCCGCCGCCCTCGCGGCCCGCTGACCGCCCTTCACCATGCGCCCTTTCACGCCCCCCTCCGCCCGCCTTCTCGTTCATGCCGCGGGCCTGTCGCTGGTCGTGGCCGGTGTCGTGACATGGGCCCGGCTGCTCACGCCGGCCGCGCCGCCGGTGCGCGCCGCGCCCGCGCAGGCCGCTGTCGCCGATCCCACGGCCGATGCGCTCGCCGCCTGGTTCGGGCCCGGCGAGGTCCGCGCGAACATCGCGGTCAAGGGCTTGATCAAGGGCGCGGGCCAGGCCGGCGTGGCCGTGCTGTCGGTGAACGACGGCGCGCCGCAGCCCTACCGGGTCGGCGATGCGCTGGGCCGCGCGCTCACGCTGGCAGGCATCGAGGCCGACGCGGTGACGGTCGACAAGGCCGGCACCTCGCTGCGCATCGCCGCGCCGGTGCTGCCCACGGCGCCCGGCATCGTGCGCGTCGCGCCCTGAACCTTCGCGGCGCTCAGGGCGCCGTTTCGCGCGGGCGCGCATCCGGCGCCGAGGCCCAGTTCGACAGCGCATGCAGCAGCCCGCGGTTGACGCGGAAATCGCCGTCGCCCGACTCCGGCAGGAAGGCGCCCGACAGCGCCCGCGTCACGACACGCACCGCACGCGGATCGCCGCCGAAGGCTTCGAGTTCGCGCGCAAAGGCGGCGCGCGCGGGCAGCTCGTCGGCAAAGCGCTCGAAGCCCACGAACCAGCGAAAGAGCATGTTGTAGGCCAGGCTCTCGTGCACCTTCTGCGCGTCTTCGAGCGAATAGATGATCTGCAGCATCAGGCTCTTGAACAGCGTCGCCGCATCGACCGTGCCGCCATGCTGGCGCTCCAGCTCGGCCAGCAGCGTGCGCTCGTGGCGCAGCGTGTCTTCCACCTGGTCGCGCAGTGCCACCAGCGGGTGGCTCTGGGGCACCAGCGCGCGCAGGTTGTCGGCCTGCACCCAGGCCTGGTGGCTCACGATCCAGACCCAGGGCGAGCCGTAGCGGTTGACCGCCACCGGGCCTTCGCGCGCGCGCTCGACGATCTTCGAGAGCCGGGCATCGAGCTCCTGCATGGTGACCCGCAACGGCGACATCCACTTCATCTTGTTCGCTCCCTTCACGTTGCCGCGCCGTCCCGACGCAATTCGGCCAGCGCCTGCCGCAGCGTGGTGTCGACCCGCCGCGCCGTCGTGCCCTGGCGCCGGGCCACGTCCTGGCGCGACATCTCGTGCCAGCGCAGCGCCAGCAGCACCGAACGATGGCGCTGCGGCAGGCGTGCCATGGCGCGGTCGATGGCGGCGACGTCCGAGCGCGCCTGCGCGATCTGCGCCGGGCCGGGGCGCGGGTCGGCCATCGCCTCCAGGTCGGCGCCCTCCGCGCTCACGCCCTGCCAGCGCTTGCGCGCGCGGATGCGGTCCATCGCGAGGTTGGACGCCACGCGGTACACGTAGGCGTCGGGGTTCGCGGGCACCTCCTGCAGCGTGCATTCGCCCAGCCGCAGCCAGGCCTCGTGCAGGCATTCGCTGGCCAGGTCCGCGCAGCCGAGCTGCCGTTCGAGGCGCCGTTGCAGCGGTGCGTACTGCGCCACGAGATGCTGCTGCAGCTGCACGCCCGGCGTCGGCGCCGCCACCGGCCGTGGGGCCGGGCGCAGCGCGGGCAGCGCGACCCGGTCGTCGATCAGGCGCCAGACCGAAGGCCGCATCGAGGAGAACCGGTCCGGGGCGCGTCGCAAGGCGTGAGGATGGGGAGTCATGGTCGGTTTCGCTGAGCGCCCGTCGCGCCGCCCCGGACTCTCCGGTGGCGGCAGCGGCCAGGCCTGGGACAACAAGGGAAGGAACACGGGCGCCCGTCGGCCGGGGCGCGGGCTCGACGGGTCGTTCAGCGTTGCAGGTTGGCGCGCTCCTCGTCCGTCAGTTGCCGGCTCATCGCCGGCGGCAGGCTGCTGCCGCCGCCGAGCACGCGGATCACGCTGCGCGGGTTGTAGCTGGCGGCGGTGGTGCTGGCCTTGGCGCTGTCGGCTGGCGCCTGTGCGCCGTTGCCGGCACCCCCGCTTGCGGGCTCGTTGCCGAAGCCCAGCACGCGCACCGTGAACACCGACGGCAGCGCCTGGCGCGCCGCCGCGCGTTCGCGCTGCATCACGTCCTGCGCCGCCATGCTGGCCTGCGAGGCGGCGGCACTGGCGTTGGTCAGCGCGCCCACGTTCACCGAGGCCACCACCGGCAGGCCGGCCGATTCGCCCTTGACCTGGATGTTGGCGGCGTTCACCACCTGCAGCGCGGCCACGTTGACGTTGCCCGACACGCGGATGCCCGCCTCGCCCGCGTCGATGGTGCCCAGCGGCGCGATCAGGTCGACGTCGCCCGGCGGCACTTCGGCGATGGGCGCCAGCGTCGCGATGCCCGCGCCCGAGCTCGGGGCCTGCGGCGATACCTCGACGTTGCCGACGTTGTCGTACACGCGCTTGGGCGGCGTGAACACCACCGTGGTCTTGGCGCCGCGCCCGGCGTTGATGTCGCCCTTTTCCGACCACGCGAGGATGTCGCCGCCGAAGGTGGTCATGATGCGCGACAGCCCGAGCAGCAGGCTGCCCTCGCTGAAGAAGCGGATGTTGCCCTGCCCCTGCGTCAGCACGCCCGAGGTGGCCGGCGGCACCGCGCCCTGCACGCCCAGGATGATGCTGCCGCCCGGCGCAAGCATGTCGATGTCGCCGCCGAACTGGGTGCGCACGCCCGAGCCGCCGAACATGGTGATGTCGCCGTCGAGCGCCGCCCGCATGGGGAACAGCGTGGCGATCATCTCGCGCCCGCGCAGGTAGCTGCCCTGGCGCGGACCGTCCGCGTCGTTGTACTCGCGCCCGCCTTCGCGCAGCTCGGCGTAGTACACCTCGCGCAGGAAGATGCGCTGCTGCGCCGGGGCCAGTGCGTCGAAGTACGCGAGCGCCTGCGCGGTGCTGCCGGCGTCGAAGCCGTAGCGCGCCTTCAGCCAGGCAGCCAGTTCGGCCTCGTAGGTCTTCGCGGCCTTGCCCGGCTGCTGCGCCAGCGGCGTGCCGGTTTCGGCGCGGTTCGAGGGGTCGAGGTAGCGCGCGCGGACCGGCGCCATGTCCAGCCCCTGCGTCGCCGCCTGCGCGCCCACGCCGGCCATGAGCGCCACCGAGGCGCCGGGCCGTGTGTCGCCGGGCACGATGGGGCCGATCGAGGTGATGCCGCCGCGGTCTTCCTGCCGCAGGTGCCGGCCCGCCGAGACTTCGAGCGTGCCGGGGCCGGCGATGTCGATGTTGGCGTAGAGGATGTCGCGGCCGGCGGAGATCACCGAGACGTCGGTGGGCTGCTGGTGGACGATGAGGTTGCCGCGTGAACGCATGCTCGGGAGCTCGGTCGGAACTTCCCCCCAGAACGTGCCCGGCGCATCGCCGGTGTTGACGATGTCCCGGCCGGCCTTGATCCAGACCGGGCCGGCGGCCTGGTACCAGGTCGCGCTGCCGTCGGGCAGGGTCAGGGTCTCCCCGGTGCGCAGGCCCACGATGTCGCCGCTGCCTGCATAGAAGCGAACGGGCGGCGCCGCGACGTCGCGGGGCAGCGGCTGCGCGGCCGTGTTCGGGCCGAAGGCAAACAGCGTGGTCTGGCCGTAGAACAGATTCCCCGGGAAGGCGGAGCCCGTGGACGATGTGTTGGTGACCAGCACCTCCGCAGCCCCCGGCGCTTGTCCGACAAATGCGGGATTGAACGGCGTCGGCAGCGGCGTGCCGGTGCCCGACATGCCCATGCCGAGTTGGCCCGCGTAGATCGAGCCGCCCGACAGCATCTCGAATTCGCCGCGTGCGGAAGGCGCCAGGGTCAGCCCGTAGCTCAGTGCCACGGGGTAGTACCGTGCTTGCGGCAGCGCCGCGTAGCCGGCGTAGATGTTGCCCGTCAACGCGGCGGCGTGAAAGATGCCCGGATAGACGATCCATGCGTCGGGTGAAGTCGTCTTCAATGTCGCGTCGGCGCTGTCCCGGCGTGCCATCACGGGCGTGAGGTGCCCGCCCGCCGACAGCAGGTCGATCGCGCTGCGGTCGCTCCACAGGCTGAACCAGCCCTGCCCGCCTCCGTCGTAGCCGGTGCCGCCGACGCTGAAGGCCGAGGTGTTCGGCGTCGGAACGCGCCCGGGGTCGGCCGCGGCGCCGAGCACCAGGTCGCCGCGCGTGCTCAGGCGCATCGTCGCGTCGCCCGGCAGCAGGTTGATGCCGCCGCGCGCATCGGCAAAGGTCGGGTTGAAGGGATCGATGGCACGCGTGTCGATCGGGTCGCTCAGGTTGAAGTTGCTCGACAGGTACTGCAGGCCCAGGCTGCCGATCGACGCCGCGCGCACGTCGGTGCCGCCGCGCAGGTTGGCGATGGCGCCGGTCAGCACGAGGTTCTCCGCGGCCCCGTTGAGCGCGCGGTGCGGGTTCAGGGCGCCGGCCACGCGCATGTCGATGTCGCCGCCGCCTGTGAGGGTCAGCGCACCGTCCGCGCCGACGCGGCCGGTGCTCGCCACCGCGAGCACGAGCCCGCCGCTGCTGGGTCTGTCCTGCGAGTTCACCAGTGGCTGCGGCGTGCGCGGTGCGATGGCCCCTGCATCTCCAGCGACACGCACGCTCAGGTTGCCGCCGCCCAGCGTGCCGAAGCCGGTGAAGCCTGCCAGCGTCGGCGGGGTGAACGTGCCGGGCACGACAGTGCCGCCGATGTAGGCGCCGAAGTTGATCCACCATGCGCTCGGGATCGGGCTGTCGATGCCCGCCGTGCCCGAGCCTTGCCGCCAGAGCCAGTTGCCGGCCAGCACGCTCGAGCGTTCATCGGAGACGATGTGACCCACGAGGTCGCCGCCCGCCGCGATCAGCAGGTTGCCGCCCTGGTCGGGGTACCACGCGCGGTAGGCCGAGAGCGCGCCGTTGTAGTCGGTCAGCGGCGACTGCGGCCCCAGCAGGCCGTCGGCGTTGGTGCCGCGCGGGCGGTTGTGGCCCGCCTCGGTCGCGGTGGCCGTGCCGGCGGTGTACACGCCGAAGGGCGAACGCATCCGCAGGTCGCCGGCTGCCAGCAGTTCGAGGTCGCCGGTGCCGGTGCGCAGCACGCTGAAGGCGACGGCGTTGCTCGGTGAGCCGATGGCGACCGGATCGCCGCCACCGCCGGGCATGCATTGCTCTGCGCTGACGTCGCACCAGAAAAGTTCATCGGGTGATACCGGTGTGCCGGGTGGATGGCCGAACCAGTTGCCCGGCGCCCAGACCATGCCACCGGGCGTTTCGATCCTGAACTTCAGCACGCTGTGCGCATCGGCCAGCTGCAGCGCCGCGCGCGAATCCGGCCGCGTTGCCCGGCGGTCGGCCGCGCCGAGGTCGGCACCCGCCACCAGCTGCAGGTCCCACGAGGTGGCGCCTTCACCGAGCATCGGAGCGATCGCCCAGTTGCGCCCCTGCACGCCATCGACCGTGGGCCGCAGCTGCACCGGCGTGTTGCCGGGCAGTTCCAGCAAGGTGTTCGACGGAATCAGCGCGCCGCGCGCGAGCTGCAGCGGGCCGGCCATGGTCATCTCCACGGGCAGCTCCACGCCCTTGGGCCAGGTCAGCGCACCCACCGAGGCCGGCGAGCGCAACGCGGTGCCGGCGCCCAGCCGCGTCTCGGGCGGCAGCGTCACGGCCGTGGCCAGCACCGAGCCGGCGGCATGGGCCAGCGAACCGTCGGGGCGGTAGATGTTGGCCGCGACCACGGTGCCGGCCGGCAGGCTCCACGGCGCTTGCAGCACCGCGTCCACGGGCAGCACGGTGCCGGCGGGCAGCGTGGTGGGGTTCACGGCCACGCTGTAGTTGAGGGTGGCGCCCGCGGGAAAGCGGGTGCCGGTGTCGAGCGTCACGCCATCGATGGGCACGATGACGGCGCCGCCGGCGTAGCGCCCTTCGCCGAGCATCCAGCCCACGTCGTCCGGCGTGGCCGGCGGTGGCGCGAAGCCGTCGTTGATGCTGCCGTGCACGTTGAGTGCGCCGGCCGCGCGGATCACCAGCTTGCCGGGCTCGCCGAAGCCGCGCCGCGCCGGATCGCCGCGGTGCGCCGCGGGGCCGTAGCGGTAGCCCGAGAGGTCGAGGTCGCCGTCCACCGTGAGGTCGCCGTTCGGGTTGTTCAGCCGGTCGCTCACGATCTCCACGCCCGGGCGCAGGTGGTAGCTGCCCAGGCCTGCGAGGCGTGCCGACAGCGAGGCATTGACCAGCGCCTTGTCGATGAAGGCGACGCTGTGGCCGTCGATCTCGTCGAGGAATTTCTGCGTGATCAGTTGCGGCCTGTGGCCCGTCACGTCGGGCGTGGAAGCCAGCGGCGCGTCGTCGTAGGTGCGGAAGGCATTCACCGCGACGGTCTTCGCGCCCACGATGGTGGGCGTGCCCTCGACCGCCACGGCCACGTCGTCCGCGCCGAGGCGCGGCGCATTGAGGTCGAGCGTGCCGCGCGCGCGGCCGTCGTTCTGTCCGGCGCGGGTGCCCACCGGCACGTCGGTGCCGGCGCGCAGGTCGATGCGTGCGCCGCTGCCCAGCGTGAGCGTGCCGTCGCGGCTCGTGAGGTCGACCACGGCGCGGTTCGGGCTGTCGATGATGCGGCCCGCGCTGTCCACGCGCAGGCCGGTGCCGTGCGCGTCGAGCGTGCCGTTCACGCGCAGGTCGCCCGCCGCGGCCAGCCGGATGGTGCCGACCTGCACGCCGCTCGCGTCGATGCGCCCGTCCACGCGCAGGCTTCCGCCGTCCAGCGCAATGGACACCTCGCGCGCCTTCACGCCGTCGCCCACCACGAGGTCGCCCTGCTTGATCTGGAAGCGCCGCGCGCCGAACACGCCGCCGTCGTTGAGCCGCTGGTTCAGGCCCGCGAAGTCGGGCAGGGTCCGAGCGCGCACGGTCAGCTCGCCCGCGTCGTAGGGCACCAGGGTGCCGCCGACGTCGTAGCTGCCGCTGGCGGCGCCGCGCAGCGCGCCGTCCAGCGCGACATGGCCGGCGCCCTCGCCCAGCGCCACGGCCTCGATCGTGCCGCCGCGCTGGCGGTGCGCCGACACATCGATGAGGCCGCCCGCCGCCTGCGTGATGTGGCCGGCCGCGCTGGTCATCAGCAGCTCGCCGCCGGCGCTGTCCTTCGCCACGTCGAACAGCGTCACGGTGCGGCCCGACAGGTCGATGCGCGAGGCCGCGCCGAGCGTGACGTTGTCCGTCGCCGCCAGCACCAGCCGGCCGGAGGGCAGCACGATGCTGCCCTCCAGCCCGACGCGCTTCCCCCTGAGTTCCAGTGTCGCGCCCAGCGCGTCGCTCGTGCCGGGCGCCACGCCCTCGGGCACGGCCACGGTGATGTCGCCGCCCGCGGTGATGCGCATCGTCGAGGCCGCCTGCCCCGTGAGCACCGGCGCCACCACCGCGAGGTTGCCGCCTTCGTAGGCATAGCCCTCGCCCGGCGTGTACGCGCCCTGCCGCTGGTGCACCGCGAGCGTGCCGCGACCGCTGGCCGTGACGCGTTCGCTGGCGTTCAGTTTCACGTCGGCAAAGCCCAGCGCCAGGCGCGCATCGGTGGCCTGGCCGCTGGGCTGTGCATACGGGCCGTGGCCCAGCACGATGGTGCGGGCGCCGATGTCGAGCGTGCCCGCTCCCAGCAGGTCGGCCATGGCCGCGCCGGGCACGGCGTCGGAGCCGGACCAGACGAATTCGCCCGCCCGGATGGCTGCCACATCGCCCGCCGCGCCGTAGCCGTGGATCGCCGGCGTGCCGAACACCAGCCGGTCGAGGCCACTGGCGTCGAGCTTCACGGCGCCGAAGATGTTCACGGCGTCGCGCGCGTTGAGGATCAAGGTCTCCAGCGCCGGCGCGCCGATGGCGGTGTTGCCCGCCAGCAGGCGGTCCAGCCGCACCTGGTTCAGCGCCAGGCCCAGCGGCAGGCGGCCGTTGGCGCCTGCGGTGGCAATGGCCGCATCCTCGCCGAGGTTGACCGCCGCCACCGCGAGCGACAGGTTGCGCGTGCCGTAGGACACGTTGTCGGTCAGCGTCAGCGCGCCGTTCGTGGCGATGGCCAGCGTGCCCTCGGACACCAGCTGCGTGGTGCCGCTGCACGAGGCTGTCACGCACTGGCCGACAT
Source organism: Variovorax sp. GW821-FHT09A10 (assembly GCF_059418385.1). Classification (NCBI taxonomy): domain Bacteria; kingdom Pseudomonadati; phylum Pseudomonadota; class Betaproteobacteria; order Burkholderiales; family Comamonadaceae; genus Variovorax; species Variovorax sp. GW821-FHT09A10. The sequence goes on from NZ_JBWKPT010000002.1 coordinate 670,536, forward strand.
GGAGGCCGACCGCGTACTGCGCATCCGCCGGCGTGCCCAGCTGCAGGTTGAACCAGCCATTCGACAGCGCCAGCACCGAGGTGCCTGTGAACACATAGCCCGCGCTCGAATCGAAGCCCGAGGCCTTCTGGCCCAGGGTGCTGAGCGAGGCGCCCTCCTCGATGACGATCTGCCCCTCGCCCGCGTAGCTGGGGCTGCCCGCCAGCACGATGTCGCCGGCCGACAGGTGCGCGCCGCTGCGCACCACCAAGCTGCCGTCGCCGCCGATCGTGGCCAGCCGTCCGCGCTGGCCGTACTCGACGAAGATGCCGCCATTGAGCACCAGCCGCGGCGCATGCAGCTTGCTGAGTTCGTCGGCCCGCACCGACGATCCGGCCAGGTCGGCGGCGGCCGTCTGCCCCGCCGCCAGCACCTCGCCCAGCCCGCGCACGTTCACCGTGCCGCCGAAGCCGTCGGTGCCGGGCGCCGCATCCAGGCGCACCTGGCCGTCGAAGGTGAAGCCCAGGCGGTTCGTGTCGCTGTCGGTGGGCTTGGCCAGGAAGACGTCCAGCGTCTTCGCGTCGACCGTGAGCATGCCGCGCGCGAAGCCCTGGCGCGCTGCGTCCGCGCGCATGAACGTGTTGTAGTCGGTCTCGCGGTAGCTTGAATGCGCACGCACCTGCGTGCCCGGCGTGAGCACCAGGCGGTTCGGCAGCGTCTCGCGGATCGCGGTGTGGGCCACGCCCAGGTAGCCGGGCGCGACATACGAGCCGTTGCCCACGCCGGTCACGCCCGACAGGCCGATGCGGTCGCCCGCGCCGATCTCCACGCGGAAGGCGCCGGGGAGCAACGCATAGGTCGAGGGCATCAACGTGTAGGTGCCGGCCGGCAGGCCCGGTACGCCGGCCGCAAGGGTGACCTGTTGTCCCACCGCCGGTGCGCCGAAGCCCGCCTCGGGCGCCACCGGCGCATAGCGGGCCGCGCTGCCGGGCACGATGGCGTACACGCCGCTGCGGCGGTCGCTGTAGGCGTTGAAGGGGTTCGCGTTCGCGAGCGGCGTGGCCAGCACGTCGACCGAGCCGCCCCGGCCGGTGGTGAAGCCCGCGCCCGACAGCGTGCCGCCGCCAGACAGGTCGAGCAGCGAGCCGGCCTGCGCGTCGACATGGCGGGCGTTGGCGCCGATGCCGCGCCCGACGATGGCTGCACCGACCATGCCGCCCGCTGCGTCCGGTGCCACGGCCTGTCCGCCGTAGCGATAGATCAGGCCGTCGACCGTGCCGCCATAGGGCATCTGCAGGCCCGCACCGCTCACCGAGGTTTCGCTGCCTGCGAGCAGCGTCACCCGTTCGGCCACCTCGCCTGTGAGGTTCGAGCCCAGTTGCAGGCGCCCCAGCGGCGCACGCAGGATGCCGCCCTGCTCGATGGTCTCGGCGCCGAGCCGCAGGCTGCCGAACACCGAGTACGGCATGGCGACCTCGCCATCGCCCTGGCGGCGGATTGCCAGCACACTGCCCTCGGCATAGCGCGGCGCCTCGCCGGAGGCGGGGTCCCGTGGCATCACGCCGGCCAGGATCTGTGCGCTGGCGCCTGTCGCCGGATAGATCTGGGCGGCCGTCAACGTCATCTGGCCGCTCGTCGACAGCTCGGTGGTCAGGTCGCCCTGGAGGCCTTGACCCACGCCGCCGCTCAGAAAGCGGATGTCGCCCCGGCTGGTGATCTCGACGGAACCGAAGCTGCGCCGGTCCACCGTGTAGCGTGCCGTGCCCAGGTTGACATCGGCGCGGGCACCGAAGCCGACCCGGTCGCGCACGTCGATCAGGTCGGCAGAGACAGCGAAGGTGCCATCGCCCGCCTGGGTGGAGGGGCCTTGTGCCCACCCGGCTTCGGGCATGACCGAGCCCTCCGGCATCTCGATGGGGGCGGGGGGTCTGCGCACACCCGCAAGCCGCACATACGGTGCGCTCAGCGACACCGATGTACCCGCTGCAGCGGTCTCGCTGTGGGCATAGGACGCCGCGTAGAAGCGCAGGCTTTGCCCCAGGTTCAGCGTGACGCTGCCGTCGAAGCTCAACGGTCCGTGAACCAGCAGCGACAGGTTGTCGAAGCCCCCGGCTTCGATGCGATCCACGCCGATCCGGCCCGTGCCTGTGCGCAGAAGTTGTCGTGCGTCGAACCGCGAGGTCGCCGCCGCGAGCGGGCTGTCGCCTTGCGTCTGGGCCAGCACCATCTCGCGGTGCCGCAGCAGTTCGCCCGTGGTGAGCGCGCCCGGGTAGACCGCTGATTCGAGCGCCACTGCCAGCGTGCCACCTGCAGCGCCCGCGCCGCCCGCCGCCGCACGCAGCGTGCCGTCCAGGTAGAGGCCCTGGCTCGACGAGAGGACGATGGTGCCGCCATTGCTCGCCACCGGCACCGGCGAGGTGATGCCGCGCGGCCCGCCCGCGCCGGGATCGAAGTCCGCGCGCGTGCCCGACGCATCGAGCAGCGCGCCCGGACGGATCACGACGAAGGCCTCGGGCGCCCGGGTCCTGCTGCCCTGCTCCCAATCGAATGCGCCACCGATGCGGATCGTGCCGCCATCGGGCACCTGGCCGTAGGCCCGGCCGAAGTTGTCGTAGGCCACCGCAGCCCGCGCCGAGGCGTCGAGCACGGCGCGCTCGCCGATCCACACCAGCCCGGGCTGGCCGGGTTCGCCCGGCAACCCGCTGCCCTCCAAGCTGATCGTGCCGCCCGGTGCGCGCAGCAGGCCGTCGACCGTGATCTCCCGACCGCGCAGGCCGATGGACTGGCCCGCATCGACCGTGATTTCCGCGCGCGACCGCACGTCGACCGGCGCCCGCGACACCGTGGCAACGCCGTTGTCCACGAGCGCCTGCAACTGCAGGCTCGCGCCGCCGCGCTGCGTGAGCACGCCGCGCACCGGGTCTTCGGTCCACAGCGGCGGCATCCACGGCACCAGCGCGCGATCGGGCGCGCTGCCGCCTGCAACGGTCTTCGCATCGGGTGCGAAGCGGTAGACAGGCATGCGCACGTCGAGCTTCGCACCGTCGGCCACGACAAGCCCGAGGTGTCCGTTGACGTCGTAGCGTGAGAAGCCCGACTGGAAGATGCCGCTGTCGACGGCGATCTGCGCCAGGGCCGTGACGGGCCGGTCGAACACCGTGCCGGCCGCCACCCGGGTGCCGCTCGCAACGATGAATTCGGCAGGGGCCACATGGCCCGTGGGAACGGTGACCATGCGCCCTTGCACACCGACTCCGTTCGGAAAGATCGCAGCCGAAACGACGTAGTCGATGGGGAAGCCCTCGGGGCCGATCATTCCGACGATCTTCGCCCCTGCAGGCACCGTCTGGGGTTCCCGGGGATCGCCCCGGGAGTACGACCTGAAGCGCTGGATCGAACCGTTCACGATCGCCTGGACGCTGAACGCGACCGCGGCGGCGCTGCGAGGCAGCACCCAGTCCGCGGCGATGGTGACGGCGTTCGTGTCGTTGTCCAGAAAGAGCGGCGCCGACCCCATCGCTTCCCCGGGGCGCGCGCGGGTGCGCTCGTACTGGTAATCAACCGGCAGGATGCTGCCCGCGACCACCTTGTAGTCCTCCAGCAGGATCAGGTCGGTGGCCGCGCGCTCGCCGAGCGCCTCGCCACCGATCACCACCCCCGTGCCCGACGCCATCCGCAAGGTGCCGCCACCGCTCACGCCGTAGCCCCGGATGTCGCCATCCGCATGCAGCAGGCCGTGGGTCGCCACCGAGGTGTTGCTGTCCGCCAGCAGGTCCACATCGCCGCCGCGCCCGCCGCGCGTCTTGCCGTTGGCCAGCACCGCGCCGCCCGACGACACATCGATCAGCGAACCCGCTGCCAGTTCGATCGCGCCCGTGGTGCGGATGCGCACCGCGCCGCCGTCGAGGTACGGCAGGCCGCTGCTGCCCGACGGGTCCATCTGCAGGTTGCTCCACAGCCCGCGCGCATCGAGCGTCACGCCGGGCGCGACGCGCACGCCGATGGCTTCGGGCAAAGTGCCCTCCGCCAGCGGCAGGCCGATGTCGCCCGGTGCCCCGACGTTGGTGGCGCTGCGCACCACGTTGCCCAGCATGATCTGGCCGCCGCGCGCCGTCAGGTCGGCGCGCACCGCCACCGTCGTCGCGTGCAGCGCGATGCGCCCGCCCGGCGCCACGCTCAGCGAGCCGTCCACCGCGACCTCCTTGCCGGCCACGGCCACGAGCGAACCCAGGCCGAAGCCGCTGAGCTGCCGGCTGTCCAGGCGCAGCGCCTCCTTGTCGGCAGCGGGCAGCGGGTCGCCAGCCCCGAGCCTCGCCGTGTCGGCGCCTGCCGCACCGTCTTCGAACACGATGCGATCGAGCGTCGGCACCAACTGGCGAAAGATGCCCACCGTACCTTTCGCGGGGTCGTCGTTGAAGCCGACGACCTGGTCGTTGCCGAGCGTGAGTTGGCCCGCGCGGGCCGCCGCAGCGTGCGACTGCGCGTAGCCGTCGAGTGCGGCGTCGCTCTTCGTGCCCTGCCCCGGCCCCTGGTAGGCGGTGGCCGTGATGTCGCCGCGCAGCACCGCCGCGCCCGTCGCCACTTCGAGGCGGCCCGCGTCGCGGCCCACCGTGTAGCCGTTCTCGAGCCGCTGCTGCGGACCGATCAGCGGGTTGTAGAAGTAGCCCGTGGTCTTGTCGCCCCAGCGCTTGTGTTCGTCTTCGAAGCCCTTGTAGACGCCGGTGTAGACGATGTCGGCCGGCGCGCTCGACGCCTCGTACAGCCGCCCGTCGCGGCCCTTGAGCCAGCTCTGGCGGATGACGCCGGTCTGCACGTCCAGCGTGCCGCCCGAGAGGTTGATGTTCGATCCTGCCTGCGTCACCACCTCGGCGCCCGTGAAGACCACGTGGCCGCCCTGCGCCGCCCATTCGCCGATGCCGTGGCCCTGCAGGCCCAGGTAGCCGCCCACCTCGAGCAGGCCGCCCGCCGTGTACCAGCGCTCGCCGTCGTAGCCGCCGGTGCCCGCCGCCACACGCGTGAGCTTGCGCCGGTCGATCCACACGTTGCTGTTGTTGAGCATCGTGGTGTCGCGGTTGACCGGCGCGTCGCGCTGCTCGTTGCCCTGGATGTTGATCTCGACGTTGTTCGAGGCCATGGCCACCCGCACGCCCACGGCGCCCGACACGTCGAGCCGCGCACCGTCGGCCACGGTGCTGCGCCCGCCCTGGCGGCCCGCGCTCACCGCGATCTGGCCGCCGGTGGCGAGCGTGGTCGAAGCACCTTCGAACAGCACGCCCCCGCCCGAGACGATCTCGATGCGCGACAGGTCGCGCCGGTCGTTGAGCTGCGAGAGGTTGTCGAACGCGCCCAATGCGGCGCTCCGGCGCAGCACGTCCTGCCTGGCCGACTCGTTGATGAGTGCGCTGCGCTGGCTGTCGAGCGCGGTGCGGCCGTCCTGCGTGTCGAGCAGCACCGCGTTCAACGCGCGCCCGGTGACGGTGACACTGCTCTTCGCATCGGCGGCCGATGCCAACAGATGGATCGTGCCGCGCGTGTCGACCGTGGTCGTGGCCAGCGCCACGCCGTCCTGCACCACCTTGCGCCCGGCCAGCGTGATGTCGCCCTCGGGTGCGCGCAGCAGGCCGGTGTTGCTCACCTGCCCCGCCGTGCTGTCGGGCAGGAACTGCGGCGCCACCTCGTTGCCGCGCGTGGTCGAGAAGGTGTTCTCGGCCGTGCCCTGCCCGGGGCGCACGATGAAGAAGTCGCCCGCGGCAAGCTGCGCCTGCCCGCGCGGCGTGGTGACGGTGCCGGCGTTGTGCACCTCCTTGCCCATCAGCAGCACGTAGCCGCCGCCCTGCGTCACCGAGGCCGGTGTGCGCGTGGTGAGCTGCGCGCCCGCCTCGATCTTCACCGCGCCCTGTGCATCGGTGAAGCTCGGTGCATAGCCTTCGCCCGCGCGGGCGCTGTGGATGCCGCGCGCCTTGAACTGGTCGTCGCTGATGTGCGCGGCGGCGGCCACGAGGTTGCGCGTGTCGGTCTGGCTGGTGCCGCTGAACACGACGCCGTTGCGGTTGGCGATGAGCACCGTGCCGTCGGCCTTGATCTGGCCCTGGATCTGCGAGGGCCGCGCCTTCGGGTCGTTCACGCGGTTGAGCACGGCCCAGTCGGCCTGTTGCTTGAAATCGACCGTGGTGTTGCGACCGACGTTGAAGGTCTCCCAGTTCAGCACCGCACGGTCGCCGGTCTGCTGGATCGCCACGTGCGTGCGGCCATCGGCCGACGGTGTCTGTTCGGGTCTGTTGGCGTTGTGCCAGCCGGCCGTGAGGCTGTGGGTGTCGACCGCAAGCCCGCCTTCGGTGAGACCGTCGGGTACCGACGACGGCGTGTTGCGCGCGGCCTCGCGCGCCGCCGCCTGGGCGGCCTGCTGCGCCGCGATGGCCTGTGCCGCGAGGTTCAGGTTGCTGATCGAGCGCTGCAACTGCACATTCGCCTGCTGCTGTTGCAGCCCCGGGTTCGTGAGGCTCGACGCCGGCATGCCGTTCGGCAGGCGCCCGCTCTGGACCGCACCGGCCTGCGCCGCGCCCTTGTCGGCGAACCAGGCGGGGCTGAAGGCCTGCCGCGCCTGGGCCACGCCCATCGCACCCGCGGTGGCCAGCGCCACGGCCAGCGCACGCGCCAGCGGCGTGAGGCGCAGCTCGCCCTCGGTCGAAACGGCGCGTCGGCGCGAAGAATGGGCGTGCGGATTCAGGACCATGATGAGCGGGAGCAAAACGGCGCGAAGGGAGAAACGGCGGGATCGAACGCCGCCCGGGAACCCGGACGGCGCACGGACACATGGATGTCGTTCGCCGCGCGGGCGATCGACGGGAATCGAGGGGCAGGCAACGGCCGCGTCTGGCAGGCCGCGGGCAACAGCAACTGCCACAGCGCAAGGGCCTCGCGCCAGGCCCGCGCATGCGCCGCGCTGCGTGCACACCAGCCCGCAAGCGCCTGCGCCTCGGCCTCGCTGCCATGCAGGCGGTTCAGGCGCACGACCCAGGCCAGCGCTTCGTCGCTCAGGCGGGTGTCATGAGGCGTCGGTTGCATACCCCATGACGAGCCTGCGCGATGCAACCCGTAAATTTTTTGCAGGCTGCTCGCGGTGTGTCAGAAATTCAGCTCAGCAGCACGATGCCGCCCGGCAGGCTGCGCAACTTCGCGCCGTAGAGCTCGCGGATCATCGCCAGCGCGTTGTCGATGCTGCGCAGCGACAGCTGCATGCGCACCGCCACGCGGCCCAGCGCCTCGTTGCGCAGGATGATCCGGCCCGGCCGGTAGCGGTTGATCTCCGCGATGACCTCGGCCAGCGGCGTGCCGTCGAACGACAGCACGCCCGTGCCCCAGGTGCTCACGTTCGCCAGGTCGGCGCGCACCACCTCGTGCAGCCCGCTGGGGTCGTACACCACCTGCCGGCCCGCCTCGACCGAACGCTGCTGCCCGTTCACCGACACCAGCACGCGGCCGTCGAGACAGGTCACGCAGACCTCGGGCCCGGTGTGGCGGATGTTGAAGCGCGCGCCGCGCGCCTGCAGCCGACCGCCACCGGCTTCGACGAACAACTCGGCCTCGCCGGCCGTCGCGATCTCGGCTTCGCCGGCGACCAGCGCCAGTCCGCGCGCGCCCTGCAGGCGGTTGATCTGCGTCTGCGTGTTCATGCGCACACTGACGCCCTCGCCCAGCGCCACCTGCCGCTGCTCGCCGGTCGCGGTGCTGTAGTCGGCCGTCAGCTCGCCGACCGAAGGCCACAGGCCCAGCGGTGGATCGATCGCAAGCACGCCCGCGGTCACCGAGGCCGCGACCGCGCCGCCGAGAAAGGCACGGCGCCCCGGCGAATGCAGCGCGTTCGATAACGCTGGCCAGAAGCGGTGGCCCCGCGTGCGCGATGTGCGCGATCGTGCGGCTTCGGCCTGTCGTGCTGCTTCTTCGGCCAGCAGCGGATCGAGCGCGGACCACACGCGCATCAGCTCGCGCCAGGCCTGCGCGTGCGCGGCACTCAGCGCCGCCCACTGCTTGAAGGCGTCGGCATCCGCGCGCGTGGCCTGGCCCGAATGCAGGCGCGCCCACCAGGCCCGCGCCTGGCGCTCCAGCTGGCCGGTTTCGGTATCGGGGGAAGACATGGCGCTCATCATCAGTTGTGTCTCGGCCCGGCAAAGTGGCCGCGCTGCACCGCGTCCACGTCCGGCAAATGCTTCTTGCAGTAATCCAGTGCCGCGCGCAGTTCTTTCTCGACGGTGCTCAGCGACACCTCGAAGCGCAGCGCGATCTCGCTGTTGAGCAGCCCCTCGACCCGCGCGGCCACGAGGATCTCGCGGCGCCGCGCCGGCATGCGCGCCAGCACGTCGCTCAGCGCCTGCACGTCGCTGCGCGCGCTGGCAATGCGCTCTGGGTCGCTCGTTTCGTCCACGAGGTGAACGAGCGCATCGATCTCGCCACGCACCAGCAGCACGCTGTCGCGGCGGTAGCCGTCGGTCGCGATGTTGGCGGCCATGCGCAGCAGGTAGGCATCGGCGTTGTGCACCGTGCCCGCGTCGCCCATGGCCGCGAGCCGCAGCCAGGTTTCCTGCATGGCGTCGGCCGCGTCGTCGCGCGAACCGACGATGCGTTCGAGCTTGCCGCGCAGCTCGACATAGCGCGCGACCATGCGCGCGCGCAACGTGGAGGCCAGGCTCTCGCTCATGGCGCCACCGGCGGCGTGCAGTCGGTGCGCGCGCCCGGGCCTTCCGGCAACAGCAGCACCACGAGCGGTTGCGGCAGCGACGGCGGCGGCGGCGCGCCGACCGACAGCCGCTGCACCTTGAGCCGCACCGCGGCATCGCGGTCGGGTTCGCCGGTGGTGCTCAGCAGGCGAAAGCGGTCCACCGCGCCGTGCGCGTCCAGGTGCAGCTGCAGCGCGAGGCGGTAGCTGCCCGGCCGCGTCTGCGTGGTATCGCACAGGGCACCACGCAAGGCGTGCTGGACCTGTGCGGCATAGGCTTGATGCAAGACATCCCCTTCGTTGAAACCCGACCCCTCCAGGCCCGCCGCTTCCGGCGACAGGCCCGCCTCCTTCGGCCCCGCGGCGGCCTCGCGGATCACCACCGAGCCCGCGTTCGCATGGCGCGCCTCCATGCCCGTGCCGGCCAGCATCGCTTCGAGCGCCTCGGCCGCGCTCAGCGTGCCGCGCACCGCGCCCGACCGCCGCTGCGCGTGCTCGCCGTCGATCAGGATGTCCAGGCCGGTCATCCGGCTGTAGACATCGAGCGCATCGCCCAGCCGCTGCGGTGCGATGTCGAACGCCCGGCGTGCCGCCGATGCCGCCTTGGCGGCTGGCTCGGGTGGCTGCTGCGCCTGCACGCCCACGCCCCAGGCCAGGCACCCGATCAGTGCCAGGGCACGGACCGATGCCGCGTTCGCTCTCATACCGGTGGGACGCACAGGCTCCTGGGTGACTTCGTTCTTCCGCGCCCTCGGGACTGCGGAAGGCCGTGGTCACGGTAGTGATCGACGGTGACGCACGCATGACATTCATTCGTTCTGCTCCGCCGCGAACAGCGAAGAGGCCCCGGGGATCGGCCACGCCGAAGCGCAACCTCTCCACGGGGCCTCCGGTCGGCGAACGGGCGAGACCCGTTCAGGCCAGACCGATCAGCAACTTACGGACGGCCCTTGCCGTTGCAGACACCGGCGAAGCCGATGCTCAGCGGGCTGGAGGCGTTCAGGAAGTTGGCGGCGATGGCAGCCTTCCAGTTGTTGTTGGCGGCCGGCGGAGTGCCCGGCGAGGTGCCGTTCGGGATCACGACGAAGTTGTGGGAATTGACGGGATCGGTTTCGATCAGGCCGTCATAGGTCGTGCCGGTCAGGCCCGTCAGCAGGTTCTTGACCTTGGTCTGGATCGCGGCGTCCTTGTAGCACTGGTTCAGCAGCAGGTTGGTGGTGCCGAAGATCGGGTACTCGGTGCCGGCGGTCGGCATCACGTAGGCAGGCACCCAGTTCAGCGGGTTGCTCGCCGTGCCGGTGGGCAGCACTTGCTTGGCGAGCGCGTTGCGGATCGAGCTGGCGACCGGCAGCACGCCGTTGATCTTCGCGACCACGGCGTTGTTGGTGCCGGTGTAGTCCGGGTCCGGGCTCAGGTAGCTCACGCGCGCGTCCGTGGTCAGGGCGGCCTTCACGCCGCTGCTGCCCGTGGCCGACACCCAGTGTGCGGGGATCACGTTCGCCGGCGAGAGCGCGCCGCCGACCATGGTGGTAAAGCTGTTCGACACCGTGAAGCCGGCGCCCGGGCAGGCGGCCACGAGGTAGCGGCTCAGCAGTTCGTTGGTGCCGCTGGTGTCGGTGCGGTAGACCACGTTCACGGTCGTCGTGTCGGCCGTGCCGCGCACCTGGCCCCAGGTCTGGCCGCCGGTCTTGTTGCTGAAGATCGCGCACATCTTGGCGTCGGTCAGGTTCAGGTCGGCGATGCCAGCACGCTTGTAAGGGATGAGCACCGCGGTGGCCACGGCGGGCACCTGGATCATCGGGCCCCAGCCGGTGGTGCCGGCGGCGTTGGTGTTGTAGGTCGACAGCTCGCCCGAGCTCAGCGCGGAATCGCTGCCGGCGAAGTGCACCGACTGGCCTGCAGCCCAGGGCGGCGTGCCGCTCACGGACTCGTTGCGGAAGGCGGTCGCGCTGTTGTTGATGAAAGCCGTCTTGCCGGCGCCGCTGCCGGTGCCGGTGTAGCTGAAGTTGGTCTGACCCACGCCGCTGGGCAGCAGATCGTCATAGAGCAATTCGGGCAGGGTCGCACCGCCGCCGACGGCGATCTGGGCGGAAGCGGCGCCAGCGGCCGCGAGGGCTGCCATCATCACGGCCGACAGGGCGACCGACTTGAACTTTGCACGCATGGAAACTCCTTTGAAGGGACCAGAAAATTGGATTCGTGTCGCCTGTGCAGCGACAGGATCGATGGTGCGTTCGCGAGGTGACAGCCACCCGAAAAAAGCTCGGGAACACGCACCCGTGAATGCGTGCGAAACGGGGCGTCGGCGTGCGCCAAGCTCCCGAACATTCAGCGCACCATCTGGTTGATTTCCATGATCGGCATGAGCACCGCGAGCACGATGGCCATGACCACGCCCCCCATGGCGAGGATCATCAGCGGCTCCAGCAGCGTGGTCAGGCGCATCGCGCGGCGCTCCAGATCTCGGGAGAGGTTCTGCGCCGCGCGCTCGAACATGGCCGCCAACGCTCCCGTCTTCTCGCCGCTGGCCACCAGGTGCACGAGGTTCGACGGAAAAATCTTCTGTGCCTTCAGCGCCGCCGCGAGCGGTGCGCCCTCCTTCACGCGGCCCGTGGCCTCGAGCACGCAGCGGCGCAGCCAGTCGTTGCCCAGGGTCTGGCGCGCGGCCTCGAGCCCGCGCAACAGCGGCACGCCCGCGTCCATGAGGATCGCCAGCGTGGACGCGAAGCGCGCCGTGTCCACACCGAGCGCATAGCGCCCCACCAGCGGCAGGCGCAGCACGAGCGCATGCCAGCGCAGCCGCCGCCCCGCATCGCGCAGCGCGGCGCGGGCGAGCAACCCGGCGCCCGCGCACACGCCCGCTGTGAGCCAGCCCCATTCGCGCACGAAGGCGCTCGCGGCCAGCATCACGCGCGTGATGGCCGGCAGCTCCTGGCGCGCCTGCGCGAATGCGCCGATGACCTGCGGCACGACGTAGCCCAGCAGGAAGACCACGATGCACAGCGACACGAAACCGACGATGGCCGGGTAGATGAAGGCGGTGAGCACCTTGCCGCGCAGGGTGTCGCGGTTCTCGAGGTAGTCGGCCAGCCGTTCCATCACGCGTGCGAGGTCGCCCGAGTCTTCGCCGGCGCTGACGAGCGCGCGGTAGATCGGCGGAAAGTCGCGCGGCCGTTCGCCCAGTGCATCGGCCAGCCGCAGGCCGGCACGCACGCCGTCGCAAACCGCGCCCAATGCTTCGGCCACGTGGCGGCGCTCGGCCTGTTCGATGGTGGCGACCAGCGCGGCTTCGAGCGTGAGGCGCGCGCCCAGCAGGCTCGCGAGTTCGCGCGTGGCCCAGCACAGGTCGGCCGCGCCGAGCCTCGGCTGCAGCCAGGCCAGCGCACCGCCACTGGCCGCCTGCTCGCGGATGCCGAGCGGCGTCAGGCCGCGTTCACGCAGCTGGGCGCGCACGGCGCGCGCGGACTCGCCCTCGGCGCTGCCGCGCTGCAGCTCGCCGGCCGCGTTCGCCGCTTCGTACTGGAACCGTGCCATGGCGCGCTCAGGCGTCGCGCGTGACGCGCAGGATTTCCTCGGCGGTGGTCACGCCCTCGCGCACCCAGCGCTGACCGTCCTCGCGCATCGAACGCATGCCGTGGCGCACGGCGGCGGCGCGCATGGCCTGCTCGTCGCCGCCTTCGTGGATCAGGCGCCGGATGTCGTCGTGCACCACGAAGAGTTCGTGGATGCCCGTGCGCCCCTTGAAGCCCGAGTGGCCGCAGGCCGCGCAGCCCACGGGCAGGTAGACCGTGCGGCCGTCGTCCTGCACGCGCGGCGCCTTGCAGGCCGGGCAAAGGCAGCGCACCAGCCGCTGCGCCAGAACGCCCAGCAACGAAGACGACAGCAGGAAGGGCTCGATGCCCATGTCGGCCATGCGCGTGACGGCCGACACCGCGTCGTTGGTGTGCAGCGAGGCCAGCACGCCGTGGCCCGTGAGCGAGGACTGCACGGCGATCTGGGCGGTTTCCAGGTCGCGGATCTCGCCGATCATGAGGTTGTCGGGGTCCTGCCGCAGCGCGGCGCGCAGGGCCGCGCCGAAGGTCATGCCGATCTTGGCGTGCACCGGGATCTGGCCGATGCCGGGCAGGTCGTACTCCACCGGGTCTTCCACGGTGAGGATGTTGCTGGTGCCCAGATCGAGCTGGCCCAGCGCGGCGTACAGCGTGGTGGTCTTGCCGCTGCCCGTGGGGCCGGTGACCAGCACGATGCCGTGCGGCTGGCGCACCAGCCGCGTGAGCTCGGCCAGCGTGTCGGGCGCCATGCCCAGCCGTTCGAGCCGCAGCCGACCGGCGTCTTTCTCGAGCAGCCGCAGCACCGCGCGCTCGCCATGCGCCGTGGGCACGGTCGAGACACGCACGTCGATCGGCCGCCCGCCCACGCGCAGCGTGATGCGCCCGTCCTGCGGCAGGCGTTTTTCGGCGATGTCGAGCTGCGACATGATCTTGATGCGCGAAATCAGCGCCGCATGCAGCGCCCGGCGCGGCGTCACCACGTCGCGCAGCGTGCCGTCGACACGGAAGCGCACCACCGAATGGGTCTCGAAGGATTCGAGGTGCACATCGCTCGCGCCGTCGCGCGCGGCCTGGGTGAGCAGCGCGTTGATCATGCGGATGACGGGCGCGTCGTCCTGCGCGTCGAGCAGGTCGGTGACGGCCGGGATGTCCTGCATCAGCCGCGCCAGGTCGACCTGCTGCTCCACCGCACCGACCACCGAGGCGGCGTCGCCCGATTCGGCCTGGCGCTCGGCGAGCAGGCGCTCCATGTCGTCGTCGCCCACCTGCCGCAGCGGCAGCGCGCCCAGCAGGCGGCGCGCCTCGACCACGGCCCAGCCGGGCGTGCGCGGGCTGACCGCCAGGAAGGCCGCCTCGCCGTCGCGCTGCACCGCGACGCGCTGGCTGCGGGCCCAGGCCTGGGGCAAGGCGGTGTCGGCGCGGGCCGTGTTCACGGCGTCACCACCCGTTCGGGCCGGTAGCCCAGCTCGCGCAGCACGGCGACCGCGTTGTCCACGGCCTGCGGCTCGCGCGGCACGTCCACGCGCACCATCGCGCCCTCCCCGCCTGGGCCGCCGACGATGTAGGCGCCGATGCCGCTCACGCGCACGCGCTGCACGATGCGCAGCGCCTCCTGCTCGGTCTTGGTGTCGGCGAACTGCACCACGGTGACCTTGTCGTTGGCGCCGCCGTACAGCGCGGCGGGGTCGGACTCGACCGTCACGCCGGCCGGCAGCCGCGAGCGCTGCGTCGGGGGCGGCGGCGGTGCAGCGGCCGGTGCCTGGCGCACCGCGCTGGCCATGGCGGTGGCCGGCGGTGGCTGGTCGCGCGTGTGCTCCCAGCTCTGGGGGCGCAGGTCGACCTCGGGTGCCTGCCGCAAGCTGGGCAGGTCGGCCGGCGGCAGCAACGGCGCGCCGCTGTCGGGCAGCAGGCCATGCGCCATCGGGCGTGCGCGACCCTGCTGCAGGCGCATGAAGTTGTAGCGGTCGAGCGTGAGGCCGCGGCTGGCGTTGGCGTCGCGGATCACGTAGGGCCGCAGGAACACCATGAGGTTGGTCTTGACGCGCTGGCGCTTGTCGTAGCGAAACAGGTTGCCCAGCAGCGGCAGCGAGCCCAGGCCCGGCACGGCCTCGGTGCCGTTGGCGACGCTGTCTTCCATCAGCCCGCCCAGCACCATGATCTGGCCGTCGTCCACGAGGATGCTCGTGTCCAGCGCGCGCTTGTTGGTGACGATGCCGGCCGCGCCCGAGGTCTGCTCGTCGATGCTGGACACCTCCTGGTAGATGTCGAGCTTGACCGTGCCACCCTCGGAAATCTGCGGCCGGATGTTGAGCTTCAGGCCGATGTCCTCGCGCTGGATGGTCTGGAACGGGTTGGTGCTGCTGTTGCCGTTGGTGATGTACTGGCCGCTCACGAAGGGCACGGTCTTGCCGACCATGATCGAGGCGGGTTCGTTGTCCAGCGTGAGGATGTTCGGCGTCGACAGGATGTTGGCGCCGTCCTTGGCCTGCAGCGCGCGCGCCAGCACCTTCAGGTTGAGCACCTCGCCCACGCCGGGCAGGTTGATGGTGCCGTCGACCACGCCGATGTTCAGCCCGCGCGGCATCGCATCGATGGTGGTGCGCGCATTGGCATTGAGGCCCGCGCCGCCGAAGTTGGTGCCGCCGCGCACGCGGCCATTGTTGCCGCCGGCCATCCACTGGATGCCCAGCTCGGCCGCGTCGCGCTCGGTGACCTCGACGATCAGGCTTTCGACCAGCACCTGCGCGCGCCGCTGGTCGAGCAGGTCGATCACGCTGCGCAGGCTGCGGTACATCGGGTCGGGCGCCGCGATGATGAGCGTGTTGGTGGTGGCGTCGGCCTGCACCGTGACGCCGCCGCTGGAGAACGCGGTGGACGCACCGCCATTGCCGCCTGCCGCACCCTGCGCCTGGCCGTTGGCACCGCCGGCCGCGCCGCGCAGGCCGCCGAACTTGCCGGCGCTGCTTGCCGTGGCGCCGCCGGTCGCGGGCTGGCTGCCAGTGGCCGACGCACCATTCGCTGCGCCGCCATTCGCCGCCCCCGCCCCGCCGAGCATGCCGCCCGCGCCCAGCGCCGCGCGCACCGAGCTGCCGCCGCCACCCGTGGCGCTCTGGTCGCCCGATTCGCCGGTGAGCAGCCCGCGCAGCACGTTCGCCAGGTGCACCGCCTGCGCGTTGCGCAGGTAGACCACGTGCAGGTTGCCCGGGTCGCCCTGCGCGCTTTCGAGCTTGCCGATGAGTTCGCGCGCCAGCGCCGTGCGGCCCGGGCTGCTGGAGCGGATCACGATGCTGTTGGAGCGCGGGTCGGCCAGCACCACGATGTCGCGCCGGCCTTTTTCGCCGCTGCCTTCGAGCAGCTCGGTGGCCAGCGCGGCGATGTCCGTGGCGATGCCGTGGCGCAGCTTGACCAGCTGGGCGTCGAGCGCGGTGGGCGTGTCGATGCTCTCGATGATGCGTGCCAGCCGCTCGAGGTTGTCGATGTAGTCGGTGACGACCAGCGTGTTGTTGGCGGCGTAGGCCGCGATGCTGTTCTCGGCCGCGACCAGCGGCTTGAGCACCGGCACCATCGCCTCGGCGTTCTCGTAGTTGAGCCGGAAGGTACGCGTCGCGAGCCCGCCGCCGGGGCTGCGCGCGTTGACCGATCCGCCCTGCTGCTTCGCGTCGGCCACCGGCACGACGCGGCTCACCTCGCCCACGTCGACGATCGCGAAGCCGCGCATGCGCAGCGCCGAGGCCAGCATGCCGTAGGCGGTGGCGGCCGGCACCTCGCCTTCGGAGACCAGCGTGATCTGCCCCTTCACGCGCGGATCGAACAGGAAGTTGCGCCCCAGGAACCGCGCCAGCGCCGAGACCACCGAGGTGATGTCGGCATCGACGAAGTTCAGCACCACGCGCTCTTCGGCACCGGCACGCGGCACGGTTTTGGCGGGCGGCGATGAGGTCGCGGCGCTGGCGGCGATCGCGAACACACCCAGGCAGCATGCCGCCGTCCATCGGCGCAGGGCCGCGCCGTTTCGATCTCGTGTCACTGGCCATCCTTGGTGAGTTGTGTGGACTGCAGCGCCACCGCGCCGCGCACGCGGCCCTGCGGCGTGCCCTCGCTGTTGTCGTCGGAACTGTCGATGCGCGCCAGCTGCGCCTGCGTGACCTCGAGGTCACGGCGCGCCGAGACCGCCACGAGCCAGGCGAACACCTGCGCGGCCGGCACGGGCTCCGAAAATTCGACGCGCCATGCGCGGGCGGGTTGCGCGGGGCTCCCGGCTGCGGGAGGCCCGTCGGCCACGGCGTCGTGCAGGCGGTAGCGACCGCGCAGGCCGGCGCGGTCGAGGGCGGCGTCGATGCCGCCCTGTGCCGCTTCAGGCATGGCATGGGCGCCGGGCACGTCGGCCAGCAGCGTGTCGAGTTCGGCGGACTGGGCCCGCAGCTTGGGCAGGTCGCGCTGCCAGCGGGCGACGGTGTCGAGCGCGGGGCGGGCCAGGCCCAGCCACAGGATCGCCAGCACCACGATCAGCAGCGCAACGCCCGCGCCGAGCCGGTCGCGTGCGGGAAGCCCACGCCAGCGCCCGGTCGCTTCGCGTGCCATCCGCCGCGCGGGGTCGAGGAGGACGCCGCCCCTTCGGGACAGGTTCACGGGGTGTCCTTCTCTGCGCGGGCCGTGGCCGGCGTGATGCGCAGTGCGCCGGCCTCCGGGTCGGCGGACAGGCTTCGCTCGCGCGCCTGCGCCTGCAGCACGCGCAGCGCCTCGGTGTTCGGCGTCGCGCCCTCGCGCCAGCGGATGCGCAGCTCGCCCGCCGTGTAGTGCAGCGCCTGAACCTGCCCGGCCGGCAGCTGCGCGAGCAAGCCCACCGCCGCGCGCGACAGCGCCGCGTAGTCGCCGCCAACCGTAGCCTGCGGTACCTGGCCCGCCCGCGCCTCCTTCTGCTGGCGCGCCTGCTGCACCGGGTTGACGACCACGGGCAGCTCGGGAAACGCGGCCTTGACCCGCACGGCCATCTCCCGCTTCAGGGCCTGGCCCTGCGTCGCCAGCCGGTGGGCATGCACCTGGAGACCGGCCGTCCACACCAGCGCGGCCATGCAACCCCACAAGGCCGCCGGCCGCAGCAGCGCCGCCACGCCCGCGTGC
This sequence comes from Variovorax sp. GW821-FHT09A10, assembly GCF_059418385.1. Lineage (NCBI taxonomy): Bacteria > Pseudomonadati > Pseudomonadota > Betaproteobacteria > Burkholderiales > Comamonadaceae > Variovorax > Variovorax sp. GW821-FHT09A10. The sequence continues at coordinate 687,900 of NZ_JBWKPT010000002.1, forward strand.
ACCTGCGCGGGGTCGCTCGCGGACAGCGCCCAGCGCCAGCCCTCGCCCGACCAGCGCGCCGGGTCGCCCTCCTCCTGCGCCGTCCAGTGCACGGCGGGCGGTGCCGCTTCGCCGGTCGTCACATGTGCCGCGAGCGCGGCGTCGCGGTCCGCGCCGTGCGGCAGCGCCTGCATGAAGCCCGTGCCGGCGCCGGTGCGCACCACGAGCCAGCGGTCCAGCTGCAGGCCTGTCCAGCCCTGGGTGGGCATCGGCAGGAAGGCGGTCGGCAGGCACAGCGCACGCGGCGCCATGCCGTGCCGCCGCAGCAGCACCAGCCAGCGCGCCATCGCGTCGCGCGCGATCCAGGCGGCCGGCACCGTGCCATCGGCCCCGCGCGGGCCGATGCCGACCGCCAACGCGTCGATCGGTTGCAGCGCACAGGGCTCGATGGCCCCGAGCACCGCCGCATGCAGGTGCCGCCCGGTCAGCGGCGGCAGCGCGAAGCTCGCCAGCGCCACTTCGCCCGGCGCCAGCGCGACCTCGAGATGGCGCGCCTCGAAGCGCCCGACCACGGCCGCCAGCGCGAGCGCGCCGCCGTCGTGCCAGCGGCCATCGGCGGTGCGCCAGCCGCAGTGCAGCTCGGCGTCCACGGGATCGGCTTCGCCCTCGCCCGGCCAGGGCGGCAATTGCAGGCGCAGGCGATCGACCTTCAGCGCGCTCACACGCCCTCCCGCAGCCAGACCACGCGCGGCACGCTGGTCTTGTCGTCCTGCAGCAGCGCGACCTGCACGAACTTCGTGCGCGGCGTGTCGAGCACGCTGGCCACGCGGAACCAGTTGCTGTCGATGCCGATGCGCACGTCGCGCTCGTCGAGCGCGGGCATCTGGAGCCGGTTCGCAAAGTCGCCGCGGTTGATGAACCACTGGCCGCGGTCGCGCGCGGCGAGCAGCGCGCGCGCCTTGTCCAGCGCCAGCCCGGGCACGCCGGCCGCGAGCAGTTCGGCGCTGGCCGTGTTCGCGTTGATCCAGGTGCGCGCCGGCAGCAGCGTGACGAAAGGCGCGAGCCGCGTGATCACGCCGGCATCGACGCCGGGCACGGCCAGCAGGTCTTCGAGCACGCGCGGGCGCGGGGCCTGCGGGGCACGCGGCAACGCCGGCGGCAGGCCCAACGTCGCTGCCATGGTGTCGGCCGCCGCATCGGGCATCGTCTGCGCGGCTTCGCCTTCGGGGTCGGCGATGCTGCCGACCACGCGCCGCATGAGCGCCTGGGCCTGGGCCTGCGAGACGCCCGTCATCGTGCAAAGCCGTTGGAACACGGCCGCTTCGGCCGGGTCGATGCGGCCCCGGTCGACGAGGTTGCGCAGGTTGAACTTGCTCTGCTCGTCGCTGATCTCGCTGAGCAGCCGCGCGCCCTCGGCGGCCACCTGCCCCGCCACGGGCCCGGCGAACGGCCGGGTCCACAGGCCGTCCAGCCGCGTGGTCGGCTCGCGCACGGCCTCGGCGCGCAGCAGCCGCTGCGCCGCGCCCAGCTCCCCGCGCAGCAACCAGCGCGCCTGCACGCGCGATTGCTCGCCCTGCGTGGTGCGGATGAAGGCCGACTGCCGCCCGAGCAGCGCCGCTGCCAGCGCGGCAATCACCGCGACGATCAGCAAGGCGCTGATCACCGCCATGCCGCGCATGCGCCGTTGCCGGCGGCCTGTTCCGATCCCTGCCATCGCGCCCACGGTGCCGTTCCCGCGCTACCAGGAGCCGATGTCCGCGTTGGCTTTTTCTCCGTCGGGCTCGCCGTCGGCGCCCAGCGAGAACACGTCGACCTCGCCGTGCGTGCCGGGGTTCAGGTACTGGTAGGCGTTGCCCCACGGGTCCTGGGGCAGACGTTCGAGGTAGGTGCGCCAGTTCGTCGGCACCTTGCCCGTGGCCGGCTTCTCGACGAGCGCGCGCAGGCCCTGCGTGGCGCTGGGGTAGGCGCCGTTGTCCAGGCGGTAGAGCTTCAGCCCCTGCATGATCGCGGCCACGTCCTGCCGGGCCGCGGTGGCGCGGGCCTGGTCGGGGCGGTCCATCAGGCTCGGCACGATGAGCGCGGCGAGCACGCCGATGATGACCAGCACCACCATCAGTTCGATGAGGGTGAAGGCCCGCTCGGCACGGCGACGGATTGAACGGGCGGCCATGTTCCACAACTCCCGGGAAAAGACTTCACAAGGACAACGACGAGCACTGCGGGCCATCCTCGCAGCGGCGCATGTCAGTCCGATTGAAAATCCTCGGGAGTTCGGTGACAGGCCTTCAGTCGTCCAGCGTTTCGACGCGCAGTGCGATCACCGGGCCCGCCACGACCGGGCTCGTCTGCAACGCGTGCAAGGCGAGATCGACCGCGCTTTGCAGCGCCGATTCAGTGATCACCAGCACCTGCGGCGCCGCATCCGCAGGCCCGTTCGCCAACACCAGTTGCCGCACCGGCAGCCGCTGCGCGGCCAGCAGCTCGGCCACGGCCGCGATGTCGGTCGCTGCCTGCACCGGCACGCGCAGGTAGTGCGCGCTGCGCACGGCCGCGCGCGGCAGCACCGGCAGTTCGCGCACCGCATGCGCATGAAAGCCGGTGTGCGGCACGCGCTGGCCGGCGTGGGTGCCGTCCAGGCGCGCCACGTCGACCAGGTCGGCGATCACGGCCGAGGCGGTCTGCTCCGAACCGGCACCCGCGCCGTAGTACATCGTGACGCCCGCCGCGTCGGCCTTGACCATGATGCCGTTCATCGAGCCGTTCACCTGCGCGAGCAGGTGCGTCGCCGGCACCAGCGCGGGTTGCACGCGCAGCTCCACCCCTTCTTCACGGCGGCGCGCCACGCCCAGCAGCTTGACGCGAAAGCCCAGCTGCTCGGCGCAGGCCACGTCCAGGCGCTGCAGCGCGGTGATGCCCTCGACCTGCGCATCGGCAAAGCGCACCGGCATGCCGAAGGCATTGGCGGCCAGCAGTGCGGTCTTGTGGGCGGCGTCGACGCCCTCGATGTCGAAGGCCGGGTCGGCCTCGGCATAGCCCAGCGCCTGGGCCTGCGCGAGCGCATCGCCGAAGTCCAGGCCCTCGTCGCGCATCTTGCTCAGGATGAAGTTGGTGGTGCCGTTGACGATGCCCGCCACCCATTCGATGCGATTGGCCGTGAGGCCCTCGCGCAGCGCTTTCACGATGGGGATGCTCACCGCCACCGCGCCCTCGTACATCACGGCCACGCCGTGCGCGCTGGCGGCGGCGAAGATCTCGGGGCCGTGCACGGCCAGCAGCGCCTTGTTGGCCGTGACCACGTGCTTGCCATGCGCAATGGCCGCCAGCACCCAGTCGCGCGCCGGGCCGGTGCCGCCGGCCACCTCGACCACCACGTCGACATCGGGGTCGGTGGCGACCTGCATCGGGTCGGCTGTGAGCGCCACGCCCTCACCCACGATGCCCTGGGCGCGCGCGAGGTTGCGCGCCGCGACCACCGTCACCTCGATGCCGCGCCCGGCGCGGGCGGCGATGAGGTCCTGGTTGCGGGCCAGCACGCGGAAGGTGCCCGCGCCCACGGTGCCGATGCCGATCATGCCGACGCGCAGGGGGCGAATGGCCGCAGGATGGCTGGGCTGGGGCAGGAAGGACGAGACGGGATCGCGGTACATGGGCTTCTCCAAACAACGAACGAACAAGACAAAAACAAAAAAACCCAGCTGCCAGCTGGGTTTCGTTCATTCGGGAGAAGAGACACCAGGTGGCTGCCGGAGCGGCCACCCTGCGCGTGCTCAGGGGGCCGCGGCGGTCATGGTGGTAATCATTCGTGCATTCACTGCGTCGCTCGTTCGCACGCAGGCGGCGAACGGCATCGTGCGGCCGACAACGGCGGCGCTGGATGCTGCAACGGGGGAAAGTGAAAGGCACGACATGAGCCGGCGAGTGTACACGCGGTGCTTGCGGCACGCCCCGATCCGGGCAAACTAGGGCATGGACAAGCATTTCCTGACCCCCCTGTTCGCCCCGGCGTCGATCGTGGCCTTCGTCGGCCAGCCCAGCGATCCGGGCGGCCAGACCGCCCTGGGCCACACGCTGCGCGAAGCCTTCCGCGCCGACCGCTTCGACGGCACCCTGCGCTTTCTCGACGTGCGCACCCAGGGCACGCTCGAAGAGCTGGCGCAGACGCATGCCGACCTGGCGCTGATCGCGCTGGCGCCGCGCGACGTGGCCGCCGCGCTCGAGATCGCGGGCCGCATCGGCTGCAAGGCGGCGGTGGTCATCTCCACCGGCATCGCCGCCGAACAGGCCGCGCAGTGGCGCAAGATCGCGCGCCGCGAAGGCGTGCACCTGCTGGGCCCGAATTCGCTGGGCTTCCAGCGCCCGCCGCTGCACCTGAACGCCAGCGTGGCCGGCCCGCTCGCGCGCACGGGGCCGCTGGCGCTGGTGTCGCAGTCGGGTGCGCTCACGGCCTCGATGCTCGACTGGGCACGGCAGAACGGCGTGGGCTTTTCCAGCGTGGTGTCGCTCGGCCCGCACACCTCGGTCGACATCCCGCAGGTGCTCGACTTCCTGGCCAACGATTCGAGCACGCACAGCATCATCGTGTACCTCGAAGGCATTGCCGATGCGCGCCGCTTCATGAGCGCGCTGCGCTCGGCCTCGCACGCCAAGCCGGTGGTGGTGCTCAAGGCGGGCCGCAAGCCGGCCGGCAACGAGGCCGCGCAGACGCACAGCGCGGCCATCGTGGGCAGCGACGACGTGTTCGACGCCGCCCTGCGCCGCGCGGGCGCGGTGCGGGTGCGCTCCTTCGTCGAGCTGTTCTCGGCCGCCAAGTGCCTGGCCTCGCGCTACCGGCCGGTGGGCAAGCGGCTGGCCGTGGTCACCAACGGTGGCGGCCCCGGCGTGCTCGCGGCCGACTGGATCAACGAGATCGGGCTGGACCTGGGCCGCCTCTCGGCGCCCGCGCAGAAGCTGCTGCAGCCCTCGCTGCCCGCGCTCGCGTCGCTCACCGACCTCATCGACCTCTCGGAAGACGCCACGCCCGCGCACTTTCGCGCGGCCATCGACACGGCTTCGGCCGACAGCCAGATCGACGGCGTGCTCGCCATCTTCTCGCCCAAGGCCGGGGTCGACGCGGCCGCCACGGCGCGCGCGCTGGCCGACATTCCGCGCCCCATGCCCAAGCCGCTGCTGTCGTGCTGGATGGGCGATGCGTCGGTGGGCAATGCGCGGGCCGTGCTGGCCGAGGCCACCATTCCCAGCTTTCGCACGCCCGAGGCGGCCGTGGGCGCCTTCGGCAACATCGCGGCCTTCTATCAGAACCAGCAGCTGCTGCAGCAGACGCCGCCGCCGCTGTCGGCGCTGGCCAAGCCCGACATCGACGGCGCGCGCCTGCTCATCGAGAGCGTGCTGGCCGAGCGGCGCAAGGTGCTGACCGAGATGGAGTCGAAGTCGCTGCTGTCGTGCTTCCACATCCCGATCACGCGCACCCTGCTCGCGCGCAGCGCCAACGAGGCCATGATGATCGCCACGCAGCTGGGCTTTCCGGTGGCGCTGAAGATCGACTCGCCCGACATCTCGCACAAGTCCGACGTCGAGGGCGTGGCGCTGAATGTGATGAACGGCACCAGCGCGCGCGACACCTACCTGGAGATGATGGAGCGCGTGGCGCGCCTGGCGCCCGACGCGCGCATCAACGGCGTGACCGTGCAGAAGATGGTGCGCGCGCGGCGCGGGCGCGAAATCTACGTGGGCCTGGTCACCGACCAGCCCTTCGGCCCGGTGATCGTCTTCGGCGCGGGCGGCACCATGATCGAGCTCATGAACGACCGTGCCATGGAGCTGCCGCCGCTGAACCAGTTCCTGGCGCGCCACCTCATCGAGCGCTCGCGCGTGGCCGAGACGCTGGGCGAATGGCGCGGCGCGAACCCCGTGAACATGGAGGCCATCGAGGACGTGCTGCTGCGCGTGTCCGAAATGGTGTGCGAGCTGCCCGAGCTGCGCGAGATGGACATCAACCCCATCATCGTGGACGAGCACGGCGCGGTGTCGGTCGATGCGCGCATCGTGGTGGACAGCAGCACGCAGGCCGTGGCGGGCCCGGTGGGCAACGGCTACCAGCACCTGGCCATCATGCCGTACCCCGCGCGCTACCGACGCGAATGGCCCCTGCCCGGTGGCGGCGCGTACGTCGTGCGGCCGGTGCACCCGAACGACGCGCAGATGCTGCAGGCGCTGGTGCAGGGCCTGTCGCCCGAGAGCCGGTGGTTCCGCTTCGTCTCGCGCTTCCATGAGCTGCCGCCGTCGATGCTGTCGCGCTTCACGCTGATCGACTACGACCGCGAGATGGCGCTGGTCGCCACCGTGATGGAGCGCAGCACCGCGCCCGACGGCACTGTGCTCGAAACCGAGCGCATCGTGGGCGTGTCGCGCTACATCACCAACCCCGACCAGACCAGCTGCGAGTTCTCGCTCGTGGTGGCCGACGAGTTCAGCGGCAAGGGCATCGGCTCGCGCCTCATGGAAAGCATCATCGACGTGGCGCGCGACCGCGGCCTCTCGGAAATGGACGGGCTGGTGCTGGCCGGCAACCCCGACATGCTCAAGCTGGTGCGCCGCCTGGGCTTCACGGTGAAGTCCTTCCCCGAAGACCCGGACTTCAAGCTGGTGACCTACCCGCTGTAGGCCAGAAAGGGACGGCCGCAACTCGACGAAAATCGGCCGCCTTCTCTCTGTGCCTTCTTTCATGCTCCGAATCCTCTTGCGCTCCCTCGGCCGTCTGCTGGTGAGCTTCGCCCTGCTGCTGTCCGCCGCCTGGGCCTGCGCGGCCCTCTGGTACCAGCTGCCGGTGGCAACGCCGCTCAAGGTCGGCGCGATGGTGCTGTGGGGCCTTTTCGGCCTGGCGGCGATCGTGCTCGTGTGGCGCGGCAAGGCCGCCCGACCGCTGCTGTCGTATGCCATCGGCTTCGCCATGCTGCTCGGCTGGTGGAACACCATCCTGCCCTCGCAGAACCGCGAATGGGCCGACGACGTGGCGCGCTACCTGACGCCGCGCGTCGAAGGCAGCGTGGTCACGATGGAGAACGTGCGCAACTTCGACTGGCGCAGCGACACCGACTACACCGTGCGCTGGGACACGCGCCGCTACGACCTGGACCGCCTGCGCTCGGTCGACGTGTCGCTGTCGTACTGGACCGGCCCGGCCATCGCCCACACGCTGGTGTCCTTCGGCTTCGACGACGGCCAGTACGTCACTTTTTCCATCGAGATCCGCAAGGAGCGCGGCGAAAGCTTCTCGTCCATCGGCGGCTTCTTCAAGCAATTCGAGAACAGCCTCGTGGCCGCTGACGAGCACGACATCCTGCGCGTGCGCACCAACGTGCGCGGCGAAGACGTCTACATGTACCGCGTGCGCCTGCCGCAGGCCGAGATGCGATCGCTGTTCCTCGGCTACGTGGGCGAGGCCAACGCGCTGGCGCGCGCGCCGAGCTTCTACAACACGCTCACCGCCAACTGCACGACCATCGTCTACAGCCTTGCCAGGCACGTCGTGCCCGGCCTGCCGATGGACTACCGCCTGCTGGCCTCGGGCTACCTGCCCGAGTACCTGCACGACGTGGGCGGCCTGACGCCCGGCCTGAGCATGGACGCGCTGCGCGCCGGCGGACGCATCACCGACCGGGCCATCGCCACGGACCAGCAGCCCGGCGTGAACTTCTCGCAGGCGATCCGCAACGGCCTGCCGGGCGTGGCGCCATGAGGCGCATCGGCTTCCCCACCCTGCTGCTGGCGCTGTCGCTGTTCACCGGCTGCGCGGGCGTCACCGTCGGCACCATCTCGCCGGCCGACTACCTGGCGCAGCGGCGCGGCGACGTGCTCACCACCGGCAAGCTCAGCAGCTCGGCGCAAGAAGTGCTGCGCGTCATCGGCTCCGACGCCGACCAGTGCCGCAAGGACGGCCGTGCCTGCCGCCAGAACCTCGCCACCTCCGCCGGCCTGAGCGACGAACAACGCATGTCGGCGTTGTCCGAGGTGTGGCTGCAGCTCGCGCTGGCGGGCGGCGTCGGCGGCTCGGCCGCGCAGCCCATGGCGCCCGAGGCCATCGAGGCCTGGCTGGAAACCGCGCGCCACGCCTACGCCTACCTGTTCTATACGGCGCGCAAGCCGCGCGACCGCGCCTTCGAAGACCGCCAGACGCAGGTGCGCGACTACTACAACTACGCGGTGCAACGCGCCATCACCGGCCTGTTCAGCCGCTACCGCAAGAGCGACATGTCGGTGGCCGCCATTCCGCAGGTGAGCGGCTGGCGCATCGACGCCGACCTGTCGGCGCTGCAGCTCGCGCCCGACGCGCCCCCGCCGAAAGAGCTGATTCCCGCCGCCTCGCTGACCTTCTCGGGCCTGCGCAACATCTACCGTCGCGACGGCTTCGGCGCCGAGCTGGTGGCCGCGGGCGACGACCGTCCCACCGCGGCGCAGGCCGACGAAGACGCCCCGCCCTTCAGCGAGACGCCCTTCCCCGCCCTCACCGCGCTGCTGCAGTTCGACGGTGCGACCTTGCAGGACGTGCTGGCCACGCGCACGCTGCGCATCGCCGTGTTCGATCCCTACCGCACCAGCACGATCCGCCTGGCCGGCGAAGAGATTCCGCTGGCCGCCAACTTCACCTCGGGCTACGGCCTGTGGCTGGCGCGTTCCGACTTCGCGCTGCAGGCGCTGCGCAGCCTCTTCGGCGGCGCCGAGGGCCTGACCCGGCCGCACATCTACCTGATGCAGCCCTACGACCCGAAGCGCCGCACCATCGTCATGCTGCACGGCCTGGCCAGCAGCCCCGAGGCCTGGATCAACGTGGCGAACGAAGTGCTCGGCGACGAGACGCTGCGCCGCCGCTACCAGATCTGGCAGGTGTACTACCCGACCAACGCGCCGCTGCCGCTGAACAACCTCGCCATCCGCGAAGCCATCACGCAGACCTTGGCGCACTTCGATCCGCAGGGCCGCGCCGAGGCCTCGCGCAACCTCACGCTCATCGGCCACAGCATGGGCGGCGTGCTCTCGCGCCTTTTGGTGTCGTCGTCGGGCGACGTGCTGTGGGACGCGCTGCGCGAGGGCTACCCCATGCCGGCCGCGCAGCGCCGCCGCATCGAGGAAGGGCTGGGGCCCTACCTGCGCTTCGAGCCGCTGCCCCAGGTCAGCGACGCCATCTTCATCGCCTCGCCGCACCGCGGCACCTCGTTCGCCAACAAGCGCATCTCGCGCTGGGTGGCCAACCTCATCACGCTGCCGGTGGCCATGCTGGGTCAGCTCAACGACATCTCGCGCGAGTTGATGCGCGTGGCGCCGAGTTCGCAGGACATGGGCCCGCTGCGCATTCCCAACAGCATCGACAACCTCAGCGACCGCGATGCCTTCGTGCGCCTGTCGTCGGGGCTGCCGCTGAGCCCGAAGGTGCGCTACCACTCGATCATCGGCAACGACACGCCGGGCCTGCCGCTGGCCGAGTCGAGCGACGGCATCGTGCCCTACGCCAGCGCGCACCTCGACGGCGCGGTGTCGGAGCTGGTGATTCCGTCGGCGCACAGCGTGCAGGAGCACCCGCTGGCGATCCTGGAGATCCGGCGCATCCTGCGCGAGCAGCTGCAGCGCGTGCCCTGAGGGCACTTCATGCCGTGGCGAGCACGGCCGCGGCCGGTGCGTGCCGCATGTCCGGCACCGCCGCCATCAACGCCCGCGTGTACGCATGCTTCGGCGCATCGAGCACCTCGGCGGCACTGCCCTGCTCCACCAGCCGCCCACGCTGCATCACGCCCACGTCGTCGCACATGTGGCGGATCACGGCGAGGTTGTGGCTGATCAGCAGGTAGGTCAGGCCGAACTCGTCCTGCAGGTCGCGCATGAGGTTCAGCACCTGGGCCTGCACCGACACGTCGAGCGACGAGGTCGGTTCGTCGCAGACGATGAACTCAGGCTGGCTGGCCAGCGCCCGCGCAATGGCGATGCGCTGGCGCTGGCCGCCCGAGAACTGGTGGGGGTAGCGCCGACCGTCGTCGGGCGACATGCGCACGCGGCGCAGCGCCTGGGCCACGCGCTCGGCGGTTTCGTCGGCACTGGCGGCCAGGCCCAGCACTTCCACGGGTTCGGCGATGAGCCGGTCCACGCGCCAGCGCGGGTTGAGGCTGGCATGCGGGTCCTGGAAGATCATCTGGAAGCGCCGGCGCAGCGCGGCCGTCTGCGCGGCGTCGCCCCAGCGGTCGATGCCGTCGAAATGCACCGTGCCGGCCGTGGGCCGCGTGAGGCCGGCGATCATGCGCGCCACGGTCGACTTGCCCGAGCCCGATTCGCCGACCAGCCCGAAGGTGCGTCCGCGCGCGATGTCGAAGCTCACGCCGTCGACCGCGTGCAGCACCTTCTTCGGCTGGCGCGCCAGCGTGCGCACGAGCCAGCCGGGCGAAAGATCGAATTCGCGTGACAAGCCCTGCACGCGGATCAGCGGCGCGCTGTCCGCCGGTGCCGCCACGGTCTCGACCTGCGCAGGCGGCAACGCGGTGGCCACGGCAATGTCCGCGCCGATCTCCGGCACAGGCAGCCGATGCAGCCTGTCATGCACCGAAGGAATCGCGGCCATCAGCGCGCGCGTATACGGCTCGCGCGGGTGATCGAGCACCTGGCGCACCGGGCCGGTCTCGAGCACGCGGCCCTGGTACATCACCATCACGCGGTCGGCCGCCTCGGCGATCACGCCCATGTCGTGCGTGATGAGCATCGCGGCCGTGCCGCGCTCGCGGCAGACGCGCCGGAACACGCGGATCACCTGGGCCTGCACCGACACGTCGAGCGCGGTGGTGGGCTCGTCGGCAATCAGCAGCTGCGGCTCGGCGCACAGCGCGAGCGCAATCGCCACGCGCTGGCGCATGCCGCCCGAGAACTGGTGCGGGTACTGGTCGATGCGGCTTTCGGGGTCGGGAATCTCCACGTCGGCCAGCAGCGCCAGCGCGCGCCGGCGCGCCTCCTGCTCGCTCACGGGCAGGTGCGTGCGGATGGTTTCGATGAGGTGCCGGCCGATCGGGTAGACCGGGTTCAGGCTGGTCAGCGGGTCCTGGAACACGCTGCCGATGCGGCGCCCGCGCACGCGGCGCATGTCCTCGCCGCGCAGCGTGTCGATGCGCTCGCCGTGCAACTCGACCATGCCGCCCGCGATGCGCCCCGGCGGCGGCACCAGCCCGATGACGGCGGCACCGACCATCGACTTGCCCGCGCCCGACTCGCCGACCACGCCCAGGATTTCGCCCGGTGCGATCTCGAACGAGACGCCATCGAGCACCTGCACCGTGCCTCGGTGTGTGTCGAAGGCCACGTCGAGCCCGCGCACGCGCAGCACGGGCGTTTCGCCGCGGGGCGATGGCGAGGGGTCGCGCGCGCTCATTGCAGCCTCGGGTTCAGGGCGTCGCGCAGCCAGTCGCCCGCCAGGTTGACAGACAGCGCCAACGCCAGCAGCACCAGCGCCGGAAACAGCAGGATCCACCACTCGCCCGAGAACAGGAAGCCCTGCCCGATGCGGATCAGCGTGCCCAGCGACGGCTGCGTGGGCGGCAGCCCCACGCCCAGGTACGACAGCGTCGACTCCGCCACGATGGCCAGCGCAAAGCTGATGGTGGCAATCACCAGCACCGGCGCCAGCAGGTTCGGCAGGATGTGCCGCACCAGGATGCCGGTGCGCGAGCGGCCGATGATCTGCGCGGCGGCCACGTAGTCCTTGTGCTTCTCGAGCATCACGGCGCCGCGCACCGTGCGCGCGTACTGCACCCACTCCGACAGCCCGATGGCCGCCACGATCACGTACACCGCCATGTCGTCGCGGTAGCCCTCGGGCAGCAGGCCGCGCGCGATGCCGAAGATCAGGAGCGCCACCAGCAGCACCGGAAAGGTCAGCTGCACGTCGGCCACGCGCATCACCAGCGTGTCGAACCAACCGCCCGCATAGCCCGCCGCCAGCCCGAGCGGCACGCCGATGGCCAGCGACAGCCCGACCGCGCTCACGCCCACCAGCAGCGACATGCGCAGGCCGTAGAGGATGGCCGAGAACACGTCGCGCCCCTGGTCGTCGGCGCCCAGCGGGTAGAACGCGCCCGAAGCGCCCTGCTGCCCCGGCGGCGTGAAGGCATCGATCAGGTCGAGCACGGCCGGATCGAACGGGTCTTGCCGTGCGATCCACGGTGCGAACAGCGAGGCCAGGGCAACCAGCAGCAGCACGAAGGCGGCCAGCTGCACGGTGCGCGAGCGTGCAAACGCGCGCAGCACGGGCGACTCGGCGTTGCGCCAGCGGCGCGGCGCGGGGGCGCCGGTCGGAGAAGGAAGCGTCATTCGGAAAAGCAAGAAGGAGTCAGGCGCGTCGCAGGCGCGGATCGACCAGCACGTACAGCAGGTCGACGATGAAGTTGATCGCCACGTACAGCAGCGCGATCAGCAGCAGGTAGGCCGCCACCACCGGCACGTCCACCCCCTGGATCGACGTGATGAACAGCAGCCCCACGCCCGGCCACTGGAACACCGTCTCGGTGACGATGGCAAAGGCCACCAGCGAGCCGATCTGCAGCCCCGTGATGGTGATGACCGGGATCAGCGTGTTGCGCAGCGCATGGCCGTAGTTCAGGTCGCGCTCGCGCAGCCCGCGCGCACGGCCGAAGCGGATGTAGTCGGCGCGCAGCACCTCCAGCATCTCGGCGCGCACCAGCCGCATGATCAGGGTCAGCTTGTACAGGCCCAGCGTCAGCGCGGGCATCAGCAGCGAGGCCCAGCCCGAGGCCGTGAGCAGCCCGGTGCTCCAGCCGCCCAGCTGCACGGTGTCGCCGCGTCCGAACGAGGGCAGCCAGCGCAGCTCGACCGCGAACAGGTAGATGAGCCCGATGCCGATCAGGAAGGTGGGCAGCGACACGCCGACCAGCGACACCGCCATGACCGCGCGGCTGGCCACGCTGTCGCGTCGGATCGCGGTGTACACGCCCAGCGCCACGCCGCCCGCCACCGCCAGCACGGCCGCCACCAGCGCCAGCTCCAGCGTGGCCGGCAACCGCTCGGCGATGAGCTCGACCACCGGCCGCTTCAACCGGTACGACACGCCCAGGTCGCCCTGCAGGGCATGGCCCACGTAGCGCAGGTACTGCACCGGCACCGGGCGGTCGAAACCCAGCTCCGCCGTCAGCGCGGCGCGTTCTTCCAGCGTGGCGTCTTCGCCGAGCAGGCTGATGGTCGGGTCGCCGATGTGGCGGAACACCAGGAAGGACACGAACGACACCGCCAGCAACACCAGCACGGACTGGCCGAGCCGGCGCAAGAGATGAACCCACATGATGTGCTCAGGGCTTCGCTACCTTCACGTTCTTGAAGAACACGCTGCCGTCGGGGCTGACCGGAATGTCCAGCTTCGGGGTCGAGGCGAAGTTGAGCACCTGGTCGTGCAGCGCGATGTAGATGCGTTCCTTCTGCACCGTCTGCCAGATGCTTTTGATGGTGGCGTCGCGTTTCGCCTTGTCGCTCTCCGCGGCCAGTGACGCGATCTGCGCGTCGACCTCGGCGTTGCTGTAGCCGGTGGCGTTGGTCGGGCCGCGGCCGTCCTTGCCGCGCGTGTGCACCAGGTAGTCGAAGATGTAGGCCGAGTCGTAGGTCGGCACGCCCCAGCCGAACAGGTAGAAGTCGGTGTCGGCCGAGTTGATGGCGGTGCTGTGCAGCGCGATCGGGCGCGCCGCCACCGTGGTCTTGATGCCGATGCGCCCGAGGAAGCCCGACACCGCCGTGCTGATGGCCTCGTCGTTCACGTAGCGGTCGTTCGGCGTGTGCAGCGTGATCGCAAAGCCGTTCGGATAGCCGGCCTCGGCCAGCAGCTTCTTCGCCTGCGCGGCATTGGCCTTCGGGTAGGCCGCGAAGCCCTTCTCGTAACCGTGCACGAACGGCGGCGCGATGATGCCCGAGGGGTTCGACAGCCCGCGCATCACCGCCGCCTTGATCGCGTCGCGGTCGATCGCCAGGCCGATGGCCTCGCGCACCTTCGGGTCGGCCAGCGGGTTCCTGCCCTTCACGTCGGCGTACTTGAGCTCCTTCGCGCCCACGTTCAGGCCCAGGAAGATCGAGCGGTTCTCGGGCCCTTCGGTCACGCGCAGGCGCTTGTCGGCCTTGAGGCGGCCCACGTCCTGCGCGGGCAGGTCCTGCACGAAATCGACCTCGCCCGACAGCAGCGCGGCCACGCGCGTGGCGGGCGACTTGATCGGCACGTAGACCAGCTCGGTCACGTCCAGCGGAAACTGGCCGCGGCCCCAGTACTGCGGAAACTGCTTGAGCACCGTGCGCGCATCGACCTCGCGCGAGGCCAGCACGTAGGGGCCGGTGCCGTTCTCGTTGCGGGTGGCGAAGTTCTCGGTCTTGCTGGCCACGTCCTGCGACTGCTCGGCCTTGTTCGCCTTGGCCCAGGCCTCGTTGAGGATGAAGAGGTTGGTGAGGTTGTTCGGGAAGATCAGGTTCGGGCCCTTGGTCCTGACCTGCACCGTGAGCGGGTCGACCTTCTTCACCTCGGCCACCGACGACAGCAGCGACTTGAGCGCCGAGCTCGGCGCCTGCGCGCGCTGCAGCGAGAACACCACGTCGTCGGCCGTGAGCAGCGCGCCGTCATGGAACTTGACGCCGGGGCGCAGCTTGAACTCCCACACCGTCGGGTCGGCCGTGAGCTTCCACGAGGTGGCGAGCGCGGGCTGCAGCTTGCTGTCGGCGCCGCGCAGGATCAGCGGTTCGTAGATCTGGTGCAGCAGCCCGAAGTTGGTGCCGGTGTTGACCGCATGCGGGTCGAGCGTGGCGGGGTCGGCGCTGCGCGCCCATCGCACGGTTTCGGCGGCGGCAACAGGCGCCTGCGGCAGGCCGGCGGCCAGCAGGGCCGCGGTCAGGAGTGGTCGGAGCATGGAATCCCTCGGGTGTTCTTGTGAAGTTGAAACAGGCAGATGGCCGCCGTGCGCGGACACACGCCTGTCGTTGCGTGGCGCGACTGTGCCCTGCCCCCGTGCCATCCCCAACGAAGGAGTCCGCATATGGAAATGCGGTGCCTGCGACGTTGAAAACCTGATTTCCCTTGGATGTTTTGCGATGTACATTTACAGCGTAAATTAAAAGGATTCGCGATGCCCAAAGCCTTGTCAGAAGAGGACGTCCAGGACTTCCGCCGCCGCCTGCTCGCGATTGCCGAACAGTCCTTCGCCGAGCATGGCGTCGACGGCGTCACGGTGCGCCAGCTGGCACAGCAACTGGGTTGCAGCGCGATGACGCCCTACCGCTATTTCCGGGACAAGACGGAAATACTGGCGGCGGTGACGGCGGCGGCGCTCGACCGCTTTTCGGCATCGCTGGAGGCGGCGTTCGAGAACCCCGGTAGCGCCGCGGAAAAGTCGGCGGCCGTGCGCGGCGCCTACCTGCGCTTTGCTTTCGACAACCCTGGGGCCTACAAGCTCCTCTTCAACCTGCCGCATCCGGGCATGTCGGAGTTCCCGGAGCTGAAGCGCGCCGCACAGCGTGCCGAACAGATCATGACGGTGCCGTTGGAGCAGCTCGTCGCCGAAGGCGCCATCGCGGGCGATCCGCGCCTGCTGGGCCGGGTGTTCTGGAGCGCGATGCATGGGGCCGTGTCCCTGCAACTGGCCGGCAAGCTCGAGGCATCGCCCGGCTTCGACACCGTGCTCGACCACACGCTGCGCTTCATCGTCGCGGGCGCGAACGCCACCCACGGAAAGTAGGACGGCCATGCTGCTGACCGTGAAGGGTTCGCAGGTTCACCTGCTCGACAAGGGAGAAGGATCGCCCGTGCTGTTCCTGCACGGCAATCCGGACACCGCCGATGTGTGGCGTAGCCTCATCGACCGGTTGCATTCGCACCATCGCTGCCTCGCGCCCGATCTGCCGGGCTACGGACAGTCCGTCGCTGCACCCGGCTTCAGCTTCGCGCTGGAAGACCTGGCGGCATTCGTCGACGAGCTCGTGCACCAGCTCGACCTGCAGGAGCCGCTCAGCCTCGTGGTCCACGACATCGGCGGACAGTTCGGCCTGCCCTGGGCCATCCGGCATCCGCAGAAGGTCCGGCGCCTCACCATCTTCAACACGGCCTTCTCGCCCGGCTACCGATGGACCCGCCTGCACCGCATCTGGCGCACGCCGCTGCTGGGCGAACTGGCGCAGTTCCTCACCAGCCGGCGCGCGTTCTCGCGCGAAATGAAGAAAGGCGCGAGCCGCCTCACCACCGAGCAGATCGACCGGATCTACGACCGGATCACACCATCCATGAAGCAGACCGCGTTGCGCTGCTTCCGCGCCACCGAGCTGGCGCACTTCGAAGGATGGGACACACAGCTGCGCGCCCTCGCCGCGCGCCTGCCGGTGCAGGTGCTCTGGAGCGACGACGACCCCTACATCGCACCGGAATTCGCCGACCGCTTCGGCACGCAGGCGGTGGTGCACCGGTACCGCGGCTACGGACACTGGCTGCCCCTGGAAGCCACGGAACGCGTGGGGGCGGAACTCGAGAAATTCCTTGCCTCGCCGGGCTGACGGATCGCCTGCCCGCACCCTTGCAGTCACTTGTCGATCACCGACGAGGTGCCGACAGCCACGGCCGACCTGTTTGCGCAACAGGTGATCACGCCCCTGCCACCAGGCGCTTCAGCCGCAATCCACCCCACACCGCCAGCAGCACGCTCGCACCGAACACCCAGCCCGACAGCGCACCGGCCATGGTGCCCGACAGCAGGTTGCCGACCGTGCAGCCCAGCCCGGTCATCGCGCCCCACCCCAGCAGCAGGCCGCCGCTAAGGCCCCGAACGACCTGCCCCACCGTCGGCCACGCGGGCTTGAATTGCCCGCTCGCGAGCGCCGCGGCCAGTGCGCCCGCCACGAGGCCGCCGACCAGCAGCGCGTTGGGCGTCTGCCAGAGGCTTTCGACCACCGCCGTGACGCAGCCGCCGAAACCGTCGAGCCCGTCCAGGCGCTGTGGCAGCAGGCCGTGTGCATTGCCGAAGTCGCGCGCGGCGCTGCCGAGTGCGGCTGTCACGCCCAGCGGGCGCAGCCGCAGCACCACGATCACAGCGATGGCGCCGACCGCGAGGCCGCCCCACGCATACGGCCAGCGTCCGTGCAGCAGGCGGCGCGCGGCGTCGATGAAGCGGCGCGGCGTGGGCGACGCAGCCTCGCCCGCCGGCAGCTTCCGCCAGAGCCAGGCCGCGAGCGCTGCGAACACCACCAGCTGCAGCGCGGCCGAGCCCGCATAGCCCAGGTGGTGCGGCAGCCACACGACGGGCGCGGTGGCGATAGTGGCGCTGTAGAGCCAGTTCCAGCTGGTGAACCCCAACAGGAATCCCGCGCCCGCACCGAGCAGTGCGAACGGCGCGGTCGGCGAGCCCTCGCCCAGCCGGTACCAGTGCGCGCTGATGCATGAGCCCGACACCACCATGCCCGCGCCGAAGGCCAGCCCTGCCAGCACCAGCGCCCCGCTGACCGGTCCGATGTGCGCATCGGGCGGCAGCCGCCCGGGCTGCGGCACGGGCAGCCAGCCCGTCATGATGACGTGCATGCCCACGGTGCCGACCGCCAGCGCGGCCACGATGGCCAGCAGGCCGCGTGCGTCGCCGCCTTCGAAGTAGTCGCGCGCATGGCAGTAGAAGCAGAAGCGCGAGCGCTGCAGCACCACGCCGAGCACCGCGCCCAGCCCGAGCGCGAAGGCCAACGCACGGCCGCCGCTGCGCTCGCCCAGCAGGTGCACGCCGGCTGCGACCAGCAGCAACACCACGACTGCAGCGGCCAGGCCTGCGCGAGAAAGCGGCGGCGAAGGCGCCGCACTGATTGACGAAGCGGACATGCCCCGGTCCCTTTGTTTGAGTCAAAAAAAAGCGAGCCCGAAGGCTCGCCCAATGTCGCTCATCAGAGAGGCCGCGAGGTCCCTCCAACGCCGACTCACCTCGAACTCATCTCACCTCAACTCATTCATTCACTTGGACGCCCACACCGTGCCGGCCGGGTTGTTGACCGGCACGCCGACGGCGTTGCCGTACTCGGTCCATGAGCCGTCGTAGTTGCGCACGTTCTTGTAGCCCAGGATCTTGTGCAGCGCGAACCAGGTGTGGCTCGAGCGCTCACCGATGCGGCAGTAGGTGATCGCCGGCTTGCTGCCGTCGATGCCCACGGCCGCGTAGATCGCCTTCAGCTCGGCGGCCGACTTGAAGGTGCCGTCTTCGTTCACCGCGCGGCCCCAGGGCACGTTGGCCGCGCCGGGCACGTGGCCCGCGCGCACCGCCAGTTCGGCGGCGCCGGCCGGCGCGAAGATCTTGCCGCTGTATTCGTCGGCCGAACGGATGTCGACCAGCTTCGCGTCGGAGCGGCCCTCGGCCACGGCCAGCACATCGGCCAGCCGCGCGCGCAACTGCGGGTTGGGCTGCGTCACCTTGAAGCGCGTGGCGACATGCTCGGGCGCGCGGTTGTCGAGCACGCGGTTCTCGGCCTCCCACTTCTTGCGCCCGCCGTCGAGCAGCTTCACGTTCTGCACGCCGTACTGGTCGAACACCCAGGCGGCGAACCAGTTGTTGGTGTCGCCGTAGAGGATCACGGTGGTGTCCTTGTCGACGCCGGCCGCCGACAGCAGCTTCTCGAATTCCGCCTGGCTCACGATGTCGCGGCGCACGCGGTCGTTGAGGTCGTTGTGCCACGAGAAGTTCACCGCGCCCGGGATGTGGCCGCGCTCGTACAGGCCCGGGTTCACGCTGACCTCGATCACGCGCAGCTTCGGATTGCGCAGGTTCTTCTCGAGCCAGTCGGTGGAGACCAGCGGGCCGCTGCCGTCGGCCGAGGCCTGCGCGAAGGCCGACGGTGCGGTGGCCAGGAAGGTCAGCGTGGCGAGGGACGCGGCGCGCCACCATCTGCTGAAGATCGACATGCGGGACTCCTTGTGTTGAATGGAAGACATCAGAAACAGATCAGAGCGAACTCTAGGCAGGCCACCCGCGATCACCAACGAAGCGTTTGCGATAAGCGCATGCGCAAAGCGTCTGAGGCTCAGGCGAGTGCGACTTCCTTGTGTGGCAGCTCGGCGCGCACACGCCAGCCCAGTTCGGGCGCAATGCGCACGGCGATGTCGTCCAGGATCTGCTCGTAGGCCTCGCTGTCGAAGTTGTAGGGCAGCTCCACGCGCAGCTCGCTCACCAGCGGCAGCACCGGGTCGCGGTGCAGGCGCTCGAGGATCTCGTCCGCGCTGCCCACGAGGTCGCCCGCGAACAGCGTGCGGCGCTCGCCCTGCGGCGACAGCGTGCGCTCGACGCGGCCCGCGGCGAACGCGCGGTAGCGCCGCCGCGTGGCGGCATCGGCGCCGTCGAGCGGCACGATCACGCGGCCCAGCGCGATCCGCCCGCGCCGCGCGCCCGGCACTTCGCTGGCGCGGTAGCGCTCGACCAGCCCGGTCTGCGCCTCGAGGAAGTCGTCGGTGGTCTCGCCCGTGAGCACGTTGCCCAGCAGCAGGTGAAAGCCGTTGCGCCCCGCCCATTCGGCCGAGCGCAGCGACCCGCCGCCGTACCAGAGCCGCCCGACCAGGCCGGGCGCATAGGGCTGCACGCGCGGACGCACGCGCCCGCCAGCGGACTCGACCACCGTGTCCTCGTCGCCCAGCAGCACGTCTTCGAGGTTGGCGCGCAGCCGCGCCACGCGCTTGTGCGTGAAGTCGACCGTGGCCGGCGGTGCATCCTGGAAGCGCCCGCCCAGCAAGGCACCGTGCGGCGGCGCACCCGCGCTCAGACCCACCTGCAGGCGACCGCGCGAGAGCACGTCGACGGTGGCCAGGTCTTCGGCGAGCCGGAACGGGTTTTCGTAGCCCATCTGGATCACGGCCGCGCCCAGCTCGATGCGGCGCGTGCGCTGCGTGGCGGCGGCCAGGAAGGTCGGCGCCGACGACACGGCGCGTTCCAGGTGGCGCTGGCGCACCCAGGCGCTGTCGAAGCCGCGCCGCTCGCCGAATTCGAACAGCCGCAGCGCGGCCTCGAGGCCCGCGTGCGGGTCGGCCTCGTCGTAGTTGCCGGGCGTGAGAAAACCGATGTGGTGGATGGTCATGGTCGTGTCGCTCGCAGGGTCAGAACTTCGGCAACCCCGGCGGGTTGACCTCCGATTTCGGCAGCGCCTCTTCGGCCAGGCGCCAGCGCGCGAGCGCCTTGGCGTAGGTGCCGTTGCGGATCAGGTTGTTGGCCGCGGTGGTCAGCGCCACGGCCAGGCCGCTGCCCTTGCGCGTGGCCACGGCCACGTCCGACTTCAACGGCCAGCCCGCGTTCACGGTGCCGGCCAGCCGCAGTTGCCCGTTCTTCGCGGCCTCGTAGGCCTGCGGTGCGTTGGGGTTGAAGTTGGCGTCGACGCGTTTCGTCGTCACCGCCAGCCAGCGCGTCACATCGTCGTCGTAGTACTGGATCGACACCGGCTTCAGGCCTGCGGCCACGTTCTGCCGGTCCCATTCGAGCAGGATGCGTTCCTGGTTGGTGCCGGCGCCGGTCGTGAGCTTCAGGCCCGCCACGTCCTTCGGCTCCTTGATCGACTGGATGGCGCTGTCGGTGCGCACGTAGAAGCCGTGCAGCCCGAGCCGGTAGGTCGAGAAGTCGAACTTCTCCTTGCGCTGCTCGGTCACGCCCACGTTGGAGATCACGGCGTCGTACTTGCCCGAGCTCAGGCCCAGCGGCCAGTCGGCCCAGGCGACGGGCCGCAGCTCCAGCTTCAGGCCCAGCGCCTCGGCGATGAGGTGGGCAAAGTCGGGGTCGAAGCCCACCACCGTCTTCGCGTCGGTGGCGTAGGTGGAGATCGGCGGCGCGAACGGCGCGATGGCGATGGTCAGCACGCCCTCCTTCACGAACTTGAAGCTCGGCGGAATGGCGTTGACGGCCTCGGCGTCCTTGCCGGTGTGCAGGCGGCCCTTCTGCTCGGGGCTGAAGTCGAAGGTGTCGGCGGCGTGCGCCGGCGCGAACGCCATCAGCCCGAGGGCGGCCAGCGCCCCCAGTGTCTTCTTGAGCGACATGGTCCCCTCCCCTCAGTTCTTCGGCAGGCCGGGCGGGTTGGTGCGCGCCACCTCGATGGCCTCGGAGGCCAGGTTCCAGCGCGACAGCGCCTTGCCGTAGTTGCCGTTCCTGATCTGCGTGTTCAGCGCGAGCGTCACGGCCTCGGCAATGCCCGAGCCCTTGCGCGAGGTGACGGCGATCTCGGCATTGAGCGGCCAGCCGCCCGACACCAGGCCCGCGAGCCGGGTCTTGCCGTCGCGCGCCTCGTAGGCCGCGATGGCGTTGGGGCCCACGTAGGCGTCGGCACGGCCCGACTGGATGGCCAGGCGCTGCACCACATCGTCGTCGTAGTACTGGATCTCGATGGGCTTGAGGCCGGCGGCAATGTTCTGCTTGTTCCAGCGCAGCAGGATCTGCTCCTGGTTCGTGCTGGCCGTCACGATGAGCTTCAGGCCCGCGATGTCCTTCGGTTCTTTGATAGTCCCGAGCTTGCTGTCCGACTTGACGTAGATGCCCAACTGGTCGTTGCGGTAGGTCGAGAAGTCGAACTTCTCCTTGCGCTCCTCGGTCACGGTCACGTTCGACACCACCACGTCGAACTTGCCCGACTGCAGGCCCAGCGGCCAGTCGGCCCAGGCGGTGGACACCAGCTCCAGCTTGCGCCCCAGGCTGTCGGCCACGAGCTGCGCGATGTCGGGTGCGTTGCCCACGGGCGTCTTGGTGTCGGTGGCGTAGGCCGCGAACGGCAGCCGGCCGGTGGTGGTGCCGACGACGAGCACGCCTTCCTTCTGGAACTTGAAGTCCTTCGCGAGCCGCACGGCCTCGTCGATCTTCTGCGCGCGCGGGCGGCCGGGCTGCTCGGGGCTCAGGTCGGGCGCCGGGGCGGTCTGGGCCGTGGCGGCGATCGGCAGCAAGGCCGCCAGGAGAACGGACAGGAGAAGGCGTCGATGGGTCATGAAAAGCGGTCGGTTGGAAAAATGGGAAACGAGAAAAAACTCAGAGCACCTTGGCCAGGAACTCGGCCGTGCGCGGATGCCTCGGTGCGTTGAACACCTGCTCGGGCGTGCCGGTCTCGAGGATGCGGCCCTGCTCCATGAAGACCACGGTGTCGGCCACCTCGCGGGCAAAGCCGATCTCGTGCGTCACGATGACCAGCGTGGTGCCGGAGCTCGCGAGCTCTTCGATCACCGCAAGCACCTCGCCCACGAGTTCGGGGTCGAGCGCCGAGGTGGGCTCGTCGAACAGCAGCACCTTGGGCTTGAGCGCCAGCGCGCGCGCGATCGCCACGCGCTGCTGCTGGCCGCCCGAGAGCTGGCGCGGGTAGGCGTCCTTGCGGTCGGCCAGGCCGACGCGGGCCAGCAGGTCGGTGGCCAGCGCCTCGGCCTCGGCGCGCGGCAGGCCGCGCACCGACTGCGGCGCCTCGACGATGTTCTCCAGCACCGTGAGATGCGGGAACAGGTTGAAGTTCTGGAACACCATGCCCACGTCGACACGGCGCGCGAGGATGTCTTTCTCGTGCAGCTCGTACAGCGTGTCGGCATCGCGCCGGTAGCCGATGAGTTCGCCGTCGATGGCAATGAAGCCGTCGTCCACGCGCTCCAGGTGATTGATGGTGCGCAGCAGCGTCGACTTGCCCGAGCCCGAGGGGCCGAGGATCACGGTGACGCTGCCGCGCGGCGCGGTGAAGGTCACGTCGTCGAGCACCTGCAGCGCGCCGAAGCGCTTGGACACGCCGTGGATCGTCACCTCGCCGCCCGGGGCGCGCGAGCCGTTCCAGCGCGGCACCTGCGCGGGGGCCGGCGCCGGTGCCGACACGGGCACCACGGCCGGCGCCCTGCCCCGCGCCCACAGCCCGTGCACCACGCCGCCCAGCCACGAGCGCGGCGCATGGCGCAGTGCCCCGCGCGAGAAATGCCGCTCGATGTAATGCTGCGCCACCGACAGCACGGTGAGGATCACGAGGTACCACACGGTCGCCACCATGAGCAGCGGAATCACTTCCAGGTTGCGCCGGTAGATGATCTGGATCGTGTAGAACAGCTCGGGCAGCGCCAGGATGTAGAGGTTCGAGGTGCCCTTGGCCAGCCCGATGATGTCGTTGAAGGCCGTGGGCAGGATGCTGCGCATGGCCTGCGGCAGCACGATGCGCGAAGCCTGGCGCCGGCGCGAAAGGCCCAGCGCCGCTGCTGCCTCGAGCTGCCCCTGGTCCACCGACAGGATGCCTCCGCGCACGATCTCCGAGGCGAAGGCCGCCTGGTTCAGCGTGAGGCCCAGCAGCGCCGCCACGAAGGGGCTGATGAGCTGCGTGGTCGGGTACGAGAAGAAGGTCAGGTCGGTGAACGGCACGCCCAGCGACACGGTCTCGTACAGGTAGCCGAGGTTGTTGATGATCAAGAGCAGCACGATCACCGGCACCGAGCGGAAGAGCCAGGTGAACACCCAGGCCAGCCGCGCCAAGAGCGGCGAGCGCGACACCCGCGCCAGCGCCAGCCCCGTGCCGAAGAAGAAGCCCAGCACCGCGCCCAGCGCCGTGAGCAGCAGCGTGCGGCCCAGCCCGGCCAGCACCGGCTCCGAGAAGAACCACTGCGCGAACACCGGCCAACCCCAGCGCGGGTTGGTGAGCACCGAATGCAGCACGAGGCCGATCACCGCCACCGCGAAGACGGTGCCGACGGTGCGCGCCGGGTAGGTCGCGGGCACGATGCGAAAGTGCGAGTAGTCGCCCTTGGCGGGCGGTGCCGCATCGCTGCGGCGCAGGGGTGCCGTGGGGGTACGAGGCTCCGGACCGGCATCGAGCACGGTGGTCGTGTTCATCGCGACACCGCCCCGCTCAGTGCCGCACCGGCACGGCCTTGCGTGGCCCACTGCGCCAGGTGCTTCTCGAACGGCAGCTTGCGCGGCGTCTCGGGGTCGGCGTCGTCGGTGAAGAGCGCCGTGTAGCCGTGGCTGCGGTACAGGCCCACGGCCTCGGGCTGGCGAAAGCCGGTCGTGAGGTAGATGCGCTCGTAGCCCTGGCGCAGCACCTGCGCCTCCAGCTCGGCCAGCACGCGGCTGGCCAGGCCCTGGCGGCGCAGCGCGCCGTGCGTCCACACGCGCTTGAGTTCGGCGGTGCGCTCGTCGTGGCGCATGAAGGCGCCGCCGCCGATCGCCACGCCGTCGCGCAGCAGCAGCACGAAGTTGCCGTGCGGCGGCGCGAACACCTCGGGCGCGTAGCGGTCGATCTCGCGCGGCGCGCCGGGCTCGCGCAGCACGTCGCCGTAGCGGCTGTCGTACTCGAAGGTGAGGCCTTCGATCAACGGCCGGGCCAACGGGTCCAGCGGCGTGGTGTAGAGAAACTGTTCGCTCATGGGGTGGTTTCCTGGGTGTCGCCGTCGGCGGAAAGAAAGCGCTCGGCCAGCCGGGCCCAGTACACGGCCGCGGGCGCGAGGATCGCGTCGTTGAAGTCGTAGCGCGGGCTGTGCAGCGAGGCGCTCTCGCCGTTGCCGAAGAACACGTAGCTGCCGGGGCGCGCCTGCAGCATGTAGGCGAAGTCTTCGCTGGCGGTGCGCGGGCGGAAG
The DNA here is from genome assembly GCF_059418385.1 of Variovorax sp. GW821-FHT09A10. Taxonomy (NCBI): domain Bacteria; kingdom Pseudomonadati; phylum Pseudomonadota; class Betaproteobacteria; order Burkholderiales; family Comamonadaceae; genus Variovorax; species Variovorax sp. GW821-FHT09A10. Next base: position 712,450 of record NZ_JBWKPT010000002.1, read on the forward strand.
GCCGGGTCGACCCGCTGCGCGCCGAAGGTGTCCAGCGCCACGGCGCGTGCGAAGGCGGTTTCTTCGGCGTGGTTGACCACCGGCGGAAAGCCCGGCCGGTAGTCCACCTCGGCCTGCGCGCCGAAGCTCTCGGCCTGCGCTCGCGCCAGCGCGGGAATGCGCTGCGCCAGCAGTGCGCGCACCTCGGGCTTGAACGAGCGTGCCGTGAGCTTGAGCTCGACCGTGTTCGGAATCACGTTGGAAGCCTCGCCGCCATGGATGGAACCGACCGTGACCACGCCCATGTCCAGCGGATCGACGTTGCGCGACACCACGGTCTGCAATGCTGCGATCAGGTGCGCGCTCGCGACCACGGGGTCCACCGTCTCGTGCGGCTGCGCGCCGTGGCCGCCCTTGCCGCGCACCGTGATGTGGGCCTGGTCGATGGCCGCCATCGCGGGCCCGGTGACGCAGCCCACGTGCCCTGCCCCTACGCCGGGCCAGTTGTGCAGGCCGAACACGGCGTCGCACGGGAAGCGCGTGAACAGGCCCTCGTCGATCATCTTCTTGGCGCCCGCGCCCAGTTCTTCGGCGGGCTGGAAGATCAGGTGCAGCGTGCCGTGAAAGCTGCCCGTCTCGGCCAGGAAGCGCGCCGCCGCGAGCAGGATCGCCGTGTGGCCGTCGTGGCCGCAGGCATGCATCACGCCCGCGTTCTCGCTCGCATACGGCAGGCCCGTGGCCTCGTGGATCGGCAGCGCGTCCATGTCGGCGCGGATGCCGAGGCTGCGCCCCGGCCCGCGCCGCAGCGTGCCCACCACGCCGGTGCCGGCCAGGCCGGTCGTGACCTCGTAGCCCCAGGCCGCGAGCCGCTCGGCCACGAGCGCCGAAGTGCGGTGCTCCTTGAACGACAGCTCGGGGTGGCGGTGGATGTCGCGCCGCAGCGCAATGAACGCGTCACCGTAGCCGGCAATGGTCGATTCGACGCGGTGGATGTCCTTCAGGGCCGGTCGTGGCAGCGCGGCGCCCATCAGGCGGCCTTGCGCTCGGCGGTGGCGCTGCCCTGCGGCGCGGCATGGCGGCTCGCCTTGCGCGGCAGGCCCAGGTGGTCGCGCAGGGTCTGGCCGGGCAGCGTGCGCTGGTAGCGACCGCGCGCCTCCAGCGCCGGAATCACGAATTCGATGAAGTCGTCCAGCCCCTGCCCCAGCACCGGGAAGCCGAGGATGAAGCCGTCGGCCGCGCCCTCGTCCACCCAGCGGATGATCTCGTCGGCGATGCGCTCGCCCGTGCCCACGAACTGCGTGCGCGGCGTGGCGACTTCGAGCGCCACCTCGCGCAGCGTCTGGCCCTTGGCCTTGGCATTGGCCTTGATGCGGTCGGTGGTCGAGCGGAAGCTGTTGCGGCCGATCTCGCCCAGCTCGGGGAACGGCGCATCGAGCGGGTACTGGCTGAAGTCGTGGTGGTCGAAGAAGCGGCCCAGGTAGGCCAGCGCCTCTTCGACCGTGAGCAGTGCGCGGATGGCGAGGTACTTCGCCTCGGCCTCCGCCTCGGTGGCAGCGACCACCGGGCCGATGCCCGGGAAGATCTTCACGTCGCCGGCCTGCCGCCCCTGCGCCACGGCGCTGGCCTTCACTTGCTTGAGGAAGGCGCGCGTGTCTTCGAGCGAGGGCGAATGGGTGAACACCGCGTCGGCGTACTTGCCTGCGAGGCCGATGCCCGCATCCGACGAGCCGGCCTGGAAGATCACCGGCTGCCCCTGCGGCGAGCGCTGGATGTTCAACGGACCCGCCACCTGGAAGAAGCGGCCCTTGTGGTCCAGCGTGTGCAGCTTGTCGCGGTCGAAGAAACGGCCGCTCTCGCGGTCGCGCACGAAGGCGTCGTCGTCCCAGCTGTCCCACAGGCCCTGCGTCACGGCCAGGTACTCGTCGGCGATCTCGTAGCGCAGCGCGTGCTCGGGGTGGGCGCGGCTGTAGTTCTTGGCGCTGCCTTCCAGCGGCGTGGTCACCACGTTCCAGCCCGCGCGCCCGCCGCTGATGAGGTCCAGCGAGGCGAACTGCCGCGCCACCGTGAACGGGTCGCTGTACGAGCTGGAGATGGTGCCCGCCAAGCCGATCTTCGTGGTGACGGCGGCCAGCGCCGACAGGATGGAGATCGGCTCGAAGCGGTTGAGGAAGTGCGGGATCGACTTCTCGTTGATGTAGAGCCCGTCGGCCACGAACGCGAAAGCGATGCCCGCGGCCTCGGCCTTCTGCGCGTTGCGGATGAAGAAGTCGAGGTTGACGCTGGCATCGGCCGGGCCGCCCGGGTGCTTCCAGGCATTCATGTGGCTGCCGGCCCCTTGCAGCATGACGCCGAACTGAATGTTGCTCATGACGATCGTTCTTGTGATGGGAAAGGAAGGAAGAAGGAGCTCAGGCCAGTGCGGGCTCGCGGGCCTGCGCCAGCAGCTCGACCGCCGTGGCGCGCGCGCCGAAGTCCGCCACCGGGATGTCGATCACGAACTCCTCGATGCCGTGGCGCGCGCTGAGAGCCTCGAGCGCGTCGCGCACCTCGTCGCCGGTGCCGGCGATGACGTGCGGGCGGCGTTCCTCGGTGCGGTAGTCGCTCGCGCCGGCCTGCCGCGCGAACTCGGCGGCGGCTTCGAGGCTCGGCAGGTTCACGCTCTGGCCCGTGGGCAAGGTCACGCGGAAGCTGCGCAGCGCGCCCACGCGCTCGGCCGCTTCGTCGTGCGTTTCGGCGGCGAAGGCGAACAGCGCGAGCAGCGGCGCGCGGCCGGTCGCGCCGCGGTAGGCGTCGATCGATTGCTCGATGTTCAGCGGGTCGCCGTTGAAGTGGCCCGCGTAGACGAACTGCCAGCCCAGCCGCGCCGCGAGCAGCGCGCTCTCGGGGCTGCCACCGAGCAGCACGCGCTGCGGCGCCACCGGCGGGAACGGCGTGGCCACGGCGCCGGCCAGCGCATGGTCGGCGGGCACGCCGTCGTGCAGGAAGGCATCGAGCTCGCGCAGGCGCGCTTCGAAATCGAGGGCCTTCGCCTTCGCCGGGTCGTGCAGCGATTGCAGCGCCTTGCTGGTCAGTGGCAGGCCGCCCGGCGCCTTGCCGATGCCCAGGTCGACACGGCCTGGCGCCAGCGAGGCCAGCACCTTGAAGGTCTCCGCGACCTTGAAGGGGCTGTAGTGCTGCAGCATGACGCCGCCGGTGCCGATGCGGATGCGCGAGGTCTTCGCGAGCAGGTGCGAGGCCAGCACCTCGGGCGCCGAACCGGCATAGGTGCGGTTGCCGTGGTGCTCGGCCAGCCAGTAGCGCCGGTAGCCCAGCCGTTCGGCGCGCCGGGCCAGCGCGATGGTGTGCTGGAACGCTTGCGCGGCGTCGGCACCTTCGGGGATCAGGCTCTTGTCGAGCAGGGAGAGCGAGTAGGACACGGTGTTCGGCGATGGCGCAGTGGAAGCGGGTGTGCTTCAAATTCTGCGAGCCATCACGCGGGCCGTTTGCGCTGAATTCCTCTATCGATATCTGGAATCTGCGGGGTCGCGCGGCTCACCGCGCCTCACCATGCGTACGGCAAAAGGGCCGCCACCGCCGTGGCGTGCAGCCGCCTGCGCACGCGCAACGGCACATGGCCGTGCGGTGCGCGGCGTGCCACTTCATGCGGCGACGCCGGCGCGATGCACCAGGCGATGGCGGTCAGCGCGAGGACGTGGCGGGCCTGTGCGGCCGGGGATGAAGAGGCGACGGTGTGCAATGGCATGGCGGGCGGTTTCCCTGGTTCGATGCCGCCGATTCTGCGAAGCGCACCCGCCGTTGCCAACGACGGATTGCGAATGTCCTGATGCGGTTTGCATCGCATCCGCGCGCCCAAAGGTGTTGCCTCGCGCCCCCCGCGATGGCTACGATGGGCACGCAACCACCCAAGGAGCAACCGCCATGTCGAACCATGTCTACAAGTCGCTCGAGCTGACGGGCTCGTCCAAGACCAGCATCGAGGACGCGGTGCAGACCGCCATCGCGAAGGCGCACGAGACGGTGCGCAACATCCAGTGGTTCACCGTCACCGAGACGCGCGGCCATGTGGTCGACGGCAAGGTCGCGCACTGGCAGGTGACGGTGAAGATCGGCTTCACGCTCGAGTAGCAAAGCAACAACCCATGGGCGCCTGGAAGGCGCGAAGAAACCGTAGCGAGCGCCCCGAGGTCGCGTCGAGGACCGGAACCGTACACCCGTACGGTGAGGACCGCAGATGCGAGATCGGGGCGCGCAGTAGGTTTATTCGTGCCTTCCTTCGTAGATGTAGCGGCGCGACCATGGCAGCGTGCTTGCCGCCCTGCCCGCCTTGCGCCCGACGATCTGGTAGATCGCCACGTCGTCATTCTCGAAGGCATAGGCGCAACCCGCGAGGTAGATGCGCCAGATGCGGAACTTCTCTTCGTCGACCAGCGCGCGCGCCTCGTCGGCATGGGCCTCGTAGGCGTCGCTCCAGTGACGCAGTGTCTGTGCATAGTGGCGGCGCAGGTTCTCCACGTCGAAGGCTTCGAGCCCGCCCTGCTGCATGGCCTGCAACGCGAGGCTGATGTGCGGCAGCTCGCCGTTGGGGAACACGTAGCGGTCGATGAAGTCGCCGCCGCCGTACGACACGCCGCCGCCCTCGGGGTCGGACGAGGTGATGCCGTGGTTCATGACGATGCCGTCGTCGGCCAGCAGCTGCTGCACGCGCTTGAAGTACTCGGGCAGGTTCTTGCGGCCCACGTGCTCGAACATGCCGACGCTGGTGATGCGGTCGAACTGGCCCGTCACGTCGCGGTAGTCCTGCAGGCGGATCTCGATGCGGTCTGCGAGGCCTGCGGCCATCACGCGCTCGGTCGCCAGGTCGAACTGGTTCTGCGACAGCGTGACGCCCACGCAGCGCGCGCCGAACTTCTGCGCCGCGCGGATCACCAGCGCGCCCCAGCCGCAGCCGATGTCGAGCAGTGTCTGGCCCGGCTTGAGTTCGATCTTGGTGAGGATGTGGTCTATTTTCTTCAGCTGCGCGGTGGCCAGGTCTTCGTCGCCGTTCTCGAAGTAGGCACACGAATAGACCATGTTCGCGTCGAGCCACAGTTGGTAGAACGCGTTCGACACGTCGTAGTGGTACTCGATGGATTTCTTGTCCGACGACTTGGTGTGCGCGAAGTAGCGGGCCATGCTTTGCAGCGCGCCGCCGGGCTTGTCGAGTGAGGTCTTCGCCAGGCCGTAGGCAATGTCGATCACGTCGCTGAGCTTGCCTTCGATGTCGATCTTGCTCTTGACGTAGGCCTCGCCCAGGTTGTCGAGCGTGGGCTGCAGCATCAGCGACAGCGCCGCGGGCGATTTCACGTGCAGCGTGACCGCCGGCCCGCTGAAGTCACCGAAGTCGTAGGACTGGCCGTCCCACAAGGTGAGCCGCGCGGGCAGGTTGGCCCGTGCGCGGACCGCGGCGCTCCACTGCGCCAGCTTCTTTTCCCAAAGCATGCATCTCTCCGAGTTGTTGAGTAGTCCCGCCTCCACGGGCGGACGGGTGCTGCAGCGAACAAAACGATAGCGAGAATTTGCGAAACCTGCATGGCCGCGACGACGCAAGAAATCGCGGCAGGTGCTATAGGCGCACAGGCGCGATGCAATGCCTAGGCGGCTTCCATCGAGGTGGCGTCGTTGCCAGCCTCGCCGAGCCAGCGGCGCTTGTCGCGCAGCGGCGGCGCGCCGAACATGCGGCCGTACTCGCGCGCGAACTGCGAAGGGCTTTCGTAGCCCACGTTGTGCGCGGCGCTGGCCACGTCGGTGCCGGCGATCAGCATCTGGCGGCGCGCCTCCTGCAGGCGCAGCTGCTTCTGGTACTGCAGCGGGCTCATCGCCGTCACGGCCTTGAAGTGGTGGTGAAACGACGACACGCTCATGTGCACCGCGCGCGCCATGTCTTCCACGCGCAGCGACTGCGCGTAGTTGGTGCGCAGCGCGCTGATGGCTTTCGCGATGCGCTGCGTGTGGCTGTCGTGCAGCGCAATCTGGCGCAGCCGCGCGCCCTCGCCGTTCACCAGCAGCCGATACATGATCTCGCGCTTGATGAGCGGCGCCATGATCGGAATGTCCTCGGGCGTGTCGAGCAGCCGCAGCAGGCGCAGCACGGGCTCCAGCACCGGCATGGCGATGCGGTTCACGTACAGGCCGCGCGAGGCCGGCGCGTTGGCCTTGGCCGGCAGTTTTTCGTCGCCGATGAGGTCGCCGATTTCATCGACCGCCAGCTCCAGCCGCACGCCCAGGTAGGGCTCGTTCTCGCTGGTCACGCACACCTGGCCGCACACCGGCAGGTCGACCGAGGTGACGAGGTAGTTCATGGGGTCGTACACGTAGATGTCGTCGCCCACGATGATCCGCTTGGAGCCCTGCGCGATGAGGCCCAGCGCCGGCGTCGCGAAGCCGTGCTTGGGGCCGTCGGGCTTGCTGATGCAGTGCACCTGCAGGCCGGGCACGGCGCATTCGACCGTGCCGTCCTGGCCGCGCGTGATGTGGCGGATGAGCTGCACCAGCTCTTCGCGGGCGGCATCGAGTTCGGGTTCCAGCGGCATCGGCATGGCGAGGACGGTGGCGGTGTCGGGGGTTTCATCAGACATGGGTAGGCCTCTGACAAAGGAGAGCGGCCGCGGTAGCAGCCATGGAGGATTGGGCTGCCCGCAGCTTAGCGTCGCATCCTCTCCTTCGCACGGCCTGCGCACGAGGTCTGGAGAAATAGGCAAAGACTTTGCAGAAACGCGCTCGCCCGCCGGGGCGCGCCGGCGGGATACTTTTTCGCAACCGCCGGCATTCCTCACAGCCGGGCGGCCCTCCCCACCCAAAGGACAACTTTCGATGCAATACCGCCAATTCGGCCGCACCGGCCTCCTGGTTTCCGAACTCTGCCTCGGCACGATGACCTTCGGCGGCGCGCCGGGCATCTGGGACCACATCGGCCAGCTGCAGCAAGGCGAGGCCGAAGGCCTCATCGCCCGCTCGCTCGACGCCGGCATCAACTTCCTCGACACGGCCGACGTGTACTCCGAGGGCCTGTCCGAGACCATCACCGGCCAGGCGCTGAAGAACCTGAAGGTGCCGCGCGACCGCGTGGTGGTCGCGACCAAGGTGCTGGGCGAAACCGGCAGCAAGGGCGTGAACTCGGCCGGCGCCTCGCGCTACCACATCATGGACGGCGTGAAGGCCAGCCTGAAGCGGCTGCAGCTGGACCACATCGACCTGTACCAGATCCACGGCATCGACCCGATCACGCCCATCGAGGAAACGGTGCGCGCGCTCGACGACCTCGTGCGCCAGGGCCACGTGCGCTACGTGGGCGTGTCGAACTGGGCCGCCTGGCAGATCGCCAAGGCGCTGGGCATCGCCGAGCGCGACCGGCTGGCGCGCTTCGAGTCGCTGCAGGCCTACTACACCGTGGCCGGGCGCGACCTGGAGCGCGAGCTGGTGCCCATGCTGCGCAGCGAAGAGCTCGGCCTGATGGTCTGGAGCCCGCTGGCCGGCGGCCTGCTCAGCGGCAAGGTCGACCGCCACACCGCCACCGCGCAAGGCAGCCGCCGCGCGAGTTTCGACTTTCCGCCGGTGAACGTGGAACGCGCCTACGACTGCATCGACCTCATGCGCCAGTTCGCCGAGCCGCGCGGCGTGTCGGTGGCCCAGATCGCGCTGGCCTGGCTGTTGCATCAGCCGGTGGTGACCAGCGTGATCGTCGGCGCCAAGCGCATCGACCAGCTCGATGACAACATCGCCGCCACCGAGGTGCGGCTCACGGCCGACGAACTCGCGGCGATCGACAAGGTGAGCGCGCTGGCGCCCGAGTACCCGAGCTGGATGCTGGCGCGCCAGGGCGGCGTGCGCGCCCAGCGGCTGGCGGATTCAGGCCGTCGCGGCTGACACGAGCGGGGCCTCGGTGCGACGCGCGGCATGCGCCGCGCTCGCCCGCAGCGCGCGCAGGTCGAGGTGCTCGGCGGCGCGCGCGGCCTCGGGCGCGGCCAGGTGCGGCACCACGCCCAACAGCGGCGCACCGAGCCGGGCGCGCAGCGTCTGCAGGTTGCCTTCGGGCGAGAGCATCCGCGGCTCGACCACGCTCGCGACCCAGCCGGCCAGCACCAGCCCGCGCGCACGGATCGCCTCGGCGGTGAGCAGCGCATGGTTGAGGCAGCCCAGCCGCAGCCCGACCACGAGGATCACGGGCAGGCCCAGCGCCACCGCGAGGTCGGCCGTGTCCAGGTCGTCGCCCAGCGGCACGCAGAAGCCACCCACGCCTTCCACCACCACCGCATCGGCCTGCGCCGACAGCCGCTCGAAGGCATCGAGCAGCACGGGCAGCGCGACCTGCACGCCCTCTTCCCGCGCCGCCAGGTGCGGCGACATCGGCGCCTTCAGCACATAGGGGCAGCGCCAGGCCAGCGGCGCGTCGACGTTGCCGGCCGCCTGCAGGCGCTCGACGTCCTCGTTGCGCCATTCGCCGTCGATGGCATCGAGCCCCGCCGCCACCGGTTTCATGCCGACCGCGCGCAGGCCCGAGGCTGCCAGCAGCGCGAGCATGGCGCTGCTCACCAGCGTCTTGCCCACGCCGGTGTCGGTGCCGGTGACGAACCAGCGGCGCTGTGTCGCTGCTGCCGCCGTCGTCATGCGGCCTCCGGCCACGGTTCGGCCAGGGCTTCGCCCAGCGCATCGATGAGCCGCGCCACGTCGGCCTCGGTGTGGCTGGCCGACAGCGCGATGCGCAGCCGCGCGGTGCCGGCAGGCACCGTGGGCGGGCGGATCGCGCCCACGCGCAGGCCGTGCGCATCGAGCCGTTCCATGGTCTGCATGGCACGCGCGTTGTCGCCCACGATGAGCGGCTGGATAGCGGTCGGCGAATCGGCCAGCCAGGCGCTGCCGTCGGCCGGCAGCACCTGCTTGAGGCCGTTGCGCAGCTGGGTGATGCGGGCGCGCAGCTGGGCGCGGCGGCGCATGCCCTCCTCGCCCTCGATGAGCGCCAGGCTGGTGAGCAGCGCATGCGCCACCGCCGGCGGCGCGGCCGTGGTGAAGATGTAGGGCCGCGCGCGCTGCACCAGGAAGTCGATCACCGTGCGGTGCGCCGCCACGAAGGCGCCCGACACACCGGCCGCCTTGCCCAGCGTGCCGATCAGCACCAGCCGCTCGGAGCGCAGCGCCAGCGCCTGCAGCGCGCCGCGCCCGGTGGCGCCGAGCACGCCGAAGCCGTGCGCGTCGTCGATCACCAGCCAGGCGTCGTGCTGCTCGGCCAGCGCGAGCAGGCCCGCCACCGGGGCGATGTGGCCGTCCATGCTGAAGACGGCGTCGCTCACGATGATCTTGACCGGCGCGTCGCAGGCGGCCAGCTGCGCGTCGAGCGCCTGCAGGTCGCAGTGCGGGTAGCGTTCCACGCGGGCACGGGCCAGCCGCGCGCCGTCGATCAGCGAGGCGTGGTTCAGCGTCTCCGAGAAGATCACGGCCTCGCCGTCGCCCAGCGCCGACAGCACCGCCAGGTTGGCCATGTAGCCGGTGCAGAAAAACAGGCTGCGCGCATCGGGAATGTGCGGCGCCATCCATTCGCCCAGCCGCTCCTCCAGCTGCGCATGGGCGCGCGAGTGGCCCAGGATCAGGTGCGAGCCGCCGCTGCCCGTGCCGTAGCGCGCCGCGCCTTCGGCCAGCGCCTCGGCCAGCGCGGGGTGCGCGGCCAGGCCCAGGTAGTCGTTGCTGCTGAAGCCGAGCATGGTGCGCGGCGCGGTGGCACCCGCCAGCGTGAGGATCTGCTCGGGTGCGCAGGCGGTCTCGGCGATCTGCCGGCGGCGGCGCAGCGAGCGCGCGTCGAGCGCGGTGATCTCGTCCTGCAGGCGTTCAAGCAAGCGCAGCATCGCGGGCTCCTTCGTCGGCGTGGGCGCCGGATGCGGTGGTGACGGCCTGGAGCGTGGCGAGCGTGCCGTCCACGAGCTGGTCGATCTCGTGGTCGGCGATGGCATACGGCGGCATCAGGTACACGGTGGCGCCGATGGGCCGCATCAGCAGGCCATGGTCGCGCGCCGCGAGGTGGAAGCGCTCGGCGAAGCGCGCACCGGGCTCGCGCACGTCGAAGGCCGTGATCATTCCGCGCTGGCGCAGGTGGTCGACCGCCTGGCCGGCGAGCCCCTCGCGCAGCCGCGCCAGCAGGCGCGCGGCGCGGTCCTGGTTGCGGTTCAGCGCGTCTTCCTGCTCGAACAGATCGAGCGTGGCGAGCGCCGCGCGGCAGGCCAGCGCGTTGCCGGTGTAGGAATGCGAATGCAAGAAGCTGCGCGCGGCGGCGTCGTCGACGAAGCCCTGGTAGATGGCCTCGCGCGTCATCACCAGCGCCAGCGGCAGGTAGCCGCCGCTGATGCCCTTCGACAGGCACAGGAAGTCGGGCCAGATGCCGGCCTGCTCGCAGGCGAAGAAGGTGCCGGTGCGCCCGCAGCCGACCGCGATCTCGTCGGCGATCAGGTGCACGCCGAAGCAGTCGCACAGCGCGCGCAGGCGGCGCAGGTAGGCCGGATCGTGCATCGCCATGCCGGTGGCGCACTGCACCAGCGGCTCGACGATCACGGCGGCAATGCTGTCGTGCTGCGCGGCCAGGAGCGCCTCGAGCTCGTCGGCCGCGCGGTTCGCGACAGCGGCGGCGTCTTCACCGGGCCGGGCGGCGCGCGCATCGGGCGAGGCCACGAGGTGCGCGCTGGCGAGCAGCGGCGCATAAGCGTCGCGGAACACGGGCACGTCGGTGACGTGCAGCGCGCCCAGCGTCTCGCCGTGGTAGCCGCCGCGCAGCGCCACGAAGCGGCGCTTGCCGGCGCGGCCCGCGTTGCGCCAGGCGTGGAAGCTCATCTTGAGCGCGATCTCCACGGCCGAGGCGCCGTCGGAGGCATAGAAGCAATGGCCCAGCGCATGGCCCGTGAGCGCCGCCAGCCGCTCGGCCAGCTCGACCGCCGGCGCGTGCGTGCAGCCGGCGAGCATCACGTGCGGCAGCGTGTCCAGCTGCGCCTTCAGCGCGGCGTTGATCGCCGGGTGCGCGTGGCCGAACAGGTTGACCCACCACGAACTGGTGGCGTCGAGGTAGCGCCGGCCTTCATGGTCGGTCAGCCAGACGCCCTCGCCGCGCGCGATGGGCAGCGGCGGCGCCACGTCGAGGCGGATGCTCTGGGTGCAGGGATGCCAGACGTGGCGGCGGCTGCGCTGTTGCCAGTCCGCGTTGGCACCGGCATGGGCACCTGCGGCGGCTGGCGCGGTCGTGGGGGAGAAAACGTTCGAGGGAGGCACCCGCGCGTTCCTTTCTGGAGGGCAAGGCGGCGGATCGTATCGACGGGAACGCGCCCCGGCAAACGCCCGGAACGCGTGCAAAAAGAAGGCGGAATGACCGAGGTTGGCCGGTGTAGCGCGTGCGTTCAGGCCAACGTCGCGCAAGCTGGCGACTTCGTGCGGGGCCGCGCCGGCGCGGGGCCGATGCAAGTTGTCCGGCTGCCGTCACAGATGGCGAAGGAATGTCCGCTTTTCAGGGTGCGCGGTGGGTGGATTCCGCTTTTCGGACAGTCAATGTGACTGATATTCGCAACCGGCCTCAGCCGCGCTTCTCGGCGTTGCGCTTGCGCGTGGCGGCGCCCTTCCTCGCGGAGGCCGAGCGTTCGGCGGCGGTGCGGTTCGCCGCGGCGGCGCCACCGAGGCGCCCGCCCTTGCGCGGAGGTCCGTGCTTCTCGGCCTTGCCGCGGCCCGAGCCGCTCTTCTTGCCGCCGCCGCTCTCGGCATTCACCGTGGCCCAGGCGCGGCGCTCGGCCTCGCCCCTGGCCACGCCGCGGTGCTCGTAGCCTGCCTCGATGTGCTCGGCCTTGCGTTTCTGCTTGTCCGTGTAGGACGACTTGTCGCCTCGTGGCATGTGCATCGCTCCTTCAGGTTGGGAGGCTTCTCATGCTGGCCCGTCGCCCCGCGCCGTGGGTCGGAAGAGGCAGGCGCTGCGCGTCAGCGCAGTCTGGCGTGCGAGCGGGTGCGCAAGGTGATCGAGTAGCGCAGCGCCTCGGTCGGCGCGATGGCGTGCTGCCATGCCCAGCGCGCCGGCCCGCGCAGCAGGTACACGGAGCGCGGCTCGACGAGGACGTCGAGCGCGGCCGGCCCCGATGGGGGCGCACCGGGCACGTAGGGCCGGAACTGCATCACCGCATCGCCGCACAGCGAGACGCCCACGATGTCCTCGAAGTCGGGCACGTCGCGGTGCCAGCCCAGCGGCGTGCCGGGGCGGTACTCGGCGATCAGCACGTGGGTGAGGTCTTCGGGCGCCAGGCCGGCCCAGGCGGCGGCCTTTGCGCGCAGCGGGTGCAGCGCCTCGGGCAGCGGCGCGCCGGGCTTGAGGCGGTTCGTGTCGAAGTCGTAGCTGCCGCCGAAGCTGGTGCCGCGCCGGCGCGCGGTGTATTCCTTGTAGCGCATCTCCTTGAGCGGCAGCCCCTGCACGATGCGCAGCAGGCCGGCCTCCTCGTCGCGCGACAGGAACCCCGGTTCATAGCGCAGGCCCTCGATGGCCGCCACGGGCGCCTCGCCGAACAGGTCGGGCTGGCCGGCGTGCTCAAGGCGTCGGGTGGCGCGCATCGTCTTCCCCGGCCTGCCCGGCCAGCTGCACATGCCACCAGCGCGGCAGCAATTCGCGGATCTCGGCGCGCGCAAAGCGGTCGTCGAGCAGGTGCAGCACGCCCGTGTCGGCCTCGGTGCGGATCACGCGGCCGGCGGCCTGCACCACCTTCTGCAGGCCGGGGTAGAGGTAGGTGTACTCGTAGCCCTTGCCGAAGCGCGACTGCATGCGCTCGCGCGTGATCTCGTTGAGTTCGTTGTACTGCGGCAGCCCCAGGCTCGCGACAAAGGCGCCGATGAGCCGGCTGCCCGGCAGGTCGATGCCTTCGCCGAACGCGCCGCCGAGCACGGCGAAGCCGATGCCCTGCCCGCCTTCCTCGAAGCGCGCGACGAAATCGTGGCGGTCGGTTTCGCGCATGCCGCGCGTCTGTGTCCACACGGGTACGCCAGGGTGGCGCAGCGAGAACGCGGCGCAGGCCTTGTCCAGGTAGTCGAAGCTGCTGAAGAAGGCCAGGTAGTTGCCGGGCAGGCGTTCGAACTGCGCGCCGATGATGTCCGTCACATGGCGCAGCGAGCCGGCGCGGTCGCGAAAGCGCGTGGAGACGCCGGTCGCCACCTCGACGCGCAGCTGCTGGCCGCGAAACGGCGATTCGACGTCCAGCAGCGCCGTGTCTTCGGGCAGGCCGAGCGCATCGCGGTAGAACGCGAACGGTGCGAGCGTGCCCGAGAAGCAGGTGACCGACACCGCGTCGGCGAAGCGGCCTTCGAGGAACGGCCCGGGCACGAGGTTGCGGATGGCCAGGCCGCGCTGCTCCTGCGTGGCGCCCAGCGTGCGCTCGAACACCGAGTGGTCGTCGAAGACCTCGGCCAGCCGCGCGAAGTGCAGCGCATCGAAGAAGAAGCGCTGCAGCGGCCCCTGCGCCGCATCGGGCGTGGCGGCGAAGTGCTCGGCCATCGCGGTGTTGGCGGCCTGCAGCGTGCGCAGGAAGCGCTCGGGGATCTCGTCGGCGGTGTCGTAGCCGGCGGTCTGCGCCTGCTGCAGCGTGTCCCATTCGCGGAACAGCCGCGCCAGCGGGCCGCGCACGGCGGCGGGTGCGGCGCGGTGGGCTTCTTCCAGCGCCGCGCCTTCGAGCTTTGCGGAGTACATGCCGCGCGCGCGCTCCAGCAGGTTGTGGGCCTCGTCGACCAGCACGGCGACGCGCCAGCCGGCGTCCTTCATGCTGGCGAACAGAAAGGCGCTGCCGTCGAAGTAATAGTTGTAGTCGCCCACGACGACATCGCTCCAGTGCGTCATTTCCTGCGCCAGGAAATAGGGGCAGACCTCGTGCGCGAGCGCGACCCGGCGCAGCGCCTCGCGGTCGAGCCAACCCACCTGTGCGGCCTCGGCGCGCGCGGCCGGCAGGCGGTCGTAGAAGCCGCGCGCCAGCGGGCAGGCCTCGCCGTGGCAGGCGCGGTCGGGGTACTCGCAGACCTTCTCGCGGGCCGCGAGTTCGAGCACGCGCGGCCGGTGCGCGCCGCCCTGCCCCAGCACGCGCAAGGCGTCGAGCGCCACGGGCCGCCCGGAGGTCTTGGCGGTGAGGAAGAACACCTTGTCGAGCTTGTGCGCCGCGCGCGCCTTGAGCAGCGGAAAGAGCGTGGCCAGCGTCTTGCCGATGCCCGTGGGTGCCTGCGCCAGCAGGCAGCGCCCGCCCACGGCGGCGCGGTAGACCGCCTCGGCCAGTTCGCGCTGGCCGGTGCGGAAGTCGGCGTGGGGAAATTCGAGCCGCGCCAGCGCGTCGTCGAGCGCGCCGCGGTGCTCGGCCTCGCGCTGCGCCCAGTCGCTGTAGCAGGCGCACAGGGTCTCGAAGTGCGTGCGCAGGGTGTCGCGCGTGTGCTGCTCTTCGAGCACGGTTTCGTCGCCGCTGGCCAGGTCGAGGTAGACCAGCGCGACGGTCAGTTGCTCATGCCCTTCCTGCTCGCACAGCATCCAGCCGTAGCAGCGCACCTGCGCCCAATGCAGCGCGCGGTGGTTGGCGCGGATGGCGTCGAAGTCGCCGCGGAAGGTCTTGATTTCTTCCACGCGTGCCTGCGCCGGGTCGTAGCCGTCGGCCCGGCCGCGCACGCGCAGCGTGCCGCAGGTGGTGGCCAGCGGCACCTCGCTCTGGTAGTCGCCGCCGCGCCGGGCCTGCACCAGCGCGTGGCCGGCCATGCCTTCGAGCGCGCTGGGCGCGGGCACGAAGCGCAGGTCGAGATCGCCGGCCTTCGCGCCGAAGGCGCACAAGGCCTTGACGGACACGACGTGCGCCGCCAGGACGGCGGCGGACGGCGGGAGAAAGCGGGCTTCGGAAGGCATGCTGCCGATACTGTATGAAATAACAGTATAGCGAGAGCGACCCGTAGCAAAGCGTGACATACAGCCGTATCGGGGCCTTCTCCGACAGGTTCGGCCCTGTTTTTCGGCAAGACTTGGCAAGTTTTGCTTACAAATGCATTCATGAAAACTCCCTCCGCGATCGACCCTGTCGAATTCGACCGCCTGCTGGGGCGCAACCTCAAGCTGCCGCTGCTGGGCGGCCTGGTCGGCGCCGTGGCGTTCGTCGTGCTGATCCTGTATTTGCTGTCGACCATCAGCTGGGTGGAGCACACCGACCAGGTCACGCGCGCCGCCAGCGAACTGCAGCGCCGCTCCATCGACATGGAAACCGGCATGCGCGGCTACCTGCTCACCGGCGAAGAGACCTTCCTGGAGCCCTACCAGAACGCCGAGCCGCGCCTGAAGTCCGACACGGACGCGCTGCGCCAGCTGGTGTCGGACAACCGCCGGCAGGTGGAGCGTCTCGAGCGCATCGCCGGCCTGCAGGAGTCGTGGCTGGCGTTCTCGCGCGAGATGATCGAAGCGCGCCGTGCAGGCCAGGACACGCAGGCCACCGTCCGGCTGGGCCGCGGCAAGCACCTGACCGACGAGATGCGCGCCGAGTTCACGGCCTTCATGGACACCGAGCAGACGCTGCGCTTCCAGCGCAACAACGAGGCCAACCGCACGAGCTGGTGGGTGGTCGGCCTGTTCCTGCTGTTCACGCTGGTGTATTCGGGGCTGGTGTCGTACTTCGGGCGGCGCCAGCTGATGCGGCTGTCCGACAGCTACGACGTGGTGCTGGCCGAGCAGGCGGCGCATGCCGAGCGCCTGTCGCAGGAGGCCTGGCTGCGCAATGCGCAGACCGAGCTGGTGGGCGAGCTGGTCGGCGAACTCAGCGCGCCGGACATGGGCCGCAAGATCCTCGCGTTTTTCTCGCGCCACCTGGGCAGCTCGGTCGGCGCGCTCTATGTGCGCGAACGCCACGGCCCGCTGCGCCGCGCCGCGAGCTACGGCTTCTCCAGCGAGGCCGAGGCCTCGCCGCAGGTGTTCTCGCCCACCGAAAGCCTGGTCGGCCAGGCCGCGGCCGAACAGCGCCGCATGCTGATCGATCCGGTGCAGGCCGATTACCTGAAGGTCAACTCCGGCCTCGGCGAGATGGCGCCCAAGGCCGTGCTGCTGCTGCCGGTGGCGAGCGACGGTGCCGTCAACGGCGTGGTCGAGCTGGGCCTGCCCGGCACGCCCGACGCGCGCAGCGGCGAGCTGCTCGACCTGGTGGCCGACGACATCGGCACCTCGCTCGCGGCCGCGCGCTACCGCGAGCAGCTGCAGGACGTGCTGGCCGAAACCCAGCAGCTCAACGAAGAGTTGCAGGTGCAGCAGGAAGAGCTGCGCACCGCCAACGAAGAGCTCGAAGAACAGTCGCGCGCCCTGCGCGCCTCGCAGGCCATGCTGGAGAACCAGCAGGCCGAGCTGGAGCAAACCAACAGCCAGCTGTCGGAGCGCACCGAGGCGCTCGACCAGCGCAACACCGCCCTGCGCCGCGTGCAGCGCGACCTGGAAGACCGCGCCGACGAGCTGCAGCGCGCCAGCCGCTACAAGTCGGAGTTTTTGGCGAACATGTCGCACGAGCTGCGCACGCCGCTCAACAGCGCACTCATCCTGGCCAAGCTGCTGGGCGACAACCCGCAGGGCAACCTGTCGCTGGAGCAGGTGAAGTTCGCGGAATCGATCTACGCCTCGGGCAACGACCTGCTGGTGCTGATCAACGACATCCTGGACATCGCCAAGGTCGAGGCCGGCAAGCTCGAGCTGGTGCCGGAAGAGGTGCCGCTCGACAAGCTGGCCCAGAGCCTGGAAAGCACTTTCCGCCCGCTCGCGACCGACAAGAACCTGGAGTTCCGCCTGGAGTTGCGGCCCGACGCGCCGGCCCTGCTGGTCACCGACCGCCAGCGCGTGGAGCAGATCCTGAAGAACCTGCTGTCGAACGCGATCAAGTTCACCGAGCGCGGCGAAGTGGCGCTCACGGTATCGGCCACGGCCGACGGCGGCGCGGCCTTTGCGGTGCACGACTCGGGCATCGGCATCGACCCGCAGCAGCACGAGCTGATCTTCGAGGCCTTCCGCCAGGCCGACGGCACCACCAGCCGGCGCTACGGCGGCACGGGGCTGGGCCTCTCGATCTCGCGCGACCTCACGCAGCTGCTGGGCGGCTCGCTGACGGTGAAGAGCGAAGCCGGCCAGGGCAGCACCTTCACGCTGCAGCTGCCGCCGCGCGCGCCGCAGACGATGCCCGCGCCGGCCGTGCCGGTGGGCACGCTGCGTTCGGTGTCGAGCGCCTCGCCCTCGCCCTCGCATGCGCCCGCCGTGCTGTCGCCGCCGCCGCTCGCGCCCCCTGCCCCCGCGCCCGTGGTGCCGGCCCCGCGCTTCGCGGACGACCGCTCGATTCCGCGCGACCAGGTGCGCCGCGTGCTGGTCATCGAGGACGAGCCGCAGTTCGCCCACATCCTGTACGACCTGGCGCACGAGCTGGGCTACCGCTGCCTGGTGGCGCACGGCGCGGCCGACGGCTTCGAGCTGGCCACGCAGTTCGTGCCCGACGCGATCCTGCTGGACATGCGCCTGCCCGACAGCACCGGCCTGGACGTGCTGCAAAAGCTCAAGGACTCGCCGCACACGCGCCACATCCCGATCCACGTGGTCTCGGCCGCCGACAACGCGCAGGCCGCCGCGCTGCACATGGGCGCCATCGGCTTCGCGCTGAAGCCGGCCACGCGCGAGGAGCTGACCAAGGTGTTCGGCCGGCTGGAAGAAAAGCTCACGCAGAAGGTCAAGGTCGTGCTGCTGGTGGAAGACGACGCCTTGCAGCGCGAGAGCGTGATCCGGCTGATCGGCGACGACGACATCGAGATCGTCGCCGTCGGCTCCGGCGAGGAAGCGCTGGCGCTGCTGCGCACGCGCGTGTTCGACTGCATGATCACCGACCTGCGGCTGCCCGACATGCAGGGCAGCGAACTGCTCAAGGCCATGGCGGCGGAAGAGATCGTGTCGTTCCCGCCGGTCATCGTCTACACCGGGCGCAACCTCACGCGCGACGAAGAAACCGAGCTGCAGCGCTACTCGCGCTCGATCATCATCAAGGGCGCGCGCTCGCCCGAGCGGCTGCTCGACGAGGTGACGCTGTTCCTGCACAAGGTGGAGGCCTCGCTGTCCAGCGAGCGCCAGGGCATGCTGAAGACGGCGCGCGGACGCGACCGCATCTTCGAGGGCCGCACCATCCTCCTGGTGGACGACGACGTGCGCAACATCTTCGCGCTCACTAGCGCGCTGGAGCAGCGCGGCGCCACCGTCGAGATCGGGCGCAACGGCCGCGAGGCGCTGGAGCGCCTGGACCAGGTCAGCGAGATCGACCTCGTGCTGATGGACGTGATGATGCCGGAGATGGACGGCCTGGAAGCCACGCGCCGCCTGCGCGCCGATCCGCGCTTCGTGAAGATGCCAGTGATTGCCATCACCGCCAAGGCCATGAAGGACGACCGCGACCAGTGCCTGGCCGCCGGCGCCAGCGACTACCTGGCCAAGCCGGTCGACCTGGAGCGCCTGTTCTCGCTGTTGCGCGTGTGGATGCCGAAGATGGAGCGCCTGTGACCCGCAAGCCCCTTCCCGCCGCGCTGCAGGACCCGGCCACCGCCCCCATGCAGCCCCAGCCGCTGAGCGACACCGAGATCGAGCTGCGCCTGCTGATGGAGGCCATCTACCTCAAGTACAGCTACGACTTCCGCAACTACACCACGGCCTCGCAGAAGCGCCGCGTGCTGTATGCGCTGGAGCAGCTCGAGCTGCCCAGCATCTCGGCGCTGCAGGACCGCGTGCTGCGTGACGCGGCGCTGTTCGGCCAGCTGCTGCAGTTCCTGACCATTCCGGTGAGCGAGATGTTCCGCGACCCGGCCTACTTCCTGGCGCTGCGCCGGCACGTGGTGCCGATCCTGCACACCTACCCGTCGGTGAAGGTGTGGGTGGCGGGCTGCAGCACGGGCGAAGAGGTGTTCTCGCTGGCGATCCTGCTGCGCGAGGAAGGCCTGCTCGAGCGCACGCAGATCTACGCCACCGACATCAACCCGGCCTCGCTCGAGAAGGCGCGCCAGGGCATCTTTCCGCTCGAGGCGATCCGCGGCTACACGGCCAACTACCAGCGCGCGGGCGGCCTGAGCGCGTTTTCCGACTACTACACCGCCGCCTACGAGGCCGCGCGCTTCGACCCCTCGCTGTGCGCCGACGTGATCTTTGCCGACCACAGCCTGGCCACCGACAGCGTGTTCGCCGAGACGCAGCTGGTGTCGTGCCGCAACGTGCTGATCTACTTCAACCGCCAGCTGCAGGACCGCGCGCTCGGGCTGTTCCACGAGTCGCTGTCGCACCGCGGTTTTCTCGGCCTGGGTTCGAAGGAGAGCATCGACTTCTCGGGCTACGCCGACCGCTTCGACGCCCACGCGCGCGCCGAGCGCATCTACCGCAAGGTCGCATGAAGCGCGCCGGCACGCAGCACCGTCCGTTTCCGGTTCGCCGCGTCGAGGCCGTGGTGCTCGGCGCCTCGGCGGGCGGCATCGACGCGCTCAGCGCGGTGCTCGACGGCCTGCCGGCCAACTGGCGCATTCCGATGGCGGTGGTGCTGCACCTGCCCGAATCGCACGAGAGCCACCTGGCCGAGATCTTTGCGCAGCGCCTGCCGATTCCCGTGCACGAGGCGCTCGACAAGATGCCGCTGGTGGACGGCTGCCTGTACTTCGCGCCGCCGGGCTACCACCTGTCGATCGAGCGCGGGCGCCGCTTTTCGCTGAGCTGCGAGCCGCCCGTGCTGTTCTCGCGCCCGTCCATCGACGTGCTCATGGCCTCCGCCGCCGATGCCTACGGGCCGTCGGTGGCCGGCTTTCTCATGACCGGCGCCAACGAGGACGGCGCCGAAGGCCTGCTGCGCATCCACCGCGCCGGCGGACTCACCGCCGTGCAAGACCCGAAAGAAGCCCTGGTTCCCACCATGCCCCTCGCCGCCATTGCGCGCCACACCCCCGACCACGTGCTTCGGCTGCGCGACCTGCGCATCCTGCTGCAGCTACTGGAGCCCGCCCATGCCCATTGAGGTCGAAAGCAAGCTGCTGATCGTCGACGACCTGCCCGAGAACCTGCTGGCGCTCGAGGCGCTGATTCGCGCGCCCGGGCGGCTGGTGTACCGCGCCGGTTCGGCCGAGGCCGCGCTGGCGCTGCTGCTGGAGCACGAATTCGCGCTCGCCATCGTCGACGTGCAGATGCCCGGCATGAACGGTTTCGAGCTGGCCGAGCTGATGCGCGGCACCGAGCGCACGCGGCACATCCCGATCATCTTCGTGAGCGCCGCCGGGCGCGAGATGAACTACGCCTTCCAGGGCTACGAAAGCGGCGCGGTCGACTTCCTGCACAAGCCGCTCGATCCACACGCGGTGGTCAGCAAGGTGAGCGTGTTCGTCGACCTGCACCAGCACCGCAAGGCGCTGCGCCACGAAATGGAATCGCTGGCCGCCGCGCACCGCAAGCAAGAAGAGCTGGTGCAGCAGCTGCAGCACACGCAGCGCGAGCTGGAGCGCGCGGTGCGCATGCGCGACGACTTCATGTCGATGGTGTCGCACGAGCTGCGCACGCCGCTGAACACGCTCTACCTGGAGGCGCAGCTGCGGCAGCTGCACCTGTCCAAGGGCAAGCTCGACACCTTCTCGCCCGAGAAGCTGCCCACCATGATCGAGCGCGACCAGCGGCAGATCCGCAACATGGTGCGGCTCATCGACGACATGCTCGACGTGACGCGGTTGCGGCGCGACGCGCTGTCGATCCAGACCAAACCGGTCGACCTGGCCGAACTGGCCCGTGCCGTGGTCGACAACCTGCGCCACCAGGCCGAGGCCGCGGGCTGCACGATCAGCCTGGACGCGCCCCCCGCACTGCGCGGCGTGTGGGACGAGTTCCGCATCGAACAGGTGCTGACCAACCTCTTGACCAACGCGCTGCGCTACGGCGGCGGCAAGCCGGTCGAGATGACGGTGCGCCAGGATGGCGACCACGCGGTCGTGAGCGTGCGCGACCAGGGCATCGGCATCTCGCCTGAAGACCACCAGCGCATCTTCGAGCAGTTCGAGCGCACCGACGTCAGCCGCAAGCATGCGGCCGGCCTGGGCCTGGGCCTGTACATCACGCACAAGATCGTGAGCCTGCACGCGGGGCGCATCGGCGTGGAGAGCACGCCGGGCCACGGCGCGCGCTTTTTCGTCGAGCTGCCGCTGCAGCCGCCCGCTGCCGCGCCGGACGCCGAGAAGTAACAAACGAGGCCCCTGTTACGGTTTCCCGTAGGCGCTGCGTCGATACTGCGGGATCGCAATCAATGGATGCCGAGAGAAAACAACTGTGAATGTGCTGATCGTCGACGACAACGAGGCCGCAGCCGACCTGCTGCGGGAGCTGCTGACGCTGCAGGACCACACCGCCCGCTGCACCTACACGGCGCAACAGGCGCTGGACGCAGCGGCCGGCGAGCGCTTCGATGCGGCGCTGATCGACCTCACCCTGCCCGACTTTCCGGGCACCGAGGTGGCGCGCCGGCTGCGTGCCACGGCGGCCGAAGGCACGCCGCGGCTGCTGGTGGCGATCTCGGGTTTTTCGGAACGGGACGCGGCGAATGCGGCGCCGGGCGAGGTGCTGTTCGACCACCACCTGCAAAAGCCCATCGACATCGGGGCGCTCGAGCGCATCCTCGCGCCGGGCTGAGCAAGCCTTCTCCTCACCTGTCAGCGCATCGCGCGGTAGCGGTAGAGGCGAAAACCTTCCTTCTGGATGAAGCCGCTGGGTTCCCAGCCGCGTGCGAGTGCGCGGTCGGTGATCTGCGCCATCTGCAGGCCGATGCTGTCCTGGAGGTTGTCCCCCACGGCCAGTTCGAACTTCCGGAGTTCACCGTCCAGGGCCTCCACCGCCGCAATGGCGGCGTCGACATCGGTGAAAGGCCGAACGCTGGTCTGCATTTTTTGTCGCTCCTTCGACGCCCTCCGCGCCGGTTGAACGATGCAAGGCAAGTGTCATGCCCCGGACCGAAACAGTCTTCCGGGCATGAAATGAATTCTTTGACCTTACAAATGTGACTGAATGTGACGTTTTCGTCAGCATTCACGCCAAGAATTGGCATGCCCGCACGCTGGCGGGTGGTGGGTCAATCGCGGTCGTCATCCTCGTCGTCGTCGTTCGGCGCACGGTAGGGATAGCCGGGGCCGTAGTAGAGGCGCCCGCGCGGCGGGACGTAGATCGGGGCCGGCCGGTAGTACACGGGCGGCGGCGGGCGGTAGTAGGCCCGCGGCGGTGGCGGCTCGTAGTAAATCGGGGCCGGGTACGCATAGACGGGCGGCGGCACGTAGTACGGCGGGGCATAGACCGCACCGGGCGTGCCGATCTGCACCGACCAGTTCGTGCGCGCGCTGGCGGCGCCCGTGGCGAGCAGCGCGCCGGCCGCGATCGCGGCGACGGCTGCCCGTCTGAAAACAGAAGAATCACTTGGGGAATGCATGGTGGCTCCAGGCCTGACGCGAACGGCGCCGGCGTGGTCCTGCAACGCCACACGTCCCTGCGTGGTGCACCTTGGAGCGCACCAGCTGGTTGCCAAACGTGAACGGAATTCTCAGTCGACGATCGCGCGGCGCGACAGCATCACGTCGTCGCCGGTCGTGTTGAAGGCGATGGTCGGCGCGCTGAAGTCGCTCAGCGGCGCGCCCAGGCCGATCTCGCCGCGGCCGTGCAGCACGCACTCGTCGCGCCGCAGCGCGATCTCGTTGCTCGGCCCGCCGTTGCCATGGAAGCGCACCCAGGTGCCGTAGGTGCTGACGTCGATCAGCACGCAACTGCCCTGCCGCACCTCGATGCGCGCATGCAGCCGCGACACGCGCGGGTCGTTGACCACGAACTGCGCGTCGCCCACGCGGCCCAGGTGAATGGGCAACTGGTCGATGCGGAACATCGAGCGCACATCGAGCCACGCGAGCTCGATGTGGCCGAAGGTGGAATCGGGCGGCAGCCGCGCCGGCAGCAGCGCGGCCGGCACGGTGAGGAAGCTGGTGAGGTCTTCCTGCCAGTCGATGCGGTGGACGATCGACATCTCGCTGCGCCCGCGGATGCTGATAGGCCCGAGGTCGCGGTGCTGCACGGCACCTTCGTGCAATTGCATGATCACCGTCTCGGTGACCCAGATCTGGCCGGGGCCGGCCAGGTCGCTCAGGCGCGAAGCCAGGTTGACGGCGTCGCCGAAGCAGTCGCCCTCGACCTCGACCACGTCACCACTGGCCACGCCGATCTGCAGCGCCATGCGCAGCGGCACGGGCCAGCCGGCCAGGCGCTTCTGGTGGTAGCGCTGCAGCTCGATCACCGCGTGTGTGGCGGCAGCGCCGCTCGTGAAGATGGCGAACACGCCATCGCCCAACGACTTCACGACCCGGCCGCCGTGGGCCTCGCACACACGCCCGATCCATTGGGTCAACCGCGTGACGGTCTCGGTGGCACGTGCATTCCCCATGGCCTCGAAGACCCTGGTACTCCCGGTCAAGTCCGCGAAAACGACTGTGGAATTGACACCCATACTGTTTTTTCTTGTGGCAGCAAGCGCTGGTTATGTTGCTCTGGACCTTTCGCCGCTCCTGCGAGAAGTTTCCCTGACATGCGCCATCACATGCAAGGAACGATCCGCAAAAGCTTCTTGTTGACGCTGCATCGACCGGGCCAGCTTGGCGCATCGTGCAGATGAATGCCAAAGTTTTTTAATACTTTTGCGCTCAAAATTCAAATGACAACAAAAGAGACCGCTAAAGCATGTTGTTTGCAAACAAGAAACGGTGTTTCACATCTTGTGTCTCGGCGAACTGAGGCTTAAGGTAGCGACCGTCCCAGCTCCCGGCAATACGCTTTTCGTGACATGCTGCTCTTTCGCCGCCTTTTTCAGCTCCTGAACGTACCCGGCCTGGGATCGCGGCAGGTTGCGGAAAGTCAGCTTGGCCGCATTCGCATGGCGATGCTGTCGGTGCTTCAAGGACGCGGCGGCCAATCGATCCAGCGCATCAGCCAACGCGTGCGCTTCGCCGGCGATGTCGAGACCCTCTGGTATCTGCGTCAGGACGTGATGGTTGCGCTCAGCGCCATCGACGGCGAATCGGCCGCGCGGCGCCAGATGAAAGACATCAACAGCATGTTCAAGGGCGGCCTGCCCGGCTCGATGGGCCCGCGCGTCCATCAGCGTTTCACCAACCAGTGATGTCCTGATCGGCCGGCATCGCAGCGGCACCGGTGGCCGCCTGCGTGCTGGCTCAATGGTCGTGGCCGTGATGGTCGTGACCGTGGTGAGCATGGTCATGGTGGCCGTGCCGATGGCCCCACACCAGGAACACATCGCGCCCCTCGGCGGCCAGCGCCACCTTCGCACCTACCGGCAGCAGCACCTTGGTCTGCACGTGCCCGAACGGCAGGCCGGCGATGACCTGCACCTTCTTCAGGCTGGCGCGCAGCCGGTCGATCACCGTGTTCATGCCGAAGCCGCGGTCGTAGCCGGCGATGTTGCGCACGCCCGTGAACTGGCCGAACACGACGGCCTTCTGGCGCGCCAGCACGCCCGCGAGCTTCAGCTGGTCGAGCATGCGTTCGATGCGGTACGGGTGTTCGTTGGTGTCTTCGATGAAGAGCACGCCCTTGTCGACCACCGGGAAATACGGCGTGCCCAGCAGGCTGGTCAGCACGCAGAGGTTGCCGCCCCAGAGCACGGCGTCTTCGACCGGCTTGACCTTGAGTTCGGCGTCGCGCACCGGCATGCGCCAGCCGGTGCCTTCGCCCTGCCCGCTCAACAGGTCGTCGAAGCAGGCTTCCATGATGTCGTCGGCACCGCCTTCGGCGCCGAAGTCTTCGCCGACCGCAGGGCCGGACCAAGTGACGGCGCCATTCTTGGCAAGCAGTGCGTTCTGCAGCGCCGTGAAGTCGCTGCAGCCAACGAACTCGGTGCCCTTGTCGATCGCCTTGGCCAGCGCCTTGTACGGCAGCGCGTCGAGGATGCGCGTGAGGCCGTAGCCGCCGCGTGCGATCAGCGCCACGTCGGCGCCGCTGGCGGCTGCGCGCGAGACGGCGGCGAGCCGCGTGGCGTCGTCGCCGGCGAAGCGCTGGTGCGCCGTCAGCGCGGCTTCGTCGATTTCGACCTCATGGCCGAGGGCCTTGAGCCGGGCCACGCCGCGCCGGAAGGCGGCTTTGTCGCGGATGGCACTGGAGGGGGAATAGATGTAGATATGTTTGGACGTCACGTCGTCGAGTATCCCATTGCGTCCCGGATCTGCCGGGCCAGGAGGGTGGCCTGTGCGGCCGTTGGACCGCCCGATGCGGCACGCGGACCGAGCGCGCGCAGCGCAGCTTCGTAGCCGCGGTCGGGGAACGGCGCGCGCCAGGCGTCCTTGGCGCGCACGCCACTGTCGGGTACAGCGAGCGTCGCGCTGAAGCGGCCCGGTGCCGCCGCTTGCAGCAGCGCGGCCAGTTCGCCGCCTGCCTCGCTGTGCACCAGCGCGAGCGGCTCGGGATGGATCTGGTCGAGCCAGGCCAGCAGCACGTCGCGGTGCCATTCGAGCCGGTGCGTGGCTTCGCGCTTGGGCTTGTCGCTCTTGCCGAAGCCGATGAGGTCGGGCACCAGCGTGCGCAGGCCGGGCGTGCCGACGAGGTGGCGGAAGAAGTAGCCCCACTCGCCTGGGCCATGCAGGCACAGGCAATCGGCCACGCGGCTATCGCTGCCGGCCGGGCCGGTCTCGTCGACCCAGTGCAGGCGCCAGCCCTGCAAGATTGGCAGGTCCTGAACGTGATGCGGCGCGAAG
This sequence comes from Variovorax sp. GW821-FHT09A10, assembly GCF_059418385.1. Taxonomy (NCBI): domain Bacteria; kingdom Pseudomonadati; phylum Pseudomonadota; class Betaproteobacteria; order Burkholderiales; family Comamonadaceae; genus Variovorax; species Variovorax sp. GW821-FHT09A10. The sequence goes on from NZ_JBWKPT010000002.1 coordinate 738,229, forward strand.
CCGAAATCGGTGAGCGCGGCAAAGCGTTCGACGGGCGTGCGCAAGGCGTCGTCGCGCAGCGGCTCGGCCTGCGCGCGCGCGACACTGCGGCGTTGCTGGAAGAAGCGCTGCAGCAGCGCGCTGCAGTCGTCGGCCAGCACGCCGCCCTGCACGCGGGTGTGGTGATTCAGCTTCGGCTCGGCGAACAGATCGAGCACCGAGCCCGCGGCGCCGGTCTTGGGGTCGGCGGCGCCGAACACCACGCGTGCCAACCGCGAATGCAGCATGGCGCCCGCGCACATCGCGCAGGGCTCGAGCGTGACGAAGAGCTCGCAGCCGTCGAGCCGGTAGTTGCCGAGCGCGGCGGCGCCGGCGCGCAGTGCATTGATCTCGGCGTGCGCGCTCGGGTCGTGCTGCGCCACGGGCGTGTTGCGGCCGGTCGCGATGACCTGGCCGTCCTTCACCAGCACCGCGCCCACCGGCACCTCGCCCGCATCGGCCGCGCGCTGCGCTTCCTGCAGCGCGAGCGCCATCCAGTGCGCGTCCGATGTCGATGCGGCCGGCTCAGTTGTCATCGGGCATCTTGCGGGCCTGGGCCGCGGCGTCGAGGGCATCCTTGACCTGTTGCTGGACCTGTTGCGCCTGCGTGCGTGCATCGACGGCCGCAGGAGCGGATACGCCAGGTACGGCCGGTTGTTTGGCGACTGCAGTACGAGAGAGCTGCTGCTTCGCCAGCAGCCCGACGACGAGCAGCGCGAGCACGAGGCCGATCAGACCGAACATCCGCATCTCAGCGCGCCTCCGGTGCGACCGCCATGCCGAGCCGGTCCATCCACACGGCCAGCGCCTGCTCGTCGCCCGAGCCGGCGCGGTAGACCTCGCGCATCGCCGCATGCGATTCGGGCCGGTGCTGGTTGAGCTTGATCTTGCATTGCAGCGCCGTCACGTGCAGCTCGAAGCCCATGATGCCGGCCAGCATCTTGCGCTGGAACTCCTCGCCGAGGTCCTTCCACTGCTGGGCGTAGGCCGGCTCGTGGTCGCCGATGAGCTTCTTGAGCAGCGCGTCCTTGGCCTCGGGCGTTTCGACGAGCCGGGCTTCGACGGTGCAATGGACCGCGAGGTAGTTCCAGGTCGGCACCCGCGCCAGGTCGGGATAGACCGAGGGCGACAGGTAGGCGTGCGGCCCCTGGAACACCACCACCGCGCGCGGCCGCGCCTGCAGGTAGCGCCAGTGCGGGTTGGGCTTGGCGCAGTGGCCCAGCAGCACCAGCGCATCGCCCTCGCGCTGCTCGGCCACGATGGGCAGGTGCGTGACGAAGGGCAGGCCCTCGTCGTCGTTCGAGATCAGGTTGGCAAAGGGGTGGTCGCGCATGAGGCCCAGCGCGACGGCCGGGTCCTTGGCGTTGAACTGCGGAGGCATGTACATGGGGCGGGTTCCTCGTGGGGAGGTCCGATTGTCCCCGAGTCGCCCCGGCTTGCGCTGCGGCAGGCTACTTGGCGCGTGCCGCTTCGAGCTGCTTCACCATCGCCGTGTAGCCGCGCGCCTTTGCGAGCTGCAACGGCGTCAGGCCCTGGCGGTCGGCCAGTTGCAGGTTGGCGCCGCCGGCGATCAGCGCGGCCAGCGTGCGCTGGTGGCGTGCGCCGCCGTCGCCGAGCACGATCGACTCGATCGTCGCCGTCCAGTGCAGGTTGTTCACGTGGTCCAGCGGCGCACCGGCCGCGACCAGCCGGCGCACGACCTCGTCGTGCCCCAGGTGCGCAGCGGCAATCAAGGCGGTGCCGTCGTAGCGGCTGGTGACCTGCCCGGGCTTGGCGCCCAGTTGCAGCAACAGCGTGAGCGTGGTCACGTCGTCGGCCACGGACGCGATGGTCACGGCGTCGTAGCGGTCGTCTTCGAGCAGGTCGATGTTCGCGCCCGCCTTGGCGAGCAGCGTCACGGCGTCGCGCTGTCGCGCGTAGGTGGCGACCTGCAGCGGCGTGCGGCCGCGTGCGTCGCGCACATCGAGGCTGGCGCGGGAGGCGATCAGGCTCTTGAGCTTGGGCAGGTCGCCGTGCCACGCGGCGCGGTGCAGGCCCTCGTAGGCCAGCACTTCGGCGGCCAGCGGCGGCACCTGGGCCGCCGCGCCGGGCGCGGCGCTCCAGCCGATCGCGGCGGCGAGCACCGCCGACCAGAGACCGCGCGCCGTCATCAGAGCTGGCCCTTGACCTTCTCGAGCGCGGCGTTGGCGCACTGCTCGTCGAGGTGGCCGCCCGGCGCACCGCCCACGCCCACGGCGCCGATCACTTCGTTGCCCGACTTGATCGGCACGCCGCCGCCCAGCAGCAGGAAGCCTGGCAGGTACACGAGGTTGGCGGCGCCGGGGTTCTTCTGGGCGCCTTCCATCATGGCTTGCGTGGGGCTCTTGGCCGAAGCCGAGGTCCAGGCCTTGCGTTCGCTCGACGACAGCGTGTGCGGGCCGGCGTTGTCGGCGCGCTGCACGGCGCGCACGGTGCCGGCGCGGTCGACCACGGTGGCGGCCACGTTGTAGCCGTTGGCGGCGCAGGCGGCCACGGTTTCTGAGGCGATCTGGTTGGCCAGCGCGAGCGAGATGTTCTTCTCGGTGCGAACAGCGGGGGCCGGCGTCTGGGCCTGGGCGACGGAAGCAGCGAGCAGAACGGCGAGGCCGCCAACGCGGATGATCGATTGCATGGTGTTTTTCTCCAGTGATGAGAGGGTTCGTGCCGGCCTGTGCCGACCACGGTGTCACTGTAAAAAATACGGTCCGCTGCAACCATTCGTACGGCTACGCCCGGCACTCCGTAGAACTACGGAGCGCCCTCTTCTCCCGCATCCGACGCCAGCACGGCGTAGCGCCGGATCAGCTGCGCCAGCGAGTCGCAGTCGAGCTTGGCGAACAGGTTGGCGCGGTGGGTCTCGACGGTGCGCGGCGACAGCGCCAGCACGCGCGCGATCTCCTTGTTGGTGAGCCCCTGCACGATGAAGGCCAGCACCTCGCGCTCGCGCTCCGACAGCTGCGCCACCCGCTCGCGTGCGGCGTTGTCGGCCTGCGAGCGCTCGCGCGTGCGCACATGCTGGCGCACGGCCTGCTGCAGGGCTTCGAGCAGTTGCTCGTCGTCCACCGGCTTCTCGAGGAACTCGGCCGCGCCGGCCTTGAAGGCGCGGCGGCACATCTCGACCGTGCCGTGGCCGGTCAGCATGATCACGGGCTGGTCGACGCCCTGCGCCACCAGCCGGTCGAGCACGGTGAGGCCACTGATGCCGGGCATGCGCACGTCGAGCACGATGGCGCCAACGCTCGCGCGGTCGAAGCCGTCGATGAAGGCCTGCGGATCGGCCCAGCCCTGCACGCGCAGGCCGACCGTGCCGATCAGCAGCGACAGGCTGTCGCGCACGGCCTGGTCGTCGTCGATCAGGTGGATCAGGGGCGATTGCGGCTGGTCGGCGGTGGTTGGCGTGGTCATGTCGAAGGTGCCACCAGCGGCAGCAGCAAGGTGAAGCGCGCACCGCGCGGCGAGGCATTGGCGGCGCTCAGGCTGCCGCCCATGCCGCTGGCCAGCGTTTCGCTCAGGCTCAGGCCGAGGCCCAGGCCGCCTTCGCGCGTGCTGAAGAAGGGTTCGAACAGGCGCGGCAGCGCCTCGGGCGCGATGCCGCGGCCGTTGTCGGTGACGGTCAGCACGCCCTCCTCGCCGTTGCGGCCGACCGAGACCACGAGGCGCCGCTCGGCAGCGGGCACGAGGTCCAGCGCCTGCATCGCGTTCATGAGCAGGTTGTGCACGATCTGCTCCAGCGCCACGGCCTCGGCCTGCACGCGCACGGGCGCCTGCGCGCTGGCGTCGAACTGGGCCGCCACGCCGTGGCGCGCGAACTCGGGCGCCAGCAGGTGCATGGCGCTGCGCACCACCTCCTGCAGCACCAGCGGCTTCACGTCACCACCGGCCTCAGGGCGTTCGATCACGCGGCGCAGGCGGCCGACCACGCCGGCGGCACGGCGGGCCTGCTCGACGGCCTGCCCCATCGCGTCGCGCGCGGTGGCGAGGTCGGGCGGGTCGTCGTCGAGCAGGCGGCGCGCGGCCTGGGCGTTGGCCAGCACGGCGGTGAGCGGCTGGTTGAGTTCGTGCGCCAACCCGGCCGACAGCTCGCCCAGCGCATTGAGGCGCGCCACCTGGCCCAGGCGCAGCAGCTCTTCGGCGCGGCGCCGCGCGATGCGCTGGCGCTGCGCGGCCCACAGGCCCGCCAGCAGCAGCGCCATCGCCACCGCCCAGCCGCCGATGGTGCGCCACGGCAGCTCGGCCCAGCCGACCTGGCGCTCGGCCACCAATTCGAAAGGCTGGCTCGGCGATGCGAGCGCCTTGCTCAGGCTGTAGCGCCAGCCATGTTCGGGCGACTGGCCGGGTTGCAGCACCAACTGCTGGCCGTCGCGCTGCAATACCAGGCGCACGGGGCTGCGCTGCGGATTCATCGGCCAGTCGCGCCAGGGCACCGAGCCGACGAGGTCGATCTCGAGCGCGTAGCTCAGCGGCTCCGAGCCGATCACGAGCTGGTAGCGGCCGTGCGGCAGATCGAGCACGGCCAGGTCGGCGCGGCGCTCGGCGCGCGAGCGGGCCTCGGCGGCGGCCAGCGCGTCGGCGTGCTCGGCGTCGGGCCAGGGCTCGTCGGCCGCGCGCCGCTGCACGCGCAGGATCGACGAGTACACCGACGGCAGGCGCCGCTCGGGGTAGTCGGCGCCAGCGTTGGGCTCCAGCAGCGCAAGCGTGGCCAGCACCGCGTCGTACTGCACCACCTGCTGGCTCATGAGCCGGTGCGCGATGCGCGCATCGGTCTCGAAATCCTGCTGGAGTTGGGTCAGCTCGGCGCGCGCGAACCACACGGCCCCGGCAGCCGTGAGCACCACCCACGCCAGCCACCAACCACCCCGCGTACGCAACCACTGTGTCATGGCGCGGATTGTGCCCGGCGCCGACGGGCCTCCCCGCTTGGCCGAAAATGCCGACCCAGACATGGCTGACGTGCAGGACTCCCTCTTTTCCGACCTCCCCGAACTTCCGCGACCGGTTGAAGCGGCCGACGCGCCGGCGCCTTCGCCGAAGAAGTCGCGTGGCGCCACCGTGAAGCCGGTGGCACCCGACGCGGCGCTGGTCGCCCTCGCCGCCGACTTGCCGCCGCAACTGCGCCTGGGCACCTCGTCGTGGAGCTATCCGGGCTGGGCCGGCCTGGTCTGGGACGGCGACTACGCCGAAGCCGTGCTGTCGAAGAACGGCCTGTCGGCGCTCGCGCAGCACCCGCTGCTGCGCACGGTGAGCCTGGACCGCAACTTCTACCGCGCCCTCACCGCCAGCCAGTACGCGCGCTATGCGGCCATGGTGCCGGACGACTTCCGCTTCGTCGTGAAGGCCCCGAGCCTGGTGACCGACGCCACCGTGCGCGACGAAAGCGGCCGCGGCACGCAGGCCAACCCGGTGTTCCTGAGCCACGAGATCGCGCTGCAGGAGTTCGTGCAGCCGGCGCTCGACGGGCTGGGCCACCGCATCGGCGCGCTGGTGTTCCAGCTGAGCCCGATTCCCGCGCACCTGCTGGCCGACCAGCCCGCGCTGATCGCCCGCATCGGCGCGATGCTGGCGGCGATGCCCGACCTGAAGCCGACCGCGCCCGATGCCGTGCTTGCCGTCGAGGTGCGCGACCCGCAGCTGCTGTGCCCCGCCTTCGCCGACATGCTGCGCAGCGTGGGCGCGACCTTCTGCATGGGCCTGCACGCGAAGATGCCGCCTATCGAAGACCAGCTGCCGATGCTGCGCGCCCTGTGGCCCGGGCCGCTGGTGTGCCGATGGAACCTGCACCGCCGCCACGGCCGCTTCGGCTACGAAGACGCCGAAAAACTCTACGGCCCCTTCGACAAGGTGCTCGACCCCGACCCCGAAACCCGCGCCGCGCTGGCCAAGGTGATCGCCGGCACCACGGGCGCCGGGCAGAACGCCTTCGTCACCGTGAGCAACAACGCCGAAGGCTGCGCGCCGCTGACCATTGCCTCGCTGGCGCAGGACATCGTGGACCGGATCTCCCGCTAAAGCGCCCGCCATGAATTCGATCTCGTTCCGGCCCCTGCAATCCACGGATTTCGCGATGCTTCACGAGTGGCTGTGCCGCCCGCACGTGGCCGAATGGTGGACGCCCGTGCCGACGCTGCCCGAGGTCGAGGCCGACTTCACGCCGATGCTGGCGGCCGACTCGCCCGACCGTGGCTACATCGCACTGCACGACGGGCAGCCGCTGGGCTTCATCCAGTCGTACGTCGTGATGGGTTCGGGCGACGGCTGGTGGGAAGACGAGCGCGACCCGGGGGCGCGCGGCATTGACCAGTTCCTGGCGCAGGCGGAGCAATTGAATCGCGGCCTCGGCAGCGCGATGGTGCGCGCCTTCACGGACCAGCTGTTCGCCGACCCGGCCGTGACGCGCATCCAGACCGATCCGTCGCCCCGCAACGCCCGCGCGATCCGCAGCTATGCCAAGGCCGGCTTTCGTGCGCTGGGCGAGGTGGTCACGCCCGACGGGCCCGCGCTGCTGATGGTGCGCGAGCGCGGCGACTAAGCCTCAGGCAGTGCAGCGCCGAGATCGCACCACATGTGGACCTTCGACGAGAACGCGCCATCGAGCACGGTGGCCATCGGCTCGACGCCGAAGACCTGGAAGCCGCAGCGTTCGTACAGCGCCTGCGCCGGGCGATTGCCTTCCGTCACGGTCAACTGCACCACGCGCACGCCGTCGAGCGTGCGTGCATGCGCGAGCAAGGCCTCCACCAGCTGCCGACCGGCGCCCGCGCGCCGTGCCGATTCCGCCACCACCATGCCGAACAAGCTCGCCTTGTGGCGCGTGCGCTGCCGCGATTCGCGACCCAGCCCCGCCGCGCCGATCAGCGCGCCGGTGGCATCGAAGGCGCCGTACACCACCTCTGCGGCATCGGCGTCCGTGCGCAGGCGCGTCTCCCACCAGGCCGACGGCAGGCTGGCGCGCTCCTCGACCGTGGACGTGAACGCCTCGGGGTGCCGCGCGTAGGCGTCGAGCATCAGCGCGCGGTAGGTCGTGGCGTCGGCGGGAAGCAAGCGGCGAACGGTGGGAGCGGCTTCAGAAACGGGCACAGACGGACTGCCTTTCCTGCAACACCGCCTCTTGCGCGAAGCGCTGGCGGTAGGTGTCGATCAATGCGGCGATGGCCGCGTCGGTCTTCGCGTCGCGCGGGTGCAGCAACACGACCAGCTTCGAGGGCTCGCGCACCACCTGCCCCGACGTGCCGCGCCACTGGCCGGCGGCGTCGATCACGGTGAAGCCTTGCGGAAAGGCCGGCGTGACGCGGGTGTCGAGAAAGTCGGCCCAGTCGGCGTCGGACACCTGACCGCCCGTGGGGATGGCGCGGCCGAAATAGAGGGTGTCGCGCTCGAAGGCTTCGAAGCCCGCGGCGCAGTGACCGGACGGCCCCGCGGCGCAACCAGCAAGCACCGCAGCAGCCAGCGCGCCCGCCATGCCTGCGCGAGACAGTGTGTGGCGTGCGACGTTGTGCATGCGGACCCCTCGGTCTTTCAGGCCTCGGGCGCGATCGACTCGGCGTACTCGTACAGCGCGCCCAGGATTTCCTCGCCGCGCTCGTCGGCGTTCTCGGACAGCGCGTCGACTTCGCTGAACAGCGCCTCGATGGTGCGCGCCCCGCCCTCACCCTTGAACAGGCGCGCCACGCGCAGCGCTTCCCAGCGCTCGGTTTCTTCCTCGTTCAGCGACTCGGGCCAGTTGCGTGCGCGGTAGCGGAAGAGGATTTCGTCGAGCCGTCCGTCGTCGAAGGCCACGCGCTCCTTGGCGAGCCCCTCGGGCGACAGACCACGCAGCTGGTTCAGGCGCCGGCGGTCGCCGTTGCCCACGAAGCCGCCATAGAGGTCCTCATCGACATCGGGTGTCGCCTCCTTCGGGCGGGCGAAGACCTGCGACCAGATCGCGCTCATGTCGGGCAGGTCGCGCGCGATGGCGGCGTGGCGCATGGCAGTGTCCATGTCGACGCCCCAGCGCTCGGCCATGGCCGGCGCCAGCGTGCGCAGGTTGCCGACCACCATCGGCGACTTGTTCAGGTGCACGCTCTTCATCGGCAGCCGCGTCGTGCCTTCGGGCAGGTCGACGGTGCGCGTGAACAGGCGCAGGCGCAGCGTCTCGGCGTCGAGGTCGTGCAGTTCGCTCGGGTCTTGCGACAGGTCCCAGGCCAGCAACTCGTTCTTGTTGGTGGGATGGCTGGCCAGAGGCCACATCACGGCCAGGCAGCCGCGCTCGACCGGGAACATGCCCGACACGTGCAGGAAGGGCTTGGCGGTCTCGCGCATCGCGGGCAGGCCGAGCTCGATCGCCACGCGGTCCTTCTTGTGCAGGCTGAAGGCGAAGTCGAACAGCTTGGGCTGCTTGTCGCGGATGAGCCGCGCCAGCGCGATGGTGGCGCGCACGTCGGACAGCGCATCGTGCGCCGACTCGTGCAGCAGGCCGTTGGCGCGCGCCAGGTCTTCGAGCTTGAAGCTGGGCTTGCCGTCTTCCTTCTTCGGCCATTCGATGCCGTCGGGACGCAGCGCATAGGTGAGGCGCACCACATCGAGCAGGTCCCAGCGGCCGCAGTCGTTCTGCCATTCGCGCGCATACGGATCGATGAGGTTGCGCCAGAACAGGAAGCGCGTGACCTCGTCGTCGAAGCGGATGGTGTTGTAGCCCACGCCGACGGTGCCGGGCTGCGAGAAGGCTTGCTCGATGTGCGCGGCGAACTCGTGCTCGGGAATGCCGCGCTCCAGGCAGATCTGCGGCGTGATGCCGGTGATCAGGCAGGCCTCGGGGCTGGGCAGGTAGTCCGGCGCGGGCTTGCAATAGATCATCAGCGGCTCGCCGACCTCGTTGAGCTCGGCATCGGTGCGGATGGCCGCGAACTGCGAGGGACGGTCGCGGCGCGGCACCGCGCCGAAGGTTTCGTAGTCGTGCCAGAGAAAGGTGTGGTTCATTCAGAGCAAGGGAGAAAACAGTCGCGCAATGGCGTCGCCGAGGCGGCGCCAGAAAGTCTGCGGGCGGTGGGCGCGAACGGCACCGGAGCTGTGCAGGTCGGTTTCGAACTGCGCCGCCAGCGGCTGGGTCAGCGCGGGCCCGTAGACCACGGCGCAGACCTCGAAATTGAGCCGGAAGCTGCGGTTGTCGAAATTAGCGGTGCCGATCATCGCGCAATGGTCGTCGACCACCAGCGTCTTGGAGTGCAGCATGCGCTCCTTGTACTCCCAGATCTTGACGCCCGCAGCGATCAGCTCGTCGAAGTACGAACGCGCCGCGGCGCTCACGATGGCCGAGTCGCTGCGGCGCGGCACGAGCAGCCGCACGTCGACACCGCGCAGCGCCGCGCTGGTCAACGCCATCAGCGCAGGCTCGCCCGGCACGAAGTACGGCGTGGTGAGCCAGGCCCGGCGCGTGGCTGAATGGATGGCCTCGACATGCATGCGATGGATGGCTTCGAGTGCGTTGTCGGGCCCGCTGGTGACGATCTGCACCGGGATGTCGCCTGCCTGCACCTGGGGCAGCAGCGCGTCCAGGACGGCGTCGGAGCGGTGCTGCTTTTCGCCGGTGGCGTAGCTCCAGTCCTCCAGGAAGGTGGTCTGCAGCCAGCGCACGGCGCTGCCTTCGATGCGCACATGCACGTCGTGGTACGCGTCCTTGGGGTTGGTGCGCTTGTCTTCCTCGTCGGTGATGTTCACGCCGCCCGTGAAGCCCACGCGGCCGTCGCACACCACGATCTTGCGGTGGGTGCGGTAGTTGGTCACGGGGCGCAGGCGCCGGCCGATCTTGGTGTCGTGGAACAGCGCCACCTCCACGCCCGCCGCATGCATCGGCGCCATGAACTTGCGGCCGATGCGCTTGGAGCCGAGCGCGTCGAGCAGCAGGCGCACCCGCACGCCGGCCTGCGCACGCTCGATCAGCAGGTCGCGCAAGGCGGTGCCGATCTGGTCAGGCTCAAAGATGTAGTACTCGAGGTGGATGTGGTCGCGCGCCGCGCGCACGGCCTCGAAGATGGCATCGAAGGTGCGCGCACCGCCCGACAGCAGCTCGACGCCCGTGGCGCTCGACACCGGCAGGCCGCAGGCCGCGGTGCCCAGCCGGGCCATCTGCTGCAGCGCCGGCGGCGCGTGCTGCGAGGCATCGCGCAGCCGCGCCAGGTCGGCCTGTGCATGCGCGCTCGCCCGGATGCGCAGGCGCTTGAGCCGCTGTTTGCGCAGCCGCTGCGGTCCCAGGAAGTAATAGACGATGAAACCCGCGAACGGCAGCAGCGCCAGCGACAGGATCCAGCTCATGGTGGACACCGGCGCGCGCTTTTGCATCACGATCCAGATCGACAGCACGGCGATGTAGCCGCTCCACGCCAGGGAGAGGCCGGTTTTCCATTCGTGGCTGAGTTCGGGAAGGATCAAGGCAAAAGCGGTTGAAGGCGGCGTGTTTTCGGCCGGCCCAAAGAAAAAGGCCGGTAGCGAATGCTACCGGCCTTTGACTTCGTTCCTTGCGGAGGCTCGATCAGCCCGTGGCGGCTTCCTCGGCTTCGGGCTTCGACTTGCCTTCCTTCTTCGGGATCGGCTGGATGTCGAGCAGCACTTCGTCCTTCTCGTCGAGGTCGACTTCGAGGCGACCGCCGTCGGTCAGGCGACCGAACAGCAGCTCGTCGGCCAGCGCACGACGGATCGTGTCCTGGATCAGGCGCTGCATCGGACGTGCACCCATCAGCGGATCGAAGCCCTTCTTCGCCAGGTGCTTGCGCAGCTTGTCGGTGAAGGTGACCTCGACCTTCTTCTCGCTGAGCTGGGTTTCCAGTTGCAGCAGGAACTTGTCGACCACGCGCAGGATGACCTGTTCGTCGAGCGCCTTGAAGTTGACGATGGCGTCCAGGCGGTTGCGGAATTCAGGCGTGAACAGGCGCTTGATGTCGCCCATTTCGTCGCCGGCCTGCCGCGCGTTCGTGAAGCCGATGGTCGCCTTGTTCATGGTCTCGGCACCCGCGTTCGTCGTCATGATGATGATGACGTTGCGGAAGTCGGCCTTGCGCCCGTTGTTGTCCGTCAGCGTGCCGTGGTCCATGACCTGCAGCAGCACGTTGAAGATGTCCGGGTGCGCCTTCTCGATTTCGTCGAGCAGCAGCACCGCGTGCGGCTTCTTCGTGACAGCTTCGGTCAGCAGACCGCCCTGGTCGAAACCGACGTAGCCCGGAGGCGCGCCGATCAGGCGGCTCACCGCGTGACGCTCCATGTACTCCGACATGTCGAAGCGGATCAGCTCGATGCCCATGATGTAGGCCAGCTGCTTCGCCGCTTCGGTCTTGCCGACGCCCGTGGGGCCGGAGAACAGGAACGAGCCGATCGGCTTGTCGCCCTTGCCCAGGCCCGAGCGTGCCATCTTGACCGCGGAGGCCAGCACTTCGAGTGCCTTGTCCTGGCCGAACACCACGCTCTTGAGGTCGCGCTCGATCGTCTGCAGCTTGCTGCGGTCGTCGTTGCTGACGTTGGCCGGGGGAATGCGCGCGATCTTCGCGACGATTTCCTCGACCTCGGTCTTGCTGATGGTCTTCTTGCGCTTGCTCGGCGGCAGGATGCGCTGGGCGGCGCCCGCTTCGTCTATGACGTCGATCGCCTTGTCAGGCAGGTGACGGTCATTGATGTACTTGGCGCTGAGCTCGGCCGCGGCCTGCAAGGCTGCCACGGCGTACTTCACGCCATGGTGTTCCTCGAAGCGCGACTTCAGGCCCTTGAGGATGTCGACGGTTTCCTGCACCGACGGCTCGACCACGTCGACCTTCTGGAAACGACGCGACAGGGCCGCATCCTTTTCGAAGATGCCGCGGTATTCCGTGAAGGTGGTCGCGCCGATGCACTTGAGCTGGCCGCTGGAGAGCGCCGGCTTGAGCAGATTCGACGCGTCGAGCGTGCCGCCCGAGGCTGCGCCCGCACCGATCAGGGTGTGGATTTCGTCGATGAACAGGATGGCGTTCGGCTTGTCCTTGAGCGACTTGATCACGCCCTTCAGGCGCTGTTCGAAGTCGCCGCGGTACTTGGTGCCCGCCAGCAGCGCGCCCATGTCGAGCGAGAACACTTGCGATTCGGCCAGGATTTCCGGCACGTCGCCCTGGGTGATGCGCCACGCGAGGCCCTCGGCAATCGCCGTCTTGCCCACGCCGGCCTCACCCACCAGCAGCGGGTTGTTCTTGCGCCGGCGGCACAGGATCTGGATGACGCGCTCGACCTCGTACTCGCGGCCGATCAGCGGATCGATCTTGCCGTCCTTGGCCATCTGGTTGAGGTTCTGGGTGAACTGCTCGAGCGGCGAGGCCTTCTCGTTGCGTTCGCCACCGCCCTCCTCGCCTTCACCTTGAGGCGCTTCGCCGCTGCCCTTGACGGCTTCCGGCGGATCGCTCTTCTTGATGCCGTGGGCAATGAAATTGACCACGTCCAGGCGGGTGACGCCCTGCTGGTGCAGGTAGTACACGGCGTGCGAATCCTTCTCGCCGAAGATCGCGACCAGCACGTTGGCGCCGGTGACTTCCTTCTTGCCGTTGCCGGTGGACTGCACATGCATGATGGCGCGCTGAATCACGCGCTGGAAACCCAGGGTGGGCTGGGTGTCGACATCATCGGTACCCGCCACTTGCGGCGTGTTGTCCTTGATGAAGTTGGTGAGCGACGCCCGCAGGTCGTCGACGTTCGCCGAGCAGGCGCGCAGAACTTCCGCGGCGCTCGGGTTGTCCAGCAAAGCGAGCAGCAGATGTTCCACGGTGATGAACTCGTGGCGTTGCTGCCGGGCCTCGACGAAGGCCATGTGCAAGCTGACTTCCAGTTCCTGGGCAATCATGTGATTTCCTTTTGCCTTGCTGTAAATAAGTTCTCAGATGGGTTGGAGCGCGTGCAATTCAACTGGTTCACGCGACCGGTTCGCTGACACATTGCAGCGGGTGCCCTGCCTGCTGCGCGGCCTCCATCACCTGGTTGACCTTGGTGGCCGCCATGTCGCGGGAATAAACCCCACAAATACCCCGGCCATCGAGGTGGATCTTGAGCATGATCTGGGTCGCCGTTTCTCGGTCCTTGCTGAAATATTCCTGCAGGACGACGATCACGAACTCCATCGGCGTGTAGTCGTCGTTCAGCATGACGACCTGGTACATCTGGGGCGGTGCCGTTTTTTGCGGGCGGCGCTCCAGAACGACCGAATCTCCGTCGTCGCCCGCCGGTTTCTGCGCCGGTGGGGTGTTGGGAGTTTTGGGAATTCTCGTTGCCATGAAAAAGATTCTATAGAGCGTGCAAGCACCGTGCCGACGCCAACAGACTTGGTGACGCCTATTCGACAAATCAAGAGGCATGCGTCGGGTACGACAGCACGAAGACAGACGTAAAAAAACCGGCAGATTGCCGGTCTTTTTTACAGATTGCGCAGCACGGGGCCTTTGGGCGCCAGCAATTTCCGGCCCGGCACCCGGGTCGGAACCGGCAAGTCGGGCGGCAAGGCGTCGATTTCTTCATCGGTGAGTTCGCGCTCGGGTGCCGACTCTGCCTCCCGGTGAGCAGCGGCGGGCAGCGCGAACGAGACCGGCGCGGTTTGCGGCTTCGAATCCTCGTGCAAGGCGGGTGCTGGTGGCGATGCTCTCGGCCGCTGCGGGGGTGAAGGTGCAGCGGGCGACACAACCGGCCCTCCTCTTCTGCCCGGCAAGGTGGGGGGCGCTGGCGACAACGCCCGCCATTCGGCCCGCCGTCGCGCGTCCTGCTCTGCCTGCCAGTGCGCCAGTGCCAAGCGTTGCGCTTCCTGGTGCATGGCTTGTTGCTGCCCGAGCAGCGCCAAATCGGCGCGGATCGCCTGCCGCGTCTGCTCGCGCTCCGCATCCCAGGCACGGCGCTGCGCGTCGAGTTGCCTGCCGAGCTTGTGCGAGAACGCCCAGAGGCCCAGCAAGGCGCCCGCGGCACCGACCGCGAAGCAGACGACAAGGAAATTGGCCTGGATCAGCGTCACAGCGAAGCCTCCTCGTCGGCATCCCATTTGCGCAGCAAGTCGAGTGGAATGGCATCGGCCACCTGGGAGAACCGCAAGCCGGTCATGCGTTCGGCCTGCTTGAGCAACACGGCGACAGGACTGCTCGGTTCGTGGTTCTCGAACCATCGGCGGGCCTTGCGAATGCCACGCAGGATGTCGTCGCGTGTATCCAGGCCCTCACCGGCTGGCGTGCTTGCCGGCCACGACGGAAGCGGGTCAGGTCTTGTTGCGGCCACGGCAGGCGGCACCGACGATCCGGTTCGCTGGAACGGGGCCAGCAACCGCACCAGCGCATGCAGCGGAGGCGCGTCCGGCCCCAGGTGCTGGCCGGCCCAGGCGACGATCTGCGCCGCCGCTTCAGCCGCTTGCGCCAACAGGCGCAGCGGCGCCTGGTCGTTGCCCGAAGCGGCGGCCGCCAGGTCTGCCAACTGCTGGGCCATGGCCTCCGGACTGGCTGCGTCCAGCGCCCGGGGCATTGCGAAGGCGCGCTCGACTTCACGCACCGTCAGGTGCCGCGCGGCGTTGGCGGCAATGACGACTTCTCGCACATCGCTCAACAGGCCCTCCGGATCGGCCAGTGCAGCGAGCGCATTGGCACGCACGGCCGGGTCGCGCTCGCCTTCGATCACCAACTGGGGGTGCACCGCTTCAGGCCAGGTCCGCAGCGCCTCGACCAGCAGCACCAACGACTGCGCAAGCCCTGCCGCCTGCGCCAGCCGGGTGCGTGCGCGGCACAGCCAGACAAAGAGATTGATGTCCCGGGTCCGCAACAGCAGCCGGCGGCAGTCCCGTTCGATCTCGGCCCAGTTGGGTGCGTCGGGCGTTCCGACGAACTGCCCGTACTGGGCATCGCCGCGCGGGGACATGCACTTGATCTTTCGCCGCGCTTGAAGCGCATCCAGCCATTGCCGGGAAAGAATCGGCAGGATTCGCTGTTCGATGAAACCGATCAGACGACGAGCACCCGTTTCATAGGCGCCGCATTGGCCGACGATCTCGGCGAGCAGCGCTGGTGTGTAGTCCAATGCAATGTCGTGCTGCACACGCATGCGTTCGACCACACGATTCAGATGCGAGCTCACGATGTCACGCAGGGCGCTCGGGGCCAAAGGCAGGTAGGGCACCACGGTCAACCGACCGAGGAAAGCTGCAGAAAAAACTGTTCGCAGCGACGGCTGGAGCGCGTCACGCAAGACGTCAATTTCAGGCACCAGCAGGGGGTCTTCGCAAAGAGCGGTAATGAGTTCCGCGCCGGTGTTGCTCGTCAACAGGATCGTGGTGTTCCTGAAGTCGATGCGACGCCCTTCTCCGTCCTCCATCCACCCTTTGTCGAACACCTGATAGAAGATTTCGTGCACATCCGGGTGGGCTTTTTCCACTTCGTCGAGCAGGATCGTGCTGTAGGGCTTGCGGCGCACGGCCTCCGTGAGCACACCACCTTCACCGTAGCCGACATAACCCGGGGGCGCCCCTTTCAAGGTCGAGACCGTGTGCGACTCCTGAAACTCACTCATGTTGATGGTGATGAGGTTCTGCTCACCCCCATACATGGCCTCGGCCAACGCCAACGCAGTTTCTGTCTTGCCCACGCCCGAAGGACCGGCCAGCAGGAATACGCCCACAGGCTTGTTCGGATCCGTCAGGCGCGCCCGTGCAGTCTGCATGCGCTCCGCAATCGCTGCGAGCGCGGCCCCCTGGCCGATCACGCGGGCCTCCAGCCTGGATTGAAGTGCGACGACAGCCGCAACTTCGTCCGTCACCATTCGCCCCACGGGAATTCCCGTCCAGTCGGCCACGATGCTCGCAACCACGGCCTCCTCGACCTGGGGAAAAATCAGAGGCAGCTCCTTCTGGTGTGCGACAAGCTCTCGCTCCAGGGTCACCAGCTGCGCCGAGGGTGCATCCCCCTCGGCGCAGCTCGGCCCTCCCGCCTCCTCCCTCTTCTTTGTTCTCAATCCATGAATCGTGCGAACCAGTGCAAGCTCTTCTTGCCATCGCGCCTCGTGCTGGGACAACGTGCGCTGCGCGGCGTCGAGTTGCGTTCTGGCGGCATCAAGGCGCAGCACTCTTTCCTCGCTGCCGTGAATAACAACGCCCTCTTGGACAAGCAGCTCAAGTTCGACCTCAAGCGCTGTGATGCGGTGCCGCCATTGCGCGACTTCAGGCGGCGGCGCATGAAGCGACATGGCGACACGCGCGCATGCAGTGTCCAGCAGACTGATGGCCTTATCAGGCAGCTGACGTGCCGGGATATAGCGATGCGACAGGGTCACAGCGGCACGCACAGCTTCATCGAGCACGAGCACGCCGTGGTGCTCGGCGAAGGTGGCGACAAGGCCGCGCACCATCTCGATCGCGGAAACTTCGTCGGGCTCTGCGACCTGAAGCGTCTGAAAGCGCCGCGTCAGTGCGGGGTCCTTCTCGATGTGGCGCTTGTATTCGCTCCAGGTGGTGGCACCGATCGTGCGCAACGTTCCTCGTGCCAGCGCAGGCTTGAGCAAGTTGGCGGCATCGCCGGTTCCCGACTGCCCTCCCGCGCCGACCAAGGTGTGCACCTCATCAATGAAGAGGATGACGGGCTGCACCGACTTGCCCGCCTCTTCCAGCAATGCCTTGAGGCGCGACTCGAATTCCCCCCGCATGCTCGCGCCGGCCAGCAGCGCTCCGACATCGAGACTCCAGAGTCGGCAGTTCTTCAGATCGGGAGGAACTTCGCCTTGGGCGATGGCCAGTGCCAACCCTTCGACAACCGCCGTCTTGCCGACGCCCGCATCGCCCGTGAGCAAGGGATTGTTTTGACGACGGCGAAGCAGAATGTCAACCATCGTGCGGATCTCGTGTCCGCGCCCGATGACAGGGTCGATCTGCCCTTGAGATGCGCGCTCGGTCAGATCCGTGCAGTAGCGTCGCAATGCCGACTTGCCGTCCGACGTCGCATCCGCGAGCGCCCCGCTGGCCTCGCCAGGCAGCGCCGACGGCAGACCGGAGCCATCGTGCGGTCCTTCCTGCGCTTCGGGAGAGTCAGTCACGATTGCGCTGACGGCCTCCGTCAATTGATCCGCAGGGATTCGCTGGAATGCAGGCGAGATACCAAGAAGCACGCGCCGCAGTTCCGGCGTCTGAAGCAGCGCGGCAAGCAGCCAGGCACCGCGCACGCAATGCGCGCCGAACTCGAGGCTGGACAGCACCCACGCGCGCTCGATGGCAGCTTCGATGTGGCTGGAAAAATCGGTCAGTGACGTTGCACCGGATGGCAGGCTGGACAACGCCGATGCAAAGTCTTTCTCGATGGCTTGCGAGTCGATCTGGTAGTGTCGGCAGATCCGATGCAGATCGCTGTCGTTGAGCTGCCAGAGCTGGTGAATCCAGTGCGTCAGCTCAACGTACGGATTGCCACGCAGCTTGGCAAATGCGGTGGCGGACTCGATGCCGCGAAACAAGGTGACATTGAGCTTGCCGAACAGCGCGCGCCGAGAGATCGTCATTGCGCGATCTGTCGTGCAGTGTGCACGCCTTGCTCGACCGAATCATCTGCAACGCTCGATGTCGTCGAGCAGATTTCTGCGTTCTTTTCCCCCACTTCGCGCCCCCTATGCTTCTTGGAATGGGCGCGATTCTGGCGGCTCGCTGCAAGGCAAACACAGCACAGTTTCTACCAATGGTTAAACGAACGATGGAGCCCATTGATCTGTGATGTTTGCCCGTCGCTCCTTACGTTCGGAATACAAAGGAAATAATTCAATAACGATATTGAAGCCGTCGCAGGCAAGAAAAAACCCTCGAGTCCTTTCGGAAGCTCGAGGGCTTGATCGGCATCTGACGTTTCTCAGCGTCAGCGATTGCAATTACATGTTGTCGATCATGACCTGACCAAAACCAGAACAGCTCACTTGCGTCGCGCCGTCCATCAGGCGCGCGAAGTCGTAGGTGACCTTCTTGCTGGCGATCGACTTTTCCATCGAGCTGATGATCAGGTCAGCTGCTTCGGTCCAGCCCATGTGACGCAGCATCATTTCGGCGGACAGGATTTCGGAACCCGGGTTCACATAGTCCTTACCCGCGTACTTGGGTGCCGTGCCATGAGTCGCTTCGAACATGGCAACGGTGTCGCTCAGGTTCGCGCCCGGGGCAATGCCGATGCCGCCGACCTGCGCAGCCAGCGCGTCGGACACGTAGTCGCCGTTGAGGTTCAGCGTGGCGATCACGCTGTACTCGGCGGGACGCAGCAGGATCTGCTGCAGGAACGCGTCGGCGATGCTGTCCTTGACGGTGATTTCCTTGCCCGTTCGGGGGTTCTTGAACTTCATCCACGGGCCGCCGTCGATCAGCTCAGCGCCGAACTCCTTGGCGGCCAGGTTGTAGCCCCAGTCACGGAATCCACCTTCGGTGAACTTCATGATGTTGCCCTTGTGGACCAGGGTCACGCTCGGCTTGTCGTTGTCGATGGCGTACTGGAAGGCCTTGCGCACCAAGCGCTCGGTGCCTTCGCGCGAGACAGGCTTGACGCCGATGCCCGAGGTGTTCGGGAAGCGGATCTTCTTGACGCCCATCTCGTCCTGCAGGAACTTGATGAGCTTCTTGGCCTTCTCGCTCTCGGCTTCGAACTCGATGCCGGCGTAGATGTCCTCCGAGTTCTCGCGGAAGATGACCATGTTGGTCTTGTGCGGCTCGCGCACCGGGCTGGGCACGCCCTCGAAATACTGGATGGGTCGCAGGCAGACGTACAGGTCGAGCTCCTGGCGCAGTGCCACGTTCAGCGAGCGGATGCCGCCGCCGACGGGCGTGGTCAGCGGGCCCTTGATGGACACCACATAGTCACGCACCGCGTGCAGGGTTTCCTCGGGGAGCCAGACATCGGGGCCGTAGACCTTGGTCGATTTCTCGCCCGCGTAGACCTCCATCCAGTGGATCTTCTTCTTGCCGCCGTAGGCCTTGGCCACGGCAGCGTCCACCACCTTGAGCATCACCGGCGTGATGTCCAGCCCGGTGCCGTCGCCTTCGATGAACGGAATGATGGGCTGATCGGGCACATTGAGCGAATTGTCAGCGTTGACCGTGATCTTCTGGCCTTCGGTCGGGACTTTGATGTGCTGATAGCTGGACATGAGGGGACTTGACTCCGGGAGTGACGTAATTCGAACGACTGTCTGCGAATACAGACAGCGAGGGAGAATCGCTGTACAGCGAGCTAACAAATCGCTGTACATTTTAGACGCAACCCATCAGCGAGCAATTGTCAACCGTAGGGCGATAGCGCCCGTTACTGGCTGACCTTCTGCTCGCCGGGAGGCGTTTCCAACCAATTCTCGATAGAGGAATCATCAATGAGCAAACTTCTCGCAGTCATGATCGCTGGCCTGTTCGCCGCTGGCGCGTACGCCCAGAACCCGGCCGGCACCACGCCCGAACAAGGCAACGCGACCAACAGCAAGCCGCAAGCTCGCGCTGAAGCCAAGAAGGAAGCCAAGCCCGCTGGCCAAGTGGCTCCCGCTGCTGGCGACATCACCAAGACGCCCGAAGGCGGCGCATTCGGCGCTGACAAGGCTGGCGTTGCTGGCGAAAAGCGCGCCAAGACCCGCGACGATCGTCGTCGCAACAAGGACGGCAGCGTGAAGCGCAAGGCCACCCAAGGCGGCACGCCTGACATGCCCGGCGCCAAGTAAGCCGGTCTGCCCCCCAAAAGAAGCGCTCTACGGAGCGCTTTTTTTCGTTTGAAGTTTTGTTCAGCCACTGTCAACCGGGGTCTCGGAGGCCCGTTGAATGGAGACCTTCCGCAGGGAGGTGATCCAAATCAACAATCTCAAAGGATTTCTCATGAACAAGCTGATCGCAGCCCTGGTCGCCGGCCTCTTCGCAGCCGGTGCATTCGCTCAAGCCGCCGAACCCGCTCCCGCAGCGTCGGCCGCTCCCGCCGTCCACAAGGCCAAGGCCAAGCACACGGTCAAGAAGCACAAGGTGCGCCACGTCTCCAAGGCCCACGCCGCCGCCAAGAAGGTGTAAGCTTTCGAGCTCCCGGCAATGCCCGCTTCAGCGGGCATTTTTATTGGTCACGGGCCGACCCTCATGCGTCCCGCCCCCGAAAGAGTCATCCGATGTTTCAGCGTCTCGCCGCGCTGCTTCTGGTGTCCGCGTCCTTCCTGGCGCCGGCCCACGCGCAGCAGCAACTCCAACCGCAACCCCAAACCGATCTGGCACGCACGCAGTTGTCGGTCGGCCTCTACAAGATCGATGCGCAGGTGGCGCAATCGCCCCGCGAGCGCGAGATCGGCCTGATGTTCCGCAAGACGATGCCGCAGGCCGAAGGCATGATCTTCGTGTTCGAGCAACCGGCCACGCAATGCTTCTGGATGCGCAACACGCTGCTGCCGCTGACCGCCGCCTTCGTGGCCGATGACGGCCGCATCGTCAACCTGGTCGACATGCAGCCGATGACCGAGAACTCGCATTGCTCCGAGGAGCCGGTGCGTTACGTGCTCGAGATGAACCAGGGCTGGTTCGCCAAGAAGAACATCAAGAAGGGTGCCAAGCTCGGCGGAGAGCTGTTCTCCGCCGCCAAACGCTGAAATCAGCGCCCGTAAAAAAGCCGACCCGCAGGTCGGCTTTTTTCATGGCGAGCGCCGGGCCCGGCTTCAGCCGAAGTTCTTCGCAGCGAAGTCCCAGTTGGCCAGCTTGGCCAGGAAGGTCTCGACGAACTTCGGGCGCAGGTTGCGGTAGTCGATGTAGTACGCGTGTTCCCACACGTCCACGGTCAGCAGCGCGGTGTCGGCGGTGGTCAGCGGCGTGCCGGCGGCGCCGGTGTTCACGATGTCCACCGAGCCGTCGGCCTTCTTCACCAGCCACGTCCAGCCCGAGCCGAAGTTGCCCACGGCCGACTTCACGAAAGCTTCCTTGAAGGCGTCGTAGCTGCCCCACTTGGCGTCGATGGCCTTGGCCAGCGCGCCGGTGGGTGCACCGCCGCCCTGGGGCTTCATGCAGTTCCAGAAGAAGGTGTGGTTCCAGATCTGCGCGGCGTTGTTGTAGATGCCGCCGCTGGACTTCTTGACGATCTCTTCGAGCGTCATCGCTTCGAACTCGGTGCCCTTTTGCAGGTTGTTCAGGTTCACCACGTAGGCGTTGTGGTGCTTGCCGTGGTGGTACTCGAGCGTTTCCTTCGAATACTCGGGGGCCAGTGCGTCGATGGCGTACGGCAGGGGTGGGAGCACATGTTCCATGGTTTTTTCTCGTGGGTTGGTTGTGGGGAATGAAGGATTCTAGGAAGTAATCAGGGGGGCGGCGTCGGACGTGTTCCCGTCGCACCGCCGGGCGTCACGGTCAGGTCGACCGAGCCATCCGAAAGGCGCGCGACCACGGCATCGCCGGCCTGCAGGCTGCCTGCGCTGATGACTGCTCGGCCCTCGCCGTCAGTCAGCAGGGCGTAGCCACGCTGCAGCACCAGGGCCGGGTCGAGCAGCCGCAGGCGCAGAGCCACGCGCTCGAGCCGCTCACGCCGCTGCGTCAGCGCGCGCGTGAACTTCGACGAGAAATCGTTGCCGATGGCTTGCGGCACCTGCCCCAGACGTTCCCGGCGCGACAGCACTGCGTAGTGAAGCCGCTGTGCGTGATGCGCCAGCCGCAACTGCTGGCGTGCGACCAGGCTCGATGGGCGGCCCAGCCGCGCCGCCGCCTGGTCCAGCCGTTGGCCGAGCACGTCGAGCCGTCCGCCCAGCGCATCGCCGAGCCGCTCATCGAGCAGATCGAGCGCGCTGAGCCACAGGTCGCGCGGCGCGCTGACGAGTTCGGCGGCGGCCGTCGGCGTCGGCGCGCGCAGGTCGGCGCAGAAGTCGGCAATCGTGAAATCGGTTTCGTGCCCCACGCCGCTGATCACAGGCACGGGACTCTGCACGATGGTGCGCGCCAGCGTTTCGTCGTTGAAGGCCCAGAGGTCCTCGATCGAGCCACCGCCGCGCACCAGCAGGATCACGTCGACGGCCGGCTCCAGCGAGTAGAGCGACTGCAAGGCGCGCACCAGCTCGCCCGGCGCGCTGGCGCCCTGCACTGCCGCCGGCGCCAGCACCACGGGAATATGTGGGACGCGCCGCCGCAGCGCGGTGACGACGTCATGCAGCGCCGCGGCGCCCAGCGAGGTGACGACGCCCACTGCACGCGGCATGGACGGCAGCGCCCGCTTGCGCGCCGGATCGAACAAGCCCTCGGCTTCGAGGCGCGCCTTGCGCTGCAGGAACTGCTCGAACAGCGCGCCCTGCCCCGCGCGCCGCAGGCTTTCGACCACCAATTGCAGGTCGCCGCGCGGCTCGTACACCGCCAGCCGACCACGCACCTCGACCTGGTCGCCGTCACGCGGTGTGAAGTCGAGCAGGCCGGCCGCTCGGCGGAACATCGCGCAGCGCAGCTGGCCGGATTCGTCCTTGAGCGAGAAATAGCAATGACCGCTCGACGCACGCGAGAAACCCGAAATTTCTCCGCGCACCGAGACCGGGTTGAAACGCGCGTCGAGCGCATCGGCCACCGCGCGGCACAGCGCGCCCACGGCCCACACGCGCGGCCCGGGCGCTGCATTCGGCTCCCTGAAGCTCATCGCGCCCCTCCGCCACCGACCGCCACTCTTCCACAACGGGCGCTGCGCCCCCCACTTTGGAGGGGTATGGTGGAACAGATGCACGAGTTCTCGTGCAAGCTGTTGATTTCATTAAAAAAAGTGCTGCTCAAAATTCAATCGATCTAACGGAAAGCCCGCCCCATGCGGGTTCGGAGACATTGCGCGATGGGTTAATCACAAAGTTATCCACAGAATCTGTGCGTCCTTGCCGACACGCAAACAAGCCGCGAGCCGATGGTGGCTCGGTGGATAATCGCCGCGCATTTGCAGTCTACGGGCCGGAGGATTTTCTTGTTTTCCATCATTGTTGCCGCGGGCTGGCCAATCTGGCCATTGCTCGCCTGTTCGGTCATCGCACTCGCGCTGGTCATTGAACGTTTCACCAGCCTCAAGACCGTCAAGGTCCTGCCGCCGAAGCTGCTGGACGAGACCATCACCGTGTCGCGCGGCGCGGTTCCCGGCCCGGATGTCGTGACCAAACTGGAAAGCAACTCGATGCTCGGCCAGGTGCTGGCCGCCGGCCTGCGCGCGCTGAACGCCAACCCGCGCTGCACCGAAGAAGACCTGCGCGCCGCCATGGAGGCCTCCGGCCGCACCGTGGCGCACAAGCTGGAGCGCTATCTGCCGGCACTGGCCACCATCGCCTCGGCCGCGCCGTTGCTCGGCCTGCTGGGCACGGTGATCGGCATGATCGAGATCTTCGGCTCGCAGTCGCCCGGCAGCGGTGCGGTCGGTTCGGGCAACCCGGCGCAGCTGGCGCACGGCATCTCGATCGCCCTGTACAACACGGCCTTCGGCCTGATCGTGGCGATTCCGACGCTGATCTTCTGGCGCTACTTCCGCAGCCGCGTCGACGAGTACCTGCTGAACCTCGAACTCTCGGGCGAGCGCTTTGCGCGCCACCTGAACGCCCTGCGCAAATGAGCTCGCGCGGCCGCATGCAGTTTCGCCACGGCGCGCGCGACGAGCCGGAGATCAACCTGATCCCGTTCATCGACGTGCTGCTGGTCGTGCTGATCTTCCTGATGCTGTCGACCACCTACAGCAAGTTCACCGAGATGCAGCTGCGGCTGCCGACGGCGGACGTCGACGCCCAGCGCGACTACCCGAAAGAGGTGATCGTGGCGGTGTCGGCCGACGGCCGCTACGTGATCAACAAGTCGCCGCTGGCGGACCGCAGCGTCGACACCGTGACCGCCGCGCTCGGTGCCGCCGCCACCGGCGGCAAGGACAGCGTCGTGATCATCAGCGCCGATGCCGCCAGCCCGCACCAGGCCGTGGTGACGGTGATGGAGGCCGCGCGCCGCGCCGGCCTGATGCAGATCACCTTCGCCGCCCAGTCGACGGCCCAGGCCGGTCACTGAGTGTCGACCGGCGCGCGGCTGCAGGATGCCTGGCTGCGCCGCGGTGCGCTGGCCTGCCTGCTGTGGCCACTGTCGCTGGTCTATGGCGCCCTCTTCGCGCTGCGGCGTGCCTTCTATCGATGGGGCTGGCAGAAAACCGGACGCGTGCCGGTTCCTGTGATCGTGGTCGGCAATGTGATTGCGGGCGGGGCCGGCAAGACACCGGTCGTGATGGCGGTCGTGCGGCATCTCCAGGCGCGCGGGCTGCGCGTGGGCGTGGTGTCGCGCGGCTATGGCCGGCGTACCGACGACTGCCGTGAAGTCCTGCCGGACAGCGATCCGCAGGACGTCGGCGACGAGCCCGCGCTGATCCACCATGCCACCGGCGCACCCGTCTTCGTCGCCCCGCAGCGCATCGAGGCCGTACGCGCCCTGCTCGAGCGGCACCCGGCCACCCAGGTCATCGTCAGCGACGACGGCCTGCAGCATTTGGCGCTGGCCCGCGACATCGAGATCTGCGTATTCGATGACCGCGGCGTCGGCAACGGCTGGCTGCTGCCTGCCGGCCCCTTGCGCGAGCCGTGGCCGCGCCGCTGCGACCTGCTGCTGCACAGCGGCGAGCGGCCCGCCTTCGGCGGCGGCTACACGGCCACCCGCGAACTGGCGCCGTACGCCCTCGCGAAGGATGGCCGACGCATCCCGCTCGACACGCTCGCCGGTCAGCCCGTGATCGCGCTCGCCGCCATCGCGCGGCCGCAAGCCTTCTTCACGATGCTGCGCGCACGCGGACTGACGCTCGCGAACACCCTCGCGCTGCCCGATCACCACGATTTCACTGAATGGCAACGTCCGGCCGGGCCCGCCCTGCCCCTCGTCTGCACGGAAAAAGACGCCGTCAAGCTCTGGCACCAAGCACCCGACGCGCTCGCCGTGCCACTGCACTTCGAACCCTCGCCGGCGTTCTTCGCCGCCCTCGACGCAAAGCTATCATCGCTCGATGGATACCAAGCTGCTTGAACTGCTCGTCTGCCCCGTCACCAAGGGCCCGCTGACCTGGAACGCCGAGAAGCAGGAACTCTGCTCGCGCAGTGCGCGCCTGGCCTACCCGGTGCGCGACGGCATCCCGGTGCTGCTCGAGAACGAGGCCCGCACGCTGTCCGACGAAGAGCTGGGCCTGTGAGCTTCACCGTTCTGGTGCCGGCCCGGCTGGCTTCGACGCGACTTCCCAACAAGCCGCTGGCCGACATCGCCGGCCTGCCGATGGTCGTGCGCGTGGCACAACGCGCCCGCCAGTCCGGCGCCCTTCGCGTGGTGGTGGCCGGCGACGACGCCGCCATCATCGAGGCCTGCAAGGCGCACGGTGTCGAAGCCCTGCTGACCCGCCAGGACCACGGCAGCGGCACCGACCGGCTGGCCGAAGCCTGCGAACAGCTCGGGCTCGACGGTGACGCGATCGTCGTCAACGTGCAGGGCGACGAGCCGCTGATCGACCCCGCGCTGATCGACGCCGTGGCCGCCACGCTGGCTGCGCGACCGCAGGCCGCCATGAGCACCGCTGTCCATGCGATCGACTCGCTGGCCGACTTCATGAATCCGAACGTCGTGAAGGCCGTGCTCGACGCGCAGGGCCATGCGCTGTACTTCAGCCGCGCACCGATCCCCTGGTGGCGCGACGGCTCTTCGAGTGGTGCGGCGCCGTCGGTGCTACCCAGCCCCGCACCGCTGCGCCACATCGGCATCTACGGCTATCGCGCGGGCTTCGTGCGGCAATTTCCGTTGCTGTCGCCCGCGCCCGTCGAAGCCACCGAAGCACTCGAACAGCTGCGCGCGCTGTGGCACGGGCACCGCATCGCGGTGCATGTGAGCGATGTCGCCCCGGGCCCCGGGATCGACACGCCCGAAGACCTGGCGCGCGTGCGCGCGGTCTTCGCGGCCAGCTCGTCTGTGTGAACTGCCCGCCGTCCCCGAGGGAACGGCGGCAATTTGTCACGGGCACGCATGCTATCCTCGACGCAATTCCGCCTCGGCGCGCCTGAGGGTGCGCATGGGGCGCGACACAAAATCTAAGAACCTTCCGAGGACACCATGAGACTTATTTTGCTGGGCGCGCCCGGGGCAGGCAAAGGCACGCAAGCGACCTTCATCTGCCAGAAATACGGCATTCCCCAAATTTCGACCGGCGACATGTTGCGCGCCGCCGTCAAGGCAGGCACCCCCCTCGGGCTGCAGGCCAAGACGATCATGGATTCGGGTGCACTGGTCAGCGACGACCTGATCATCAACCTCGTGAAGGAACGCATCGCGCAGCCCGACTGCAACGGCGGCTTCCTGTTCGACGGCTTCCCGCGCACCATTCCTCAAGCCGACGCCATGAAGGCGGCCGGCGTCAAGCTCGACTACGTGCTCGAGATCGATGTGCCCTTCGGCGACATCATCGAACGCATGAGCGGTCGCCGCTCGCACCCGGCATCGGGCCGCACCTACCACGTCAAGTTCAATCCGCCGAAGGTGGAAGGCAAGGACGACGTGACCGGTGAAGAGCTGATCCAGCGCGAAGACGACAAGGAAGAGACCGTGCGCAAGCGGCTCGACGTCTACAGCCAGCAGACCCGTCCGCTGGTCGACTACTACTCGGCCTGGGCCAAGGCCGATCCGGCCGCCGCGCCGAAGTACCGCGCCATCCAGGGCGTGGGCACGGTCGATGAGATCACGCAGCGCGCGCTTGCCGCACTGAACAGCTGATCCGTCAGCCTTCTTAGCCGCCCTCCGACTCTGGCAGGGCGGCCACTCCCAACAGTTCCAGCACCAGCGCGACCCGCGCCTTCACCGGCGTGAGTGCGCCCGCATCCCGCAGCCCGTCGCCGGGTTTCGGCAGGATGCGTCCGTTCGCACAGCGCGTGGCACGCAGTACTGCCACGCCGCCGTCCTGCGCCTTCAGCGCCGCGGCTTCCAGTGCGTGGTGCACGGTGCCATTGCCGGTCGCGGCCACGACCAGTCCGCGCAAGGGCTCAGCCGATGGAAGTAGCAACGCCTCGACGATCGCACCGCTCGCGCCCGCGTGGCTCATGACGATCTCGACGCGGGGCCACGGCTTCGACACGGCCGCCAGCCGCGCAGCATCGAACGGCGCTCCCTGCGGCCACGCGCGAACGCGGCGCACCTCGCCCTCTTCCACATAGCCGACCGGCCCCGCATCGCCCGACGCGAAGGCGTCGAGACGGTAGGTGTGCACCTTCTGCACATCGAGGCCGCTGTGGACCGTGCCCGCACACACCACCGTCACGCCCTGCGCTCCTGGCGTCGAAGCCACCACGAGCGCATCGCGCACGTTCTGCGGACCATCGGGCGACAACGCCGTCGCCGGGCGCATCGCGCAGGTCAGCACCACCGGCTTGTCTGGCGCGAGCACGGCGTGCAAGAAGAAGGCTGTCTCTTCCAGCGTGTCGGTGCCGTGCGTGATCACGATGCCAGCCACATCAGGTTGCGCCAGCCAGTGTGCGCAGCGCGCAGCCAGCTGGCGCCAGGTGTCGGCGTCCATGTCCTTGCTGTCGAGCTGCGCGACCTGCTCCGCCACCAGCGCCACGCCGGCCGGTGCCTCGATGCCGCCCAGCAGGTCCGCCACCCCCACCTGCCCGGCGGTGTAGCCGATGTTGTCGCCGCTGCTGACAGCCTTGCCGGCAATGGTGCCGCCGGTGCCCAGCACCACCACGCGGCGCGTCTCGGACGAAGAGGAATGAGTCATGGCTTGTCAACTTTTGAAAACTGGTTAAAAATACAGGTACTGGATATCTAGCCAGTGCCGCAAGGAAACCACTATGCAGTTCGCAGTGAAGCTTACCGCCCGCCAGCAGCAGATCCTGGACCTGATCCAGGCCGCCATCGCACGCACCGGTGCGCCGCCCACGCGCGCCGAAATCGCCAACGAGCTGGGCTTCAAGTCGGCCAACGCCGCCGAAGAGCACCTGCAGGCCCTGGCCCGCAAGGGCGTCATCGAACTCGTCAGCGGCACCTCGCGCGGCATCCGCCTCAAGGGCGATGCGCTGCGCTCGCTCCACGAAACGCGCCACCGCGAAGGCAACCAGTTCTCGCTCTCGCTGCCCGGCATGGCCCAGCTCGCGCTGCCGCTCATCGGCCGTGTGGCGGCGGGTTCGCCCATCCTCGCGCAAGAGCACGTCGACCAGACCTATTACGTCGAGAACACGTTGTTCCAGCGCCAGCCCGACTACCTTCTTAAGGTACGCGGCATGTCGATGCGCGACGCCGGCATCATGGACGGCGACCTGCTCGCCGTGCAGGCCACCAAGGAAGCGCGCAACGGCCAGATCGTGGTGGCACGCCTCGGCGAAGAAGTCACCGTGAAGCGCCTGAAGCGCAACAAGCAGGTGATCGAGCTGCACGCCGAGAACCCCGACTACCCGACCATCATCGTCCAGCCCGGCGAGCCCTTTGAAATCGAAGGCCTCGCGGTCGGCCTCATCCGCAACACCATGCTGATGTAGGCCCCTGGCCTGCTGCCAACGGCAGCAGCACCTCATCCGGCCGCGACAGGTGGCGGGCGTATGGCGCGAAGTCGCCATCACCCTGTTGCGGCCGATTCAAGAAATCCTGCCTGTGTTCAACCTCATACTTTTTTGGAGTTCACATGGGAATCGCCCTCCTCGCCATCGCCGACCTCTGGTCGCCCCTGCAATCGCTGGCCACCCGCTGGATGCCTGTCCGCCGCCCGTCACGCAGTGACAGCAGCGACGCTGCCGCCGGTCTGCGCTACGTGGCCATTCGCCCGGCCTGCACGGCACGCACCGCCGGCGGCCCGGCGGCGGCCACATCGCCATCCACCGCCGCGACACCCGCCCGCCCGCTGCGCGTGGTCCGTGTGGTCGACCGGCAAGGCTCGCAGCGCGGCTGTGCCAACCGGGTCGTGATCTCCGGCCGCATGGCCGACGTGTGCGCCGAACTCGACCGGCTCGCCGCACTGGAAGCCGCGGAAACCGGCAGCGGCACGCCCCGCCCCAGCCACCTGCACTGAGAAGGTGCGAACGAGCCCGCCGTGCCTGCGCGCCCCGCACGCGCATGGCGGATTCACCCCCAACGGCCTGAAACAGGCCTCCCGGGCGCCATCTGGCACGGGGTATCCAAACGTTCACACGTGCGACGTGCCGATGCTGCGAGGCACAATGGCATGCCATGAACATTGTGATCCTCGACGATTACCAGGACGCCGTGCGCAAGCTGCAGTGCGCCGCCAAACTGGACGCCTATGCCGCCAAGGTCTACACCAACACGGTCAAGGGCATCGGCCAACTGTCGGTTCGCCTCAAGGATGCGGACGTCATCGTGCTCATCCGCGAGCGCAGCCAGATATCCCGCCAACTGATCGAGAAACTGCCCAAGCTCAAGCTGATTTCCCAAACCGGCCGCGTCGGCGGCCACATCGACGTCACGGCCTGTACCGAACGCGGTGTGGCGGTGGCCGAAGGCTCGGGCTCGCCGCAGGCCCCCGCCGAACTCACCTGGGCGCTGATCATGGCGGCCATGCGCCGCCTGCCGCAGTACATCAGCAACCTCAAGCACGGGGCCTGGCAGCAGTCGGGCCTCAAGTCGGCGTCGATGCCGCCGAATTTCGGCGTGGGCTCGGTGCTCAAGGGCAAGACGCTGTGCATCTGGGGCTACGGCCGCATCGGCCAGCTGGTGGCCCGCTACGGGCAGGCCTTCGGCATGCAGGTCGTGATCTGGGGCCGCGAGGCCAGCTGCGCCAAGGCGCGCTCCGACGGCTTCCAGGTGGCGCAGAGCCGCCACGAATTCTTTGCCGCGGCCGACGTGCTGTCGGTGCATCTGCGGCTCAACGAGGACACCCAGGGCCTCGTCAAGCTCGAAGACCTCTCCCGCATGAAGCCGACGGCGCTGTTCGTCAACACGTCGCGCGCCGAGCTGGTGGAGGCCGATGCCCTGCTGGCCGCGCTCAATCGCGGGCGCCCCGGGCTGGCGGCCATCGACGTGTTCGAGAGCGAGCCGCCGCTGCAGGGCCATGCGCTGCTGCGCCTCGAAAACTGCATCTGCACGCCGCACATCGGCTACGTCGAGCAGGAAAGCTACGAAAGCTACTTCGGCCAGGCGTTCGACAACGTCGTGAGCTACATCAACGGCAACCCCACGAACATCGTGAATCCCGGCGCGCTGCAGGTTCGCCGGTGAGTTCATGAGCCGGCCCGCGCCGCAGCGCGGCGCGCTCTGGGCGCTGCTGGCCGGCAATTTCGTGATCGGCACGGGCGTGATGGTCGTGCCCGGCACCCTCAATGAAATCAGCGTCTCGCTGGCGATCCAGGTCGCCACGGCGGGCCAGCTGATCACTGCAGCCGCCTTCGTGATGTGCCTGGGCGCCCCGCTGCTGGCCGCCGCGGTCGCCGGCTGGGACCGCCGCAAGCTGCTCGCCCTCACCCTGCTCTGGTACGCCGCGTGGCACGTGGTCGCGGCGCTCATGCCCAGCTTCGGCGCACTGCTGCCGGTGCGCATGCTGACGGTGATCGCGCCCGCCATCTTCACGCCCCAGGCTGCGGCCTGTGCCGGCATGCTGGTGCCGCCCGAGCAGCGCGGGCGCGCCGTGACCTTCGTCTTTCTCGGCTGGTCGGTGGCCTCGGTGCTGGGCCTGCCGATCGGCGCGCTGATCGGCGGCCACCTGGGCTGGCGCATGGCCTTCATGGCCATCGCGGCGCTCAGCGTCGTGAGCGCCGCCTCGGTGTGGTTCACGCTGCCCAACGGCATCCGGCCCGCCGCGCTCACCGCCGCCGCCTGGTCGCGCGTGCTGCGCAGCCCGGTGCTGATGGGTATCGTGTCGGTCACGGCGCTGCAGGGCGTGGGCCAGTTCGTGCTGTTCAGCTATTTCGGCCCGCTGCTCAAGCAGGGCTTCGGCGCCGACGCCAACACGCTGAGCCTGATGTGGGCGCTGTTCGGTGCTTTCGGCCTGCTGGGCAACATGGTGGTCAGCCGCTACATCGACCGCGTCGGCGCCGGGCGCATGGTGCTGTTGACGACCGGGCTGATCGCGCTGAGCCTGCTGCTGTGGCCGCTGGCCAGCACGCTGGCGTGGCTCGCGGTGGTGCTCGTGCCCTGGGGCCTGGGCTGCTTTGCCACCAATTCCTCGCAGCAGGCGCGCCTCGTGGGGCTGGCGCCCGCCCTGGCGCCGGGCTCGGTGGCGCTCAACAGTTCGGGCATCTACATCGGCCAGGCCCTGGGTGCGGCGCTGGGCGGCTGGCTGCTGGCGAACGACGCCACCGAGTGGATGAGCCGGGTCGGTTTTGCACTGATGCTGTTGGCGATGGGCCTGAGCATCGCCATCGATCGCAGCCGCCGCCCGGCCTGATTCCGATGCCCCGCGTAACACCCGGGGCGCGGGCCTCCCGCGAGATTGCAAAATCGGAGCTTTCGTCCGCGTCGCGCACCCGCGCCGGCGCGGTCGCCCCGGACACCCACCAACCCATGAGAACCTTGATCCCATGACAGTGAACTACCCCCGAATCGGCGTGATCGGCGCCGGCGCCATGGGGCGCGGCATCGCGCAGATCGCCGCCCAGGCCGGCAGCGAAGTGCTGCTGCTCGACAGCTTCGCAGGCGCCGCCGAGCGCGGCCGCGAAGCCCTCGCCGCCCAATGGAACAAGCTGCACGAGAAGGGCAAGATCGACGCCCCCACGCGCGACGCCTACGTGGCGCGCGTGAAGGCGGTCGACGGCATGCAGGCGCTCTCAGGCTGCGACCTCGTGGTCGAGGCCGTGGTCGAGAACCTCGAGGTCAAGCGCACGCTGTTCCGCGAGCTCGAGGACGTGGTCGCGCCCACCGCCACGCTGGTCACCAACACCTCGTCGCTGTCGGTCACGGCCATCGCGGCCGGCCTGCAGCACCCCGAGCGCTTTGCGGGCTTTCACTTCTTCAACCCGGTGCCGCTGATGAAGGTGGTCGAGGTGGTGGCGGGATTCAAGACCTCGCCCGAGGTCTGCCAGCAGCTGGCCGGCTACGCCGCGCAGATGGGCCACAGCGCCGTGCAGGCGCAGGACACGCCCGGCTTCATCGTCAACCACGCGGGCCGCGGCTACGGCACCGAGGCGCTGCGCATCGTCGGCGAAGGCGTGGCCGACTTCGCCACCATCGACCGCATCCTGAAGGACCAGGCGGGCTTTCGCCTCGGCCCGTTCGAGTTGCTCGACCTGACGGCGCTCGACGTGTCGCACCCGGTGATGGAGTCGATCTACCACCAGTACTTCGAAGAGCCGCGCTTCCGCCCGAGCGTGATCACCGCGCAGCGCCTGGCCGCCGGCGCGCTCGGCCGCAAGACCGGCGAAGGCTTCTACCGCTACGACAACGGCGTGATGCAGCAGACGCCCGAACCGCCAGCGCCGGTGATTGAAGGCACGCCCGCGGTCTGGGTGTCGCCGCGCGCCGCGCGCCGCGCCGAGCTGCTGCGCCTGGTGAACACGCTGGGTGCGCAGATCGACAGCGGCAGCGCTCCCGCACCGCAGTCGATCATCCTGGTCGCGCCGCTGGGCTTCGACGTGACGACGGTCGCGGCCGTCGAGCGGCTGGACGCCACGCGCACCGTCGGCATCGACATGCTCATCGACGACGCCGCCACCAAGCGCCGCGTGCTGGCCACCAACCCGGCCACGCGCCGCGACGTGCGCGACGCCGCGCACGCCCTCTTCGCGCGCGACGGCAAGGCCGTGAGCGTGATCCGCGACAGCGGCGGCTTCGTCACGCAGCGCGTGATCGGCGCCATCGTCAACATCGCCGCCGACATGTGCCAGCAGCGCGTGTGCACGCCGGCCGACCTCGAGACCGCCGTGCAGCTGGGCCTGGGCTACCCGCGCGGCCCGCTCGCCATGGGCAACCTTTATGGGCCGACCAACATGCTCGAGGTGCTGTTCAACCTGCAGACCGTGTATGGCGATCCGCGCTATCGCCCGAGTCCGTGGCTGCGCCGCCGCGGCGCGCTGGGCCTGAGCCTGCTGCACGAAGAAGAATAAGCACGCACACCATGACCGCCGAACTCAAGAGCACCAGCGAAGGCAGCACCATGGTGCTGACCATCGTCAACCCGACCCAGCGCAACGCGCTGGGCCCCGAGATCTATGCCGCCGGCATCGAGGCGCTGAACGGCGCCGAGAGCAGCGACGAGATCCGCAGCGTCGTCATCGTGGGCGAAGGCGCCTGGTTCTGCGCCGGCGGCTCGCTGCAGCGGCTGCTGGCCAACCGACAGCTCGACCGCTCGGTGCAGGCCGAGAGCATCGAGGGGCTGCACAACTGGATCGACTCGATCCGCACCTTCCCCAAGCCGGTCATCGCGGCCGTCGAGGGTGCGGCGGCCG
This sequence comes from Variovorax sp. GW821-FHT09A10, assembly GCF_059418385.1. Classification (NCBI taxonomy): domain Bacteria; kingdom Pseudomonadati; phylum Pseudomonadota; class Betaproteobacteria; order Burkholderiales; family Comamonadaceae; genus Variovorax; species Variovorax sp. GW821-FHT09A10. The sequence goes on from NZ_JBWKPT010000002.1 coordinate 771,553, forward strand.
GCGCCGGCTTCTCGCTCGCGCTGGCCTGCGATTTCGTCGTGGCCGCGCGCGACGCCGTGTTCGCGGCCTCGTACAGCAACGTGGCGCTGTCGCCCGACGGTGGCCTCAGCTGGCACCTCGGGCAGGCGCTGCCGCGCCAGCTGGCGAGCGAATGGCTGATGAACGGCGAGCGCATCGAGGCCGCACGCCTGCATGCCTTCGGTCTCGTCAACGAACTCACCGACAGCGGACAGGCGCTGGCCGGCGCGATGGCCCTGGCCACGCGCCTGAACGCGCGCGCACCCAATTCGCTGGCCAGCATCAAGGAGCTGCTGAGCGACGCGCGCGGCGCCACGCTGGCGTCGCAGCTATCGCAGGAGCGCGATCATTTCGTGCGCAACCTGCACCACGCGAACGCGGGCATCGGCATCGCCGCGTTCCTCGACAAGACACCGCCTCGTTACGAGTGACGCCTGACGGCGTCGCTCTTGAGACACCCCACAGCTTTTCAGTCGCCGAGAGGACAGACCATGGACGACCCCATTCTTACCATCGAAGAACGTGAAGCGATCAACAGTGGTCGCTGGTTTTCTTCCCTATCTCCATCACTACGGCACGACATCCTCCGATGCGCCTTTGTCAAACGCTACAAGGACGGCGACCTGCTCGCCGCGCGCGGCGACCCGCCCGAGCACTGGATCGCCTGTGCCAAGGGGGCGTTGCGCGTGAGCTCGACCGCGGTGTCGGGCAAGCAGGTGACGCTGACCTACGTCGAGCCGGGCATCTGGTTCGGCGACGTGGCGATGTTCGACGGGGAACGTCGCACGCACGACACGTACTCGCACGGCGACACCACCGTGCTGTGCGTGGCGCGGGCCGATTTCCAGAAGATCCTGGCCACGCACGTCGAGCTGTACGAAGCGCTGATGCGGTTGCAGGCGCGCCGCATCCGCACGCTGTTCGGGCTGGTGGAAGACCTCAACACCCTGCCCTTGCGCGCACGCCTGGCCAAGCAACTCATTCATCTGGTGCGCAGCTACGGCGTGCCCAGCCTGGACGACGGCAGCCAGACGCGCATCGGCCTGCAACTGGCGCAGGAGGAACTCGCGCAGCTGCTCGGCGCCTCGCGCCAGCGGGTCAACCAGGAACTCAAGACGATGGAGCGCGAGGGCACCATCCGCATCGAGCCGGCCGGACTGGTCGTGCTGGACCGCTCGGCGCTGATGCAAATCTCCGTAGCAGACAACTAAAAGAATCGACATGAGCCAGGACTTCTCCAGTTTCATCGGCACCCGTGCGGTGTCCCAACAGCACACCTTCGACGTCGACGCGCTCGCGGCCTGGCTCGAAAAGAACCTCGAGGGCTTCCAGGGTCCGTTGACGGTCGAGATGTTCAAGGGCGGCCAGTCGAACCCGACCTACAAGCTCGTCACGCCCACACAGAGCTACGTGATGCGCGCCAAGCCCGGCCCGGTCGCCAAGCTGCTGCCTTCGGCCCATGCGGTCGAGCGCGAATACAAGGTCATGCGCGGCCTGCAGGGCACCGATGTGCCCGTGCCACGCATGTACTGCCTGTGCGAAGACGAGGCCATCATCGGGCGCGCCTTCTACATCATGGAGTTCATGCAGGGCCGCGTGCTGTGGGACCAGTCGCTGCCCGGCTTCAGCAACGCCGAACGCGCGGCCTACTACGACGAGATGAACCGCGTCATCGCGGCGCTGCACACGGTCGACTTCGCCGCCCGCGGCCTGGGCGACTACGGCAAGCCCGGCAACTACTTCGAGCGCCAGATCGGCCGCTGGAGCAAGCAGTACAAAGCCTCGGCCGACGGTGCCGGCGAACTGTCGCAGCCCATCGAAGCCATGGAGCGCCTGATCGACTGGCTGCCCGCCCACATGCCGGCAAGCGCGCGCGACGAGACCAAGGTCTCGATCGTGCATGGCGACTACCGCCTGGACAACGTGATGTTCCACGCGACCGAGCCGCGGATCATCGCGGTGCTCGACTGGGAACTCTCCACGCTGGGCCACCCGCTGGCCGACTTCAGCTACCACTGCATGTCGTGGCACATGCCCCCCACCACCGGCCGCGGCATCGGCGGCGTGGACGTGGCGGCGCTGGGCATTCCCACCGAGAGCGAATACATCGCCCGCTATTGCGAGCGCACGCGCATCAGCACGCCCGAGGCGCTGGCGCCCGACTGGAATTTCTACCAGGCCTACAACCTGTTCCGCATGGCTGCCATCCTGCAGGGCATTGCGAAACGGGTCGAAGCCGGTACCGCATCGAGCGAGCAAGCCGTGGCGTCCGCCCGCGGCGCGCGGCCGATGGCCGAGATGGCCTGGCAATTTGCCCAAAAGGCATAGCCAGCCCTCCCCCTTAACCCCACCAGGAGACAGCATGGATTTCGAATATTCGGCCAAAACCAAGGAGCTTCAGAAGCGCGTTCTCGCCTTCATGGAAGACCACATCTACCCGGCCGAAGCCGAGTACAGCGCCGAACTGGCCGCCAACACGGTCGCCGGCAAGCGCTGGAGCGCCCTGAAGACCGTCGAGAAGCTCAAGGACAAGGCCAAGGCCCAGGGCCTGTGGAACCTGTTCCTGCCGGTCGACAGCGCCTCGGCCTCGGGCTATGAGGGCGCGGGCCTGACCAACCAGGAATACGCCCCGCTGGCCGAGATCATGGGCCGGGTGCCATGGGCGTCGGAAGCCTTCAACTGCTCGGCGCCCGACACCGGCAACATGGAAACCATCGCACGCTACGGCTCGGAAGAGATCAAGGCGCGCTGGCTCAAGCCGCTGCTCGAAGGCCAGATCCGCTCGGCCTTCGCGATGACCGAACCCGACGTCGCCTCCAGCGACGCCACCAACATCGCCACCCGCATCGAGCGCCAGGGCGACGAGTACGTCATCAACGGCCACAAGTGGTGGATCTCCGGTGCCGCCGACCCGCGCTGCGCCGTGTTCGTCACCATGGGCAAGACCGACCCCGAAGCGCCCAAGCACTCGCAGCAGAGCATGGTCATCGTGCCGGCCGATGCCAAGGGCATCCGCATCGTGCGCCCGCTGAACGTGATGGGCTACGACGACGCGCCGCACGGCCACGTCGAGATGTACTTCGAGAACGTGCGCGTGCCCGTCGGCAACATCCTGCTGGGCGAAGGCCGCGGCTTCGAGATCGCCCAAGGTCGCCTTGGCCCCGGACGCATTCACCACTGCATGCGCCTGATCGGCCTGGCCGAGCGCGCGCTCGAGCTGATGTGCAAGCGCGCCTCGTCGCGCGTGGCCTTCGGCAAGACCGTCGCCTCGCAGACCGTCACGCAGGAACGCATCGCCGAAGCACGCTGCAAGATCGACATGGCCCGCCTGCTCACGCTGAAGGCCGCCTGGCTGATGGACGTGGCCGGCAACAAGGTCGCGCGCACCGAGATCGCCATGATCAAGGTCGTGGCACCCACCATGGCCTGCCAGGTCATCGACTGGGCCATGCAGGTCCACGGCGGCGGCGGCATGTGCGACGACTTCCCGCTGGCCGCGGCCTACGCCGGCGCACGCACGCTGCGCTTTGCCGACGGTCCGGACGAAGTGCACCGCAACGCGATCGCCAAGTGGGAGCTGGGCAAGTACGCCGCCGACAAGTCGGGTGCCACCGCCGACGCGCCTGTCACGCGCTTCTGATCCGGGAAAAAGAAAGGGCGCGATCGCCGCGCCCTTCTCTTTCTCATCTGGCCATGCCGCCCACGCCTTGCGCGTCGGCGGCATTTTCATTGGCCTGGTTCGGTCAGAGCTTCTTCTGCAGGAACACGGCGTGGCCGAATTCCGGATCGAGCTGGTAGCTGACGAAACCCTCGCGCTCGTAGCTGCGCAGCGCGGGCGCATTGCCCGAGAGCACCTCGAGCGTGAGCTTGCAGGCGCCGCGTCGGCGGGCTTCCTGCTCGACCTGCGCAAACATCTGTTGCGCCACGCGCTGACCGCGGTGGCTGGCGCGCACGACCACGTCGTGCACATTGACCAGCGGCTGGCAGGCGAAGGTCGAAAAACCTTCGATGCAGTTGATCAGGCCCACGGGCGTGTCGCCGTCGAAGGCCAGCACGCTGAACGCCTGCGGACGCGCGGCGAGCGCAGCGGGCAGGCCTTCGCGCACGGATGCCGGCAGCGGTGTGCCGCCGCCGGCGGGGTCGCGTGCGTAGCTGTCGAGCAGCTCGACCACGGCCGCCGCCTGCAGCGGATCGCGGTAGTCGGCCAGGCGGGTGTCGATGCGGCCCGTCGTCGTCATGCGGCGGGCTTGAGCGTGGCCGCGAGGCGCTCGGCGCAGGACTGCGACTGCTTCGGATCGCGCGCCTCGACCATCACGCGCACCAGCGGCTCGGTGCCACTCGCACGGATGAGCACCCGGCCGGCGTCGCCCAGCTCGGCTTCGATGCGCTTGGTTTCGCTGGCGAGCGCTGCGTTGCTCTTCCAGTCCTGGTCGGGCGCGAGGCGCACGTTGATGAGCGTCTGCGGGTACAGCGTGACGCCTTCGAGCAGCTGCGCCACCGTCTTGCCGCTGCGCACGCAGGCCTGCAGCACCTGCAGTGCACTCACGATGCCGTCGCCGGTGGTATGGCGATCGAGCGCCAACAGGTGGCCGGAGCCTTCGCCGCCGAGCAGCCAGCCGCGCTTGTCGAGCTCCTCGAGCACGTAGCGGTCGCCGACCTTGGCGCGCACGAACTCGATGTCCTGCGCGCGCAGGGCCATCTCGACGGCCTTGTTGGTCATCAGCGTGCCGACCACGCCCGCCGGCTTCTCGCCGCGTGCGATGCGCTCGGCCACCATCAGGTACAGCAGCTCGTCGCCGTTGAACAGGCGGCCGGTGGCATCGACCAGCTGCAGTCGGTCGGCGTCGCCGTCGAGGGCAATGCCGTAGTCGGCCTTCTGCGCCGTCACGGTGGCGACCAGTGCCTCGGGGTGCGTGGCGCCGAAACCCTTGTTGATGTTGAGGCCGTCGGGTGCGCAGCCGATGCTGGTGACGTCCGCCCCCAGTTCATGGAACACATTCGGCGCCACCTGGTAGGCCGCGCCGTGGGCCGCATCGACCACCAGCTTCATGCCGCGCAGCGACAGGTCGTTGGCGAAGGTGCTCTTGCAGAACTCGATGTAGCGGCCGTCCGCATCGTTGAGGCGGCGGGCCTTGCCCAGGTTGGCCGAATCCACCCAGACAGGTTCTTCTTCGAGCGCGGCCTCGACAGCCAGCTCCCAGGCGTCGTCGAGCTTGGTGCCCTGCGCGCTGAAGAACTTGATGCCGTTGTCGGGAAAGGCGTTGTGGCTGGCGCTGATCACCACGCCTAGGCTGGCGCGCTGGGCGCGCGTGAGGTACGCCACGCCCGGCGTGGGCAGCGGACCGAGCAGCACCACATCGACGCCGGCGGAGTTGAAGCCCGACTCGAGCGCCGACTCGAGCATGTAGCCCGAGATGCGGGTGTCCTTGCCGATCAGCACCGTGGGACGGGCCTGGGTTTTCTTGAGGACGCGGCCGACGGCGTGCGCGAGGCGCAGCACGAAATCGGGGGTGATGGGCGATTGGCCGACCGTGCCGCGGATGCCGTCGGTGCCGAAATACTTACGGGTCATGTTGTTGCTCTTTGAAGGTGTTCTTGCGGTGCTTCCGCGCGCATGGCACGCCATACGGCGAGGGCGGCGACGGTGTCGCGAACGTCGTGCACCCGCACGACCGCAGCCCCCCGGTCCACGGCCAGCACGGCGGCTGCCACGCTGGGCACGGTACGCCCGGATGCATTGTCGATGCCGGTGACGGCCCCGATGGAGGACTTGCGGGACCAACCTAGCAACAAGGGGTAACCGGTTGCCAACAATTCCCGCTGTCGACCGAGGAGCGCGAAGTTCTGCGCCACGCTCTTGCCGAAGCCGACGCCCGGATCGAGCGTGATGCGCGCGGGATCGATGCCCAGCGCCTTCAAGGGCGTCAGTTGTTCGTCCCAGAAAGCCAGCACCTCGGGAATCACGTCGCCCTGCATCGGCAGCGCCTGCATGGTCTGCGGGTCGCGGTGCATGTGCATCAGGCAAATGCCGCAGGTCGGGTGCGCCGCCACGGCCTCGCGCGCGCCCGGCTGGCGCAGCGCCCAGATGTCGTTGACGATGTCCGCGCCCAGGTCGAGCACGGCGCGCATCACCTCGGGCTTGTAGGTGTCGATGGACAGCGGCACGTTCAGCTTCACCGCCTCGCGCACCACGGGCAGCACGCGCGCCAGCTCGGCGTCGAGCGGCACGGCCGGGCTGCCGGGGCGGGTCGATTCGCCGCCGATGTCGAGGATGTCGGCGCCCTCTTTCAGCAGCTGCTCGCAGTGCGCCAGCGCAGTGCTTGTGGACGCATGCGCGCCACCGTCGGAAAAGGAATCGGGCGTGACGTTGACGATGCCCATCACGCGCGGCTGCGCGAGATCAATCCTGAAGCGCGAGGTCTGCCAAACCGCACCATCTGGCTCACCATGGAAAACGGGGCCAGGGGCCCCGTTATTGCTTGATTGCAAGCCCACCTCAGGCCGCAGTGGGCGCCGGGTCGGTCGTGACGGCCGGCGTGCCACCGCTGCCGCCGCTGCCCGAAGGCGGAATGCGCGGCGTCCAGTCCTTGGGCGGGCGCGGTGCGCGGCCGGCCATGATGTCGTCGAGCTGTTCGCTGTCGATGGTTTCCCATTCGAGCAGCGCCTTGGCCATCGCGTGCATCTTGTCGCTGTTCTCTTCGATCAGGCGGCGCGCCAAGGCGTACTGCTCGTCGATGATGCGGCGCACTTCGCCGTCGACCTTTTCCATGGTCTGTTCGCTCATGTTCGTGGTCTTTGTGACCGAACGACCCAGGAACACTTCGCCTTCGTTCTCGGCGTAGACCATCGGGCCCAGCGCGTCGGTCATGCCGTAGCGCGTGACCATGTCGCGGGCGATGGAGGTCGCACGCTCGAAGTCGTTGCTGGCGCCGGTGGTCATCTGGTGCATGAACACTTCTTCGGCGATGCGGCCACCGAACAGCATGCTGATCTGGTTCAGCATGTACTCGCGGTCGTAGCTGTAGCGGTCTTGTGCCGGCAGGCTCATGGTCACGCCGAGGGCGCGGCCACGCGGAATGATCGTGACCTTGTGGACCGGGTCGCACTTGGGCAGCAGCTTGCCGATGAGGGCGTGGCCAGACTCGTGGTAGGCCGTGTTGCGGCGCTCTTCCTCGGGCATGACCATGCTCTTGCGCTCGGGGCCCATGAAGATCTTGTCCTTGGCCTTCTCGAAGTCCTGCATTTCGACCACGCGCGCATTGCGGCGGGCGGCCATCAGGGCTGCTTCGTTGCACAGGTTGGCCAGGTCGGCGCCGGACATGCCGGGCGTGCCGCGGGCGATGACGCTCGGGTTCACGTCCTGACCCAGCGGGACCTTGCGCATGTGCACGCCGAGGATCTGTTCGCGGCCGCGGATGTCGGGCAGCGTGACGTACACCTGACGGTCGAAACGGCCGGGGCGCAGCAGCGCGGCATCAAGGATGTCCGGGCGGTTCGTGGCAGCCACGACGATCACGCCGAGGTTGGTTTCGAAGCCGTCCATCTCGACCAGCATCTGGTTGAGGGTTTGCTCGCGCTCGTCGTTGCCGCCGCCGAGGCCGGCGCCACGCTGACGACCCACTGCATCGATTTCGTCGATGAAGATGATGCAGGGCGCGTTTTTCTTGGCGTTCTCGAACATGTCGCGCACACGGGCCGCGCCCACGCCGACGAACATTTCAACAAAATCGGAACCCGAGATCGAGAAGAACGGCACCTTGGCTTCGCCGGCGATCGACTTGGCCAGCAGCGTCTTGCCGGTGCCCGGAGGGCCGACCAGCAGCAGGCCGCGCGGAATGCGGCCGCCGAGCTTCTGGAAGCGCTGCGGGTCTTTCAGGAAGTCGACGACTTCACGGACTTCTTCCTTGGCCTCGTCGCAGCCTGCGACGTCGGCGAAGGTGACCGTGTTGTTGTTCTCGTCCATCATGCGGGCCTTGCTCTTGCCGAAGCTGAACGCCCCGCCCTTGCCGCCACCCTGCATCTGGCGCATGAAGTAGATCCAGACGCCGATCAACAGCAGCATCGGGCCCCAGCTGACCAGCAAGGTCATGAGGAGCGAGCCTTCTTCGCGCGGCTTGACGTCGAACTTGACGCCGTGGTCGATCAGGTCGCCCACGAGGCCGCGGTCGAGGACCGTGGCGGTCGTGCGGATCTTGCGATCGTCGTTGGTGACCGCGACGATTTCGCCGCCACCGGCGCCTTCAGGAATGATGGCGCTCTTGATCTGGTTGTTGCGGACCTGGTCCAAAAACTCGGAATAGCTCACCGTTCCCGAGCCGACGCCACCGCGGGTGTCGAACTGCTTGAACACAGTGAACAACACCATGGCAATGACGAGCCATACGGCAACTTTGGAAAACCACTGATTGTTCAAACGAAGCTCCAGTCGAAAGCGCGTGACGGGAATATGAAATACGCGCTGAGGGTACGCAATTGCGCCCCATTTTAGGCTTTTCAAGCTGCGAAAAGCGGACATTTCCCTATAGCAGCCATAGGCTGACAAGGGTTTGCGCCCCTGGAGGGCACGCTGCGGCAAGGTATCAATGCGTATCGAGCGCCTTCAGTCCCCTGCCGATGAGGAAGGTTTCGGCCGATTTATCGCGCGACGCCTTCGGTTTGAGCGGCTTCACGACGCGGAAATTGGCCTTGAACATCTGGACCAATTCGTCATACCCGCTGCCATGGAATACCTTGGCCACCAATGCCCCTTCGGGCTTCATGTGGTTCTGGGCGAAGTCGATGGCCAGTTCGATCAGGTGCGCCACGCGGGCCGCATCGGCCGAATGGATGCCCGACAGGTTGGGTGCCATGTCGGACACCACCAGGTCGGCCTTGCGGCCGGCCAGCACGGCCAGAAGCTGCGCCAGCAGTGCGTCTTCGCGGAAGTCGCCCTGCAGGAAGGTCACGCCCTCGATGGGCTCCATCGGCAGCAGGTCGAGCGAAATGATGGTGCCGTTGAGGTCGCCGACCGCCGCCCCGCCCGGCGACATGCGCCGCCGCAGGTACTGGCTCCAGGCGCCGGGGGTCGAGCCGAGGTCGACCACCAGCTGGCCGGGCTTGACCAGCCCGAGCGACTCGTCGATTTCCTTGAGCTTGTAAGCCGCGCGGGCACGGTAGCCCTCTCTGGTCGCGAGCTTCACGTAGGGGTCGTTGATGTGGTCGTGAAGCCACGCCTTGTTGACTTTTTTGCTTTTGGCTTTGGTGCTCATGAGGGTGTTCGTGTACGCGTCGATAATACGGGGATGCCCGCCATTCAACTTACCCCTGCCGAGCGCAAGGTGCACCGCGCCGAAGCTCACCACCTGGATCCGATCGTCATGGTCGGTGGAGACGGGCTCACCCCTGCCGTGAAAAAGGAGGCCGACGCGGCCCTGAAGGCCCATGGCCTGATCAAGGTCCGCGTCTTCTCCGACGACCGCCTCGCCCGCGACGCCATGCTCCAGGAGCTCGCCGACGAGCTCAATGCCGCCCCGATCCAGCACATCGGCAAGCTGCTCGTGCTGTGGCGCCCGAAGCCCGAGAAAGAGCGTGTGATCGACGAAGACCGCATGCCCGGCCCGCGCGACGTGAAGATCGTCAAGTACAGCAAGCGCGGCGGCCAGCGCCCTGAAATCAAGACCCTGCGCGTGCTCGGCAACCAGCGCCTCACCCCGGGCGGCACCATCAAGCGCGCCAAGGCCAAGCGTCCGCTGTCGGCCAAGAAACGCAACCAGGCGGACTGAACTTGGTGGCAGCGCAAGGCGCCCAGCGCCATATCCTCTGCATGAAGTGGGGCACCAAGTACGGCCCCGAGTACGTCAACCGGCTTTACGCCATGGTGCGCCGCCACCTCAGCGGCGACTTCAAGTTCGTCTGCCTGACCGACGACGGCAACGGCATCCGCCCCGAAGTGACGTGCCTGCCCATTCCGCCGCTCAACCTCCAGCTGGCCCCGGGTCAGCGGGACGGCGCCTGGAAGAAGCTCACCACCTTCGAGCAGGACCTGCACGGCCTGCGCGGCACCGCCCTCTTCCTGGACGTCGACGTGGTGATCGTCGGCAGCCTGGACGCCTTCTTCGAGCAGCCCGGCGAGTTCCTGATCATTCACGACTACGCCCGCCCCTGGCGGCGCGAGCGGATCACGGGCAATTCATCGGTCTACCGCTTCGAGCTGGGCGCCCATGCCGACGTGCTGGCGTACTTTCGCGCCAACATGGACAAGGTGCAGGCCGAATACCGCAACGAGCAGGCCTACCTGTCGGACGTGCTGCACAAGCAGGGCAAGCTGGCCTACTGGCCGGCGGCCTGGTGCCCGAGCTTCAAGTACCACGGCATCCCGACCTGGCCGACCAACTACTGGGAAGAGCCCTTCGTGCCCGAAGGCGCCCGCGTGATGGTGTTCCACGGCGAGTGCAACCCGCCCGATGCGCTGGCGGGGCGGCGCAACCGCGCCTTCCGCTACATCCGGCCGGCGAGCTGGGTCGCCAGGCACTGGAAAGAGTAAAGCCGGAGGGCGGCGGCGAACGCGTCGCCCGCCCCGGCTCAGTGTGGCGCCCGAGCGGCGCCGCCCATGCGCCACAGCAACGTGCCGGCGCAGGCCCACTGAACGAAGTACATGCCCGTGCCCACGGCATGCCACAGCTTGAGGTTGTCGCGCGCCACGATGCGCGGCGCCACGGCGTACTGCTGCAGCAGCGCCAGCAGCAACGCCGCCAGCACCAGGAAGATGGCCGTCAACACCGGTTGGGTCATGCCATCGTCGGCCTTCTGGCGGAAATGGATCAGCAGGATCAGTCCGCAGCCGATGGCGATCCAGCTTTGCGCTTCGAACAGCTGGGCGGCAAAATTGCCTGCCACCGCCGGGTTGCCGAGCTTCGCGAACAGCATCGGCACGACCAGGAAGCCGATCGTGGTGAGGCTGCCCCACCACAGGGCCGCCAGCATCAGCGCGACGCGGTCTTTCATCCGATTCAGAGGTAGCTGACCGCCACGATCTCGTAGCGCTTGAGGCCGCCCGGCGCCTGCACCTCGGCCGTGTCGCCCTCTTCCTTGCCGATCAGCGCGCGCGCGATCGGGCTGGAAATGTTGATCAGGCCGAGCTTCAGGTCGGCTTCGTCCTCGCCCACGATCTGGTACTTGACGGCTTCGCCCGACTCTTCTTCCTCGAGTTCGACGGTCGAGCCGAACACCACCTTGCCGCCGGCGTCGAGCTCGCTCGGATCGATGATCTGGGCGGCCGAGAGCTTGCCCTCGACTTCCTGGATGCGGCCTTCGATGAAGCCCTGGCGGTCCTTGGCGACTTCGTACTCGGCGTTTTCGCTCAGGTCGCCCTGGGCGCGTGCCTCGGAAATGGCGTTGATGACCCAGGGACGGTCGACCGTCTTGAGCTGGTGCAGTTCAGCGCGCAGTTTTTCAGCGCCGCGCTTGGTGATGGGAATGGTGGCCATGCAGTTGGTTCTCCATAAAGCGAAACCGCCGAACGATGCCGTTCGGCGGTCGATTGGGGGGACAGATCAGACGAGATTGCGTCCGGTCAGCCGGCTCAGGATGGCGAGCGGGCTCGAATCTGGATTGTATTGCTTCGATGCGGCCAGATGAAGGGTCTGCTCGAGCATGTACTGGCCCGCCATCACGGCGTGCGAGGTCTGGTCCGAGAAGCACACCCACACCGAACCCGGCGGGAACTTGGCCGTTTCCTGGGGCGAGTTTTCCTGGTACGCCATGTCCGACTTCATGCCGTCGTGCAGCTGCAGCATCAGGTGGTCGTACTCGCTGCGGAACGATTTGGTGACGTGCAGCGCCTGCAGCAGCTTGGCCTGCCAGCGTGCATAGGGCTTGGCCCGCGGCAGGAAGCGCTTCGCGATGTCCTCGAAAGGCTCGCCCACGCGCCACACGCGCGGTGCGCCGTCGGGATTGACGTTGGTGAACACGCGCAGGATGCGCTCGCCGTAGTTGGGCCGCGACGGAAACGCATCGACGTGCAGGCGCCGGTCGTCGGCGCGCCACGACTGCACGCGCGTCTCGACCTGGGCCGGCCGGTAGCTGGTCGGCGCCAGGCGCAGGGCCGGCGTGTAGTGCGGCAGCAGGCCATGGATGAGCTGCTGCGCCTGCGTGCGAAAACGCTTCACCATCGCCGCCGTGGCGCGCTGCACCGCCTCGTCACCCACGGCGCCCTTGAGCTTGCCGTGGGCATCGAGGCTGATGTTGCGCACGTCGGGCGACAGCAGGCTGGGCGTCAGCAGACTGCGCTCTTCAGGCCGCAGCTCGAAGCCCAGCCGCGGAAAGTACAGCACCTTGCCGGCTTCCAGTTCCGCGATCCACGCCTCGTTGGGCGTGGCCGCGTTCCAGTCCGCGAGGTCCAGTTCGACCAGCTGCGTTTCCATGGCGGCGCCCAATCAGGCCGCAGCCAGCTGCGCGTGCATCTCCTGCACCGAGATCACGCCCAGCTCGTCCATGAAGCCCATGCCTTCCACCGCGGCTTCGGCGCCGAAAATCGTGGTGAAGGTGGTCACGCGCGCCAGCAGCGCCGAGGTGCGGATCTGGCGCGAGTCGGTGATCGCGTTGCGGCGCTCTTCCACCGTGTTGATGACCAAGGCAATCTCGTTGTTCTTGATCATGTCCACGATGTGCGGACGGCCTTCGGTCACCTTGTTGACCGTCTCGCAGGCGATGCCGGCGGCGCTGATGGCCGCGGCGGTGCCCTTGGTGGCGACCAGTTCGAAGCCCAGCTTGGCCAGGCCGCGTGCCACTTCGACCGCGCGTGCCTTGTCGTTGTTCTTCACCGAGATGAAGGCCTTGCCCGACTTCGGCAGGTGCGTGCCGGCGCCCAGCTGCGACTTCACGAAGGCTTCGCCGAAGGTCTTGCCCACGCCCATCACTTCGCCGGTCGACTTCATCTCGGGGCCGAGGATGGTGTCCACGCCCGGGAACTTGACGAACGGGAACACGGCTTCCTTCACGCTGAAGTACGGCGGCGTGACTTCCTTCGTGATGCCCTGCGACGCCAGCGACTGGCCTGCCATGCAGCGTGCCGCCACCTTGGCGAGCTGGATGCCCGTGGCCTTGCTCACGTAAGGCACGGTGCGCGAGGCGCGCGGGTTCACCTCGAGCACGTAGATGACGTCCTTGCCATCCTTCTGCTGGATCGCGAACTGCACGTTCATCAGGCCGACCACGTTCAGCGCCTTCGCCATGGCGGCACTCTGGCGCTTCAGTTCGGCGATGGTGTCGGCGTTCAGGCTGTAAGGCGGCAGCGAGCAGGCGGAGTCGCCCGAGTGCACGCCGGCCTGTTCGATGTGTTCCATCACGCCGCCGATCAGCGTGCCGCCTTCGGCGTCACGGATGCAGTCGACGTCGCACTCGACGGCGTCGTTCAGGAAGCGGTCGAGCAGCACCGGCGAGTCGTTGCTCACCTTGACCGCTTCGCGCATGTAGCGCTCGAGGTCGCGCTGCTCGTGCACGATTTCCATCGCACGGCCGCCGAGCACGTAGCTCGGGCGAACCACCAGCGGATAGCCCAGGGCCGCAGCCTTTTCGAGCGCTTCGGGTTCGGTACGCGCCGTCGCGTTCGGCGGCTGGCGCAGGCCCAGCTCGTGCAGCAGCTTCTGGAAGCGCTCACGGTCTTCGGCCGCGTCGATCATGTCGGGCGAGGTGCCGATGATCGGCACGCCATTGGCTTCGAGGTCGAGCGCGAGCTTCAACGGCGTCTGGCCGCCATACTGCACGATCACGCCGAGCGGCTTTTCCTTGTCGACGATCTCGAGCACGTCTTCGAGCGTCAGCGGTTCGAAGTACAGGCGGTCGGACGTGTCGTAGTCGGTCGACACGGTCTCGGGGTTGCAGTTGACCATGATGGTCTCGTAGCCGTCTTCGCGCATGGCGAGCGCGGCGTGCACGCAGCAGTAATCGAACTCGATGCCCTGGCCGATGCGGTTGGGACCGCCGCCGAGCACCATGATCTTCTTCTTGTCCGTCGGGTCGGCCTCGCACTCGTCCTCGTAGGTCGAGTACATGTAGGCCGTGTTGGTGGCGAACTCGGCCGCGCAGGTGTCCACGCGCTTGTAGACCGGGCGCACGCCCAGGGCGCGGCGCTTCTCGCGCACGGCCGTGTCGGTGGTCTTGAGCTGCTTGGCGAGGCGGCGGTCGGAGAAGCCCTTCTTCTTCAGCGCGAGCAGCGTGTCCTTGTCGATGTCGTCGAGCGACTTGGTTTCCAGTTCGAGTTCGATCTTCACGATCTCTTCGATCTGCACCAGGAACCACGGGTCGATCTTGGTCAGTGCGAACACTTCATCGACGCTCAGGCCCATGGCGAAAGCATCGCCCACGTACCAGATGCGCTCGGGACCAGGCTCGCCCAGCTCCTTCTCGAGCACTTCGCGATCTTGTGTCTTTTCGTTCAGGCCGTCGACGCCCACTTCGAGGCCGCGCAAGGCCTTCTGGAACGATTCCTGGAAGGTACGGCCCATGGCCATCACCTCGCCCACCGACTTCATCTGCGTGGTGAGACGCGAGTCGGCCTGCGGGAATTTTTCGAACGCGAAACGCGGGATCTTGGTGACCACGTAGTCGATCGACGGTTCGAACGACGCGGGCGTGGCACCGCCGGTGATCTCGTTGCGCAGCTCGTCGAGCGTGTAGCCCACGGCCAGCTTGGCCGCGACCTTGGCGATCGGGAAGCCCGTGGCCTTGGAGGCCAGTGCCGACGAACGCGAGACGCGCGGGTTCATCTCGATGACGACCATGCGGCCGTCCTTCGGGTTGATGGAGAACTGCACGTTCGAGCCGCCGGTGTCGACGCCGATCTCGCGCAGCACAGCCAGCGAGGCGTTGCGCAGGATCTGGTATTCCTTGTCGGACAGCGTCTGCGCCGGGGCCACGGTGATCGAGTCACCGGTGTGCACGCCCATCGGGTCAAGGTTTTCGATCGAGCAGACGATGATGCAGTTGTCGGCCTTGTCGCGCACGACTTCCATCTCGTACTCTTTCCAGCCGAGCAGCGACTCTTCGATCAGCAGCTCGTTGGTCGGCGAGGCTTCGATGCCGCGCTTGCAGATGGTCTCGAATTCGTCGGGGTTGTAGGCGATGCCGCCACCGGTGCCGCCGAGCGTGAAGCTGGGGCGGATCACGGTCGGGAAGCCGAGCGTCTTCTGCACGGCCCAGGCCTCGTCCATCGTGTGCGCAATGCCCGAGCGCGCCGAACCGAGACCGATCTTGGTCATCGCGTCCTTGAACTTCAGGCGGTCCTCGGCCTTGTCGATGGCTTCGGGCGTGGCGCCGATCAGCTCGACCGGCTTGTTGGTGGCCGCGCCCGTGTACTTGTCGAGCACGCCGTTGCGCCACAGGTCGAGCGCGCAGTTCAGCGCGGTCTGGCCGCCCATGGTCGGCAGGATCGCGTCGGGGCGTTCCTTGGCAATGATCTTTTCGACCGTCTGCCAGGTGATGGGCTCGATGTAGGTGACGTCGGCCGTGGCCGGGTCGGTCATGATCGTCGCGGGGTTGCTGTTGATCAGGATGACCTTGTAGCCCTCTTCGCGCAGCGCCTTGCAGGCCTGCACGCCGGAGTAGTCGAACTCGCAGGCCTGGCCGATGATGATCGGGCCGGCGCCGATGATGAGGATCGATTTGAGGTCGGTGCGCTTAGGCATTCTTGTTCTCCGTCTTGTGCTTTTCCATGAGTGCCGTGAAGCGATCGAACAGATAGCCGATGTCATGCGGGCCCGGCGAGGCTTCCGGGTGGCCCTGGAAGCAGAACGCGGGCTTGTCGGTGCGCGCCAGGCCCTGCAGCGTGTTGTC
Organism: Variovorax sp. GW821-FHT09A10; assembly: GCF_059418385.1. Classification (NCBI taxonomy): domain Bacteria; kingdom Pseudomonadati; phylum Pseudomonadota; class Betaproteobacteria; order Burkholderiales; family Comamonadaceae; genus Variovorax; species Variovorax sp. GW821-FHT09A10. The sequence goes on from NZ_JBWKPT010000002.1 coordinate 787,381, forward strand.
GAACAGGCTGATATGCGTGGGACGCAGGTTGGCGGGCAGCGACTTCTCGTCGACTGCAAAGCCGTGGTTCTGGCTGGTGATGCTCACGCGGCCGTTGTCCAGGTCCTTCACCGGATGGTTCGCGCCGTGGTGGCCGAACTTCATCTTGAAGGTCTTGGCGCCCGAGGCGAGCGCCATGATCTGGTGGCCCAGGCAGATGCCGAAGGTGGGAATGCCGGTCTCGATCAGTTCCTTGACGGCGCTGATGGCGTAGTCGCAGGGCTGCGGGTCGCCGGGGCCGTTGGCCAGGAAGATGCCATCGGGCTTGAGCTTGAGCACGTCGGCCGCGGGCGTTTGCGCCGGCACCACGGTGATGCGTGCGCCGCGCTGCGCGATCATGCGCAGGATGTTCTTCTTGACGCCGTAGTCGAAGGCGACGACGTGGAACTTGGGCGTGATCTGCACGCCGTAGCCCGCGCCGAGCTTCCACTCGGTTTCGGTCCATTCGTAGGTCTGCGTGACCGACACCACCTTGGCCAGGTCGAGGCCGGCCATGCTCGGCGCGGCCTTGGCGGCGGCGATGGCCTTGTCGATCAGCGCCTGCGTCACGGTCTCGCCCGCAGCCAGGCCCAGGATGCAGCCGTTCTGCGCGCCGTGGGTGCGCAGGTGGCGCGTGAGCTTGCGGGTGTCGATGTTCGCAATGGCCACCGTGTGGCCGGACACGAGGTACTCGGTCAGCGTGGCGGTCTTGCGGAAGTTGGACGCGACGAGGGGCAGGTCCTTGATGATCAGGCCCGCGGCATGGATCTTGTCGGCTTCGATGTCCTCGCCGTTGACGCCGTAGTTGCCGATGTGCGGATACGTCAGGGTGACGATCTGCTGGCAGTAGCTGGGGTCGGTGAGGATTTCCTGGTAACCGGTCATCGCGGTGTTGAACACCACTTCACCGGTCGTGGAGCCGGCGGCTCCGATCGAGTTGCCGAGAAAGACCGTGCCGTCTGCGAGCGCCAGGATGGCGGGCGGGAAACTTCCCTTGAGAGACAAAAGCACTGGGTTCTCCGGATGGTTACGGTCGCCCGGAGCCCCAGGCGCGTTGCCTGCGGACTGCTGCTTAAGGGGATTTTGGCGTTGAAGGCGGCCGGGCGACGCTGATTTGCGAGTAAGCCCCCGATTGTAGCTCGGACTGGGTGTGTTATTTGGCCTGCAGGGCCGCTCCGCTTGCGTGCAGGCAGATGGCGGCGGCGGCGGCCACGTTGAGCGACTCCTCGCCGCCAGGCTGCGCGATGCGGATGTGGTGGCTGGCCCGGGCTTCCAGCGCGGCCGAGACGCCCTGCCCTTCATGGCCCATCAGCCAGGCACAAGGGTGCGGCAGGTCGGCCTTGTGCAGCCATTCGCCCCGGTGTGAACTCGTGGCAACCAGCGGCACCCGCAGCGCATCGAGCGCGTCGATGTCCACGCCTTCGACCAGCCGCAGGCCGAAGTGGGCCCCCATGCCGGCGCGCAGTACCTTCGGTGCCCACAGCGCAGCCGTGCCCTTGAGCGCGATCACCTGCGTGAAGCCGAAAGCCGCCGCGCTGCGCAGGATGGAGCCAGCATTGCCGGCATCCTGCAGGCGGTCGAGCACCACGGTCGGGGCATCGGGCAGGATCTCGGGTCGCGCCGGCAGGTCGAGCACGAAGCCCATCGGTGCCGGCGACTCCAGGCCGCTGACCGCACGCAACAGGTCGTCGGCAACCACTACCGTTTTGATAGCGCTTTGCACCCATTCAGCGGGCGCCGAAGGCCAGAACGCCTCCGAGAACACTGCCACCGCCGGCTTGACGCCGCGGGCCAGCGCTGCGCGGCACAGGTGATCGCCCTCGAGCCAGAGCCGGCCGAGCTTGCGATAGGCGCCCGGGTCCTGTGCGAGCTTGCGCAGGTCCTTGAGCAAGGGGTTGTCGCGCGAGCTGATGTGGCTCGGGCCGGTGTCGGTGGTCATGGCAGGCTCAGGGGGGCGGCGCGCGGATCGAGGCGTGCGCTCTGGTTTTCGGCGGCGCCGATCACGAGGGTCGCTGGCACCTCGCCGGTCACAACGGTGGCGCCCGAAGTCGCAGCGGCCGTGCGCGCCAGCGCCGCCGCCACCGGGCTGAACGACCGACGGTGGTGCACGCAGGCCCCGTGGCGCTGCAGCGCCTCGAGATGCTCGCGCGTACCGTAGCCCTTGTGGCCGGCAAAGCCGTAATTCGGAAATTCGTCGTGCAGCTGCGTGCAGAGCCGGTCGCGGTGCACCTTGGCCAGGATGGATGCGGCAGAGATCGCCTTGACCCGCGCATCGCCCTTGACGATGGCCTCGGCCAGCACATCGAGCCGGGGCAGCCGGTTGCCGTCCACCAGCACCTTGACCGGCTTCAGCCGCAGCCCTTCGACCGCGCGACGCATCGCGAGCATCGTGGCCTGCAGGATGTTGAGGCTGTCGATCTCCTCGACCGAGGCCTGGGCGATGGAGCAGCACAGCGCCTTGGCCAGGATCTGGTCGTGCAGGCGTTCGCGCTGCAGGGCCGTGAGCGTCTTGGAGTCGGCCAGGCCGCGGATCGGGCGCAGGTCGTCCAGGATCACGGCCGCGGCCACCACCGGGCCGGCCAGGGGTCCGCGTCCGGCTTCGTCGACGCCCGCCATCAGGCCCGGCGCGTCCCACACGAGCGGGACCTGTTCAGCCTTCAAGAACTTTCTGGATCGCATCGGCGCAGAGTGTGGGCGTGTCGCGCTGCAATTGCACATGCAGCGCGGAAAATCTTTGTTGCAGCGCCTGCGTCTTCGCGGGCGCGTCGAGCCATTCGAGCGTGGCCTGTGCCAGCGCCTCAGGCGTCGCAGCTTCCTGCAGCAGCTCGGGCACCACGAACTCGCGGCACAGGATGTTCGGCAACCCGACCCAAGGCTGCAGCTGCTTGCGCTGCATGAGGCGCCACGAGAGCCCGTTCATGTTGTAGGCGATGACCATCGGCCGCTTGAACAGCGCCGCCTCGAGCGTGGCGGTGCCGCTGGCGATCAGCGTGACGTCGCAGGCGGCGAGCGCGGCATGCGACTGGCCGTCGAGCAGCTTCACCCGCCCTGCCATGCCGGCGGCCTGCAGCAGGCTTTCGACCTCGGCGCGCAACCCTGGCAGGATCGGTGCGATGAACTGCAGCTTCGGCTTGGCCTTCTGCATCAACGCCGCAGCCGCGAAGAAACGGGCCGCGAGGTAACGGATCTCGGAGCGCCGGCTGCCAGGCAGCAGCGCGACGACCTGCGCCTCGGGGTCCAGCCCCAGCGCGACGCGGGCGGCCGCGCGGTCGGGCGTCATCGGGATCACGTTGGCCACCGGGTGGCCCACGTAGCTCCCAGCGACGCCCTGCTTTTCGAGCAGCTCAGGTTCGAACGGGAAGATGCACAGCACGTGGTCGGCGGCGGCCCGGATCTTGTCGATGCGGTCGGCACGCCAGGCCCAGATCGAGGGGCAGACGAAGTGGACGGTCTTGATGCCCTCGCTGCGCAGGCCGGCTTCGAGGTCGAGGTTGAAATCGGGTGCGTCGACGCCGATGAACAGCTCGGGGCGCTCGCGCAGCAGCCGGGCCTTGAGCTGGCGGCGGATGCCGGCGATCTCGGCGTAGTGCCGAAGCACCTCGATGTAGCCGCGTACGGCCAGCTTTTCCTGCGGCCACCAGCTCTGGAAACCGTGGGCCAGCATGCGTGGACCGCCGATGCCGGCGGTCTGCAGCGCAGGCCAGCGGGCTTCGAGGCCATCGAGCAGCAGGCCCGCCAGCAGATCGCCGGACGCTTCGCCCGCGACCAGCGCGAAGCGGCGCTGGTCGTTCGTACTCATCGCGCCCATGTCAGCGCGCGATACCGCGCGTCGAATGGGCGAGGAAGGCTTCCATCAGCCCGACATCGCCGGCGGCCTCGGGCATTTCCGCCGCGAGCTCGGCAATGGCGGCGCGCGCCTCTTCGAGCGTCTTGCCCCGCCGGTACAGCAGGCGGTGCATCTGCTTGACCGCCGCGAGCCGCTGCGCCGAGAAATCGCGCCGGCGCAGGCCCACGACGTTGAAGCCGCGAACCGCCAGCGGATTGCCGTCGACCAGCATGAAGGGCGGCACGTCCTGCGTCACTGCACTCGCGAAGCCGACCATGGCATGAGCGCCAATCGACACGAACTGGTGGATGCCGGTCAACCCGCCGATCGTGACCCAGTCGGCCAGATGCACGTGACCGGCCAGCGTGGTGTTGTTGGACAGCGTGGTGTGGTTGTCGACCTGGCAGTCGTGCGCGATGTGCGTGTACGCCATGATCCAGTTGTCGTTGCCGACACGCGTGATGCCCCCTGCCCCGGGCACGCCGAGGTTGAAGGTGCAGAACTCGCGGATCACGTTGCGGTCGCCGATGGTGAGCTCGGTCGGCTCGCCCGCGTACTTCTTGTCCTGGGGAATCGCGCCGAGCGACGAGAACTGGAAGATCCTGTTGTCGCGGCCGATGGTGGTGCGCCCCTCGATCACGCAGTGCGGGCCGATGGTGGTGCCCGCGCCGATCCGCACATGCGGGCCGATCACGGTGTAGGGACCGACCGACACCGAGGCGTCGAGCTGGGCCTTCGGGTCGACGATCGCGGTCGAGTGAACCTGGGTCATGCCTTGCAAGAGACGATGCGCCGGATCAGCTGTTGATCTGGCGCATGGCGCACATCAGCGAGGCTTCGCACGCCAGTTCGCTGCCCACGAGCGCACGGCCCTTGAACTTCGAGATGCCGGCCTTCATGCGCTCGATCTCGACTTCCAGCGTGAGCTGGTCGCCCGGCTCCACGGGGCGCTTGAAGCGCGCGCCGTCGATGGCCGCAAAATAGTAGACCGTGTTGTCGTCGGGCACGATGTCCAGCGAGCGAAACGACAGCAGCGCTGCGGCCTGCGCCATGGCTTCGAGCATCAGCACGCCCGGCATCACCGGACGGTGCGGGAAGTGGCCGTTGAAGAAGGGCTCGTTCATCGTCACGTTCTTGAGCGCCGTGATGCGCTTGCCCTTTTCCATGCTCAACACCCGGTCCACCAGCAGAAACGGGTAGCGATGCGGCAGCAACTTGAGAATTTGGTGGATATCGAGCGTCGTGTCCGTCATGGTGTTCTGTTCCTGCATCGTCGTCATTGTTTCGAGGGGGCTTTTTCCAGCGCCTTCAGTCGTTCGCGCAGGCTGTGCAACTGCTTGAGTGTTGCCGCGTTCTTTTCCCAGTTCGCATTGTCATCGATCGGAAACATGCCGGTGTACTGGCCGGCCTTGCGGATGGAGCGCGTTACCACGGTGGCCGCCGACACGTGCACGCCGTCGGCCACCGTGAGGTGACCCAGCACGATGGCGCCGCCGCCGAAGGTGCAGTGGGCGCCGATGGTGGCGCTGCCGGCCACGCCGACGCAGCCCGCCATGGCGGTGTGCTTGCCGACGCGCACGTTGTGGCCGATCTGGATCAGGTTGTCGAGCTTCACGCCGTCTTCGATGATGGTGTCGTCGAGCGCGCCGCGGTCGATACAGGTGTTGGCACCGATCTCGACGTCGTTGCCGATGCGCACCGCGCCCAATTGCTCGATCTTGACCCACGCGCCCTGGTGCGGCGCGAGGCCGAAGCCGTCGGCCCCGATCACCACGCCGGGGTGCAGCAGGCAGCGCTCGCCGATGGTGCAGTCTTCGCTGACCGTGACACGCGACTTCAGCACGGTGCCCGCACCGATGCGCGCGCCCCGCTCCACCACGCACAGCGCGCCGATGCGCGCGGTGGCGTCGACATGGGCTTCGGGATGGATCACGGCGGAGGGATGGATGCGATCGGCTTCCGGGCGCGCATGGTGCGCTTTCCACAGCTGCGTCAGGCGCGCAAAGTAGTAGTACGGGTCGGGCGTGACGATGTAGGCGCCACGCGCCGCGGCGGCCTCGCGCATGGCGGGCGACACGATGACACAGGCCGCCTTGGAGGCGGCCAGTTCCTGCTGGTACTTGGGATGGCTCAGGAAACTGAGCGCATCGGGCTGTGCATTCTGGAGCGGCGCGAGCCGCTCGATGGACAGCGTGGCATCTCCATGAAGCTCGCCCCCGAGGGCGTCAACGATGGCTCCGAGCTGCAGCGACACGCCGGTTCGCGGCGTTACTTGCCGGCCGCAGGCGCAGAGGAGCCGACCGACGCGTTCAGCGCCTTGATCACCTTGTCGGTGATGTCGTGCTTCGGGTTGATGTAGATCGCTTCCTGGAGGATGGCGTCGTACTTTTCGGTTTCAGCGACCTGCTTGACCACGCGGTTGGCGCGCTCATAGACCTGCTGGAGCTCTTCGTTCTTGCGCGCGTTCAGGTCTTCCTGGAACTCGCGGCGCTTGCGCTGGAAGTCGCGGTCCTGGTCGACCAGCGAACGCTGGCGCGAGACGCGCTGGCTTTCCGACAGGGTCGGTGCCTCGCGCTCGAACTTCTCGGACGCCGTCTTCAGCGCTTCGCCCTGCACGGTCAGGTCCTTTTCGCGCTTGAGGAACTCGGCCTCGAGCTTGGCTTGCGCGGCCTTGGCCGGCTGCGCTTCACGCAGCACGCGGTCGGGGTTCACGAAACCGATGCGAAAGCTTTCCTGGGCCTGCGCGGGCGCAGCCACCAGGGCAAAAGCGGGAATCAGGAACGCGCCGGCTGCGGCACGAATCAATTGCTTCATTTAGAAAGACGTTCCGATCTGGAATTGGAGGCGCTGAATTCTATCCTTCGGGATCACAACGAACCCGGTGCTCGGGTCCGTCACTTCCTTCTGGGACTTGACGGGGAAGGCATACGCCAGGCGCAGCGGGCCCAGCGGCGAGATCCAGCTGATGCCGAGGCCGACCGAGGCGCGCAGCTTCTTCTGGGCTTTCCACTGCTCGTCCGTCACATTGGGCGCACGGGAGCCGAACACGTTGCCGACGTCGAAGAAGCCGTACAGGCGCAGCGTGCGGTCGTTGCCGGCACCCGGGAACGGCGTGCTCAGTTCGGCGTTGAAGATGGCCTTCTTGGTGCCGCCCAGCGCCGCGCCTTCGGTCTGGCCGAGCAGCGGCTGATCGCGCGGGCCCAGCGAGTTCTGCTCGAAGCCGCGGATCGAACCCAGGCCACCGGCGTAGAAGTTCTTGAAGATCGGATAGGTCTTGCCGCCGAACGCCTTGGCATAGCCGACTTCGCCGTTGATGGCAAAGGTGTACTGCTTGTTGATCGCGAAGAACTGCTGGTACTGGTAGCTGGACTTCAGGTACTTCATGTCCCCACCCACGCCCAGTTCGAGGTTGGCGCGCTGCAGGCGGCCGGTGGTCGGGACCAGCGCGCTGTCGCGGCTGTCGCGGCCCCAGCCCACGGTCAGAGGCACACCCCAGACGCTCTTCTGGTCGCAACCCGTGACAAACCAGCCGGTCGCGTCCCGCACGCACTTGAAGTAGTTGAGGTAGGACTGCGGCGTGGTGACGCCGGCGAGCGCCGAGCGGTTCGGGTCGAACGCGTAACGCTCCAGGCCGACGCCGAAGAAGACGGTGTCGAGTTCGCTGAACGGCACACCGAAACGGATCGACGCGCCCTGGTTCACCAGCTTGTAGTCACCGTCTTCGTTCGTGGAGTACGGACGCGTCGTCGTGTGATAGACGCTGATCGTGCGCGAGATGCCGTCCTTCGTGAAGTACGGATCGGTGGTGGTCAGCGACAGCGTGCGGTTGTACTTGCTGGTGTTGACCTGCACGCCCAGGAAGTTGCCCGAGCCGAACACGTTCTCCTGCGAGATGCCGAAGGTCAGCGCGACCTTTTCAGCGCTCGAGTAGCCGGCGCCCAGCTGCAGCGTGCCGGTGGGCTTTTCGGCCACGTTGACGGTCAGGTCCACCTGATCGGGCGAACCAGGCACTTCCTGCGTTTCGACGTTCACTTCGGTGAAGAAGCCCAGGCGGTCCACGCGGTCGCGCGAGACCTTGATCTTGTCGCCGTCGTACCACGAGGCTTCGAACTGGCGGAACTCGCGGCGGATCACTTCGTCGCGGGTCTTGTTGTTGCCGCCGACTGACACGCGTCGCACGTAGACGCGCCGTGCGGGCTCGGCCTGCAGGGTCAGCGTGACGCGGTTGTTCACGCGGTCGATGTCCGGACGGGCCTGCACGCGGGCGAAGGCGTAGCCGAAGGTGCCGAAGTAGTCGCTGAAGGCCTTGGTGGTCTCGGTGACCTGCTCGCCGTTGTAGGGCTCGCCGGGCTTGATCGTGATGAGCGACTTGAACTCGTCGTCACGGCCGAGGTAATTGCCATCGAGCTTGATGCCCGCCACCACGAACTTCTCGCCTTCGGTGATGTTGACCGTGACGGTGAGGTCCTTGCGGTCCGGCGAAATGGCGACCTGGGTCGAATCGATGCGGAACTCGAGGTAGCCGCGCGTGATGTAGTACGAGCGCAGGGTTTCGAGGTCGGCGTTGAGCTTGGCGCGCGAATACTGGTTCGACTTGGTGTACCAGCTCATGAAGCCGCCGCTGTCCTGGTCGAACAGGCTCAGCAGCGTCGATTCGCTGAAGGCCTTGTTGCCGACCACGTGCACTTCGCTGATGCGGGCGGACTCGCCTTCGGTCACGGTGAACGTGAGGTTCACGCGGTTGCGCTCGATGGGCGTGACGGTGGTCACGACGTTCGCGTTGTAGAGGCTGCGGCTCACGTACTGGCGCTTGAGCTCCTGCTCGGCGCGGTCGGCCAGCGCCTTGTCGTACGGGCGGCCATCGGCCAGGCCGATTTCGCGCAGCGCCTTCTGCAGCGCCGCCTTGTCGAATTCCTTGGCGCCCACGAAGTCGACGTCGGCGATGGTGGGGCGCTCTTCGACGATCACCACCAGCACGTTGCCGTTCACGTCGATGCGCACGTCCTTGAACAACCCCAGGTCGAACAACGCACGGATCGCAGCCGAGCCGCGGTCGTCGCTGTAGGTGTCGCCCACACGCAGGGGCAGCGACGCGAAGATCGTGCCGGCCTCGACGCGTTGCAAGCCTTCGACGCGGATATCGCGCACCGTGAAAGGCTCGACGGCCCAGGCGGCCGTGGCTGCCAGCGCGCTGGCCACCACCGCGGCAACGCTACGCAGGCGAAAGCGACTGAAGTTTGTGTTCATCTGTGAATTGAGCCGGCACGGAAAGGGCCGGCAGAAAGTTAACCAAAGAGCCGTGTGACGTCGTTGAAGAGTGCGACCGACATCATCACCAGCAGCAAGGCGACACCGCCGCGCTGCAGCCGTTCCATCCAGGCGTCGGAGACGCTTTTCCCGGTCAGGCCCTCCCAAAGATAATACATCAGGTGCCCCCCATCGAGGACCGGCAGCGGCATCAGGTTGAGCACCCCGAGACTCACGCTGATGAGAGCGAGAAAGACCAGATACTGCGTCAAACCGAGGCTCGCGGACTTGCCCGCGTAGTCAGCAATTGTTAAGGGACCGCTCAGGTTCTTGATCGACGCCTCGCCGATCAGCATCTTGCCCATCATGCGAACCGTGAGTGCGGACACCTCCCAGGTGCGCATCACGCCGCGCCAGATGCCGTCGACCACCCCCTGGCGGACCGTGACCATCTCGGGCGGTGCGCCGACGTAGGCGCCGATGCGCGCGACCTTGGCCGCGCCCTCCTCGCGCACTTCGGGCTTGACCTCGAGCGACAGCGGCTGGCCGCCGCGCTGGAGCTGCCAAGTCTGCGTGCGCGCCTGGCCGCTGGCATCGAGCGAGGCGCGAATGACTTCACGCAGCTGCTGTCCGTCGAGGATCGGGGTGTCGCCGATGCGGAGGACCCGGTCGCCGCTGCGAAGGCCCGCGCGCTCGGCCGCGCTGCCCGCCATGACCTCGCCGATCTCGGGGCGGGTCAGCGGCGAGACCACGCCGATCTTGCGGAACATCTGCGGATCGGCGTCCTTGGCCTCCATCCGGCTCAGGGGCAAGACCAGCTGGCGACCGGGCCGACCGCCCTCACCGGCCACTTCGAGCGTGAGGTCGCGGCCGTCGAGCGCGCCGCGCGTCATGCGCCAGCGCAGGTCTTCGAAGGACTGGACCGGCGACAGGTCGCCGTCGAAACCGGCCTGGGTGATGTGTTCACCGCCGCGCAGGCCGGCCGCTTCGGCCAGCGACGCCGCCACCGGTCGGGCCAGCTTGGCCACGGGCTCGTCGACGCCGATCCAATTGACCGCCGTGTACAGCACGACCGCCAGCAACAGGTTGGCGATCGGGCCGGCGGCCACGATGGCGGCACGCGAGCGCAGCGGCTGGGTGTTGAAGGCGCGGTGCCGCTCCTCGGGCGCCACGGGGCCTTCGCGCTCGTCGAGCATCTTGACGTAACCGCCAAACGGGAAAGCGCCGATCACGAACTCGGTCTGCTGCCCCGGGTGCTGGCGCTTGGGCTGCCAGCGAAGGATCGCCTTGCCGAAGCCGACCGAGAAGCGCTCCACCTTGACGCCGCAGGCCACGGCGACGCGGTAGTGGCCGTATTCGTGGACCGCGATGAGGACGCCGAGGGCGACCACAAAAGCTATGACGGTGAGCATCAGGGTCCTCTGCGCAGTAGGGAATCAGGCCGCGAAACGTGCCGCGGCGGCATTGGCCGCCTCGCGGGCGCTGGCGTCGAGCGCCAGCAGGTCGGCCAGCGATGCCGGCTTGGAGGGCATGACCGCCTCCAAAGTTTCCAGGTTGACCGCATGAATGCGATCGAAACGCAGGCGCCGGTCAAGGAAGGCGGCCACCGCCACCTCGTTGGCCGCGTTCAACACCGCCGTGGTGCCCGAAGCGGCACGCAGAGCCTGCCATGCCAGCCCCAGCCCGGGGAACAGCGCAGGATCGGGCGCGTCGAAGGTCAGCGAGCCCATCTGGCGGAAATCGAGCCGTGCCGCCCCGCTTTCGATGCGCTCCGGCCAGGCCAGCCCGACCGCGATCGGCACCCGCATGTCGGGCGTGCCGAGCTGGGCAATGACCGAGGCATCAGTGAACTGCACCATCGAATGGACCACGCTCTGCGGGTGGATGACGACCTCGATCTGCTCCGGCGTCACGCCGAACAGGTGGCGCGCCTCGATCACCTCGAGCGCCTTGTTCATCATCGTGGCCGAGTCGACCGAAATCTTGCGGCCCATGACCCAGTTCGGATGCGCGCAGGCCTGCTCGGGCGTCACCGCGCCCAGCGTGTCGGGCGCACGGGTGCGGAACGGGCCGCCGGACGCCGTCAGGATGATCTTGTCGATGCGCCGCGCCCAGGTGGACGGGTCTTCGGGCAGCGATTGGAAGACGGCCGAATGCTCGCTGTCGATGGGCAGCAGCGTGGCGCCGCCCTCCTGCACCGTGCGCATGAACAGCTCGCCGCCGACGACCAGGGCCTCCTTGTTGGCCAGCAGCAGGCGCTTGCCGGCGCGGGCGGCGGCCAGGCAAGGCGCCAGGCCGGCAGCACCGACGATCGCGGCCATCACGGCATCGACTTCGTCGTCCGACGCTATTCTTTCGAGAGCATCGTCGCCCATCAGGACGCGGGTCGGCAGGTTGTTCTGCTTGAGCTTTTCGGCCAGCAGCGCGGCATGCGGCGCGCTCGCCATGACAGCAAAGCGCGGCGAGAAGCGCGCGCATTGGGCCAGCAGCTCGTCGACCTTGGTGGCCGCCGAGAGCGCAAACACCTCGAAGCGTTCGGGGTGGCGGGCAATGACGTCGAGCGTGCTGACACCGACCGAACCGGTCGAGCCGAGCACCGTGACACGTTGTTTGGGAGTGTTCACAGGAAAGCCAGCATCATGGCAATGGGAAGTGCCGGCAAGAGGGCATCCACGCGGTCGAGCACGCCGCCGTGGCCGGGCAGCAGGCGGCTGCTGTCCTTGGCGCCGGCGCTGCGCTTGATCAGCGATTCGACGAGGTCGCCGACGACGCTCATCGCCGCCAGGAACACCGCCCCGATCAGCAGCAGCCACCAGCCGCGCTCATGCAGGCGGGTGTAGAGGCTGGGCACCGTGGCGCCCAGGCTCTTGTCGGCCCAGACCCAGGCGAACGCCAGCACGATGACGCCTGCCATGCCGCCCCAGACACCTTCCCAGCTCTTGCCGGGACTGATGGCGGGCGCCAGCTTGGCGCGCGTGAACTTCAGGCCGAAGGCGCGGCCAGCGAAATAGGCGAACACGTCCGCCACCCAGACCAGCACCAGGATCGACAGCAGGAAGTTGATGCCGACCATGCGCGCCTGCACCGCCGCGAGCCACGCGACCCACAGCGCCAGCAGGCCACCCACCAGCCGCAGTCCACGCGGAATGCGCGGCCAGCCGGGCACCGCGACGCGCAGCAGCGCCGCGCCGCCGAGCACCCAGGCCGCGCTGGCCAACATCCACATCAGGAACAGGCGCTGCTCCAGCAGACCCAGCCCCCACGACAACCCGCACAGCGCCACCATCTCGGCCCCCAGGAAGAGCGACATGCCCTGCCCGTAGCCGTTCAGGCGCCCCCACTCCCACGCGGCGGCGCCGATCAGCACCAGCATCACGCAGGCAAAGGGAATGTGGTTTCGATAGAACAGCGCTGGCAGCAGGATCGCGAGCAGCACGATCGCCGTGAGGATGCGTTGTTTGAGCATGCGGAAGGTGGTGTCGGGCCGTGTCAGGCCGCGGAAGCCGAAACCTGTGCCGAGGTCTGGCCGAAACGACGCTCGCGGCCCTGGAACGCGGCGATGGCCTCGTCCAGTGCGGCTTCGTCGAACTCGGGCCACAGCTTGTCGCTGAAGAACAGCTCGGCGTAGGCACTCTGCCAAAGCAGGAAATTCGACAGCCGTTGCTCCCCGCCCGTGCGGATGAACAGGTCGGGGTCGGGCACGTGGGCCAGCGCCATGGCGCGATCGAGGTTCATCTCGGTCATGGGCAGACCCTGCTCGGCGAGCTTGGCCGCGGCGCGGGCGATGTCCCAGCGCCCGCCGTAGTTGAAGCAGATGTTGAAAATCAGACGCGTGTTGTGGGCCGTGGTCTGCTCGGCCGACACCAGGCCGGCCACCATCTTGTCGGACAGGCCGGCGCGTTCGCCCACGAAATGCAGCCGCACACCGTCGGCGTTGAGGCGCGGCACTTCGCGCGCCAGTGCCCCGACCATCAGCTGCATCAGCCCGGAGACTTCTTCAGGAGGACGGTTCCAGTTCTCCGAGGAGAACGCGAACACGGTGAGCACGCCCACGCCGCGGTCGGCGCAGGCCTTGACACAGCGCCGCAGCGACTCCACGCCCTGCTTGTGCCCCGCCACGCGAGGCAGGAAGCGCTTGGTGGCCCACCGGCCGTTGCCATCCATGACGATGGCAACGTGGTGCGGAGGGGTCGTCGTCTGCGGCGAGGAGGCCATGCGAAGCCTCAAACGGCCATGATCTCCGCTTCTTTCGCGGCGACCAGACGGTCGATTTCCGCGATGTGCTTGTCGGTGACCTTCTGGATGTCGCCTTCGGCGCGCTTCTGGTCGTCTTCCGAAGCCAGCTTGTCCTTCACGAGCTTCTTGACCGCTTCGTTCGCGTCACGGCGCAGGTTGCGCGTGGCGATCTTGGCGCTCTCGCCTTCGTTGCGAACCAGCTTGGTCATTTCCTTGCGGCGCTCTTCGCTCATGGCGGGCAGCGGCACGCGGATCAGGTCGCCCATCGAGGCCGGGTTCAGGCCCAGGTCGCTTTCGCGGATGGCCTTCTCGATCTTGGCGCCCATGCCCTTTTCCCAGGGCTGGACGCTGATGGTGCGCGAATCGAGCACCGACACGTTGGCCACCTGGCTCAGCGGTACCTGCGAGCCGTAGTACTCGACATGGATCGAGTCGAGCAGCGCCGAGTTGGCGCGGCCCGTGCGGATCTTGGTGAGGTTGTTCTGGAAGGCGGCGAGCGACTGGTTCATCTTCGCGTCGGTCGCACTGCGAATGTCTGCAATGGTCATCTCATTTACTCCTAGGCATGCACCAGCGTGCCCTCGTCCTCGCCCATCACGACGCGCTTGAGGGCGCCGTTCTTGAGGATCGAGAACACCTTGATCGGCAGCTTCTGGTCGCGGCACAGCGCGAAGGCCGTGGCGTCCATGATGCCGAGGTTCTTGGCGATCGCCTCGTCGAAACTCAACGTGGCGTAGCGGGTTGCATGGGGGTCGATTTTCGGATCGGCCGTGTACACGCCGTCCACCTTGGTCGCCTTGAGCACCAGCTCGGCGCCGATTTCGGCACCGCGCAGCGCGGCGGCTGTGTCGGTCGTGAAGAAGGGGTTGCCGGTACCGGCAGCGAACACCACGACCTTGCCCTCTTCGAGGTACTGCAGGGCCTTGGGACGCACGTAGGGCTCGACCACCTGCTCGATGGCAATGGCGGACATCACGCGGGCCACGAGACCCTGCTTGTCCATCGCGTCGGCGAGGGCCAGCGAGTTCATCACAGTGGCCAGCATGCCCATGTAGTCGGCCGTGGCGCGGTCCATGCCGACGGAGCCTCCCGCGACACCGCGGAAGATGTTGCCGCCGCCGATCACGACCGCCACCTGGACGCCCATGTTCACGACTTCCGCCACCTCTTCGACCATGCGCACGATGGTGGCGCGGTTGATGCCGAAGGCGTCGTCGCCCATCAGTGCCTCACCCGACAGCTTCAACAAGATTCGCTTGTGGGCTGGGCGGGCATCAGACATGGGCATTTTCCTTAGAGGGTTGGCGGGGGCGAGTGTAAAACGTGGCGGCGAAAAAGCGGCGGCACGCTGTCGCGCACCGCCGCTTGCAGGACAGCCGGATCAGGCGGCAGCCTTGGCAGCAGCGACCTGGGCAGCGACTTCGGCAGCGAAGTCGTCGACCTTCTTTTCGATGCCTTCGCCGACCACGTACAGGGTGAAGCCCTTGATCGTGGTGTTGGCGGCCTTGAGCATCTGCTCGACGGTCTGCTTGTCGTTCTTCACGAACGGCTGGTTGTGCAGCGAGACTTCCTTGAGGTACTTCTGCACGCCGCCTTCGATGCGCTTGGCAACGATGTCGGCCGGCTGCGGCTTCTTGCCCTCTGCTTCGGCGACCTTGCGGTCTTCTTCAGCCTTGCCAGCGGCCACGGCACGCTCTTTTTCGATCAGCTCGGCAGGCACGTCCGATGCCTGGATGGCGACCGGCTTCATGGCGGCGATGTGCATTGCCACGTCCTTGGCCGACGTGTCGTCGCCCTCGAACTCCACCATCACGCCGATGCGCGTGCCGTGCAGGTACGACGCCAGCTTGCCGTTGCCCGTGAAGTGCTTGAAGCGGCGGAAGCTCATGTTCTCGCCGATCTTGCCGATCAGACCCTTGCGCACGTCTTCGAGCGTGGGGCCGAAACCGTCTTGCTCGTAGGCCAGCGCACCCAGTGCGGCGATGTCTGCGGGGTTGTTCTTGGCAACCAGCATCGCAGCAGCGTTGGCCAGAGCCAGGAAGCTGTCGTTCTTGGTGACGAAGTCGGTTTCGCAGTTGATTTCGATCATGCCGCCGGCAGCGCCGTCGACGAAAGCCGTGACCACGCCTTCAGCGGTGACGCGACCCGATGCCTTGCCAGCCTTGTTGCCGAGCTTGATGCGCAGCAGCTCTTCGGCCTTTTCCATGTTGCCGTCGGCCTCCGTCAGGGCCTTCTTGCATTCCATCATGGGCGCATCGGTCTTCGCGCGCAGTTCGCCGACCATGCTTGCGGTGATTGCAGCCATTTGTGTATCTCCGTAAATCCAAAAATCAGGTTAAAAAAAAGGGGCACCAAAGCCCCTTCTTCAGGCTCGCGAGAGCACCAATCAGGCCGAAGCGCCTTCTTCGACTTCGACGAATTCGTCGCCATTGCCTTCGGCAACGGCCTTGACCACGTCACCGCCGGCGCTGTTGCGGCCTTCGATGATGGCGTCGGCGATGCCGCGGGCGTACAGCGTGACGGCCTTCGACGAGTCGTCGTTGCCGGGGATCACGTAGTCGATGCCTTCGGGCGAGTGGTTGGAGTCAACCACGCCGATCAGCGGAATGCCGAGCTTCTTGGCCTCGGCCACGGCGATCTTGTGGAAGCCCACGTCGATCACGAAGATCGCGTCCGGCAGCGCAGCCATGTCCTGGATGCCGCCGATGTCCTTCTCGAGCTTCGCGATTTCGCGCGAGAACGTGAGCTGCTCTTTCTTGCTCAGGCTGTCGAGGCCGGCTTCTTGCTGGGCCTTCATGTCCTTCAGACGCTTGATCGAGGTCTTAACGGTCTTGAAGTTGGTCAGCATGCCGCCGAGCCAGCGGGTGTCGACGAAAGGCACGCCGGCGCGGCGAGCTTCTGCAGCCACGATTTCACGGGCTTGGCGCTTCGTGCCGACCATCAGGATCGTGCCGCGGTTGGCCGTGAGTTGCTTGGCGTACTTCATCGCGTCCTGGAACATCGGGAGCGACTTTTCCAGGTTGATGATGTGAATCTTGTTGCGGTGACCGAAGATGAACGGAGCCATCTTGGGGTTCCAGAAGCGGGTTTGGTGACCGAAGTGGACACCGGCTTCCAGCATTTCGCGCATGGTGGTCGACATTGAATTTACTCCAAAGGTTGGGTCTAAAATCCAGCCCGTTTTGCGCCCCTTCGACGGGGTCGCAACACCTTGATTGGGCCGGTTTGCGGATGTGCTTGACTGGCAGCGACAAAACTGTCGCACAACCAGCGAAACCCAAAGAGTATAGCACGGCGGCCACGCCCTCCTCCCTCGAACCGAGCCGTTCCAAGGTACCCTCGAAGCCATGAACGACCTTCACGCCACCCGTCTCACCCTTCTGGCTGGCGGTTCCGATGCGCGCACCGAAATGGAGCGCGCCATCGCCCTCTCCGAATCCCCGGCCTGCGCCCACGTTTTCACCCGCACGATGTTCGACGAGGCCCGCGCGGCGGCCGCCGCTTCGACGCCTGAAAGCCGCCTCGCCGGGCTGGCCTTCACCAGCAAGGACCTGTTCGACGTCGCCGGCCAGCCGACGCCCGCCGGCTCGGCCGTGCTCTCGCATGCGCCGGCCGCCCCGGCCGATTCACTCGCCGTGGCGCGACTGCGCGCCGCCGGCGGCGTGCTGACCGGGCGCACCAATATGACGGAGTTCGCCTTTTCCGGCGTCGGCGTCAATCCGCACCACGGCACGCCGGCCAACGTGAGCGACACCGCCACGCCGCGCATTCCGGGCGGCTCGTCGTCCGGCGCGGCCATTTCGGTGGCGAGCGGCGCGGCCTTCATCGGCCTGGGCTCCGACACCGGCGGCTCGATCCGCATCCCGGCCGCGCTGAACGGCATCGTCGGCTTCAAGAACACCGCCCGCCTCACACCGGCCGACGGCGCCCTGCCGCTGTCGACCACGCTCGACACCGTCTGCGCCATGACCCGGTCGGTGCGCGATGCCGTTACCGCGTACGAAATCCTCTCGGCGCAGCAGGTGACGCCCGGCTCTGCACCACTGTCGGCCTACCGGCTGGCCGTCGTGAAGAACGTCTTCCTCGACGACCTCGAGCCTGCCGTGGCCACAGCCTTCGAGCGCACCCTCGCCACCCTGCGCGCCACCGGCGCCCATGTCCAGGAAATCGTGCTGCCCGAACTGGCCGACTTGCAGTCCATCAATGCCACCGGCGGTTTCTCGGCGGCCGAGTCGTACGCATGGCACCGGCTCTTGCTGGAGCGCAGCGGCGCCGGCTACGACCCGCGCGTGGCGCAGCGCATCCTGCGCGGCGCCGGCATGAAGGCACACGAATACATCGACCTGGTCCGCGCCCGCCGCGACTGGATCGCCCGCGTCGAGAAGGCGCTGGCGCCGTTCGACGCCGTGCTGTCGCCGACCGTGCCGATCACCGCGCCGTCCATCGCCAGCGTCGCACCGGGTGCCGAGCGCGACGACGAATTCTTCCGCGTCAACGCGCTGCTGCTGCGCAACCCGTCGATCGTCAACATGCTCGACGGCTGCGCCATTTCGCTGCCCTGCCACGTCGCCGGCCAACTACCGGTCGGCCTGATGCTGTGGCACGGCGCAATGCACGACGACGCCGTGCTCGCGGTGGCGCTCCAGGCCGAACGCACGCTGCAGAAATAACCGCTGTCACCGCCCGCCTCACGGGCGTCAGCCGCCTCTTTTATCTAGAACATTTCAATGAAAATCGCGATCGTGGGCGCCGGCATCGTCGGCGTCACCACCGCCTGGGAACTGGTTTCCGACGGCCATGAAGTGACCGTGTTCGAGCGCCGCGGCGCCGCCGCCGAAGAGGCCAGTTTCGCCAACGCGGGCGTAGTCGCCCCCGGCTACGTCACACCATGGGCCGCACCGGGCATGCGCGGCAAGGTGCTGCGCTCGCTGCTGTCCTCGCACGGCGCCATCAAGCTGCGCTGGCCGCTGAGCACGCGCGACCTCGGCTGGATGTCGCGCTGGCAGAAGGCCTGCAAGCTCGAAACCTACCTGGCCAACCGCGCCCGCATGCAACGGCTGGCCTTCTACAGCCGCACCCGGCTGCACGCGGTGACCGAAGCGCGCGAGCTGAGCTACGAACGCAGTGACGGCTACCTGGTGCTGCTGCGCTCCAAGCGCGAGAAAAAACTGATTCAGCCCGGCCTGGAAGTGCTGCGCTCGGCCGGCAGCGTGTTCCGCGAGATCGACGCCGACGAGGCCCGCCTCATAGAGCCCGCACTCAACCCCGACACCCCCTTGGCTGGCGCGATCCATCTGCCCGAAGACGAGGTCGCGAACTGCCGCCAGTTCGCGCTGCTGCTCAAGTGGGAGGCCGAGGCACTGGGGGCGCAGTTTCATTTCAACTGCGACATCGCACCGCTCAGCCGCGCGGCCCCCACCTCACTGACGCTCGCCAGCGGCTCGGACGCACTGCAGTTCGACGCCATCGTGGTGTGCGCCGGCCTGTCGTCTGCCACGCTGCTGCGTCCGCTGGGACTGCGCATTCCGTTGGCGCCGGTCTACGGCCACTCGGTCAGCGCCCCGGTGCGCGAGCCGCTCAACGCGCCGCGCAGCGCGGTGATGGATGAACGCTACAAGGTTGCCATCTCCCGCCTGGGCCAGCGCGTGCGCGTGGCCGGCAGTGCCGAGATCGGCGGCTCGCCGGACACCATGAGCCTGGCCGCGATCCAGACGCTCTACAAGGTGCTGCACGACTGGTTTCCGGGCGCAGCCACGCTGCAGTCGGGCATCCAGCAATGGAAAGGCGCGCGACCGATGCTGCCCGACGGCCCCCCGGTGTTGGGCGCCAGCGGCATTCCCGGCGTGTGGCTCAACCTGGGCCACGGCTCGAGCGGCTGGGCGCTGTCGTGCGGCAGCGCACGCGTGCTCGGCGACCTGATCAGCGGACAAGACCCCGGCATCGACCTCGAAGGCCTGGGGATCGAACGGCTCAGTCTTTAGGGCCCCAGCGGCGCAGTTGCTCGGGGGTGGCCGGTTTTTCCGCCGGCAGTTCGGGCCGGGGCGCCCAGCGTTGGGCGATCAACCCCAGGACAGCTGGCGCAATCAGTCCGAAGAACACCAGCACCACCAAGTCCACGCCCAGCATCAGCCACTGCGTGCCGGACCCCGCTTCGACCGGCACGTCGAGCCACCGGATGACGCCGATGCCATAGCCCACGCCCAGCGCCCAGGCGACGTCGCGCAGCGGCACCCGGCGCAACACCTCGACCAACAGGAACAGCCCCCACACCACGACCAGCAGGCCGACCGCCCAGGCCGCGCCGGCCGTCATCGCCACGGCCGTGCCGATGAACCCGGCCAGGCACGCCAGCAGCAGAACCAGCAACCAGCCGAAGGTCTTGAGCGTCATCGGTCGATGATAGGAGGCGCGGCGTCGGCGGCACAATGGCCCGATGCATCGCATCACGTCCGCCAGCGCCGCCGACCTGTTCGACATCGCCGCCACGCGCCGCATCGAGCAGGCAGCCGCCTCCGCCTTGCCCCCTCACACGCTGATGCAGCGTGCAGGCCTCGCCGCGGCGCGGCTCGCAATGGCGCTCGCGCCACACGCGCGAACGATCTGGATCGCCTGCGGCCCCGGGAACAACGGCGGCGACGGCTTCGAAGCCGCGGCGCAGTTGCGGCACCGGGGCTTCTTTCCGGTCGTCACCTTCGTAGGCGATGAAGCCCGGCTGCCGCCGGATGCCAAGTCGTCGCAGCAGCGTGCGCGCGATGCGGGCGTCACCTTCGCCTCGGAGCCTCCATCGAGCTTCGAACTGGCGATGGATGCGCTGCTCGGCATCGGATCGACCCGCCCGCTCTCAGGCACGATGGCCGAATGGATCGCGCGGATGCACGAGGACACGCAACCAGTGCTGAGTCTCGACGTGCCCTCGGGCCTTGATGCCGACACCGGCACGTTGGCTCCTGGCGCCAATCACCCGTCGCGATCGGTTCGCGCCACCCTCACCTTCCTCACACTGAAGCCCGGCTTGTTCACGGCCCAGGGCCGCGATGCGGCCGGCACGGTGTGGTTCGATGACCTTGGCTATGGCGCCTTCGCCCAGGAGCGACCGACAGCCCGCCTCGCAGGCACGCCCGATATCCGGCCGCGCACCCACGCCTCGCACAAGGGCAGCTACGGCGACGTCGCGGTGATCGGCGGCGCCCCGGGCATGGCCGGCGCCGCGCTGCTGGCCGGCTCGGCCGCCCTCCATGCGGGCGCAGGACGCGTGTTCGTCGGATTGCTCGATCCCCGCGCAGCGCCCGTCGACACCTCGCAGCCGGAGCTGATGCTGCGCGACGCCCACTCACTGGACCTCGCCGGCATGACAGTCGTGTGCGGCTGCGGAGGCGGCGACGCCGTGCGCGAACTGCTGCCGCGCGTGCTGTCGACGGCCGCTGCACTGGTGCTCGACGCCGACGCGCTCAACGCCATCGCCGCCGCCCCCTCACTTCAGACGCAATTGATCGCGCGAGGCCAGACCGGCGCGTCCACCGTGCTCACGCCGCATCCATTGGAAGCCGCACGCCTGCTCGGCGACACGACAGGTGGCGTGCAGGCGAACCGTCTCGCCGCGGCTCGCGCGCTGGCATCGCGCTTCGGCGCAGTGACGGTGCTCAAGGGTTCAGGAACGGTGATTGCCGATGCGGGCAACGAGCCGCCGGTCATCAACCCGACCGGCAATGCCCGTCTCGCCACCGCAGGCACCGGCGATGTGCTCGCCGGCATGATCGGCGCGGCGCTCGCGATGCGCCGCCCCGCGTTCGAGGCGGCGTGCGAAGCCGTCTGGCAGCACGGCCGCATCGCCGACCTGTGGCCGGCCGATGCGGCCCCGCTCACGGCAGGCTCGCTGGCCCGCCGCGCGCCCTACTGAGCGCAGGGCTCAGCCGCGCCCGACGAAGGGCATCTTCGTGGCCATGATGGTGTGGAAGAGCACGTTGGCTTCCAGCGGCAGGTTCGCCATGTAAAGCACCGACTGGCCGACGATCTTGACGTCGATCAGCGGCTCGATCGCGAGCTCGCCGTTGGCCTGCGGCACGCCGGTGGCCATGCGCGCGGCCAGCTCGGTCATGGCATTGCCCACGTCCACCTGCCCCACCGCGATGTCGTACTTGCGGCCGTCGAGCGAAGCGGTCTTGGTCAGGCCTTCGACCGCGTGCTTGGTCGAGGTGTAGGCCGCAGAATTCGGCCGCGGCGTGGTCGCCGAGATCGACCCGTTGTTGATGATGCGGCCGCCCTGCGGCGTCTGCGCCTTCATCGTGCGGAAGGCCTGCTGGATGCAGAAGAACATGCCGGTGAGGTTGATGTCCACCACGCCCTTCCACTGCTCGGGCGTCCAGTCCTCGAACGGGCCCGGCGGGTTGCCCACGCCGGCGTTGTTGAACAGCAGGTCGACACGTCCGAAGCGCTCGACCGTGGCACCGAACAGCGCCTGCACCGAGTCGGCATTGGCCACGTCGGTGGGCACCGCGAAGGCGCGCACACCGGCGCCCGACTCTTCCGCCACCTGCTCCAGCGGCTCGAGGCGGCGCCCCGCAAGGGCCACGCTCCAGCCGTCAGCCAGCAAGGCCAGCGCGGCCGCGCGGCCGATGCCCGACCCGGCGCCCGTAACGATCGCGATGCGGCCCTTGTTGTTTTCCACGCTCATGCTTCATGTCTCCTTTTCAGCTGGTCCATACACACAGTAAACACGTAGTGTGCACGGCGCATCTCATCCGCGGCGGGGCTTGCGCCCCTTGCCCTGCATCTTGTTGGCGGCTTTCTTCACTGCCGACTTGAAGGCCTGCATCGCCGATTGCGGGCCGGCGGGCGCCACGGCAGCGCCGCCGCCGTGCTCCGACCTTGACTCGCCACCGGCCTCCGCCTTGTGGCGGGCGCTTCGCTTGGCCGACGCCTTCACCGGTGCGCTGCCTTTGTCCTTCATCGCACGCGAGGTCAGGTCTTCGCCTTCGCGCACGAGGCGGAAATCGATCTTGCGGCCATCGAGGTCGACGCGGCTCACCTGCACCCGCACCCGCGTGCCGATGGCGTAGCGGATGCCGGTGCGCTCGCCGCGCAGTTCCTGGCGCATCTCGTCGAACTTGAAGTATTCGCCGCCGAGCTCGGTGATGTGCACCAGCCCCTCGACGTACATCGCATCGAGCGTGACGAAGATGCCGAAGGTGGTGGCAGCCGTGACCACACCGCCGTACTCCTCGCCGAGGTGCTCGCGCATGTACTTGCACTTGAGCCAGGCCTCGACGTCGCGGCTGGCCTCGTCGGCGCGGCGTTCGTTGGCGCTGCAATGCAGGCCCGCCGCCTCCCATGCCAGCACTTCCTTGGTCGGCGCGATCGTGGCCTTTTGCGGCTTGGTCGTTGGCGCCTTCACGCGCGAAGCCAGGCGCTTGGCCAGCTTGGCATGCGCCTCGCCCGGTGTCGGCAGCATCGGCAACTGGTAGCGCGTCTTGCCGAGGATCGCCTTGATCACGCGGTGCACCAGCAAGTCGGGGTAGCGCCGGATCGGGCTCGTGAAGTGCGTGTAGGCCTCGTAGGCCAGGCCGAAGTGGCCGCTATTGAACGGCGTGTAGATCGCCTGCTGCATCGAGCGCAGCAGCATGGTGTGGATCTGCTGCGAGTCGGGACGCTCCTTGGTGGCTTCGGCGATCGCCTGGAACTCACCGGGACGCGGATCGTCGGTAATGCTCAAGCCCACGCCCATGGCCTTCAGGTAGCCGCGCAGGATTTCTTTCTTCTCGGGCGTCGGGCCTTCGTGCACACGGAACAGGCCCGGGTGCTTGCCTTCGGCGATGAAGTCGGCGCTGCAGACGTTGGCGGCCAGCATCGCCTCTTCGATGATCTTGTGCGCCTCGTTGCGCGTGCGCGGCACGATCTTCTCGATGCGGCCGGCGTCGTCGCAAATGATCTGCGTCTCGGTGGTTTCGAAGTCGACCGCGCCGCGCTTGCCGCGCTGCTTGAGCAGGGCCCTGTAGACGTCGGCGAGGTTCAGCAGGTCCTTGACGCGCTCCTTGCGCTTGGCGGCTTCGGGGCCGCGCGTGTTGCCGAGGATGGCCGCGACTTCGGTGTACGTGAAGCGCGCATGGCTGAACATCACGGCCGGGTAGAACTGGTAGGCGTAGATCTCGCCGTCGGCCGCGACCAGCATGTCGCACACCATGCACAGGCGCTCGACCTCGGGGTTGAGCGAGCACAGGCCGTTCGACAGCTTCTCGGGCAGCATCGGAATCACGCGGCGCGGGAAGTAGACGCTGGTGGCGCGGTCGTACGCATCGATGTCGATGGCCGAGCCGGTCTGCACATAGGCGCTGACGTCGGCGATGGCCACCAGCAGTCGCCAACCCTTGCCACGGCCCACCTTCGCGGGCTCGCAGTACACGGCGTCGTCGAAGTCGCGGGCGTCTTCGCCGTCGATGGTGACGAGCGGCACGTCGGTGAGGTCGATGCGGCCCTTCTTGTCGGCGGGGCGCACCTTCTCGGGCAGGGCCTTGGCCTGCGCCAGGCACTCCGCGGAAAACTCATGCGGCACGCCGTACTTGCGCACGGCGATCTCGATCTCCATGCCGGGGTCGTCGATCTCTCCCAGCACTTCTCTCACGCGGCCCACGGGCTGACCGAACAAGGCCGGCGGCTCGGTGAGCTGGACCACCACCACCTGGCCAACCTTGGCGGGGCCGGTGGCCCCCTTCGGGATCAGGACGTCCTGGCCGTAGCGCTTGTCTTCCGGTGCAACGAGCCAGATCCCGCCTTCGTGCAGCAAGCGGCCAATGATCGGCTGCTCGGGTCGCTCGACGATCTCGACCACGCGCCCCTCGGGGCGGCCGCGACGGTCCTGTCGCACGATGCGCGCCTTGACGCGATCCTTGTGCAGCACCGCGCGCATCTCGTTCGGCGGGAGGTAGATGTCTGCCTCGCCGTCGTCGCGCTGCACGAAGCCGTGCCCGTCGCGATGTCCTTGAACAGTTCCTTCGATTTCATCCAACAAGCTGCTGGAAGTGACATTATTTTTGATATGATCTCCTTCTTTCCTGAAATTCAAAACGTGGCTGCTTCTGCAGTCATGTGGGCCCAGATGGCGGAATTGGTAGACGCACTAGTTTCAGGTACTAGCGAGTAACATCGTGGAGGTTCGAGTCCTCTTCTGGGCACCAAGTTTAAACAGACCTTTACCAGGTCATCCGATTGAAGCCACCGGTCTCCGGTGGCTTTTTTCATGGCCGCTCGAAACTGCATCAAACGGGCGACGCGATCGTCAGATCACGCCCTTCGATGCCGGCCATGCGCGCACGATCACACCCACCCGCCGTCGGCAGCACACCCACCGCACGAGCAATGTCGCGCAGAAGCTGAAATTTCGACACGCTCAAAAGAGCGCGCCAAATTTGTGTATATAATCGTAGTCTTTGCTGAGAGGCAAAATCAGCCCAGATGGCGGAATTGGTAGACGCACTAGTTTCAGGTACTAGCGAGTAACATCGTGGAGGTTCGAGTCCTCTTCTGGGCACCAAGATTGAACAGACCCTTACCAGGTCTTCTATAAAAAGCCACCGGCCTCCGGTGGCTTTTTTCTTGGCCGTTTGAATCAGGCGCATCAAACGGGCAACGCGATCAGGTCGTGGCCTTCGGCGCCCACGATGCGTGCACGCGTGAACTCGCCGACCTTCATCGTCTTGCTGATCTTCTCGGGCGGCAGGAGGCGAACGGTGCCGTCGATCTCCGGTGCATCGGCGTATGTGCGCCCCACCCCGCCCTTGCGGCCTAGCGCCGGCGCTGAATCGACCAGCACCTGCATCGTCGAGCCGATTCGCTTTTGCAGCTTGGCGATCGACACGGCCTCGGCCACTTCCATGAAGCGGGCGCGGCGTGCTTCGCGCTCAGCCTCGGGCAGCATGCCCGGGATGTCGTTGGCGGTTGCACCCTCGACCGGGCTGTAGGCAAAGCAACCTGCGCGATCGATCTCGGCCTCGCGGATGAAGTCGAGCAGGTGCTCGAACTCCTGCTCCGTCTCGCCCGGGAAACCGGCGATGAACGTGCTGCGGATCACGAGTTCGGGACAGGTCTCGCGCCAGCGCGCGATCCGCTCCAGATTCTTCTCGCCGCTGGCGGGCCGCTTCATGCGCTTGAGCACGTCAGGGTGGCTGTGCTGCAGCGGCACGTCGAGGTACGGCAACACCTGGCCGCTCGCCATCAACGGAATGATTTCGTCGACGCTCGGGTACGGGTAGACGTAGTGCAGGCGCACCCAGGCGCCATACGGCTCGGCAATCTCGCCCAGCGTGCGCACGAGCTCGAGCATGCGGGTCTTGACCGGCTTGCCATCCCAGAAGCCGGTGCGGTACTTCACATCGACGCCGTAGGCCGAGGTGTCCTGGCTGATCACCAGCAGCTCCTTCACGCCGCCTTCGAACAAGGCCTTGGCTTCGCTGAGCACATCACCCACCGGACGCGATACGAGGTCGCCGCGCATCGAGGGGATGATGCAGAAGGTGCAACGGTGGTTGCAGCCTTCGCTGATCTTCAGGTAGGCGTAGTGCCGTGGCGTCAGCTTCAGGCCGGCCACACCGAAGGTGTTCGGCACGAGGTCGATGAACGGATCGTGCGGCTTCGGCAGGTTGGCGTGCACGGCATCCATCACCTCCTGCGTGGCATGCGGGCCGGTGACGGCCAGCACACTGGGGTGCATCTGGCGCACGAGGTTGCCGCCCTGGTCGCCAGTCTTGGCGCCCAGGCAGCCCGTGACGATCACACGGCCATTCTCGGCGAGTGCTTCGCCGATGGTGTCCAGGCTTTCCTTCACGGCATCGTCGATGAAGCCGCAGGTGTTGACGATGACGAGGTCGGCGCCCTCGAAAGTCTTGGAGGTTTGATAACCCTCGGCGCTCAGCCGGGTCAGGATCAATTCGGAATCGGTCAAAGCCTTGGGGCAACCAAGGCTGACGAAGCCGACCTTGGGGGCGGTCGGCGTGACGGTACGTTCAGGGGAGGCAACTTCGCTCATAGGCCTCTATTGTCCCAGCTATCGGTGACAGCAGGGCATTCATCGGGCAGTCGCCCTATTCGGGCGGGCCGCCGCCGCGCGGCATTCAGGGGCGCTTGATGCCAAAGGCCCCCAGAACCTGCTCGGTGTTTTTCTGCATCTGCTCCTGCATCTGCAGAAAAACGTTCTTCGATTGTTCGACGTAATTGCCCATCAGCCCCTGGATCATCGGCGACTGCATGGTCATGAAGCGCGACCACATCTCGGGCGTCAGGCCTTCGGCCTTTTCGGCGAGCTGAGCCTGCATCTCGGTCATGGCCTGGATGTTCTTCTCGAGGTACGGGCCCATGTAGCCCTGCATGGCCTGGCCGTAGAAACGGATGATGTTGGCCAGCACCTGCTCGGTGAACATCGGCGCGCCGCCCGCTTCTTCTTCCAGGATGATCTGCAGCAGGATGCTGCGCGTGAGGTCGTCGCCGGTCTTGGCGTCGCGCACCACGAACTGCGCGTTCTTGATGACCAGTTGCTTGACCTCGGTCAGCGTGATGTACGTGGATGTCTCCGTGTCGTAGAGCCGTCGGTTGGGGTACTTCTTGATCACACGCTGGACCGGCTTCACCCCGGACTTCTTGCTCTGCACTACAGACTCCTTCACATGGACGCCCATGTCATCAGATGATTCTAGGGAGCGGTTTTGCTGCATCGCGACAAGGTTTACCCTGACCGTGATTCTTCTTCAGGCATCCGACGCGGTCGCGTACTCGGCACCGCACGCATGACACGCTGCAGTTTCGGGACGCTCCGGGGTCGACAGCCTGAATCGCAGCGGGATCTTCTGCCCGTAGACGACCCAGCATCGGGGGCAATGCTCCTGCCCCGCCGTCGGAAGATAGGCACGCGCGCGCTGCTCGGCGCGCTCCTCGGTCACAGGCATGCCCTGTCGTTGTGCACGCGCCACTTCGCGCGCGGCCATGGTGTCGGCGCGGCCGGCAGCAAGGTCATTGATGCCGTAAACCGCGCGCGCAAATTCGAGAGGGGCTTGCTTGAGCAATGCGGCCACGCGGTGGTCGGCGTGCGCCCGATCAACAGACGTTGATCGCGTATTCATCAGATCGCTTATCAAGGAAATTCGAGAAGGTTGGCAGACCGCTCAAGGTAGCACAACCACATGGCTCAGGGACGTTGCCTGTACCGCGCGAAGGGCCGCCCGCGAAAGAGGTTTTTTGCTTGCGCCGATCACTCGTGGCGACCAGGCTGATCCAGAGACAAACACATCGCCCAAACGACGAACGGGTTGCAGCGAAATCGCTGCAACCCGTGTTTGAATTTGGTAGGCGCGATTGGATTCGAACCAACGACCCCCACCATGTCAAGGTGGTGCTCTAACCAACTGAGCTACGCGCCTAAGAGAAGCATCGAGTATAGCAGGAGAAATGGCCCTTTTCAGCGCCGACGTGCAGATCGCACACCAGTCACTGCTGTCACCACGCCGAGCACTTGGGTCAGGCGCGCGGCATCGGCGATTTCCACGGTGAAGGTCATCCACGCCGTGCCCTTGATCGACTGCGTCTGCACGCCGATCACGTTCATCTTCTCGCGCGCAAACACATCAGAGATATCGCGCAGCAGGCCCTGACGGTCGGCCGCTTCCACGGCCACGTCGACCGCGTAGACCGGCGCATCCGCACCCTTCTTCGGCAGGCCCCATTCGACATCGATCACGCGTTCGCCGTCCTTCGCGGCCATCGTGCGGAAGTTGCTGCAATCCGCGCGATGCACGCTGACGCCATGGCCGCGCGTGACGAAGCCGCGGATCGCATCCGGCGGCGCCGGCTTGCAGCACTTGGCGAGCTGCGTCATAAGCGACGACACGCCCACCACGAGCACACCGCCCTTGCCCGACTTCTCGCTGCCGCGGGCCTTCTTGATCTGCACGCCGTCATCAGGGTTCAGTGCCGGCTCGGGCGGGCGCAGCAGCGTCTCGATGTTGCGCAGCGAAAACTCGTCCTTGCCGACCACCTCGAACAGATGGTCCGCCGATTTGAAGCCGAGCTGCGACGCCAGGTCCTCGAGCCGCATGGCCGTCTTGCCTTCGCGCTGCAGCAGCTTCTCGACGGCTTCGCGTCCGCGCGCCACGGTCTCGTGCGTGATCTGCGCGTTGAACCAGGCGCGCACCTTGGCGCGCGCGCGGTGGCTCGCGAGGTAACCCAGCTCCGCATTCAGCCAGTCGCGCGACGGACCGCCTTCCTTGGCCGCCATGATCTCGACCGTCTGCCCGTTCGACAGCGGCGTGTTCAGCGGCACCATCGCGCCATCGACACGCGCACCGCGGCAGCGATGCCCCAGCGTCGTGTGCACCGTGTAGGCGAAGTCGACCGGTGTCGCGCCCTGCGGCAACTCGACGATGGCGGCATCGGGCGTGAGCACATAGATGCGGTCGTCGAACAGCCCCTGCCCCTGCAACCCGCCCGACAGGTCGCGCTCCCAGGCCAGCAGCTGGCGCAACACCGCGATCTTGGCGTCGTACTCGCCGCTGGCCCAGACGCCCGCGTAGCCCTTGTGGCCCGCTTCCTTGTAGGCCCAGTGCGCGGCCACGCCATGCTCGGCGTGGTCGTGCATTTCTTCGGTGCGGATCTGGATCTCGATCGGCTTGCCCACCTTGCCATCGACGATCTCGCGCACCACCGTGTGCAGCGACTGGTAGCCGTTGGGTTTGGGCCGTGCGATGTAGTCGTCGAACTCTTCGTCGATGGGCTGGAAGTGCGAATGCACCCAGGCCAGCGCGGCATAGCAGTCCTTCACGTCCTGCACCACCACGCGCAGCGCGAGGATGTCGAAGACCTGCTCGAAGTCGAGCGACTTGCCGCGCATCTTCTTGACGATGCTGTAGATGTTCTTCGGACGCCCCTGCACCGTGGCCTTGACGCCTTCGGCCTGCAGTTCGTGCTCCAGCTGCGAGCGCAACTGCTCGACGTGGCCTTCGCGTTCGATGCGCTTCTCGTCGAGCAGCCGTGCGATCAGCTTGTAGGTCTCGGGCTCGAGAAAGCGGAACGAGAGATCTTCGATTTCCCACTTCACCTGCCAGATGCCCAACCGGTTCGCGAGCGGCGCAAACACCTGCAGCGACTCGCGCGCCACACTTTCGGGTGCAGGCTGCTTGCTGGCCGCCGCGTGCCTCAGTGTCTGCAGGCGCGAGGCCAGCCGCAGCATGACCACGCGCAGGTCGCGCGAAAACGCCAGCAGCATCTTGCGCACGTTCTCGGTCTGTGCGCCGGCGCCTTCGGCATGGTGCCCTTGCGAGGCCGTGCGCGCCTGCTCCTGCACGCGCACGAGCTTGGTGGTCTCGACCGCGAGCGCCGCGAAGTTGTCGCCAAAAACCTTGGCGATCACTTCTTGCGGGCGGTTCAGGTGCTGGCAGGAATACACGAGGTAGCTCGCGGCCTGCATCGCCTCGGAGCCGCCCATCTTCGCGACGATGGCGGCCACGGCATCGGCGTGCGCCAGCGTGTTCTCGCCGGTGTCGAGTTTTTCGTCGGCGATCAGCGGCTCGGCGAACGCGCGGGCGCGCGCCAGCATGTTCTCCATGACCGGCGAGCGGTCGGCCGTGGCGGCCGACAGCGGGTAGTCGACCATGACGCCGTCGGACAGGGGTGCCGTCTGAAGGTTCGCAGACTCTCGCTTCACGATGCCCTCAATCGAACAGGAAATTCGTGACGACGGCGACCTGTGCGGGATCGACGAAAGTCGGCGCGTGCCCCACGCCCTCGAACTCGACGAGCGTGGCACGCGGCCCGCGCTGCATCATCGCGGCCGCCGTCTCGGGCGACAGCAGGTCGGACACCGCGCCGCGCGTGAGCAGCGTGCGCGCCTCGATGGCGTCGTACAGGCTCCACATCACGGCCCCGCCTTGCGCGGCGATCTCGGGCGTGATGGCGCGCAGCGGCACGCCGATGGCCGGGTCGTAGTGCAGCACCCAGGCGCCCTCGCCCACCGGGCCGGCACTGGCGGTCTTGGCAGCGCCATCGGCGCTGCGCTCAGAAGCCGGCACCACCATGTGCTGCGACAGCGCACGCCACTGTTCCGGCGTGTGCGGCCCGAAGGTGGTCGACAGGGCCCACATCGCGTCGGCCGCGGCCTGCACGCTCGGAAACTGGCCGCTCTTGCCCACATACGCGCCGATGCGCTGGATGGCGGCGGGCTCGACCGTGGGGCCGACATCGTTCGCGACGAAACGGCGAATGGGCCGTGGCAGCGGCAGTTCCTTGTGGCCGGCCAACACGAAGCCGATCAGGCCGCCCATGCTGGTGCCGACGTAGTCGAGCGTGTCCATGGGATGCTCGCCGTGCAACTGCGCGATCAGCGTCACCATGTCGGCCGCATACACCGGCACTTGATAGAAAGCGGGGTCGCGCAGCCAGTCGCTGCGCCCGCGCCCGACCACGTCGGGACAGACCACGCGCACATCGCCGCCCGCGCGCGCCACGATGGCCTGCGCGAGCACGTCGAAGTCGCGCCCCTGCCGGGTCAGTCCGTGCACGCAGACCACGACATGCGCGCTGTGCGCGTTGCCCCATTGCCAATAGGCCATGCGGTGACCGCCCTGGGCGTCGTTGCAGGCCACGTCGTGAAGGGTCGGTTCTGTCATGGAAACGGAGGGGTTCGGGTGCGGATAATGGTCTCGTTGCATCCTAATTCATCCGGAGATTGATCTTCATGCTCAAAGGCAAAACCGCGCTTGTCACGGGGTCCACCAGTGGCATTGGCTTCGCCATCGCCAAGGCGCTGGCCCAACAGGGCGCACACATCGTGCTCAACGGCTTCGGCGACGCCGACACCCCCAAGGCCCAGATCGAGGCGCTCGGCGTGCGCGCCGAGTACCACGGGGCCGACATGAGCAAGCCCGACCAGATCGAGGACATGATGAAGTTCGCCGCGTCGAAGTTCGGCCGCGTCGACATCCTCGTGAACAACGCCGGCATCCAGCACGTCGCCAAGGTCGAAGACTTCCCGACCGAACGTTGGGACGCGATCATCGCCATCAACCTCACGAGCGCCTTCCACACGACGCGCCTGGCGATCCCCGCGATGCGCGAGGCCAATTGGGGCCGCATCATCAACGTCGCGTCGGCGCACGGGCTCGTGGCCTCGGCGCAGAAGTCGGCGTATGTCGCGGCCAAGCACGGCATCGTGGGCTTGACGAAATCGGTGGCGCTCGAAACCGCCACCACTGGCGTCACCTGCAACGCGATCTGCCCGGGTTGGGTGCTCACGGCGCTGGTGCAAAAGCAGATCGACGACCGCGCGGCCCGCGAAGGCATTTCGGCCCTCCAGGCGCAGAACGAATTGCTGGGGGAAAAGCAGCCCTCGCTGCAGTTCACGACGGTCGAGCAGTTGGGCGGGCTGGCCGTCTTCCTGAGCTCTCCCGCAGCCGATCAGGTGCGGGGCGTCGCCTGGGCCATGGATGGCGGCTGGACGGCTCAGTAAATATAAATAGAGATATCTGGAAGACGCCGGCGGCATCGGCCCGCCGGCGCCATGCGCTTCTTACTTGAGCTGCACCGACCCCGAAACGTTCACGACCACACTGGTCTTGCCCGCCTCCACCGGCACGGCCGAATCGGCGGCCGAGAACGACTTGGCCTGCATGGCCATCACGCGCGGGCGGATCGGGCCGCTGTCGTTCGCGTTCACCGACACCTCACGCAGCGTGTAGCCACCGAAGCCGAAGCCCTTGGCCAGCTCGGTGGCCTTCTGCTTGAAGTTGTCGATGGCAATGTTCTGTGCCTCGGTCTCGGTCTTGGCGCGCTGTTCGCGGCTCAGGCCGAAGCCGACGTTGCCCACGCTGAGCGTGCTGATGCGCCCGGCCGTCTGGGTGATGCGCGCGAAGTCGCGGCCTTCGAGCACCAGTTCGGTCGAACCTTGCCAGCCGTTGATCTTGCCGTCCTTGGTGTAGCGCGGCGAGAGGCTGAAGTTGCCCGTGCGCACGTCGAGCTGGCCCGGCTGCGCATTCTTCTTGGCTTCGGCCAGCGCGGCATCGAGCGCGGTCTTGAGCTGGGTTTGCACGGTGCCCGCCTCGGCGGCGTCGCGCGTGGTGACGAGGGTCATGCTCAGCAGGTCTTGCTGAACTTCGACGGTGCCGGAGACCGACAGCTGGAGCACGTTTTGTGGAGCAGGCATGACGGCATTCTGGGCCAAGGCGGCACCGGCAAAGGTCAGCGCGGCGCAGGCCGCGATCAATTGAACAGTCTTCAAGACAGATTTCTCCCTGGTGGATGCGAGGAAAAGCCCTCGCCTGCGCCGTCTTCTTCAGTGGCGCAGGCTGCGCGGCGCGGTTTGCGGACTGGCGACGGGCTGCGGTGCCGGCACGATGCGCTCGGCAGGCTGTGATTCTGCCGAATTCAAAAGAACACCCGTTCCCATGGGCACCCACTGCCCCCGGACCTGCTGCCGCAACTCGAACAATTCGCCCGCCGTGAGGCGGCGCCCGGCGATCGCTTCGCCGCGGCGCTGCTCTTCCCGCTGGGCCGCCCGGTGCGCGGCCACGGCATCGCGCACTTCGCTGCGGCGTCCTTCACTGACCCGTAAAAACCCTTCGGAAACGGCGGACGTCGCACCACAAGCGCAAGCGAAAAAAAGCAGAGGCAAGGCGGAAAAAGAAGGTCTCATCGCGCAATCGTCATAAGGCAGCACGGACTGTGCCACCACCGGGCAAAGCCCGGATGACCAGACGGCGAGCGGCCGCAAGTTGTGTAACTTAGTGTCAACCACTACGGAATTCGGCAGCAATGGGGTCCTAACGCCTTCAGAATCGGCGCTGTTACAAATTCAACGTTGTAGAAATGACTCAAGTTCCCGCTCGCACCGACAAGATCGTGATCGTCGACGACGACGCCCGCATCCGCGACCTCCTGCGCCGCTACCTGACCCAGGAAGGATTCGAAGTGATCGTGGCCGAGGACGGCAAGGCGCTCAACCGCATCCTGTTGCGCGACACGGTCGACCTGATCGTGCTCGACCTGATGATGCCCGGCGAAGACGGTCTCTCCGTCTGCCGCCGCCTGCGCGCCGCCAACGACCGCACGCCGATCATCATGCTCACCGCCAAGGGCGAAGACGTGGACCGCATCGTCGGTCTCGAAGTCGGCGCCGACGACTACCTGGGCAAGCCCTTCAACCCGCGCGAACTGCTGGCCCGCGTGCACGCCGTGCTGCGCCGCCGTCCGCCGCTCGAGGCGCCCGGCGCCCCCTCTACCGAGAACGAGACCGTCACCTTCGGCCCGTTCGCCTTCGACCTCGGCTCGCGCACCCTGAAGAAGGACGGCGAAGAGCTCTCGCTGACCACCGGCGAGTTCGCGATGCTGAAGGCGCTGGTCCGTCACCCGCGCCAGCCGCTGTCGCGCGAAAAGCTGGCCCAGCTGGCCCGCGGCCGCGAATTCGAACCCTTCGACCGCAGCCTGGACGTGCAGATCTCGCGCCTGCGCAAGCTGGTCGAGTCCGACGCCGCGGCGCCGCGCTACATCCAGACCGTCTGGGGCGTGGGCTACGTGTTCGTGCCGGACGGCACGGCCTGACGATCCGCTGAGAGGTGGCCATCGGCCTCCATTCCGCCCGACCTGACCCGGCCCAGGAGGACGGTGCGCAGGTCACGATGCCGAGCCCGCTCGAAGCGAGCGCGCAACGTGACCGCCGCCCCGGCCTCAAGCTGGGCTTCAGTCTTTTCTGGCGCACCTTCTTCCTGCTCGCACTGCTGCTGATCGGTTGCACGGTCGCCTGGCTGCAGACCTTCCGCTCGCTCGAATACGAGCCGCGTGCCATCCAGACCGGACACCAGATCGCCTCGCTCGTGAACCTCACGCGCGCGGCGCTCGTGTACTCGGACGCGATCACGCGGGTCTCGCTGATCAAGACGCTGGCCGACCAGGAAGGCGTGCGCATCCTGCCGCGCGAACCCAACGACCGCTTCCAGCCCTACACCAGCGGCGCACTCGACGAGCGCGTCACCGAAGAGCTGATCGCCCAACTCGGCGAAGGCACCACCGTGGCCAGCCGCGTGAACGACGAGCCGGGCCTGTGGATCGGCTTCACCATCGAGAGCGACACCTACTGGCTGCTGCTCGACCCCACGCGCTTCAGCCGCGTGGGAGGGCGCACCTGGCTGGTCTGGCTCAGCACGGCGATGGCGCTGTCGCTCGCCGGCGCGGCGCTGATCACGCGGCTCATCAACCTGCCGCTCAAGCAGCTGTCGCGCGCCACCTTGCAGGTGCGCGAGGGCGAGTACGAAGCGCACCGGCTCGACGAACGCGCCCGCACCAACGAAATCCGCGCGGTGAACATCGGCTTCAACCGCATGGCCGACCAGCTCGCCAAGATCGAGCAGGACCGCGCCATCATGCTGGCCGGCATCTCGCACGACCTGCGCACGCCGCTGGCGCGGCTGCGGCTCGAAACCGAGATGAGCGTGGCCGACGAAGACGCGCGCGACCACATGGCCGCCGACATCGCGCAGCTCGACGCGATCATCGACAAGTTCCTCGACTACGCCCGCCCCGACCATGTCGACCAGCGCCCCGTGCTGCTGCGCGACGTGATCGACGCCTGCACCTACGCCGTGCAGGACTACGAAGAGATGAACATCCACGTCGACGTGCCCGCCGACCTGAAGGTGATGGGCGACGAGGTGGAGCTCACGCGCGTGATCTCCAACCTGGTCGAGAACGCGCGGCGCTACGGCAAGACGCCGTCGACCGGCGTGGCCGACGTCACGATCCAGGCGCAGGCCAACAACGACGCGGTGCTGATCAAGGTGCGCGACCACGGCGCGGGCGTCGAGCCCGCCCTGCTCGTGCAGCTGACCAAGCCCTTCTTCCGCGGCGACGCGGCGCGCACCTCGGCGGCCGGTGCCGGCCTGGGGCTGTCGATCGTGGCGAAGAACATCGAGCGCATGGGCGGCACCTTCGCGCTCACCAGCACGCCGGGCCGGGGCCTCGCGGCCCACATCCGCATGCCGCGCGCGATGCCGGCGGGCAGCAGCAAGCCCGGCGAGGTGCCGGGCAAGAAACAGGTCGCCTGAAGAAGAACCCCGGGCTCAGCGGTGCAGCAGCACCGCGGCGCGGGCTTCCATCGCCCGCCCCTCGCCCACCGGGCCGAGCTTCTCGGCCGTCTTGGCTTTCACATTGACCTGATCGCGCGCAATGCCCAGCGTGTCGGCAATGCGCTGGCACATGGCCGGGATGTGCGGCGCCAGCTTGGGCGCCTGCGCGATCACGGTGCTGTCGACGTTGCCGATCTCCCAGCCGGCCGCCCGCACGCGGCGAGCCGCCTCGGCCAGCAGCACGGCCGAATCGGCGCCGCGAAATTGCGCATCGGTGTCGGGAAAATGCCGGCCGATGTCGCCCAGCCCGGCACCGCCGAGCAGCGCGTCGGTGATGGCGTGCAGCAGCACGTCGGCGTCGGAATGCCCGAGCAGGCCGGTGGTGTGCGGCACCTCGATGCCACCCAGGATGAGCTTGCGCCCCGCCACCAGCTGGTGGACGTCCCAGCCTTCGCCGATGCGGATGTTGAACGGGGTCGTCGTCATGCCATGGCCTTCTTGCGGCCGAGCAGCACTGCCTCGGCCAGTGCGAAATCTTCGGGAAACGTGACCTTGAAGTTCTGCGCGCTGCCAGGCACCAGCAGCGGCGCCAAACCGAGGGTCTCGATGGCGCTGGCCTCGTCGGTCACCACGTCGCCCACGCGCTCCAGCGCGTCGAGCAGCATGCCGATGCGGAACATCTGCGGCGTCTGCGCCAGCCACTTGTCGGCGCGCGGCAGGGTCTGGGTCGAGCGGCTGTCGGTCGACGAGACCTTCAGCGTGTCGGCCAGCCGCTGCGCCAGCAGGCCGCCGACGGCGTCGTGCTCGCAGGCGGCAATGAGCGCTTCGATCTGGCTGGACGTGACCAGGCAACGCGCCGCGTCGTGCACCAGCACCCAGTCGTGCGCGCCCGCGCCCTTCTGTCGCAGCGCCGCCAGGCCGTTGCGCACCGAGGCGGCGCGCGTCAGGCCGCCCACGCGCAGCAGGTATTCGCCGGTCGCCGGAAAGCGCGGCAGCGCCGTCTGTACCTCGCGGTCGTCGGGCGACACCACCACGGCCACCCCCGCGAAACGCCCGGTCAGCGCACGGAACGCGTCCACCGTGTGGGCCACCATCGACTGGCCCGCCAGGCGCCGGTACTGCTTGGGCTGCGTGCCGCCGGCACGGTGGCCGGAGCCGGCACAGGGGATCAGCACGTAGAAACGGGAAGATGACATGAGGAGTGCGGCACGGGCCGATGGCCGACAAGCGAATAAGGGGCCGCCATTCTAGAATTGACATTCGCACACCCCTCGCCGTCCGGCGCGGGGTGTCGTGCATTTTTCGAGCCGCTCCATGGACCTCCCCCTTCTCCCGGCGGGCAAGCGTTTCACGCTGCCGCGTCCCCCGTTGTCCGCCGATGCGCTGATGCTGGCCCAGCTCGGCATGCGCGAGAAGGCCGCGGGCCGCGCCACCGCGATGTTCACCGCCGACGCGAACGACGCCCAGCGGCTCATCGACGAAATCGCCTTCTTCGCGCCCGAACTGCGCTGCGCCCTCTTCCCCGACTGGGAAACGCTGCCCTACGACAGCTTCTCGCCGCACCAGGACCTGATCAGCGAGCGCCTGGCCACGCTGTGGCGCATCAGCCAGAAAGAGGCCGACGTGGTGCTGGTGCCCGCCACCACCGCGCTGTACCGGCTGGCGCCGCCGGCCTTCCTGGCCGGCTACACCTTCCAGTTCAAGGCCAAGCAGAAGCTGCAGGAATCGAAGCTCAAGGCGCAGCTCACGCTGGCCGGCTACAGCCACGTGACACAGGTGGTGAGCCCGGGCGAATACGCGGTGCGCGGCGGCCTGATCGACCTGTTTCCCATGGGCTCGCTGGTGCCGTTCCGCGTCGACCTGTTCGACGACGAGATCGACTCCATCCGCACCTTCGACCCCGACACCCAGCGCAGCCTGTACCCCGTGCCCGAGGTGCGCCTGCTGCCGGGCCGCGAGTTCCCGATGGACGACGACGCCCGCGCGCGCTTTCGCAGCCGCTGGCGCGAACTGCTCGAAGGCGACCCGACCAAGAGCCGCATCTACAAGGACATGGGCAACGGCG
Organism: Variovorax sp. GW821-FHT09A10; assembly: GCF_059418385.1. Taxonomy (NCBI): domain Bacteria; kingdom Pseudomonadati; phylum Pseudomonadota; class Betaproteobacteria; order Burkholderiales; family Comamonadaceae; genus Variovorax; species Variovorax sp. GW821-FHT09A10. The sequence continues at coordinate 824,858 of NZ_JBWKPT010000002.1, forward strand.
TGGCCACCGCCGGCATCGAGTACTACCTGCCGCTGTTCTTCGACGAGACGGCCACGGTGTTCGACTACCTCGGCCCCGACGCCACCGTCGTGCTGCACGGCGACCTCGAACCCGCGTTCCAGCACTTCTGGCAGGACACCAACGAGCGCTACCGGCTGGTGCAGGGCGACCCCGAACGCCCGGCGCTGCCGCCCGACGCGCTGTTCCTCAATGCCGAGCAGTTCTACCAGCGCGCCAAGCCGCACGCGCAGCTCGCCATCCGGGGCGACATCGCCACCGATGCGCCCTACGCCGAGTTCGACAAGCTGCCGCCGTTCGCCGTCGTGCGCGGCGCCGAAGATCCGCTGGTCGGCCTGAAGGCCCACATCGCCGCCACGCCGCACCGCGTGCTGCTGATCGCCGAAAGCGACGGCCGCCGCGAGAGCCTGCTCGACTTCCTGCGCGCCAGCGGCGTGAACCCGCCGGCCTTCGACTCGCTGGCCGAATTCGAGGCCTCGGGCGACGAGAAGATCGGCATCGCCACCGCCGCGCTGGCCTCGGGCTTCGCGTGGCGCGAACAGGCGATCGACTTCGTCACCGAGACCGAGCTGTTCGCCACCGCGCCCACCACGCGCCGGCGCAACAAGAAGCAGGAACAGGTCAGCGACGTCGAGGCGCTGATCAAGGACCTGTCCGAACTCAACGTGGGCGACCCGGTGGTGCACAGCGCGCACGGCATCGGCCGTTACCGCGGCCTGATCCACATGGACCTGGGCCAGGGCACGGGCGCCGACGGCAAGCCGCTGCTGCAGGAAATGCTGCACCTGGAGTACGCCGACAAGGCCACGCTCTACGTGCCCGTGAGCCAGCTGCACCAGATCAGCCGCTACACCGGCGTGAGCGCCGACGAGGCGCCGCTGCACAAGCTGGGCTCCGGCCAGTGGGAAAAGGCCAAGCGCAAGGCCGCCGAACAGGTGCGCGACTCGGCCGCCGAGCTGCTCAACATCTACGCCCGCCGCGCCGCGCGCGAAGGCCACGCCTTCCGCTACTCGCCGGCCGACTACGAGGTGTTCGCCAACGACTTCGGTTTCCAGGAAACCGCCGACCAGAAGGCCGCGATCCACGCTGTGGTGCAGGACATGATCTCGCCCCAGCCAATGGACCGCCTCGTGTGCGGCGACGTGGGCTTCGGCAAGACCGAGGTGGCGCTGCGCGCCGCCTTCATCGCCGTCACCGGCGGCAAGCAGGTGGCGTTTCTCGCGCCGACCACGCTGCTGGCCGAGCAGCACTACCAGACGCTGGTCGACCGTTTTGCCAAGTGGCCGGTGAAGGTGGCCGAGATGAGCCGCTTCCGCTCGGCCAAGGAAATCACGGCCGCCGCCAAGGGCCTGGCCGAGGGCCAGGTCGACATCGTCGTCGGCACGCACAAGCTGCTCTCGCAGTCGGTCAAGTTCAAGAACCTGGGCCTGCTGATCATCGACGAGGAGCACCGCTTCGGCGTGCGCCACAAGGAGGCGATGAAGGCGATGCGCGCCGAGGTCGATGTGCTCACGCTCACCGCCACGCCGATTCCACGCACGCTGGGCATGGCGCTCGAAGGCCTGCGCGACCTGAGCGTGATCGCCACCGCGCCGCAACGCCGGCTGGCCATCAAGACCTTCGTGCGCAACGAGGGCACCGGCGTGATCCGCGAAGCCGTGCTGCGCGAATTGAAGCGCGGCGGGCAGGTCTACTTCCTGCACAACGAGGTCGAGACCATCGAGAACCGCCGCCAGAAGCTCGAAGAAATCCTGCCCGAGGCCCGCATCGCCGTGGCCCACGGCCAGATGCCCGAGCGCGAGCTGGAGCGCGTGATGCGCGACTTCGTGGCCCAGCGCTACAACATGCTGCTGTGCTCGACCATCATCGAGACCGGCATCGACGTGCCCACCGCCAACACCATCGTGATGAGCCGCGCCGACAAGTTCGGCCTGGCCCAGCTGCACCAGCTGCGTGGCCGCGTCGGCCGGTCGCATCACCAAGCCTATGCGTACCTGATGGTGCCCGACACCGAAGGCCTGACCAAGCAGGCCTCGCAGCGGCTCGAAGCGATCCAGCAGATGGAGGAACTGGGCTCGGGCTTCTACCTGGCGATGCACGACCTGGAGATCCGCGGCACGGGCGAGGTGCTCGGCGAGAACCAGAGCGGCAACATGATGGAGATCGGCTTCCAGCTCTACAACGAGATGCTCAGCGAAGCCGTGCGCTCGCTGAAGGCCGGGCAGGAGCCCGACCTGCTCTCGCCGCTGTCGGTCACGACCGAGATCAACCTGCACGCCCCCGCCCTCTTGCCCGACGACTACTGCGGCGACGTGCACCTGCGGCTGTCGTTCTACAAGAAGCTCGCCACCGCGAAGAACCCCGACCAGATCGACACGCTGCTGGAAGAAATCGTCGACCGCTTCGGCAAGCTGCCGCCGCAGGCCCAGACGCTGATCGACACGCACCGCCTGCGCGTGCTCGCGCGGCCCTACGGCGTGGTCAAGGTCGATGCGGCGCCGGGCATCATCAACATCACCTTCCGCAAGGACGCGCCGGTGGACGGCATGGCCATCATCCAGCTGATCCAGAAGAACAAGCACATCAAACTTGCCGGCAACGAGAAGCTGCGCATCGAGCGCGAACTCAAGGAGCCGAAGGACCGCGCCCAGATGGTGCGCGACGTGCTGCGCAGCCTCGGACAACCCCTCGTCAAGGAAACCGCCCCCGCATGAGCGCTACGACTGAACTCTCCCCCGGCCTCGTCCTCCAGCGCGTGAAGCCGCCGCTGAAGCTCGCCGACTTCAAGCTGATCGCGTTCGACATGGACTCGACGCTGATCAACATCGAGTGCATCGACGAGATCGCCGATGCCGTCGGCAAGAAGGCCGAGGTGGCTGCGATCACCGAGGCCACGATGCGCGGCGAGATCAAGGACTTCAAGGAAAGCCTGCGCCGCCGCGTGGCGCTGCTGCAGGGCGTGCCCGTGGCCGCGCTGCAGCAGGTGTACGACGAGCGCCTGAAGCTCAACCCGGGCGCCACCGAACTGGTCGCGGCCTGCAAGAAGGCCGGCCTCAAGGTGCTGCTGGTGTCGGGCGGCTTCACCTTCTTCGCGAACCGCGTGAAGGACCGCCTGGGCATCGACTTCGCGCGCTCCAACCTGCTGGACGAAGCCGACGGCCAGCTCACCGGCCAGGTCGTGACGCAAAGCTGGGGCGACATCTGCGATGGCGCCGAAAAGCGCCGCACGCTGCTCGAAGTGGCCTCGCTCATGGGCATCTCGCCGCAAGAGACCATCGCCGTGGGCGACGGCGCCAACGACCTGCCGATGATGGGCGAGGCCGGGCTTTCGGTGGCCTATCACGCCAAGCCGAAGGTGCGCGAGCAGGCCATGGTGGCGATCAACGAAGGCGGACTCGACCGCGTGCTGGAGATCCTGAAATGACAGAAGCCGCCCCGCTCTACCGCGCCGACGCGCTGCGCGACTACGCCAGTGCCCTGCTGCAGAAGGCGGGGCTCGCGGCCTCGATGGCCGACAGCGTCGCGCGCACTTTGGTCGAAGGCGACCTGCTGGGCCACGACACCCACGGCCTCGCGCTGCTGGCCGGCTATGTGAAAGAAATCGAATCGGGCGGCATGACGCGCGACGGCGCGCCCGAGGTGCTGTCCGACCGCCCCGCCGCCGTGCTGTGGGACGGCAAGCGCCTGCCCGGCCCGTGGCTCATGGACCAGGGCATGGACCTGCTGGTGCCGCGTGCGCGTGAACTGGGTACCGCCTCGCTCGTGATCCGCCGCAGCCACCACATCGCCTGCCTCGCGGTCTACATGCTGCGCGCGCTGCAGGAAGACATGCTGATGCTGCTGGCCTGCTCCGACCCCAACACCGCCAGCGTCGCGCCCTTCGGCGGCACGCAGGCGGTGTTCACGCCGAATCCGCTGGCGATGGGCTTTCCGCTCTCGCAGGGCGGCGTGATGGTCGACATCTCGGCCTCCATCACCACCAACGGCATGAGCAACCGCAAGCGCGCGGCCGGCGAGACTTTCGCCGAGGAATGGCTCATCGACGCCTCCGGCAAGCCGTCGAACAACCCGCAGGTGCTGTTCGACCAGCCGCCCGGCACGCTGCTGCCCGTGGGCGGCCTGAGCCACGGCCACAAGGGCTACGGCATGGCGCTGCTGGTCGAGACGCTCACGGCCGGCCTCGCGGGCCACGGCCGCGCCGACCCGCCCGAAGGCTGGGGCGCGACGGTGCACCTCACGCTGCACGACCTGCACGCCTTCGGCGGCAAGGAGGCCTTCCTGCGCCAGATGGACCACGTGGCCGCGAAATGCCGCGACAACGCGCCCGTCGACCCGGCCAAGCCTGTGCGGCTGCCGGGTGAAGGCGGGTTGAAGCGTCGGGAAGCGCAATCGGCGAACGGGGTGCGGCTGCACCCGTCGATTGCGCGCTCGCTGCAGGAAGTGGAGCAGCGGCATGGCCTGCGGCTGGCGCAGGCGCTGATCTGACGAGGCTTATTCCTCGTCGTCGTTCTCGGTGTGCGCGGGCGCGCCCGCGGGCCGCGGCTGGCGCTTGCCGGGCTTGGCCAGGATCTCGATGTAGAACTGCTTGCCGCCCTCTTTCACCACACCGTCGATGAGGCCGGTGATGGCCGTGAGGTGGATGGTTTCGGCGGATTCCTGGGCGGCGCCGAACCGGCAGTCGAAGTCCCAGAAGTCGGCGCCTTCGGGCAGGTCGCGGCGGCGCTCGCGCTTGATGTACTTGCGAATCTCGTGCTTGACGGCTTCGAGGTGACGGTCGGGGTGCTTGCCCTCGACCTGAAGCTGGAAGGTTTTTCTCATGGGTGATGGTAACCCGCTGTGTACAGTCGGCGCATTCAACGGATTACAGGTGAAAGCATGGCACGCGCAAACGACTGGGCAAGCAAGGTGATGGCATTGGTGAACGGCGGCAACGCCCCGGCGGCCATTGCGCAGATCAAGGTCGCGCCCTCGGTCAAGGACCTGAAGGCGCTGCAGACCATCATGACGCTCTCCAAAATGAAAGGCCGCCATCCGAACGTGGATGCGGCCATTTCAGAGAACCTGGACCTGCTGGCGGCACCGCGCCTGCACCGGTCCCCCTGACGATTTACAGGGCCTGGCCGAGGCGCTTCACGCCCTCTTCGATCTTCTCGATGTCGGCCGTGGCAAAGCTCAGGCGCAGCGTCGCCACATCGGGCTTCTCGGCGAAGAACGGCGCGCCGGGCACGAAGGCCACCAGCTTCTCGATCGCACGCTTGGCCAGCTCGTTGGCATCGGCCAGCTTGCCGTTGGCGCCCGTCAGGCGCGCCCAGAAGAACAACCCGCCGTTGGGCTGCGTGAAGCTCACCGCATCGCCCAGCTCGCGCGTCAGCGCGGCGCCCATGGCCTGCGCACGCTGGCCGTAGACCTCGCGCACATGCGCCAGCGTGCCGGGCATGCGGCCGCTCTTGAGGTACTGCGCGGCCGTGGCCTGCGCGAAGGTGCTGGTGTGGGCGTCGCTGAACTGTTTGCACATCGTGGCCTTGGCCAGCAGCTCGGGCGGCGCGATCATCCAGCCGATGCGAAGGCCGGGGCTGAGCACCTTGCTCAGGCTGCCGCAATGCGCGAGCAGCTCGCGGCTGCCGGGCACGTCCTTGCTCAGCGACATGATCGACGGCGGCGGCGCTTCGCCGAAATACAGGTCGCCGTAGGGATCGTCCTCGACGATCAGCGTCTGGTACTTCACGGCCAGCTCGAGCACCTTCTTGCGACGCTCCAGGCTCAGCATGGCGCCGCTGGGGTTGCCGAAGGTGGGGATCAGGTAGACGAACTTGGGCTTGTGCTCGGCGATGAGCTTCTCGAGCTCGTCGGTCTTCACGCCGTTGGCGTCGATGGGCGCGCTGATGAGCTGCGCGCCGTACAGGCGGAAGCACTGGATCGTGGCCAGGAAGGTCGGGCCTTCGACGATCACCTTGTCGCCGGGCGAGATCATGGTCTTGCCTAGCAGGTCCAGCGCCTGCTGGCTGCCGGTGGTGACGATCAGGCCGCTGGGGTCGACGTCGACGCCCTTGGTCTTCATGAAGGACGAGAGCTGGTTGCGCAGCGGCTCGTAGCCTTCGGTGGCGCCGTACTGCAGGGCCCCGCCGGCTTCTTCGGTGAGCGCCTTCTGGCTCGCCTCCTTCAGGCCCTCGACGTCGAACATGGCGCTGTCGGGAAAGCCGCCCGCAAAACTGATGATGCCGGGCTTGCCCAGCAGCTTGAAGAGTTCGCGGATGGCGGAGGTTTCGACGTTGTCGAGGCGGGAGGCGAATTGCATGGTCAGTCTCACTTTCTGGGCGTCATTGTCGCGAAAGCCCGGGCAGGAAAGCTGCGTAGGGCCATGGCTTTTCGACGATATATTGCATCCATCGCCGCAAACGCCGGTGCTCGCCCTGCCTTCCACGGCATGCGCCCCGCGAGCCCCTTGCAATGAACGGCGGCCCCCACGACCCATGAAAAAATCCGACATCCCCCTCTTCTTCGCGACCCTGCAGGCCGCCAACCCCGAGCCGCGCACGGAGCTCGAATACACCACGCCCTTCGAGCTGCTGGCCGCCGTGCTGCTGTCGGCGCAGGCGACCGACGTGGGCGTGAACAAGGCGACGCGCCGGCTGTATCCGGTGGCGAACACGCCGCAGGCGATCCTCGACCTCGGGGTGGAAGGGCTGGAGTCGTACATCAAGACGATCGGGCTGTACCGCAGCAAGGCCAAGCACCTGATCGAGGCCTGTCGCATGTTGGTCGAGCTGCATGGCGGCGAGGTGCCGCGCACGCGCGCCGAGCTCGAGGCGCTGCCGGGCGTGGGGCGCAAGACGGCCAACGTGGTGCTCAACGTGGCCTTCGGCGAGGAGACGATCGCGGTCGACACGCACATCTTCCGCATCGGCAACCGCACCGGGCTCGCGCCCGGCAAGACGCCGCTGGACGTGGAACTCAAGCTCGAAAAGCGCATCCCACCCGAATTCCGCCTGCACGCGCACCACTGGCTGATCCTGCACGGGCGCTACGTCTGCGTGGCGCGCAAGCCGCGCTGCTGGGAATGCGCGGTCTCCACCTTCTGCTCGTTCAAGCCCAAGACGCCGGCACCCAAGACCGCCTGAGCGGCATCACACACATCGCACATGACGACAACGATTTTCAAGAAGACGCCTTCCGCCGCCCTCCTCTTTCTCGCAGCGCTGTGCAGCGCGGGCGCCGCCTGGTCGCGCGACGGCGTGCTGCCGCCCGAGACGATGGCGCTCTACGGCGGGCGCTGGTCCACCAACTGCGCCGACGCAGCCGCGCCTACGTTGCAGGTGCGCGAAGACATGCTGATCGCCGAGCGCGGCAAGCGCCGCGTCGTCGGCCGCCAGCCAGACACGGCCCACAGCTTTTTCGGCAACCAGCCGCCCCCGCCGAACTTCGACGTGGCGCTCATGAGCCGCGTAGGCAAGGGCGACAACGCGATGATGAATTTCCTGGTCTTTCGCGATGCGCGCGGCCAGTCGATCACGTTGAAGGCCGACAAGCCGGTCGTCGGCCAACTGGGCCCGGAGCTGATGAAGCAGCGCTACTGGCGATGCGATGGCCCGGCTCGCGCCGCGACGCCGCCCGCCGAACCTGCTGCCACGATCAAGCCACCGGCACCGGCCACGGGCAGCCCGGCCGCCCTCGCCCGGGGCCCCGCGATGGACAAGGCCTGGCGCGCCGCGCTGGGCACGCGCGAAACCGAACGCTGGCTGGTGCGCCGCGAAGGCCCGGCGCCCGAGCCGCAATGGGTGACGGTGGACGGCACACGCTACCTGCTGCACGCCTTCTGCAAGCCGCACGACTGCTACGACCACAACGCGATCGCGCTGTACGACCAGGGCTCGGGCCGGCTCTACGGCCTGGTGCAGCGCAACGGGCAGAACCAGCTCCTGGGCGGCCCGTCGCCGCAGTTCGCGGGGCAGCTCGACCGGCTCTGGCGCGAGCAGTGGCGCGCGAAGAACTGACAGCGCCTCGTCAGCCGACCGGCGCGGCGACCACGCGCCAGTCGCCGAAAGCCGCCGCGTCGTTGGGCCATTGATCGGCCTGTTCGGGGCACGTCACGCCCTGCGACAGCAGCTGCACCGCCCGCAGCACGCCGGCGTGCGTGACCCACAGCGCGTCGGCGCCGGTCGCCAGCCAATCGGCATGCGCCAAGGCCACGCGCCGCATGAAGGCGCGCACGCTCTCGCCGTCGCCTCCCGCCGGGGCATCGGCGAAGCGATCCGTCCAGGCCTCGAATTCTTCACGGGCCACTGCAGACCACAGGCGCCCTTCCCAGGCGCCGAAACTCATCTCCGCCAGCCGCGCATCGCGCCGCACCGAAAGATCCGGCCGCAGCGCGACGATGGCGTCCGCCAGCATGGCGCAGCGCCGCAGCGGCGAACTCCACAGCGCGATACCGACCGGCAGCACTGCCGCGATGCGTTCGGCCGCGGCCTGCGTGCCGTCCGCGTGGGCATCGAGGTCGGTCGCGCCGTAGCACAGGCCCGCCGGCGCGATCACCGGTGCGTGGCGCTGCAGCCAGAGCTGGGCGGTCGCGGCGCTCATGCCTTCCACGCCAGCGCGAGGTAGATTGCCAGCTCGCATACCTGCTGCGTCGCGCCGAGTCCGTCGCCCGTGAAGCCCTGCAGCCGACGCACGAAGAGCCGCGCCATCCAGCCACCGGCGAGCACCAGCGCCGCAAGCGCCGCGCCCACATGCACCGCGTCGTGCGCGCACAGCAGCAGCGCCACGGCGGGTGCGGCCCACAGCACGGCGACGAGCAGCGCACCGCCGCTGATCGCGTCGGCCAGCAGCTTGGCCTTGCTGCCGCTGCTGTCGCCCACGTAAGGCAGCCAGCGGATCAGGAACAGCGGCGCCAGCCGCGACAGCACATGCGCGCCGACGATCGACACCGCCGCCACGTCCAACCCGCGCGTGGCCAGCGCAGCGAGCAGGCCGAACTTCAGGCCCAACGCCAGCACCAGCGCGACCGCACCGAAGGCGCCGATGCGCGAGTCCTTCATGATCTCCAGCGCGCGCTCGCGGCTGGCCGAACCACCGAGGCCGTCGGCCACGTCGGCCAGGCCGTCTTCGTGGAAGGCGCCCGTGAGCATCACGGTGGCGACGGTGCTCAGCACGGCCGCGACCAGCGCCCCCGCCACGCCCGGCAGACCCGCCCCCACGGCCACGAACACGGCCGCCGCCACCCCGCCCGCGATCCAGCCGATGGCCGGCAGATGCGCCGCGGCGGCGCGCAGCATCTGCGGGCTGAAGCCGACCCAGGCGGCGAGTTTTCCCGTCACCGGCACGCGGGTGAAGAACTGGACCGCCAGCAGGAAATGGCGCACGCCGTTCATTGCTGGCGCGACACGCCCGCCGATTCGAAGCTCGCCATCTCGCGCAGGATGCGGCAGGCCGATTCGAGCAACGGCCACGCCAGCGCACCGCCCGAGCCCTCGCCCAGGCGCAGGTCGAGGTTCAGCAAGGGCTCGAGCCCGAGGTGTTTCAGCAGCAGTGTGTGTCCGGGCTCCGCCGAGCTGTGCGCCGCCACGCAGCGCTGCGTGACCTGCGGGCGGATCGCCTGGGCGACCAGCACGGCGGCGCTGGCGATGAAGCCGTCGACCACGATCACGCGCCGCTCCTGCGCCGCCTGCAGCACGGCGCCGACCAGCGTCGCCACCTCGAAGCCGCCGAACGCGGCCAGCGCCTCGAGCGGCGCGGTCGCGCCCGCGTGCAGGGCGAGCACCTCGCGCAGCACCTCGCGCTTGCGCGCCAGGCCGTCGGCATCGAGCCCCGTGCCGGCGCCCGTGCACAGGCCGATCTCCAGCCCGGCCAGGCGCGACAGCAGCAGCGCCGCGGACGAGCTGTTGCCGATGCCCATTTCGCCCAGCAGCAGCGCGTTGCCCGGCAGCGCGCGCACCACCTCGCGGCCGTTGGCGATGGCCTGGGCGCATTGTTCGGGCGTCATGGCGGGGCCGGCCGAGGCGTCGGCCGTGCCGGCGGCGATGCGCCGCGACACCAGGCCGGGGCGCGGCTCGAAGTCGCGCCGCACGCCGCAATCGACCACGGTGAGCGCCAGGCCGTGCTGGCGCGCCAGCACGCTGACGGCCGCGCCGCCGGCCAGGAAGTTCTCGACCATCTGCCAGGTCACGTCGCTCGGGTAGGCCGACACGCCGCGCGCCGCCAGCCCGTGATCGCCCGCGCACACGAGCATCTGCGGCGCGTCGAGCACCGGCTGCTCGCTGCCCAGGATGGTGCCGATGCGCAGCGCCAGCGCTTCGAGGCGGCCCAGCGCGCCGACGGGCTTGGTCTTGTTGTCGAGCGCGGCCTGCAGGCGCGCGGCGAGCGCGGCGTCGGCGATGTCGGGAATGGCGGGAATCAAATCGGTGTCGGTCATGCGATCAGGCCGGCGAGCACGCCGGCGTCGAAGTGGGTGTCGATGAAGTCGGCCAGGCCGTCGAAGGTGGCGTCCAGCGTAGGCGCCGTGGTGCCGAACAGCGCCTGCAGCGCGGCCGGGTCCTCGAACAGGCCGTGCAAATAGAGGCCCAGCACGTTGCCGCGCGCGTTCTGCCAGGCCAGGCCCTCGGGCATCACGGCGCGGCCGTCGTGGGCCAGCTGGGGGTGGGCGGCCGTCTGGCCGTGGTGGATTTCGTAGCCGGCGATGCGCACGCCCGCCAGCGCGGCCCAGGGGCCGGCCACGAGGTCGCCGGAAAAGGTCGCCTCGCGGTGCCGCACGGTCTTCTCGCGCTCGAACACAGTCACGAGCGGCAGCAACCCGAGCCCTGGCGCGTTGCCGTCGATGCCGTGCGGATCGACCAGCGCCTCGCCCAGCATCTGCAGCCCGCCGCACACGCCCAGCACGGCGCCGCCGCGCCCGGCATGCTCGGCCACGGCGCGGTCCAGCCCCTGCGCGCGCAGCCAGGCGAGGTCGCCGCTCGTGTGCTTGGAGCCCGGCAGCACGATCCAGTCGGCGCCGGCCACGTCGGCCGGCGTGCGGGCCCAGACCAGGCGCACGCCGGGCACGTTCTTCAGCGCCTGGAACTCGTCGAGGTTGCTCAGGCGCGGGTACGCGACCACCGCCACGGTGCGCGTGACCACGCCGCTGGCGCGGCTGCGGTCGTCGAACACGCCGTCTTCCTCGGGCAGGCCGTGCTGCCACCACATGGGCAGCGTGGCCACGGTGGGCACGCCGGTCAGCTCTTGCAGCTGCTGCGGCGCGGGCGCCAGCAGCGACGCATCGCCCCGGAACTTGTTGAGCACGAAACCGTTGATGAGCGCCCGGTCGGCTTCGGGCAGCAGCGCCCAGGTGCCGTACAGGTGGGCGAAGGCGCCGCCGCGGTCGATGTCGGTCGCCAGCAGGCAGCGCGCCTGGGCGTGGCGGGCGACGCGCAGGTTGACGATGTCGCTGGCCATGAGGTTGATCTCGGCCGGCGAGCCGGCGCCTTCGATCACGACCACGTCGTTCTCGGCGCGCAGTTCGTCGAAGGCCTGCGCGATCTGCGGCCAGACGCGCTCGCAGCGCCCGCGCCACGGCAGGGTCGACAGCGCCTCGTTCACCTGCCCCATCAGCACCACCTGGCTGTGGGTGTCGCGCTCGGGCTTGAGCAGCAGCGGGTTCATGCGCACGTCGGGCACGGCATTCGCGGCCAGGGCCTGGAAGTACTGGGCGCTGCCGATTTCGCCGCCCTCGACCACGCGGGCGTTGTTGCTCATGTTCTGCGCCTTGAACGGCGCCACCCGCAGCCCCTGGCGGGCATACCACCGGCACAGCGCGGTGGCCAGCCAGCTCTTGCCGGCGCCGCTGGTGGTGCCCAGGACCATGACGCAGCGCGCCGGCCCGCTTGTCGCTCTAGAACTCATCCGGGGATTGTCGTTGAGCGCTGAACCGAATCCGGAAAGCCGAATCGGACGTACCAAGGGATGCGGCCCGCTGCGGGCCGCATCCACCAAGCCATGTCTGCCCTCAACGATCTGGCGCTGACGGTCGAGGAACGCGAGCCGGGCCGGTTCTACTGGCTCCTGCTCGAAGCCGTCCACGACACCGGCAGCACCTCCGACACGCTCGGCTACCGGCCGCTGCGGGTGGCTGCGCGCCCGCAAGCCAGCTATTCGAGTGCGCTCGCGCTGGGCGCGGTGGCGCTGAAACAGGCCGCCGCCACGGCGACGCATCCGGGCCCTGGCGACAGCGCCTGAGCCCGGAAGAGCCCGATCAGCGGGTCGCCACCTTCTCGGCGGCCGGCACTTCCCAGCCGCCGCCGATGGCGCGGATCAGCCCCACCGTCGCCTGGTACTGGGCCGACTTCACCTGCAGCGCCTGGCGCCGGTTGCGCAGCTCGCTGCGGCGCGCGTCGAGCAGGTCGAGCTGGCTCACGTAGCCGTTGCGGTAGCGCGTGTCCGACAGGCTGGTGGCGCGCTGGGCCGAGGTCACGGCCTGCGCCTGCACCACCGACTGCTCCTGCAGGATGCGGATGGCCGCCAGCTGGTCTTCGACCTCCTGGAACGCCACCAGCACCTGCGAGCGGTAGCTGGCCAGTGCGCCGTCGAGCTGGGCGTTGGCGCCCTGCACACCGGCCTCGCGGCGCCCGCCGTCGAAGATCGGCAGCGACAGCAGCGCGCCCACGCCCCACGAACGGGCCGACCACTTGAAGAGGTCGCCGATCTCGGGCGAGGCATAGCCGGCCGCGCCGGTCAGCGAGATGTTCGGGAACCACGCGGTCTGCGCCACGCCCACGCGGGCCTGCGCCGCCATGACGGCGCTCTGCGCGGCCGACACGTCCGGCCGGCGCGTGAGCACCGTGGACGGCACGCCCGGCGGGATCACCGGCAGCGCGGTGCCCCAGTCGTCGGGCCGCATGCCGAAGCTGGAGGCCGAATCGCCCACCAGCACGGCCAGTGCATGTTCCACCTGCGCGCGCTGGCGGTCGAGCGCGAGCGCATCCGACTCGGTGGACGACACCTCGGTCTGCACGCGCGCCACGTCGAGCTCGGCGATGTCGCCGGCCTGCTGGCGGCGCTGCGTGAGGCGCAGCGTGTCGCGGTAAGCGGCGACCGATTCGCGCACCAGCACGCGCTCGGCGTCGAGCGCGCGCAGCTGCAGGTAGGTCTGCGCCACCTCGGCCTGCACCGCGAGGCGGGTGCTCTGCAGCAGCGCCTCGCGGCCGGCCGCGTCGAGCTTGGCCGCATCGGCCGCGCCCGAGAGGCGGCCGAACAGGTCGACCTCGTACGAGAACGTGGCGCCGATGTTGGTCATGGTGCCCGGCCGGGTGCTGGCCGTGGCCTTGTCCAGGCCCGCACCGCGGTTGGCGCCGGCGCCCAGGCCGATCTGCGGCAGGCGGTCGGCCTGGGCGCTGCGCGCCAGCGCGCGGGCCTCGGCCAGCCGCGCGGCGGCGGCCTGGATGTTGGTGTTGTCGACCTCGGCGCGCTGGATCAGCGTGTTGAGCACCGGGTCGTTGAACGCCAGCCACCACTCGCCGCGCGGCTGCGCCTCGGCGGGCGTGGCCCGGGTGAAGCCGGCCGGCGCCGTGGCACCCGGCTGTTCCTTGAACTGCGCCGCGGTCGGCACCGTGGGCATGCCCGAAGGCACGCTGGCGCAACCGGCCAGCACCAGGGCCGCCACCAGCGGCAGCACGGCGGCGCGCAGCGGGCGCATCAGGGTTGGGATTGCGAATGTCATGGACAACCTTCTTTCTTCTTGTCGATCAGTCATGCGCGCCATGCGAGGGGCGCGGCGAGGCCGGCACCGGGTGCAGGCCGCCACCGCCGCCACCGTGCGACGAGGCCACGGGGTGGTCGGCCGACACGAAGTCGTCGCCGTGCGGCACTTCGCCATGCAGCTTGAGCGGCCGGTTGCCCGCCAGGCGGCGCATCAGCACGTAGAACACCGGCGTCAGGAACAGGCCGAAGGCCGTCACGCCGATCATCCCGGCGAACACCGCCACGCCCATCGCCTTGCGCATCTCGGAGCCGGCGCCGGTCGAGAGCACCAGGGGCAGCACACCCATCACGAAGGCCAGCGAGGTCATCAGGATCGGGCGCAGGCGCAGGCGGCTGGCTTCGATCGCGGCCTGGATCGGCGTGCGTCCGGCGAACTCCAGCTCCCGTGCGAACTCCACGATCAGGATCGCGTTCTTCGCACTCAGCCCCACCAGCACGATCAACCCGATCTGCGTGAAGACGTTGTTGTCGCCTCCCGAGATCCACACGCCCGCCATCGCGGCCATGATGCCCATCGGCACGATCAGGATGATCGCGATCGGCAGCGTCAGGCTTTCGTACTGCGCGGCCAGCACCAGGAACACCAGCAGGATGGCCAGCGGGAACACCAGGAAGGCGGAGTTGCCGGCCAGGATTTCCTGGTACGTCAGCTCGGTCCACTCGAAGCTCACGCCCTTGGGCAGCGTCTCGGCCGCGATCTTGGTGATCACGTCCTGCGCCTGGCCCGACGAATAGCCGGGGGCCGGGCCGCCGTTGATGTCGGCGGCCAGGTAGCCGTTGTAGCGCATGGCGCGTTCCGGGCCGAAGGTCGAGTTGACCTTCATCAGCGCGGCCAGCGGCACCATTTCGCCCGAGGTCGAGCGCACCTTCAGCATGCCCACGTCTTCGGCACGGGCGCGGTACGGCGCATCGGCCTGGACGCGCACGGAGTACGTGCGGCCGAACTTGTTGAAGTCGTTGGCATACAGGCTACCCAGGTAGATCTGCATCGTGTCGAAGATGTCCGTCACGGGCACGCCGAGCTGACGCGCCTTGGTGCGGTCGATGTCGGCGTACAGCTGCGGCACGTTGACCTGCCAGCTCGTGAACATGCCCGTCAGCTCGGGCGCCGCATACGCCTTGGCCATGAAGGCCTTCACCGCGACGTCCATCTGGTCGTAGCCGACCGAGGCCCGGTCTTCGATCTGCAGCTTGAAGCCGCCGGTCGTGCCCAGGCCTGCCACCGGCGGCGGCGGGAACATCACGATGAACGCGTCCTGGATGCTCGAGAACGCACCGTTGAGCTGGCCGGCCACCGCACCGCCGCTCTGGTCGGCACGCTTGCGTTGGTCGAAGGGCTTGAGCGTGGCGAACACGATGCCCGAGTTGGAGCTGTTGGTGAAGCCGTTGATCGACAGGCCCGGGAAGGCAATGGCGTCTTCCACGTTCGGGTTCTTCTTCATGATCTCGCCCATGCGGGTGATCACCTCTTCCGTGCGGTCGAGCGTGGCGCCGTCGGGCAGCTGGGCAAAACCGATGAGGTACTGCTTGTCCTGCGCCGGCACGAAGCCGCTGGGCACCGCCTTGAAGAGGCCGAAGGTCACGCCGACCAGCGCGAGGTAGATCACCAGCATCAGCGTCTTGCGCGAGATCACGCGCTTGACGCCGCCGCTGTAGGCCTCGGAGCCGCGATGGAAGAACTTGTTGAAGCCACGGAACAGCCAGCCGAAGGCCTTGTCCATGCCGCGCGTCAGGGCGTCCTTCGGCTGGTCATGGCCGCGCAGCAGCAGTGCAGCCAGGGCCGGCGACAGCGTCAGCGAGTTGATGGCCGAGATCACCGTCGAGATCGCGATGGTCACCGCGAACTGCTTGTAGAACTGGCCCGTGAGGCCGCTGATGAACGCCAGCGGCACGAACACGGCCACGAGCACCAGCGCGATCGCGATGATGGGGCCCGACACTTCGCGCATGGCGCGGTACGTGGCCTCACGCGGCGTGAGTCCCGCCTCGATGTTGCGCTCGACGTTCTCCACCACCACGATGGCGTCGTCCACCACGATGCCGATCGCCAGCACCAGCCCGAACAGACTCAGCGCATTGATCGAGAACCCGAGGATGTGCAGCACCGCGAAGGTACCGATCACCGACACCGGCACGGCCAGCAGCGGAATGATGGAGGCGCGCCACGTTTGCAGGAACAGGATCACCACCAGCACCACCAGCGCGATGGCTTCGAGCAGCGTGTGGATCACCGATTCGATCGATGCGCGCACGAACTGCGTCGGGTCATAGGCAATGCGGTATTCCAGGCCTTCCGGCATGTTCTTGTTGAGTTCTTCCATCGTCTTGCGGACGTTGGACGAGATGTCGAGCGCGTTGGAGCCCGGTGCCTGGAACACGCCCATGCCGACGGCCGGGTCGTTGTTCAGCAGCGAACGCAGCGAGTAGTCGGCGGCGCCCATTTCGAGGCGGCCGATGTCGCGAAGACGCGTGACGGCGCCGTCGGTGCCGCTCTTGACGATGATGTCGCCGAATTCTTCTTCGCTCTGCAGGCGGCCTTGCGCATTGATCGACAGCTGCATGTCCACGCCCGACAGGCCCGGCGATGCACCGACCACGCCGGCCGCGGCCTGCACGTTCTGGCCACGGATCGCAGCCACCACGTCGGAAGCCGAGAGGCCACGCTGCGCGACCTTCTGCGGGTCGAGCCACACGCGCATCGAGTAGTCGCCGCCGCCGAAGATCTGCACCTGGCCCACGCCTTCGATGCGCGCGAGCGGGTCCTTCACGTTCAGCACCGCGTAGTTGCGCAGGTAGTTGATGTCGTAGCGGTTGTTCGGCGAGACGAGGTGGACCACCATCGTCAGGTCGGGTGCGCTCTTGACGGTCGTGATGCCCAGGCGCCGCACTTCTTCGGGCAGGCGCGGCTCGGCTTGCGAGACGCGGTTCTGCACGAGCTGCTGGGCCTTGTCAGGGTCGGTGCCCAGGCGGAAGGTGACGGTCAGCGTCATCACGCCGTCGGTCGTCGCCTGGCTGCCCATGTAGAGCATGCCTTCGACGCCGTTGATCTGCTCTTCGAGCGGCGTGGCCACCGTTTCGGCGATCACCTTCGGGTTGGCGCCCGGGTACGTTGCGCGCACCACCACCGAGGGCGGCGCGACTTCCGGGTACTCCGAGATCGGCAGACCGCGCAGCGCAATCAGGCCGGCGATCAGCATCAGTAGCGACAGCACGCCGGCAAAGATCGGCCTGTCGATGAAGAATTTTGAGAGATTCATGTTGGTTCTCCGGCGGGCGCCAGGGCGCCCTCCTCCGAAATCAGGACTTCGCGGCCTCGGCCACGCGTTCCGGTTGTTGTTGCTTCGTATCGAGCTTGGCGTCCATCGTCACGGTCTGCGGCACCACCAGCGCACCCGGGCGGATGTGCTGCAGGCCGTTCACCACCACACGGTCGCCGGCCTTCAGGCCCTTGCTCACCACGCGCAGGCCGTTGATGGGCGCGCCCAGCGTCACCTCGCGGTACATGGCCTTGTTGTCGTCACCCACGACCATCACGAACTTCTTGTTCTGGTCGGTGCCGATGGCACGCTCGCTCACCAGCAGCGCGGTGTCGTTGCGGGCCTGGCCCATGCGGATGCGGGCGAACTGGCCGGGAATGAGCGCGCCGTCCTTGTTGTCGAACGAAGCGCGCACACGCACGGTGCCGCTGCGGGCGTCGACCTGGTTGTCGATCAGCTGCAGCTTGCCGGTGAAGGGCGTGCCTTCGAGGCCGGCGGTGCCCATCTGCACGGGGATCGTGTCGATCTGGCCGCGGGCGCCGGCGTTGGCCGGCAGGTCCTTCAGCGCGCGGGTGATCACCTGCTCGTCGGCATCGAAGCTCGCGTAGATCGGGCTCACCGACACCAGCGTGGTCAGCACGGGCGCGCCGGGGCCGGCGGCCACCAGGTTGCCGACGGTCACTTCGAGCTTGCCAATGCGGCCCGACACCGGTGCGCGCACCTGGGTGTAGCCCAGGCTCAGGCGTGCGGTCTGCAGCGAGGCTTGCGCGGCGCGCAGGTTGGCTTCGGCTTCACGGCCGGCGTTCACGCGCTCGTCGAGTTCACGCTGCGCGATGGCCTGTTCGTCCCACAGGCGCTTGGCGCGCTCCTGCTCGCTGCGGCTGAAGGCCTGGCGGGCCTGCGCCGAGGCGACCTGCGCCTCGGCACGCTCCACCTCGGCGGCGTACGGCGCCGGGTCGATGGTGATGAGCAGGTCGCCCTGCTTCACCAGCGCACCTTCGCGGAAGTGCACCGCCTGCACGGCGCCTGCCACGCGGGAGCGCACGTCGACGCGCTGCACGGCTTCGAGCCGGCCCGAGAACTCGTCCCAGGCGTTGATCTCGCTCGACGCCACGGTGGCGACCGACACCGGCGTGCCCTGTTGCGCAGCGACCGGGGCGGTGGCCTCGGCCTTGAAGCTGTACATGCCCACCACCGCGGCGGCCACGGCCAGCACCGCGGTGAGGCCGGTGACGGCAGGCCACAGGCTCTTGCGAGCAGCGGAAGACAGCGATTGTTCGTTCTTGTTCGACATGATGGTTCGTCCTTCTCGATGACTTTTTCGGGATGCAACAGGCCATCCCGGCGCCGGCGGCGTCAGGAGGCGGAATTCGGAGAACAGAAAGCCCTGCCACCCGCCTCGGTGGAGGCGGCGGCTTGGTTCAGGGGGCGGAGCGGACCCTCGCGGGCCTAGCTGGGCTCAGGGACCGCCGGGGGCGGTGTGGTGGCGCTGAAGAACTCGCGGAAGTGCTGCTGCACGCTGGCTTCGCAGGACGCACAGCCCACGGCCTCGGTGTCGTACAGCGCCTTGGGCCAGTTGTCGGCGCCGGTCAGCACGCTGCTCGTGACCTCGATGCCGGCCGAGCGCAGGCGGCCCGCGAAGGTCATGGCCTCGTCGCGCATCGCGTCGTCGGGCCCCACCAGCACCAGCGCCGGTGCGAGCGAGGCCAGCCGCAGCGATCCGCTCGGCACCGCATAGGGGTGCGTGGCGTTCGAGGGACAACTCAGGTACTTGGCCCAGCCCGTGGCCCAGCGGCATTCGGCCGCGTCGTTGGTCGCATTGCGCAGCGAGGCGGTGCCGGCGCACGGGTCGAGCATGGGCGACAGCAGGATCTGGCCTGCCAGCGGCGGATGGGCGCGGTCGCGGGCCACCAGGGCCACGCTGGCCGCCAGGTTGCCGCCGGCCTCTTCGCCGGCCAGGTACACCTGGGCGCCCTTGCCGCCAAGCTTCACGCGCTGCTTGTAGAGCCATTCGAGCGCCGCATAACCTACCTCGACCGGCTCCGGGAACGGGGCCGCCGGGGCCAGCGGGTAGTCCAGCGAGACCACCACCGCGCCCGCGCCGGCCAGCAGCCGGGCCACATTGCGGCCGTTGTCGAGGTTGCCGCAGATGAAGGTGCCGCCATGGAAGTGCAGCACCAGCGGCACGGTCTCGCCCCGTGGACGCAGTCCGTAGACACGGGCAGCCACGGGCTCGCGGCCGGGCAGCTCGATCGACAGATCGGACTCCACGCCTTGCGCCGCGGCAAGCGCAGCAGCTTCAGCGGACCGGGACGATGGACGGGGTGACATGGGCGACCTCAGGGGGATGGGCGATGGTTGAAATATAAGGCGCTACAAGCACGTTGAAACAGGAAACACAGCCCTACTCTGTTTCCAAACGGAGAACAATCGGGCACTCCGTAGGGGCGCATTCCTTGTGTGAGAATCCGCCTCCTTCCGGCATATGCCGGTCTCCCTGAACAGGCATTCGATGGATCAAATCCAGGCAATGCGGATCTTTGTCCGCGTCGTGGAAGCCGGCACCTTCACCCGTGCCGCCGACTCTCTGGCCCTGCCCAAGGGCACCGTCACCAAGCAGATCCAGGCGCTGGAATCGCGCCTGCGCGTGAAGCTGCTCAACCGCACGACCCGGCGCGTCACCGTCACGCCCGACGGCGCCGCCTACTTCGAGCGCGCCGCGCGGCTGCTGAACGACTTCGACGACATGGAAGCCAGCATGACGAACGCGCAGGCCAACCCTACGGGGCGGCTGCGCATCGACGTGGGCACCTCGGTGGCGCAGCAGATCATCCTGCCCAACCTGGCCAGCTTCTGCGACCGCTACCCCGACATCCAGGTCGACCTGGGCGTGAGCGACCGCACCGTCGACCTGATCAGCGACAACGTCGACTGCGTGATCCGCGCCGGCGAACTCAACGACCAGTCGCTGGTGGCGCGCCGCATCGGCACCCTGCACTTCGTCACCGTGGCCTCGCCGGCCTACATCAAGCGCTATGGTGCGCCGCAGCATCCGAACGACATCGAGAAGCGCCACCACGTCGTGAGCTACTTCTCGGGCACCACCCGGCGCGTGTACCCGCACGAGTTCAAGAAGGGCGACGAGTACATCGAGCTCAACGGCCCCTACCGCGTGTCGGTGAACGAGAGCAACGCCCACATGACGGCCGTGCTCGCAGGCTTCGGCCTGTCGCAGTGCATCACCTTCACCGCCGAGCCACTGCTGGAAAGCGGCGAACTCGTCGAGGTGCTGGCCGACTGGCAGCGCGACCCGCTGCCGATCCACGTGGTGTACCCGCCGAACCGGCACCTGAGCGCAAAGGTGCGGGCGTTTGTGGACTGGGCGGCGGATCTGTTCGCGAAGAATCCGCGGTTGCAGCGGCGCTGAGGGGCGCGTTTCCCGTCTTTTCAGGGCCGGATCAGCGCTGCCAGCGCACGCGCCGGCGGCGATTCTTCCCGCTCCAGGTGCTCGACCAGGCTGCGCCGGTCGGCCTCGGTGCGCTGCTGCGAAAGGAAGCGCTTGCCGGTCAGCGCGAGGATGTCGATCTCGAACCCGACCAGCCGCTGTAGCGCGTCATCGACGAACTCGGGCGATGCATCGGCGAGCGACCAGGGCTCGTCGCGCCCCGCTTCCTGCGACCGCGTCAGTGCTTCGAGATGCGAGCGCAGCCAGGCGCGGTCCTCAATGAACCGCAACCGCCCGGTCGCCTGCACCGCGATGTAGTTCCAGCTCGGCGCCAAGCGCCCGCTGCGCTGGCCGTTGACGTACCAGTGCGGGGAGATGAACGCGTTCGGGCTCTGGAATACGACGGTGACGTCGCAGCCGCCTCGCGCCTCGCTGGTCCACAGCGCATGGCTGCGGGCCACGTGACCTGCCAGCACACCGTGCGTGCCGCGATCGATCACCTCCAGAGGCAGCAGGTTGGCATCGACCGCCCCGCCCGCGACCGTGAAGAGCGTGGCCAGCGGGTAGGCACGCATGAGCCGGTGAAGCTCGTCGCGCGCCTCGATGGCGAAGAGGGGCTGGATGTGCACGGGGGAGGCCTTTCGGGGGATCGATGCTCACCAAGTATTGCGCTCCGTCCCCTCCATCACAGTCACATGGAGGTCACCCCGGCGTCAGTAGACCGGCTCGCACCTCACCTCGGTCTTTACCGAATTCGCAATGAAGCACTCCTCATGCGCCCGATGGTGCATGTGCGCGATCTGCTCCCGCGTAGGCAGGTTCGCACCCGAAAAGCTCACCTGCGGACGCAGCGTGACGACAGTCATCGCCATCTTTCCCTCGGCGTTCTTCTCCATCACCCCCGTGGCCGCGTCGACATAGCGGTCGACCACGAACTTGCGCTTCACCGCCATGGTGAGGAACCACAGCATGTGGCAGCTGGACAGCGAGGCCACGAACATCTCTTCCGGATCGACCGCCGATGCGTCGGAGAACGGCAGCGGCACCACGTGCGGCGACGAAGAGCCCGGCACCTCGGCACCACCGTCGAAGCGCAGCACGTGGTGGCGGCTGTAGGTGTTGGCCAGGAAGTCCTGGTCGCCCCGCTCCCAGACGATCTCGGCGGTGTACTCGGACATGGGTCGTGCTCCTCGATGGATGGAATGAATGATCGAATGTCAGACGCTCATCAGCTTCACGATCAGCGGCACCAGCAGCGCGGTCGCGATGCCGTTGAGCCCCATCGCCAGCGCCGAGAACGCGCCCGCGGTTTCGTTCACCTGGATGGCGCGCGCCGTGCCGATGCCGTGCGCCGCCATGCCGACGGCAAAGCCGCGCACGGCGGGTTCCTTGATGCGCAGCAGGTTCAGCAAGCCCGTGGCCATGATCGCGCCCGAGATGCCGGCGATGGCCGCGGCCACGGCCGCCAGCGACGGCAGGCCGCCGATCTTCTCGGCCACGCCCATCGCGATCGGCATGGTGGCCGACTTGGGCGCGAGCGACATCAGGAGCTCGTGCGAACCGCCGAGCACCCAGCCGATGCCGATGGCCGACACGATGGCGGCCACCGAGCCCACCAGCAGCGCCACGCCGATCGGCAGCCACAGGCGCCGCAGCCGGCCGACCTGGCTGTACAGCGGCACAGCCAGCGCCACGGTGGCCGGGCCGATCAGGAAGTGGACGAACTTGGCGCCTTCGAAATAGGTGTCGTAGGGCGTGCGCGTGAGCAGCAGCACACCCACGATGACGATCACCGACACCAGCACCGGGTTGACCATCGGGTTGCGCCCGCTGCGCGCGTGCAGCCACAGCGCGCCCAGGTAGGCCAGCAGCGTGAGCGACAGCCACAGCAGCGGCGACTGGGCCAGGAAGACCCAGATCTCAGACAGTTTGGCGGGCGCGTTCATTCGGCGTCCTTGCCCGTGATGCGGATCATCCAGCGCAGCGTGAGCGCGGTCACCGCCATGGTGAAGGCGCCGCCCACGACGCCGGCCGCCAGGAACGGCAGCCACTCGCGCCCCACGCGCTCGAAATGCAGCATGACGCCGGTCACCGCCGGGATGAACAGCAGCATCAGGTTGCGCAGCAGGTGGCCCGAGGTGTCGGTCAGTTCCTGCGGCACGCCGCCGCGCGCCAGCAGGCCGACGAACAGCAGCAGCATGCCGATCAGCGGACCGGGAATCGGCAGCGACAGCCACTGCACGAGCAGTTCGCCGGCAAGCTGGCACATGAAGAGCGTGGTGATGGCGTAGAGCATGGGCCTGTTCGTTTTCCTTTTCTTGAGACGGCCCTATTGTGGTGCGAGGTGCATTCAGCCGCTGTGTCGTGCGGCGCCGGCCCTCGCCCACGCGGCCTTCAAGGCCTGCTGGCTGGCCGGCGGCAGCACGCCCAGGCGCAGGTGCCCCGGCAGGCCGAAGGAGGCGCAGTCGCGCAGCTTGATGCCCTCGGCGCGCAGCGCGGCGGCGCGGGGCGGGTATGGCACGTCGGGCTGCGCACCGAAGAAGTTGGCGTCGCCGGACAGCACCTGCCAGCCCAGC
Organism: Variovorax sp. GW821-FHT09A10; assembly: GCF_059418385.1. Classification (NCBI taxonomy): domain Bacteria; kingdom Pseudomonadati; phylum Pseudomonadota; class Betaproteobacteria; order Burkholderiales; family Comamonadaceae; genus Variovorax; species Variovorax sp. GW821-FHT09A10. The sequence continues at coordinate 847,876 of NZ_JBWKPT010000002.1, forward strand.
GATTCGCACACGGCGCGCTGCCGCGCCTTCCAGTCGCGCAGGATGTCGAGGCTGCGCGCCAGCCAGCCCTGCGCTTCGTCGCTGGTCCAGGTCGTGAGCAGCGCCACGCCGTGCGTGCCCAACGGCCACGACGGGGCAAGACGTTCGAGTCGTTCCAGCAGCGGACCTGCCTCGTCGGCGTTCGCGGGCGCAATGGCGTAGGCGGCGCGGATGCCCGTGAGGCCCATCGCCTTGTTCGGCGTCCACAACTGCCAGAGGCGATCGCGCTGCGCGGCGTCGTGCGAGGGCTGGCCTTCGAGGCGCAGCGGCTCGTAGGCCATGTCGAGCACGCAAACGGCATCGCTCGCGGCATGTTCGGCAATGTCGGGCTGCGGCTGGCCGAACGGGCTCGACGGTTCGCAGCACCAGCGCAGCGCGGCGCCGTCGGCCTCCTCGGGTGCGCGCCGCACGCCGAGGCCCCAGGCCAAGGCCGAACGTTCGTAGTCGCCGTAGCTGTGCGCGGGCAGCCAGACCTCTTCGCCGCCTGCTTGCGCCACGGCGGCGCTGATGCGGTGGATGAATTCGCTCGCGCTCGCCGCGATCGCGATGCGCTCCACGGCCACGCCGTGGAAATCGGCGAGCGCAGCGCGCAGCGCGGTGTAGCGCGGATCGGGATAGTGCGCCGCGTCGGCCTCGCGCAGCGCAGCCAGCACCGCGGGACACGAGCCGACCGCGTTGCCGTTGGTCGAGAAGTCGTGCGGCGCGGCCCCGGTCTCGTCGGGGCCGCCGTGCACCATGGCTGGGTTCGTCATGCCCACCTCGCCAGCAGCGGCGACAGCATCGCCAGCGAGGCGATCACCGCCAGCCCCCACGCCGCCCGTTCACCGAGCTGCGCGGTGCGCGCGGTGTCGGCCGACGTGGCGGCGCGCCCTTCCCCGTTCAGCGCATACACACCCGGCTTCGCAAGCCGCACCCCCAGCAGCAGCGCCATCGCCCCCATCGGCCAGCCGCTGTTGGGCGACGGCGTGCGGCGCGCCTCGCGGGCCACGCCACGCGGCCAGCGGCCGGCCGCTAGGGCCAGCAGCAGCACGGTGAGGCGCGCGGGCAGCCACGAGAGCACGTCGTCGGCGCGCGCGGCCCACTTGCCGAACCAGGTCCAGTCGCGCCCGCCGCGTTCGCCGCGGTAGCCCCACATGGCATCGGCGGTGTTGGCGAAACGGTAGAGCGCCGCGCCCGGCAGGCCGAACAGCACGAACCAGAACACGGGCGCCACCAGCGAATCGTTGAGGTTCTCGGCCAGCGACTCGATGGCGCTCTCGCGCACTTCGCGCTCGCTCAGCACCGAGACGTCGCGGCTCACGAGGCGCGCGAGCCGTGCGCGGCCCGCCTCGAGCGATTCGCCCAGCGCGGCCTCGACCGCCAGCACCTCGTCGCGCAGCATGCGCCACGCAAAGAGCGGCTTGAACGCGAGCCCGAGCACCACGGCCATGGCCCAGACCGGCAGCCATTGCATCGCCAGGCTCTGTACCGCCGACGCGACGGCGAACGCGGCCATCGCGCCCACGCACCAGCTGAGCGCCCCCATCGCGAAGCCGGGCAGGTCGCGCGGCTTCGCGTCGGCCGCGCGCGGTGCGAGGCGGCTGCCCATCCAGTCCAGGTAGCGGCCCATCCACACGACCGGATGCAGCGCGGCGGGCGGCTCGCCCAGCCAGCGGTCGATGACCAGCGCCAGCCACAGGGCGGCGACCAGCGCGAGGGCGAAGACGGTGAAGGGATCGAGCGCGGGCATGGCAGGCATTCTCGTGAATCAGGCGGCGGGCACGACCCGGCCGCGCCGCCACTGCACCAGCGCGCCGACGGCCAACAGCAAGGCAGCGCCGCATACGGCGAGCAGCCGCGGCAGCACGGCAGACGGCGGCGGGGGCGATGGGGTGTCGGCGACGGGCTTCAGCTGCAAGCCGGCCACCGGTTGCGCGAGGTCCGCTGCGGCGGGCGATGCGGGTGCGGGCTGGGTCGCTTCGACGGGCGCGACGGCGGGTACGGCGACGACCGGTGCAGGAGCAGTGACAGGCGACGGCGCCAACGCAGCCTGCGCAAACCGCTGCACCGCCTCGTTGCGCTCCCGCAACCCCGTGGCGCGCAGCGCTTCCGTGTAGGCCTGCGCCAGCTCGCGCCGCGTCGCGGCATCGGGCTTCCAGTAGTTCAGCCGCACGGCATCGAGCATGCGCTCCAGCGTCTGTGCGAAGGCGGCACGGTTCTCGCGCTCCAGCCACTGCCGCGTGCCGAGCTTGTAGGTGTCGCGCACATAGACCTCGTGCAGCGACTGCCAGTGGTCCGCACGCACGGCCGCGGGCGCGGTCGCCTGCCAGCCCCAGAGGAACTGCGCGGTCTTGAGCACCTGCAGCGCGCCGCTGTAGCCCTCGGCCTTCTGCGCCTCGATCCATTGCGGGTGCAGGTAGCGCGTCTGCATCTCGCGCGCGATGGCGCCGGCGGCGGTGTCGGTGCGCACGGCCGCGCCATCGCGCAGGTTCTGCACGTACAGCGCCGGGTCCTTGCCCGTGAGGTGGCGCACGGCCAGCGCGATGCCGCCCAGGTACTGGAACGGATCGTCGTTGGTCAGCACGCCGTACAGGTTGGAGGTGCGCGCCATCAGCGCCGCATCGACCTGCGCGAGGTTGCCCGCGAAGGCGCCCGGGCGCGTCGCGCCGTCGAGGCCGCGCCCGTAGCCGTGGCCCATGCGGTCCATGTAGAGCCCGGCCATCTGCGCGTCGCCGCCGCCGCGCTGCTGGCCCTTCCAGAGTTCGGTGGCGAGCACCGCTTCCTCGAGCCCGGCGCCGTAGCTGCCCTGCTCGTTCGAGAACACGCGCGCGGTCGACCAGCGCCGCGCCTCGGCCGCCGTCGCGCCCCCGGCGCGCAGCGTGCGCGCCATCGCCTCGCTGTGCTGCGCGACGGCGTTGCCGGGCTCGTCGAGCGCGGCCACTTGCTGCACGGCCTCATCGAGCCAGCGCATCACGTGCGGGAACTGGTCGCGGTACGAACCGGTGACGCTGATCAGCACGTCCATTCGCGGCCGCTTCAGCACTGCGGCCGGCACGATCTCGATGCCGACCATGCGCCCGGCCTCGTCCCAGCGCGGCTTCACGCCGAGTGCGTGGAAGGCCTGGCTCTCGGTCACGCCCTGGTGGCGCGAGGCCTCGCCGGCCCAGGGCGTGAAGGCGATCTTCTGCGGCGCACGGCCGCCGTGGGTGCGGGCGTGCGCGGCGATCCAGTCGTCCATCGCGGCGACGCCGGTGTCCCAGGCGGCACGCGTGGGCACGCGGCTGGGGTCGAAGCCGTAGAGGTTGCGGCCGGTCGGCAGGCTGTCGGGGTCGCGCACCGGGTCGCCGCCGTAGCGCGATTTCAGGTAGCGGCCATCGAGTGCGGTGAGCAGGCCTTCGATTTCCTCGTTGTGGACCAGCACCGCGTCGAGCGCGCGGGCCCGTGCGGCGAGCGAACGCAGGGGTTCGGCGTCGGTGGCCGTGTCATTGCCCGCCAGCACGGCCTCCAGCCAGCGCGCCGGCTTCGACGCTGCGATGCCCTGCGCGTCGGTGAGGAACATCTCGTCCAGGTCTTCGCCCATCGCCTGTGCCACGGGCTTGCCGAGGATCTGCAGGATCGTCTGGCGCCGCCGCTGCGCATCGGGCGCCTCGCCGAAGGTGGCCAGGCCCAGCGGCTGCGCGGTCTGCGCGAGCTCGTCGAGGTACGGGTGCAGCACGGCGATGAAGCCGGCGAAATCGGCGCGGATGCGCGCGGGCGTCCATTGCAGGTCGCGGTCGTAGTGCTGCGCGACGAAGTCGGCGGTGAGGCGCCGTTCCAGCGCGGTCTTCACCGCGCCGAGCGACAGCGTTTCCCAGTCGTGCAGGCGCTCGTGCATGTCCCGCACGCCGGGGCGGAAGCCCGCGGGCGTGAACATGGGCGTCGAGTGGCTCACCATCGTCGCGCGGCCGCGGCGCTTGGCGGTGGTCGCCTCGCCGAGGTTGTCCATGATGTACGGGTAGACGTTGGGCACGTCGCCCAGCGCGAGCAGCGGATCGTCCTGCACCGAGAGCCCGCGCTCCTTGCCTGCCGACCACTCGACCGTGCCGTGCGTGCCCACGTGCACCAGCGCATCGGCGCCGAAGCGGCTGCGCAGCCAGAGGTAGGTCGCGAGGTAGCCGTGGCTCAGCGGCACGGCCGCGCGGTGGTACACCTGCTGCGCCTTGTCGGCCACCTGCGTGCCGGGCTCGAAGCGCGGCGGCTGGCGCAGCACGACCACCTGGCCGAACTGCACGCGCGGCACCACGAAGGCCGGTGCGCCGGCCACGGGCCGCAGCATCTTCGAGGCCTCGGGCGGGCCCCAGTAGGCCTCGATGCGGCGTTGCGTCTCGGCGGGAAGCGCGCGGAACCACGCGAGGTACTGCGACAACGGCAGCGTGTCGGCCAGGCCCAGGTCGAGCAGCGGCTGCAGCGCGTCGCCGCCTTGCGCGGTCGGGTAATAGGCCTTCATCGTGGCCTGCACCTGCGCGATCACCTTGTCCGCGCCCGGTGCCTCGGTGCGGTAGCCGGCCGCCTGCATCGCGGACAGCATCCGGTCGACGCTGCGCGGCACATTGAGGAACGACGCGCCGAAGTTGGCCTCGCCCGGCGGGTAGTTGTAGACCAGCATCGCCACGCGGCGCTCGGCGGTCGGCGTGCGCCGCAGGCGCAGCAGCGCGGCGGCCTTGTCGGCCACGGCGTCGATCTGCGCGGGCAGCGGCTGCAGGCTGCCGGTGGCGGCGTCGCGCGCCGTCGCGAGCATCGGGTCGGTCATGCCCGCGAGTTCGCTCGGGCTGTAGTAGGCCGCGATGTCGGTCTGCGCGAGGCCGTCCTTGCTGCGCGCCCATTGCGCCGCGTCCATGGCGAGCGAGGGCAGCGTCTGCAGCACGGGCACGCCGATGCGTTCGAGTTCGGCCTTGCGCTCGTTCGGGCTGAACACCAGCGCGGCGTTGACGAGGAGGTCGGCCACGCGGCGGTCGCCCTCGCCTTCGCCGGCGTGCGTCATGCGAAAGAACAGGTCCTTCTGCTGGCGCGGGCCGTAGAAGGCGTAGGCGCGCAGGCCACGCTGCGCGAGCGTGCCGATCAGGCCGTCGAGCCAGCCGGTGTCGTCGCTGGTGAGCGTGGCGCTGTTGACGGCGATGGCGACGGTACCTCGCCCGCCCGGCAATGCCTCGACGGCCGCAATGCTGCTTTCGACGCGCGGCCAGTCGGGGTGATAGAAGCCGGCGAGCGGCAGCGGCATAGGGTCGGGCAGCCCGGCGGCATCGCCGATCCGCACCATCGCTTGCACCGAGGCTTTCAGATTCGCCTCGCCTGGGAAGCGCCAGTAGGCGCGCAGCCGCTGCGCCCAGGCCGCATCGACGCCGCGCTCGGCTGCGAGCGGTGGCACCTCGGGCGGCTTCTGGCCCTTCGCCACGAGGGCGAATTCACCGATCTGCACATAGGGAACGGAGGTTCGCGCGATGACATCGCCGAAGCGCGCCGCCGCCGACTGGGCGACGCTGAGGTGCGGCGCATCGATGACCAGCAGGCGCGCGCCATCGAGTGCGGTAGCCAACGCCTCGGGCGTGTCCTGCGCAGCCGACACCACCTGCAGCGGTACGCCGGCCTCGCGCGCCGCCGCTTGCAGCCGCACCACGCGCGCAGGCGACACCAGCGCCGTGCTCAGCACCACGACACGCGACCCGGCCGCTACCGCAGGCTGCGCCATCAGGCACAGGAGCCCAAGCCAGAAGACGAAAAGCCGCGTCACTTCCCGCCCGACGCCGGCACCGCGTCCGCCGGCACGTAGATCATCGTGCCGTCCTTCAGGCGCCAGGCGGTGCCGGCCTTCTCGCCATCGCCCTGCCCCGTCGCGCCGCTGGCCTTGAAGCGCGTCACCTTGCGGCCTTCGCGCGTGATGATCTCCATGTCGGGCTGGCCCTCGTGGCGGATGACCGTCACCTTGTCCTGCGAGAACGGATTCACCGGGTTGTTGATGACCGCGATCATCAGCATGCCGATGACGACCATGAAGACGTCGATCAGGTTGATGGTCGAGAGCACCGGGTCGTCGTCGTCGCTGTCCAGGCTGCTCAGGATCGAGAACTGGCGCCGGCTCATGACAGCCGGTCCCGCGCGTCGAGCAGCATCACCAGCTCGCGCATGAGCCAGCGGCGGCGCACGGTGTAGACCACGAAGGTGATCGAGGCCGAGGCCAGCGCCACGATCACGGCCGCGAACGCAGGCGCCAGGCTCTGCGCCACGCCCTGCGATTCGCCCGAAGCCACGGCCACGAGCGCCGGGCCCATGGGGATCATGGTGGCGATCAGCCCCAGCATCGGCGCCACGCGGCTGCACAGGCGCACGCCTTCGAGCTGCTTGAGCACGATCAGCTCCATCTGTTCCTGGCTGGCCTGCGCGTGGCGTTGCAGCACCAGCGCGCGCGACGGGTCGCGGCGGCGCTGCCACCACTCGATGCCGAAGGCGCCGAGGCAGTACACCGCATAGACGAAGGACAGCAGCACGCCGAGCGTCACGGGCCAGAGGAACAGGCGCGCAAGCTCGAAGAGAACGGTGTCGAAGGCCAGCATCAGATGGGCTCCACGCAAGAAGATGAAGTGGAAGAAGGATCGAACAGGTCCGACGGCCGGCCCCAGCTTTCGTCGAACACCAGCGAGGCCAGCGGCGCGCGCCGGGCCCAGCGTTCGCGCTGCAGCATCGGCTCTTCGTAGAACGCATGCACCGGGCCCAGGCACAGCAAGGCGATCGGCTCGGCGCCGTCGGGCAGGCCGAGCAGCACGCCCAGCTCGGCGGGCTCGAACAGCGACACCCAGCCCATGCCCAGCCCCTCGGCGCGTGCGGCAAGCCAGAGGTTCTGGATCGCGCAGGAGGCCGAGGCCAGGTCCATCTGCGGCAAGGTACGGCGCCCGAACACATGCTGTTCGCGGCCGTCGGCCAGCGTCACCACCAGCAGCTCGGCCGCGTCGAGCACGCCCTGCACCTTGAGGCGCATGAATTCGTCTTCACGCTGGCCGAGCGCACGGGCGGTGAGCACGCGTTCGCGCTCGACCACCTCATGCAACTGCCGACGCAGCCCTTCGCCGCGCACGCGGATGAAGCGCCACGGCTGCATGAAGCCGACGCTGGGCGCATGGTGCGCTGCGTCGAGCAGGCGGCGCAACACCTCGGGCGCCACCTCGCCGCCCGCGAAATGGCGCATGTCGCGCCGCTCGTGGATGGCGCGGTACACCGCCTTCGCCTCGTCGGCTGCGAACGCATGCGCCACCATCGGGTTCAGTCCTCGATGCCGCGCTGCGCCGGGATGCCGGCCTTGAACGCGTGCTTGACCATCTGCATCTCGGTGACCGTGTCGGCCAGCTCGATGATCTCGGGCGGGCAACGGCGGCCGGTGAGAACGACGTGCACATGCTTCGGTCGCGCGCGCAGGGTCTCGAGCACGCCTTCGAGCGGCAGCCAGCCGTAGATCAACGGGTAGGTGATTTCGTCGAGCACCACAAGGAAGAAGTCGCCCGACAGGATGGCGGCCTTGGCCTTTTCCCAGCCGTCGCGCGCCAGCTGGCCCGAGCGCTCGAGGTCCTGGCTCTTCCAGCTGAAGCCGTCGCCCAGGCCTTCGATGGGAATGCCGATCTGTTCGAACATGCGGTGCTCGCCGAAGCGCGCCGAAGGCACCTTCATGAACTGGTAGATCTTCACGGCCTTGCCGCGGCCATGTGCGCGCAGGGCGAGGCCGAAGGCCGCCGTGCTCTTGCCCTTGCCGTCGCCGGTGTTGACGATGACGATGCCGCGGCGTTCGCCTTCGGGCTTTTCGTAGGGCTTTTCGCTGGGAGGGGTTTCTATTTGCATGACGTTTTCCGTTTGCTTGTGTTCTTGACGCTGTCGTTCAGGGCGTGTGCACAGGCGCGAAGCTTCATAGCGGCAACGCGATCCATTGGTCTGCCACGCGATGCACGCGAATGCGATGGTCGAACACCTGCTCCAGCGCTTGGTGAGTCTGAGGGTCGGAACAGGCACCGTGATGCGTCACCCGCCCCCGATTCATCACCACCAGTTCATCCGCAGCCAGCGCCATCGGCAGTTCGTGCAACACGCTGACCACGGTGCGGCCTTGAGCGACCAGTTCGCGTGCCGTCTGCATCCAGTCCGCCTGATGCGGTGGATCGAGATTGGCCAGCGGCTCGTCCATCAGCAGCAGCTCTGCCTCGACCGCCAGCGCACGCGCCAGCAGCACACGCTGGCGTTCGCCGCCGGAGAGTTGCCCCAGCGGACGGTCGCGCCAGTCCCAGGCCTGGGTGCTGCGCAATGCGCGTTCGACGGCATCGCGATCGGCTTCGCTGGGTGCCGCGAGCCAGCGCTGGTGCGGCAGCCGCCCGAGCATGGCGACGTCGTAGACCATCAAATCGTCGGCACTGCCCTCGCCCGTGCCACTCTGGCCCAGCCACGACAAACGCCGGGCGCGCACACGGGCCGGCACGGCCGCCTGCGCCTCACCGAAGAGCCGCACTTCGCCGCGATGTGCGAGCAGACCTGCCAGCGCTTTCAACAACGTCGACTTGCCGGCGCCGTTCGGCCCGACGATGCTGGTCCAGCGGCCGGCGGCGAGCGACAGGTCGATGCTGTGCAGCACCTCGACCGAGCCGAGCGTGGCGCTGAGGCCGTGCGCTTCGAGCGCGGCGGATGGCGTGCGGCTCACAGTCCGCCTCCCTTCGCGCCGCGCCGGTGCATCAGCCACAGCAGGTAGCTGCCGCCGAGCACGGCCGTGAGCACGCCCACCGGCAGTTCCTGCGGCGCGATCAGCCAGCGCGCCAGCAGGTCCGCCGCCATCAGCAGCAACCCGCCCATCAACGCCGACAGCACGATCAACCGCGCATGCGTGGTCTTGACCACCGAGCGCACCAGGTGCGGCGCGGCCAGGCCGACGAAAGCGATCAGACCGGTCTGCGCGACGGCGGCACCAGTCGCCAGCGCCAGCACCGCCACCAGCGCGGCGCGCATGGCGCCCAGCGGCAGGCCCAGGCTGCGCGCCGTGGCCTCGCCCAGCGCGAGCCCGTCGAGCACCGGCGCGAGCGCCCAGGCCAGCAGCAGGCAGGCCGCACCGACCGCCGCCATCACGGCGCAGGCGGCCCAGCCGACCAGCCCGGTGCTGCCGAGCACAAAGCCCTGCAGCGCCTGAAGAATGTCGGCCGAGGCGATGGTGATGAGGTCCTTGGCGGCGCCCAGCACCACGCCGACGATCACGCCCGCCAGCAGCAGCCGCAAGGTCTGCTGCACGCCGCGCGCCAGCGTGAGCGTGAGCAGCACCGCGGCCACCGCGCCGACAAAGGCCGCGCCGGTGAGCCCGAGGCGCATCACCCATTGCGTGCTGGTGACGGAGCCGCCGAACAGCATCAACGCCAACGCCACGGCCAGCGACGCGCCCGAGGCGCTGCCCAGCAGGTACGGATCGGCCAGCGGGTTGCGAAAGAGGCCCTGCGCCACCGCGCCCGCGAGCCCGAGCAGCGCGCCCGCCAGCCATGCACCGAGGGTGCGCGGCAGACGGATGTCCCACACGATCTGCAGCGCCACCGGGTCGTGCCGCGCGGACAGCAGGCTCTGGAAACCGGTGCTGCCGATGCCCAGGCCGAAGAGCAGCAGCGCCGCGCCCAGCACCAGCAGGACGGCACCGAGCAGCAGCACGCGACGCAGATGGACGGAATGCATGCCGCTCACCGCCCCTTGTCCGACAGGCACTGCGCCATCAGGCGCGCGGCCTCGTCCATGCGCGGGCCGGGGCGCACGACCACGTCCGTCTGCTCGGCGTCGAAGCGGCACACGCGGCCTTCGCGCACTGCGCGGATGCCGCCCCAGCCGGGTCGCTGCTCCAGCCCCATCGCGCTGCGCACGCTGACCATGATGAGGTCGGGGTTCGCGCGCACCACGAACTCGGGGTTGAGCTTGGGAAAGGGGCCGAGCGACGCCGGCACGACGTTCTTCACGCCCAGCCGCGCGAGCGTTTCGCCGATGAAGGACGAATCGCCTGCCGCGTAAGGGCCGGTGTTGACCTCGAAGTACACGCGCAGGCCCTTGGCGCTGGCGGGCAGCGACTGCGCCGCGGCCGACACGGCTGCGTCGATGGCGCGCCACACGGCGGGCGCCTCGTGCGTGCCGAGCACCTGGTCGAGCGCGCCCAGCACGCGGCGCACGTCGGCATGGCTCTTGGGTTCGAGCACGATCACCTTCAGGCCCAGCGCTTCGAGCCGTTGCGTCACGCGCGACGATTTGGCGAGCAGCACCACGTCGGGCTTGAGCGCGACGACGGCTTCGACGTTCGGATCGATCCCGCCGCCGAGCTGCGGCAGCGCGCGCACTTGCGCGGGCGAGTTGGAATAGCGATCGACACCGATCAGGCGGTCGCAGGCGCCGAGCGCGCAGACGCCTTCGGTCAGCGACGGCAGCAGCGAGACGATGCGCTGCGGCGGTTGCGGCAGGTGCACGGTGACGCCGCGCTCGTCGACCACGTCGGCGGCCTGCGCCGCCTGCGCGGCCACCACCAGGGCGAGCCCGAGCAACGACGCGCGCAGCCAGGTCTTCATGCGATCGAAGCTCATGCGCCGGGCGCCTTCAACGTCAGCGGCAGGCCGGCGACCATCAACGTCGCGCGGTGGCAAGCGGCCGCCACGTCCTGGTTCAGCCGGCCGAGCACATCGACAAAGGCGCGGGTCTCGCGGCCCAGAGGGATCACGCCCAGGCCGATCTCGTTGCCGACCAGCACCACCGGCCCGCGCGCCTCGCGCAGCGCGATGAGCAGCAGCGTGGTGTGCGCCGAGGGCGTGCGCGTGACCACGGCGGCGCCTTCGGTGCGCAGCGGCATCAGCAGGTTGGTGAGCCACAGCGTGAGGCAGTCGACCACCACGAGCGTGTCGGGCGCGCTCTGCGTGACGATGGCGCGGCCCAGCTCGATCGGCTCCTCGAGGGTCTGCAGGCCGGGCACGCGCTCGGCGCGGTCGGACTGGTGGCGCGCGATGCGCTCGCGCATTTCGTCGTCGTGGGCCTGTGCGGTGGCGATCAACACCGCGCGGCGCGATGCGGGCGCCTGGGCCAGCCAGTCGGCCGCGCGCTGTTCAGCGCGGCGCGACTTGCCGCTTTTCTGGCCGCCGAGGATGAATTCGTGCTCAGTGAGGGGCATCGGGGAGTGCCTGTGCGGCGTGACTGTCGAGTTCGAGGGGCATGGCGCTGAAGAGCCGCGCGGTCGCTTCCGGGCTGGACGCGAACCACGCATGGAAGTAGCTCGCGCGCACGGGTCCGTGCACGTACAGCGCCTCGCCGCCGCGCGTGCCGATGGTGCGCGCAGCGGGCGCGAGCGGCGTCTCGCAGCGCGAGTAGTGGAAGGTGTGGCCGCGCAGGGCATGCGCACCCAGGTCGAGCTGCTGCGGGCCCAGGCCGGCCAGGCGCTTCTGCATGACGGCCCGCCCCGGCAGCACGCCCCAGAAGCGGTGCACGTCGGTCGGCTCGGCGTCGTCGCGCGTGGCGAGTTCGTCGAACAGCGCCATCATGCCGCCGCACTCGGCCCAGATCGGCTTGCCGGCCGTGACGTGGTTGGCGAGCGAGAGCCGCAGCCGGTCGCTGGCCGACAGCACGGCCGCATGCAACTCGGGATAGCCGCCGGGCAGCCAGGCGGCGTCGCAGGGCGGCAGCGGTTCGTCGGCCAGCGGCGAGAAGAACGCGAGCCGCGCGCCGAGGGCCTCGAGCACCTCGAGGTTGGCCGGGTAGATGAACGAGAACGCCGTGTCGCGCGCGATGGCGATGGTGCGTCCGGCCAGCAGCGGCGCGACGGGCGCGGCCGGTACGGGCTCGAAGCGCACCTGCGGCAGCTGCCCGGGCGCGCGCTGCCCCAGCGGCGTGGCGGCGAGCACGTCGGCCGCGGCATCGAGCCGCTCCATCGCATCGCCGAGTTCGGCGGCGCCGACCAGCCCCAAATGGCGTTCGGGCAGCGCGAAATCGGCGCTGCGCGGCAAGGCGCCGAGCCAGTCGCCGGGCTCGCGCAATGCGTCCTTCAGCATGTCGGCGTGGCGCTCGCTGGCCACGCGGTTGGCCAGCACGCCGGCCCAGGGCAGGCCCGGGCGGAAGTTCTGCAGGCCGTAGGCCAGCGCGCCGAAGGTACCGGTCATGGCTTGCGCGTCGATCACGGCCAGCACGGGCAGGCCCAGGCGCTCGGCCAACTCGGCCGCGCTGGGCGTGCCGTCGAACAGGCCCATCACGCCTTCGACGATCACCAGGTCGGCCTCGCTCGCGGCGGCATGCAGGCGCGCGCGGCAGTCGGCTTCGCCGGTCATCCACAGGTCGAGCGAATGCACCGGCGCGCCGGTGGCCAGCGCGAGCCAGTGCGGATCGAGGAAGTCGGGCCCGCACTTGAAGGCCCGCACGCGGCGGCCCTGGCGCACGTGCAGCCGCGCGAGCGCGGCCGCGACCGTGGTCTTGCCCTGCCCCGAGGCCGGCGCGGCCACGAGCACCGCGGCGCAGGTGACGGCTGCGCCGGGCGAGGAGCGGCGGGTGTTTACTGCGGAGTCCACTTGAGTCCGACGTACGCGGTGCGGCCCCCGGTGGCGTAGAGCCGTGCGAACTGGTAGTCCTTGTCGCCCACATTGTCCACGCGCGCCACCAGGTTCAGGTCGCGCGTGATCTGCGTGCTGGCCGACAGGTTGAGCAGCGTGTAGCCGCCGAGCTTGACGGTGTTGGCCGCGTCGTCGTAGCGCTTGCCAGAGCTCTGGAGCTCGGCGCCCAACGTCCAGCCGGCGATGCGCCAGTCGGCGCCCAGCGTGCCGTGAGCCCGGGCGCGGCGTGCCAGCAGGTGGTCGGTGGCGAGGTCGCGCGGGTCCTGGTAGTCGAGCGAGGCGCGCAGCGTGACGTCGCCGATGCGGTGGCCGCCCGTGAGCGTCACGCCCTGGTAGCGCGCACGCGCCGTGCTGGCGTAGCAGCCGAACGACGACTGGCAGCCCTTGGCGCTGCCGTCGAACACGATCAGGTTCTGCACGCGGTTGCGGTACAGCACGATGCCGGCCTGCGTGGCGCCGGCCGTGTACTGCAGGCCCAGTTCGACGTTGCGGCTCGATTCGGGCTGCAGGCTCGCCAGGCCGTACTCGCTGAAGCGCTGGTACAGCGTGGGTGCGCGGAACGCGGTGCCGGCCGACACGGTGGCGCGCAGGCTCGGCGTGATGGCGTAGCCGTAGGCGGCGCTGCCGGTGGTCTTGCCGCCGAACTCGCTGTCGTCGTCATGGCGCACGTGCAGCTGCAGCGAATGCGGGCCCTTCACGTAGCCGTAGCCCAGTGCGGCGGCGTTCTGCGAGCGGTCGCGCGAGAACAGCTTGGCCGAGGTGGTCGGCGCGTTCTCGAGCGCGTCTTCGCGGCGCTCGAGTGTGGCGGTCACCAGGTGCGCGCCGAAACGGAATTCGTTCTGGAACAGGTAGCCGCGCAGGCGGGTTTCGGTGCGATAGAACGAGGGCTGGGTCTTGTAGACGGTCTGCGAATCGGTCACCTGCAGGCGGGTGCTGTAGATGTCGTTCCACTTGGCCGACCAGGTCAGGCCGGCGGTGCGCAGTTCGTTGGTCGACACGTCGTCGCGGAAGGTGATCGGCGGCTTGGTGCGAAAGCTCACCGACGGGTCGTAGGCGGCTTCGGTGTTGCTGGTGAGCAAGGTGGCGTCGATGCGCTGGTCGGGCGTGATCTGGAAACCCAGCTTCAGGTTGCCCGAGGTGCTGCGGTAGCCGTCGCGGTCGGGGTTGGTGAAGCCGTCTTTGGAGGGCGTGCGCTTGGCGATGGGCTGGATATTGAAGCCCTTGCTTTCCTCGTGCGCGACACCGAACGAATAGTCGAGCAGGCCCGACTTGCCGCTCACACCGCCTTCGATCCGGCGCAGGCCGTGGCTGCCGAAGCCGATGCCGGCGTAGGGCGACACGCCCTCCTCGCCGCGCTTGGTGAAGAGCTGGATCACGCCGCCCACGGCGTCCGAGCCGTACACGGCGGCGGCCGGGCCGCGCAGCACTTCGATGCGGTCGATCTGCGCGAGCGGAAGGCCTTCCCAGCCGGCGCCGCCGGTCGATTGCGAATCGATGCGCACGCCATCGAGGTAGACCGCCGTGAAGCGCGATTCGGCGCCGCGGATGAACACGCTGGTGGCGTTGCCCACGCCGCCGCTGCGCGAGATTTCCATGCCGGGCAGGCGCGCCAACACGTCGGCCACGCCGGTCGCGCCGCTGCGCTCGATGGTCTTGCGGTCAATGATGGAGACATCGCCCACCAGGTCCGACAGCGCCTGCGGCGTGCGGTTGGCGGTGACGACGGTCTCGTCGAGCGTGGCAGATGCTGCTGCGGCGGCTTGCGCCTGCGCGGCCAGCGGCACCAGGGCCAGGCCGCCGAAGGCCGAAGCCAGGGCGAGCGTGAACGGCAGGCACGCGGGACGGTTGCGGCGCACGCTGGCGCGGCCGCTGGAGAGGGAAACACAGGAAATCATGGGGTGAACCGAACGAACTTCTATGCCCTGGCCGGCTTCCCCGCCGGCGCCATGGGCGTCATGGCTGCCGATGCGGCAGCCGCCTTGTTGGCCGGTATCCGGGCTGGCAGATCGACCCTTTGCCGCCTTCCCAGGCACCTGTTTCAGGGCGCCCAGTGGCTGGATGGAAAGGGGTGACGCGTTGCGGCGTCGTCTGCTTGACCGTTGCGGGGGCAGCGCAGGCGGCATCGGCCCCGGGGGGCGTCCACTCCTGCTTCCCGTTGAACTGCGCCGTGCGAACCACGCCGCGAGCACCAACGGGCAGGATTTTAGGCCCACGGGGCGGCCACGCCACACCCGGTTTGATCACCGGCGGCGCAGGCCCCAGAATCTCGGCCACGTCCGGCGCGCGCCCGCGCGGTGCGCCAGACCTTCCGAATTCCCGGGAAACTACAATCGCCAACCATGCCCGCCTCCAGCCCCATCGACCAGATCGCCGAGCGTGTGGAACGCCTGCTCGTGCGTCACGAAGAGGTGCAGCGCACCAACGCGCTGCTGCAGGAACAGGTCGATGCGCTCACGCGTGAACGCGACGGCCTGAAGTCGCGGCTCGCCGCGGCCCGCACCCGCCTCGATGCCCTGCTCGAACGGCTGCCGGCCGAACCCCCTTCCGAAGATTCCCATCACGCATGAAGCAGATTGAAGTACAGATCATGGGCCAGAGCTACTTGCTCGGCTGTCCCGACGGCGGCGAAGCGCAACTGCGTGAGGCCGTCGACCGCGTGGACGCGGCCATGTGCAAGATCCGCGACGCAGGCAAGGTGAAGGCCCGCGACCGCATCGCCGTGCTCGCCTCGCTGAACCTGGCTTTCGATCTCGCGGCCCAACAGGCCAGTTCTGCCGCTGCTGCCGCCGCACCGGCCCCTGCCGTTGCACCTGCAACGAGCACCGACGAAACCTCCGGTGACACCGACCCGCAGGCCGCCCAGCTCATTCAAAGACTCGATCAGGCTCTGGCGGGCGATGGACATTTGCTCTGAAGGCACGCGGCCCGGCACATCCGGGGCGTAAAATCCGTTTTGTCTGCAGACGTGTCGGGCTTAATATTTCCTTGTTCCAATGCTCTCCGGAGCCGGGCTTGGTACATCGCTTGACGGGCGTGATCATCTCGCGTCAGATGAACCCGAAGTCCTGCTGCCCTCGCCCACCTGAACCCTGGTTCAGGATGCGGGTCCGGCACACCATCTGCAGACACCTTTTTCCGCCACGGCCCCCTGCTTCACCGCACGGGGCCGTTGCTTTTTGAAGAGCCCTCACCCGTGAACCTTGCCGCCCTGCTCGACCCCTTGTTGATCGCCGAACTCGCCGCGCTCGGCCTGGGCACCGGTTTCCTCGCAGGCCTGCTGGGCATCGGCGGCGGCATGCTGATGGTGCCGTTCATCACGATCATCATGGGCCAGCGCGGCGTGCCGGCCGACCTGGCGGTGAAGATGGCGATCGCGACCTCGATGGCGACGATCATCTTCACGTCGGTATCGAGCGTGCGCGCGCACCACAAGCGCGGCGCGGTGCGCTGGGACATCGTGCAGCGCCTGGCCCCTGGCATCGTCATCGGCAGCCTCGCGGGCAGCCTGGGCGTGTTCGCACTGCTCAAGGGCACGGCGCTGGCCATCTTCTTCGCGCTGTTCGTGGGCTTCTCGGCCACGCAGATGTTCCTCGACAAGAAGCCCAAGCCCACGCGCCAGATGCCGGGCACCGGCGGCCAGCTCGCGGCGGGCGGCACCATCGGCTTCATCTCGGGCCTGGTGGGCGCAGGCGGCGGCTTCATCAGCGTGCCGTTCATGACCTGGTGCAACGTGGCCATCCACAACGCGGTGGCGACCAGCGCGGCGCTGGGCTTTCCCATTGCGGTGGCCAACGTGCTGGGCTATGTGCTCAGCGGCCAGTCGGTGCAGGGCCTGCCGGCCGGCGCCTTCGGCTACATCTGGCTGCCCGCGCTCGTGGTGATCGCGGCCTGCAGCGTGTTCACCGCGCCGCTGGGCGCCAGGGCCGCGCACAGCCTGCCGGTGAAAAAGCTCAAGCGCGTGTTCGCGAGCATCCTGTACCTGCTGGCCGCCTACATGCTCTGGAAGGGCCTGCGGGGCTGAGGCATATCAAACACTCGCTGGCTTTCCTGTGCCATCCTATGTGGCAGTTCTTCACAGTCGTACAAGGAAAGCCATGAAAATCCTCATCGCAGTCGACGGCAGCGCCTACACGCAAAAGGCCCTCAATTACCTGCTGACCAACCGCGCCATGTTCGTGGACGGCCATGAGCTGGTGGTGGTCAATGTCTGCACTGGCATCTCCGGCCACGTGGCGCGACACCTCAGCAAGGAAATCGTCGCCGATTACTACGCCGAGGAAAACGCCAAGGTGCTCGACCCGGTGAAGGCCTGGTTCGCCGACAAGGGCGTGACCAACTTCAAGGCCGACGCGCGCCACGGCCACGCGGCCGAGGAAATCCTCAAGTCGGCCACCGAATCGAAGGCCGAGCTGATCGTGCTGGGCACGCACGGCCACGGCATCCTGGGCCGCGCGCTGATGGGTTCGGTCGCGACCAAGGTCGTGGCCGAGACCGACATCTCGGTGCTGCTGGTCCAGTAAGAAGACCCGACCGCCCCGGCGACGGCCGATGCGCCGTGGCCGCGGTCATTGCGGCGAGCGCTGCCGCCGCCATTCGCGCGGCGAACATCCGAAGCGCTCGCGAAACGCGCGGCTGAAATGCGCCGCGTCGTTGAACCCCCTCCCGTACGCGATCTCTCCCACGGGCCGCCCTGCCAGGCGCGGCTCCAGCAGGTCGCGGCTGCACGCGTCGAGCCGACGCTCCCAGATGTACTGCGAGGGCGTCAGCGGCTCGCTCTTGAACACGCGGTGGATGTGGCTCACCGACATGCCCAGCTGCGCCGCCAGCGTGCCCACCGACAGCGTCGGGTCGGCCAGCTGCTCGTCGATGCGCTGCTTCACGCGCCCCAGGTGGTACGCCGTGAGCTTGCTGAGCGCCGGTGCGTGCGCCGCAGGCAGCGTCTGCAGGCCGGCCACGAGGATGTTCTGCACGCCATGGGCCACCGCCAGCGCCGAGGCCGGCTGCAGCGCGTCGAAGTCCTCGCGCAGCGTGCGGATCATGCCCAGCAGCAGGTGCCCCGCGCCCTCGCGCCCTGACACCGTGGTGGCTGTGAGCGCTTCGGTGTCGCGCAGTTCGCTGCGCAACCGCTCACCGGGCAGCTTGAGCACGATCTGCTCGAAGGGCTGATCAAACAGCAGCTGGTAGGGCCGCGTGCTGTCGTACAGCGCGAAGTCGCCGGCGCTGAGCACGGCGTCGCGCCCGTCCTGGCGCACCACGCCCTGCCCGCGCGCCTGGATGCTCACGAGAAAACAGTCGTCGCTCGACGCGGCGATGTGGCCCGGCGTGCGCATCACCTTCTGTGCCCGCGAGGTCACGACCGACATGCCGAGGCCGGGCAGCGCGTGCTGGCGGATGCTGCCCTCGAAGTCGCCGCCGTCGCCGGTGCGCACCGCGTCGCATTCGAGCTGCACGTAGACGTTGCAGATCATGTCGGTCCAGTACGCGAGCCGTTGGTCGCCCGGGACGGCATCGGTGCTGAGCAAGGGGGTCATCGGGGTCCTCGGAAGGCCTTCGCAAGGCACATGCAACGCTGGAACAAGAACGCCGCCAATCCGGGTCAAGGCGTTCCGGCGGCGCGAATTTACGCTTCATGCAACCCGCATGCCACCGCGCAAACCCGGTGCGCACAGTGGGGATTTCGTTACGTTCATTGCCCCCTGGAGAACACCCCATGCCGACCACCGTCCACCCCAAGCTCCGCGTCGCCGCCGTGCAGGCCGCGCCTGTTTTCCTCGACCTCGACGCCACCATCGACAAGACCATCGACCTGATGGCGCAGGCCGCGAAACAGGGCGTGCAGCTCATCGCCTTTCCCGAGACCTGGGTGCCGGGCTACCCGTGGTGGGTCTGGCTCGATTCGCCGGCCTGGGGCATGCAGTTCGTGCAGCGCTACCACGACAACTCGCTGGTCATCGGCTCGCCCGAGTTCGAACGCCTGCAGGCGGCGGCGCGCCAGCACAAGATCTGGCTCTCGCTCGGCTACAGCGAGAAAGCGGCGGGCAGCCTGTACATCGCGCAGGCGCTGATCGACGACCAGGGCCGCACCGTGCAGACGCGTCGCAAGCTCAAGCCCACGCACGTGGAACGCACCGTGTTCGGCGAAGGCGACGGCGCCGACCTGCACGTGGTCCAGACGCCGCTGGGCAACATCGGCTCGCTGTGCTGCTGGGAGCACCTGCAGCCGCTGAGCAAGTACGCGATGTACGCGCAGAACGAGCAGATCCACTGCGGTGCATGGCCGAGCTTTTCGCTCTACCGCGGCGCGGCCTACGCGCTGGGCCACGAAGTCAACAACGCCGCGAGCCAGGTGTATGCGGTCGAGGGCGGCTGCTTCGTCATCGCGCCCTGCGCCACGGTGTCGAAGGCCATGAGCGAGCTGATGTGCACCGACGACGGCAAGCGGCAGATGCTGGGCGTCGGCGGCGGGCATGCGCGCATCTACGGCCCGGACGGTTCGCCACTGGGCACGCCACTGGGCACGCCGCTGGCCGAAGACGCCGAAGGCCTGGTGATCGCCGACATCGACCTCGGCATGATCGCGCTCGCCAAGGCGGCGGCCGATCCGAGCGGTCACTATTCGCGGCCCGACGTCACGCAGCTGCTGCTGAACAAGACGCGGCGCACGCCCGTAGTGGTGCAGCTCACGCCGGAGCCCGAGGGCAGCGTGCCCGAGCCGGTCGTGGCCTGAGCCGACCACGGAGCCGCACCATGGAATCGGCCATCCCCGAGCACCTGCGCTGCCCCCGCACCCACGAACGCCGCGTGGCAGACGACCACACCCCGCCCTACCCCGGCTGGTCGGCGCGCGCGCCCGCGGCGACGACCCAGGTCGTGATGGGCTATTTCGGTGTGCAGTCGCGCGGCCCGGCCATGCAGGGCCGGGCCTGCGCCGCGCTCCTGAAGATCACCCGCGACTTCGCCCTGCCCGACGGGCCCGGCCACCACGACCTGGCCCACTGCGTCGACGCCGACGGGTACGACAACCTGATCGCCATCGCCTACTGGCGCGATGCGGCGGCGTTCGCGCGCTGGTGTGCCACGCCCGCCGTCGAAGCCTGGTGGAACGCCGACGAGCGCTTGCACGAGGGCCTCGGCTACTTCCGAGAAATCGCTTCCCCGCGTGCTGCGCACTTCGAGACCCTGTTCAGCACGCCCGACCGCCTCGAGGGCATCGGCGTGGTGATGGGCGGTGTGAGCGGCGAACTGCAGGAGCACGGCTACTGGGGGTCGATGCGCGATCGACTCCCGCTCGCGCAGGCCGACGCGCTCGCGCCTTCGGGCACGCGCGCGGTGATCGCCGGCACGCCTGCGTCAGGCCAGCGCGTGCGCATCGCGGGCCACACGCACCTCGCGATGATCCGTTCGGGCCAGGAATGGACCGAGACCACCGGCCAGGAACGCCAGCTCTACCTGGAAGACATGGCCCCGGTGCTGCGCGAAGGCATGGACTTCCTGCGCGACCAGGGTCTGCCCATCGGCTGCTACAGCAACCGCTTCATGCACCACCTCGACGCGCACGGCGCGCCGCTGCAGAAGTCCTTCGGCCTGAGCTACTGGCGCTCGCTGGCCGACATGGAGCGCTGGGCCGAGTCGCACCCGACGCACGTCGCGATCTTCGGCAGCTTCATGCGCTACGTGCAGGCGCTGAACTTCGAGCTGCGCCTGCGCCTGTACCACGAGGTGTCGGTGCTGAAGGCCGACGAGCAAAGCTACGAGTACATCAACTGCCACGCGCGCAGCGGGCTGATGAACGGGCTCTCGCCCGCCGCCTGACGCCCGGGCGCACGGCGGGGCTCAGACTGCGAACAGCCCCTTGTGCTCCGCCCGCAGCAACGCCTTCTGCACCTTGCCCATCGTGTTGCGCGGCAGTTCCGGCACGACGAAGCAGCGCTTGGGGATCTTGAAGTTCGCCAGCTTGGCCTTGAGCTCGGCCACGATGGCGTCGGCGTCGATCGTGGCGCCGCCCTTGGGGATCACGATGGCCACGCCCACCTCGCCGAAGTCGGGGTGCGGCACGCCGATGACGGCACTTTCGGCCACGCCGGCCATCTCGTTGATGTAGCCCTCGATCTCGGCCGGGTAGACGTTGTAGCCGCCGCTGATGATCAGATCTTTGCTGCGCCCGACGATGGTGATGTAGCCGCGCGCATCGATCTTGCCCACGTCACCGGTCTTGAAGAAGCCGTCGGCGGTGAACTCTTCCTTCGTCTTCTCGGGCATGCGCCAGTAGCCGGCGAACACGTTGGGGCCCTTCACCTGGATGCCACCGATCTCGTCCGTCGGCAGGTCCTTGCCCTCGTCGTCGCGCACGCGCAGCTGCACGCCGGGCAATGCAAAGCCGACGGTGCCGCCACGGCGCTCGCCCTTCTTGGCGTCATACGGGTTGGACGTGAGCATGGCGGTCTCGCTCATGCCGTAGCGTTCCAGGATGGTGTGGCCGGTGCGCTCGCGCCATTCATCAAACGTTTCGATGAGCAGCGGCGCCGAGCCCGCGACGAACAGGCGCATGGTGCGCACCGCCTCGCGCGTGAGGCCCGGCTCCGCCAGCAGGCGCACGTAGAGCGTGGGCACGCCCATGAACACGGTGGCCTCGGGCAGCTTGGCGACGATGCGCTTGGGGTCGAACTTCGAGAACCACAGGATCTTGCTGCCATTGAGCAGCGCACCGTGCAGCGCCACGAACAGGCCGTGCACGTGGAAGATCGGCAGCGCGTGAATGAGCACGTCGCCCTTCGTCCAGCCCCAGTAGTCCTTGAGCACTTCGGCGTTCGACAGCAGGTTGCGGTGCGTGAGCATCGCGCCCTTGCTGCGGCCGGTGGTGCCGCTGGTGTACAGGATGGCGGCGAGGTCGTCGGGCTTCTTGAGCGCGACGGCATGCCGGTCGCTGCAGCGCGCCGCCGCGTCGAGCAGCGTGCCGGTGCGGTCGTCGTCCAGCGTGAACACGTGGCGCGTGCCGGCCGCCTCGGCGATGGGGCGCACCCAGGCCGCGTTGCGGCCGGTGCACACGACCACGGCGGGCTCGGCGTTGCCGATGAAGTACTCGATCTCGGCGCTCTGGTAGGCCGTGTTGAGCGGCAGGAACACGTAGCCCGCGCGCAAGGTCGCGAGGTACAGCAGCATGGCTTCGACCGATTTCTCGACCTGCACGGCGACGCGCGCGCCCTTCTCGAGCTTCAGGCCGTCGAGCAGGTTGGCGATCATCGCGCTGGCGCGGTCGAGGTCGCGCCACGAGTAATGCAGGCCGTTCTCGGTCTCGACCGCAATGGCGTCGAGGTTGGAGGGAAAGGCGGCGCGCAAGGCGGCGAACAGGTTGGCGTTGGGGGAGGACTTCGTCTTCATCATCTTCGTCATCATCGAACGGCAGGCTCAGGAAGGTCGGAAATTCGGAGGGCGCTTGCCCAGGAAGGCATCGATGCCCTCGCGGTGCTCGGCGCTGTCGGCATAGTCATACGCGGTGGCCAGCAGCTGCTGCGCCGCCGCGCCGCCGCTCTTCAGTGCGGTAAAGGTGGCCTTGTGCAGGCGCGCGGCCTGCGGCGACAGCGCCGCGATGCGCGCCGCATGCGCCTGCACAGCGGCCGGCACCTCGGCATCGGGCAGCACGTGCAGCAGAAAACCGGCGTCATACAGCCGCTGCGCGCCATGCACGCCGGCGGCCAGCAGCATGTCGCGCGCCAGCACGTCGCCGATGGCGCCATGCACCAGCGCGGCTTCGCGCGGCGCCATCGGGAAACCCAGCTTCGCGATCGGCGCGCCGAACTTCGCCGACGCACCGGCCAGGCGGATGTCGCAGCAGCTGGCGATCTCGACGCCGGCGCCCATGCAGGCGCCTTCGATCTGGGCCACCAGCGGCAGCGGGCAGTCGAGCATCGCCTGCAGCGCGGCCCAGACTTCGTTCTCGTGGAATTCGCGCAGGCTCGCTTCCTCGAAGCGGAACGAGGGGTACTCGGAGATGTCGCCGCCCGCGCAGAAGGCACCGCCCTCCCCGCGCACGACGACGCAGCGCAGCGCGGTGTCGCCGTGCAGGTCGTCGAACACGGCGCGCAGCGCGCGCCACATGGCACGCGTCATCGCATTGAGACGCCCCGGGTTCGACAGCGTGACGAGCGCCACGGCGCCTTCGCGGCGCAGCGAGACCTGCCGATCGCTCATTCGAGCTTGGCGCCCGAGGCCTTCACGACCGCGGCCCATCGCTTGATCTCGGCGTTGACGAAGCGGCCGTAGGCGGCAGTGGTGACGTTCGGGATCTCGGAGCCGTTCTGGGCCCAGATGGCCTTCAGCTCGTCGGTGCCCAGCGCCTTCTTCATCGTGTCGATGATCTGCGTCTGCGCTTCGGCCGGCGTGCCCTTGGGCGCCCACAGGCCGTACCAGGTGGTGACGGTGTAGTCGGACAGCCCGACCTCGGCGGCGCAGGGCACGTCGGGGAATGCGGGGTTGCGCTTGGCGCCGGCCACCATGAGCGCCTTGATGCGGCCGCCCTTGATGTGCTGTGCCGAGGAACCCAGGCCGTCGAACATCAGGTCGACGTTGCCCGCGATCAGGTCGGACAGCGCCGGGCCCGCGCCGCGGTACGGGATGTGGGTGATGAAGGTGCCGGTCTGCAGCTTGAACAGCTCGCCCGCCAGGTGGTGCGAGGTGCCCGAGCCGGCCGAGCCGTAGTTGAGCTTGCCGGGGTTGCGCTTGGCGGTGGCAATCAGCTCCTGGATGGTCGCGGCCTGCACCCGCTTCGGGTTGACCACCACCACCTGCGGCACGTTGGCCAGCAGCATCAGGGGCACGAAGTCTTTCTCGAGGTCGTAGTCGAGCTTGGGGTAGATCGACGGTGCGATCGCGTGGTGCACGGCGCCCATGAAGAGCGAGTAGCCGTCGGCCGGCAGCTTGGCCGCGATGCTCGCGCCCACGGTGCCGCCCGCGCCGCCGCGGTTGTCGATGACCAGCGTCTGGCCCGCCGCGCGGGAGAACTGCGCCGACAGCGGGCGCGCGAAGGCGTCGGTGCCTCCGCCGGCCGGGAACGGCACCACCATGGTCACGGGCTTGGTCGGCCAGCCCTGGGCACGTGCGCCACCGCACAGGGCCACGGCCCCGGCTGCTGCGGCGACGCGCAGCACATCGCGTCGTTGAAAACTCTGTTGCGTCATCTGTCTCGTCTCCTGTCGTCGTCGTTGTAGATGTTGCCGCCCTCCGGCGGTCAAGGTGCGGGCCGCAGCGCTGCCGCGGCGAAGCGAACGGACTCAGCCTTTTTTGAGGAACAGGCCTTCGATGTCTCCCGAAACCGCGATCTTGCCTTCGGCCAGCCAGGCGCGATGCCGGTCCAGGCGCTTGAGGTCGTACAGGTAGTTGACCATGAGGCCGTACGACTGCTTGAGCCCCTTGGCCGACGGGTCGCCGGCCCAGTTGAGCCGTTCGACGCGCGCGCCGTTGCCCAGGTGGAAGCGCGCCACCGGGTCGGCCGGCGTGCCGTCGACCAGCGTGCGGCCCAGGTACTCGGCGGTGGCCTGCAGCAGCCACTGGCGCAGCGGCGATTTCGCGTCGAGTTCTGTTGCTGCATCAACCGCTGCCAGCAGGCGCTCGGCCGTGGGCGGCACCGAGCCGACGAGGCGGCCGAGTTCGGCTTCGCGCTTCTCGTCCAGGCGCGGCAGCAGTTCGCCGGCGTTCTTGGCGAGCCACGCGCGCAGGCCCGGAATGGGCGACAGCGTGGCGAAGGTCTTCAGGCGCGGCAGTTCGTCCTGCAGGGTTTCGACCACGCGCTTGATGAGCGAGTCGCCGAAGCTCACGCCGCGCAGGCCGGTCTGCGTGTTGCTGATCGAATAGAAGATCGCGGTGGTCGCCTTGGCCGGCTGCACCGGCACGGCGGCCTCGTCGAGCAGCGGCATGATGCCTTCGCTGATGCGGTCGACCAGCGCCACCTCGACGAAGATGAGCGGCTCGTTCGGCAGGCGCGGATGGAAGAAGCCGTAGCAGCGGCGGTCGCTGTCGTCCAGACGGTTCTTCACGTCGGACCAGCTCTTGATGTCGTGCACCGCCTCGTAGCGGATGAGCTTCTCGATCAGCGAGGCCGACGAGTTCCAGTCGATGCGGCGCAGCTCGAGAAAAGCCACGTCGAACCAGGTGGAAAACAGATGCTCCAGCTCGGCCTCGAGCGCGAGCAAGCGCTTGTCGGACTTCAGGCACGGCAGCAGGTCGGCGCGCAGGTCGACCAAAAAGCGCATGCCGCCGGGCTCGACCGCGAAGCGCTGCAGCAGCCGCATGCGCGGCGACACCAGCGCGCGGCGCAGGCGCAGTTCGGCCTGCCCTTCGTCGGGCGTGCCGACGGCGCTCTGGTGCTGGTCGCGCGCGCTCTTGAGCTTGCCCGCGTCGGCGGCGAAATGCTCGCTCATGAGCGCCCAGTAGTCGCGGCGTTCTTCAGGCGAGGCGCCGGCGTAGGCCTGCGCGATGGCATGGGCGCGGCGGCCGCCCTCGACCTCACTCACGCGCGGATCGATCACGGCCTGCAGCTCGGCCAGCACGCGGCGCAGCGTGCGCGGCGACAGCGCCTCGTCGGCCTTGCGCAGCGTGGCCTGCAACCGCTCGGCGGTGGTGCGGGCGCTGGGCTTGGGCGTGTGGCGGGCCGGGCCTTTCGTGGCGCCGTTGCTCGCCACGGGAACCTTGGACGATTCGCCCATGCGCAGGCGCGCCTGGAACCACTCGGTCGCACTCATCGATCTGCTCCTGTGCCGTTGGCTGTATGGGCGATGCCTGTCACGGCATCACCCGGGATTTCTGCTGTTGCATCACTTCGCGCAGCGCCTCGCGCTGGCGCGTCATGTGGGTGCGCATGGCGGCGTCGGCGCCTTCGCTGTCGCGCGCCTTGAGCGCGGCGAACACGGCCAGGTGCTCCGACAGGCTCTGGTCGAGCCGCCCCGGCGCGTGCAGCTGCTGCAGCCGCGCCAGTTTCAATATCTTGCGCAAGTCGCCGATCACCTGGGCCAGCCACTTGTTGTCGGCGAGCTTGATGATCGCCTCGTGAATGATGTGGTTGGTGGCGTAGTAGTCGTTGATGCGCCGCGCCTTGGCGTGGCGCACCAGGCGCTCGTGCAGCGCGTCGAGCTCGTTCAGCTCGGCGTCGCTGGCGTTGCGCGCGGCCTCGTAGGCGCAGCGCCCTTCGAGCAGCGCGATCACCGGAAAGATCTCGTCGAGGTCGCGCTCGGTCACCTCGTTCACGAAGCAGCCGCGGCGCGGCTCGTGGCGCAGCAGGCCTTCGGCGGTGAGCACCTTCAGCGCCTCGCGCAGCGGCGTGCGCGAGATCGACAGCCGCTCGCACAGGGCCACCTCGTCCACGAAGCTGCCGGGCGACAGCGTGCCGTCGAAGATCTGCTCGCGCAGTGTGGCGGCGACTTCGTCATGGAGGGAATTGGGGACCAGGCGCATGCGTTGAGGACTCGGAAAGTCGGTGGGCGTTTCGCGTAATTTCCTGTAATTACGCATAATTGTGAGTGCATGGTTAACGCAATGCAAGGGCCGCGCCCAGCCCTTGCGGCCCGGAATTACCCTGAGACGGACGAAAAAAAGCGGCGCGCACCCGAAGGTGCTGCGCCGCGTTGTGCGGGGGCGTGGAGCGTCAGGCGCGCGCGGTGCTGCCCGTCTTGCCGGCGCGGCCGAACCAGATCCACAGCGCGATGCCACCGATCACCATCGGCACGCTGAGCCACTGCCCCTGGCTCAGGCTGAGCGCGCGCAGGCCCAGGAAATCGTCGGGCTCGCGGAAGTACTCGGCCACGAAGCGCAGCACGCCATAGCCGATGAGGAACACGGCGGCCACCTGGCCCTGCTTGCGCTCCTTGCGCGCATAGAGCCACATCACGACGAACAGCAGCAGCCCCTCGAGCAGGAACTGGTAGACCTGCGACGGGTGGCGCGGCAGCATCGAGCCGCTTTGCGGAAACACCATGCCCCAGGGCAGCTCGGGGCTGCTGAAACGGCCCCACAGCTCGCCGTTGATGAAGTTGCCCACGCGGCCCGCGGCCAGGCCGGTCGGCACGCAGGGCGCGACGAAGTCCATCACCTGCCAGAACGGCCGCGCACGCGAGCGCGAGAACCACACCATGGCGCCGATCACGCCAAGCAGGCCGCCATGGAAGCTCATGCCGCCCTGCCACACATACAGGATCTCGAGCGGGTGCGTGAGGTAGTACTCGGGCTTGTAGAACAGGCAGTAGCCGAGCCGGCCGCCGACGATCACGCCCATGACGCCCAGGAACAGGATGTCCTCGATGTCCTTGCGTTGCCACACGCCGGCCGTGGCCAGCGAGCGGAACGGCTCGTGGTGCAGGCGGCGCGTGCCCAGAAAGTAAAACAGCGCGAAGGCCGCCAGGTAGGTCAGGCCGTACCAGTGGATGGCCACCGGCCCCAGCTGCAAGGCGATGGGATTGATCTGCGGATACATGAGCATCCGACGATTGTGCCGTGGCGCAATGACGCCGCCGCCGCGGGGGCATTCAGGGCAATGTCAGCGCCCGAACTTCCACCAGAGCAACCCCGCCACCAGGGCCGGCACCGCGAAGATGAACAGGAAGATCGGCAGCTCCTCGGCCACCGAGTACCCGGCCTTGAGCACGCCCACGGCCATGTTGATGCCCGCGCCGACGAACCACGCCGGAATGAACCACTTGGCCGCCGCGGCCAGCGCCATCGACGAGCCGTCGCCCATGAAGCGGCCGGCCAGAAGAAACACCACCAGCAGCGCGAAGCCGCCCCCCATCACCATGACTGTGTGCATCTGCGTTGTCCTCCTGGGCGCATCTTGCCGGATATCGGTGCTTCAGCGCGTGGTGTAGCCACCGTTGGCAAAGATCGTCTGGCCCGTGATCCACCAGCCCTCGGTGACCAGGAAGCGCACGATGGGCGCGATGTCCTCGATGTCGGTGAGGCCCTTCTTCGAGTACTTGCTGAGCGCGGCGGCGCTGCTGTGGTACGCCACGGCCTCGGGGCTTTCCTGGCCGTAGAAGAACGGCGTGTCCATCGGGCCCGGGCCGATGGCGTTCACCGAGATGCCGCGGTCGCCGAACTCCTTGGAGGCCGCGCGCGTGTAGTGCTCCACCGCCGCCTTGGCCGCCGGGTAGATCGCGTAGAACGGCGTGTAGGCCGCGAGCAGCGAGCTCACGAGCGTCACGATGCTGCCGCCGTCGGCCATCGTGCGGCCGGCCTGCTGGATGAAGAAGAAGGCGGCCTTGGCATTGGCGTCGAAGCTCTTGTCGTAGTCGGCCTCGGTGATGTCCAGGATCGGCTTCTTGATCACCACGCCCGCCGTGTTGATCGCCAGGTCAACCTGGCCGAAGTGCTTCACGGCCTGGTCGAACAGCTTCACGTTGTTCTCGACCACGGCGAGGTCGCCTTGCACCAGCAGCGTGTCGGCACCTTTGGCCTTCAGCGCGGCCGCCGTCTGTTCGGCCTCGGCGCGCGAGCCGTCGCTGTTGTAGTGGATGGCGATGCCGCGGGCGCCGCCGTCGACCAGTTGGTGGGCGATGAGGGCACCGAGGTTCTTGCCACCGCCGGCGATGACGGCGACCTTGTTCGTGAGCGTGCGTGCGGACATGGATGGATTCCTCTGAATGAGTGAAAGACCCGGGATGGGATGTGTGACGAGCCGCCAGTCTATTGATCGCCAAGTTGCAGATAAATCATTCATTCAAGGCTAGACTGTTCTGAAAACCACGAACAATCAGCCCGCCGCCATGGACCGCATCGAA
Source organism: Variovorax sp. GW821-FHT09A10 (assembly GCF_059418385.1). Lineage (NCBI taxonomy): Bacteria > Pseudomonadati > Pseudomonadota > Betaproteobacteria > Burkholderiales > Comamonadaceae > Variovorax > Variovorax sp. GW821-FHT09A10. Next base: position 876,260 of record NZ_JBWKPT010000002.1, read on the forward strand.
CTCCTTCAGGTCTTCCTGCGTGTGGCCGAAACCGGCAGCTTCACGCGCGCCGCCGACCGGCTGGCCCTGCCGCGCGCCACCATCTCGACCGCCATCCAGCAGCTCGAGGCGCGCCTGGGCTCGCGCCTGCTGCATCGCACCACGCGTCGCGTGGGCCTCACGCCCGACGGCGAGGTGCTGCTCGAGCGGGCCCGCGCGCTGGTGGCCGACATGGAAGACATGGAGCAGCAGTTCCAGCCCGCGCACAGCAGCGTGAGCGGCCGGCTCAAGGTCGATGTGCCCAGCCGCATCGCGCGCCTGCTGATCGCGCCGGCGTTGCCCGACTTCTTTGCACGCCACCCGGCGGTCGAACTCGAGCTGGGCTCCAGCGACCGTGCGGTCGACCTCGTGCTCGAAGGCGTGGACTGCGCCCTGCGCGTCGGCCCGCTCGCCAGCAGCAGCCTCGTGGCCCGGCCGCTCGGGCATTTCACGCTCATCAACTGCGCCAGCCCCGCCTACCTCGCGCGCCACGGCACGCCGCGCACGACGGCCGACCTGCCGCAACACATGGCTGTCAACTACGCCTCGCCGACCAGTGGCCGCGCCGCGCCCTGGGAGTGGCAAGTGCGCGACGGCGAGACCCAGGTGCTGCGCCTGCGCAGCCAAGTGGCGGCGAACAACGCCGAGACCTACATCGCCTGCGCGCTGGCAGGGCTGGGCCTGATCCAGATCCCGGCCTACGACGTGCGCGAGCACCTGGCAGCCGGCGAGCTGGTGGAAGTGCTGCCCGACGCGCGCGCCGAGCCGCTGCCGGTGCACCTGGTCTACCCGCACCGGCGCAATCTGTCGCGGCGGGTGCAGGCCTTCGCGGGCTGGCTCGACGCGCTGCTGGCGGCCTCGCTCGATGCGCCCTCGCCCGCTGGCCGGACGGCGCGCAGCGCCTGAGCCTCAGGCCGGCACGCGCCCCGCCCGCTCGCGCACGAAGGCCACGAAGCGCGCCAGCGCCGGATGCGCGGCCTGCGCGGGCCACACGAGGCTGGTCTCGCACACCGGCAAGGTCACGCGGCGGCGCCCCACGCCCTTGAATTCGTGGACCTGCCGGTAGACCACGCCCGCGCGCCGGAACTGCATCACGCTGTGCGGCACCCAGGCCGCGCCGATGCCGCCCGACACGAGGTTGACGATGGTCTGCATCTGGATCGCTTCCTGCGCCACCTGCGGCGTGCGCCCGGCTGCGTGGTACAGGTCGAAAATCGCGTCGTGCAGCGAGGGCACGATGCGGCGCGGAAAGATCACCAGCGGCTCGTCCAGCACCTCGGCCAGCGGCACGGGCCGCGCCTCGGCCAGCCGGTGCTGGGCGGGCAGCGCGAGCACCAGCGGCTCCACCTCGACCGGCAGGCAGGCCAGCCCCGGCGGCGCGGCGCCCGGCGAATGCAGCATCAGGCCGGCGTCGATCTCGCCGCGCGCGAAGGCTTCGAGCTGCACGTCGCCGGTGGCCTCGACCAGTTCGAGCGCCACCTCGGGGCACAGCACGCGGAACTCGCGCACCCAGGCCGGCAGCTGCTCGAAGCCGACCGTCGAGACGAAGGCGATGCGCACCCGCCCCACCTGCCCTGCCGCCGCCGCACGCGCCCGCGCCGGCAGCGCCTGGGCGCGCGCCAGCAGCTCGCGCACGTCGGGCAGCAACGCCTCGCCGGCCGGCGTGAGCGCCACGCGCCTTCGGGTGCGGTCGAACAGCACCACGCCCAGCGTCTTTTCGAGCTGGGCAATGGCCTGCGTGACCGGCGGCTGCGTCATGTGCAGGCGCTGGGCGGCGCGGCCGAAGTGCAGCTCTTCGGCCACCGCCACGAACTGGCGCCAGGCGCGCAGGTCGATGAGGGCTTCATTCATACGCTGAGCATATCAATCCACGCTTCAAATTGGATTGGAACCAATCAATCAGAAGTCCGATACTTGGCGCTCCCCCTCACGATCTCCCCACGACAGAAGAGACACCATGGACACCAAGACCATCCAGATCAATCGCCGCAGCGCGAACATCACCGAAGGCAAGAGCCGCGCCCCCAACCGCTCGATGTTCTACGCCATGGGCTACGAGGAAGGCGACTTCAAGAAGCCGATGGTCGGCGTCGCCAACGGCCACAGCACCATCACGCCCTGCAACTCGGGCCTGCAGAAGCTGGCCGACGCGGCCATCGCGGGCATCGAGGAAGCCGGCGGCAACGCGCAGGTGTTCGGCACCCCCACCATCTCCGACGGCATGGCCATGGGCACCGAAGGCATGAAGTACTCGCTGGTGAGCCGCGAAGTCATCTCCGACTGCATCGAGACCTGCGTCGGTGGCCAGTGGATGGACGGCGTGCTGGTGGTCGGCGGCTGCGACAAGAACATGCCCGGCGGCCTCATGGGCATGCTGCGCGCCAACGTGCCCGCCATCTACGTCTACGGCGGCACCATCCTGCCGGGCCGCTACAAGGGCCAGGACCTGAACATCGTCAGCGTGTTCGAGGCCGTGGGCCAGAACGCCGCCGGCAACATGAGCGACGAAGACCTGCTCGAGATCGAGAAGCGCGCCATTCCCGGCACGGGCTCGTGCGGCGGCATGTACACGGCCAACACCATGTCGAGCGCGTTCGAGGCGCTGGGCATCTCGCTGCCCTACTCGTCGACCATGGCGAACCCGCACGACGAAAAGGCCAACTCGGCCAAGGAATCGGCCAAGGTGCTGATCGAGGCCATCAAGAAAGACCTGAAGCCGCGCGACATCGTGACCAAGAAGGCCATCGAGAACGCCGTGGCGGTCATCATGGCCACCGGCGGTTCGACCAACGCGGTGCTGCACTTCCTGGCCATCGCGCACACGGCCGGTGTGGACTGGACCATCGACGACTTCGAGCGCATGCGCAAGAAGGTGCCCGTGATCTGCGACCTGAAGCCCTCGGGCAAGTACCTCGCGGTCGACCTGCACCAGGCCGGCGGCATTCCGCAGGTCATGAAGGTGTTGCTCAAGGCCGGCCTGCTGCACGGCGACTGCATCACCATCAGCGGCCAGACCATCGAGGAAGTCCTGAAGGACGTGCCCGACGTGCCGCGTGCCGACCAGGATGTGATCCGCCCGATCGACAAGCCGATGTACGACGAAGGCCACCTGGCCATCCTGAAGGGCAACCTGTCGCCCGAAGGCGCGGTCGCCAAGATCACCGGCCTGAAGAACCCGGTCATCACCGGCCCGGCCCGCGTGTTCGACGACGAACAGTCGGCGCTGCAGGCCATCCTGGCCGGCAAGATCGTGGCCGGCGACGTGATGGTGCTGCGCTACCTCGGCCCCAAGGGCGGCCCGGGCATGCCGGAAATGCTGGCGCCCACGGGTGCGCTGATCGGCGCGGGCCTGGGCGAGAGCGTCGGCCTCATCACCGACGGCCGCTTCTCGGGCGGCACCTGGGGCATGGTGGTCGGCCACGTCGCGCCCGAAGCGGCGGCGGGCGGCACCATTGCGTTCGTGAACGAAGGCGACTCGATCACCATCGACGCGCACAAGCTGGTGCTCGAACTGAACGTGCCCGAAGCCGAGCTGGCCAAGCGCCGCGAAGGCTGGACGCCGCCGGCCCCGCGCTACACGCGCGGCGTGCAGGCCAAGTTCGCGTTCAACGCCTCGAGCGCGAGCTCGGGCGCGGTGCTCGACAAGTTCTGAAGCGGCATCAGCCCATCATCCACGCGCCGTAGCCGAAGGCAGCAAAGCCCAGGCCGACGATCGCGAAGATGGCCCGGGCTTCGAAATCCATCGCAGGGGGAAAGCTCTGCACGACGAAGTGCAGCAGCGCCCCCGCGCCGATGGTGAGAAAACCCGCACCGAACTGCTTCATCGCACTGTCGTCGGGATAGAGAAACACCAGCGCGAAGCCGGCCAGGAACACCACGTTGGCCAGCACCGTGCCGCGCGTGCGCCATTTCTTCTGCGTGGGCGTCGGCTCGCGCACCGGTGCCGGCCGGCCCCTGCGGCCTTCCTTGAGCGCCATGCCGGTGAAGAACAGGCCGAACATCGTCGGGAAGCCGCCGAAGAGGCCCAGCCCCCAGACGATGCCCCACATGTTCTGGAAGTCGGCCACCAGCGCCTGGGCTGGGTCGGCGGTGCTGTAGCGCACCTCGACCGCATCGCCCCACTCCTTGTCCGACAGGCTGCCGCCGAGCCCTTTGACGCGGCGTTTCTGCCCGTCGGCGGCGGTGTATTCGACGAGGGGCGCGCGCGTGGTGGTGACGTAGCCCTTGCTGTCCTTGCTGCGCTCTTCCACGAACTCGACCAGGCTGCCCTGCGTGCTGACCGTGCCCGCGATCGACTGGTAACGCTGCCAGCCCACCGTGACCGCGCCGTACAGGCCGGCGCAACCGATCAGCAAGGCGCCAATGCCGGCGCCCCAGAAGAAGGTCTTGAAACGCCCGACCAGCGCGCCGACGGCCGGCCCGACCAGCAGCGACAGCCCGAAAACGAGCAAGGCGTGGGTGGCGGCTTCGTCGTCCATGGCGCGCGTCCTGTCGGCATGCGGCGCGGGTGACGGAGCCGCGTGGTCAGCGGCGCGGGCGCTGTTGCCCGTTGCTGGTGCGCAGGCCCATGTTGGTCTTCTGACGATCGATGCGCGCTTGCTTGCGCCGCTCTTCGCGCTCGATGACCTTGCGCTTGGTGTAGCCCGACGAATCGGCCCAAGCCCACCAGGCCAGCGCCAGCGCGAACGGGCTCAGCACGATCCACCAGCTCCAGCCGGCGACCATGCCCACTTCGAAATATTTGAGGGCTATACCAAGCAGGCCCAAGAGCAGAAACCACATCGCGAATACCCTCCGAGTTGGTCGGTATCGCCGCCGGTGCGTGTGCACCGCGCTACCTACAATCGCGTTGATCGAATGTAACTCAGCCCTTACGAAAACAGCCCCATGAAAAGAACGATGTTGATGGCAGCCCTGGGCCTCGGCCTCGCGGCGCCCGCCTTTGCCGACCTGGCCCTTGCCACGTCGAAGAACTGCATGAGCTGCCACGCGGTCGAACGCAAGGTGCTCGGGCCGTCGTTCAAGGACATCGCGGCCAAGTACAAGGACGACAAGGGCGCCGCCAACACGCTGGCCACCAAGATCATCAAGGGCGGCTCGGGCGTGTGGGGCCCGGTGCCGATGCCGGCCAACAACCAGGTCAGCGAAGCCGATGCGAAGAAGCTCGCGGCCTGGGTGTTGTCGACGAAGTAATCAGAGAAACGAAGCGCGCGGCGCGCCCGGTCAGATGCTCGGGTTGATGTCGCTGGGCAGCGGGCGGCGCTCGATGCGGTCCTCGAGCTGCCCGATGTGCGCCGCCACTGTGTTGTCGGTCTGGTCCGAACGCAGCTTGACCGCGCTTTCCAGCTGATCCATGCGCGCCAGCAGCGCCGTGTGCCGGTCGGCGTTGTGCGACATGTGCTGCTTCTCCTGCGCTTCCAGGAAGTTGCGCAGCTCGGTGAAGCGCGAGGCCTCGGCCTTGTCGGCGAGGTCGCGCTGGGTCTGCATTTCCTTCGTGTGGCGCTTGGTCTCCAGCAGCACCGAGCTGTGCAGGTACAGCACGTACACGAGGAAGAAGGCCGCAAGCACGGCCGTGAGCCCCAGCATGATCAGCCCCAGCGGCGCCGACACGCTCATGAAGCCCAGCCACACATCGGTGGGTGCGGACAGCGTGCCCCAGTTCAGCGCGGCGAGCCCCGCGATGAGCAGCACGATGACAAAAAGAAAAGCGGATCTCACGCCCATGTGGCGCCTCCTTGCAAACAACCGATCACGATGACAAATGCCGCGCGCCTGTCGTGGCGCGCGGTAACGACATCGGTTTTACCTCAGCAAGGAGCCCGCTTTGGTGCACACGGCCGCACAAACGGCCATGTCCTACACCTCGATACAGCAGGTTCGTGACAACTGTTCCGGATTGGCCGGATTCGGCCAATCGCGGAGGTCAGTTCGTCTCGGACAACTGATCGAGGATCGCCGGATTCTCGAGCGTCGACGTGTCCTGCGTGATCGCCTCGCCCTTCGCAATGCTGCGCAGCAGGCGCCGCATGATCTTGCCGCTGCGCGTCTTGGGCAGGTTGTCGCCGAAGCGGATGTCCTTGGGCTTGGCGATGGGGCCGATTTCCTTGGCGACCCAGGCACGCAGCTCGTTGGCGATCTGCTTGGCTTCTTCGCCGGTCGGGCGCGCGCGCTTGAGCACCACGAAGGCGCACACGGCTTCGCCCGTCACGTCGTCGGGACGGCCCACCACCGCGGCTTCGGCCACGAGGTCGGTCTTGGACACCAGCGCCGATTCGATTTCCATCGTGCCCAGGCGGTGGCCCGACACGTTGAGCACGTCGTCGATGCGGCCCGTGATGCGGAAGTAGCCGCGGTCGGCGCTGCGCACCGCGCCGTCGCCGGCCAGGTAGATGGTGCCGCCCATCTCTTCGGGGAAGTAGCTCTTCTTGAAGCGCTCGGGGTCGTTCCAGATCGTGCGGATCATCGAGGGCCAGGGCCGCTTGATGACCAGCATGCCGCCCGCGCCGTTGGGCAGGTCCTTGCCCGTCTCGTCGACGATGGCGGCCATGATGCCCGGCAGCGGCAAGGTGCACGAGCCCGGCACCAGCGGCGTGGCGCCCGGCAGCGGCGTGATGACGTGGCCGCCCGTTTCGGTCTGCCAGAAGGTATCGACGATCGGGCAGCGCTCGCCGCCGATGTTCCGGTGGTACCACATCCACGCTTCGGGGTTGATCGGCTCGCCGACCGAGCCGAGGATGCGCAGGCTGGTCAGGTCCCAGTTCTTCGGATGCACCTTCTCGTCGCCTTCGGCCGCCTTGATGAGCGAGCGGATGGCGGTGGGCGCGGTATAGAAGATCGAGACCTTGTGCTTCTCGATCATTTCCCAGAAGCGGCCCGCATGCGGGAAGGTCGGGATGCCTTCGAACACGACCTGCGTGGCGCCGGCCGCGAGCGGGCCGTAGGCGACGTAGGTGTGGCCGGTGATCCAGCCGATGTCGGCGGTGCACCAGAACAGGTCTTCGGGACGGATGTCGAAGGTCCAGTCCATCGTGAGCTTGGCCCACAGCAGGTAGCCGCCGGTGGCGTGCTGCACGCCCTTGGGCTTGCCGGTGGAGCCCGAGGTGTAGAGGATGAACAGCGGGTGCTCGGCATTGACCGGCACGGGCGCGCACTCGGTGCTCTGCCCGGCCAGGGCTTCGGTGAAGGTCTTGTCGCGGCCCTCGACGCGGTTCCACGCGGTGGGCGTGCGCTCGTACACGAGCACGGTCTTGAGCGTGTCGCAGCCGCCCAGTGCGATGCCGTCGTCCACGATGGCCTTCAGCGGCAGTTCCTTGCCGCCGCGCAGCTGGTAGTTGGCGGTGATGACGGCCACGGCGCCCGCGTCGATGATGCGTTCCTGCAGCGCCTTGGCCGAGAAGCCGCCGAACACCACGCTGTGGGTGGCGCCGATGCGCGCGCAGGCCTGCATGGCGACCACGCCCTCGATGGTCATCGGCATGTAGATGATGACGCGGTCGCCCTTTTGGATGCCCTGCGCTTTCAGCGCGTTGGCGAACTGGCTCACGCGGGCCAGCAGTTCCTTGTAGGTGACGCGGGTAACGGCGCCGTCGTCGGCTTCGAAGACGATGGCGGTCTTGTTCTCGACGGGGGTGCCGATGTGCTTGTCCAGGCAGTTGGCGCTGGCGTTGAGTTCACCGTCGCCGAACCATTCGTAGAACGGCGCCTTCGATTCGTCCAGGGTGCGGGTGAAGGGCTTCGTCCACTGCAGGTTGTCCTTGGCCAGGCGGGTCCAGAAGCCCTCGAAGTCCTGCTCGGCTTCCTTGCACAGCGCCTCGTAGGCGGCCATGCCGGCAATGCGGGCGCCTTCGGTGGCGCGGGCGTCAGGCGGGAACACACGGTTCTCGACGAGGACGGATTCAATGTTCTTCGATGCGCTGCTCATGCTCTTGTCTCCTGATTGAATGCGGCCGTAATGTCGGGGCACGCACTTACGGGCCACTGACGGGGTCGATGTTAGTTCGCAGGGTTATCACGAGTGCGTCACTGGGAGACCTCTAGAATCGCCCGACTTTTTACACCTGTCTTCTTACTCCCCATGTCCGCCCCCGATCCTTTCGACGCCCGGAACGCGCCCGTACCAGCGCGCAGTTCCCCGCTGAAGCCCCTGCCCCGGCTCATCTTCGCGAGCCGTTGGCTGCAGCTGCCGCTGTACCTGGGGCTGATCGTGGCGCAGGGCGTGTACGTGGTGCACTTCCTGGTCGAACTGCTGCACCTGGTCGAAGCCGCCTTCGGCAACAAGGACGCGCTGCAGGCCTTGATCTCAAGCATCGGCTACAAGACCACAGCCCCCGTCGGCTCGCTCAACGAGACGGTGATCATGCTGGTGGTGCTGGCGCTGATCGACGTGGTGATGATCTCCAACCTGCTGATCATGGTGATCGTGGGCGGCTACGAGACCTTCGTGAGCCGCATGGACCTCGAAGGCCACCAGGACCAGCCCGAGTGGCTGAGCCACGTGAACGCTTCGGTGCTCAAGGTGAAGCTGGCCACCGCCATCATCGGCATCAGCTCGATCCACCTGCTCAAGACCTTCATCAACGCGGACAACTACACCGACAAGGTGCTGATCGCGCAGACCGTGATCCACATCGCGTTCCTGTTCTCGGCCATGGCCATCGCCTACACCGACAAGCTGATGAACGAGGCGGCCGCCGCCAACGCCCACCACTAGGAAGGCGCATCCCAGGCCGGCACTTCGGTGAAGCGCTCGGCCAGGAAATCGAGCAAGGTGCGCAGCGCAGACGGCATGTGCTTGCGCGAGGCGTACACCGCGTACACCCCCAGCACCTGCGGCTCGTGATCGGGAAAGAGCGACACCAGCTCGCCCGATTGCAGCAACCCCGACGTCAGATAGGTGGGCAGCATCGCGATGCCCGCCCCGGCCCGCGCCAGCGCCATCAGGCTGGCCGCGTCGTTGGTCGAGAGGTTGCCGGCCACGGCCACCGAGACCGGCAGGCCGTCGGCCTTGCGCGTGAAGTTCCACAGGCTGCGGCCGAAATACGAGTGCGTGAGGCAGTTGCGCTGCGCCAGCTCTTCCACGCGCTGCGGCTGGCCGTGCGCCTTCAGGTAATCGGGTGTCGCGCAGACCACCGAACGGCACACCGAGAGCCGGCGCGCGATGAGGTTCGGATCGATCTCGGACGACACGCGGATGGCGAGGTCGATGCGCTCGTCCACCAGGTTCACCGCGCGGTCGAGCAGCACCAGGTCCACCGCCACGCCCGGATAACGCCGCACGTAGTCGGCCACCGCGCCGGCCAGCTGCGCCTGCGCGAACGAGGTGCTGGCCGTGATGCGCAATTGCCCGCTCGGCGCCTCGGCCGGATGGCGCACCGCCGCCTGCATGTCGCCCGCAAGCTCCAGCACCTGGCGGCAGCGCGGCAGCAACTCTTCGCCCGCCGCTGTGAGGCTGAGGCGCCGCGTCGTGCGGTGCAGCAGGCGTGCGCCGGTCCATTGCTCCAGTTCGGCCACGTAGCGCGTGACCACCGGGCGGGACAGGTCGAGCTTGTCGGCCGCGGCCGAGAGGCTGCCCGCGTCCACCACGGTCACGAACACTCGCATTGCGTTCAATCGGTCCATTCGAACGATTTTAGGAATAAAGAAGCGCGGAATTCGAGGTATTTCTTTCGAAACCAGAAACCTAAGATGCGGTTCATCCCCTTCCCAACTTTTGACTGGAGTCCCTCATGAGCCACATCGCCATCCTCGGCGCCACCGGACGTGCCGGCGGTCGCCTTCTCGAAGAAGCGCTGCGCCGCGGCCACACCGTGACGGCCATCGCCCGCCATGCCAGCGCCAAGCTGGCAGGCCGTGCCAACGTCAAGACCGTCGATGTCGACGCGCTCGACGCCGCTGCCCTCGAAAAGGCCGTGGCCGGCCATGACGCCGTGTTCAGCGCCGCGCACTTCGCCACGGTGCCGCCCGCAGCCGTCATCGAGCCGGTGAAGCGCGCGGGCGTGAAGCGCCTGCTGGTGGTCGGCGGCGCCGGCAGCCTGTTCGCAGCGCCCGGCCTGAAAGTGATCGACACGCCGAACTTCCCCGATGCCTACCGCGCCGAAGCCACGGCCGGCGGCGTGTTCCTGGACGCACTGCGCAGCGAGAAGAACCTCGACTGGACCTTCCTGTCGCCCTCCGCCGAATTCGTCGAAGGCGAGCGCACCGGCAAGTTCCGCCTCGGCAAGGACGACCTGCTCGTGAGCGCCGAAGGCCGCAGCTGGATCACGTTCGAGGACTACGCGATCGCGTTCATCGACGAGCTCGAGAAGCCCGCGCACTCGCGCCAGCGCTACACGATCGGCTACTGATCGACCGACCGGCAACGAAAAAGGACCCTCGCGGGTCCTTTTTTCATGGGGGCTGCGGAGCGGATCAACGGCCCGTCATGTTCTCCGGCACCACCCACTGGTCGAACTGCTCGGCCGTCAGGTGCCCCGACGCAATCGCCGCTTCGCGCAGGCTCGTGCCTTCCTTGTGCGCCTTCTTCGCAATGTAGGCCGATTTGTCGTAGCCGATGTGCGTGTTCAGCGCCGTCACCAGCATCAGCGAGCGCTGCACCAGCTCCGTGATGCGTTCGCGGTTCGGCTCGATGCCCACGGCGCAGTGGTCGTTGAAGCTCACCATGCCGTCGGCCAGCAGGCGCACGCTCTGCAGGAAGTTGTGCGCCACCATCGGGCGGAACACGTTCAGCTCGAAGTTGCCCGAGGCGCCGCCGATGTTGATGGCCACGTCGTTGCCGAACACCTGCGCGGCCAGCATCGTCACGGCCTCGCTCTGGGTCGGGTTGACCTTGCCCGGCATGATCGACGAGCCGGGCTCGTTCTCGGGAATGCTCAGTTCGCCGATGCCGCTGCGCGGGCCGCTCGCGAGCCAGCGCACGTCGTTGGCGATCTTGTTCATGCTGGCGGCGAGCGTCTTGAGCGCGCCGTGGGCATGCACCAGCGCATCGACGCTGGCCATGGCCTCGAACTTGTTCGGCGCGGTCACGAACGGCAGGCTCGTGAGCTTCGAGAGTTCGGCGGCGACCTGCTCCGCGTAACCCTTGGGCGCGTTGAGTCCGGTGCCGACGGCCGTGCCGCCCAGCGCCAGTTCGCACAGGTGCGGCAGCGCGGCGCGCACGTGCGCCTCGCCGTGCGCCAGCTGCGCCACGTAGCCCGAGAACTCCTGGCCCAGCGTGAGCGGCGTGGCGTCCTGCAGGTGGGTGCGGCCGATCTTCACGATGTCGGCGAAGTCTCCGGCCTTCTTCGCCAGCGTGCCGCGCAGCTTGGCGATGGCGGGCAGCAGCTTGTGCGTGATGGCCTCCACGGCCGCCACGTGCATGGCAGTGGGGAACACGTCGTTGCTCGACTGGCTGCGGTTCACGTCGTCATTCGGGTGCACCAGGCGCCCTTCCCCGCGCTCGCCGCCGAGCAGTTCGCTGGCGCGGTTGGCCAGCACCTCGTTGACGTTCATGTTGCTCTGCGTGCCCGAGCCGGTCTGCCAGACCACCAGCGGGAACTCGCCCGGGTGCTTGCCGGCAATGACCTCGTCGGCCGCGGCCACGATGGCATTCGTCTTCTTCTCGTCCTGCAGGCCCAGCGCGTGGTTGACCACCGCCGATGCGCGCTTGACCTGGGCCAGCGCCTTGATGATCTCGCGCGGCTGCTGTTCGCCGGAGATGTCGAAGTTCTGCAGCGAGCGCTGCGTTTGCGCGCCCCACAGCTTGTCGGCCGGCACGTCGATCGGGCCGAAGGTGTCGCGCTCGGCACGGGTCTTGGGAGAAGTCGTCATGAGAAAAATGGCTCCGCAGTCTTGGATGGTTGCGCCGCTTATCGGGCGCGATGCCGAGTATGGTCTCGATAAGAATGGCTCGCATCTGACGAGGCCTTTCGCCCGGGTCCCACAGACACGATACGCCTGCGGGTTGACTCGCGTCATGCCAAAAAGTTATAATTAGCGGCTTCCGACGACCAACAAGTCATGTTGGTCACCCTTGCACTACTCGCGGATCTGCGAATCCCGTCGCGGTGCAAGGCCCTTCACGCCGGGCCCAGCCCGGCAAACCGGCCGGATCTTTTTTCCGGCCCCATTGCCACGTCACGCTCATCCAGGCGGCGCCCCTCGACCAGGCCCGTTGTCTGCGAATGAAGCATCCGGCGGGCACTGGCTTCGTCGCCAAGTCGTCTTCAGTGCCTGTCGGCAGCCCTCGGGGCTCGCCGGGCCATTGCATGCGCATGCGCAATCTTCATGCGCGCTGTCGGGCAGCTCCCTCATCGGGCTGATGGCGTGGCCGTTGCCGCCCTCCGGGGCGGTGCTGTGTCCACCCTTCACTCAAGGAGCCCCGGCATATGGCCAAAGGAATTCTCATCGACCATGTCTTCAAGGTGTTCGGCGACTCGCCCGAACAAGCCCTCGAGCTGGTCCGCCAAGGTTTTTCCAAGAAGGAAATCCTGGCGAAGACCGGCCAGTCGATCGGCGTGTTCGATGCCACCTTCGAGATCCAGGCCGGCGAGATCTTCGTGATCATGGGCCTGTCGGGCTCGGGCAAGTCGACGCTGGTGCGCCTGTTGAACCGGCTCATCGAGCCGACCGCCGGGCGCATCGTGATCGACGGCGCCGACATCAACGAGCACTCCGACAGCAAGCTGCGCGCACTGCGCCGCAAGGACATCAGCATGGTGTTCCAGTCGTTCGCGCTGATGCCACATATGACGGTGCGCGAGAACACCGCCTTCGGCCTGGAGCTGTCGGGCACGCGCAAGAAAGACCGCCTCGCGCAGGCCGACCTCGCGTTGGCGCAGGTGGGCCTCTCGGGCTGGGGCGACAGCTACCCCGACGAGCTCTCGGGCGGCATGCAGCAGCGCGTGGGCCTGGCGCGCGCGCTGGCGTCCGACCCGTCGATCCTGCTGATGGACGAGGCCTTCTCGGCGCTCGACCCGATCATCCGCACCGAGATGCAGTCGGAGCTGCTGCGGCTGCAGCAGGTGCAGCGGCGCACCATCGTCTTCATCTCGCACGACCTGGACGAAGCCATGCGCATCGGCGACCGCATCGCGATCATGAAGGACGGCCACGTGATCCAGGTCGGCACGCCCGACGAGATCCTGCGCACCCCGGCCGACGACTACGTGCGCAGCTTCGTGCGCGGCGTGGACGCGGCGGCGGTGTTCAAGGCGGCCGACATCGCGCGCAAGTCGCTCACCGTGGTGTGCGAGCACCCCGAGCGCGGCGCGCGCGCGGCGCTCAAGCTGCTCGAAGACCAGGACCGCGACTTCGCCTACGTGACCAGCCCGACCAAGCGCTTCCTGGGCGTGGTGTCGGCCGACACGCTGCGCGGTGCGCTCGACGGGCATTCGGGCCCGCTCGGGTTGCAGCACGCCTTCCTCGAGGACCTGCCGCGCATCGACGCCGAAGCCCCCGTGGCCGGCCTGATCGGCCAGCTCGCGCAGGCGCCGTGCGCCCTGCCGGTCGTGGCCGTCGACGGCCGCTTCTGCGGCGCGATCAGCAAGACGACGCTGCTCAAGTTCCTCGACCGCGACACGCCGCCGATCGAACCCGTCTCGCCGCACGCCGCGCCCGCACTCGCCGCCGAGCCGCACTGAATTCACGAAGGACCTTGAACGATGAACGACACCACATTGCCTTCCGACCTGAACGCGCCCCTGCTGGACACCCCCGTCCTGGACACGCCCGCCGCGCCCCCTGTTGCCCTCGATCCGTGGGAAGCGATCTCGGCCGCACCTGACACCTCGACCGCCAGCGCCTGGCTCGACGCGCCGGCGAACACCGCGCACGCCCTCGCGGGGCAGGCCGACACCGCCACCAACGGCTTCGCGCTGCACCGCCTGTGGGACGGCTCGCTGCCCGTCGAGGCCTGGATCAACCAGGGCCTGGGCTGGGTCGTCGAACACTTCCGCCCCTTTTTCCAGACCGTGCGCCTGCCCATCGACAGCACGCTCAACTCGGTGCAGGGCCTGCTCACTGCCCTGCCCGCGCTGCCGATGATCGCGCTCATCGGCCTGCTCGCCTGGCAGTTCGCCGGCCGCGCGCTGGCCATCGGCACCGTCGTGTCGCTGATGCTGGTGACCATGCTCGGCATCTGGCCCGAGGCCATGGTCACGCTGTCTTTGGTGCTGACGTCACTGGTGTTCTGCATGGTCATCGGCCTGCCGCTGGGCGTGCTGCTGGCCAGCAACGACCGGGCCCAGCGCGTGATGCGCCCGGTGCTCGACGCCATGCAGACCACGCCGGCCTTCGTGTACCTCGTGCCGGTGGTGATGCTGTTCGGCATCGGCAACGTGCCGGGCGTGATCGTGACCATCGTCTTCGCGCTCGCCCCGCTGGTGCGCCTGACCAACCTGGGCCTGCGCCAGGTGCGGCCCGACCTCATCGAGGCCGCGCGCGCCTACGGCGCCTCGCCCTGGCAGATGCTCGTGAAGGTGAAGCTGCCGCTGGCCATGCCGTCGATCATGGCCGGCATCAACCAGGCGCTGATGCTGTCGCTGTCGATGGTGGTGATCGCTTCGATGATTGCCGTGGGAGGCCTGGGCCAGATGGTGTTGCGCGGCATCGGCCGGCTCGACATGGGCCTGGCCACCGTCGGCGGCCTGGGCATCGTGCTGCTGGCGATCACGCTGGACCGCCTGACGCAGGCCATGGGCAAATCGCGCCGCAGCGCCGGCCATCGCTGGTGGTACACGGGACCGGCCGGCCTTGCGCTGCGCACGCTGCAGCGCCTTGTCGGCACGCCCTCGCGCGGCTCGCACGCCGACGACGCCGTGCCCGCCCTTTCCACGCCAGCGCACTGACCGTCACGGAGGACAACCACGCATGAAGACCACCCGCCTCTTCTTCGCCCGCAGCCTCCTGGCGCTGGGCTTCGTCGCCTTCGGAGCGACCGCACAGGCCGCCAACGACCTGCCCGGCCAGGGCATCACCGTGCAGCCGCTGAAAAGCTCGCTCGCCGAGGAAGCCTTCCAGACGCTGCTGGTGATGCGCGCGCTCGAGAAGCTCGGCTACACCGTCGAGCCGATGAAAGACCTGGAGCCCGCCACCGAGCACCTGGCCATTGCCAACGGCGACGCCACCTTCATGGCCAACCACTGGAGCCTGCTGCACGCCGACTTCTACAAGAACAGCGGCGGCGACGCCAAGCTGTGGCGCCAGGGCACGTACTCCGACGGCGCGGTGCAGGGCTACCTGATCGACCGCAAGACCGCCGAGCAATACAACATCACGAACCTCGCGCAGTTGAAGGACCCGGCCATCGCGAAGCTGTTCGATGCCGACGGCGACGGCAAGGCCGACCTCACCGGCTGCAACCCCGGCTGGGGCTGCGAACTGGCCATCGAGAACCACCTGAACGCCTACCAGCTGCGCGACAGCGTGACCCACAAGCAGGGCAGCTACGCGGCGCTCATGGCCGACACCATCGCGCGCTTCAAGCAGGACAAGCCGATCCTTTACTACACCTGGACGCCGTACTGGGTCAGCGCCGTGCTGCGCCCGGGCGCCGACGTGGTCTGGCTGCAGGTGCCCTTCTCGCCCGCGCAGGCCGGTGCACAGGTCGACACCCGCTTGCCCAACGGCCGCAACTACGGCTTCCTGGCCAACGAGCAGCGCATCGTCGCCAACCGGGCCTTCATCGAGAAGAACCCCGCCGCCGGCCGCCTGTTCGAGGTGATGAAGCTGCCGATCAGCGACATCAACGCGCAGAACCTGCGCATGAGCGAAGGTGCGAACAGCATGCAGGACGTGACGCGCCACACCGACGGGTGGATTCGGGTGCACCAGGCGACGTTCGACGAGTGGATTGCGCAGGCGCGCACCGCCGCCCGGTAACACCGACTCACACCCGCGCCGGCGCCCTTTCGCCCGGCGCCGGCCTGCGGTATTGGTGGCTGAGATAATCGAGGGCGTTCCCCCTCCAAGAAGATCCCCACCATGACGACCACGATCCAGCAGGCCGACCTGATCGAATCGATCAGCGCCGCGCTCCAGTACATCAGCTACTACCACCCCGCGGACTACATTGCCCATCTGGCCAAGGCCTACGAACGCGAGCAGAGTCCCGCCGCCAAGGACGCCATTGCGCAGATCCTGACCAACAGCAAGATGAGCGCCACGGGCCACCGCCCGATCTGCCAGGACACCGGCATCGTCAACGTGTTCCTCAAGGTGGGCATGGATGTGCGCTGGGGCGGCTTCACCGGTTCGCTGGACGACGCCATCAACGAAGGCGTGCGCCGCGGCTACAACCACCCCGACAACACGCTGCGCGCCTCGGTCGTGGGCGACCCGCAGTTCGATCGCAAGAACACCAAGGACAACACGCCCGCGGTGATCTTCACCGAGATCGTGCCCGGCAACACCGTCGAGGTGACGGTGGCCGCCAAGGGCGGCGGCAGCGAGAACAAGAGCAAGCTGGTCATGCTGAACCCCGGCGACAGCGTGGTCGACTGGGTGCTCAAGACCGTGCCGACCATGGGCGCCGGCTGGTGCCCGCCGGGCATGCTGGGCATCGGCATCGGCGGCACCGCCGAGAAGGCCGCGCTGATGGCCAAGGAAAGCCTGATGGACGACCTGGACATGCACGAGCTGCAGGCCAAGGCCGCCTCGGGCGCCGAGCTCAGCAAGGTCGAGGCGCTGCGCCTCGAACTGTTCGAGAAGGTCAATGCCCTGGGCATCGGCGCGCAGGGCCTGGGCGGCCTGGCCACCGTGCTCGACGTCAAGATCCAGATGTACCCCACGCACGCGGCCAGCAAGCCCGTGGCGATGATCCCCAACTGCGCGGCCACGCGCCACGCGCACTTCGTGATGGACGGCAGCGGCCCGGTCTACCTCGATCCGCCGTCGCTGGACCTGTGGCCCGACGTGAACTGGGCGCCCGACGAAAAGAAGAGCAAGCGCGTCGACCTGAACAAGCTCACGCCCGCTGAAGTCGCCAGCTGGAAGCCGGGCGACACGATCCTGCTGAACGGCAAGATGCTCACCGGCCGCGATGCGGCGCACAAGCGCATCCAGGACATGCTGGCCAAGGGCGAGAAGCTGCCGGTCGATTTCACGAACCGCGTCATCTACTACGTCGGCCCGGTCGATCCGGTCGGCAACGAAGCCGTGGGCCCTGCCGGCCCGACCACCGCCACACGCATGGACGGTTTCACCGAGATGATGCTGGCCCAGACCGGCCTGATCGCCATGATCGGCAAGGCCGAGCGCGGCCCGGTTGCCATCGAGGCGATCAAGAAGCACAAGAGCGCCTACCTCATGGCCGTGGGCGGCGCCGCCTACCTCGTGAGCAAGGCCATCAAGACCGCCAAGGTGGTGGGCTTTGCGGACCTGGGCATGGAAGCCATCTACGAATTCGACGTGGTCGACATGCCCGTGACCGTGGCGGTCGATGCCGGCGGCACCAGCGCGCACATCACCGGCCCGGCCGAGTGGCAAAAGCGCATCGCCAGCGGCGAGTTCAAGACCATTCCGCTGGAAGTCGCTTGAACCCGGTCGGCGTGTTCGACAGCGGCGTCGGGGGGCTGAGCACGCTCGCCGCGCTGCAGGCCGAGCTGCCGACGGAACGCTTCATCTACTTCGCCGACACCGCGAACGCGCCGTATGGCGAGCGCGGCGACGCCTACGTCATCGCGCACTCGCGCCAGGTGGTCGAACACCTGCTGCGTGCGCACGACATCAAGGCGCTGGTGGTGGCCTGCAACACGGCCACCACGGCGGCGATCCACGTGCTGCGCGCCGAATTTCCCTCGCTGCCCATCGTGGGCCTGGAGCCGGCGCTCAAGCCCGCCGTGGCGACGAGCCGCACGGGCCACATCGCGGTGCTGGCCACGCGCGGCACGCTGGCCAGCGCCCGGTATGCGGCGCTGCGCGATTCCTTCGCAGGCGCGACGACCGTGCGGCCCGTGCCGTGCGACGGCCTCGTGAAGGCCATCGAAGGCTTCGACAACCCCGGCATCGCCGCGCTGTGCAAGCGCTACATGTCGGAAGCAGGCCCCTTCGGCGACGGGCCAGGCGAGGTCGACACCGTGGTGCTCGGTTGCACGCACTATCCGCTCGTGAAAGACGAACTGCAGCGCCACGCACCGCCGACGCTGCGCTTCATCGACACCGGCGCACCGGTCGCGCAGCAGACGCGCCGCGTGCTGACATCGCTCGGCCGGCTGGCAGATGACAACGGCGAAGGCGGGCTGGTGCTCGAGAGCAGCGGCGCCTTGACCGTGCTCGAAGCCGCTGCCACACGTTGGCTTCCCGCACGTTCGCAAAGCGCTGCAGTGCCTGCGGCAAACGCCGCCTGACCTCACGATTGGCAATGCGCGCCCTCTTCTTCCTGCGTCATGCACTGGTCCTGCTGGGCCTGGCCTCGGTCGCCGGCCTGGGCCACGCCGCCTGCGAAAGCGGGCTGGCCGCGCGCATGCACGCCAAGCTCTATCCGAAGCAGCCGCTCGACGAGCGGCTGGCCGCCTGCAAGGTCTGGCCGGCGTTTCCCGGCCGCAGCATCGTGGTGCTGCCCATGCCGCGCGAGACCACGGACAAGGGCGCCAAGGTCTTCGACCTCGCGCTGCTGCTGATCCAGCGGCCCGACAACGGCAACACCGACCGCGACACGGTGATCGGGCGGATCTTCCTGCCCGAGGCGCTCGACGAAGACGCCACCACCTCGATCCAGGAAATCCGCGTCGACACCTCGCGCTATGTGCTGTCGCCCGACACGCGCGCCTTCGGCCTGCGCGTGCGCTACCGCGGCAACAGCACGACCTCGGGCCCGCAGGCCAGCGAGACCGTGCGCCTGTACGTGCAGCACGGCAACAAGCTGCGCCAGGTGCTGCAGGAGATCGAGCTCGACCACGACAACGGCGGCTGGGACGCCACCTGCACCGGCCACTTCGAGAAGCTGCGCACCATGCTGTCGGTCGCCCGCACCACGAGCAACGGCTTGGCCGACCTGCAACTGTCGCGCACGCTGGTGCAAAGCCGCGCGCAGGAACAGGAAGACCAGGGCTGCGTCGAGAAAGCGCTGCCCGCGAAGTTCAGCACCGTGACGCTGCGCTACGACGGCGAGCGCTACAAGGCGCCCAAGTCGCTGCAGCAGACGCCCTGAGGCGCACTTGAAACCCGGCGGGTCATTCACGGACCCGTCATACGAAAGCAACAGCATGCGCGGTTTGTTCCAAAGAACGGCCACGCACCATGAGTTCGCTTTCCCACCCGACCCGCATTCCCTTCCGCCCCATGCTGCTCGCCGGCACCCTCTCGATCCTGCTGGCTGCCTGCGGCGGCGGTGACGGCGGCGGCTTCAGCGGGTTCTTCCCGCCGGTCGCCAACCCGCCGCCGACCACGCCGCCCGCCGTGGTGCAGCCCGAGCCCGACCAGCTCGTGTCGAAGGCGCAGTTCACGCCCAACGCAGGCACCACCGAAGGCTCGTCCGACGCATCGACCGCCCTCGCCCTGCCCGGCGACTTCATGCTGGTGGCGGACGACGAGTCGAACGTGCTGCGCGTGTACCCGCGCGCCGGCGGCGCCGCGGTGAAGGAGTGGAGCTACAAGCTCGAAGGCCCGAAGCTCGCGAAGGAGCTCGACCTCGAGGCCGGCACGCGCATCGGCGACACGCTGTACTTCACCGGCTCCAACAGCAACAAGAAAGACGGCGGCGACGCGGCGGCCGACCGCTCGCACCTCTTCGCGGTGAAAGTCAGCGGCACCGGCGCAGCCACCACCTTCGACTACGTGGGCCAGTTCCCTCTGCTCGAAGCGCAGCTCATCGCCTGGGACAAAGGCAACGCCCACGGGCTCGGCGCCGACCACTTCGGCTTTGCCGTGTCGGCCGCCGCCGGCGTCGTGCCGGAGCGCGTCGACGGCTTCTCGATCGAAGGCCTGACCAGCGCGCCGGGCGACGCCGCCCTGTGGCTGGGTTTCCGTGCGCCGCAGACCGGCGCCTCGGTGCGCGCCAAGGCGCTGATCGTGCCGCTGCAAAACTACGCCGCGCTGATGGCCGGCACCGCCACGCAAGCCGTCTTCGGCGCGCCCATCGAACTGGAGTTGGGCGGCCGCGGCATCCGCTCGATCGACAAGGGCACCGACGGCAACTACCTGATCGTCGCGGGCCCGGCGGGCGCCGCGGTGCCGGAGGTCGACCGCAATTTCGCGCTGTTCGCCTGGGACGGCAACCCCAACAGCGCACCGGTCGAACTGTCGAACGACCTCGACGCGCTGCGCAAGGCCACGGGCGGCAGCTTCGAATCGGTCGTCGAAGTGCCGGGCCCGGTGAAGGCCGGCACGCAGGTGCAGCTGCTGCTGGACAACGGCGACACCAAGTGGGACGGCAAGACGGCCTCGAAGGACCTGCCCGCCGCCGAGCAGAAGTTCGACGGCTTCGTCGTGCGCCTGGGCGCGCCGTGGGTCGACACGGCCGCGCCGAAGCTGCAGAAGGCGTCGCCGCCGGCCGGCCGCGTGGGCGTCAACCTCGACACCTCGATCGTCCTGTCGTTCAACGAGGCGGTGCGCCTGGGGTCCGGGCGCATCGCGCTGCATGCGGCCGACGGCGCAGTGGTCGAGACCTTCCACGCCAACAGCCCCGCCGCGCGCGTGCAGGTGGCGTTCAACGTGCTGACGCTGGTGCCCACGGCCAAGCTTGCGATGAACGCCGGCTACTACGTCACGGTCGATGCCGACGCCATCACCGACGCCGCCGGCAACGCCTTCGTCGGCATCAACGACACGACGACGCTGGGCTTCACGACGGCCGGCGTGCCCACGCCACTGGCGGCCGGCGACCTGCTCTTCATGGCCGCCAACGCCGAAGCTCCCGACGCCTATGCCTTCGTGCTGCTGAAGGCGGTGAACGGTGGGACGCAGGTGCTGTTCACGGATCGCGACCGCGGCGACGGCACGGCCGAATTCATCGGCAACACCAAGGAAACGGCCTACTTCTGGACCGCGAACCAGAACCTGCCGGCCGGCACCATCGTGACCATTCAGACGGATGTCGTGGGCAGTCCGATCGCGGACAAGGGCTTCACGCTCGGCTCGCCGGGCGGCATCGGCAAATCGGAAACCATCTACGCCATCGCGGGCGGCACCATCAAGGGCCTGGGCGAAGGCAAGGCTGGAGAGATCACCTCGGTCGGCAACTACCTCGCAAGCATCACGCTCGGCGGCAAGGCAGGCAGCATTCCCGATGCACTCACGACGGCCGGCACGGCGTTCAGCTTCACGGTCGATCCGCTCAACCAGACCAACTCGATCTACATCGGCTCGCTCGACCGCTCGGACCTGGCGGCCTTCGCGGCGCGTGTGAAGAACCCGGCGAACTGGGTCCAGCGCTATGCGCCGGAAGCCGGCTACCCGCTGACGCGCGACAGCCTGTTCGGCGACAAGCTGCCCTGAGCGTCGTGGATCAGCTAGCCTGCAGCGCGGCTCTTCGGCCGCGCTGCATGTCGATCGGCAGCAGCAGCAACAGCCCGCCGATGAACAGCACGGCCGTCGAGAGGATCGCGATGCGCTGGTTGCCGCCGGTGGCCCAGGTGATGGCGCCGAAGCTCAGCGGGCCGATGATGCTGGCCAGGCGCGTGGCGAAGGTCCAGAGGCCGAAGAACTCGGCCAGCTGCTGCGGCGGCGCAAGGTAGCCCGTCATCGCACGCCCGGCCGACTGGCTCGAGCCCATCGCCAGCCCCGCGATGGCGGCGGCCCACCAGAAGCCGCCCTTGGTCGTGACCCATGCTGCAATCACGCACACCGCGATCCACGCGAGCAGCGTGGCGGCCAGCGACACCTTGTGGCCGATGCGGTCCTGCACATAGCCGAAGGCGAAGGCGCCGAGCGCGGCCGCGACGTTGAGCACGAAGATCAGCACCATCGTCTCGCTCGCGACGAAGCCGATCACCTGCTCGGCGTAGATCGCGGCCAGCGTGATCGCGACCGCCACGCCGCCCTGGTAGCAGACAGTGCAGACCAGCAGCCACATGAAGTCGCGGTAGGCACGGGCCTGCTGGAACGTGGCGCGCAATTGCCGCCAGGCGCTGTCCTGGCCGCGACTGGCCTGCGGCACGGCGCGTTCAGGCAGCAGCGCGAAGGTGACGCAGGCGGCCACGCCGTAGATCGCCGCGGTGATCAGCATCGTGACCGGCACGAAGTGCGCCGCCGGCAACCCGCGCGCCTGCGACCACAGCACGTACGCCAGGCACAACCCCAGCGCCAGCATGCCGCCGACATAGCCGAAGGCCCAGCCCCAGCCGCTCACCTTGCCCATGCCTTCCGCCGTCGCCAGTTCCGGCAGGAAGGCGCCGGTCAGCGACTCGCCGTAGGAGTAGAACGCGTTGGAGACAATCACCAGCGCCACCGCGAGCGCGACGCCCATCACCCCGCCCGCGAAGCCCGGCGTGAGCGCGAGCGCCGCGGTGGCGAGCACGCAGCCCGCGGTCGTCATGACCAGCACGCGCTTCTTGGCGGCGCGCAGGTCGGCCCAGGCGCCGATGGCGGGCATCGTGAACATCACGATCGCGTACGAGGTGCTGAGGGCCGCGGTCCACGCGAAGGTGGCCCATGGCGCCCCCTTGGCGATGCCGCCGACGAAGTAGGCGGCGAACACCGCCGTGATCACGACCGTGGTGTAGCCCGAGTTCGCGAAGTCGTACATCGCCCAGCCGAACACCTCGCGCTTGCGCACGCCGGGGCGCAACGCGGAGGCTGGGAACAGGGCCATGCGGCCTTTAGGACCGGACGGGGTGAAGGATCAGTGCAGGTGGCGCGGACGACGGCCACCGCCGTGACCACCACCGCTGCCGCCGCCGGCCCCACCGGCACCGCGCGGGCGCTTGCCGATTTCGAGCGAGTTCACGAGCGCGTCGAAACGGTCGCTGAAGAGGCGATCGATCTCGGCGACCACGCCGCCCAGCTCGGCACCGTCGAAGTGGCGTTCCATGAGGTTGACCACGTCTTCGACCAGCAGGTCGCGCTGCACCTGCATGATCGCGGCCGGATTGGGGCCCACGAACAGCATCAGGAAGTCGTCACGCGACTCTTCGTCGGGGTCGCCCTCTTCTTCGTCGAAATCGGTGTCGTAGAAGGTGACTTCAATGGCGGCGCCGCGTTCGGAGAGTTCGTTCAGGGCCATGCACATCTCGTCGAGCGCCTGACGGAAGTCTTCGTCGCCGGGCACGGTCCAGCAGATCTGCAGCGTGTGATCCTTTTGCTCGAAGCGAATGCCCGGTTCTTCTTCGTAGGTGCTGGTGGCACCGTCGGCCAGCGATTTGGCGCCCGCGTATTTCCAGAGCGGCTTCAGCGCCTCCTGGATTTGCTCGAAGCTCGCGTCCGCGCGCAGCGGCACATCGCCATGCACATGGATCTCAAATGGAGCGTTGTAGCGAGGCATCAAATACTCCCTTGTAAATATGGTGGTACCCGGAACGGGGGTCGAACCCGTATGCCCCGATCAAGGAAGCGGCGGATTTTAAGTCCGATGTGTCTACCAATTTCACCATCCGGGCCACAGGTTGAACATCGACGATAACCCAAATGAAACAAGCCCCGGCAACGTCGGTTGGCGGGGCTTGCGTATCGGAGCCGATCGGTCTTGATGAGAGAGTGGAGGCGCGACCCGGAGTCGAACCGGGCTAGACGGATTTGCAATCCGTTGCATAACCGCTTTGCTATCGCGCCACGCTGAATAACGAAATCGAACTGCGAAAAAAAGGGAAGCTGCTTGCTTCCCTTTTTCAAAACTGGAGCGGGAAAAGAGTCTCGAACTCTCGACCTCAACCTTGGCAAGGTTGCGCTCTACCAACTGAGCTATTCCCGCGTTTCGAGCCTCAAATTATATACCAGTTTTTTGAGGCTTCACAAGTTCTGCAATCAATCGATCAATGCTTGACCGAGCCTTCGGAAGCCGGCGCGCCCGCCCGCTGCTTGGCCAGTTCGGCCACTGCAGCAGCCGATGCGGCCACCTCTTCGTCGGACAACGGCTCAGGCATCTTCTCGAGCGCGATCTCGAGCACCTTGTCGATCCACTTCACCGGCACGATCTCGAGGCCGTTCTTCACGTTCTCGGGAATGTCCTGCAGATCCTTGGCGTTCTCTTCGGGGATCAGCACGGTCTTGATGCCGCCGCGCAGTGCGGCCAGCAGCTTTTCCTTCAGGCCGCCGATGGCCGTGACCTCGCCGCGCAGCGTGATCTCGCCGGTCATCGCGACGTCGGCACGCACCGGGATGCCGGTGAGCGCCGACACGAAGGCGGTCGTCATCGCCGCACCCGCGCTCGGGCCGTCCTTGGGCGTGGCGCCGTCGGGCACATGGATGTGGATGTCGCGCTTCTCGAACACCTCGTCCTTGATGCCCAGGCGGCGCGAGCGGCTGCGCACCACGGTGCGTGCAGCCTCGACCGACTCCTTCATCACGTCGCCGAGCGAACCCGTGCGGCTGATCACGCCCTTGCCGGGCATGGTGACCGCTTCGATCGTCAGCAAATCGCCGCCGACCTCGGTCCAGGCAAGGCCGACCACCTGGCCGACCTGGTTCTGCTTCTCGGCCAGGCCGAAGCTGTACTTGCGCACGCCGAGGAACTCGTTGAGGTTCTCGCTGTCGACCGTGACCTTGGGCGTCAGTTGCTTGAGCAGCAGGCCCTTCACCACCTTGCGGCAGATCTTGGACAGCTCGCGCTCCAGCGAACGCACGCCGGCTTCCCGCGTGTAGTAGCGCACGATGTCGCGCACGGCGGATTCGGTGACGGCCAGTTCGTCGTCCTTCACGCCGTTGTTCTTCAACTGCTTGGGCAGCAGGTACTTGATCGCGATGTTGGTCTTCTCGTCCTCGGTGTAGCCCGAGAGGCGAATGACTTCCATGCGGTCCAGCAGCGCCGGCGGGATGTTCATCGAGTTCGAGGTGGCGACGAACATGACGTCGCTCAGGTCGAAGTCGACTTCCACGTAGTGGTCGCCGAAGGTGTGGTTCTGCTCCGGGTCGAGCACTTCGAGCAGCGCGCTCGACGGGTCGCCGCGGAAGTCCGTGCCCAGCTTGTCGATCTCGTCGAGCAGGAACAGCGGATTGCGCGTGCCGATCTTGCTCAGCCCCTGCAGCACCTTGCCCGGCAGCGCGCCGATATAGGTGCGGCGGTGACCGCGGATCTCGGCTTCATCGCGCATGCCGCCCAGCGCCATGCGGGTGTACTTGCGGCCGGTCGCCTTCGCGATCGACTGCCCCAGCGAGGTCTTGCCGACACCCGGCGGGCCCACGAGGCACAGGATGGGTGCCTTCACCTTGTCGACGCGTTGCTGCACCGCAAGATATTCAAGGATGCGGTCCTTGACCTTCTCGAGGCCGTAGTGGTCGGCATTGAGCACGGCTTCGGCATTGGCCAGGTCGTGCTTGATCTTGGTCTTCTTGCTCCACGGCAGGCCGATGAGCACGTCGATGTAGTTGCGCACCACCGTGGCTTCGGCCGACATGGGCGACATGAGCTTGAGCTTCTTGAGCTCGCCCTCGGCCTTCTTCAGGCCTTCCTTGGACATCTTGGCGAGCTTGATCTTCTTCTCGATCTCCTCGATGTCCGCGCCCTCTTCGCCTTCGCCGAGCTCCTTCTGGATGGCCTTGACCTGCTCGTTGAGGTAGAAGTCGCGCTGGTTCTTCTCCATCTGGCGCTTCACGCGGCCACGGATCTTCTTGTCGACGTTCAGGATGTCGACTTCGCGCTCGAGCTGGCCGAACAGGTTTTCCAGGCGCGCCTTGACGTCGTCCAGGTCGAGCACGGCCTGCTTGTTGTCCAGCTTGAGCGGCAGGTGGGCGGCGATGGTGTCGGCCAGGCGGCCGGCGTCGTCGATGCTCGAGATCGAGGTCAGGATCTCGGGCGGGATCTTCTTGTTCAGTTTGACGTACTGGTCGAACTGCTGCATCACCGCGCGGCGCAGCGCCTCGACCTCGGTGCCCTTCTCGCCGCCTTCGGGCGCCTCGACGGGCGTCACGTTGGCCGAGAAATGGGTTTCGCCGTCATCGATGCGGTTGACGCGCGCGCGCTGCTGGCCTTCGACCAGCACCTTCACGGTGCCGTCAGGCAGCTTGAGCATCTGCAGGATGGTCGAGACGCAGCCGACCTCGAACATGTCCTCGACCGAGGGCTCGTCCTTGGCGGCGGCCTTCTGGGCCACCAGCATGATGCGGCGCTCGGCCTCCATCGCCAGCTCGAGCGCCTTGATGCTCTTCGGGCGACCCACGAAGAGCGGGATCACCATGTGGGGAAACACCACGACGTCGCGCAGCGGCAGCAGCGGCAGGTCGAGGGCTTCGGGGGGCAATGGGGTATGACCAGACATGAGCGTCCTTGTCCTTTAGGCCTTTTTCGCCGTTTCGCGGTACACGAGCAGCGGGGGCTTGTTTTCGTCGATGGTCGATTCCTCGACCACCACCTTGTCGACATTGGTCGCGTTCGGCAATTCGAACATGGTGTCGATCAGCGACTGTTCAAGGATCGAGCGCAGGCCACGCGCGCCGGTCTTGCGGGCCAGGGCCTTGCGTGCGATCGCCTTGAGCGCCGCGGGACGGATTTCGAGGTCCACGCCTTCCATCTGCAGCAGCTTGGTGAACTGCTTCACCACCGCATTCTTGGGCTCGGTCAGGATCTGCACCAGCGCGTCTTCGCTCAGCTCGGCCAGCGAGGCGACCACGGGCATGCGGCCCACGAGTTCGGGGATCAGGCCGAACTTGATCAGGTCTTCGGGCTCGACTTCGCGGAACACCTCGGTGATGCTGCGCTGGGCCTTGCTCTTGACCGCGGCGCCGAAGCCGATACCCGAGGCCTCGGTGCGGTTTTCGATGACCTTCTCAAGGCCGGCAAAGGCACCGCCGCAGATGAACAGGATGTTGGTCGTGTCGATCTGCAGAAAGTCCTGGTTCGGGTGCTTGCGCCCGCCCTGGGGCGGCACGCTGGCCATGGTGCCTTCGATGAGCTTCAGCAACGCCTGCTGCACGCCCTCGCCCGACACGTCGCGCGTGATCGAGGGGTTGTCGGACTTGCGCGAGATCTTGTCGATTTCGTCGATGTAGACGATGCCGCGCTGGGCGCGCTCGACCTCGTAGTTGCAGCTTTGCAGCAGCTTCTGGATGATGTTCTCGACGTCTTCGCCCACGTAGCCGGCTTCGGTCAGCGTGGTGGCGTCGGCCATCACGAAGGGCACGTCGAGCATGCGCGCGAGTGTTTGCGCCAGCAGCGTCTTGCCCGAACCCGTGGGGCCGATCAAGAGGATGTTGCTCTTGCTGAGCTCGACCTCGTCGCCCTTGGTGTTCTTTTCCTTGTGGCGCAGGCGCTTGTAGTGGTTGTAGACCGCCACCGACAGCATGCGCTTGGCCGGCTCCTGGCCGATCACGTAGTTGTCGAGGTTGGTCTTGATCTCCAGCGGCGTGGGCAGGTCGCTGCGCGCGTCGCGCGCCTCCTCACCGGCCGGCAGCTCGTCACGGATGATCTCGTTGCACAGGTCGATGCATTCGTCGCAGATGAAGACCGAAGGGCCCGCGATCAGCTTCTTGACCTCATGCTGGCTCTTGCCGCAGAACGAGCAATAAAGCGTTTTTTCGCTGGAGGTGCCTTTTTTTTCGGCCATGGACTTTTGCCTCGTGACAGGGTATGGACAATGATAACTAAACAAAAACGGCGTTTCCCGTGTGGGAAACGCCGTTTTTGCCATTCTGGCGCCCGCGGCGCCGGGCGGCTTTAACCGCGCTGGGAGACGACCTGGTCGACCAGGCCGTAATCCCTGGCCTCGTCGGCGGTCAGGAAGTAGTCGCGCTCGGTGTCCGACTTGACCTTTTCCAGCGGCTGGCCGGTGCGTTCGGCCAAGATGCGGTTCATCTGGTCCTTGGTGCGCAGGATGTCGCGTGCATGGATTTCGATGTCGGTGGCCTGGCCGCGTGCGCCGCCCAGCACCTGGTGGATCATGATCTTCGAGTTAGGCAGCGAGAAACGCTTGCCCTTCTCGCCGGCTGCCAGCAGGAAGGCGCCCATGCTGGCTGCGAAGCCCAGGCACATGGTCGACACCGACGGCTTGATGAACTGCATCGTGTCGTAGATCGCCATGCCGGCGCTCACGCTGCCGCCCGGGGAGTTGATGTAGAACGAAATGTCCTTGTCCGGGTTTTCGCTCTCGAGGAACAGCAGCTGGGCCACCACGAGGTTGGCGGTCTGGTCGTTGACCTCGCCCACCAGGAAGATGATGCGCTCCTTGAGGAGACGCGAGTAGATGTCATACGACCGCTCGCCGCGGCCCGACTGCTCGACGACCATCGGGATCATGCCGAGGCCTTGAATTTCCTGTGCGCTCATGAATTTGCTCTCCGGAAAATGGATTCGTTCGCTCTGATTGAACTGTACGCCTGAGTGAAATGGGGCTCGTGCCGCAAAGCACAAGCCCCATCGGCGTTGCTGCATGCAGCGACGGAAACCAGCTTATTGCTGCTGTGCCATCAGTTCGTCGAACGACACCGACTTTTCGTTGACCTTGGCCTTGCCCAGCACGAAGTCGGTCACGTTGTTCTCGATGACCACGGCTTCGACTTCCGCCAGGCGGTTGTTGTCGCTGAAGTACCAGCGCACGACGTCTTGCGGCTTCTCGTAGCTGGCGGCCAGCTCGTCGATGTGGGCCTTGATCTGCTCGGGCTTGGCCTGCAGTTCATTGGCACGCACCAGCTCGGCCACCACCAGGCCCAGGCGCACGCGGCGCTCGGCTTGCGGGCGGAACACTTCTTCGGGGATCGGGGCCTTGTCGGCGTCCTTGATGCCGCGCTGCTTGAGCTCGGCGCGGGCGCCTTCGATCATGCGGGCGACTTCCGACTGCACGCTGGCGTTCGGCAGGTCGAGCTCGGCGTTGGCCACCAGGGCGTCCATCACGGCGTTCTTGTTGCGGGCCAGCAGGCGGAACTTCACTTCGCGCTCGAGGTTGCGCTTGATGTCGGCACGCAGGCCTTCCACGGTGGCTTCGGCGATGCCGAGCGACTTGGCCAGCTGTTCGTTGACTTCGGGCAGGTGCGACGCTTCGATCTTCTTCACGGTGACCATGAAGTCGGCTTGCTTGCCGGCCACGTCCTTGCCGTGGTAGTCGGCCGGGAACGACAGCGGGAAGGTGCGGCTGTCGCCGGACTTCATGCCGCGCACGGCGTCTTCGAATTCCTTGAGCATCTGGCCTTCGCCGACGACGAACTGGAAGTCTTCGGCCTTGCCGCCCTGGAAGGGCTCGCCGTCGATCTTGCCTTCGAAGTCGACCGTCACGCGGTCGTTGTCTTCGGCCACGGCGTCTTGCGCGCGCTGGGCGAAGGTGCGGCGCTGCTTGCGCAGGATGTCCAGGGTCTTGTCGATGGCTTCGTCGCCGACTTCGGCCGACAGCTTCTCGACTTCAGCGCCCGACAGGTCGTTGATCTTGACTTCGGGGAACACTTCGAAGACCGCGTCGAAGGCGAGCTGGCCTTCGGGCGACTCTTCCTTCTCGGTGATGCGGGGCTGGCCGGCGACACGCAGCTTGGCTTCGTTCGCGGCTTGCGAGAAGGCCTCGCCGACCTTGTCGTTCATGACTTCGTAGTGCACCGAGTAGCCGTAGCGCTGGGCCACGACGTTCATCGGCACCTTGCCGGGACGGAAGCCGTCCATCTTGACGGTGCGCGCGAGCTTCTTGAGGCGCGAATCGACTTCGTTCTGGATGGTGCCGACCGGCAGGGTCAGCGTGATCTTGCGTTCGAGCTTCTCGAGAGTTTCAACGTTCACGGTCATGATGTCTTCCTGGTAAGGGGGCTGGTGCGCGGGCCTGCATCTTTTAATCAATACAGATCAAGGACTTACACGCGCTCGCGGGATTTATGCGGAGGCACACACGTGCCGCCTGCAAAACTGGGCAACCCGCGATTCTAATCGGCGGAAAACACCCGCTCTCGCCGATGCGAACGCCCGTGCGCGCGGATTGCGCCCTGCCCCCGGCTCCGGCGACGAATTCCCCTTTAAAGTGGCGGGCGATTTGCCACCGCCCACAGGGACCTTCCATGCTTCAGCGACTGTTCGCCGTCCTCGCCTTCACCCTGGTTCTTGCATTTGGCATTGCTTCGCCTTCGCAGGCCAAGACGGCCGCACCCGCGGCGAAGGAGCCGACGATCCAGCAGATCCACCAGGCTGCGAGCAACGGCCGGATGGCGGAAGCCAACGCGATGATCGCCAAGGTGCTGAAGAGCCACCCCAACAGCGCGAAGGCCCACTACGTCCACGCGGAACTCCTCGCCATGGAGAACAAGCTCGACGACGCGCGCGAGGCGCTGGACCGGGCCAGGGACATCTCGCCGGAGCTCTCCTTCGCGAAAGCCGAGTCGGTCGCCAAGCTCGAACGCAAGCTCGAAAAGCCGGTGGAGATCACGCCCGAGCCGCCACCCGCGCCCAGCCCCGTCAGCGCGCTGGCGCCCGCCGTGTCGCCCGCGCCGGTCGACTCCTTTCCGCCCACCGGCTCGATCCCCTGGGGCCCCATCGGCGTCGTCGCGCTAATCGTCGCGGCCTACGTTTTCTTCCAGCGGCGTTCGCGCGCCGCGACCTTCCCCGCCGCCGCGCCGGCGCCCCGGTTCTCCCGGCCCACGAGCGACTCGTCGATGGGCTACGCAGCAGCGAACAGCGACGGAAGATTTCCGCCCGCGCCACCGCCCAGCCAGGACTTGGGCATCGGCAGCGCACTGGCGACCGGCGCCGCAGTCGGCGTCGGCGCGGCGGTCGCGGGCGAACTGCTGCACCACCTGCTGCACGACCGGTCGGACGACCACCGCGGCAGCACGATCAACATCTTCAATAACCACCACGGCAGCCGCAGCCACAACGCCGACATCGGCCGCAGCCTCTGGCCTTCTTCCGCCCCCGAGCCGGACCGCAGCTTCGTGGACGACAACTTCGGCATCAAGGACACGAGTTCGTGGGACGACGCGAGCAGCAGCAGTAGCAGCTCTGACAGTTCAAGCAGCGACAGCAGTGGCAGCAGCAGCGACTGGTGAAGCGAACGACGGCCAAAGAAAAAGCCCCGTTCCTTGCGAAACGGGGCTTCGTCACTGCTCGATAGAACGGGCTACATAGCAGGGCTGGTGCGCGGGGCCGGACTCGAACCGGCACGTTCTTGCGAACGTCAGGACCTAAACCTGGTGCGTCTACCAATTTCGCCACCCGCGCGATGCCAATCTTTCAGGTGAATGCAAAAGCGGACGGCCTTCCGGCACCTCGGGAATCCCTCGGGCCAAAGACCATCCGCTTGAAATCGGTCAGCTTTCGATTTTAAACATGAATGGGGGTGCCTTTCGGCGCCTCCGACTCCGCCGGCTCCCGCTTGATGCGGAAGGCCGCGGCATACATCGCCGGCAGCGCCAGCAGCGTCAGCACGGTGGCCACGATCAGCCCGCCCATGATGGCCACGGCCATCGGTCCCCAGAACACGCTGCGCGACAGCGGAATCATCGCCAGCACCGCCGCCGCGGCGGTCAGCACGATGGGGCGCAGGCGCCGCACGGCCGACTCGACGATCGCGTCCCAGGCCGGCACGCCGGCCGCGCGGTCGCTCTCGATCTGGTCGATCAGGATCACGGCGTTGCGCTGGATCATGCCCATCAGCGCGATCACGCCGAGCAGCGCCACGAAGCCGAAGGGCCGGTTCAGCAGCAGCAGCGCGGCGGCCACGCCGGCGATGCCCATGGGGCCGGTGATGAACACCAGCAGCGAGCGGCTGAAGCTGTGCAGCTGCAGCATCAGCAGCGTGAACACCAGGAACAGCATGATCGGCACGCCCGCCACGATGGAGGCCGAGCCCTTGGAGCTTTCCTCCACGGCGCCTGCCACCTCGATGCGGTAGCCGCCCTGCCCGGCCGCATGCCAGCCGGCTTCGAGCTCGCGCAGCTTGGGCAGCAGCTGTTCAGTCACGGTGGCGCCCTGCAGGCCTTCCACCACGTCGCCCTGCACGGTGATGGCGTAGTCGCGGTTCTCGCGCCACATCACGCCGGGTTCCCAGGTGAACACCGGGCGGGCGATCTGCGTGAGCGGGATCGAACGGCCCGTGGTCGTCGGGATGTAGGCGTTGCCGATGTCCGAGATGGCCTCGCGCTCGTCGGCCGACTGGCGCAGCACGATGTCGATCAGCAGGTCGTTCTCGCGGTACTGGCCGACCGTGGTGCCGCTGAACATGGTGCGCGAGGCCTGGGCGATGGCCTGGCTGGTCACGCCGAGCGCACGCGCCTTGGCCTGGTCGATTTCGAGGCGGATCACCTTGACCGACTCGTTCCAGTTGTCGTTCACGCCGCGCATGTTGGGGCTCTCGCGCAACACGGCCTTCACCTCGTCGGCGCGGGCGCGCAACTGGGCGGGCTCGGTGCCGATCACGCGGAACTGCACCGGGTACGGCACCGGCGGGCCGTTGGGCAGCAGCTTCACGCGGCCGCGCACCTCGGGGAATTCCTCGGCCAGCAAGGCGGGCAGGCGCAGGCGCAGCGTTTCGCGCACCTTCAGGTCCCTGGCCAGCACGATGAGCTGCGACACGTTGGTCTGCGGAAACACCTGGTCCAGCGGCAGGTAGAAGCGCGGCACGCCGGAGCCGATCCAGGTGCTCACGGTCTTCACGCCCTCTTCCTTCATCACGCGCTGCTCGACGCGCTTGGCCACTTCTTCGTTGGCGGCGAACGAGGTGCCTTCGGGGAACCAGATGTCCACCATGATCTCGGGCCGGCTCGAATCGGGGAAGAACTGCTGCTGCACCTTGCCCATGCCGACGATGCCGAGCGCGAAGATCAGCACGGTGGCGCCGATGGTCAGCCAGCGGTGCTGCACGCACCAGTTCACCGCGCGACGGAAGCCGTTGTAGAACGGCGTGTCGAACAGCTCGTGCGGCGGCGCATCGGGGTCGTGCGGCTTCACCTTGAGCAGCAGCGTGCCCAGGTACGGCACGAAGTACACCGACACGATCCACGACAGCACCAGCGCAATCACCGTCACCGCGAAGATCGCGAAGGTGTATTCGCCCGTCACCGACTTGGCGATGCCGATCGGCAGGAAACCCGCCGCCGTGATGAGCGTGCCCGTGAGCATCGGCTTGGCCGTGACGTCGTAGGCGAAGGTGGCGGCGCGGACCTTGTCGTAGCCCTCCTCCATCTTCCGCACCATCATCTCCACGGCGATGATCGCGTCGTCGACCAGGAGGCCCAGCGCGATGATCAGCGACCCCAGCGATATCTTGTGCAGCCCGATGCCGAAGTAGTTCATGGCCAGGAAGGTCACGGCCAGCACCAGCGGAATGGTGATGGCCACCACCAGCCCCGGGCGCATGTCGATGTACCAGCCGAAGCGCCCGCCCTTGTGCAGGCCGAGCGCGATGATGCTCACGGCCAGCACGATGGCCACGGCCTCGATGAGCACGCCGACGAACTCGTTGACCGAGCTGGCCACCGACACCGGCTGGTCCTGCACCTGCGCCAGCTTCACGCCGGCCGGCAGGCGCTGGTCGATGGTGGCGGTGGTGGCCTTGAGCGCCTTGCCCAGCGCGATGATGTCGCCGCCCTTGGCCATCGACACACCCAGCGCGATCACTTCCTTGCCCTGGTGGTGCACCTTGACGGCCGGCGGATCGACGTAGCCGCGACGGATCTCGGCGATGTCGCCGAGCTTGATCTGGTTGCCCGAGCTGCCGCGGATCGGCATCTCGCGCAGTTGCTCCACGCTGGTGAACTGGCCGCCCACGCGCACCTGCACCACGTCCAGCGGCGACTGGATCGTGCCGGCGCTTTCGACCGCGTTCTGCGAGCCGAGCTGGGCCAGCACGGCGTTGAAGTCGAGCCCCAGCTGGGCCAGGCGCTTCTGCGAGATCTCGATGAAGACCTTTTCGTCCTGCACGCCGAACTGGTCGACCTTGGCCACGTCCTTCACGCGCAGCAGCTGCTGGCGCACGTCGTCGGCCAGCGTCTTGAGCTCGGCATAGCTGAAGCCTTCGCTCTCCAGCGCGTAGATCACGCCGTAGACGTCGCCGAAGTCGTCATTGAAGAACGGCCCCTGCACACCCGCGGGCAAGGTCCCGCGCATGTCGCCGATCTTCTTGCGCACCGTGTACCAGACGTTGGCCACCTCGGTGGCCTTCGACGAGTCCTTGATCTGGAAAATGATCTGCGACTCGCCCGGCTTGGAATAGCTGCGGATCTTGTCGGCGTACGGCGCTTCCTGCAGCGTGCGCTCCAGCTTGTCGGTGACCTGCTCGGCCACCTGTTGCGCGGTGGCGCCGGGCCAGTAGGTGCGCACCACCATGGCACGGAAGGTGAACGGCGGGTCTTCGTCCTGGCCGAGTTGGAAGTACGCGAACGCGCCCAGCACCATCAGCACCACCATCAGGTAGCGCGTGAGGGGCGCGTGGTCCAGCGCCCATTTGGAAAGATTGAAGCCGGCGGGCTTGTGTCCGGGAGTCTCAGGGGTTGCAGGGCCTTCCGTCATTTGGCGGCACCCGTTGCGATCTCCTTCTTGGTCGCGGCCACGGCCTCGACGGCCTGCTGCTTCGCCTGCGCCTGTTGCTGGCCATTGGCGGCGGCCGCCATGGCCTCCTTCGACTGGTAGATGGTGACCTTCTGCCCCGGCGACAGCACGTGCACGCCCGCGGCCACGACCATCATGCCGGGCGCCAGGCCCGAACCGATCACCGCTTCATTGCCGTCGGCCGTGACCACCTGCACCGGCTGCGAGCGCACGGTCATGCTGTCCTTGTCGAGCACCCAGACCGCCGAGCCCTTGCCTTCCTGGCGCAGCGCGCTGGTCGGCAGCTTGATCACCGCGACGTCGGTGCGCGCCAGCGCCTGCGGCCTGGCGTAGACCGTGGCGCCGAGCGCCGGCGAGGTCGCGGCGTCGATCGACACCTTGACCGAATAAGTGCGCGTGACCGCATCGGCACTGGCCGCCACCTCGCGCACCTTGCCCTGCAGCACCTCGCCGCCGGACCAGCCGCGCACCGCGACCGGCGAGCCAGGCTTGATCAGCGTGGCGCGGTCTTCAGGCACCGCGAACACCACGTCGCGCGCGCCGTCCTGGGCGATGCGCACGACCGGCGTGCCGGCCTGCACCACCTGCCCCGGCTCGGCCTCGATGGCGGTGATGATGCCCGCCACGTCGGCCACCAGCGTCGTGTAGCTGGCCTGGTTGCCTTGCGAGGCGAGTTGCGCCTGCGCCTGTTCAAGCTGGGCCTGCGCGGCCTTCCAGGTGGTTTCGCGGCGTTCCAGTTCGGCGCCGCTGATGAAGTTCTGCGAGCGCAGCTCGGTGTAGCGCTTCAGGTCGGCGGCTGCGAGGTCGCGGTTGGTCTGCGCGGCGGCCTGCTGGGCCCGGGCGGCCTCGGCGGCCAGGCGGTAGTCCTGCGGATCAAGCTGCGCCAGCACTTGGCCGGCCTGCACGTGCTGGCCGAGTTCGGCCTGGCGCTTGGTGATCTTGCCCGCCACCCGGAAGCCCAAGCGCGATTCGACCCGGGCCCGCACCTCGGCCGAGAACTCGGGCTGGGCGTCGTAGTCGCTGGTGCCGACGGTCACGAACTTGACCGCCCTCACGGGCTCCTGGGCAGGTGGTTTCGGCGAACAGCCGGCCAGAAAGATGGCAGGAAGCAGCAGCCAGGCGGCGCTGCGGGCACGGAGTGAGGCGGCGGAGGCGGTCATGAGACACCCAAGAAGAGAGGAACCGGGTCATTAATGACCCACCGGTTAGTAATCTAGGGTAAACGTTAAACAGTGTCAATGACCCGCCGGTCAGTTGACCACGTTCACGCTAAGTTCTCTGCCCCATCTCTACCAGCCGGTTGTCGGGGAGCTCGAAGTAATCGGATGCCCGGCCCGCGTTGCGCTGCAGCCAGCCGAACAGCACCCGTCGCACCGGGTTCATGCCCGGCAGGTTCTCCTCGCCCACCGAGGCGCGGGAGACGAAGTACGAGGTCTTCATCGAGTCGATGGCCAGGGTCTTCTGGTAGGCCAGGATGCGGATGAACTCGGGCACGTCGGGCCGCTCCATGAAGCCGTGCCGCGCCGTGACCACCCAGATGCCGTCCATCAGCTGCTCGGCCTCGATGCGCAGGCGCGCGTCCACGCGCGGCGTGTCGCACGAGAGCACGCGCAGCACGATCACCTGCTCGTGCAGCACCTGGTTGTGCTTGAGGTTGTGCAGCAGCGCGTGCGGCACCGCCGTGGCGTCGGGGTTCAGGAACACGGCCGTGCCGCTCACCCGGTGCGGCATGTTCAGCGCCAGCGACTCGACGAAGGGCCGCAGCGGCAGGCTGTCGGCCTCGGCCGCTTCCAGGCCCAGGCGCCGGCCCTTGGCCCAGGTGGTGAACAGCACCATCACCCCGGCCGCCACCGCCAGCGTGAGCCAGCCGCCCTCGGCCACCTTCAGGCTGTTGGACACCACGAAGGTCAGGTCGACCGCCGCGAAGGCCAGCACGCCGACCACCACCGCCACCTTGTTCCAGCGCCACAGCCCCCAGGCCACGATGCCGGCCAGCAACGTGGTCGTCACCATCGTGATCGACACCGCGATGCCGTACGCCGCCGACAGCGCGCCCGAACTGCGGAAGCCCAGCACCAGCAGCAGCACGCCGACCATCAGCAGCCAGTTGACGGCCGGCACGTAGATCTGCCCGATGGCCGTGCCCGAGGTCTGCACCACGCGCATGCGCGGCAGGTAACCCATGCGCATCGCCTGCGCCGTAAGCGAGAAGGCGCCCGAGATCACCGCCTGCGACGCGATCACCGTGGCCATGGCGGCCAGCACCACCATCGGCAGCACGCCCCACGACGGAAAGAGCCGGAAGAACGGGTTGTCGATGGCCGCCGGATTCGCCAGCACCAGCGCGCCCTGTCCGAAGTAGTTGAGCACCAGCCCCGGGAGCGCGATGAAGATCCACGCCAGCCGGATCGGCTTCGCGCCGAAGTGACCCATGTCGGCATACAGCGCCTCGCCGCCCGTGAAGGCCAGGAACACCGCGCCCAGCACGGCCAGCGACTGCGCCCGGTGCACGACCAGGAAGCTCACCGCCCGGCGCGGGTCGAGCGCCGCCAGCACCTGCGGCTGCTGCAGCACCTGCCACAGCCCCGCCACGCCCAGCACCAGGAACCACAGCAGCATCACCGGCCCGAATATCTTGCCGACCACGCCGGTGCCCTTCTTCTGCACCATGAACAGCCCGACGAGGATCGCCAGCGTGATCGGGATCACCGCGCGCTGCAGCACCGGCGCCTGCACCTCCAGGCCCTCGACCGCCGACAGCACCGAGATCGCCGGCGTGATCAGGCTGTCGCCGTAGAACATGGCCGCGCCCACCAGGCCCAAGAGCCCGATCCCGCGCCAGACCCAGGGTTTGGTCTTCGGCCCCGAGACCGCGTTGCGCGCCAGCGCCTGCAGCGCCAGGATGCCGCCCTCGCCGTCGTGGTCGGCGCGCAGCACGAACACCACGTACTTGAGCGTCACCACGAACATCAGGCCCCAGAAGATCAGCGAGAGCAGGCCCAGCACTGCGTCGGGCGAGAACGGCACGCCGTGCTCGGGGTTCATCGTCTCCTTGAAGGCGTACAGCGGTGAGGTGCCGATGTCGCCGAAGACGACGCCCAGCGCCGCGATCATCAGTCCCGGCCCGGCCGGATGTGCCGTGTCGCCCGAAGCGGGAAGCGAAGTCCCGGAAGCCGCGGCAGTTGCTTTCATCGTCATGGGCGAAAGAAAGAGAGATGGAAAGTGGCGACGCCACGAGCATAGTGCCCGGACATGACGTCGCCGACAATCGTGGCGTGTCCGCCACTCCTCCTCAAGCCGCCGCGCCGGCCCATTACGAAAACTTTCCCGTGGCCTCCTGGCTGTGCCCGCCGCACCTACGTCCGCCCATTGCCGCGATCTACCACTTCGCGCGCACCGCCGACGACATCGCCGACGAGGGCGACGCCTCGCCCGACGCGCGCCTGGCCGAGCTGCGCGCCTACCGCGAGGAACTGGCCGCCGCCGCGCGCGGCGAAGCGCTGCCCGACTCGCGCTGGCCCCACGTGTTCGGCCCGCTGGCCTGGGCCATCGCCCAGTACCGCCTGCCCGAAGACCTGCTCGCCGACCTGCTCAGCGCCTTCATGCAGGACATCGAGAAGACCCGCGACCGCGGCACCTACGCCGACCGCGCCGAGCTGCTCGACTACTGCCGCCGCTCCGCCAACCCGGTCGGCCGGCTGCTGCTGCACCTGTACGGCGTGACCGATGCGCAGGCGCTGGCCCAGAGCGACGCCATCTGCAGCGCGCTGCAGCTCATCAATTTCTGGCAGGACCCGAGCGTCGACCTGCCGCGCGGGCGCTTCTACTTTCCACGCACCGACTGCGCGCGGCGCGGCCTGACCTCGGAGCATTTCAAAGTCTTCGAACCGCTGTCGCCGGCGCCGCCGCCGCAGGAAGCTATCAATCTGATAGCGGTGATGGCTTTCTGGGCGCGCGAGCTCATGACCGAGGGCGCCCCGCTCGTGCACCGCCTGCCGGGCCGCGTGGGCTGGGAGCTGCGCCTGGTCGTACAGGGCGGCCTGCGCATCCTCGACAAGATCGAGGACCTGGGCTTCGACACCTTCACGCAGCGCCCCACCGTCGGCAAGGCCGACGCGCCCGTGCTGCTCTGGAAGGCATGGCGGATGCGGAGACAATCACGCCCCATGAAAGCAGCGCCTCCCCGATGAATCCCGAGCAATACGTGCAAGACAAAGCCGCCGCTTCGGGCAGCAGTTTCTATTACGCCTTCCTGTTCCTGCCCAAGCCGCGGCGCGCCGCGATCACGGCTTTTTATGCCTTCTGCCGCGAGGTCGACGACGTGGTCGACGAGGTCTCCGACCCCGGCGTGGCCGCCACCAAGCTCGCCTGGTGGCGCACCGAGGTCGCCCAGGCCTTCGCCGGCACGCCGCGCCACCCGGTCATGCAGGCGCTCATGCCGCATGCCGCCACCTACGGCATCGAGGCGCGCCAGCTCCACGAGGTGATCGACGGCTGCCAGATGGACCTGGACCAGACCCGCTACCTCGACTTTCCCGGCCTGGCGCGCTACTGCCATCTGGTGGCCGGCGTGGTCGGCGAAGTCGCCGCGCGCATCTTCGGCCAGACCGATCCGCAGACCACCGCCTACGCCCACAAGCTCGGCCTGGCGCTGCAGCTGACCAACATCCTGCGCGACGTCGGCGAAGACGCGCTGCGCGGTCGCATCTACCTGCCCGTCAACGAGCTGCAGCAGTTCGACGTGAAGGCGCACGAGATCCTGAACCGCGTGCACTCCGACCGTTTTGTCGCGCTCATGAAGTTCCAGGCCCAGCGCGCCCACGCCGCCTACGACGAGGCGCTGGCCCTGCTCCCGCTGGCCGACCGCCGCACGCAGAAGCCCGGCCTGATGATGGCCAGCATCTACCGCACGCTGCTGCGCGAGATCGAGCGCGACGACTTCCAGGTGCTGAACCAGCGCGTCAGCCTCACCCCCGTGCGCAAGCTGTGGCTCGCATGGAAAGTCCAGGCCCTCGGCCGGATATGACGCCCCACCCTTCGTGCCCATGAGGCTCGCCGTCATCGGCGCCGGCTGGGCCGGCCTCGCCTGCGCCGTCGAGGCCACGCGCCTCGGCCACGCCGTCACCCTCTTCGAAGCCGCGCCGATGGCCGGCGGGCGCGCGCGGCGGGTCGATCACATGCACGGCATGGCGCTCGACAACGGCCAGCACATCCTGATCGGCGCCTACACCGCCACGCTGGCGCTCATGCGCGACGTGGGCGTGGATGTCGACACCGCCCTGCAGCGCCTGCCGCTGTCGCTGCGCTTTGCCGACGGCGGCGGGCTGCAGCTGCCCGCGGGCCGGCCGCCGCCGCTCGACCTGCTGATCGGCATCTTCACCGCGCGCGGCTGGAGTTGGCGCGACAAGGCCGCACTGCTGGCCACCGCTGTGCGCTGGCGCCTCGCGGGCTTTCGCTGCGCGCCCGGCACCAGCGTCGCCACGCTCTGCGCCGGGCTCACGCCACGCGTCATGCAGGAGCTGATCGAGCCGCTGTGCGTCTCGGCGCTCAACACGCCGGTGTCGCAAT
Organism: Variovorax sp. GW821-FHT09A10; assembly: GCF_059418385.1. Taxonomy (NCBI): domain Bacteria; kingdom Pseudomonadati; phylum Pseudomonadota; class Betaproteobacteria; order Burkholderiales; family Comamonadaceae; genus Variovorax; species Variovorax sp. GW821-FHT09A10. The sequence continues at coordinate 916,356 of NZ_JBWKPT010000002.1, forward strand.
CGAGCGGCCAGGTGTTCCTGCGCGTGCTGCACGACGCGCTGTTCAGCGGGCGCGGCGGCGCCGACCTGCTGCTGCCGCGCGTCGACCTTGGCGCCCTGCTGCCCGATGCCGCGCTGGCGTGGCTCGCCCGGCATGGCGCCACCACGCGCATCGGGCACCGCGTGCGCACCATCGCACCTGAAGGCGACCAGTGGCGCGTCGACGACGAGGTCTTCGACCAGGCTGTGCTCGCCGGTGCGCCCTGGGACGCCGCACGACTCGCACGCGCCACCGGCCTGCCGGCCGCTTCGCGCTGGTGCAACGTCACCGAATCGCTGCGCTTCGAGGCGATCGCCACGGTCTACGTGCGTGGCGCCGCGCCGCTGGCCGAGCCGATGCTCGCGCTGCGCAGCCAGCCAGGCAGCGCGCCGGCCCAGTTCGTGTTCGATCGCGGCCAGCTCGGCGGACCAGAAGGCGTGCTCGCCTTCGTCGTGAGCGCCAACGAAACGCCGCGCGAGACGCTCGAGAAACAAGTGCTCGCGCAAGCCGGCACGCAGCTCGGCCAACCAGGGCTGACGCCGATCCAGACCGTGGTCGAAAAACGCGCCACCTTCGCCTGCACGCCCGGCTTGGCGCGTCCGCCGGCCGCCATCGCGCCGGGGCTGCAGGCCTGCGGCGACTACACCGAAGGCCCTTATCCCGCCACGCTCGAAGGTGCCGTCCTCAACGGACTGGCCGTCGCACGCGCGCTTGCCACCCCATGACCACGACCCTGCGCTACCTCGATTTCGACTACAGCGAAGACACCGAAGACCACGGCACCTTCGACGCCATGGCCTCGACCCCACCCGAGCGCACGCCCGAGGTGGAAGCCGAGATCGCGCTGGTGCTGGCCTGGGCCGAGGCCAGCTTCCCGGGCATGCGCGGCGCGCTCGACGACGGCGCGGTGTGGGATTGCGACGTGCAGCGCACGCGGGAAGACAACCCGCGCCTGGACACCCTCACGCTCTCGCTCAGCGGCACCGCCGACTTCTGCACGGCACTGCGCGAGCGTTTCGGGCTCGACTGAAAAAAGTCGGCGGCCTTCTCAGGCCGTCTTGTTGCGCAGGCGCAGCAGGCTCAACCCCAGCAGCACGAAGGCGCCGCCCGACACGCGGTTGAACAGCTGCGCGCGCTTGGGGTTCGCGAACTGCTTCTTCAGCAGGCGCGCCAGCAGCACGTACGAGCCATGCGCCAGCACCGAGCCGGCCGCGAAGGTCGTCGTGAGCACGGCGAACTGCGTGAGGATCGGCGCGTCGTGCGTGAGGAACTGCGGGAACAGCGCCGAGAAGAACAGGATGCCCTTGGGATTCGTCAGCGCCACCGTCACGCCATGCCCGAACAGCCGGCGCGCGGAACGCGAAGGCGCCGGCGCGGCCGAAGGCTGCAGCTCGGCGAACACGCTCGTGCGGCTGCGCCACTGCCGGATGCCCAGGTACACGAGGTAGCCCGCGCCCGCCACCTTCAGCACCATGAAGGCCGTGGCCGAGGTGTTGAGCACCACGCCCAGCCCGCCCATCGCGGCGGCCGAGACCAGGAAGAGCCCGCAGGCGTTGCCCAGCGAACTGATCATCGCGCGGCGCGGGCCGACGGTGATGGCGTTGGAGACCGCGAGCAGCACGGCCGGGCCGGGCGTGAAGACGACGAGCAGGGTCACGCCGCAAAAGAAGAGCCAGGTGGAAAGATGCATGGGAGGAAATTCGCGCGAAAGCAGTGAAAGAAGGCCGTCGCAAAACTATAGTCCGGGCAGCCGCGCGCCGCTCGGGCCGCGCCGATAGTCCCCTGACGCTCCTCACCCATGATCACCTGCTACCTGCGCTACATCGTCGATCCCTTCAAGCTCAAGGAATTCGAGCACTACGGCAAGCTCTGGATTCCGCTGGTCGAGAAGTTCGGCGGCCAGCACCACGGCTACTTCCTGCCGTCCGAAGGCGCGAACAACGTGGCGCTGGCGATGTTCAGCTTCCCGAGCCTGGCCGCGTACGAGACCTACCGGGCCGACTCGATGCAGGACGCCGACTGCCAGGCCGCCTTCCGCTACGCCGAAGAGACCCGCTGCATCGTCAGCTACGAACGCAGCTTCTTCCGGCCGGTGTTCCGCTGATCCTCAAGCGCCCAGCGCGATGCACAGCGCGTGCAGGTTGGGCACGATCAGCTGCGGACGCGCGCCGTGCTCCCACGGGCGCTCGTCGCGCACCAGCCACGCGGCCTGCATGCCGGCGTTGAGCGCGCCCACCACGTCGAGCGCAGCGTCGTCGCCCACGTGCAGCACGTCTTTCGGCAGCAGGCCGACCGAGGCCGCCGCGGCGCGGAAGATCGGCGCGTGCGGCTTGCCGCTGCCGAAGGCGCGCGCATTGAAGGCGGTGCGGAACCACCGGCCGACGCCGGTCTTGTGGAGGTCGGCGTTGCCGTTCGACACCGCCACCAGCGGGTAGCGCTCGCTGAGCCATTTGAGCGCCGGCAGTGCGTCGTCGTACAGCGTGACACGCTGGCGCTCTTCGAAGAAAGCATCGAAGGCCGGGTCGGCCAGCGCCGGGTCTTCGCCCGCGCGCACGAGCGCCGTGCGGATCGACTCGCGGCGCAGCGCGCTCAGGTCGTGCGCGAGGTCGGAGCGCTCCTTGGCGGTGGCTTCGCGCAGCTCGCGCAGCACGCCCGGCGTGAGCAGCAGCGAGGCCGTCTTGGGCGCCTCGCGCAGCAGCCATTCGTGCAGCACGCGCTCGGCACGCTCGATGGTCGGCCAGATCGGCCACAGGGTGTCGTCGAGGTCGAGCGTGATCGCCGAGATGCGCGAGATGTCGAGCGGCGTGGCGCCGCCGGGCGCTGGGGAAGCGGAAGTCATGCCCGAGAATATCGCATGCCTCTCGCCCCCCAAGACAGTCAGAACAGCAAGAACGACCGCACCGCCGTGCTCTGGTGCAACCTGGGTTCGCCCGATGCCCCCACCGCCGCCGCGGTGCGCCCCTACCTCGCCGACTTCCTGGGCGACCCGCGCGTGGTCGAGATCCCCCGGGCGCTGTGGGCGCTGATCCTGCACGGCATCATCCTGCGCACGCGGCCCGCGAAGTCGGCCGCGAAGTACGCCAGCATCTGGCTGCCCGAGGGCTCGCCGCTCAAGGTCTGGACGCAGAAGCAGGCCACCCTGCTGGCCGGCTGGCTCGGCGAACGCGGCCACCGCGTGACGGTGCGCGACGCGATGCGCTACGCCAACCCGTCGATCGCCTCGCGGCTCGATGCGCTGCAGGCCGAGGGCGCCACGCGCGTGCTGGTGCTGCAGGCCTACCCGCAGTACTCGGCCACCACCACGGCCAGCGTGATCGACGCCGTGAACGCATGGAGCCGCCGTCAGCGCCGCATGCCCGAGTTCCGCTTCGTCAACCAGTACCACGACGACCCCGCCTACATCGAGGCGCTTGCGCAAGGCATCGAGAAGCACTGGAAGACCGAAGGCCGCGGCGAGCTGCTGGTGATGAGCTTCCACGGCATTCCCGCGCGCAACATCGCGCTGGGCGATCCCTACGAGGCGCAGTGCCTCGAGACCGCGCGCCTGCTCGCGGCGCGGCTGGGCCTTTCGTCCACGCAGTACCGCACGACCTTCCAGTCGCGCTTCGGCCGCGCCAAGTGGCTCGAGCCCTACACCGAGCCCACCCTGCGCGAACTCGGCGCGCGCGGCGTGAAGCACGTCGACGTGGTGTGCCCGGGCTTTCCGGCCGACTGCCTCGAGACGCTCGAAGAAATTGCCATGGAAGGCCGCGAAGCCTTCCTGCACGCGGGCGGCGAGCGCTTCGGCTACATCCCCTGCCTCAACGACAGCCCGGCGTGGATCACCGCGCTCGCGGGCATCGCCGAACGCCACCTGGCGGGCTGGCCGACCCGACAAGACACGACGACACCATGAAAAAAGACCTGCACGAAGCCAACCGCCAGTCGTGGAACGCCGCCACGGTGGCGCACAACAGCCACAAGGGCGACCAGGCCGCCTTCTTCCGCGCGGGCGGCTCCACGCTCTTCCCCGAGGAAAGCGCCCTGCTCGGCGACGTGAACGGCCTCTCGGTGCTGCACCTGCAGTGCAACGCGGGCCAGGACAGCCTGAGCATCGCGCGCCGCGGCGCCCGCGTGACGGGCGTCGACATCTCCGACGAGGCCATCGACTTCGCCACCCGGCTCTCGGCCGAGTCGGGCATTGCGGCGCGCTTCGAACGTGCGGACGTCTACGACTACTTCGAGGCCGCCGCCGCGCGCGGCGAGCGCCACGACCTCGTGTTCTGTTCGTACGGCACGCTGTGCTGGCTGTCCGACATCGGCGCCTGGGCGCGCGGCGTGGCGCAGCTGCTCAAGCCCGGCGGGCGCTTCGTGATCGTCGAGTTCCACCCGTTCGCACTGGTGTTCGATCCGCAGTGGAAGTTCCACTACGACTACTTCAACGACGCGCCCGTGCCCGAGGAAGGCGTGGGCGACTACGTGGCCGAGTCGGGCGACGGCCTCGTGCCGGACGACCGACCGGTGCCCGGCGTGCAAGGCTTTCGCAACCCGCACCCGAGCTTCGAATTCACCTGGGGCGTGGGCCAGGTGACGACCGCGCTCGCGCAGGCGGGCCTGGCCATCGAGCGTTTCGAGGAGTACCCGTACACCAACGGCTGGAAGCCCTTCGAGGGCATGCGCGAGCTGGGCGGGCGGCGCATGGCCCCGCCCGAAGGCATGCCGCGCATTCCGCTGATGTACGCGCTGGCGGCCCGCCGCGCCTGAGCGAACTCAGAAGCGGCCGAGGTAGTCCATCTTGCCGACGGGCACGCCCTTGTGGCGCAGCACGTCGTAGGCGGTGGTCACGTGGAAGAAGAAATTCGGCAGCGCGAACTGCAGCAGGTAGCGCTGCGCGGTGAAGTGGGCCTCGCCTTCGCGTGCCTTGATGGTCACGGGGCGTTCTTCGTGGCCGTCGATGAGCGCGCGGTCCACGGTCGCCAGGAAATCCTGCGTCTTCACGATGCGCGCCAGCAGGTCGTCCCAGGTCTTTTCCTCGTCGGGAAAGCTCGGGGCCGTGATGCCCGCGATGCGTGCCGTGCCCAGCTTGGAAGCGTCGCTCGCGCGCTGGATCTGGCCGGCCAGCGTGAGCATGTCGGGCGCGAGGCGCGCCTCAACCAGCGTCGCCGGGTCGATGCCCTGGGCCTTGGCGTGCGCGAGGCTCTTGTCGAGCAGGTGGGTCAGTTGCCCGAGTCCGCGGGTGAAAACCGGCACGGACAGGTCGTACATCGAGAGGGCCATGGCGAGGTGATCTTGGAGTTGAAGTCGGCCGGATTGTGATCCGGCCGTGCCTTCAACGACCGGCCGCGCGGATAAACCCTTCGATCGGGTCCAGTTGTTCCGGCACGTTGAGCGCGGGCGCATGGCCGCAGCCCGGCACCTCGATCACCTGCAGGTGCCCGGCCGCGCCCGGCCCGCGCCGGTGCATCTCGTCGATCACCTCGGGCAGCACCAGGTCGGACTCGGCGCCGCGCAGGCACAGCACCGGCGCCTCGATCACGTCGTAGTGCGGCCAGATCAGGTAGTCGTTGTCGTGTGCGCTGAACTGCCTGACCATCGCCGGGTCGTAGTGCGGCGTGACGCGACCGTCGGCCAGGCGGCGCGTGGAGCTTTCGGTCAGCCGGCGCCACTGCGCGTCGCTGAGCCAGCCGTAGGGCTTGTAGACCGTGCGGAAGAACGCCTCCAGCTCGGCCACGGTGTCGAAGGCCGGCGGATCGCCGGCGTAGGCGCGGATGCGCTCGATGGCGGCCTGCGCGAGCTGCGGCGCGTTGTCGTTGAGCGTGAGGCTGGCGATGCGCGCCTTCATGCGCGGCTCGAACAGGCCCGACGCGCACACCGTGCCGATCGCGCCGCCCATCGAGGTGCCCACCCAGTGCACGCGGCCCAGCCGCAGCTCGTCGCACAGCGCGTTGGCCAGCCGCGCGTAGAACGCGAGCGTGTATTCCTCGTCGGGCGACGGGCTCCACTGGCTCAGGCCGCGCCCGAGGGTGTCGGGGCAGATCACGCGAAAGCCGCGTGCCGCGAAGTGCTGCGCCAGCTCGTCCATGTCGCGGCTGGTGCGCGCCAGGCCGTGCCAGGCGATGACGACGGGGGCGTTGGCGGGGCCCCAATCGAGCCAGTGGATTTCACGGCCTGCGAGTTGTGCGTAGTGCGATGTCGGCGTCATGGTGCTGTTGTTGTTGCCGTCGCTCATTTCGCCGCCCTCGCCCGCAGCTTGCCGACGATGCCCGTGGGGAAGTAATACACCGACAGCACGAACAGCACGCCCAGCCACAGCAGCCAGCGGTCGGGCGACAGCAGCGCCGCGAGCCACGGCAGGCCGCTGGCGGCCTCGTTGCCCAGGCGCAGCAGGTCCTGCAGGTAGCTCTGTGCCACCACGAACAGCACCGCACCGATGGCCGCGCCGTAGATCGTGCCCATGCCGCCGATCACGACGATGAGCAGCACGTCGATCATGATCTCGAAGCTCAGCGAGGTGTCCGGCCCGTTGTAGCGCAGCCAGATGGCCAGCATCGCGCCGGCCAGCGTGGCGAACAGCGCCGACAGCACGGCGGCCGTGGTGCGGTACACCACCACGCGGTAGCCGATGGCCTCGGCGCGGAACTCGTTCTCGCGGATGGCCTGCAGCACGCGGCCGAAGGGCGAGTTCACGATGCGCAGCATCGCCAGCACCAGCACCACCGCCGCCACGAACAGCAGGTAGTAGCACAGCAGGCGCCCGTCGAGCGAGACGCCGAGGAACGGTTCTTCGGCGAACTCGAAGCTCGGCGAGATCAGCTCGGGCAGCTTGAAGGTCAGACCGTCTTCGCCGCCGGTGAAGTCCGACAGCTGCGAGGCCAGCGTCTGGAACGCCGAGGCCACGGCCAGCGTGATCATCGCGAAGAAGATCGCGCGCACCCGCAGCGAGAACAAACCGATGGCCAGCGAGAGCACCAGCGAGATCGCGAGCGACGCGCCCAGCCCCACCAGCACCGCGCCCCAGTTGGGCCCGAGCCGCGAGGCCGAGATGGCGATGCCGTAGGCGCCGATGCCGAAGAACATCGTGTGCGCGAAGCTCACGATGCCGGTGTAGCCCAGCAGCAGGTCGAAGCTCGCGACCAGCACCACGAACACCAGGATCTTGGCCGCGACGCTGAGCGCCTTGACGCCCGGGAACAGGAACGGCGCAAAGGCCAGCGCCAGAAACAGGGCCAGCAGCAGCAGCGCCAGCAGGCGGCTGCGCGGCATGTCGTTGGAGAGGAGTCGTTTCAGGAACATGACGGCTTTCTCCTCAACGGTTCGCCACGGGGTACACGCCCTGCGGGCGCCACAGCAGCACGGCCACCATGAGGAAGATGCTCGCGAACTGCGTGAGCGTGGGCAGCAAAAAACCGATGTAGTTGGTCATGAGCCCCACCAGCAGCGCGCCGAGCAGCGCCCCGCCGGTCGAGCCCAGCCCGCCGATGATGATCACGATGAAGATCAGCACGTTGACCTGCGCGCCCATCTGCGGCACCAGGTTCTGCTGGAACAGGCCCCACATCACGCCGCCCAGTCCGGCCAGTGCGCTGCCCACCACGAACACGCCGACGAACAGGCGCCCGATGCGGTAGCCCAGCGACTCGACCATCTCGCGGTCCTGCACGCCGGCGCGGATCAAGAGGCCGATCTTGGTGCGGCCCAGCGTCCAGGCCAGCACGCCGAACACCACCACGCCCACGGCCACCGCGAGCAGGCGGTACTTGCTGATGGCCGCGTCGCCCACCAGCAGCGAGCCGCGCAGCGCCTCGGGCAGCGGCAGCGGAATCTGCGCCGGGCCCCAGATCACCTTGATGAGCTCCTCGCCGATGATCATGCCGCCCATCGTGATGAGGATCTGCTTCAGGTGCTGGCCGTACACCGGCCGCACGATGAAGCGCTCGAAGGCCAGGCCGATGGCACCGGCCACCGCCATCGCGGCCAGCATGGCCGGGAACACGGCCACGAGGTTGCGCCACAGCTCGCCCGAGCCGGTCCAGTCGCCCATGAGGCCGAGCACGCTGCTGGCCACGAAGGCGCCCAGCGCAATGAACACGCCGTGGCCGAAGTTCAGCACGTCCATCAGGCCGAACACCAGCGTGAGGCCCGAGGCGATGATGAAGATGATCATGCCCATCGCCAGCCCCGCCACCGTGAGCGTGAGCCAGGTCGAGACCGAGCCCGTGAGCGGCAGCGCGACGAGCGCGAGGATGGGAGCAAGAAGCAAAGGCTTCCAGTCGAAGTCGAGTTTCATAGGGCGAGTCCGAGCAGCGATTGCTGCAGTTGCGCATCGGCGGAGAACGCGGCCATCGAGCCGCTGTGCACCACGCGGCCGTTGTCCATCACCGCGACGGTGTCGCCCAGGCGCTGGGCGAAGTGGATGTTCTGTTCGACCAGCAGGATCGTCACGCCGCTCGCCTTGAGCTCGCCGAAGGCCTCGATCATGTTGTTGATCATCACGGGCGCCAGGCCCTTGCTGGGCTCGTCGATGATGAGCAGCTGGCGCGGCTCGACGATGGCACGCGACACGGCCAGCATCTGCTTCTGTCCGCCCGACAGCTTGCCGGCCGGGTGGTTCCAGAACTTCTCGACCGCGGGAAAGAGCTTGAAGATCCACTTCAGCCTCGTGTCGTCGATGGCGTCGGCGTTCTTGGCGCCGCGCGCGGCCAGCACCATGTTCTCCTTCACCGTGAGGTCGGAGAAGATGCCCATGTTCTCGGGCACGTAGGCCACGCCGAGTTCGGCGATCTGCGGCGTGTGCAGGGCCGTGATGTCCTTGCCGGCGAACTGCACCCTGCCCTGCGACGCGTGCCACAGGCCCATGATGGTTCGCAGCGTGGTGGTCTTGCCCGCGCCGTTGCGGCCCAGCAGCATGGTGAGCTGGCCCTTGGGCACGGCCAGGTCGACGCCGTGCAGGATGTGGTACGCCCCGATGTGCGTCTGCACGCCTTCCAGGGTCAACAGGTTGTCGGTGCTCATGCGGCCTCCTTCGCGATGCCCAGGTAGGCCTCCTGCACCACCGGCGAGGCGATCACCTCGGCCGGTTCGCCGTCGGCCACGAGCGTGCCGTTGTGCAGCACGATGATGCGGTCCGCGAGTTCGCGCACCACGTCCATCTTGTGTTCGACCAAAAGGATGGTCTTGGTCTTGTCCTGCTTGAGCTTGCGGATCAGGTCGAGGATGACGGGCGCCTCGGCCGCGTGCATGCCGGCCGTGGGCTCGTCGAACATGAAGACCTTGGGTTCGAGCGCCATCAGCAGCGCCACCTCGAGCTTGCGCTGGTCGCCGTGCGGCAGGCTGGCCACGGTGGCGTGCGCGCGCGGCTCCAGCGCCACGTCGGCCAGGATCTGCTCGGCGCGTTCGGTCAGCGCCTTGTGGTCGCTCCAGATGCTCCACAGGTTGAGCCCGTGGCGATGCGCGCCGGCGCGCGTGGCCTGCACCGCGAGCCGCACGTTCTCCAGCACCGTGAGGTTCGGGAACAGGTTGGTGAGCTGGAACGCGCGCCCCAGCCCGGCGTGCGTGCGCGCCGACGGCGACAGGTGCGACAACGGTTGCCCGTCGAGCGACACCGTGCCGGCCGTGGCCTTGAGCTGCCCGGAGATCAGGTTGAAGTAAGTGGTCTTGCCCGCGCCGTTGGGGCCGACGATGGCCGTCAGCGTGCCTGGCGCGAATGCGCAGCTCACGCTGTTGACGGCCACGTGCCCTCCGAAGCGGATGGTCAGATCCCGGGTCTCAAGCATTGTGGAAAGGTCCTTGCGAATCGAAAAAATCAGTGCAGGGTGACCGGCCTCAACAGGTGCCGATCACGTAGTAGTTGGTGCCCGTCTGCTTCAGCGTGGTCATGGCGTAGATGTTCCACAGGCCCATCGACTGGCCCGAGCCGTTGGCATAGGTCAGCCCCCACAGCGCATAGGCGCGTCCGGCGATGGTGTGGGTGTAGTTGCTCGCGGTGTAGCAGGTTCCGCCGCCGCCCGGGCCTGCCGTGGTCGCGCCCGTGGCGGCCGTCGACATCGCGCCTTCAACGTTGCTCGCGTTCAGCGCGGCCACGGTCCAGCTGTAGGTGGTCGACGCGGCCAGGCCGGTGTCGGTGTAGCTGGTGCCCGCCACCGGCGAGGCGTTGACCTTGCTGCCGCCGCGGTACACGTTGTAGCCCGAAGCGCCCGACACGCCGGCCCAGCCGATCACCATGCTGCTGCTGGTCGCGCCCGAGGTGCCCACGCCGGTGGGTGCCGGCAACCCGCTGCCGCCGGCCGAACCGGTGACGCGGTCGATCATGGCCTTCATGGCGGCCATCTGCGGGCCCGACTTCTTGGCGTAGTTGGCGCTGTCGTAGCCCCACCAGTCCCAGCAGCTGTTGGTGGCCGCGGTGCTGGTCTGCGGGTAGATCAGGATGATGTTGTTGGTGTCGGCCCAGCGGTTGTAGCCCGTCTTCTTGACGTACTGGTCGCTCACGTCGGTGTAGTTCTGCTTGCAGCCGTGCAGCACCAGATGCACGCGGCACGAGGTGGTGGTGCAGGCCTGCGGCACGTAGAGCCAGCCGGTGGCGGCCACGCCGTGGCCGGTGACGAACTCCGACTGGTTGAACTCGGTGAACGTGCCGCCGAGCGCGCCGTTGTTGCGCGGGTTCAGCGGGCCGTACAGCTGCGTGAGGATCTCGCCCGCGAGGTCGAAGCCGCAGTTGTTGATGTACGGCGCAGCCGTGGTGCTGCAGGCGCCGCCGTAGTCGTCGGTGACCATCGCGTGGCCCGCGCCGAGGTTGTTCTTGTAGACCGTGTTGGCGGCCGGCACGAAGCTCTGGTAGTAGGTCTTCAGGTCGTCCATCACCGGCTGCTTGACGGTGTTGTCGGAGGTGCCCGAGAACAGGTAGACCTTGGAGTTCGTGAGGTTCGACACCGGGTCGATCGCACCGCTGGCAGCCCAGCTGTTGGTGGTGCTCACGAGCGTGGAGACCGGGATGCTGGTGCTGTGCGTCATGCAGCGCCCGGTGGCATTGACCACCGAGCCTTCGGCGCAGTAGTACGGACCGCCGGCGACCACGCCCGCGCCGCGCGTGAAGGTGGCCGAGTAGGCCACGTGCAGTTGCACCGCCATGAAGCCACCGGCCGACAGGCCGGACACGCTCACCTCCGCCGGGTTGGCGCCCAGTGCCGGCAGCGGCACGGCCGCCGTCGCGGCCTGCGCCGCCGCCGTGATCACCGCTGCTGCGGCAAACCCCTTCCAGTTGTTCCATCGCATCGCTGGCATCGCTGTCTCCTTCTGTTGTGTTTGATCGAACGCTTGCTTGCAGACTGACGAATTGACCGTGGCACACGACAGCTGGCGCGGACGCAGGCTGGCGCTTCGCCCGGCGGCCATCCGGGGCGAAAAGGGGGCGGCGCCTGCATGCGCGCCGCGGGTTCAGGGGGCGATCAGCGCCGTGTTCAGCGCTTGTTTTTGATCGGGATGTCCATCTCTTCGGGCTTGATCTCGTGCACCAGCTCGGGCACGCCCCACGCGAAGGCGGGGTCGGCCTTGATCTTGAAGTGGTACATCGACTGCATCGCCTGGTGGTCTTCCTTGCGGAAGGTCATCTTGCCCTTGGGCGTGTCGAAGCTCATGCCTTCCATCGTGCCGATGAGCTTGTTGGTGTTGGTGTCGCCGTTGGTCTTCTTCAGCGCCGTCACCACCGCCATCGCGGCCGAGAAACCGCCGGCCGTGAAGAAGTCCGGCGGCGTCTTGAATTCCTTGTAGTGGGCCGCGACCATCGCCTCGTTCACCGGGTTCTTCGGAATGCCGAAGTAGTAGTAGGCCGCGCCTTCCATGCCCGGCAGCGACTTGTAGGCCGCCATGGCCGGCAGGATGTTGCCGCCGGTGGCGATCTCGATGCCGTAGCGCTTCAGGTCGAGGTCGACGATCTTGAACGGGTTGCCCGCGCCGGCCCAGACGATCCAGATGATCTTGCGGCCCGGCTGGTCCTTGAGCTTGTCGATCAGGCGCTGCGCGCCGGCCGTGAAGTCGGTGGTCGCGGGCGGCAGGTATTCCTCGTGCGCGAGCTTGGCTTTCTTCAGCGCGGCGCCGAAGGCCTTCACGCCGTCGCGGCCGAAGGCGTTGTCCTGCGCCAGCGTGGCGACGGTGACGCCGGCCTTGTCGATGGCCACGGCGTTGGAGATGGCGTCCTGGCTCGAGTTGCGGCCGGTGCGGAAGATGTACTTGTTCCACTTGTCGCCGGTGATCGAGTCGGCCACGGCGGGCTCGACGATCAGGATCTTCTTGTACTCCTCGGCCACCGGCAGCATGGCCAGTGCCACGCCCGAAGCGGTCGGGCCGACCGCGAGCGCGGCCTTGTCGTCGGAGTACGCGGCGGCCAGCAGCGACTTGCCCAGGTCGGGCTTGCCCTGGTCGTCCTTCTCGATGACCACGAGCTTCTTGCCGTTGACCATCATCGTGCCGCCGGTGGCGTAGTTCAGGCCCATCATCAGGCCGGTCTGCGTCTGCTTGCCGTAGGCCTCCAGCGCGCCGGTCTTGCTGTAGACGTGGGCGATGCGGATCTCGTTCGATTGGGCCCAGGCGGGCATGGTGGCAACGGTGGCGCCCAGGGCGGCCAGGGCGATGAGGTGGCGACGGTGCATGTCTTGTCTCCTGATAAAGGTGACTGAATATTGCACAGTTCGTGCCACCCGCCTAAGCCATTGATAACAAAGGCTTCCTCATTCGGGCGCAACCGGTTTCGCCTGATTTCAGTGCATTCGAACTGTCTTGTTTTCAGACAACTGTCTGCTGATCAGTCAGGGTTTCCCAGCAGAGTCGCGGCGCGCCGCGAGCCAGCTTTCGAACTCGCGCTCGGCCCGCATCCGCAGCTCGTTGCGCGTGTGGTTGCACACCGCGTGCGCCAGGCGCCGGTGCTTCTGCTGGCGCACGCCGCCCAGCGTGGCGTCGAGCAGGTGTTCGATGGTGGCCGACTCGGGCCGTCCGTGCGGCTCGTCGAAGTCCATCGGCAGGCCGCACCAATGGCAGTTCGGGCCGAAGGTGGAGCGCAGTGCCTTCACGCTCATGACAGTCCCATCCCCGTCATGCGCTCGTACAGCGTGGCGCGCGAGATGCCCAGCAGCCGCGAGGTCGCGAGCTTGTTGCCGCCGGTGCTTTCGAGCGCGGCGGCGATCGCCTTGCGTTCCAGCTCGGCCACCTGCTGCGACAGCGGGCGCAGCAACGCGGCCTCCTGGTCGACGTCGCGCAGGCTGTGCGAGGTGTCGGGCGCCTCGATCTGCTCCAGCCCCGCCTCGCGCAGGATGCGTTCGAGCTGCGCCGCGTCGATGCGCTGCGAGTCGCTGCGCATCGTCACCTGCTCCAGCACGTTGCGCAGCTCGCGGATGTTGCCGCGCCAGTGCTGGCCGGCCAGGAGCGCGAGCGCGTCGGGCGTGAGCTCGGGCGGCGCCTCGCCGCTGCGCAGCGCCATGTCTTCGCCCAGCGCCTCGACCAGCGCCGGGATGTCGCTGCGCCGCTCGCGCAGCGGCGGCACGCGCAGCGGCAGCACGTTGAGCCGGTAATACAGGTCTTCGCGGAACAGGCCGCGGCGCACCAGCTCAGGCAGGTCGCGCGAGGTGGCGGCGATCACGCGGGCGTCGAAGGGAATCAGCTTGTTGGAGCCCAGCGGTTCGATCTCGCCCTCCTGCAGCGCGCGCAGCAGCTTGGCCTGCAGGCCCAGCGGCATGTCGCCGATCTCGTCGAGGAACAGGCTGCCGCCGTCGGCCAGCTTGAACTTGCCTTCGCGCCCGCGCTTGTCGGCGCCGGTGAAAGCGCCGGGGGCGAAGCCGAAGAACTCGGCCTCGAGCAGCGTGTCGGGCACGGCCGCGATGTTGACGCTGACGAACTGGCCCTTGGCGCGCGTGGACGACGCGTGGATCGCGTGCGCCAGCAGCTCCTTGCCGGTGCCGGTCTCGCCCAGCAGCAGCACCGGGCTGGTGGACTGCGCGGCGCGGCGCGCGTGGCGCTTCACCTCCACGGCCGCCGGGCTGCTGCCGATGAAGCTCGCGAAGGTGTACTTGGAACGGCGCTGGCCGTCGGGTGCGTGCTGGTACAGCGGGTTGTTGCGCTGGCTGGCCAGCTCGCGGCGCGCGTCGTCGAGGTCGCGCTGCAGCAGCGCGAACTTGCTGATGAGCGGCTGCAGCGTGGTTTCGGGCTGGTCGAACAACACGATGCCGATGGCGCCGATGACCTTGCCCAGGCCCTCCCCGTCTTCGCGCTCCTCGCGCAGCGGGATGCGGCTGACCACGAAGGTGCCGGCCTTGTTGGTCAGCAGGTCGATGAGGATCGGCTCGCCGGTTTCGAGCACGCGGCGCATCATGGTGTTGGGAATCACGTCCTCGACCATGTGCCCCATGAACTCGTCGATGGACGAGAAACCCAGCGCCGGCAGGAAGCGGCGGTAGCCCTCGTTCACCCAGACGATGCGCCCGCTGCGGTCGACCAGGAACATGCCCTGGCTGATGCTCGAAAACAGATGAAACATCGAGCGCGCGGCGAGCGCGAGGATGCCTTCGGCGTCCAGGGGCAAGGCGGGCGACGGTGCGGCGGCAAAGGGAGCGACGGACATGCGCGGATCGTACTGTGTGCGGCCCCCGCCCCTGCCGCGCGCAGGCCCACATGCAACCAAAAACAAAAGCCTTCAGCAAGCCTTAAGTAAATCAATCGTTTGATTTCAATCATGCTTTAATCGCGCCGATGAACGCCAGGGACCCCCTCACGCCAACGCCCGTGCCCTCGCCGCGCCGCGCCCCGCGCAGCGACGGCGCCGAAGCGCGCCACCGCCTGCTGCACACCGCGCTGCGGCTGTTCGCCCAGAACGGTTTCGCCAAGACCTCGATCCGCGAGATCGCGCGCGAGGCCGGGGTGAACGTGTCGGCCATCAGCTACTACTTCGGCGACAAGGAGGGGCTGTACGGCGCCACCTTCAACGAGCCGATGGGCAGCGATTCGAACGACCTGGTGGCCGCCTGCAACGTGCCCGGCCAGTCGCTCGAGGACACGCTGCGCATCTGCATGGCGACCATGATCGATCCGCTCAAGCAGGGCGAGATCGTGCGCCAGTGCATCCAGCTGCACATGCGCGAGATGCTGGAGCCCACCAGCCAGTGGGCCAAGGAACTCGAGCGCGACATCAAGGGCCCACACCGTGCCATCGTCGAGCTGCTGTGCCGCCACCTGCAGGTGGAGCGCGCCGACGACGACATCCACCGCCTGACCTTCGCGATCACGGGGCTGTCGATGCAGCTGTACGTGAGCCAGGATTTCATCGAGGCCCTGCGCCCGTCGCTGCTGCGCACGCCGCGCGCCATCGACACCTGGGCCGACCGGCTCACGGGCTACGCGATGGCGCTGGTCCAGGCCGAAACCGCACGCCGCCGCCAGGCGGCCGCCGAGCAGAGAAAGAAGCCATGAGACGACTCCGACGGATTGCCCTTGTTCTGAGCCTGCCGCTGGGCCTCGGCCTCGCCGGCTGCGGCCTGACGCGCCCGCCCGCCTCGGTGCAGGCGCCCTTCCCCGCGCAGTGGCATGCGCCCCTGCCCCACGGCGGCTCGCTGGCCGCGCTGGCCGAGTGGTGGCGCCAGCTGGACGACCCGCTGCTGGTCGAGCTGATCGCCGCCGCCGAAACCGCCAGCCCCAACCTTGCCAGCGCCGCGGCGCGCGTGGCCGAGGCGCGCTCCACGCGCGTGCAGGCCGGCGCGGCGCTGCTGCCCAGCTTGGACGGCACGGCATCGGCCAGCCGGGGCGTCTCGGGCTCGTCGTTCGGCGCGGGCGGCTCTTCGAGCAGCAGCGCCAGCAGCGCCTCCACCGCGCCGGTCACCACGCTGCAGGCCGGCCTGCAGTCGAAGTGGGAGATCGACCTGTTCGGCCGCCTGCGCGCCGACCGCGACGCGGCCCAGCAGAAGCTCGACAGCGCCACCGCCAAGTGGCACGACGCCCGCGTCGCCGTGGCGGCCGAAACGGCCAACGCCTACTTCGCCGAACGCGCCTGCCAGCAGCAGCTGAACGTGTCCGAATCGGACGCCAAGTCGCGCGGCGAAACGGCGCGGCTCACCGACCTGTCGGCGCGCGCCGGTTTCACCGCGCCGGCCGATGCCGCGCTGGCGCGTGCCAGTGCCTCCGACGCCTCGGGCCGCCTCACGCAACAGCGCGCCCTGTGCGCGGTGCAGCGCAAGGCGCTGGTGGCGCTCAGCGGGCTCGACGAACCCACGCTCGCGCAGAAGCTCGCGGCCTCGCCCACGCAGCGTGCGCTGCCCGTGGTCGGCGCCATCGCCAGCGTGCCGGCGCAGGCGCTCTCGCAGCGGCCCGACGTGTACGCGGCCGAACTCGGCGTGGCCGCGGCCAGCGCCGAGGTGGGCTCGGCCGAGGCCGAGCGCTACCCCAAGCTCACGCTCTCGGGTTCGATCGGCCGCATGCAGATCCGCACCAGCGGCTTTCGCGAATCGCTCGACACCTGGACGGTCGGGCCGCTGTCGCTCACCGTGCCGCTGCTCGACGGCGGCGCCCGCGCGGCCAACACCGAGGCCGCCAAGGCGCGCTACGCCGAGGCCGTGTCGCTCTACCGCGCCAACGTGCGCCAGGCGGTGCGCGAGGTCGAGGAAGCGCTGGTGAACCTCGACGCCACCACCGCGCGCAGCACCGACGCCGACAGCGCGGTGAAGAACTACCAGGCCTCGTTCGACGCCACCCAGGCCCGCTACAGCAGCGGCCTGGCCAGCCTGTTCGAGCTCGAGGATTCGCGGCGCACGCTGTTCGCCGCGCAGACCGCGCGCGTCTCGCTGCAGCGCGAGAGCACCGAAGCCTGGGTTTCGCTGTACCGCTCGATGGGCGGCGGCTGGAGCCGCCCCGCCGAAGCATCGTCCCCAATGACCACCACCCCGGCCGCCAAGGTCGCGACGTCGCCATGAAAACAATGAAGCGTTCCACCCTTGTCCTCGCGCTGCTGGCGCTCGTCGTCGTCGTGGCGGCGGGCCTGTGGCTCACCCGCAAGCCGGACGGCGACCACAAGGCCGCGCCCGCCGCCAAGGGCCCCGCGCAGCGTCCGGCACTGACCGTCTCGGTCGCCAAGCCCGAGGCCACCGAGCTGACCGTCACGCTGGCCGCCAACGGCAACGTGGCGGCCTGGCAGGAGGCCGTGGTCGGCTCCGAATCGAACGGCCTGAAGCTGGCCGAGGTGCGCGTCAACGTGGGCGACACCGTGAAGAAGGGCCAGGTGCTCGCGGTGTTCTCGCCCGAGACGGTGCAGGCCGACATCGCGCAGGCACGGGCCTCGCTGGCCGAGGCCCGCGCCTCGGCCGCCGACGCCGCCGGCAACGCCGCGCGCGCCCGCACGCTGCAGGCCACGGGCGCGCTGAGCCAGCAGCAGATCAACCAGTACCAGACCACCGAGCAGACCGCCAAGGCGCGCGCCGAGGCGGCCGAGGCCGTGCTGGCCGCGCAGCAGGTGCGCGGGCGCAACACGCAGGTGCTGGCACCCGACGACGGCGTGATCTCCGCCCGCACCGCTACGGTCGGCAGCGTGGTGAGCGCCGGCACCGAGCTGTTCCGCCTGATCCGCCAGGGCCGTCTCGAATGGCGCGCCGAAGTCACCTCGGCCGAGCTGGGCCGCATCGCCGTGGGCACGCCGGCCTTCGTGGTCAGCGCCAGCGGCGCGCAGGTAAAAGGCACGGTGCGCAGCACCGCGCCCACGGTCGACCCGCAGACGCGCGCGGCGCTGGTCTACGTCGACCTGCCCAACGTGCAGCAGAACACCGGCGTGAAGGCCGGCATGTTCGCGCGCGGCGATTTCGAACTCGGCCGCAGTTCCGCACCGACCGTGCCGCAAAGTGCGATCGTGCCGCGCGACGGCTTCAACAACGTCTTCACGCTGCTGCCCGACGGCCGCGTGGCACAGCTCAAGGTGCAGACCGGCCGCCGCCTGAAGGACCGCGTGGAGATCACCAGCGCCCTGCCCGAGGGCGTGCAGATCGTGGTGCAGGGCGCGGGCTTCCTCAACGACGGCGACCTGGTGCGCGTGGTGGACGCCACGCCCGCGGCCGCCTCGTCCGCCACCCCGGCGAAGGCAGCGGCCTCCGCGCCTTCGCCTAAGTAAGCCAACACAAGGAACACGCCATGAACGTTTCCGCCTGGTCCATACGCAACCCCATTCCGGCGGTGATGCTGTTCGTGCTGCTCACCTTCGGGGGGCTGCTGTCGTTCAACGCCATGAAGGTGCAGAACTTCCCGGACATCGACCTGCCGACCGTCACCGTCTCGGTCTCGCTGCCCGGCGCCGCGCCGTCGCAACTCGAAACCGACGTCGCGCGCAAGCTCGAGAACTCCATCGCCACCATCCAGGGCCTGAAGCACATCACGACCAAGGTGCAGGACGGCGCCGCCACGCTGATCGTGGAGTTCCGCCTCGAGAAGCCCGTGCAGGAAGCCGTGGACGACGTGCGCTCGGCCGTGCAGAAGGTGCGCGCCGACCTGCCCGCCGACGTGCGCGACCCGGTTGTCACCAAGCTCGACTTCGCGGCCCAGCCGGTGCTGGCCTTCACCATCGCGTCGTCGCGCATGGACGGCGAGGCGCTGAGCTGGTTCGTCGACAACGACGTCACCAAGAAGCTGCTCGCGCTGCCCGGCGTGGGCGCGGTGAGCCGCGTGGGCGGCGTCACGCGCCAGGTGCACATCGACCTCGACCCGAGCAAGCTGCAGGCGCTGGGCGCCTCGGCGGCCGACATCTCGCGCCAGCTGCGCCAGGTGCAGACCGAAAGCGCGGGCGGGCGCATCGACCTGGGCGGCAGCGAACAGCCGGTGCGCACCATGGCCACCGTGCAGTCGGCCGACCAGCTCGCCGACATGCAGATCGCGCTGAGCGACGGCCGACGCATCCGCCTGGACCAGGTGGCGCGCATCAGCGACACCATCGCCGAGCCGCGCGCCGCCGCACTGCTCAACGGCAAGCCCGTGGTGGGCTTCGAGGTGGCCCGCAGCCGCGGCGCCAGCGAGGTCGAGGTGGGCCACGCCATCCAGAAAGCGCTGGCCGACATGCGCGCGCAGCGGCCCGACCTGGAGTTGACCGAGGCCTTCAATTTCGTCGACCCGGTGGAAGAGGAATACAACGGTTCGCTGCACCTGCTGTACGAGGGCGCCATCCTCGCGGTGATCGTGGTGTGGCTCTTCTTGCGCGACTGGCGCGCCACC
Source organism: Variovorax sp. GW821-FHT09A10 (assembly GCF_059418385.1). NCBI lineage: Bacteria > Pseudomonadati > Pseudomonadota > Betaproteobacteria > Burkholderiales > Comamonadaceae > Variovorax > Variovorax sp. GW821-FHT09A10. The sequence goes on from NZ_JBWKPT010000002.1 coordinate 935,568, forward strand.
TTCGTCTCCGCCGTGGCACTGCCGATGTCGGTGATTCCGGCCTTCGTCGGCATGTACCTGCTGGGCTTCTCGGTCAACGTGATCTCGCTGCTCGCGCTCTCGCTGGTGGTCGGCATCTTGGTGGACGACGCCATCGTGGAGGTCGAGAACATCGTGCGCCACCTGCGCATGGGCAAGTCGCCCTACCAGGCGGCCATGGAGGCGGCGGACGAAATCGGCCTGGCCGTGATCGCCACCACCTTCACGCTGATCGCGGTGTTCCTGCCCACGGCCTTCATGAGCGGCGTGGCCGGCAAGTTCTTCAAGCAGTTCGGCTGGACCGCGTCGCTCGCGGTGTTCGCCTCGCTGGTGGTGGCGCGGGTGCTCACGCCGATGATGGCGGCCTACATCCTCAAGCCCATCGTCGGTGCCGAGAAGGAGCCGGGCTGGCTGCGCTGGTACATGCGCGCCGTGACGTGGAGCACGCACAACCGTTTCAAGACGATGGTGATGGCCACCCTCTTCTTCTTCGGTTCGCTGGCGATGATCCCGCTGCTCAAGACCGGTTTCATTCCGGCCGACGACAACTCGCAGACGCAGGTCTACCTGTCGCTGCCGCCGGGCTCCACGCTGGCGCAGACCACGGCCGCGGCCGAGGAAACGCGCCGCCGCGTGATGAAGATCAACCACGTGAAGAGCGTCTACACCACGGTGGCGGGCGGCAGCGCGGGCGGTGACCCGTTCGCGAACTTCGGCACGCCCGAGACGCGCAAGGCCACGCTGACGATCCAGCTCGACCCGCGCGGCGACCGGCCGCGCAAGCAGGTGATCGAGAAAGAGATCCGCACCGCGCTCGAAACGCTGCCCGGCGTGCGCAGCACCGTGGGCCTGGGCGGCTCGGGTGAGAAGTACATCCTGGTGCTCACGGGCGAAGACCCGGTGGCGCTGTCGGCCGCCGCGAGCGCGGTCGAGAAAGACCTGCGCACCATTCCCGGCCTGGGCAACATCACCTCGACCGCGAGCCTGATCCGCCCCGAGATCGCCGTGCGCCCCGACTTCGCGCGCGCCGCCGACCTGGGCGTGACCAGCTCGGCCATCGCCGAGACGCTGCGCGTGGCCACGCTGGGCGACTACGACCAGGCGCTGGCCAAGCTCAACCTCGCACAGCGGCAGGTGCCGATCGTGGTGAAGCTCGAAGACTCGGCGCGGCAAGACCTCGACCTGATCGGTCGCCTGTCGGTGCCGGGCGCGCGCGGCCCCGTCATGCTGAGCCAGGTGGCCTCGCTCACGATGGAAGGCGGCCCGGCCGTCATCGACCGCTACGACCGTTCGCGCAACGTCAACTTCGAGATCGAGCTGTCGGGCGTGGGCCTGGGCGACGCCAAGACCGCCGTCGAGGCCCTGCCCTCGATCCAGAAGCTGCCGCCGGGCGTGCGCATCGCCGAGGTGGGCGACGCCGAAGTGATGACCGAGCTGTTCGCCAGCTTCGGCCTGGCCATGCTGACCGGCGTGCTGTGCATCTACATCGTGCTGGTGCTGCTGTTCAAGGACTTCCTGCACCCGGTGACCATCCTGTGTGCGCTGCCGCTCGCACTGGGTGGGGCCTTCGTGGGCCTGCTGATCGGCCAGAAGGCGCTGTCGATGCCCTCGCTGATCGGCCTGATCATGTTGATGGGCATCGCCACGAAGAACTCGATTCTTCTGGTGGAGTACGCCATCGTGGCGCGCCGCGACCACGGCATGAGCCGCTGGGACGCGCTGCGCGACGCCTGCCACAAGCGCGCGCGGCCCATCATCATGACCACGCTCGCCATGGGCGCCGGCATGCTGCCGATTGCCGTGGGCTTCGGCGCGGCCGACTCGAGCTTCCGCTCGCCGATGGCGATGGCGGTGATCGGCGGGCTGATCACCTCCACGGTGCTGAGCCTGCTGGTGGTGCCGGCGGTGTTCACCTACGTGGACGACATCGAGCACTGGATACGGCGCACGGTACGCAAGCTACGCGGGCAGCCGGCCGATCCGCACATTGATGACGACCTGGTCGAGGCGCCGCAGCGCTGAGACCTCCGAGCGCGGGCAGCGGTGGACCCGCTACCGCGCCTCGATGTTCAGCACCACCACGCCTGCCACGATGGCCAGCAGGCCGATCACGCGGGTCAGCGTGACCGCTTCACCGAACCAGACCATGCCGGCGACCGCGATCAGCGCGGTGCCGGCACCGGCCCAGACCGCGTAGCCCAGCCCCACATCCAGTACGCGCACCGCGAGCGACATGAGCCAGATCGCACCGGCATAGCAGGCGGCGGTAAGCAGCGATGGCAACAGGCGGGTGAAACCTTCGGCATGGCGAAGGGCGATGGTGCCGGCGACTTCCGCCGCCACGCTGGCCGCGAGCAGCAGCCAGGCCAGAGTCTGTGGACTCTTCATGGGAATACCTCGTCACACCCCTGCCGTACCGGGCATGGAATGCGGGCGATGCAAGCGGTACCCCGAACGAAGCCGCCATTCTGGGGACCTGCGTCGACGCGGTGATGACTGCGCGGTCAAGCCCCTTGGCGCTGAAGGCGCATTCAAAAAAATGCCGCGGGCGCCAATCGCCCGCGGCATGTGAACCGACAAAGAGGGTCGGTCGCGTCAGGCGTCCAGCTGCGCCAGGCGCTTCAGCTTGCGTTCGCTCATGCGCTTGGCCAGGCGCGGCAGCACCAGCACGGCGACCACGATGACCACCAGGGTGATCGACATCGGACGCTGGAAGAACACGGCCGCACTGCCCTCGCCGATCGACATGGCGTTGCGCAGTTGCGCTTCGGCCAGCGGGCCGAGGATCATGCCGACCACCACGGGGGCGGTCGGGAAGTCGTAGCGCCGCATCACCACGCCCAGCAGGCCGATGCCGTAGAGCAGGAACAGGTCGAACGCGCTCTGGCGCATGCCGTAGGCACCGACCGTCGCGAAGATCAGGATGCCGGCGTACAGCTGCGGCTTCGGAATCTTCAGCAGCTTGACCCACAGGCCGACCATCGGCAGGTTCAGCACCAGCAGCATGACGTTGCCGATGTAGAGCGAGGCGATCAGCGCCCACACCAGCGCAGCCGAGGTGGTGAACAGCTGCGGGCCCGGCTGGATGCCGTAGTTCTGGAACGCGCCCAGCAGGATGGCGGTGGTGTTCGACGTGGGGATGCCCAGCGTGAGCAGCGGAATCAGCGCGGCCGTCACCGTGGCGTTGTTGGCGGCCTCGGGGCCGGCCACGCCTTCGATCGCGCCCTTGGTGCCGAACTCGGCCTTGGCGTCCTTGTCCTTGGCGAGCTTCTTTTCCATCGCATAGCTCAGGAAGGTCGGAATCTCGGTGCCGCCGGCCGGAATGCAGCCGAAAGGCGTGCCGATGGCGGTGCCGCGCAGCCAGGCCGGAACGGAACGCTTCCAGTCGCGCTTGGTCATGTGCACGCGGCTGAGCTTGTTCTGGCCTTCGACGACCTTGCCTTCGTACAGCACGGCGTAGAGCACCTCGGCCACGGCGAACAGGCCGACCGCGACCAGCACGATCTCGATGCCGTCGAGCAGCTCGGGCACGCCGCCCGTGTAGCGGCCCTGGCCCGAGATCTGGTCCAGGCCCACGCAGCCGGCGGCCAGGCCGACGAACAGCGCCGTCATGCCGCGCAGCGTGCTCTTGCCGAGCACCGCGCTCACCGTGGTGAAGGCCAGCAGCATCAACAGGAAGTACTCGGGCGGGCCGAGCTTGACCGCGAACTCGGCCACGAAGGGCGCGAACAGCGTGACGATGACGGTGGCGATGGTGCCGGCCACGAAGGAGCCGATGGCGGCCGTGGCAAGCGCTGCGCCCGCCCTTCCGCTCTTGGCCATCTTGTTGCCCTCCATCGCCGTCACCATGCTGGCGGTTTCGCCGGGCGTGTTCAGCAGGATGGACGTGGTCGAGCCGCCGTACATGGCGCCGTAGTAGATGCCCGAGAAGAAGATCATCGAGGCCGTGATGTCGACCTTGCCGGTGATGGGCAGCAGCATCGCCACCGCCACCGCCGGGCCGATGCCGGGCAGCACGCCCACGGCGGTGCCCAGGGCACAGCCGACCAGGCACCAGAGCAGATTGATCGGGGTGATCGCCGTGGCGAAACCCGCCATGAGTGCGTTGAAGATTTCCATGTCAGAACCACCCGGAGGAAGTCAGGCCCGGCAGGTTGATCGCCAGGAATTGGGTGAACATCCAGAACACCGGCGCGGAGATCAACGCGCCGGAAACCAGGTCGGTGAGCCAGGTGCGCGGCGCATTCACGCCGGCCTGCCCGCTCGCGCGACGCAAGCCCTGCACGGCCAGCACGTAGCACAGCGTGCAGCTGAGGATGAAGCCGAGCGTCGTGATGAGCGCGGCATTGAGCAGCAGGCCTGCCGAGACCCAGATGAAGCCGGGCCAGTAGGCGCGGTCGGCGCCGGTGGGCGCGTCGAGTTCGCGAAAGCCCCCGGTGCGTGCCTCCCACAGAATCCACGCGCCGCACAGCACGAGCACCACCGACACCAGCCAGGGCAGGAAGTTGGGGCCGACGCCGCCGTAGCCGGCCTCGGAAGAAATGCCGATGGCGCCGAAGGCCAGCGCCAGGCCGGTCAGCAGCACGCCGGCGCCGACCAGGGTTTGAGGCCATACGGCCGCGGCTTGCGCGGCCCCGTCAGACGACGAGACCGAGGGATCTGGAGTTGTCATTTTTTGCTCCCGGAATGTGGTGCTGGATTTGAAAACGGCACGCTGTCGTCTCTTGCGAGGACAGCGCGCCGTTGAAGCGGGCAGGCAGGCGCTGGGGGCGCTCAGACCATGCCGGACTTGGTCATGATGGCGCGCAGGCTGGCGAAGTCGTCGTCGACGAACTTGGCGAAGGCTTCGCCCGACAGCACGGCCGAGGTCCAGTCGTTCTTCTTGAGCGACTCGGCCCACGACGGGCTCTTCATGGCGGCCAGCACCATGTCGGTCAGTGCCTTGCGCTGTTCGGCCGAGATGCCGGGGGCACCGTACACGCCGCGCCAGTTGCCGATCTCGACATCGATTCCCTGTTCCTTCAGGGTCGGCACGTTGATGCCCGGCAGGCGCTGGGCGGAGGTGACAGCAATGGGTTTCATCTTGCCGGCGGCGATGTACTCGGCGAATTCGCTGTAGCCGCTGCCGCCGATGGTGACGTTGCCGCCCAGGATGGCGGCGGTGGCTTCACCGCCTCCGCGGAAGGCCACGTAGTTGATCTTGGACGGGTCGGCACCGACCTTCTGCGCGATCATGGCCGCGGCGATGTGCTCGGTGGAGCCGCGCGAACCGCCGCCCCACTTGACGCTGCCCGGGTCCTTCTTGAGCTGGTCGACCACGTCCTTCATGGTCTTGAAGGGCGAGTTGGCGGGCAGCACGAACACGTTGTATTCGGTGGTCAGGCGCGCGATGGGCGTGGCCTGTTCGAGCTTCACGGGCGGCTTGCCGGTGATGATGCCGCCCAGCATGACCGAGCCCATCACCATGAGTGCGTTGGCGTCGCCCTTGGAACCGTTCACGAACTGGGCCAGACCCAATGCGCCGGCGGCACCGCCCTTGTTGTCGTAGGTGACGGTGTCGGCCACCTTGGCGTCGGTCAGGGCCTTGCCCAGTGCACGGCCCGTGGTGTCCCAGCCGCCGCCCGGGTTGGCGGGGATCATCATCTTGACGTTGGCGGCAGCGCGCGCCGACAGCGGCAAGGCGCCGGCAGCGGCCAGTGCGGCCAGGGACTTCAAAAAGGTATCGCGACGCATTGTTGGTGTCTCCTCAGAACTTGGGAACGGATGGAACCTGACTTGGACCTGAGCCGCTATCATGCGCCGCCCCGCTGTCAGTTGGCTGTCCACCAGACTGGGGAAAACACCGAAGAAGCTCCCCCTCCGATCCCTCCCGATCCCGCGCCCCGTATGAAGCTGCTGCTCGTCGAAGACGACCCCTCGATGCAACTCACCCTGCAGCGCACGCTCGGGCGCCGGCACATCGACGTGCGCATCTGCGGCGACGGCGCACAGGCGCTGGCGCAATGGCGCGCCATCGAGCCCGACGTGGTCGCGCTCGACCTGAGCCTGCCCAACGTCGACGGCCTGCAGGTGCTGGCCCAGGCGCGTGCCGAGGGCCTGCGCACGCCGGTGCTGCTGCTCACCGCGCGCGGCACGGTGGGCGACCGCATCATGGGCCTGAACGCCGGCGCGGACGACTACCTGCCCAAGCCCTTCGACCTGGACGAACTCGAGGCCCGCATCCGCGCACTGCGCCGGCGCAGCCAGAGCGCCGGGCCCGAGGCGGCTGCGATGAATCCGATGGAGGTCGGCGGCCTGCGCTTCGAGCCCGACAACGGCGCCATCTACCACCGCGCCGAACTGCTCGAGGTCACGCCGCGCGAGCTGGCACTGCTCAAGGCACTGATGATGAAGCCCGGCCACGCCGTCACCAAGGAGCGCCTGTTCGAGCTGGTGTTCCCGGGCGAGGCCGACGTGCAGTACGAAGCCATCGAGGTGGTCGTGTACCGCCTGCGCAAGAAGCTGGTGGGCACGGGCACGGTGCTGATGACGATGCGCGGGCTGGGCTACCTGCTGCGGGCCGAGAGTTGACCGCAGGCATGCGGCAGATGATGTCGTCCCTGCGCGCACGGCTGCTGCTCGGCATCCTGGTGCCGGTGGCGGTGTTCGTGGTGATCAACAGCGTGAGCCTGTACCGCCAGAGCCTGGCAGCCGCCACCACCGCCTACGACCGCACGCTGCTGGCCTCGGCCAAGACCATCGGCGAACAGCTCGACGTGGAAGGCTATGACGACATGGCGCGGCTGCGCGCGATCGTGCCCTACTCCGCGCTCGAGGCCTTCGAGGCCGACAACCGCAGCCGCCTGTTCTACCGTGTCTCGGCGCTCGACGGCGAGATGGTCTCGGGCTTTGCCGAGCTGCCGTTCTGGCGCGGCCGCATCCCCGACCGCGGGGCGTATGCGGCGCTGGTCGACTTCTACGACGCCGAGTTTCGCGGCCAGCCGGTGCGCGTCGCCGTGCTGCTGCAGCCCGTGGCCAGCGCGCGCGGTCGCGGCATGGCCGTGGTGCAGGTCGCCGAAACGCTAGAGTTGCGCGAAACGCTGGTGCGCAAGCTGCTGCTCGACATGCTCTGGCGCCAACTGCTGCTGATGGGCGTGATCGCGCTCGTCACCGTGGTCGTGGTGCAGCGCGCCACGCGGCCGGTGCGCGAGCTCGGCGAAGCCATCGAGCGGCGCCCGGAAGACGACCTGTCGCCCATCGACGCGCCCGGCGCGCCCGCCGAGCTGCGCCCGCTCATCGACGCCACCACCGAGGTCATGGGGCGGCTGCAGCGGCTGCTCGACCACCAGAAGCGCTTCGTGCGCGACAGCGCCCACCAGCTGCGCACGCCGCTGGCGGTGCTCAAGGCACAGGTGCAGTCGGCGCGCCGTGGCGACGTGGCGCCCGAGCAGGCGCTGGTCGAGATCAGCCAGACCGTCGAGCGCGCCACCACGCTGGCCAACCAGATGCTGTCGCTGGCGAAGGTGGAGCAGCTGCGCCAGCAGCCCGAGTCGGCGCTGCTCGACCTGGGCGACGTGGTGCGCCACATCGCGCTCGACCTGTCGCCGCTGGTGGCCGACAAGGCGCTCGACTTCGAGCTGGCCGCCGACGACGCGGTGACGGTGCGCGCGCACCAGTGGATGCTGCAGGAGCTCACGCGCAACCTGCTGCACAACGCCATCAAGCACAGCCCCACGGGCGCCCCGCTCTCGGTGCGCGTGCACGCCGAGGGCGACGAGGCCGTGCTCACCGTGCGCGACGACGGCCCGGGCATTTCAACCGAGCTGCGCCAGCGCCTGTTCGCGCCGTTCTCGGCAGGCAACACCTCCAGCGGCTCGGGCCTGGGCCTGGCGATCTGCCGCGAGATCGTTCTGGCGCTGGGCGGGCGCATCAGCCTGGACAACCGCACCACGCTCGGTGGCGGCGGCAGCACCTACGTGACCGGGCTCGACGCCGTGGTGCGGCTGCCGCTGTCGCGCCACAATGGCTGACCTTTCATTTCCGACCTTCATGGACCGTCTGCGCATCGACAAGTGGCTCTGGGCCGCCCGCTTCTTCAAGACCCGTTCGCTGGCCGCGGACGAAATCGGCAAGAACCGCATCCAGGTGAACGGCGACGTCGCCAAGGCCTCGCGCGAGGTCAAGGCCGGCGACACGGTCGCGATGCGCCTGGGCCCGCTCACGCGGACCGTGACCGTGCGCGGCCTCAGCGGCCAGCGCGGCCCGGCGCCCGTGGCCCAGCAGCTCTACGAGGAAACGCCAGAGAGCCTGGCCGCGCAGGCCGCCTTCCGCGAGCAGCGCCGCATGGGCAGCGAGCCGGCACTGGCCATCGAACAGGGCCGGCCCACCAAGCGCGACCGGCGCGAGATCGACGGCGTGCGCCACCAGGCCGAGTGGGACAACCGCTGGAGCGCATCGATCGACGAAAGCAACGGCGACGACGACCACCCGCCGCCGCGTGGCCGCCCGCAGCGCTGATTCGCGTACCCTGCGGGCTTCGTTTCTTTTTTTGACGGAGCGCCCGCAGATGTCCAAATTCAAGAAGTACCGCGTCGGCAGCAAGTTCAAGCTCTCGCGCATCGACCCGGACGACACGCCCTTCCTCACGGGCGACGAGTCAGGCCAGCGCGCCGAGGTCGACACCCTGGCCGTCGAGCTCGACGAGCTGCAGGACGTGCTGCACGCCGAAGGCCGACGCAAGGTGCTGCTGGTGCTGCAGGGCATGGACACCAGCGGCAAGGACGGCACGGTGCGCTGGGTGTTCTCGCGCACCTCGCCACTGGGCGTGCGCGTGACGGCCTTCAAGGCGCCGAGCGAGGACGAACGCGCGCACGACTACCTCTGGCGCTGCCACGCCGCCGTGCCGCGCACCGGCGAGATCATGGTGTGGAACCGCAGCCACTACGAGGACGTGCTGGTGCCCGTGGTCGAGGGCTGGATCGACGGCGACGAAGCCCGCCGCCGCTACGCGCAGATCAACGACTTCGAGCGGCTGCTCACCGAGACCGGCACGGTCGTCGTCAAGTGCATGCTGCACATCGACAAGGACGAGCAACGCGAGCGCCTGCAGGCCCGCATCGACACGCCCGGCAAGCAATGGAAGTTCAGCATGGGCGACCTCGAGGTGCGCACCAAGTGGGCCGACTACCAGAAGGCGTATCAGAACGCGCTGGTCGCCACCTCGAGCGACCACGCGCCGTGGCACGTGATTCCCGCCAACAGCAAGCGGCACCGCAACATGATGATTGCGCAGCTGCTCGTGAAGACGCTGCGCGACATGAAGCTGAAGGCCCCGCCGCCCGACCCGGCGCTCAAGGGCATGGTCGTGAAGTGAGCCGATCCGCCCGGTGGGCGGTACGGGCTCAGGAGCGGCGCACGGGCGCCGTCGGGCGAACCGGCGTCTGCGCCAGCACGCGACAGTTGCCGAACTCGCAGCGCACGGCCCAGGCCATGCCGCTCGCGCACGGCACGCTGTAGGTCTCGTAGCCCGGCCCCTTGGCCGTCATCTCGGCGCGCGGCTGCACGTTGCAGCGACCGGCCTTGGCCAGGCGCTCGACGTTGTAGGTGTCGACACCGGTGCGGCGCGGCTTGAGCGCGAGCACGGGGTTGTAGGTGTTGCCGTAGAACGTGTCCTGCACGTTCGGGTCGAGGTTGCGGTAGCCGCGCTTGGCCATGCAATGGACGATGGCGATCTGCTGGTGCTCGGCGATCAGCGCGCCGCTGGGGCGGGTGTTCCAGTCGATGACGGCGGCGGTGATGCCGGTGTACGAGGCCGCGGCGACGATGCCCTGGCCGTGCACCGTGATCAGGCCCAGGCCCAGCGCGGCCCACATGGCGTCGTCCGATTCGCTGCGCGCGGTGATGCGGGTGGCGGCCGTGCGGCAGTCGGCCACGTCGCTGTCGTAGCGCGCCTTGTCCACGCCTTCCATGGCAACCATCGGCATGTACGACATGCCGGTGCCCTGGCCGGGACCGGTCGGCGGTGCGCTGGCGCATCCGGCCAGGACCACGGTGGCCAATGCAATGCAGAGCGGCAGCTTCATGGGAATCCCTCGTCCTCTTCGCGGTAGTTGCGAGGGATTTAACCATACAACTAGTTACTCTTGAATCGACTTGTCGCGAATGAGCGACGAGCGCCGGCAAGGGCATTCGGGCTGCAAACGCAGGTGTGCGAAGGGGCAAGGTACAGTTTTCGCCCCTCCCCGGTTTCCTCTCCATGCCCTGCATTCCCCGGCTTCCCGCTCCCCGCTTTCTCGCGATCGCACTCGCCGCCGCATCCGTCGGCGCCGCAGCCCAGCAGCCGCAGCTCTCTGCCGTCGACCTGGCCCGCAAGAACGCCTGCATGGCCTGCCATGGGCTGGTGCACAAACAGGTGGGGCCGGGTTTCGCGCAGATTGCCGATCGCTACCGGAACGACGCCACCGCGCCCGCGCGCCTGGCCGACAAGATCCGCAACGGCAGCGTGGGCACCTGGGGCCGCGTGATCATGCCGCGCCAGTCGCTGGTCTCGGAGGCCGACGCGCAGGTGCTCGCGCGCTGGGTGCTGGCACAACCGCCGGGCCGCTGAATCGCAGCGTCGTTCAGGACGCCAGCCGCGGTTGTGACGCCGCCTCCACCCGGAAGTCCGTCGGGAAGGTCCAGGTGCCGGGCGCGTCGCGCTTGCCCATCTGGCTGAGCTGGTAGCCCATGCCCCACACCGCGTGCAGCGACAGGCCGTGCGGCTGGTCGACATACAGGCCGAGCTTTCGGCGCAGCTTCGACACGTTGGCGTCCAGCGTGCGGGAGCCGGCGGCGACACCGCTTTGCCAGCCGATCATTTCCAGGTGCTCGCGGCCCAGCGGCCGGTTCATGTGGCGGAAGAATTCAGCCGCCAGGTCGAATTCGATGGGCGTCAGGCGAATTTCCGTGCCCGCCACATCCACCATGTCGAACGGCGACAACAGGCTGAATTCCTGCCAATCGAGGCTGCGCGGCACCACCGGCCGGTTGCGCTGGCGCAGGAAGAATTCGAGCATGAAGTACATCTCTTCGAAGGTCGACGGCTCGGGCAGCACGGCGTCGTCAGGACCGGCGTGCAGCAGCGACAGCCCGCGGATCTGGCGCTTGCGCGCGCTCATGACCAGCGGCGTGTTGTAGCGCAGCGTTTCACGCACCTGGCCGATCAGCTTTTGCACATCGTCGGGGGCCGATGGAATTGCGACCAGCAATGCCTCGAATTTGCCGTCCGGCTCGACCTGCGCGATCAATTCATCGATATTCGAAAATGCAATGGGCGTATAGCCCAGCATCTTCACGGCGCGACTGGCGTGCCATCGCGTTCGGGGGGAAGAATCCAACACTGCAATGTGCGGAGATTTTTGATCAAACATTGAAAATTACCTTGCACACCGTGGCGTTACAAACTTCTATTTTTGCCTCATTCACCGGGAAATTGGCCCTCATCATTCACACCTCTGACAATAAATTGCTCTAAATTGTTGAAGGCAGATGCATTTTTTTACGAATGCATTTTTATGCAACCAGAATTGCCGAATAGAGAATTTATTCCCAAAGAAAATTCACAGGTATCAATGAAGGGAACAGAAGTATGAAAATCGGGCACGGTCGCGCGGCCATGCCCGAAAACACTGGCCGGCCGTGAACTGCGGCACGGCGCCAGGTGCCCGAATCAGGAAAGAAGGAGTGCGCCGTCCGTCTCGGCGTGTCCCGGCTGTTGCAGCGCAAAGGAGCGCGGCGTGCAGCCGTATTTCTTGCGAAAGACGAGGCCGAAGTAGGCCGGGTCGGCAAATCCGCACTCGTAGGCGACCTGGGCGACGAACTTGCGCGCGCCCTCGGGGCTGCGCAGCATCCGGGCCGCGGCCTCCAGCCGGTCGCCCTGCAGGGTTTCCAGGAAGGTCATGCCGCGGCCGGCCTTGGCGAACACCTTGTGCACGTAGCGCACCGACACGTTGAAGCTGGCGGCCAGCTTCTGCGCATCGATCTCGGTGTCGGCGTGATGCTCGCGAATCCAGGCCCGCATGCGAGCGTGCAGTTCGCCGTCGCGCGGCGACACCCGCTCGCCCAGCGCGCCCGGCTGCGCCGACAGTCCGTTCTGCTCCAGCGTGAACGACAGCATCGACATCAGGTGCTCGCCCAGCAGCTGGCGCTGCGCGGGGCTCTGAATGGCGCACAGGTGCCCGATGTCCAGCGCGCGCAGGTAGCCCGACAGCAACGCGGCCCAGCCCTTGTCGCCGGCCAGCCGCAGGTCGATGGACTGGCCGGCATGGGGCAGCCAGCGGTTCACCACGGCCTCCGACAGACCCAGCGTCCATGAGTTGGTGACTTCGGTCGAGCGCAGGCGCAGCGGGTGCCAGGAGTCGATCAGCACCATGTCGCCGGCGCCGAGCTCGACGCGCCCGCGCTGCTCGCTGATGGCCAGGCCGCCGTCGAGCTTGATCAGCAGGTGGTACGGATAGACGTCGGCCCCCATCAGTTGGCTCGGGCCCTTGCGTTCAATGCTCGCGCCGCTGCCGTGCACGCGCATGAACGCCAGCCCGGCCGTGTCGACGATGGTGAGTTCCTGCTGGAAGTGCGAGCGCTCAGGGCTGTCCAGCCGCCCCACATGAGGACCGATCTCGTCGGCCCAGAAGGCGAACCCATCCTTGCGCGCCACCATGCCGGTGTGAAAGCGCTGAACGCGACTGTCGGACTCGGCCATGCGGCACGCCCTTCCTCCATGCAGCCGGCGCCACGCCAGAAGCCGCGGGTCACAAACGGGAACTCCCCTTTTTTCCTGACAGGTCCGCGCGGACCTCGGATAATTTTTACAAACAATAACAGAGATAACGGAAATGGAAGACCGGGAGTTCGAGGGGATGGAGCGGCACCCGAGCCGGCACACGCCGCACGACGGCCCCTGATTCAGGCTCGCCCTCCGCCGCACAAGACATCGATCCGGCGACGCGTCGCCCCCAGCCAGGTGCCCCGGCGGGCAATTGCATCTGAATGTGACTCGCGACACATCCGCGCCGCGAAAGCGAATGCCAAAGAAGGGCGCGATTCGTAGCATCCCTTCGGACCGAACGTCAACCGGAACTCTCTCTACTGGGGATGAAATGGCTGCTCTGTATTTCACGGAACTCGAACCTTTCGGCGCTCGATGGCGCGCGGCACTGGCGTCCTGCCTGCCGGGCCCGCGCCGCGATGCCGAAACGGTGCGGCCTTCGCCTCCCCTGCCGCCGCCGGACCGGGTGTGTGCGCTGGTCTTCATTGCCAACCTTGCGCAGCTCGCCGAGACCGACGGCCCCGAGGTGGCGGCGGGCGTGAGCCGCGAGGTCCGGCGCCGGCTCTTCGCGGCCTTTCCGCCGTCGCCGGTGGCCGACACCGACCTCACCTGCCTGCGCGACGACTGCTTTCTGCTGCGAACCCGCCACGCGCGGCTGGACGACCTGCTCGCGGCGCTCGGGCGCGAGCCGATCCTCGTGAAGGGCATCGCCGCGCAGCCGCAACTGCATGCCGACTGGATCGCGCTGCGCGACAGCGGGCCGATGAGTCCCGCCGAGATCGAGCTGGCGCTGTGGGCCGCGCAACCGCATCCCGCGCCCACGGCCAAGGCGCGGCCTGCGGGCGACGTCGTGGTCGACGACATCGAACACGTCTACGACCTGCGCATCGCGCGGCAGGGAGATGCCCTGTGGCTGCGCGAGCGCTGTCTGCGAGGGGCCGAGGAACGGGCCCGGATCGACACGCTGTTCGCGCAGCTCCAGCCCGGCTGAGATGGCTTCGTCGCCTTCATCAGCCCGTCGCAGCCCGGTCCGGCGAAGGGGCGCTCGAGTGCGAGCCGCCCCGGGGGCGCCGCACCGTCCTGTTCCTTGACCGCCGCCCGTGGATTCGCGCATGCGCATGAACCGCCGCTGGTCTCGCAACCGCCATGGCCATGTATCTCCATCCCCTGATCGCCAGCGTGCCGCCCGACGAGCGCGCCGCCTTGATTCGCAGCAGCGCGCTTCATTCCTACCGGCGCAACGAGATCGTGCTGCAGGCCGACACGCACACCGACCGCATCTACTGCGTGGCCACGGGCCTGCTGCGCGCGGTCGACCGGGACGTGACGACCGACTTCATCCGCCGGGGCGATTTCTTCCTCGGCCCCTCGCTCGGCGAGAACAGCTACCAGGCCACCTCGACGCTGGTCGCCGCCCTGCCCTCGTCGGTCTACCACCTGCCGGTGGCCGCGGTGCGCCGGCTGTGCGCGCTGTACCCCGAGGTGACCATGGGCCTGCTGGAGATCGCGATGAAGCGCGTCGCCATGGTGCGCGGGCAGCTGCGCCGCATCTCGTCGCTGTCGTCCGAAAGCCTGGTGAGCCGCGTGCTGCACGAGCTGACGCAGCTGGCGCCGGCCGCCACGGGCGGCTACGACAAGCGCATCACGCAGGCGGTGATCGCGTCGTACTCGGGGCTCTCGCGCGAGGTCGTCAACAAGACCATGCGCGACATGGAAAGCCGCGGGCTGGTGCGCCGCGACGACCAGGGCGTGCACGTGCCGCCAACCTTCGCCTCGACCGATTTCGGCAGCCTGCTGCCGCAAGCCCACGAGCTGTCCGACGAGCTCTGCGCCTGGGACGGCGACAGCCCCGAAACGCCATGACCACGCACTGACGATGCCCAAAGGTATTCCGAACCCCACCGACATGTACGGCATTTCTCCCCGTCCCTGGGGCTTCGAGGTGTCGCTCGTGCGAGACGGCGTGCGCTACGCGCGCCTCTTCGGCCACGCCAGCTACGGCGGCACCCAACAGGCGCTGCGGCGCGCCCAGGCCTGGCGCGACACCATCGTGAAGGAGCACCCGCCGGTCGCGCGCAAGGAACGCGCGCAGGCCCTGCGCAGCAACAACCGCACGGGCGAGCCTGGCGTCTTCCCCCGGCTTTCAGCGCAAGGCAAGCCCGTGGCCTGGCTGGCCAAGACCTACCTCGGCCACGAGGAAATCCTTCGCACCGAGTTCGACCTGGCCGACTGGGGCCCCGCGGCGCGCGCGCACGCCATCGGCGAGCGGCAACGCCAGCTCGGCCGCATGGTCGGCCTTGCACGAATCCATCCCGCCGAGGAGGCCATCCGCAAACGCCCGCCGCCCGACGACGAAGCGGCGCTGCCGCCCAAGCGCTCGAAGTCGGAGATCGTGCGACGCAACAACACGAGCGGCGTCAGCGGCGTGCAGTTCAAGACGCCGCGCGCGGGCCATCCCGGGTACTGGGTGGCGATCACCTACACGGCGGGCCGAGGCAGCGTGAGCAAGTCGTTCTCGGTGCGCACGCTCGGCCATGACGTGGCCCGCGACATGGCCATCGCCGAACGCCAGCAGCAGTTGCAGGCGAAGACGTCGGACGACGACGCCTGAGCGCCGACTTTCTAGAAACGCACCGCGTACTGCACGCCGAGGCTCTGCTGGCGCGTGGCCAGGCTCTCGCGGCCCCAGGGGTTCGACACGCCGTTCAGTTGTGCGCCCACCGCAGCGGCAAGCGCCGAAGGTCCGCTCGTGCGGTGCGCCGGCGCAAGCGAATAGAAGACCGACCATTCGGTGCGCGTCGACGTCGCGTAGCCCAGCCCCAGGGTGAAGTGCCGGCGGAACGTGGAAGGCGAATTGAGGTTGTCGCTGGTGGCTGCGTCCGCGTAGGCCGCGCTGTTCGCCGACACGCCCGCGGACAGGCGCAGGGCCGGCGTCGCCTGGTAGCGCACGCCGAGCTTGACGACGTTCATGTCCTTCCAGCCATTGCCCGGGCCACCCGCCGCACCACGCAGCACCGAACCGTCGAAGGGCCGGTTGCCCAGCCCGGACACGCCCGCGTAGCCGATGCGCTGGTAGTCCAGCAGCACCGACAGCGCCTCGGTCGGCGACCACTGCAGCCCGACGAGCAGGTTCATCGGCACATCGAGCCGGCCATGGTCTGCCAGCAAGCCCTCGTAGGCCTTGATGCGCCCCATGCGCGTGCGCGGCGACCATGCAGCGCCCAGGCTCAGCGTGTCGCTCGCGCGCCAGTACGCCCCGATGCGAAAGCCCACGCCGAACGAAGAGGCCACGCCCTGGTTGCTCAGGTGCAGCGGCGCCGCCGACTGCGGCGCCAGCGGCTGCACGCCCTCGGCCTTGAACTGCTGCGCCGTGAGCAGCAGCGAGGCGCCGACCGACCAGCGCTCGCCCAGCTGCTTCGACACCGTGGGCGCCACCGTCAGCTGCTTGATCGTCGTGATGCTGCGCCCCGTGCCGCAGGCCGCGTTCGCCCGCTGCACCGCGCCGCCGGGCGATGGGCACGGCGTGCTGTCGGCGGGAAAGTAGGTGCCGGCGCCGTTGCTATAAGCCACGAGGCCGGCCGACAGCCCCGGCGCGATCGCGCGGCTGATCGCCAGTTCGGCCAGCGGCTCCCAGCGGCCGAGGCTGTCGGTGCGCGTGTCGAGCAGGCCGGCGGTGGGCGGCGGCATGTTCGCCGTGCGCACCATCTGCGTGTCGCCGCGGGTGGCGATGAAGTTGCCCTCCATCCGGTCGCCGACCCACACGGTGGTGGCGGGGTTGCTCGCGCCGCCGAAGGCATCGCGGGTCGATGCGGCCGCGGCGCCGGCGAGGCCGCGCGCCTCCGCGCCGTAGCCGATCTGGAAGTAGCCGTTGTCGGCCGCGGCAAGCGCCGGGCACAGCGCAGCTGCAGACACCAGGGTCCGCCATGTCGTTGTCATCGTTGTCTCCGTTGTTGTTTTCTTTGAGCGTGCAGGCGATCAGGCGGCGATGACGGTGTTCTCCAGCACCCCGAGCCCCGCGATCTCGACCGCCACGCGGTCACCGTCGTCCAGGAAGCGCCAGTGCTCGACGCCCGCGCACTCGGGCACGCAGCCCGTGGCCAGCAGCTCGCCCGCATGCAGCGTCTCGTTCTGCGACGCGAAGCTCAGGATGCGATCGATGCGGTGCGTCATGCCCGAGGTGCTGCCCTGCCCGCGCAGCTGACCGTTCACACGCACCGTCACGTCGAGCGCGTGCGGATCGGCGACCTCGTCGGCGGTGACGATCCAGGGTCCGAGGCTGTTGCTGCCGTCGAAGTCCTTGCCCTTCGCCGGCCCGGTGCCCACGCCGCTGCGCAGCTCCTTCATGAGCTGCGCGCGCTCCGAGAAGTCGTTGAAGACGACGTAGCCGAAGACATGCGCCATGGCCGCGGACGCCGCGATGTTCTTGCCACCGCGCCCGACCACCACGGCCAGCTCGGCCTCGTAGTCGAGCATCGTGCCCGGCGCGGGCCGCCGCACCGAGGCCCCCGGGCCGGACAGGTTGAGCCGCACGCCCTTGTAGTAGACCGGTGTCTCGTAGAAGGCCGTCGGAATCTGCATCGCCCACGCCGGGGCGCCGGCTGCTGGTGAGACATTCGCGGCAACCTGCCGGAAGGCATTCTTCAGGTGCTGCTCGTAGACGCTGAAGCAGCGGATCTGCGGCGGCTGATAAGGCAACTCGATCCGCACGTCCTTCAGTTCATGCAGACAGCCTTGCGGCATCTGCGTCGACGCGAGCAATGCGCGCAGCTTCGGCAGCGTGTCGTCTTCATGCTGGATCACATCCAGCAGCGTGGCAAAGCGCGGATCGCCGGGCAACGCGGCGCTGACATCGAGCAGCCGCTGGTCCGGCAAGGCAAGGCCGACGTGCCGCGAAAACGCATCGGTCGAGAAAGTGCACAGGCGCATGGGGTGGTTCTCCTTGCGTGCGCGTCAGGCCGCGCGATGCTGGGCGAGCAGCACCTCGGGATCGAACTCCACACCGATCGGGTTCGTCGCGAAATCGCCGGCGCGGAACCACGCGTCCAGTTCGGCCGCGCTCTCGAAGTTGTCGACCTGCAGCTCGACCTTCACGCCCTCGGGGTCGAGGTAGTACAGCGAGGTGGTCGGCCCGTGGTTGATGCTCCACACCGGTTGCATGCCGTGGTCCTTGAGCCGCGCGTAGGTGTGCAGCAGGTCGTCGAGCGTGCCGTAGGTGAAGGCGACGTGGTCCACGCCCGCGGTCTGGGCTTGTCCGGGGCTGTGCGTGGGCGCGTTGATCAGCGCCACGCGGTGGTGCTCGTCGTCGTAGCTCAGGAAGCACAGCATCTCGTTGCGGAACATCGTGCGTGCGCCGAGCACCACGCTCCACCACTGGATCGATTCTTCGAAGCGGCGCGTCGCCAGCACGACGTGCGCGAGCTTGCGCGGCGACCTCGCCTGCGGATCGGGCGAAGGAAGGGGAAAGCGGTCCATGGGGTTCGTCATTGCATGTCCTTGGGGTCGAGGGGTGGGTGGGGAAAGGTTGATCTGCAGGATGGCGCGCAGCACTGCCGCCACGTCGCTCGGGCTTGGGGGTTGCAGCGCGGTGCTGCGCCAGGCGATGTGGCCGTCGGGCCGCACCAGGAGGGTGGCGTCGGTCTGGCCGTCGTTCCACGCGATCAGTTGCGCGAGCGCCTTGTGCGAGGCGGCGAGGTCCAGGTTCACGCCCACGACGGCCACGCCCAGCGACGCCGCCAGCCGTTCGCACGCCGCGCCGTGGCGGCCCATGCCCGCCAGGAGAAAGTGCCCGGACTTCAGCAGCTCGTGCGAGCTGGTGCGGTACGCAACGCCGGCATCGGGGGCGAGGTGAAAGTGCGGCCAGCGCGCACCGGGCGTGAGCGACTGGCACACGTCCCGCACGGGGTCTGGCGCAACCGGCGCGGTCGTGCCGTCGCTGCACACGGCCGCTCCCCGGTAGGCATGGCCCAGGTCGAGACCCACCGTGCTGAAGTGCGCCATCTGGCTTTCGGCGGCGCGCTGCACCTGCTGCCGGATGGCCGCGCAGCGCACGGACGCGGCCTTCGCGATGCGGCGCGTGCGCCATTCGACCGGTGCCACGAACAGGCCACCGAGCGCCGAGCGCACCACGCCCGGCAACGCACGCGCCGGCGCACTCGAACGCACGCGCCCCAGCAGCGGCAGGCGGCGGTCGTCGATGCCCATGGCCGCGGTGACCTCGCGCATCTTGTGGAAGTTCTTCACGCTGGCCTCGCAGTTCGCCACAGCGACCGGGCGGCGCTCCGCACCGTAGGTGTCGATCAGGCCCGCATCCGCACGGCCTTGCATGACCAGCGCCAGCTTCCACGCCAGGTTGTGCGCGTCCGCGATGCCCGTGTTGAGCCCGAGCCCGCCCGTTGGCGGAAAGCGGTGCGCCGCGTCGCCAACGAGCAGCGTGCGCCCCTGCCGGTAGCGGTCGGCCACGTGCGCCTGCATCGTCCAGTGCGACAGCGAGGTGATGCGAAACGGCACCTCGGCCGTGCCCAGCGCCGCGCGCAGCATGCGTTCGCAGCGAGCGACCGGAAAGTCGGCGGGCTGTTCGTGCGGCGGGAAGTACGGCGTCATGAACACCGCGTAGCGCGCCGCGTCGTGCACGATGAAGGTGCCGGGCGCCTTCGCGGACAGGGTCCAGAACAGGATCGACGGGCTGTCCTTCACGAGCGGGCGCAGGTCGGCCTCGAAGTTCACCGTGACCATGTGGGCCAGGTTCGTGTCGCCGGCCATCGCGATGCCCGCGCCTCGCCGCACGGAACTGCTCGCGCCGTCGGCCGCCAGCAGCCACTGGCTGCGCACGGCATAGACCTCGCCGCTCACCGCGTCCTCGATGTGCGAGACGACGCAGTCGCCCTCTTCTTCCGCGCCGCGCCAGGTCTGGCCGAAGCGCGTCTCACAGCGTGTGCGACCGGCAAGCGCATCGAACAGCACGCGCTCGAGGTGGTGCTGCGGCACGTTCGCGCTGCGCTTGCCGCTGACCGAATCCAGCTGCACGAAGCGCGCCTCGCCGCCGATCTCGATGCGCGCGATGTCTTCTTCGGCGAGGTTGCGCCGCCACGTCACGTAGCGCGCGTCGGCCGGCGGCGTGGTCACGCGTGCCAGCGCTTCGTCTGCGATGCCCAGGCTCGCCAGGATTTCGCGCGTCCTCGCGCTGATGACATGCGCCTGCGGCGCCTGGTGCAGACCGTCGCGCTGCTCGACGAGCAGCGACGCAATGCCCTGGTCGGCCAGCAGGGCCGCCATCGTGAGCCCGACGGGCCCGGCACCGACGATCAAAACGGGAACTTCCAACACGTGCATCTGTGGCTCTCTCGACCTTCGGCAGCACCAACGGCTGCCATGCACATGAATTTATACAAATATAAGTCTATGCGAGATGCGTGTTTATACTTATATAAGTCGCACCCATCGACCGGCCGACCGGTGCGCGCGACTGTTGGACAATGCGGCCATCGTCAACCAGCCACGGCCCGCCGGCGCACGCCATCCATGAAGACTCCCACGGGCAAGACCGCCCCGAAGCGCACCCCCGCCCCTGCCCGCACCGAGGCCGCGGAACCTGCGGCCGACACCTCGGGCCGGCAGCGCCTCATGGACGCGGCCATCGTCGAGTTCTCCGAGAAAGGTTTCGAGGGCACGTCGGTGCTGGCCATCGCGCGGCGCGCGGACGTGAAGCAGCCGCTGCTCAACTACCACTTCGGCGGCAAGGAAGGCCTGTGGCGCGCCGTGGTCGAGAGCACCTACACCGAGGCGATGGCGTCCATCGATGCGATGCAGGTCGACGAGGACACGGCCGATGCGCTCACCAAGCTGCGCAGCGCGCTGCGGGTGTTCGCCATCATCAACGTGCTGCACCCCGCGGCGCATTCGCTGGTGCTGCGCGAGGTGGCGCAGGCCGGGCCGCGGCTGGACTGGATCATCGAGCACTACATGCGGCCGTTCCATGAACTGCTCGACGCGCTGCTCGCCGAATGCCAGGCGGAAGGCCTGATCAAGCCCTATCCGCGTGCGTACGCAAGCGTCATGATGACGAGCCTGCTGACCTCGGTGCAGTCGTCCATGCACCTGATCAAGCGGCTCTACAACGTCGATCCGATGAGCCCCGAGCAGGCCGAGCAGCACACCGAGCAGACCATCGACCTGCTGCTGAACGGGATGCTGACGGACCCCGGAAAGAAGAACCGCTAGCTAGCGCTGGTTCTGCTGCTCGCTCCTGTGCGCAATGACCGCGTCGCGCACCGCACGCTTCGGCGCCAGCTGCGGCTTGCCACAACTGCTGCAGCGATAGAAGCGCAGGCCGGGCAGGAACTTCATCCACAGCCGACGGTGGATGCGCTCCAGGCCGGCCAGTCCGCATCGGCAGCGGACGAGAGGATTGCCGAAAGCAAGGCCCGGCGCCGGAGCGCGGCCTTGGCGTGTCGTTGCGTACACAGGGGCGTCGGTGTCCATGCGGGTCATCGTGCCGACCCGAAGGCGTACCGCGCGCCCGACTGTGATCCCCCTCACTTGCCGCCGCAACAAAGCTGCGTGCGGTGATCCGCGCCTAGGCGGCAGCAGGCTCCTGCGGCTCGCCCAGCGAGAGCATCAACCGGTTGGCCCAGTTGAAGAAGGCCGCACCATGCACGACGTCGGCAATCGCGAGATCGTCCAGCCCCTGTGTGCGCAGCGCTTCGACGTGCGCAGGCCCGAAGGTCGATGGCGTGGCCGACAGCGCGACCGACGCCTGCACGATCGCGTTCCAGCGCGCGCCCAGGTCGGCCTGCACGCCCTCGTCGAGCAACCGCTGCACGTCGTCCGTGCGCTGCGAGAAGTGCGAGGCGAAACGCGCATGCACCGAGGCGCAGTAGATGCAGCCGTTGAAGCGTGAGGCCGCGGCGGCCGAGAGCTCGCGTTCGGCGCGCGGCAGGCCGGCGTCGGGGTTGTAGAAGATGTCCTTGTCGGTGCGGGTGCGCGCACCGAGGATGTCGGGGTCGCGCGCCAGCAGGCGGAAGTACGGCGACTTGGCGCGCGACGCGTCGACGAGGCCCGCGTAGTGGCGCTCGGTCAGTTCGTCTTCGGGCAACGGTTCGAGCCAGGGCAGCCATTCGAGCTGCGCCTGCGTGAAGCTGCGCGGGTGCGCGTTGTCAGGATGGGTCAGGGTCGATTCGGTGCTCATGGGGCGCTCATGCAGAAGGGGTGGCCAGCGCGCGCAGGCCGATGACGACGCGGATCTGGAACGCGAGGAACGCCACCAGCTGCGACAAGGTGACGATCTCCGTGGTGCGCCATCCCGCGTCGAGCAGCGCCTGCAATGCCGCCGGGCTGGCATCGCGCGGGTGGAAGACCAGCAGGTGCGCATGTGCAAGGCCGGCCGACAGCCGTTCGCCGAGCACCGTGCGCTGCGCGCCATCGACGGCATAGACAGGACCGGCTTGGTCTTCCACGCTGAGCGGGCCCACCGGATAGCGGCCGTACGGCCCTTGCGCGGCACCGCGTGCGACCTCGGCCTCGATGGCCTGCGCCACGCCCTGCCCCGCCAAGGCGTCGGCATAAAAGCGCGCCACATCGGGCTGCCCATGCAACCCGGCGACGAAGGCTGCGACGGCGAAACGATCCGCGATCTCGAAGTGCCCGGCCACGGGTTCAGCCGGCGCGAACAGCGCGCGATAGCTCTGCTGCGCCTGCGTGCGCGCCTGCTCGCGCTGCGCGCGCAGGCGGTCGAGCGCACTGCCGGGCGCGATGCCCACCAGCTGGTCGATCACGTCGACGGCCTGGGGAACGGGAGAAGAAGAAACAACGGCATTCATGGAAACAACAGCCTAGAGAAGCGCAAGCGATTGAAGGTCCGGCACGCCCGCATCGCGCGTCCAGCCCAGGGCAGGTGCAACGACGGTGGCGGTCAGTTCGATGGAACGCAGGATGGCCGCGTGCGGCGGATCGACCGAGTGCACCTGGCACACGAGGTCGGTCACGCGCGCGAGCGTGCGGTCGGCGCGCAGCGAGGCGATCACGTCGTCGGGCGCGCCGACATGCACGTCGTACGCGGCGATCAGTTCGTCGAGCGGCGCATCGGCGCGGACGCGGTCGGCCAAACCGATCTGCCCCGTGGCGGCGGCCTGCACCACCGCGCGGCGAAGCCCGGTCTCGGCCAGGCGCAGCGCCTCCTGGCGGGTGTCCGCCACGAACACGCTGCGCGAACCCACGATGCGCGGCGTGCGCCCCGGCGGCAGCGCGGCCAGGTAGGCGTCGATGATCGGGTCCTGCAGGTCGCCCAGCGATGCATCGGGCGCCTGCGCGGTGCGCGGCTGCGTGCGCGAGAGCATCAGCCCGTCGCCGGCCATGCCCGCGCGCGCGCCGCCGCTCACCGAGAACGTGGCCTGCCAGAGCCGGCCGAGCAGCTGCGCGCCCGCCGGGTACAGCGTGTCGCCGCCGGGCAGCGGCCGGCCGGCCCAGGCGTCGCGCACCGTGGCGAGCTGGCGCTCGAACAGCGCCGCGCGGTCGTCGCTGTCCAGCCCGAAGGCCGCGAAGGACGCCGGCGTGCCGCCCGTGCCGACGCCCACTTCGAGCCGGCCGCCCGAGAGCAGGTCCAGCACGATCGCGTCTTCGGCCGTGCGCACCGCGTTCTCCAGCGGCAGCGTGACGATGCCCGTACCCAGGCGGATGCGCCGCGTGCGCGAGGCCACGTGGGCGAGGAAGACGAAGGGCGACGGCAGGCCGCCCTCATGCTCATGGAAATGGTGCTGCGCCACCCAGGCGGAATCGAAGCCGAAGGCCTCGGCATGGGCGATCTGGGCAGTGACGAGGCGGTAGCGCTCGGCGGCGGGGGCATCGTCGAGCAGCCGGCTGAAGAAGCCGAGCCGCTTGCGCGGGGAAG
This sequence comes from Variovorax sp. GW821-FHT09A10, assembly GCF_059418385.1. Taxonomy (NCBI): domain Bacteria; kingdom Pseudomonadati; phylum Pseudomonadota; class Betaproteobacteria; order Burkholderiales; family Comamonadaceae; genus Variovorax; species Variovorax sp. GW821-FHT09A10. The sequence goes on from NZ_JBWKPT010000002.1 coordinate 959,249, forward strand.
TGAAGGTACCGGGCATCCGAAGGCCTGTGGGGTCGAGAGCCTTCGAGTGTTGCGCCGCAGGCCGCTCGAATGGAACGCCGGTTTTCGCGTTTGCTTATGCGCTTTGCGCGCATCGGGCGTTCAGCGCAAGGCGGCAGGCCGGCGTGCCAGGCGCCGCAGCCAGCCCACGCCCGCCCCGGCGCCGACGGCCATCAGCCCGGTGGTGGCCAGCATCGCCGCCGTGTGGAGCGCGACGGCGGCGAGCGCCGGCACGAGCGAGCCACTCATCGCGCCCTTCGCCGCATCACCCATGCACAGCGGGATCAGCGCCGGCACCAGCATCAGCCCGGCGCCATGCGCGGTGGACATCATGAAGGACCACAGCGCCAGCCCCGCATGCCCCGCCGGCGCACGCGCCACGGCGGGCAGGCGCCCCGACAGGTGAACGAGCGCGACCACCGCGATCAGCCCGCCAGCCAGCCACTGCAGCAAGCCCCGGTCCATCGACAGGCCGAAGGCCACCGCAACGACCACGAGCGCCACCGAGGCGACGTGCCCGACGCCGATCGGCCACAGCGCCCGCAGTGCCTGCGCCCGGTCGTGCGAGCGCAGGCCCCATGCGGCGGCGAACATCCAGCCGGTGGTGGGGTTCAGGCCGTGCAGCACGCCCATTCCCGCCACCGCCAGCCAGGGCCAGAGGCTTGCCATGGTGCGGACCGATCAGCACGCAGGTCGTGCGCTTCTTTACGACTGCGCGTGGCAGCAACCACCCGCCGCCGCAACGGGCGCGGGCTCGTAGCGGTCGTGGTGACGGATCCAGTCCATCGTGTAGGACGGGTTGTGCTCGTCGCGGCCCTTGGGCACGAGGTCGAGCATGTTGTAGGTGCCCATCATCACTTCCACGCCGCGACCGTAGGTCGAGTAGGTGTGGAACACGTCGCCGGCGTCGCCCTTGAAGAACACGCTGACACCGGGCGCCTCTTCGCTCGGGAATGGCTGCTTCACGTAGTTGTAGGCAACGGCGCCGCTGGCCATTTCGTCGGGCGTGAAGCTCACGCCGAAGTCGTGGTTGAAGTCGTTGTCGTGCGACGAGACCCAGGCGAACTGCCAGCCCATGCGACGGCGGAAAGCCTCGATGCGGGCCAGCGGCGCGCGCGAGACGGCCACCAGCGTGACGTCGCGATGCTCGAGGTGCACGCGCATGCCGTCGGAATGGTCGGCCATGAACGAGCAGCTCTGGCAGCCCTGCTCCCAGTCGGGGCCGAACATGAAGTGCTGCACGAGCAGCTGGCGACGGCCTTCGAACAGGTCGGCGAGCGGGCGGCGACCTTGAGGCGTGTCGAAGACGTAGGCCTTCTCGACGCGGGTCCACGGCAGCGCGCGGCGCTCCTGCGCGATCCGATCACGCAGCTGGGTCAGCTCCTTCTCGCGCGCCAGCAACGACTTGCGTGCGTCGATCCAGCGCTCGGGGGTCACGACGGGGTGGTTCATTGTGGTGTTCATGGTGTGCTCCTTGGCTTGCGTTTCGTTCAGGCCGTGGCCGTCTTCGGGCGCCGCACCGCGCGGACCTTGCTGGCCCGGCCATCGCCGGCGTAGAAGAGCCCCGCGCCGTCGGACTCCAGGCCGCTCACGCCGACGCCGCTGGGCATTTCCAGCCGCGCGATCACGTCGCCGCTGGCGGGGTCGATGCGGCGGATGTCGCTCTGGTCGCCTTCCCAGGTGCCGTGCCAGAGTTCGCCGTCGACCCAGGTCACGCCCGTGACGAAGCGGTTCGATTCGATGGTGCGGCGGATCGCGCCCGTCGCCGGGTCGATCTGGTGGATCTTGCGGTCGCGGTACTCGCCCACCCAGAGGCTGCCTTCGGCCCAGGTGAGGCCCGAGTCGGAACCGTTGCCGGGTGCGGGAATCGAGGCCAGCACCTTGCCGGTGGCGGCATCGATCTTGTCGATGCGCGCCTCGACGATCTGATAGAAGCAGGTGCCGTCGAAGGCGGTGCCTGCGTCGCAGGCGACGTCGATGCGGCGCGTGGCTTCGCCGCTCGCGGGGTCGAAGGCGACCAGTTGCCCGCCGGTGGCGGCCCACACCTGGTGGCCGTCGTGCGTCACGCCGTGGATGCGCTCCACGCCTTCGAACGGTCCGTATTCGCGCACGATCTGCGCGGCCTGCACCGCGCCTTCGAACCGGTCCTTGCCTGCCTTCTTGCTCTGACTGCTGTTGCTGCTGCTCATGGTGGGCTCCTGTAGGTGCGCCACAGGGGGTAGCGCATGAGCCCGACTCTATTCAATCGGCAGCGCGGCGGGGAGTAACAAGATCGTCGTGAATCCCGCCAGCGGCGGGGCCAGCCAGCGGCGCGCCCTGGCCTGCCCGATGGCACGCACGCGCCGTTCGGCCTCGAGTTCGGCCAGTGCGCGCTGCACCGTGCGCTGGCTCGCGCCCAGCGCCAGTGCGAGCGCCGAGGTCGACCAGGCCGCGCCGTCGGACAGCAGCGCCACGAGCGAGGCCTGCTCGCCGTCGATGGGCGGTGCCAGCACCACAACCGGACGCGCATCCAGAGGTTGGAGGATGAAGCCCTGCGGCGTGGCCTCGATGCGCGCCATCGGCTTGACGAGCGCGCGCAGCCGGCCGATCTCGACGCGCAGGCGCGCGCGGTGCGTTTCGTCGGGGTCGCGGGTGCGGAAGGCGTCGGCGATCAGCGTGTCGCGGTCGACATCGCCGGGCCAGGCCGCAGCCAACGCACGCGCCAGCGAGAACAGCACGGGCCGGCGTGCGAGCGAACGCCAGGTGTCGCCGCCTCCGACGCCACGGCGGCAGGCATCGACGACGAGTGCATCGGACGCGAGCAGCGCCTCGACCTCATCGAGGCGCAGGGCCTGTTCACCGCCGACCGCGATGCGCCGGGCGGCGGGACGTTCGAGCGCGGCGCGCGCTTCCGCCACCTCGGCCAGCAACGCCGGCACGCGCGCACGCAGGGCCGCGTCATGCGCGCGGGTGAGCGCTGCCCGTGCTGTGCCTGTGCGCAGCGAACGCAAGGCCAGCTCCGCCGATGCCAGCTCGGCCACCGCCGCCAGCAACGGCGGCAGGCTGTGCCCGTCGAGCAGCGACAGCGCGGCAGCGGCCTCGTCGAGCCGGCCGAGCAGCAGCAACCGGCGCGCCGCGATGAGCCGCGCCTGCAGCGCATTGGCCAGATCGTCGCGCGCCTCGAGCGTGGCGGCCGCCGCGGTCAGCGCGCGCGGCGAGCCGCCCAGGTCGCGCATCGCGAGCGCCACCTCGGCCTCGGCGACGACGCAGCGTGCGCGCGCCAGTTCTTCGTGCGCCCCGAAGCCGCTCGCGGCACGCCGCAGCAGCTCGCGCGCACGCGGGTGCTCGCCGAGCTGGGCCATGGCGATGCCGCGCAGCGCGAGCGCCGGCGGGTCGTCGCGCAAGGCCACGCGCTTGAGGGCACCCAGCGCGTCGCCGGCAGCGAGCGCGCGCGCGGAGGCGGCGATGAGGGAATCCATGGGGCGACAGGCTACAACACCGCCGGTGCGCCACGGCCCGCCTCATCGCGAGGCGGCGTCTTCAGTCCAGCGAGATGCCGCGCTCACGGATCAGCGCGTGCCACTTCTTGGTCTCGGCGAAGGCATAGGTCTTCATCAGCACGCTGTCGCTCGGCACCGGTTCCCAGCCGCCTTCCTGCAGCCGCTTGCGCACGCCCTCGTTCGCCAGCGCGGCCTGCATCTCCTTCGAAAGGCGCTCCTGGATCGCGGCAGGCGTGCTGGCGGGCACCACCAGCCCTTGCCACGCGTAGGCTTCCGAATCCTTGAAGCCCTGCTCGCCCACCGTGGGCACGGCGGGCAGGATCGGCAGCCGCTTGGCGCTGAACGCCATCAGCGGAATGACCTTCCCCGACTGGATGGCGCTGAGCCCCGACGAGGTGTCGACGACCATCAGCGGCACCTGTCCGCCCATCACGTCCTGCAGCGCAGGTGCGGCGCCGCGGTACGGCACGTGCATGGTCGACAGGCCGCTGCGGCTCAAAAACAGCTCCATCGCCAGGTGGTGCGGGCTGCCGTTGCCCGGCGAGGCGTACGACAGCGTGCCCGGCTTGCTTTTCAGCTGCTCCATCAGCGCGCCGATCGTCTTGAGGTTCGTCGAGGGCGCCGCCACCAGGACCAGCGGCGTGCGCGCCATCAGGCCGAGCATCGCGAAGTCGCGATCGACGGCATAGGGCAGCTTCTTGTAGAGCGCGGGGTTGTACACGAGCACGCCGTTGTCGGCCGTGAACACGGTGTAGCCGTCGCCCGGCGACCGGGCCGTGACCTCGGCGCCGATGATGGCGCCGGCACCCGCCCGGTTGTCGACGATCACCGGCTGGCCGGCCTGGATCGACATCTGCGCGCCGATGGTGCGGGCCAGGAAGTCGCTGCCGCCGCCGGCGGGGTAGCCGACGATCCACTTGATCGGCTTGGACGGAAAGGCCTGCGCCTGCGCTTGCGCGGGAGCCCCCGCGAAAGCCAGTGCGGCGGCCGCGAGCGAAAGAAAACCGCGGCGCGCAAGGCGATGAGAAACGGGCATGAACGATGTCTCCTGGCAGTGGTTGTTGTGATGGCGCTGCGATTGGATGCGAGCTTCATTCATGGTTCAATCAGATATTTCTTTCCCACTTATCGGACAAACCGATGAATGTCACGCTGCGCCAATTGCGCGCCTTCATCGCGGTCGCCCGCGCCGGCAGCGTGACCGAGGCCGCCCTGCGGCTGCACATCACGCAGTCGGCCCTGAGCGGCCTCATCAAGGACCTGGAATCGAACCTGGGCGTGCAGATGCTTCACCGCACGACGCGCAAGCTGCAGCTGTCCAGCGCAGGCGAGGTCTTCCTGCCGATGGCCGAACGCATCCTGCAGGACCTGGGCATGGCGCTCGATGCGGTGTCCGACCTGCGCGAGCTGCGCACCGGCACCGTGCGCATCGCGGTGCCGCAGGTGATGGCGTGCACGGTCATGCCGGAAATCATGGCCGCCTTCGCCCGGAAGTACCCCGGCATCCGCGTGCGCCTGCAGGACTCGATGGTCGAAAGCGTGCTGGGCCGCCTCATCAACGGCGACGTGGACCTGGCCATCGGCCCCGAGCGCGATGCACCGGCCAACGTGGTGGCGCGCACGCTCTTCACCCTGCCCTTCCTCGCGGTGCTGCCGCCGGGGCATCCGCTGACCAAAAAGCAGCGGGTCGCCTGGAGCGACCTGGTCCGCTACCCCGTGATCTCGCTGCAGGGCGAGTACACGCAGCTGCTCAGTGCCGAGCTGTATGCGTCGGCGGGCCGGCTGGAGTTCAGCCCGACGCATGAAGTCGCCTTCCTGACCACGGCCTTGAGCATGGTCGAGCACGGACTGGGCGTGACCACCTGCCTGCCGTATGCGGGCGAGCTGCTCCAGCGTCAGAAGCTCGAGTTCCGCCCGCTCGTCACGCCCGTGCTCAGCCGCAAGTTCCAGGTGTGGCTCAACAAGGACCGAGGACTCTCGCCGTCGGCGCAGGAGTTTCTGGACTTCCTGCTGCAGCACATCGAAGACCACCCGGCGCCCGAGGTGCGCGCGTTCCGCAAGGCGCGCTGATCACGCGCGCAGCGGACCTCAGCTGCTGCCAGCGCCCATCGCGGGTGCCTGCACCCTCGCCTCCAGCCGCGTGCCGCCGTCGCCCGCGTCGATCTGCAAAGTGCCGCCGATGCGGGCCATGCGCGCCTGCATGCTGCGCAGGCCCAGTCCGCCGATCGACGAGGCAACCGTCACCGCATCGAAGCCCACGCCATCGTCCTCGACGCTCAGGAGCACGCCCGCTTCGCCGTCGGCCAGCAGCTGCACGCGCAGGGTGCGCGCGCGGCTGTGCTTCACGACGTTGGCCAGCGCCTCTTCGAGCAGGCGCGTGAGGCCCAGCACCTGGCGCGCGGACAGCGCGCAGGGCCAGGCCGCGGGCGTCTGCCAGTGGCTGCGCATGCCCATCTCCTCGAACAGGCGACCGAAGCGGTGGCGCATCGGCGCCAGCCATTGCGTGGGCGTGGCGGCCACCGGGGCCGCGCCGCCGCTGTGGGTGTCGATGATCTGGCGCAGGTCGTCGCGCAGCGACTTGAACATCGACAGGTACTGCGGCCGCTGCAGCGCCTCGCCCGACTGTTCCACCAGCGCGATCGAGCGCACCAGCGAACTGCCCAGGCCGTCGTGCAGGTCGTGCGCCACGCTCAGGCGCTCGTTCAGCCGCACGTTGTCGAGTTCGAGCCGGTGTTCGCGGCTGAGCGTGTCGGCCAGCTCGGTGCGCGCCCCGCGCACTTCGCGCGCGAGATCGTCGTTGAAGCTCTCGACGCGGCGCAGGCTGCGCGTGAAGCCACCCGCCAGGATCAGCGACATGCCGATCATGATCAGCGGCGCCGTGACCACGGTGTAGCCGAAGCGGTCGTCGATGACGCGCAGGATCATCAGCGCATCGTGCACCGCAGCCACCAGGAAGCCGAAGGCGCACAGGGCCAACAGCAGGTGCTCGGTCTTCTTCGTGTCGAGCGCGCGCAGGATGAACTGCACGCACACGGCCATGAAGAGCAGCGAGTACACGATGAACACCGCCAGCGTCGCGACCGACAGCGCAGGCTGCGGCAGCAGCGCGATCGCCGCCACGGCCAGCGCGGCCACCGCCCACAGCGCGCGGCTCAGCCGCGGAAAGCGCTGGCCGCCGAAGTGCCACATGAACATGCAGAAGCAGCTCACGTACAGGACCATCCAGGCCGTGATCCAGCGCGACCAGGCGTCGGTGGAGTCGAACGGCCACGGCAAGGTGCTGACCACGGTGTTGCTCGCGAACACCAGCCAGGCAATGGCGCTGAGCGCGTACCAGCCGTAGGCAACCTCCTGCCGGCGCATGAGCCACAGCACGAGGAAGAAGCAGCCCAGCGTGATCGAGATGACGAGGTTGACCGCGGGCAGCACGCGCGCGAACAGGCGGCGCTCGTCGTGGTATGCCACCGCCTCGTCCGCCGGGCCGAGCACCACGCGGCCCAGCCCCGAGCCGTACATGCTGCCGCCCACCACCTGCACCCACAGCGTGTTGGTGCCGGGGTTCAACGCGGCGGCCGGCAGGAAGAAGACACGCGGCGTGTTCCAGCTGCGGCTCAGCGGCTCGACCAGGCTGGCATCGCGCCAGAGCAGGTTGTCGTTCAGCGAGATCGCGCCGGCCATGCTCAGGTAGTCGAAGGCCACGCCCAGCTGCGGCGCGTCGTCGCGGCCCGCGCAGGGGCGCTGCCAGTCGATGCGGTACCACACGATGCCTTCGAAGCCGGGCCAGCGTTCGGCCCAGTGGTCGGGCAGCGTCACCGGCTGCCAGCCGTCGATGGGCGGCGGTGCTTCAGGCCCTGCGCCGGCGGTGGCGCGCACGGCCCGCACGCTGTCGATGTGCGGCGCGCACCCTTCGGCCGCCCATGCCGTGTGCGCGAACAACCACCACAGGCTCAGGCCAGCAAGCCACGCGAACGCGCTGCGAAAACGGCGCGCGTGCGCGAGGAAACGGTGAGCTTGCGGTAGATGTTCTTGATGTGGCATTCGACGGTGTGCCGCGACAGGAAGATCTGCTCGGCTATCTCGCGGTTGGTCAGGCCTTCGGCAACCAGCTGGAGGATCTGCAGTTCGCGTGCGGTCAGCACATCTTCACCGACGCGACCCGGCGTGGCCGGTGGCGCCTGCGTGAGGTCGAGGATGCGACGCGCGATGAACGGATCGATCGGCGCCCCGCCGCGCAGCACGCTGCGGATCGACAGCAGCAGCTCCAGGTCGTCGCGCTCCTTGAGCACGTAGCCGGTGGCGCCGGCGCGCAGCGCGTTGAGGATCAGGTCGTCGGTGCTCCAGGCGGAGATCACGAGGATGCCGGGGCCGTCGTCCGCATTCACCGATGCACTCATCTGCGTGATCAGCTCCACGCCGTTGCCGTCGGGCAGGCCCAGGTCGACGAGCACCAGTGCAAACGGCTGCCGCGCGAGTTCGACGCGGGCATCGGCCAGCGTGCCCGCCAGCACCAGCACCTCGCGGGCATAGCCCAGCTGGGCCAGGATGTCGACGATGCGCCGCTGCATCAGCGCGTCGTCCTCGACGATCAGCACGGGTGCCGGCAAATCGGGACTGGGCGGCGGCGTCATCGCCGGACCTTCGGGCTGGGGAGAGAAAGCGGACATCAGGACGGTTCGGACAAGGTGGGAAGCATGCCCGAATCATCACCCAGGCTTCGCGCGCGAAGCTGCAGTGTCCCCTCGCGGCTGCGCGCCTGCCATCACCAGATCTGGGGGTTCTGGGGGCAAGGCGCGGCATCGGTCGGTCTTCGCCTACAGACACGCGCCATGCGAGCGACCATCGTGGGGCCATGACACATCCGATCGAACTCATCATCGACGAGCCGGCTCCCGGATCCTTTGTCTGGCGGCTGCTCGAAACCGACACCGACGGTGCGCATCCCACCGTCCTTCGCTGCGCCTTCGACCCGGTCGAGAGCTACGAGCTCGCACTGGCGTCGGGACAGCGCGCCCTGCGCAGCGAGATGCGCACGCACGGCACGACAACAGAAGGCCACTGAGCTGATGGCGGCTTCGCGAGGCGTCCTACCGCTGTCGCGCCGTCGGTTCCCAGGCAAGTGAACCCGCCGCCCGCGGCCACGGTCGACCCGGCGGTCGCCGAATGTTGGCGCTTCGCGGGGGCGGTCGCATACTCGACAGATGCCCTCTTCCCCCACGCGTGCGCGGGTCTACCTTGCCGGCCCCGACGTGTTCCGGCCCGACGCCGCGCAGTACTTTGCCGCGCTGGCGCTGGCCTGCGACGCACTTGGCATGACGGCTGTGCCGCCATTCGACGGCACGCACGCCGGCCCCGACCCCGCGCGCCGGATCTACGAGGAAAACATGAAGCTGCTGCGGTCAGCGGACGGCGTCATTGCCAACCTCGCGCCGTTCCGCGGGCTGGAGCCGGATTCGGGCACGGTGTTCGAGGTCGGCGTGGCCATCGCCCTGGGCCTTCCGGTGGCCGCCTACGGCGTTCCGCCAGGCACCTATGCGCAGCGCGCCGCCACGGCAGGCGTCGTCGGCCGCGACCCGGACGGCAGCTTGCGCGACCCCGAGGGCACGCTGATCGAAGATTTCGGGCTGCCGCTGAACCTCATGCTGGCCTGCTCGGTGCGCTTTTCGGACCTGGCGACCGACGCCTTGCGGGTGCTGGCCGAGGTGTTGGGGTCTGCGCCTGCCCAGCGGCAGTGAGTCGAAATTCGTGAAATAAGTCACGAATCTAAGGCGGGACATCACCAATTCTGGGGAGCAAGCCCCTCGAAGTAAGCCTTTCAGCCTCTTTTTGCGTTGGACATGCCAACGCCCCAAAAAGGAGGCCAGCATGCCCCCCTCAGATCAACAAGCAGTTTTCGAAGCGGCGGGCCGCCTGGGTTCCATGGAGGTCCTCGCCACGCAGATCAGCGCCATCGTCTCGATGCTGCGCGCCCTGTACGCCGCACACCCCGAGCCGGCGAAGGTCCGATTCCATTTCGACCGGCTGATCGGCCAACTGCTGAGCAGCCCCTACCTCAGCCACGACCCGGATCACGCGCTGATCCTTCAAGACACGGCCGCGACCCTGGTCCGGCCATCGATCGAATCCGATCCGGTGCGTTGAGCATCAGGTGCCCACCAAGGAGAGACTGAAATGAGCTTCGAAAAAATCAAGCTGCGGTTCGGCCGGTCGTTCCGTCGCGGCGACCGCGTCGTCAGCGAAGGCCGGCCCGGCACCATCACCGGAGCGACCTATCCGCACGTGCGGGTGCGCTTCGACGGGCGGCAAATTTCGGTGCCTTGCGATCCTTGCGAACTGCATGTGGGCGCAGCGCCGATCGCGACGCTATCCGCACTCGTACCGCAGCCGTCCTGAAGACATCGCTTCGCCATTTCGGCGAGGCAGCCACGCGTTGCGAGCAGACGCAAAAAAGCCCCGACTGGCGGGGCTCTTTTGGGCTGTTTGATCACTGCAAAGTGATCAGGAAGCCAATCCTGGCGGAACCGGAGGGATTCGAACCCTCGATGAGGCTCTACACCCCATACTCCCTTAGCAGGGGAGCACCTTCGGCCACTCGGTCACAGTTCCTGAAAGCAACCGCAATTATGCCATTACTTAAGCGGTCGGTTGATCGAGATCGAACGCTTTATGCAGCGCGCGCACGGCCAATTCCATATATTTTTCGTCGATCACGACCGAGGTCTTGATTTCGCTGGTCGAGATCATCTGGATGTTGATGCCCTCTTCGCTCAACACACGGAACATCTTGCTGGCCACACCCACGTGGCTGCGCATGCCGATGCCCACGATGCTGACCTTGCAGATCTTGGTGTCGCCCACGATTTCGGTGGCACCCAGCGAAGGCATCACCTTCGACTCGAGCAGCTCGACCGTGCGCGCGAACTCGTTGCGATGCACGGTGAAGCTGAAGTCGGTCTTGCCGTCCTTGCTGAGGTTCTGGATGATCACATCCACTTCGATGTTGGCGTCTGCCACGGCACCGAGGATGTGATACGCGATGCCCGGCTTGTCGGGCACGCCGAGCACCGAGATCTTGGCTTCGTCGCGATTGAATGCGATGCCGGATACGACGGCTTGTTCCATGTTTTCGTCTTCCTCGAAAGTGATCAGCGTGCCGGACTTGGCCTCTTCATTGATGTCGATGTCCCACGGCGTGAAGCTCGAAAGCACGCGCAGCGGCACCTTGTACTTGCCGGCGAATTCCACCGAGCGGATTTGCAGCACCTTGGAGCCCAGGCTGGCCATCTCGAGCATCTCTTCGAAGCTCACGGTGTTCAGGCGGCGCGCGTCGGGCTCGACGCGTGGGTCGGTGGTGTAGACGCCGTCGACGTCGGTGAAGATCAGGCACTCGCTGGCCTTCATGGCCGCCGCGATGGCCACCGCCGAGGTGTCGCTGCCGCCACGGCCGAGCGTGGTGATGTTGCCCTCGTCGTCCACGCCCTGGAAGCCGGTGATGACCACGACGCGGCCGGCCTCGAGGTCGGCGCGCACCTTGGCGTCGTCGATGCTCTCGATGCGGGCCTTGGTGTACGAGTTGTCGGTGCGCACCGACACCTGCCAGCCCGCGTAGCTCACGGACTCAGCACCCTCGGCCTGCAGCGCCATCGCCAGCAGCGCCGACGAGGCCTGCTCGCCGGTGGCGGCGAGCATGTCGAGTTCGCGGTGATAGGCCACGCCGGGTTTGCCCGGGGAGAGCTCCTTGGCAAGACCGAGCAGGCGGTTGGTCTCGCCGCTCATGGCGCTGGGCACCACGATCATCTGGTGACCCGCACGCGCCCATTTGGCGACGCGCTTGGCGACATTGCGGATGCGCTCGGTCGAGCCCATCGACGTGCCGCCATATTTGTGAACGATCAATGCCATGGATGAAATCAGAGAAAGATAAAGGGCCGCCTGGACAGCGGCGCCCTGCAAGCCGTCAGAGCGAAGTCTTCAGCGAGGGCGGGGCATTGTACCAATGCAGCCGCTCGCCCCTGCGCTCGGCGAAGCCCGCGCCCACCTTGAGGTGGATGCGGTGGCCGCGCGTGGTGCAGGCTCGGACCTGGTCCAGCAGCTGGTCGAGCTGCGCCGCACTCGGTGCGCAGCCATGCGACTGCATCAGCCAGTGGCGCAGCACGTTGGCCTGCCGTGCGCGGGACAGCGCCTGCAGCGGCCGGATCTGCGGCGGCTCGCCCACCGCGGCGAGGTCTTGCACAGCCAATTCGCCCAGCAGCTGCTGCGCCTGCGCCGCGTGGCCGATGCTGCGCGCGAAGGTGGCGCGGAACTGCGGGAAAGCGTCCGCCAATGCAGGGAGCAGCACGGCGCGAATGCGGTTGCGGGTGTAGCGTGCGTCGGCGTTGCTCGGGTCTTCGATCCACGGCAACTGCTTGTGCGCAAGCCAGTCCCGGATATCGGCCGCCGGCACCGCAAGCAACGGTCGATGGATGTTCAATCCGTCGCGCACAGCATGCGCAGGCATCGCGGCCAGGCCCGGCAGGCCGGCGCCGCGGGACAGCGCCAGCAGCAGTGTTTCGATCTGGTCATCGGCATGGTGCCCCAGCGCAATGGACGACACGGCAGGCCGCGCCCCATCGGCTTGCGCCATGGCGGCATACGCCTGATAGCGTGCGCGTCGTGCCGCATCCTCGGGACTGTCGCCTGAGGCATGCCGCGCGTCGACCCGGTGCGTCACCAACGGCACGCCGAGCCGTTCGCAGACCTGCGCACACTGCCGCTCGAAGTCGTCGGCCGCTGTCTGCAGGCCATGGTGCACGTGAAAGGCGATCACCTGCCCCGGCCAACGCGCCGCGCAGGCCGCGAGCAAGGCGGTCGAATCCGCTCCGCCGCTGAAGCCGACGGCCAGCGGCAGGCAGGCCGGTTCGAACGCGGCCATGGCGCGTTCGAAGGCTTCGCTCATGATGGAAAAGGAAAAGCCGCTCAGCGGCTGTTGTCGGCCTTGGTGTCGTTGAACCGGCCATAGCTCTGCAGGCGCTCGTAGCGGCGGTCCAGCAGTTCCTTCGTCTTCAGATCGCTGACCTGGCGGAAGGCGTCGTTGAGCGCGCGCTTGAGGAACGCGGCCATCTGGCGATGGTCGCGGTGCGCGCCGCCGACGGGTTCGTTCACGATCTTGTCGACCAGGCCCAGTGCCTTCAGGCGGTGCGCCGTGATGCCCAGTGCATCGGCCGCTTCCTGCGCCTTGTCGCTGGTCTTCCAGAGAATGGACGCGCAGCCTTCGGGGCTGATCACTGAGTAGATCGAGTACTGCAGCATCACGAGCTGATCGCCGACCGAAATGGCCAGCGCGCCGCCCGAACCGCCTTCACCGATGATGGTGACGATGATGGGCACCTCGAGCTGCGCCATCTCGAAGATGTTGCGGCCGATGGCTTCCGACTGGCCGCGCTCTTCCGCGTCAATGCCGGGATAGGCACCGGGCGTGTCCACGAAGGTGAACACCGGCAGCTTGAATTTTTCGGCCGTCTTCATGAGACGCAGGGCCTTGCGGTAGCCCTCGGGCTTGCTCATGCCGAAGTTGCGCGCGGTGCGCTCCTTCGTGTCGCGGCCCTTCTGGTGGCCGAGCACCATGCAGGGCACGCCGTTGAAACGCGCCAGACCACCGACGATCGACAGGTCGTCCGAGAAATGACGGTCACCATGCAACTCGACGAAGTCCGTGAAGATTTCGTTGACGTAGTCGAGCGTGTACGGGCGCTCCGGATGCCGCGCGATCTTGGTGATCTGCCAGGGCGTCAGGTCGCTGTAGATGTCCTTGGTGAGCTGCTGGCTTTTCTTGCCGAGCTGATCGATTTCTTCCGAGATGTCGACCGCCGATTCGGTCTGGACATAGCGCAGTTCTTCGATTTTGGTTTCGAGTTCAGCAATGGGCTGCTCGAAGTCGAGGAAGGTTCGTTTCGCCAACGTCTTCTCCTGTTTTGTTCAATATGCGACCGGCACGGGGTCCAGCGATCGCCAAATATACCAAGTCGCCACGCTGCAATACGGCGCCCAGGCCACGGCGACGTCGCGGGCATCGCTGCGGCTGACCGGGTCGCCCGAAAAATAGTTGACGCTGATGCCGTTGAGCAGCCCCTGGTCGTCGACCGGCAGCACGTTCGGGCGCATCAGGTGGAAGATGAGGAACATCTCGGCGGTCCAGCGGCTGATGCCGCGGATGGCCACGAGCTCTTCGATGATGAGCTCGTCCGACATGTCTTTCCAGCGGTCGACATGCACGGTGCCCGAATCGAAATTCAGGGCCAAGTCGACCAGGTACTCGATCTTGCGCGCCGACAGCCCGGCGCCGCGCATGTCGTCGACCTTGAGCTTGAGCACGTTGGCCGGCGTCAGCTTGCGCGGCAGCGTCGCGAACTTGTCCCAGGTCGACTGCGCGGCCTTCACCGAGATCTGCTGGCCCACGATGCTGCGCGCCAGTGTGGTGAAGGCGTCGCCGCGCGACTCGAGGCAGGCCTCGCCGAACTTCGGAATGAGCCGCTTCATCACGCGGTCTTTCTTGGCCAGGTGCTTGCAGGCTTCCTCCCAATAGTCCGGCGTGTAGATGCGCACGCTGGTCTGCTGGGTGGCGGGTACGGGGTTCGTCGTTCCGTTCACTGTGCAGCCGCCCAGGTCGTTCCCGTGGGCGAATCCTTGAGCTCGATGCCCTGCTCGAGGAGTTCCTTGCGAATGCGATCGGCTTCGGCGAAATTCTTCGCCGCCTTGGCCGCCGCGCGTGCGTCGATCTTCGACTGGATAGTGGCTTCGTCGAGCGTGGTGCCGGCTTGCAGGAACGCCTTCGGATCGCCTTGCAGCAGACCCAGCGTGCCGGCCAGCGCCTTGAGCAGGCCAGCGGTGTCTGCGGACTTCGTACGATTGACCTCGCCGGCCAGATCGAACAGCACGGCGATGGCTTCGGGCGTGCCAAAGTCTTCATCCATGGCCGCCTTGAAGCGCGCGGCGTGGGGCTGCGTCCAGTCGATGGCTACGGTCGCGGGCGCCACCAGGTCGAGCGCGGTGTATAGGCGCTTGAGCGAGTTGCGTGCGTCGTCGAGGTGCGCGTCGCTGTAGTTGAGCGCGCTGCGGTAATGCGTGCGCACCAGGAAGAAACGCAGGCTTTCAGCGTCGTACTTCTGCAGCACTTCGCGGATCGTGAAGAAGTTGCCCAGGCTCTTGGACATCTTCTCGTTGTCCACGCGCACGAAGCCGTTGTGCACCCAGAAGCGCGACAGCGGCTTGCCGTTGGCGCCTTCGCTCTGCGCAATTTCGTTCTCGTGGTGCGGGAACTGAAGGTCCGCGCCGCCGCCGTGGATGTCGAAGGTTTCGCCGAGCGTGGCGCAGCTCATGGCCGAGCACTCGATGTGCCAGCCTGGGCGGCCGGTGCCGAAGGGGCTCTCCCACTTGGCGTCGTCGGGCTCGGTCGGCTTGGCGGATTTCCAGAGCACGAAATCGAGCGGGTCCTGCTTGCCGTCGAGCACCGCAACGCGTTCGCCCGCGTGCAGTTCGTCGAGCGACTTGCCCGAGAGCTTGCCGTAGCCGGGGAACTTGCGCACCGCATAGTTCACGTCGCCGTTGTCCGAGCGGTAGGCCAGGCCCTTGCGCTCCAGCGTTTCGATGATGCCGAGCATCTGCGGCACGTATTCGGTGGCGCGCGGCTCGATGGTCGGTGGCTCGATGCGCAGTGCACCGATGTCCTCGTGCATGGCTGCGATCACCTCGTCGGTCAGTGCACGAATGGTGATGCCGCGCTGAACCGCGCGGGCAATGATCTTGTCGTCGATGTCGGTGATGTTGCGCACGTAGGTCACGGCATAGCCGCTGGCGCGCAGCCAGCGCTGCACCACATCGAACGCCATCATCATGCGGGCATGGCCGATGTGGCACAGGTCATAGACCGTCATGCCGCACACGTACATGCGAACCTGCCCAGGTTGCAGGGGGGAGAATTCCTCCAATTCACGCGACAGCGTGTTGTAGATGCGCAGACTCATGGGACTCGGAAAGCGTTGATTCGCGCACGTGCGGTACGGGCGAACAACGGTGTATTTCAGGGGTGACGGGGGGCGTAGCTACGAGGGGTTCGACGTGGCCCCTCGGCTACAATGCGACGCAGTATAAACGGCTGCCGCCGCGCAGCATCCGGGTGTTCTCCAGGCCCGCTCCCCCTATCCTGCCGAGACTTCATGAAGCACGCCGTGTTCTCCAAACTCCCCCTCACCTTTGCACTGCTGTTCGGTCTGTGGGGCTTTGCCGCGCACGCCAACGACTACGACGACGTCAACCTTTTGCTGCGCCAGGGCAAGTCCGCCGAGGCGCTCGCCAAGGCCGACACCTACATCGCCGGCAAGCCGCGCGATCCGCAGATGCGCTTCCTGCGCGGCGTGATCCTCACCGAGCAGAACAAGACCGCCGAGGCCATCACCGCATTCACGCAGCTCACGCAGGACTTCCCGGAACTGCCCGAGCCCTACAACAACCTCGCGGCGCTGTATGCCTCGCAGAGCAAGTTCGACCAGGCCCGCGCCGCGCTCGAAACCGCGCTCAAGCTCAGCCCCAACTACGCCACCGCGCACGAGAACCTCGGCGACGTGTACGCGCGCCTGGCGGCCCAGGAGTACCAGCGCGCCCAGCAGTTCGCCACCACCAACGCGAGCGTCGCGCCCAAGCTCTCGCTGATCCGCCAGATCTTCACGCCGAAGGCCGCGGCTGATGCGGCCGCGCTGCCGGCCGCGCCCGCCGAAGTGCGCAAGCCCGTGGGCCGCACGACCAAGTAACAGCCTCTTGCAATCCGGCGGTGCGCACACAGTTGCCTCCCAACCTGCGCCCTCGCAGGACCATCGCCCTCCCCTCCACCCGCACACGGAGCCTCATTTGACGACTTCTGCACTTTCCCGTTTCAGCCGCCGCGGCGCCCTCACGCTGGCTGCGGCCCTGGCCTTCGGCGCCGCCGCCGGCGCGCATGCCCAGCAGGCCGCACCGCGCGTCAAGCTCGCCACCTCGGCGGGCGACATCGTGGTCGAGCTCGATGCGGCCAAGGCCCCCAAGACGGTCGAAAACTTCCTGCAGTACGTCAAGGACAAGCACTACGACGGCACGGTGTTCCACCGCGTCATCGACGGCTTCATGATCCAGGGCGGCGGCTTCACGGCCGACATGCAGCAAAAGCCCACACGCCCGCCGATCCCGCTCGAGGCCAACAACGGCCTGAAGAACGACAAGTACACGATCGCGATGGCCCGCACCGGCAACCCGAACTCGGCCACCTCGCAGTTCTTCATCAACGTGAAGAACAACGACTCGCTCAACGCACCCAACCCCGACGGCTACGGCTACACCGTGTTCGGCAAGGTCGTCGCCGGCACCGACGTGGTCGACAAGATCCGCGCCGTGCAGACCGGCAACAAGGGCGGCATGCAGAACGTGCCCGTCGAAACCCTCACCATCAAGTCCGCCACGCTGGCGAAGTAATCTCATTTCCGTAGAAGGAGCTATCCCATGAGCAACCCCCAAGTCGAACTGCACATCAAGAACTACGGCGTCATCACGCTCGAACTCGACGCCGAAAAGGCACCGAAGTCGGCCGCCAACTTCATCGAGTACGTGAAGAAGGGCCACTACGACAACACGGTGTTCCACCGCGTGATCCCCGGCTTCATGGTGCAAGGCGGCGGTTTCGAGCCCGGCATGAAGCAAAAGCCCACCGGCGCCGAGATCGAGAACGAAGCCAACAACGGCCTCAAGAACGCCAACTACACCGTGGCCATGGCCCGCACGAGCGCACCGCACTCGGCCACCGCCCAGTTCTTCATCAACGTGGCCGACAACGGCTTCCTGAACCACACGGCTCCCTCGGCCCAGGGCTGGGGCTACGCGGTGTTCGGCAAGGTCACGGGCGGCGCCGATGTCGTCGACAAGATCAAGGCCGTGAAGACGGGCCGCAAGGGCTTCCATGACGACGTACCGCTCGAGGACGTCGTGATCGAAAAGGCAGTCGTCACTGTCGAGTGATGCACCTCAGGCACGACGCAGCGGCATGACCCCGGTGGCGAACCCGGCTTTCTCCGAGCTGGTGGCGCCGCCCGCGTGGCGCACCGTCGACCTGATCTCCGACCTGCACCTGCAGGCCAGTGAGCTGGCCACCTTCGAGGCTTGGCAGGGCTACCTGCAGACCACGCCGGCCGATGCGCTGGTGATCCTCGGCGACCTGTTCGAGGTGTGGGTGGGCGACGATGCCGCCGACCAGCCCGGCTTCGAGGCGCAATGCGTCGAGTTGCTGCAGCGTACGGCGCAACGCATGCCGGTGTTCTTCATGCACGGCAACCGCGACTTCCTCGTCGGCAAGGCCTTTGCCGCGCAATGCGGTCTCACGCTGCTCGACGACCCCACCGTGCTGGTGCTGCACGGCGAACGCTGGCTGCTGAGCCATGGCGACGCCCTCTGCCTCGAAGACACCGACTACCTCCAGTTTCGCGCCCAGGTGCGCACGCCCGAATGGCAGGCCGCGTTCCTTGCGCGCCCGCTGGAAGAGCGCCGCGCCCTCGCCCGCGCCATCCGTGCACAGAGCGAAGACCGCAAGCGCGATCCCTCGACCCTCTGGGCCGACGTGGACGCCGACGCGGCCCGCCAATGGCTGCAGCACGCGGGCGCCAGCGCGCTGATCCACGGCCACACCCACCGCCCCGCCGTCCACGACCTGGGCCACGGCCTGCGTCGCATCGTGCTGAGCGACTGGGATGCCGCCGCCCATCCGCCGCGCGCGCAACTGCTGTGCCTGTCGGCCGCAGGCGCGCAGCGCGTCGACCTGCGCTAGCCGCACCGCCCGCCGATGTTCAAGTGGCTGCGCCGCCTGCGCACCCCGCCCCCGATTCCCGACGCCGCCTGGCGCGCCACGCTCTCGCGCTACGCCTTCCTGGGCGAACTGCCGTCCGCAGAACAACAACGGCTGCGCACGCTGGCGGCCGAGTTCCTGCGGGACAAGGAATTCCATGGCACGCAGGGCTTCGTCATCACCGACGAAGTGGCGCTGGCCATCGCGGCGCAGGCCGTGCTGCCGGTGCTGCACCTGAAGGACGGGCTCGACTGGTACGACGATTTCGTCGGCATCGTGGTGCATCCGTCCGAGGTGGTGGCGCAGCGCAAGATCGTCGATGACGCACTGGTGGTGCACGAGTACGAAGAGGTCGTCGCAGGCGAGGCGATGGACCAGGGCCCCGTCATGCTCAGCTGGCAGGACGTGCTCGCGAGCAGCGTGACCAGCGAAGGCGGCTACAACGTCGTGATCCACGAGTTCGCCCACAAGATCGACATGCGCAGCGGCATCGCGGACGGCTGCCCGCCGCTGCCGGCCGGCTTCATGGGCCGGCGCAGTGCGCGCGAGGCGCGTGCGGCCTGGATGGCGGTGCTGCAACCGGCCTACGACGACTTCCGCGAAAAGACCATCCTCGGCGAGCGCTTCGGCGCCGAGCCGCCCTGGCTCGACGACTACGGCGCGACCTCGATCAGCGAATTCTTCGCGGTGGCCTGCGAGGCCTACTTCGTGAACCGGCCGAACTTCGCGCGCGACTTTCCGCAGGTCGTGGCGCTGTTCGACGCATTTTTCCTTCCCGCGAAGCCCTGAGCTGACGCGATTCAGACAAAGAAAAAGGCGCCTCGGTGAGGCGCCCTTTTCATGCATGCGGCTGCATCGCCGCAATGCCTCTTCTTACTTGCGCAGCAACGCCTTCAGCGCGTTCTGCAGACGGCGCGCGGTGGCAGCGTCATGCGCAGCAGCCAGCACCTTGCCGGCGTCCTGGCCCCAGGTCTGGGCCGGCGTCGGGTCGCCGCGCTTCGTCAGCAGCTTGAGCTGCAGCGCGCGGCGTGCGTCGAGCTGCTCGGCGGGCGTCGGCACTTCGGCGGCCATTTCGAGGCGCAGCAGCGCTTCGGCGGCATCGCCTGCGGCGGCCGTCGGTGCGGTCCCCACGGCTTGCGACCACTGGCTGCGCACGGCCGGCGTCACGGCGCGGCCCAGTTCCTGCACGCTCGGCAGGCGGGCTGCGTCGCGCTGCTCCCAGGCGCCGAGTACCTGCGTAAGGGCTTCGCCGTGGGCCTGCGCGGCCAGCTTGCGCAGCGCAAAGTCGGCGCGCTCGAGCGCTTCGCGCTGGGCGCGGAAGGCGGCATCGCCCAGACGTGGGCCACGGTCCTCGCGCGGCGGACGGTCGCCGAAACGGCCACCACCGCCGGGCGCACCACGATCGCCACCGCGTGCATCGGGACGCGGGCCACCACGGTCGTTCGGACGACCGGGGCCACCGGCACCGGGACGGCCGGCGTCGCGGCGGTCACCGAAACGGCCCGTGCCACGCGCAGCGGGTGCAGCTTCACCCTTCTTGCTGCTCGGCCGGTCGTCGCCGCGCATGGCGACCACGGGCTTGGGTGCGGGCTTCGGCGGCGCGGCCGGCGCGACGCTTGCGGCTTCACCCGCTTCGTGCGCGGCGCTGTCACTGCGGGCCGAGGCATCGGCACCGTCTGCGGGGGCGACCAGATCGGGTGCGTCGGCCGCTGCCGCCGCAGGGGCGGATGGCAGGGCTTCGGCGTCGCTCGAACCCGGCGTCTGCTCGGCGCTTTCGCCGAACTCGGCGGCGGCCTGACCGGGGGCTTCGACACCGGTCGCGCCGACCGAGGGGCCGTCGCTCGTGGCGGCGGGTGCCGGAGCGGGCGCCGGTGCTTCACCGCGCAGTGCGGCTTCGAGGCCAGCGATGGCAGCGCGGATCTTCTGCGCATCGCCACCGGCATTGGCCGCATCGAGTGCCTTGGACGCATCGAGCACGTAGCGGTCGTGTTCGCTCATGGCGGCCGATGCCTTTTCGCGCTCGACCGTCTTGCGATTGAAGGCTTCGTCGATGGGCGCGCGGAAGGCGTCCCACAGCTTCTGTTCGTGGCGGCGGTCGAGCGGCACACTCTGCGCCTCGGCCTGCCAGCGCTGCTGCAGCGCCTTGACGGCGTCGATGCGCAGCATCGGCTGGGCGCCCAGCTCGGCAGCCTCAGCGATCATGGCCTGGCGACGTTCGACGCTGGCCTTTTGCGCGGTCTCGAACGGGGCACGGGCGGCGCCGAAAGCCTCATTCCACAGTGGTTGCAGCTCGGCGAATACCTTCTCGCCCACATGGCCGGCATCGCGCCAGCGGTCGGCGAACTGGTGCAGCGCGCGGTTGTGCGCCTTCAGGTCGGTGGCGCCGGCATGCGCGGCGGCCCAGGCCTTGACCTCTTCGATCAGCGCGACGCGCAGGCCGCGGTGTTCGGCAGCATCGGCACGCACCTTCTCAAGCCAGGCCTCGACGACCTTGTGGGCTTCGTTGCAGGCTTCGTCGAAACGCTTCCAGAGCGCGTGGTTCGGCACGCCGCCCTGGTCGGCCTGCTTCCACTGGTCGCGCAGGGCGCGCAGGGTTTCCTGCATCTTGCGGCCGCCGAGGGCCTGGCCTTCGGGGCGCTTGAGCAGGCCTTCGGCCTTGGCGACGAGGTCTTCGCGCACCTTGTCTGCGCTCCAGCGCTGCCAGCCTTCGAGTTCGCCGGCGGCGACCAATGCGGCGTGCACGCGGGCTTCGAGCGGCGCATCGACCAGCTTGCCGTGCTCCTTGAGCACGGCGCGCAGCGCGGCGGCGGCGCCGGCGCTGGCCTTGCCGTGGCCTTCGGCGGTTTCCTGTTCAAGCTTGGCGAGGGCGGCCTGCACGGCGTCTTGCGCTGCAGCGCGCACGGCCGGGTCGACCTTGGGTGCGGCGGGACGTGCGGGTGCGGCGGCCTTGGGGGCCACCACTTCGCCGCGTGCAGCGCGCAGCTCGTCGGCCCAGACGGGCACGGGCGGCAGCGGTGCGGCGGCATCGGCCGCAGCGGCAATGGCCTGGGCCAGCGCGCCGTGGAACGAGTCGGACACCACGAGCAGCTGCGACTTGGAAGCGTCGAGCTGCGGTGCGAACTTGGCGTCGAGGCTGTTCCAGTTGGCATCGGCCACGATGTCGGCGGCCTGCTGCTGCCAATGGGTCACGTCGGCGCGCAGCGATTCTTCGGCGGCCTGGGCGTCCTTCCAGCCCTTGGTGGACAGCACTTCGAAGCGCTGTGCCAGCAAGACGGCGGCTTCGCGGTGGACCTGCGCACGGTGCTGCAGGTCTTCGATGCCCTTGACGCGCTCGGCCAGCTGGGCCTTCAGCCCGGCCAGCGGTTCGCGCGACAGCGGCGCGCCGGCCTTGGCGGCGTCACGCTGCCAGGCCAGTGCGTCGGCGATGTTGAGCTTGGACTGCGCCAGCAGCGTCTGGGCCTTCTGCGCCCACTCGGCGGCGATGGCCTCCTGGCCCTTGGCGCGCTTGATTTCGTCAAGCTTTTCGCGCAGCAGGCGCGCCGCGCCCTTGTCGCGGCCGCTCAACTCCTTGAAGACCTCTTGCATCTGCTCGGACGAAGGGTTGCCCGCGAGCCAGTCGCGGATGCGCGCGGAACGCTCGCCCGAGGTTGGCGCGGTGAAGGCGCCACCGGTGAGCGTATCGAGGGCCTGGAGGTCGTGTGGCTTGGAAGAAGTAGAGGTCACTGCGCGAAATCGTTGTCTTGGTAGAGAAAGCGAAGGCGCCGGCAAAGGCCGGCGCACATCGACATTTTCACCCAGTTGGCGAACAGCCCGCCGAATTCCGTGTCGGAACTGTGGCGCGCACCGTTCGGCGGGCTGGAAAGGGCCCGCAAGATATATAGCAAGGCGTGGCGAAAAGCCAAGCCCCGCTGGCTATTTCATGGTCAGGCTCAGCTCGGCGCCGGGCTTCCAGTCGGCGCCGCTGGCCGTGGTGCGCACGGCCCCCAGGAACAGGCGTTCGCTCGGCAGCTTCTGCGCCAGCAGGTAGTCGCGCACCACGGCGCCACGCTCGACCGCGAGCTGGCGCATCGATTCCTCGTCGACCTGCACGCTGGCCAGCAGCAGGTTTTCCATCTCCTTCACCGGCAGGTCCTTGGCCAGGCCGACCATGTTGCGCGGCTTGGTGATGTCGGAGCGCTTGTAGACGGCCGTGAGCAGCTCCGGGTATTCGGCGTCGGTCACCGGCGGCACCTCGGTGCCGGTCTGGCCGCCGCGCACGGCGATGCGGCGCTTCTCGGCCTGGGTCAGCTGGCGCAGGCGCTGGCGCTGGTAGGCGTCGCGTTCCTTTTCGAGGCTGGAGGTGCCCACCACCGTCATCTGCAGGGTCGGCCGGTCGGTCAGGGCCTTCACGACCTTGTCCAGGCCTTCCTTGGCGCCGGTGCTGAGCGCCGAACTGCCGGGCTCGAAGGTGATAGCGCTCGAATCGCCGCCGCCACCACCGCCCAGGCCGCCGGTCAGCAGGCTGAACGGCGCGGTCACGGCCTTGACGATCAGGTTGACCACCGCCTTGAAGATCAGCGGGCCGATGCTGAACTGCGGATCGTTGAGCGAGCCGCTGAGCGGCAGGTCGACATCGATCACGCCGTTGCGGTCGGCCAGCAGCGTCACGGCCAGGCGCACCGGCAGGCTGTTGGGCGCGCCGGCCACTTCGTCGCCGAACTTCAGCTGGTTGAGCACCAGCTTGTTGGTGGCGGTGAGCTGGCCGTCGGGCGCGATCTTGTAGTTGACGTCCATGCTCATCTTGCCGCGCTCGATGCCGTGGCCCGCATAGCGCACCGAGTACGGCGACAGCGGCGCGAGGTCGAGGTCGCGCATCTTGGCCGTGATGTCGAGTTCGAGCGGCTTGGCCAGCGGGTTGAGCTTGCCGGTGATTTCCAGCGCCGCGGTCTGCTGCGCCTTGCCGCGCAGCTCGAGGTCGGCCAGTGCCGGTCGACCGCCCTGCCCGTTCGGCGGGTTCGACGAGAAGGAACTGAGCTTGCCGGTCAGCTCGCTCAGGTCGGCCGAGTAGTTGGGCTTGACGAACAGGTCGGTGAAGTCGATCTTGCCGTTGACCAGGCTCATCGGACCGAAGTTGATGACCGGTGCCGGGCCGCTGTCGGCCGCCGGCGCGGCAGCCACCGCCGGCGCGGAGGCGACAGGCGCAGGCTCGGGTGCGCCACCGACCATGGCTTCAGCCGACACCGGCGCACCGCCCGAGGCCCGCTGCGGCGCCGAGGCCGGTGCGCGGGTCGTGGTGGTCGTGCCGCCCGGGCCCTTCCTGGTGCTGGCTTCGGTGGCGGCTGCAGCGGCGGCCTTCGAGGCCTCCTCGCCCTTCTTGGTCAGGCTCAGCAGGTTGAGGCGGCCGGTGGGATCGACGATCACGCGGGCGAAGAAGTCGGTCAGCGTGGTTTCGCGCACATCGACGGTCGGGGCCGCGTTGGGCGCCAGGCTGACCTGCAGGCCGCGCAGGCTCAACGTCTTCCAGCTCAGCAGCTGGCTGTTGCTGCGGTCGAAGCCCGGCGACTGGGTCAGCGAGACGCTGTTGGCGCGGAAGTCGTCCAGTGCGGTGTCGCCCGCCAGCTTGACGCTCATGCCGGTCGGCGCGGTCGCGTAGCGCACCGTGCCGCGGTAGCTCGCGAAGGCGCGGCGGATGTCGACATTGAGCGCGTCGGCGTAGTAGGCCTTGAAGGCGTGCGCCGGGAACGACGCCACCTCGAGCCGGCCCTCGGCCGCCAGCGGCTTGAGCACGACGGTGCCCTTGTAGTCGAAGCGCCCCGGGTCCGCGCGGCGGCCCGCGCCGATGCGGCCCGACACCTGCAGCGGCGAGACGGTGTTGGTGTCGGGTGCGATCTTCTGGGCGTGCAGCTTGAAGGCCGTGACCTCGATCGCCACCGGCGCCGAGCCGGCCTTGTCCGCATAGGACAGGCTGCCGTTGTCCACGGCCAGCGTGCCCAGCGTCAGTGCCCAGGGCTTGGTGTTGGCGTTGCTGGGGCGCGCCGCGCCGGCGTCGGCCGGCTTGGGCGCCGCCACCTTGGCGCCGCCGGCCGGGGTCTTGAGCCAGCGCTCGAACATCCAGCGCTTCTCGTTGTCGCGCTCGACGCTCACCTTGGGGTTGGTCGCGGTGAACGACGCGATGTTCAAGGTGTGCTTGCTCATGTCGACCTCGGCGTCGACCAGCTCGAAGCGGCCGACGCTGGCCAGCGCGGTCTTGGCCTGGGTCAGTGCCAAGCCGTCGGCGGCCAGGCGGCGCGCCTTGAACTTCAGGTCGGGCTGGGCCCAGGACACCTCGATCTGGCCGCTGAGCTTGCCGTCGAGCGTGGGCTCCAGGCTCTGCGCCAGGTACGGCGCGGCCAGCGACAGCGGCAGCGCCTCGACCTCGGTCTGCACGTCGGCGACCTTGTCGGTGGCGTTGCCCTTGAACTTCAGCGTGGCACCGGCAACCGCGGTGCTGCCGTCGAACTGTGCCGGCTTCTCCATGGGCCAGGTGACGGCCGTGAGGTTGATCCCGAGGTCGGTGAGGTCGATGGCCGCAGCGGGCTTGACGGTCTCGTCGCGCCAGCCGATGCGCCCGCCGTCCAGCGCGATCTTGTCGACCTGCACCTTGAGCTTGGGCTTCTCGGCGGCCGGCTTGCCGCCCGGGGCGCTGGCGGCGGGCGCGGGCAGCGGCGCCGCCTTTTCGGCCGCGCCGGTCGCGGGGTCGGTGGCCATCAAGTTGAGCTGACCGGCCGCGTCGCGCGCCACCACCAGCTGCGGCTTGGTCAGCACGACCTCGCTCAGGTGGAACACGGACTCCAGCGGGCGCACGTCGGCCAGTGCCAGCTTGAGCGAGTCGAAGCCGAGCAGGTCTCGGCCGCGGGCGTCGCCCAGCTTGGCGCCGTGGGCCTCGACGGTGCCGGTGATCTTCAGGCCGATGGTGCTGGCCTGCTGGAAATCGATCTTCAGGTCGGCGTCCAGGCTGCCGGCCTGCAGCTTCACCGGCAGGCCGCCGGGGATGTAGCCCAGGTACGGCACGAGGTCGAGCCCCTTGAACTGCACGTGGGCGTCGGTCTTGCGGCTTTGCGCGAACGGGGTCGTGAAGGCGGCCGAGTCGAAGTGGCTGCCGTTGAGCGCAAAGGCCAGCTTGGGCTCGGTCGTGATCTCGCGCTTGGACGCGAGGTTGCTCAGGAACGGCACATTCAGCATGAAGCCGCGCAGCTCGTGCCGGCGCTTGACGGTCTGGTCGTCGAAATCGACCGCGCCGTCCTTGATCGAGATGTTGTAGATCGCGAAGCGCGCGGGCTCGGCCTTCGGATCGGGCGGTGGGCCGGAGGCCAGTTTGGCCAGGATGTCGTCGATGTCGTACTTGCCGTCGGCCTGGTGCGTGAGCAGCACGGCGGGCGCCTCGACCGTCACCGCGTCGATCACGGGCGCCAGGCGGAACAGCGATTGCAATTCGGCGTCGGCATAGATGCGCTTGATGGCCACCTGCGGCTGCTTGCCGTCGGCGGTGGCGATGCGCAGGTCATTCAGTGCGAGTTCGAGCGTCCAGGGCTTGAAGTCGATCTTGCCGACGGTGACCTGCCGGCCCAGTTTCTCGCTCGCGATCTTCTGGAGCTGGCTCTTGGCAATCGGCGGCACCGCCAGCCAGGCGATGACCCACAGGGCCAGCAGAACCAGCAACGCGACAACCCCACGCCGCACCCATTTGTTTTGTTTGATCGAAGCAGCATCCATCCGCAGAAGTGTGCCGCAAACAGATGCCAACAAAGTTGGCCGAAACGTGAATGCGTTCCCTTTTGGCGAGGCATTGCGATGCCCGCGCGCCCCTCGACAGGATCGGTAGGCCGAAAGTGTGAACGCCACAAACAAGAAAGCCCGGTGAGTCGACGCAGTGTCTTGTCACCGGGCTTGATGGCGGGCTCAAAACCCATGCCATCGATTCGCGCGACCGGAAGTAATTGTTCCCGCCGTGCTGGCAGCAAGAGATTGCCGCCGTGGAGTCCTCCATCGTTCGAGTCCTTGACTTGCACCTCGGACTGCCTGACTTCGGAAAAATGCCTGAAACCTCAGGCCCGTCCAGATTAGGCGTCCCTCCCTTCCTTTGCAAATGTCTTTTTCCAAGGGATTTCCCGTAGACGCGCTCCCCTTGGAGCCCCCTCGGACGGGGGGATTCTTCAAGCACTTATTAACATATGAAACCAAATCCTTATGCTTGACCGTGTATTTAGCCACGCTAGAATCCGCCTGCCCTTGCTGCCGGACGCAGCAGGGCCTCCCTGAATCCGCTGCCGAATTCCACCGGCGTGATCAGGCCGCCGCGCTCCTTACCCCCACCCCCTCCATGCGCGGAGCCTGATTCGTACATACCAATCCAAGCGCCGCTGCCTTCATCCATCGCCCTTTCGGCGCTGCATGCCAGGTGCCGCACAGAAAGGAAAAAAAGCGATGAGCAAGGCGTTTGATGCCACAGCCCGCGGGCTACGGACCTTCGTGTCCGATGTGGCAGACGGCTTTTTTGAAATCACCCACAACGGGTTTGCACTGGTCGGCCTGGCCATCGTGTTCGCGGCCCTCGCCCTCGTGGCGCGGCCCGATCTGCGCAAGACCGGCGAGGAACAACTGATGGGCTGGCTGCAGTCGCGCAAGCCCGCGCCCGAAGCCACCGACCTCGAGCCGACCGCCATCGAGCGCACCACGGCCGCGAGTCCCGACGAGCTGCCCAAGCAGCAGGCGGCGGTGGCCTACTGGCTCAGCAAGAAGTACCGCGTCGCGGCCGAGCCGCTGAGCGTGCTGGTCTCCGAGGCCTACCAGATTGGCAAGCGCACCAAGCTCGACCCGACGCTGATCCTGGCCATCATGGCCATCGAATCCAGCTTCAACCCGTTCGCGCAAAGCCACGTCGGCGCCCAGGGCCTGATGCAGGTCATGACGCGCGTGCATGGCGACAAGTACGAAAGCGCGGGCGGCACGCTCACCGCCTTCGACCCGGTGACCAACATGCGCGTCGGCGTGAAGGTGCTGCAGGAATGCATCGCCCGCGCCGGTTCGCTCGAAGGCGGCCTGCGCTACTACGTGGGCGCCGCCAACCTCGACGACGACGGCGGCTATGCCGCCAAGGTGCTGGCCGAGCACGAGCGCCTGCGTCAGGTCGCCGCCGGCCGTGCGCCGTCGACGATGGTCGTGCCGCCGCCGACCACGGCGCGTGCACAGCCAATTCCGGTCGTGGCACCGGCCAAGCCGGCGCGTGAAGAACCGGCCACCAGCAGCGAGCCGGCCAAGGTCGCCCTGCTCTCCGCAGTTTCCTGAGGCCCTGCGGCCCGGAAGCCTCCGGGCCTGCGCTACACTCGGCCTGTACGCGACTGGCGATAGGCGCAGCACCCTGAAAAAGGTGCCACGCGCTGACGTGGAATACCACTGGGAAGCGTGCCGCCTGACCACAACAGGCGTTCAGCCGTTCGCCTGGGCAGCCCTTGTTTGGTTGAACAAGGACCTCGTCTTCAAAGGACTGCCATGTACCAACGCAATATCCTGGTCGAACAGACCGATCCCGAAATCTGGGCCGCGATTCAAGCCGAAAACGCGCGCCAGGAACATCACATCGAGCTGATCGCCAGCGAGAACTACGCCTCGCCGGCCGTCATGGCCGCCCAAGGCTCGCAGCTCACTAATAAATACGCCGAAGGCTACCCGGGCAAGCGCTACTACGGCGGCTGCGAGCACGTCGACGTGGCCGAGCAACTGGCCATCGACCGCGTCAAGCAGATCTTCGGCGCCGATGCCGCCAACGTGCAGCCGCATTGCGGCGCCTCGGCGAACGAAGCCGTGATGCTCGCCTTCCTGAAGCCCGGCGACACCATCATGGGCATGAGCCTGGCCGAAGGCGGCCACCTGACCCACGGCATGCCTCTCAACATGAGCGGCAAGTGGTTCAACGTCGTGAGCTACGGCCTGGACGCCAATGAAGCCATCGACTACGACGCAATGGAACGCAAGGCGCATGAGCACATGCCCAAGCTGATCATCGCGGGCGCCTCGGCCTACTCGCTGCACATCGACTTCGAGCGCTTCGCCAAGGTCGCCAAGGACGTCGGCGCGATCTTCATGGTCGACATCGCCCACTACGCCGGCCTCGTGGCCGCGGGCGTGTACCCCAACCCGGTGCCGCACGCCGACATCGTCACCTCGACCACGCACAAGAGCCTGCGCGGCCCGCGCGGCGGCATCATCCTGATGAAGTCGCAGCACGAGAAGGCGATCAACAGCGCCATCTTCCCCGGCCTGCAAGGCGGCCCGCTGATGCACGTGATCGCCGCCAAGGCCGTCGCGTTCAAGGAAGCCCTGACGCCCGAGTTCAAGGCCTACCAGCAACAGGTGGTCAAGAACGCCCAGATCGTGGCCGACACCCTGACCGCGCGCGGCCTGCGCATCGTGAGCGGACGCACCGAGAGCCACGTCATGCTGGTCGACCTGCGTTCGAAGGGCATCACCGGCAAGGAAGCCGAAGCCGTGCTGGGCGCCGCCCACATGACGATCAACAAGAACGCGATCCCCAACGACCCGGAAAAGCCGATGGTCACCAGCGGCGTGCGCATCGGCACCCCCGCCATGACCACGCGCGGCTTCAAGGACGAAGAGGCCCGCATCACGGCGAACCTGGTGGCCGACGTGCTCGAGAACCCGCGCGATGCGGCGAACATCGACGCGGTGCGCGCCAAGGTCCACGCCTTGACGAGCCGCTTCCCTGTCTACCGTTGATTTCGTAATCAGAAGAAGAGAAGCACTGGCCGCATGAAATGCCCTTTTTGCGGTCATCTCGAAACGCAGGTCGTCGAGACCCGCGTTTCGGAAGACGCCGACTTCGTCCGCAGGCGCCGCCAGTGCAGCGCCTGCGACAAGCGCTTCACCACGTATGAGCGCCCGGACGTCAATTTCCCCGTCGTGGTCAAGAAGGACGGCAGCCGCGCCGACTTCGACTCGACCAAGGTGCGCGCCTCGATGATGCTGGCGCTGCGCAAGCGCCCCGTGAGCATCGAGCAGATCGACAACGCCCTGCTGCGCATCGAACAGAAGCTGCTGGCCAGCGGCCTGCGCGAAATCGATTCGACGAAAGTCGGCGAACTCGTGATGCGCGAACTCAAGAAACTCGACAAGGTCGCCTACGTGCGCTTTGCCTCGGTGTACCGCAGCTTCGAGGACGTGGACGAGTTCCGCCAGTTGCTGCGCGACATCTGACCCCCGAGAAGGCGTGAACGAACCCGGCATGTCCTCTTCCCGACACGACGCCTCCCACATCGTCACCGCCCTGCGGCTGGCCGCCTCCGCGATCCGCCTGACCGACCCGAACCCGCGCGTCGGCTGCGTGCTGTGCGACGCCGACGGCCATGTGATCGGCCAAGGCCACACGCAACAGGCCGGCGGCCCGCACGCCGAAGTGATGGCGCTGCGCGACGCGCAGGCCCAGGGCCATTCGACCGCAGGCGCCACCGCCTACGTCACGCTCGAACCCTGCTCACACCACGGCCGCACCGGCCCCTGCTGCGACGCGCTCATCGCCGCCGGCGTGCGCCGCGTCGTGGCCTCGCTCGCCGACCCGAACCCGCTCGTGGCGGGACAAGGCTTCGAGCGCCTGCGCGCGGCGGGCGTCGAGGTCGAGGTCGGACCGGGCGCCGACGAATCCCGCGAACTCAACATCGGCTTCTTCAGCCGCATGATCCGCCAGCAGCCTTGGGTTCGAATGAAGATCGCCGCCTCGATCGACGGCCGCACCGGCCTGCAGAACGGCGTGAGCCAGTGGATCACCGGCGAGGCCGCGCGCACCGACGGCCACGCCTGGCGGGCCCGGACCGGCGCGGTGCTGACCGGCGTCGGCACGCTGCTCGAAGACAACCCGCGCCTGGACGTGCGCCTGGTCGACACGCCGCGCCAGCCCCACCTCGTGGTGGTCGACAGCCACCTCCAGACCTCGCCCGACGCTCACATTTTCATAGCTGGCCGCGCCGTCTGGATCTACGCCGCCAGCCGGCACAACGAAGAAAAGGCGGCCGCGCTCGAAGCCCGCGGCGCCACCATCACCTGCCTGCCCAACCTGCACGGCAAGGTCGACCTGCCCGCGATGCTGCAGGACCTCGCGGCGCGCGGCGTCAACGAGCTGCATGTCGAATCGGGCCACAAGCTCAACGGTTCGCTGCTGCGCGAAGGCTGCGTGGACGAACTGCTGGTGTACCTGGCGCCCAAGCTGATCGGCAGCGGGCTCGACATCGCCAGCCACCTGCACGCCGAGGGCCCGCTCACCTCGCTGACGGGCGCATTGCCGCTCGAATTCAAGTCCGTGGACATGCTGGGGCCCGACCTGCGCATCGTCGCGCGCGTCGTCGGCCGCGACCGCTTCTGAGCCGCCGCCCACGCGGCGCGGCACATTCGCAGTCGCAAACCGGCCCTTCGGGCCGAAGACCCCTCGATGTCTGCGAAAATGTGGAAATGTTCACCGGAATCATCACCGGCGTGGGGCGCATCGCCGCCATCCACGACCTCGGCACCTCCTCCTCCTACGGCAAGCGACTCAGCATCGAGGTGCCCGACGGCTACCTCGACGACGTCGGGCTCGGCGACAGCATCGCGCTCAACGGCGCCTGCATGACGGTCACCACGCTCGCACCTGAACGCGGGCAATTCACCATCGACATTTCCGCGGAGTCCCTCGACAAGACGGCCGGCCTGACCGACGAAGGCAGCCGCATCAACCTCGAGAAGGCCCTGCGCGCGAGCGACCGCCTCGGCGGCCACATCGTCTCGGGCCACGTGGACGGCATCGGCCACGTGAGCTTCTTCGCGCCGGTCGGCGAAAGCTGGGAGCTGCGCGTGGTCGCACCGCCCGCGCTGGCGCGCTTCCTGGCCTACAAGGGCTCGATCACCATCAACGGCGTGAGCCTCACGGTCAACAGCGTGGCCGACATCGCGGATGGCGCCGAAGTCAGCATCAACCTGATCCCGCACACCGTGGAAAACACCTCCCTCGGCGGCCTGAAGGCCGGCTCGAAGGTCAACCTCGAAATCGACACCGTGGCGCGCTACGTGGAGCGCATGCTTCAGGCCGGCATGCTCACCCCCTCTCTGACGTCTTCCACGTCTCCCAAGGACACTTCGAAATGAACGCCTCCGTCACGCCGATCGGCGCCCCGCGCGCCGACCGTGCACCCGCACCGATCTCCCCGGTCGAAGACATCGTGGCCGAGCTGGCCGCCGGCCGCATGGTCATCCTCGTGGACGAGGAAGACCGCGAGAACGAAGGCGACATCGTCATCGCCGCCGACCACATCACCGCCGAATCCATCAACTTCATGGCCCGTCACGCGCGCGGCCTGATCTGCCTCACGCTCTCGCGCGAGATGTGCGAGCGGCTGCAGCTGCCGCCGATGGTCCAGCGCAACGGTGCCAAGCATTCCACCGCCTTCACCGTCTCCATCGAGGCGGCCGAAGGCGTGACCACCGGCATCTCGGCCGCCGACCGCGCCCGCACCGTGCAGGCCGCCGTGGCGCGCAACGCCGTGGCCGCCGACCTGGTGCAGCCCGGCCACATCTTCCCGCTGCAGGCGGTGGACGGCGGCGTGCTCATGCGCGCCGGCCATACCGAAGCCGGCTGCGACCTGGCCGCCATGGCCGGCTGCTCGCCCGCCTCGGTGATCTGCGAGGTGATGAACGAAGACGGCACGATGGCCCGCCTGCCCGACCTGCAGATCTTCGCGGCCGAGCACGGCATCAAGATCGGCACCATCGCCGCGCTCATCGAGCACCGCAGCCGCGTCGAATCGCTGGTCGAAAAAGTCGGCTGCCGCGAGATCCAGACCAACTGGGGCGCCTTCACGGCGCACGCCTTCATCGACAAGCCCAGCCGCGGCGTGCACCTCGCGCTGGTGCGCGGCCAGTGGGCGCCTGAAGACACGGTGTCGGTGCGCGTGCACGAACCGCTGTCGGTGCTCGACGCGCTCGAAGTCAACCGCCCGATGCACTCCTGGAGCCTGGACGCCAGCCTCTCGCACATCGCGAACGAAGGCAAGGGCGTGGCCGTGCTGCTGAACTGCGGCGAAACCGCGGCCGAGCTGCTCGCGCAGTTCGACGGCACCGCGCGCCCCGCGCAAGCGCCCGAGCGCGGTCGCATGGACCTGCGCAACTACGGCATCGGCGCGCAGATCCTGCGCGAATGCGGCGTGCACAAGATGAACCTGCTCGGCGCGCCGCGTCGCATGCCGAGCATGGCCGCCGGCTTCGGCCTCGAGATCGCCGGATACCTCACGAAAGACTGAACGACCATGCAAGGTTCCAACAAGGGCGAGATCACGCTCAACGGCAAAGGCCTGCGCATCGGCATCGTGCAGGCGCGCTTCAACGCCGACATCACCGATGCGCTGGCCACGGCCTGCCTGTCGGAGCTCGAAGCGCTCGGCGTGGCCGCCTCCGACATCCATCATGTGCAGGTGCCCGGCGCGCTCGAAGTGCCCGTGGCGCTGCAGGCGCTCGCCGAGCGCGGCGGCTACCACGCGCTCGTGGCGCTGGGCTGCATCATCCGCGGCGAGACCTACCACTTCGAACTGGTGGCCAACGAATCGGGCGCGAGCGTGAGCCGCGTCGCGCTCGACTACCGCCTGCCCATCGCCAACGCGATCCTCACGACCGAAAACCTCGAACAGGCCGTCGCCCGCCAGACCGACAAGGGCCGCGACGCAGCCCAGGTGGCGGTCGAGATGGCACAACTGCTGGCCACCCTTTCATGACCGAAGACACCTCCAAGTCCGCCAAGTCCCGCCAGTCGCGCACCGGCCTCACGAGCACGGGCGTGCGCAAGGCCGCGGCCAAGTCGAACCGCAGCCGCGCACGCGAGTTCGCGCTGCAGGCGCTCTACCAGCACCTGGTGGGCCGCAACGACCCGACCGACATCGACCACTTCACGCGCGACCTCGCGGGCTTCCACAAGGCCGACGCGGCGCACTATGACGCGCTGCTGCACGGCTCGATCAACGGCGCCGAACAGCTCGACGCGCTGATCCTGCCGCTGCTGGACCGCAAGTTCGCCGAGATCTCGCCCATCGAACATGCCGTGATGTGGATCGGTGTGTACGAGTTCCAGAACTGCCCCGACGTGCCGTGGCGCGTGGTGCTCAACGAGTGCATCGAGCTTGCCAAGGAATTCGGCGGCACCGACGGCCACAAGTACGTCAACGCCGTGCTCAATGGGCTGGCACCGCAGCTGCGCCCGCTCGAGGTGGAAGCCGACCGGGCCACCGGCAAGGCGCGCCCATGAGGATCTCGACGCGCGCGCAGCGCATCGAACCGTTTTACGTGATGGAGGTCGCCAAGGCGGCTGGGGTGCTGGCCCGCGAAGTGGCCCACACCGACCGCCCGATGATCTTCCTGAACATCGGCGAGCCCGACTTCACCGCCCCGCCCCTGGTGCAGGAAGCGGCCGCCCGCGCCGTGCGCGCCGGCGCCACGCAGTACACGCAGGCCACCGGCCTGGACCACCTGCGCGAGCGCATCAGCGGCTGGTACAAGCAGCGCTTCAACGTCGACGTGCCGGCGCGCCGCATCGTCGTCACGGCCGGCGCCTCGGCCGCGCTGCAGCTGGCCTGCCTCGCGCTGATCGAATCGGGCGACGAGATCCTGATGCCCGACCCGAGCTACCCCTGCAACCGCCATTTCGTGAGCGCTGCGGACGGCAAGGCCGTGCTGGTGCCGACCACGGCCGAGGAGCGCTTCCAGCTCACCGCCGCCAAGGTCGAGGCCGCCTGGACCGACAAGACCCGCGGCGTGCTGCTGGCCTCGCCCTCGAACCCGACCGGCACCTCGATCGCGCCCGACGAACTGCGCCGCATCCACGAGGTGGTGTCGCAGCGCGGCGGCATCACGCTGATCGACGAGATCTACCTGGGCCTGTCGTACGACGATGCCTTCGGGCAGACGGCACTGGCCATCGACGACAACGTCATCAGCATCAACAGCTTCAGCAAGTACTTCAACATGACCGGCTGGCGCCTGGGCTGGCTGGTGGTGCCCGAGGTGCTGGTGCCGGTGGTCGAGCGCCTGGCTCAGAACCTCTTCATCTGCGCGAGCACGGTGTCGCAGTACGCGGCGCTGGCCTGCTTCGAGGCCGAGAGCATCGCCGAGTACGAACGCCGCCGCGCCGAGTTCAAGGCGCGCCGCGACTGGTTCATTCCGCAACTGAACGCCCTGGGACTGAACGTGCCCGTGGTGCCCGACGGCGCCTTCTACGCCTGGGCCGACTGCACGAGCGTGGCCGACAAGCTCGGCATCTCGGGCAGTTGGGACTTCGCCTTCGAGACCATGAAGCGCGCCCACCTGGCCGTGACGCCGGGCCGCGACTTCGGCACGGCAGAGACCGCGAAGTTCGTGCGCTTCTCCACCGCCAGTTCGATGGCGCACCTGCAGGAATCGGTCGAGCGCCTGCGGGCCATGATCGCGCAATGAGTTTCGAGTTTCCGATCCGCGTCTACTGGGAAGACACCGATGCGGGCGGCATCGTGTTCTACGCCAACTACCTGAAGTTCATGGAGCGCGGTCGCACCGAGTGGCTGCGCTCCCTGGGCGTCGAGCAGCGCAAGCTCAAGGAAGCCACCGGCGGCCAGTTCGTGGTGAGCGAAACGCAGCTCAAATACCATCGGCCCTCGCGGCTGGACGACGAACTGCTGGTTACAGCCGAGCTGCGGCAACTGGGCACGGCGTCGTTGATAATCGCTCAGCGCGTGCTATCAAAAACAGAGCAAGAACGCACCGGGGCCGCGGCACCGGTCTTGCTTTGCGAAGGCACGATCCGCATCGGCTGGGTGGACGCCGCCACCTTGCGCCCTGCGCGCATTCCGGCCCAAGTTTCGGGAACCCTCGAGCACTCCAGCGGCTCCATGACTCAACCTTTCAAGCCATGAACCAAGATCTCTCCATCATCAATCTCCTGCTCCACGCCAGCTTCGTGGTGCAACTGGTCGTGCTGCTGCTGGTGATCGTGTCGGTCGCCAGCTGGGCCGCCATCATCCGCAAGTACTTTTCCTTGAAGCGCATCCGCGCGCTCAACGACGACTTCGAGCGCGAGTTCTGGTCGGGCACCAGCCTGAACGAGCTGTTTGCCTCGGCGGCACAGAACGCCAAGTTCGCCGGCCCCATGGAGCGCATCTTTGCCTCCGGCATGCGCGAGTACCAGAAGCTGCGCGAGCGCCATGTGACCGATGCGCCCACGCTGCTCGACGGCGCCCGCCGCGCGATGCGCGCCAGCTTCCAGCGCGAGCTCGATGCGGCCGAGCAGAACCTGTCGTTCCTGGCCACCGTCGGCTCGGTGTCGCCGTACGTGGGCCTCTTCGGCACGGTCTGGGGGATCATGCATGCCTTCACCGGCCTGGCCGCCCTCACGCAGGTGACGCTGGCCACCGTGGCGCCCGGCATCGCCGAAGCGCTGGTGGCCACGGCCATCGGCCTGTTCGCCGCCATTCCCGCGGTGGTCGGCTACAACCGCTTCGCGCGCGAGATCGACAAGATCGCCATCGCACTGGAGACCTACATCGAAGAGTTCTCCAACATCCTGCAGCGCAACCTCTCGGCCAACCCCGGCGCCGTGACGCCCGCCGCCTCGGTCACCGCCGCGAACCGCTAAGCAGCGGCGCGCACAAGACAAAGGACGCGACGACATGCCCGCCGTTTCATCCCGGGGCCGCGGCCGCCGCACGATCAACGAGATCAACATGGTCCCGTTCATCGACGTGATGCTGGTGCTGCTGATCATCTTCATGGTCACGGCCCCACTCATCACGCCGAGCGTGATCAACCTGCCCTCGGTCGACCGGGCCAACAAGCAGCCCGAGAAGCCCGTCGAGATCGTCATCAAGAGCGACGACGAAGTGCAGATCAAGAAAGATTCATCCACCGGCACCGGCG
Organism: Variovorax sp. GW821-FHT09A10; assembly: GCF_059418385.1. Classification (NCBI taxonomy): domain Bacteria; kingdom Pseudomonadati; phylum Pseudomonadota; class Betaproteobacteria; order Burkholderiales; family Comamonadaceae; genus Variovorax; species Variovorax sp. GW821-FHT09A10. The sequence continues at coordinate 995,510 of NZ_JBWKPT010000002.1, forward strand.
GCGCCTCGATTCCCATGACGCAGATCGGCTCGGCGGCCAAGGCCGCGCAAGGCGGCGACCCCCAGCGCCCCGTGGTCATCAGCGCCGACAAGTCGGTGAAGTACGAAACCGTCGTGAAGGCGATGAACCAGCTCAAGCGCAGCGGCATCGAGCGCGTGGGGCTGTCGGTCACGACCACGGGCGGCAAATAAGGCATGTCGCTCGCCCTGGATCGCCCCGAGTTCGCGCCGCCGCCGCAGCGCGGCACGCCCCGCGCGGTGGTGCTCGCGCTCATTGCCCATGCGCTGCTGATCGCCGCCCTGACCTGGGGCGTGCGCTGGCGCAGTGAAGCCGATGACGGCGCGGTCGATGCCGAGCTGTGGTCGACCACGGTGATGCAGGCCGCCCCGCGCCTGTCGGTGCCGGAGCCGCCGGCGCCCGTGCCCGCACCGCCGCCGCCCGCCCCTGCACCGCCCCCGCCGCCCCCGGCCGTCAAGCCGCCCGAGCCGGCGCCCGCCCCTGCGCCCGACATCGCGCTGGAGCGCGAGAAGAAGCTCAAGGAACAGAAGGCGCAGAAAGAGCGCGAGCTCGAACAGCAGCGCCAGCAGCAAAAGAAGAAAGAGCTCGAGGCCAAGGAGCGCGCCGAAGACGAAGCCGAGCGCAAGAAAGAGCAGCAGAAGAAACTGGCCGAGCAGAAGAAGCAGCAGGAAGCCGAGGCCAAGCAGGCCGAAGCGAAGAAGGCGGAAGCGGTCGCCAAGCAGGCCGCCGCCGACCGCGCCGCAACGCTCAAGCGCATGCAGGGCATGGCGGGCGCCAGCGGCAACGAAGACGCCAAGGGCAATGCCCAGCGGTCGTCCGGCCCGTCCAGCGGCTATGCCGGCCGCATCGCCGCCGCCGTGCGCCCGAACATCACGTTCCCCGATGCCGACAGCGTGAACGGCAACCCCGAGGCCGAGTTCCTGGTCAACCTGGCACCCGACGGCACCATCGTCGGCGTCAAGCTCGCCAAGTCCAGCGGCCTTCCGGCCTGGGACGAAGCGGCCGAACGCGGCCTGCGCAAGACCGACAAGCTGCCGCGCGACACGGACGGGCGCATCTTCCCGTCGCTCATCGTCACGCTCAAGCCCAAGCGTTGACACCCGCAATCACCCACATCGTGGGTGATTGCAAGCGACACCACCCGCTCGTTTAGGATCGTCGGCAACTCATTGTTGCTGGCGCTCCTGACATGGTCGACTCTTTCCCTGCCGTTCGCCTCCAAGACCTGACGCCGCTGCCCTACCAGCAGGCACTGGCCGCCCACCTCCAGGCGAACGAACCCGAGGCCTGGCGCTGGGCCGCCTCCGCCGAAGCGCGCGAGGAACACACGGCCGCCATGCGTGCCGAGCTGCTGCGCAGCGCCTACCGGCTCGACGCCGACGCGCACCCCGACCTGCATGCCGACGCCACCCTGGCCGCGCAGCGCCTGGGTGTCACGGCGCGCATCACGCTCTACCAGGCCCCGTCCGGCGACGGCGCGGCCATGAACGCCGCGATCTACGTCGTGCCGGGCGAGGCGCACATCGTGCTCTCGGGCCCGCTGCTCGAAAAACTGCAGCCGCCCGAGCGCCAGGCCGTGCTCGGCCACGAACTCGCGCACTACCTGCTGTGGGAGCGCGACGGCGGCCAGCACCACGTCGTCGATCGCCTGCTGCACGCCACGGCAGCCGACCCGCGCGCCGACGCGAGCCACCTGCAGGCCGCGCGGCGCCATGCGCTGTACACCGAGGCCTTTGCCGACCGCGGCGGCTGCGTGGCCTGCGGCGCGCTCGAGCCCGCCGTGAGCGCGCTCATCAAGATCGAGACTGGCCTCACGCAGGTCAACGTGGCGAGCTACCTCGCGCAGGCCGAAGAAATCTGCGCCGCCCCCAACAACAAAGCATTGCAGACACGCGGCGTGAGCCACCCCGAGGTGTTCGTGCGCGCCCGCGCGCTGCGCCTGTGGGCCGGCCGCGAGCACGACGCCGACGAATGGCTGGCCGCCGCGCTCGAAGGTCCGCTCGACCTGGCCACGCTCGACATGCTCGGCCAGCAGCGCGTGAGTGCGCTCACGCGCGGCACGCTGGCGCAGCTGCTGCAGCGGCCCGTGCTGCAGTCGGAATCGCTGCTGGCGCATGCGCGCCGCTTCTTCCCCGACTTCGCGCCGCCCACCTCGGCCATGCCGCCGCCCGAGCCCGCCCCCGCCGGCCTGCACGATTACCTGGCCAGCGTGCTGGTCGACTTCATCGCCGCCGATCCCGAGATGGACGACGTCACCCTCGCCGCCGCGCTGGGCCTGGCCGATGCGCTCGGCTGCGACACGCCCTTCGAGCAGCGCGTGCTGAAGGACCTGGGTCTGTCCAAGCGCAACTTCACCCGCGTCAAGCGCGACGCCGCCGCCTTGCTCGACAAGGCCGCAACCTCTTCTTCGCAGGCCGCCGCCGCATGACCCTCGCTCTCGCCCCGCTCCTGCAACTGCTCGCCACCGCCGAGGCCCACGGCGGCCTGCAGACCGACGACGTGCTCAAGCTCGTGCTGCCGCTGCTGCGCGAGGTCTCGGCCCTGCACGAACTCGGCCACGTCGCCGCGCTCGGCAACGCCTTCGCCTACCGCGTGACCGACGCGCCCGCCGAACCCGCGCTGGCGCTCGCCCAGCCTGAAGGCACCGCACCACGCCGCCACCCCGAGGCCATCGCGCCGCTCGAACAACCCGCCGCCTCGGTGCTGCGCGTGGTCGGCGAAACGCGCCTGACCGTCGATGCCGACGCCGGCGTCGCGCTCGAGAACCTCGCGGTGATGCCCGAGGCCGGCCCCGACACCGTGCCCGCGCGCCCCGTCTACCTGCCCGGCTACGCCGCGTGGGAACTGCGCCTGGGCCACCACGACGCGCTCGGCGACATCCTGTGCCTGGGCCAGGTGCTGGCCAGCTTGTCCTGCGGGCTCGACTTCACCGACGGCGACGACCTGACCCGCTTTGCCACGCACCGCGGCAACCTGTTCGAGCTGAACCGCCGGCTGCACCCGGTAGTGGCCGCGGTGATCTTCGAGATGACCGCGCTCGACCGCCACGAACGTGCGCGCGACCTGCCCTCGGTCATCCGCCGCCTCGAGACCTACCGCGACCAACCCGTGGACCTTGGCCTGGACCGCATCGCACCGGCAAGGGACGGCGCAGGCCAGCGCCGCCAGGCGATCCAGCTGCACCTGCGCGACCGCCTGTTCGACCTGTCGCGGCGCAACCGCCTGCTGTACTTCAAGCCGACGCAGGCGCATGTGAACCTCACCATCGCCAGCGTGCCGCTGGTGGTCGACCTGAACAGCATCCGCACCGACCAGCTGTGCGTGTGGGACGGCCGCTTTGCCGCCGACATCGCCAGCTGCGACCCCGTGCCGCTCGCGCGCTGGCTGCGCTTCGAAGACCAGCCCTACCTGCCGGGCGCGCTCGATCGCATCCTGCAGGAGGCACGGCGCGACCGGGCCGAGTACGGCTTCTCGCAGCTGTCGCTGGTGGTCGCCTTCCTGCGCTGGCACAACCTCAAGGAGGGCGAGGCCGAACGCGCCGAGCGCATCGCCTCGCCGCTCTTGATGCTGCCGGTGGAGCTCACGCGCAAGAAAGGCGTGCGCGACCAGTACCTGCTCGAAGCCTCGGCCAGCGAGGCGCAGGTGAACCCCACGCTGCGCCATCACCTGCGCCAGCTCTACGGCATCGCACTGCCCGAGACGGTCGACCTGCGCGAGACCTCGCTCGAACAGTTTCACGCCCAGCTGTCGGCGCAGATCGCGCAGAGCGAACCCGGCGTGCAACTGCGGCTGGTGAAGCAGCCCGAGATCGCCGTGATGCACCAGCGCGCGCGCCAGCGGCTCGAACAGTTCAAGCGCCGCACCCGCGTGCGCTCGCCCTCGGCGGTGCCGGTGGCCGCGCAAGACTTCAGCTACGCACAGGACGACTTCCGCCCGCGCGGTCTGCAGCTGTTCCATGCGCGCGTGCGCCCCGTGCCGCTGCCGGTGCGCGAGGCCGTCGGCGGCGCGCCGCAGCCGCGCGCGCCGCAGATGGCGGCCACCGCGGTCGACGACACCGAGCGCAAGACCTTCGCGCTGCGCGAGAGCAGCGGCAACCCCTACCAGTGGGACATCGACCTCACGGCCGTGACGCTGGGCAACTTCAACCACCGCAAGATGTCGCTGGTGCGCGACTACTCGGGACTGGCCGAATCCGATCTGGCGAGCGAGGCCTTCGACCGCGTGTTCTCGCTGCAGCCGCGTCGCGTGGACGCCGAGACGCCGCCCGCCCTGCCGCTGGCCGACCAGTGGCCCGTGGTGCAGGCCGACGCCACGCAGACCGCCGCGGTGGCGCTGGCGCGCACCGGCACCAGCTACATCATCCAGGGCCCGCCGGGCACGGGGAAGTCGCAGACCATCACCAACCTGATCGCCGACTACGTGGGCCGCGGCCAGCGCGTGCTGTTCGTCTGCGAGAAGCGCGCTGCCATCGACGTCGTGTTCCACCGCCTGCGCCAGCAGGGGCTGGACGAGCTGTGCTGCATGATCCACGACTCGCAGGGCGACAAGAAGGCCTTCGTGCAGAACCTGCGCAAGACCTACGAGCTGTGGCTCGAGGCGCCCGGCACGCTGGCGCAGGAAAGCACCGAGCGCACGCAGGTGCTCGACGCCATGGACCTCGACCTGCGCGCGCTCGAACGCTTCGACGCCGCCATGCACGACGTGCCCGAACACATCGCCGTGACGCTGCGCGAGCTGCTGTCGCGGCTGGTGGCGCTCAAGGCCGGCGACCCATCGCTCACGCCGCTGCAGGCCGAGGCGCTGCCCGCCTTCGCGGCCTGGCGCCGGCATGCGGAGCTGGTGTCGCGCCTGCACCTGGCCGTGACCGAAAGCCTGGGCGCACCCAGCTTCGCGCAGCATGTGTTCGCGCAGCTCGCGCCCTCGCTGCTGGCGCAGGAGAAACCGCTGGCGCGGCTGGTTGAGCGCAGCGAACGCGCCATCGACCTGAGCGCCCCCTGCCGCGATGCGCTGGTCGATGCGTGGCCGCCGCTGGCCGAGGCCGGCGTGCTGTGGCGCGATGCGCTGGCCGTGGTGGCCGATGCGCGCAGCGTCGCCGCGCTGGCCGCGCGTGGCCAGCTGGCGCTGCTCGACGCGGCGCACCCGAGCAGCCTCGCGCTCGGTAACTCCCTCAATGAAAGACGCACCCTGCAGCAGGCGCTCGACGCGCAGCTGCAGCGCACCGCCCGCTGGCGCGACAAGCTCTCGCCCGGCGACACCGAAGCCGCACTGGCGCAGGCCCGCGCGCAACAAGGTTCGCTGCTGCGCTGGCTGCAGCCCTCGTGGTGGCGCCTGTCGGGCGAACTCAAGCGCCGCTACGACTTCGCCGCCCATGCCGTGCGTCCGCAGCCCAGCCAGATCCTCGAAGACCTGCGCGCCGAACAGGCCGCGCGCACCGCGCTCGACCAGCAGGCGGCGCGCCTCGAGGCCGACTACGGCTGCGCCGACGCCGAGGCCTTCTCGCAGCAGCTGCAGGCGATGCGCGGCATCGACGCCGGCGCCGGCCTGCGCGCGGCGTTCCAGGCCCACCTGCGCACCGACGCAGGCCGCCGCAGCGTCGAGCAGCTCGTCGCCGCCGCACCGCGCGTCGACACGCTCGATGCCCTCTGGCGCGACCTGCTGCACGACGCGGGCGCGCAACCGCTGGACGCGCTCGACGCGCTGGCCCGCACGCTGCGCGACCAGGCCGACGCGCTGCCGTCGGTGCTCCAGCCGCTGCAGGAACTCGCCGACGCCGACCCGGCGGTGGCCGCCGCGCTGCGCACCCTGCCGCTGCCGCCCGAGGCCATCGAGTACGCCGTCGCGCGCGAAGGGCTGGAGCGCGTGTACCGCACCGAGCGCTGGCTGCCGCGCTTCGATGGCGCCACGCTCGCGCGCCATGCGCAGCGCCTGGGCGAAGGCGAACGCAAGCTGCTCGAACGCAATGCGCGCACGCTCGCCGCCGCGGTGCGCCAGCGTTTCCGCGACCATGTGCAAAAGAGCGCCCTGCCCGCCAGCCAGCTCGACGCCGACGGCAAGGTCTTCAAGAAGAGCTACAACGCGGGCCGCCGCGAGCTCGAGCACGAGTTCGGCAAGACCATGCGCTACAAGGCGATCCGCGAACTGGCCAGCGGCGACACCGGTCGCGTGGTGCGCGACATGAAGCCGATCTGGCTCATGAGCCCGCTGTCGGTGTCCGACACGCTGCCGCTCGCGGCCGACCTGTTCGACGTGGTGATCTTCGACGAGGCCAGCCAGATCCCGGTCGAGGAAGCGGTGCCCGCGCTGTACCGCGCGCCGCAGATCATCGTGGTGGGCGACGAGATGCAGCTGCCGCCCACGAGCTTCTTCTCGTCGGGCCGCGACGCCGAGGAAGACACCGTGTCGGTCGCAGGCGACGATGCAGAGAACGGTGAGGAAGGCGAGCGCATCGCCGTCGTGCTCGACGCCGACAGCCTGCTGAACCAGGGCGCGCGCAACCTGCCGGCCACGCTGCTGGCCTGGCACTACCGCAGCCGCTACGAATCGCTCATCGGCTTTTCGAACGCGGCCTTCTACGCGGGCAACCTGTACACCATTCCCGACCGCAGCCTGCCCGCGCCCGAGCGCGGCGAGATCGTGGTGCAGTCGCGCAGCCCGAGCGACGAATCCGTGAAGGCGCAGGTCGACGCCCTGCTCTCGCGCGCCATCAGCTTCCACCGCGTGGCCGATGCGGTGTACGAGAACCGCATCAACGACGGCGAGGCACGCCACATCGCGCAGCTGGTGCGCGAGCTGCTGCGGCGCGAGACCGGGCGCAGCCTGGGCATCGTGGCGTTCTCCGAGGCGCAGCAGGGCGAGATCGAGGAGGAGCTGAACGCGCTCGGCGCGGTCGATGCCGGCTTCGCGGCGCGGCTCGAAGCCGAGTACGTGCGCGAGGAAGACGACCAGTTCTGCGGCCTCTTCATCAAGAACCTGGAGAACGTGCAGGGCGACGAGCGCGACATCATCATCCTCAGCATCTGCTACGGCCCCAACCCCGAGGGCCGCATGCTGATGAACTTCGGCCCGATCAACCAGCGCGGCGGCGAGAAGCGGCTGAACGTGATCTTCAGCCGTGCCAAGCACCACATGGCGGTGGTCTCGACCATCCGCCACGAGGCGATCACCAACGACCACAACGAAGGCGCGGCCGCGCTGAAGAACTTCCTGCGCTATGCCGAATGCCTGTCACGCGGCGACGAGGACACGGCACGGCGCGTGCTCGAAGGCATGAACCCGCTGGCGCGCGGCCAGGTGGCGCGGCACGCGCGCACGGACGAGGTCACGGCGCAGATCGCGCAGGCGCTGCGCGCACGCGGCCATGCGGTGGACGAACAGGTGGGGCAGTCGCGTTTTCGCTGCGACCTCGCGGTGCGCGCAGCGGGCCAGGGGCACTATGCGCTGGGCCTCCTCGTGGACGGCGCGGCGCAGGAAGGCACGCGCCACAACGTGCTGGAACGCTACGTCTCGCGTCCGCGCATCCTCGACGCTTTCGGCTGGCAGGTGATGCAAGTGCTGGCCAAGGACTGGCTGCACGCCCCCGAGGCCGTGCTCGACCAGGTCGAGCAGGCGCTCGGGAAAAAGGCCGGGGTCAGCGCAGGACGGTGATGACGCGCTTGACGTCGAGTTCGGTCTTGCCGGTGAGCCGGTCCTTGTCGAACTCGCCGCTGAGCTCGACGCGCACCTTGTCGTCGATCTTCACGCCCGGCGGGAAGTACTTGGCGTCGATCTCGACCTTCAGGCGCCCCGTGTCGTCGGCAAAGGTGTAGTGCTCGCCGCCGTCGTGCGAGACGATGAAGCCGCGCACCGTGGCGTGCTGGTCGTCCTGCCCGGTCTCGATCAGCTGCTTGACCGTCAGGTTCGGCACCGAGCTCGGGCCGGCGTACTGGGCCCAGGCCGCGGCCATGGGCAGCGCCACGCCGAACGTCAACGCGGTGGTCTTGAGGATCTTCTTGAAATGCATGCGGTCGTTCCTCCTGTGAATGGCCCAAGGCCAGGTTGCAACAGTCTGATGGACCGCGCGCAGGCCCCGAGGTTCCCCGGGGCCGCGCGATCCGATCAATCGTAGATGACCTGCGCCTTGCCCGCTTCGGCCTGCGCGGTCCAGCTCGCCAGCGCCGCATCGGTCGGGAAGAACTTGGCGCGCTCGCCCAATTGCAACTCGACCTGCGCCCCACCGCGTGCCATCGACAGACGCACGGGCAGGCCGTGCACCAGGTCGCCGACCTCGGTCTGCTCGGTGCGCGCCGGAAAGTCTTTCAAGAGGCGCGCGATCTCGGGCACCTTGCCATTGACCGCCACGCGCAGGAACTTGCCGAAGCGGCAGCGCGCCGAGGCCAGGTCCCACACCTGCTGCACCTGGAAGCGCGCTTCGAAGCCGCCGCGCGCGGGCTGCAGCTTGCCGCTCACGATGACGAGTTCGTCGTCCTTCAGCGTGTTGCGGTTGGCGTTGATGAGCGCCTCGTCGGCCGTGGCGTCGATGGACTCCGACTTGTCGTCGAGCTTGAAGATCGCCAGCCGGCCGCGCTGGCCGTTGATGACGCGGAAGTCGCTCACGATGCCGGCAATGACCTGCGGATCGCGGCTGTCGAGCAGGTCGCCGATCTCGCGCTTGCAGAAGCGCCGCACCTCGTGCGAGACCTCGTCGAACAGGTGGCCCGACAGGTAGAAGCCGACCGCCGTTTTCTCGAAAGTCAGGCGCTCCTTCACGCCCCAGGGCGTGGCGTCGACCAGATCGGGTTCCTGCGTGGCCGAGCCGTGCTCGCAGTCGCCGAAGATGTCGGCCTGCGAGGCGTTGGCCGCTGTGGCAATGGCGAACTCGAAGGCGCGGTCGACCGAGGCGATGAGCGAGGCGCGGTTCTGCTGGATGGCGTCGAACGCGCCGGCCTTGATGAGCGCCTCGACCGTTCGCTTGTTGATGCGCTGGCGGTCGATGCGCACGCAGAAGTCGTACAGGCTCTTGAACGGCCCGCCCTCTTCGCGCGCCCGCACCACGGCCTCGACCGCGAGCTGGCCCGTGCCCTTCACGGCGCCCAGGCCGTAGCGGATGATCCGGTTGGTGACCGGCTCGAAGCGGTAGTTGCCGCGGTTCACGTCCGGCGGCTCGAAGGTGATGTTGAAGTTCTTCTGGGCGTCTTCGAACAGCAGCTTGAGCTTGTCCGTGTCGTCCATTTCCACGGTCATGTTGGCGCAGAAGAACTCGGCCGTGTAGTGGACCTTGAGCCAGCCCGTGTGGTACGCCAGCAGCGAGTAGGCGGCGGCGTGCGACTTGTTGAAGCCGTAGCCCGCGAACTTCTCCATCAAGTCGAAGATTTCGTCGGCCTTGTCCTGCACGATGCCGTGCGTGGACAGCGCGCCCGCGCGGAACTTCTCGCGGTGCTCGGCCATTTCCTCGAGCTTCTTCTTGCCCATCGCGCGACGCAGCAAGTCGGCGCCGCCGAGCGAGTAGCCGCCCAGGATCTGCGCGGTCTGCATCACCTGCTCCTGGTAGACCATGATCCCGTAGGTCTCGGAGAGCATCTCGGCCACGGCCGGGTGCGGGTACTCCACGTCTTCGCGGCCGTGCTTGCGCGCCACGAAGCTGGGAATCAGGTCCATCGGGCCCGGACGATACAGCGCGTTCAGCGCAATCAGGTCTTCCAGGCGCGTGGGGCGCGCGTCCTTCAGCATGCCCTGCATGCCGCGGGATTCGAACTGGAACACGGCCTCGGTCTTGCCGTCGGAGAACAGGCGGTAGGTCGGCCCGTCGTTCAGCGGGATGTTCTCGAACGCGAAGTTCTCCTGGCCCTTGTGGCGCTTCATGATGAACTCGCGCGCGATCTCCAGGATCGTGAGCGTGGCCAGGCCCAAGAAGTCGAACTTCACGAGGCCGATGGCTTCGACGTCGTCCTTGTCGTACTGGCTCACGGCCGATTCGCTGCCGGGCTGCTGGTACAGCGGGCAGAAGTCGGTGAGCTTGCCCGGCGCAATGAGCACGCCGCCGGCGTGCATGCCGATGTTGCGGGTCATGCCTTCGAGCTTCTGTGCGAGCTCGACCAGCATGCGGACTTCTTCTTCCTTCTCGATGCGCTCCGCCAGCTGCGGCTCCATCTCGATGGCGTAGTTGTTCTTGTCGCCTTCGATCTTGGTCGCGGGCGGATATTGCAGCGTGACCGACATGCCCGGCTTGTTCGGAATCAGCTTGCTGATGCCGTCGCAGAACATGTAGCTCATGTCCAGCACGCGGCCCACGTCGCGGATGGCCGCGCGCGCGGCCATGGTGCCGAAAGTGGCAATCTGGCTCACGGCGTTGCGGCCGTACTTGTCCTTCACGTAATCGATCACGCGGTCCCGGTTGCCCTGGCAGAAGTCGATGTCGAAGTCGGGCATCGAGACGCGTTCGGGGTTCAGGAAACGTTCGAACAGCAGCTTGTATTCGAGCGGGTCGAGGTCGGTGATCTTCAGCGCGTAGGCCACGAGCGAGCCCGCACCCGAGCCCCGGCCCGGGCCCACGGGACAGCCATTTTCCTTGGCCCACTTGATGAAGTCGCCCACGATCAGGAAGTAGCCGGGGAAGCCCATGTTCAGGATCGTGTTGATCTCGAACTCCAGGCGCTCCACGTAGCGCGGCCGTTCGGCCTCGCGCTTGGCTTCGTCGGGGAACAGGTGCTTCAGCCGCACCTCCAGGCCTTCGAACGACTCCTGGCGGAAGAACTCGCCGATCGGCATGCGCACGCCTTCGCTGATGAAGGGCGTGGGAAAGTCGGGCAGCTGCGGCTTGCCGAGCACCAGCGTGAGGTTGCAGCGCTTGGCGATCTCGACCGTGTTGGCCAGCGCGCTCGGCACGTCGGCGAACAGCGCCTGCATCTCGGCACTCGACTTGAAGTACTGCTCCTCGGTGAACTTGCGCACGCGGCGCGGGTTGCCGAGGATTTCGCCTTCGGAAATGCACACGCGCGCTTCATGCGCTTCGTAGTCCTGGCGTTCGGCGAACTGCACGGGGTGCGTGGCGACCACCGGCAGCTTCAGGCGGGCGGCGAGCTTCACGGCCGCAATCACGTGCGGCTCGTCTTCAGGACGGCCGGCGCGTTGCAGCTCGATGTAGAAACGGTGCGGGAACATGCCCGCGAGTTGCAGCGCCAGTTCGGCGGCGCGCTCCTCCTGGCCTTGCAGCAGCGGCTGGCCCAGCGGCCCGGCCTGTGCGCCCGACAGCGCGATCAGGCCGCCCTGCAGTTCCTGCAGCCATTCGAGCTTGCAGGCCGCCTGCGACTGGCCGCGGCTCACGTTCTGCGTCCAGGCGCGGGCCAGCAGCTCCGACAGGTTGAGGTAGCCCTCCATGTTCTGCACCAGCAGGATGAGGCGGGTCAGCGCGCCGGGCTCCTTGCCCAGCCCGTCGATGAAGATTTCAGCGCCGATGACGGGCTTGACGCCCTTGCCCCGGCCCTGCTTGTAGAACTTGACCGTCCCGAACAGGTTGTTCAGGTCGGTGATGGCCAGCGCAGGCTGCTTGTCGGCAGCGGCGGCCTTGATGACTTCGTCGATTCGATTCGTGCCATCGACGACGGAAAACTCGGTGTGCAGACGCAGGTGAACAAACATCCGTCGATTGTAGGAAGCCGCCCTCCACGATGTGGTGTGGCGATCCCTACAATCCCGCCCCGTGCAAGAGATTTTGAATATCGCCGCCTACAAGTTCGTGGGCATCAACGACAGCCCCGTGCTGCGTGAGACCCTGCGCGACCGCGCGCAGGCCCTGGGACTCATGGGCACGATCCTGCTGGCGCCCGAAGGTATCAACCTGTTTCTGGCGGGGACGGCGCAGGCCATCCACGCCTTCCTGGCCGACCTGCGCGCCGACGCGCGCTTTGCCGACCTCGAAACCAAGGAAAGCTGGTCGGCCACGCAGCCCTTCCGGCGCATGCTGGTGAAGCTCAAGCGCGAGATCATCCGCATGGACCACCCGGCCATCCAGCCCGCCGCCGGCCGCGCGCCCGGCGTGGACGCGCCCACGCTCAAGCGCTGGCTCGACCAGGGCCACGACGACGAGGGCCGCGAGATCGTGATGCTGGACACGCGCAACGACTTCGAAGTCGACGAAGGCACCTTCGACGGCGCGATCGACTGGCGCATCACCAAGTTCACCGAGTTCCCGCCCGCCCTGAAGGCGCACCGCGCCGACTTCGAGGGCAAGACGGTGGTGAGCTTCTGCACCGGCGGCATCCGCTGCGAGAAGGCGGCCATCCTCATGCGCGAGGAAGGCGTGGAGCACGTGCTGCAGCTCGAAGGCGGCATCCTCAAATACTTCGAGGACGTCGGCGGCGCGCACTACCACGGCGACTGCTTCGTGTTCGACGGCCGCCGGGCCCTGGCGCCCGACCTCAGCGCGCGCGCCTCCGACGCCAGCGCCCGGGCCTCGGAAGACCCGGACATCGGCATCAAGCAATAAGCAGAGGGCTCAGACCGGCGTGGTGCCCGTGTCGGGCTCGCGCACGCCGAAGGGCTTGCCCGGCAGCGGAATGAACTCGGTCTCGCCGGGCACGTGACCCATGCGCTGGGCAGCCCAATCGGCGCCGGCTTCGAGGATGCGCTCACGCCGGCTCGAGACGAAATTCCAGGTGATGTAGCGCGGGCCGTCCAGCGGCTCGCCGCCGATCACCATCAGGCGCACGGCGGCGTCGGCAGTGAACACCGCGCCCTGCCGGTCGGGCAGCACCGCCATCGTGTGGGCGGGTGCGGGCTCGCCGTTCACCTGCGCATCGCCGTCGACCATGTAGACCGCCAGTTCGGGCGCCAGCGCGGGCAGCTCGAAACGGCCGCCGGCCGGCAGCGCGATATCGAGGTAGACCGTCTGCGCCAGCGTCTTCACCGGCGAGCGCACGCCGAAGGCCTCGCCCACCAGCACGCGCACGGGCACGCCCTGCACCGTCAGCTCGGGAATGGCCTCGGTCGGCGTGTGCTCGAAGCTGGGTTCGACCTCTTCATGGGCCTGCGGCAGCGCGGCCCACAGCTGCAGGCCGTGGTTCACGAAGGTATCGGCCAGCAGGCGCTCGGGCTTGCGCTCGGAGTGCACGATGCCGCGCCCCGCGGTCATCCAGTTGATGGCGCCGGGCTGGATCTCCTGCACGCTGCCCAGGCTGTCGCGGTGCATCATCGCGCCCTCGAACAGGTAGGTGACCGTCGACAGGCCGATGTGCGGGTGCGGCCGCACGTCGTGCGCGTTGCCGGGCTGCTCGGTGGCCGGGCCGAAGTGGTCGAAGAACACGAAGGGCCCGACCGAGCGGCGCTGCGCCGCCGGCAGCACACGCCGCACGTTGAAGCCACCGCCCAGGTCCTTGTCGTGGGGCCGCAGCAATTGGATTTCGGGGATGGTGTCGGTCATCGTGGTGTCCTTGTGGGCGAGGTTCGGTGGGGCGTTATGCGCGCGATCTTGCCACCGCGCCGATGCGCTCGCCGAAGGCGCGCGCGGTTTCCAGGTCGCCCTTGGGCATCTCGGCCGGGCTCGCGTCCGAGGGCGATTGCGTGAGCAGGCCGCCGTAGCCGCCGACGTAGTTCATGGCGTCGCGCGTGGCTGCCTTGTTGTTGGTCGGCAGGATGCCCATGCTGACCCAGATGCCGCTGTGCTGCATGGCCAGCGTCCACAGGTAGGTCATGGTCGTGACCTTGTCGCCGTTCATCGTGGCGCTGTTGGTGAAGCCGGCGAAGAGCTTGTCTTTCCAGCCTTGCGTGTACCAGACCTTGGACGACGCGTCGGCGAATTTCTTGAACTGCCAGCTCACGCCGCCCATGTAGGTCGGCGAGCCGAAGATGATCGCGTCGGCCGCGGCCAGCGTCTCCCAGCCACCGGCCGGCAGGTTGCCGTCGGCGTCGATGGCGAGCAGCTGCGCGCCCGCCCCGTCGGCCACGGCCTGGGCCACGCGCTGGGTGTGGCCGTAGCCGGAATGGAAGACAACGACGATGTTTGCCATGAAAACGGATTTCCTCAATGAAGCGATGAAGTCGGCAGGCCGCGCCCACGAGGTGTGCGCGGCCTGGGGTGAAGCGAGCTTACTTTTTATCGATGCTGAAGCGACCGGCGCCAAAAGCAGCGAAGGCGAGCAGGCCACCGGCGATCGCGATGTTCTTGAAGAACATCAGCTGGTTCACGAAGGCCTTGTCGGCGGGCATGCCCCAGTAGTTGTGGAACATCACGGCCGCGGCCACGGTGAAGATCGCCAGCACGATCGCCGACACGCGCGTCTTGAAGCCGACCAGCAGCAGCAGGCCGAGCCCCAGCTCCACGACGATCGCGATGACCGCCGCCACCTGCGGCAGCGGCGCGCCCACCGAGGAGATGTACCCCACGGTGCCGGCAAAGCCCATGAGCTTGCCGAAGCCGGCGGGCACGAACAGCGCAGCGAGCAGTACGCGGCCGATGAGCGCCAGCGTGTCCTGGGCGGCGTTGGGGGTGGCGGTTGTGGTCGTAATGGCCATGGTGAAACTCCTCGTTGGTTGTTGAAGCGAAAGGAACAAAGAAAAGAAAAAAGACGCCGTCTCAGGCCGTCAGGTCGAACACCAGCACTTCGGCATCCTTACCGGCGCCGAGCGTGAGTTGCGATTCGCCTTCGAGCATCGCGGCGTCGCCGCCCACGAGCTTCTGGCCGTTGACTTCGAGCTCACCGCGCACCAGGTGCACATAGCTCTTGCGTTGCGGGTCGAGCGCCAGGCTGGCGGTCTCGCTGCCGTCGAACAGGCCGGCGAACAGGCGGGCGTCGGCATTCACCGTCACGGAGCCGTCGCGGCCGTCGGGCGAGGCCACCAGGCGCAGGGTGCCGCGCTTTTCGGCGTCGCTGAACTGCTTCTGCTCGTAGCCGGGGGCAATGCCGCGTTCCTTGGGCTCGATCCAGATCTGCAGGAAGTGCGTGGTCTGGTCGGCCTTGTGGTTGAACTCGCTGTGCATCACGCCACGGCCGGCGCTCATGCGCTGCACGTCGCCCGGCGGAATGGATTCGATGTTGCCCATGCTGTCCTTGTGCGCGAGTTCGCCCGAGAGCACGTAGCTGATGATCTCCATGTCCCGGTGGCCGTGGGTGCCGAAGCCGGCGCCCGCCGCCACGCGGTCTTCGTTGATCACCCGCAGGTTGCCGAAGCCCATGTAGGCCGGATCGTAGTACCCCGCGAAGGAAAAGCTGTGGAACGAGCGCAGCCAGCCATGGTCGGCATAACCGCGTTCCTGGGATTTACGCACTTGCAACATATCGAACTCCTTGCTGCCCCACCCGGTTCGGGCGCCGGGGCTTTCGTCGTGGGCCGCGCCGGATGCGCAGCGGATGAGAAGAATTTTGGACCTCCATCCCCCTCTGAAAGGCGCCCGGTTTTGATGGCATCATTCAAATTATTTGAACGATGGAGCCCGCCCCATGACGAGCGCCCGAGACGTCCTCACCCCCGACGCGCTGGCCATGCTGCAGACGGTGGCCACCACCGGCAGCTTCGCCGCCGCCGCGCGCGCGCTCGGCCTGGTGCCCAGCGCGCTGAGCTACCGCGTGCGCCAGATCGAGGACGCCCTGGACGTGCTGCTGTTCGACCGCAGCGCGCGCCAGGCCCGTATCACCGAGGCCGGCGCCGAACTGCTGCGCGAGGCCGCGCGCCTGCTCGGCGAGATCGACGCCGTGGCCAACCGCGTGAAGCGCGTGGCCACCGGCTGGGAGCCGATGCTGACCATCGCGGTCGACAGCGTGATCGCACGCGACCCGCTGCTCGACCTGTGCACCGCCTTCTTCGCGCTCGAGCCGCCCACGCGCCTGAAGCTGCGCGACGAAACGCTGCTCGGCACCATCGAGGCGCTGACCAGCGGCGAGGCCGACCTGGCGATCGGCGCGGTGCTCGATGCCGCGAGCCTGGCCTTCACCGCCACCGGCATCCGCAGCCGGCCGATCGGCGAACTGCGCTTCGTGTTCGCGGTGGCGCCGCACCATCCGCTCGCGCGCCTGCCGCAGCCGCTGAGCGACGCGGTGCTGCGCCAGCACCGCGCGGTGGCCGCGGCCGACTCGGTGCGCAGCGGGCCGAGCATGACGGTGAACCTCGTCGGCGGGCAGGACGTGCTCACCGTGCCCAGCATGCAGGCCAAGATCGCCGCGCAGCTGCACGGCCTGGGCGGCGGCTTCTTGCCCGAGCCGATGGCGCGGCCCTACATCGAGGCCGGCCATCTCGTCGAGCTGCAGACCGAACGCCAGCCGCCGCTGGGCACCATGCACTGCGCGTGGCGCGTGCGCAGTGCGGGCAAGCCGGGGCGCGCGCTCGCATGGTGGCTCGCGCAGTTCGAGCACGAGGGCACGCGCAAGGCGCTGCTCGAACGGCACCGCGGTCGTTGAACGCCACGCGATGACGGCGTCATAAGGGTCGCCCCCAGCCCGGCGACGCGCGCAGACCGAGTTAGAGTGTGCACGGCCTCCTCAGTCATCACCCTGTCAAAAGAAAAGAGTCCGCCATGCCCAAAGCCAAAGCCCGCGCCACCGCCGACCGCCACCGAACTCCCGCCGCCGCCCGCCACTACGCCGTCATCGGCGCCGGCATTGCCGGCGTGGCCTGTGCCCGCACGCTGATGCAGGCCGGGCACCGTGTCACGGTGTTCGAACGCGAGGCCACGCCGGGCGGGCGGATGGCGAGCATCGACACCGCCTTCGGCCGCTTCGACAGCGGCGCGCAGTACTTCACCGTGCGCGACCCGCGCTTCGCCCAGGTGCTGGCCACCACGCCCGCGCTGTGCCGCCCCTGGAGCGCCAACCTCGTGCGCGTGCTCGACGCCCACGGCCGCGTGGCCGAGGCGGCGCTGCCCTCGCTGGAGCCGCACTGGGTCGCCCAGCCCGGCATGGACGCGCTCGTGGCCCACTGGGCCGCGCCGCTGGGCGAACACCTCGTCACCGGCACCCAGGTCACCCGCATCGAGCCCGACGCGCTCGACGCCACCCGCTGGCAGCTGCGCACCGCCGGCGCCGACGATTCGCAGCATGTGTACTCCGGCTTCGACGCTGTGCTGCTGGCCGTGCCGCCCGCACGCACCCGCGAGCTGCTCGCCGATGGCGAACGCTCGGCCACGCTGAGCCGCAAGATCGACCGCGTGCGCATCGCGCCCTGCTGGACGCTGATGATCGCCTTCCCCCAGGCCAACCAGGCCAACATGTCGCACCTCGGCCCGCAATGGAACGTGGCGCGCAGCACCCACCACCGCGTGGCGTGGCTGGCGCGCGAATCGTCCAAGCCCGGCCGCGAGCGCGTCGAGCGCTGGACCCTGCAGGCCAGCGCCACCTGGTCGCAAGAACACCTGCGCGACACGCCCGCGCGCATCGAGGCCAAGCTGCTGCGCGCCTTCTCGGAGATCACCGGCATCCACGCCACGCCCAGCCACGCCAAGGCGCGCTGCTGGCCCGAGGCGCAGACGCAGGTGCCCGTGGGCCAGACCCACCTGTGGGACGCCAAGGCCCGCATCGGCATCGCCGGTGACTGGTGCATCGGCCATCGCGTGGAAGACGGTTTCGTTTCGGGCCTCTCGCTGGCCCTCGCAGTTCTCTAAGAAAGGATGCGGGCCACCGGCCGCTTCGCCCCCTCGCCCACCGGCCCGCTGCACGCCGGCTCGCTGGTGGCCGCGCTCGCGAGCTGGCTCGACGTGCGCGCGCGCGGCGACAGTGCGCGCTGGCTGGTCCGCATCGAGGACGCCGACACCGAGCGCTGCCTGCCCGGCATGGGCGAGCGCATCCTGCGCCAGCTCGCCGACTGCGCCCTGCTCCCCGACGAACCGCCCGAGTGGCAGACGCAGCGCACCCCGCACTACGAGGCGGCCCTGGCCGCGCTGCAGGCGCGCGGCCTCACCTACCCCTGCGGCTGCTCGCGCAAGGACATCGACCTGGCCCTGGCCCGGCTCGGCCATGCGCACGAACGCCACGGCGAGCGCGTCTACCCCGGCACCTGCCGCGACGGCCTGCACGGCAAGCCCGCGCGCGCCTGGCGCTTTGCGGCGCACCGCATGCCGGCCGGCGACCTGCACTGGCACGACCGCCGCCTCGGCCCGCAGCGGCAGGACGTGCAGCGCGAGGTCGGCGACTTCGTGCTGCGCCGCGCCGACGGCCCCTGGGCGTATCAGCTCGCCGTGGTGGTCGACGACGCCGAACAGGGCGTGACCGACGTGGTGCGCGGCGAGGATCTGGCCGACAACACGGCACGCCAGATCCTGCTGCAGCAAGCGCTCGGCCTGCCCACGCCGAGCTACCTGCACACGCCGCTGGTGCGCGGCGCCGACGGCGACAAGCTCTCCAAGCAGAACGGCGCCACGGCCATCGACACCGCGACGCCGCACGCCGCGCTGGCCGCGCTCGACACCGCCGCGCGCGCCCTCGGCCTGCGCCCCACGGCCGCCGGCCACTGCACCGCCGCCTTGGCCGGCTGGGTGCCCGAATGGCGCGATCTCTACAATTCGCGGCCCTCATGAACATTCCCGACACCGTGTCCAACGACCTCCCGCCCGGCGACGACCTGCCCGCATCCCCCGAAGACGACGCCACCGACGGCAAGCCGCACCCGCTGCACCGCCGCCTCAAGAGCTTCGTGAAGCGCGCCGGCCGCACCACCGACGGCCAGGCCCGCGCCTTCGCCGAGCTGGGCCCGCTGTTCCTCGTGCCCTACACGCCCGAGCGGCTCGACCTCACGGCGGCCTTCGGTGGCCGCGTGGGCCCGACGGTGCTGGAGATCGGCTTCGGCATGGGCGAGGCCACGGCCCACATCGCCACGGTGCTGCCCGAGACCAACTTCCTGTGCTGCGAGGTGCACGAGCCCGGCGTGGGCGCGCTGCTCAAGCGCATCGGCGAGCAGTCGATCTCGAACATCCGCATCTGCGCGCACGACGCGGTCGACGTGATCGACCACATGCTGCAGCCCGGCACGCTGGCCGGCGTGCACGTGTTCTTTCCCGACCCGTGGCACAAGAAGCGCCACAACAAGCGCCGCCTGATCCAGCCCGAGTTCGTGACCAAGCTGGCGCAGCACCTGCGCCCCGGCGGCTACATCCACTGCGCCACCGACTGGCAGCCCTACGCCGAGCAGATGCTCGAGGTGCTGGGCGCCGAGCCGCTGCTGCGCAACACCGCGCCGGACACCGGCTACGCGCCCAAGCCGGCGTACCGCCCGCTCACCAAGTTCGAGAACCGCGGCCTCAAGCTGGGCCACGGCGTGTGGGACCTGGTGTTCGAAAAACGCGCCTGAGCGCGCGTCACCTTCCCCCGCTCACTCGACGAGCTTGAAGCGGAACGGCAGCCGCATGCGGGCGCGCACCGCACGCCCGTCCGCGGTGCGCGCCGGGTCGAAGTGCCATCCCTTGAGCGAATCGGTCGCCGCCTGCGACAGCAGCGGGTGCGGTGAGCGTTCGACGCGGATGTCTTCGGGCTTGCCGTCCACGCCGACGAAGAAGGCCGTGACCACCAGGCCCTCGATGCCCTCTTCCACCAGCGCGGACGGGTAGCTGGGATAGCGGCGCTGGCGGATCACCGGCTCCGTCACGACCGCGTCCGCCGCAACGCGCGAATCGGCGCGCGGCGCCGCCATGAGGGTCGGCCCCGACGGCAAGGCCATCGGCGGCCCCGCCGGTGGCAGCGGTGGCGGCTCGATCATGGGGGGCGGTGGCAGCGGTGGCCGCGCGATCATGGGGGACGGTGGCCGTGGTGGCGACGCGACCTTGGGGGACCGTGGCAGCGTGGGCGGCAGTGCCATCGGCGGTCCCGCCGGTGGCGGCTCGATCAGGGGCGGCGGTGGCGGCGCAACGGGCACCAAAATCTCCAGCGGGGGCGGCTCTTTTTCCACCACGGTCGGTGGGGGCGCGACACAACCGGCGAGCGCCACACACACCCCTCCCCAAACCCAGGACGTATTCAAGTTCATCAGGGCAATTCTGGAGCACCCGCGCCTTCCGCCCTGGCCTCGAAATTGCTACACTTTTTTACTATTGTTAGCAAAAGGTAGCCAATGAACGCGTCTCGCAGGACATGGCTGGGAAAAGCCTCCGCAATGCTGCTTCTGGGAAGCGGCCTCGGCATCACCCGTCCCTTGCTGGCACAGACGCCACGCCCGGCCGCCGCCGGGGCCCGCGTCGTCCTGCTCGGCCAGTCGGTGCCGCTCACCGGCAGCGCCAACGAGATCGGCAACGCCTTCGCGGCCGGCAGCCGGCTCGCCGTGAGCGACTTCAACACGCGCAACGCCGCCACCGGCCTGCAGCTGAAGCTGCTGCAACTGGACGACGGCTACGACGCCGCGCGCGCCACCACCAACGCCCGCACGCTGCTGGGCGCGAACAAGGCCGACATGCTGTTCGGCTTTGTCGGCACCGCCAGCAGCGAGGCCGGCGCCAAAGTCGCCACGCAGCAGGGCAGCCTGCTCTTTGCGCCCTTCGCCGCCTCCGACACGCTGCGCGGCCCCGATCACCCGAACGTGTTCCATGTGCGCCCGGGCATGATCGACGAGGCCCTCAAGATCGTGCGCCAGTGCGCCACCGTGGGGCAAAAGCGCATCGCGCTGGTGGGCGACGACGACGCCATGGGCCGCGCCGGCCTGGCCGCCGTGCAGCAGGCCGTCACCGAACTCAAGCTGCCACCGCTGGTCGCCAGCGCGCTGGTGCCCGCCGGCGCCGACAAGCTCGACGCCGCGCTGAAGACCGTGCAGCAGCAGACGCCCCAGGCCATCGTGCTGGTGTCGCTCTCGGGCACCACGGCCGGCGCCATCCGCAAGCTGCGCAAGAGCGGCTACACGGGCAACTTCATGGCCTTCTCGATCGTCGGCATCGACCCGCTCTACGCCGAGCTGGGCAAGGACATCGGCGGCATCGTGATCTCGCAGGTGGTGCCTTCGCCTCGCCCCTCGGCCATTCCGATCGTCAAGGAGTACCTCGCGGCGGTCGACAACTCCGACCAGACCGCGTCGTACGAAGGGCTCGAAGGCTTCATCGCCGCCAAGGCCGCGGGCGAGGCCGTGCGCCGCGCGGGCCGCGGCTTCAACACCGCCACGCTGCAACGCACGATGACGGCGATGACCGACTACGACGTGGGCGGCTTTCGCATCAACCTGCGCCCCGGGTTGCGCGACAACGTGCGCAGCATCGACCTCATCAGCATCTCGGCCGACGGTCGGGTCCTGCGCTGACGCGCCTCACACGGCGCTGTCGCCCAGCAGCTCGGTGAAGCGCTGCTGCACATACAGCGCCGTCGCACCGAGCGGGCGCCCCGGCAGCCACAGCATGCGCACCGACAGCCGCGGCAAGGCCAGCGACGGGCAAGGCACCTCCTTCAGCGCCTTGCTGAAGCCTTCGTAGCGCGCGATGTTGATGGGCAGCACGGCCCAGCCCAGGTTGTCGGCCACCATCTCGGCCGTGCTGTAGAAGCTGTCGGAGCGCCACACGCGCGGGCTGTAGGCCACCTCGTGCACGTCGTCCGCATGCATCAGCAGCTGGCGTTGCCGCGCCAGGTCCTGGCGCCGCACCGTGCGGCCGTCGGCCAGTGGATGGTCGCTGGCCACGAACACGCCCTGGCGCACGCTGCCGATGTGGCGCTGGTCGAAGCTCGCGCGCACCGGGCCGCGGTCGAAGTGGAAGGCCACGCTGGCGCGCTCCTGCTCGACGTAGTCGGCCACCTCGGTCGCGGTGCCGTTCAGCAGCGTGAGCTCGAGGCTCGGAAACTTCACCGACAGCTCGCGCATCAGCGTGCCGATGGCGGTGTATGGCAGGGCTTCGTCCAGCGCCAGCGACAGCGCGGCCTCGTCGCCCTCGTGCAGCGAGCGGGCGCGCTGGTCGAGCTGCTCGGCCTGCCGCAGCAACTCGCGCGCCTCCAGCAGCAGCACCCGCCCCGCGTCGGACAGCTGCGCGTTGCGGCGCGAGCGGTCGAACAGGGCCACGCCGAGGTCGACTTCGAGCAGCCCGATGGCGGTGCTCACGGCCGACTGGGCCTTGCCCAGGTGGCGCGCCGCGGCCGAGAACGAGCCGCACTCGGCGGTCGTCACGAACTGGCGCAATTGGTCGACGGTCCATTCCATTTCGGCCACCTACTCATCTATTTATCAGATGGATTTCATCTTTATTCATTCATTTTAATGGCGCAACATGGCGCCATGACGAATGCAAACAACAAGACGACACCGGCGTTCGAACTGAGCTGGTGCAGCGATCCTTTCCAGGCGCAGGCGTTGACCGCCCTGTTCCTGCAGCAACTTTCCCCTGCCTACATCTCGCACTCCGAGTTGCAGGAGCAGCGCGCCGTGGCCCTCGGCGAATGGCGCGCCGACCTGCCCGCCGTCTTCATGGCGCAGGTGCGCGAGACCCTCGCGCTGGACCCGGCCACCGCCCACGCACGCGTGGCCGTCGCGCGAACCGACGGCGCACTGGCCGGCTTCGCGCTGGTGTCCATCGACGACACCCGCCGCGCCGCGCGCAGCTTCGCGACGCTCGACGACCTCGTGGTCGACGCGCGCTTCCAGGGCATGGGCCTGGGCGGGCTGCTGTTCGACTGGGTCTGCGCCGAACTGCAGCGCCACGGCATCCAGCGCCTCTTTCTCGAAAGCGGCATCGGCAACACCCGCGCGCACGACTTCTTCCACGCCCGCGGCTGCGAGACGGTGTCCGTCACCATGCTCAAGGAACTGGACGGCACCACCGCACAGCCGCACGACCGGAGGGCCACGCCATGAACGGCCTGAACCCCACCGCAAAGAAATGGATCACGCTCGGCATCGTCTCGATGGCGCTGCTGCTGATCGTGGTCGACATGACCGTGCTCTACACGGCGCTGCCCACGCTCACGCACGACCTGGCCGCGTCGGCCACCGAGAAGCTCTGGATCCTCAACGCGTACACCGTGGTCGTCTCCGGCTTCCTGCTGGGCATGGGCGCGCTGGGCGACCGCGTGGGCTACCGGCGCATGTTCGTCGCGGGTCTTTCCGTGTTCGGCGTGGCCTCGCTGTGCGCGGCTTACGCGCCGAACCCGGCCGTCCTCATCGCCGCGCGGGCCCTCTTGGGCGTGGGCGCGTCGATGATGATGCCGGCCACGCTGGCGATCCTGCGGCTGGTGTTCACCGACGAGCGCGAGCGCGCCGTGGCCATCGGCGTGTGGGCCTCGGTGGCCTCGGGCGGCGCGGCGCTCGGGCCGGTAGTGGGCGGCGTGCTGCTCGAATACTTCTGGTGGGGTTCGGTGTTTCTCATCAACGTGCCCGTGGTGGTGCTCGCGCTGGTGCTGGCCCTGTGGCTGCTGCCGACGCAGAAGAACACCGGCACGCGCCCGTGGGACTTCATCGGCTCGGTGCAGGTGCTGGCGGGGCTGGTCTTCCTCGTGCTGACCATCAAGGAACTCACGAAGTTCGCGCCCTCGGTCACGACAGCCGCCATCACCGGCGTGCTCGCCGTGGTGGCCATGGCCCTCTTCGTGCGGCGCCAGCGGCGCAGCAGCGCGCCGCTGATCGACTTCCGACTGTTCCGCAACGCGTACTTCTCGGGCGGTGTGATCGCGGCCATCGTGGCCTCGGTGGCGCTGATCGGTGTCGAGCTGGTGTTCAGCCAGCGGCTGCAACTCGTGGTCGGCCTCACGCCGCTGCAAGCCGGCCTCACCCTGCTGCCGCTGCCGCTGGCCGCCTTCGTGGCGGGGCCGCTCGCGGGCCTGCTGCTGGCACGCATCGGCTCGCGCCCCGTCATCCTGGGCGGCCTCGTGACCACGGCGCTGGCGCTGTGCGCGCTGGCACTGGCGGTCGATGCCGCGGGCCTGCTCAAGCCGACGATCCTGGTGCTGCTGGGGCTGGGCGTGGGCGCGACCATCACGGCGGCGTCCAACGCGGTCATGAACAACGCGCCCGTGGAACACGCCGGCATGGCGGCGTCGATCGAAGAGGTGTCGTACGAACTCGGCGGCGTGCTGGGCATCGCGCTGCTGGGCAGCGTGCTCTCGGCGAGCTACACCGCCGCGCTGGTCATTCCAGACGGCCTGGCCGTACCGGCTTCGGCCAGCGACAGCATCGACGCCGCGCTGCTGGCCGCCGAAACGCTGCCCGCGCCCATCGCCTCGCAGCTCGTGGCGCTCGCGCACACGGCCTTCGATCAGGCCTTCTTCTCGGTGATGGGCGTGGCCGTGGCGATCGTGATTGCAGCGGCCTGCGCCGTGGCGTTCCTCGGCTGGCGGGCCCGCCCGACGGCTGCGCAGCGCGCCGGGCGCTGCGCGTAGCCGGCCTCAGGCAGCGCTCGCGGCTTCGTCGATGAGCGCCGCCACGGCCTGCGGCTGCGAGGCCAGCGAGGCGTGGCTGGCCGCCAGCGTGATGACCTTCTTCGCGCCCAGGCGCGCCGACATGCGCTCCTGGTTCACCGGCGAGATCATGCGGTCCTCGCTCGAGATCTGGTACCACGACGGCTTCTTCTTCCAGGCCGGCGCCGTGATGGTGTCGCCGAAGGTGCTGGCCAGCGGCGCCTTCTGCGTCAGGCCCATCACCAGGCCTTCCTCGGCGCTCAGGTCCTGGCAGAAGCTCTCGTGGTATTTCTCGGGTATCACCCACAGGTAGCCGTCGCTGTCGGGCGCCAGGTTGGGCACGGCCACGGGCGGATGCTCCTGCGTGATGCCGCCGGGGCTTTCGCCTGCGTCGGGTGCGAAGGCGGCGATGTAGACCAGCCCCACCACGTTGGGCAGGTCGCCGGCCTGCGTGATCACGGCGCCGCCGTACGAGTGGCCGACCAGCAAGACCGGCCCCTGCACCTGCGCCACCATCTTGCGCGTGCGCTCGGCGTCGTCGGCCAGCGAGGTCAGCGGCAGCTCGACCGCGCGGATGGCCGTGTGGCCCTTGCGCAGCAGCTCCACGATGACGTTGTGCCAGTGCGCCGCACCACCCCAGAAACCATGGGCCAGGACGACCGTCGGTTTGTTGTTGCTCATGATTCGCCACCTTCCAGTGAAGAAATAAGACACCGGGCCGCCGGAATGACGGGCCGGGAAAGTCTTATACGCCTGCGCCCTGCCCGCGCTGTGACAAGACCCTCAGCCCGTGCGCACCAGCCCCTGCAGCGCCTCGAGCGACAGCAGTTCGATGCGCCCGTAGCCCAGCGACACCACGCCTTCGGTGGCCAGCGCGTTGAGCTCCTTGGACAGCGTCTGGCGCGTCACGCCGAGCATCATGGCCAGCGCCTCCTGCGACAGCATGAGTTCGTGCCGCAGGTGCACCGACTGCGTGGCGTCGCCGCGCGCCAGCACCAGCAGCCGGTGCGCCACGCGCGCGCGCAGGCTGCGCAAGGTGGCGTCTTCGGCCAGGCCGTAGAGCATGCGCACGCGCGCGGCCAGCATGGCCGCGATGGCGTTGGAAAACACCACGTCGCGCATCTGCCGCACGAAGGCCTCGGGCGGCACCACCAGCAGGTCGAGCGCTTCGAGCGCGGTGGCGTCGTGCGTGCGCGGCGAGCCGTCGATGAGCGTGATCTCGCCGAACCAGTTGCCCGGCTCCAGCACCGCCAGGATGGCCTCGCGCCCGTCCTGGCGCAGCGACGAGATCTTGATCGTGCCCGCCACCAGCCCGTAGAAGCCGCCGCCCGCCGCATGGATCGGGTCGCCCTGGCGGAACACCATGGTGCCGCGGCGCACATGCAGCAGCTCGGCCGCGCCCAGCAGCGCATCGCGCTGCGCGCGCGGCATGCTGGTGAACCAGGGGTTGCCGTCGAGCGCGACGCGGTGCGCGGCTGACAGGCGCGGCTTGGTCGAGGTGGCCATGGAGGGAAAAAAGGTGCCTGAGGCGGGTTTACCAGAACCTCGTATTGTCAAATTCTTGACAGTTGAAGGTCAAGCGCAGGTCTACAGTGGCCGCCATCCCCCCAGAACGGAGACCCCACACGATGAACGCACGGGCAAGTTTCAAGCGCATGCAGGACAGCACGCGCGAAGACTGGCAACTGATCGGCGGCGAGTTCATGCAGTTCGCGGGCGGCCTGCCCGCGCGCGTGATCAAGCACCTGCAGATCCTCGAAGGCGACTACGGCGGCTTTCCGGTCGACCGCTACACGCACTCGCTGCAGACCGCCACGCGCGCGCTGCGCGACGGCCGCGACGAGGAGTACGTGGTGTGCGCGCTGCTGCACGACATCGGCGACACGCTGGGCAGCTTCAACCACCCCGACATCGCCGCGGCCATCCTCAAGCCCTTCGTGAGCGAGGCCAACCACTGGATGGTGCAGAACCACGGCATCTTCCAGGGCCACTACTTCTTCCACCACATCGGGCTGGACCGCGACATGCGCGACAGTTTCAAGGACCACCCGCACTACGAGCGCACCGCCGAGTTCTGCGCGCTCTACGACAACCCGGCCTTCGACCCCAAGGCCGAGACCCTGCCCATCAGCGAGTTCGAGCCCATGCTGCGCCGCCTGATGGCACAGCCCAAGCAGAGCGTCTACAAGACGGTGCTGCAAGAGCCGACCACCGCCTGACCCTCGACCAAGGACACACCCCCATGAACGCCACCTCCGCCTCCGAAATCCAGAAGCTCGTCTCCGCCGAAGAATGGCAGCTGCGCGTCGACCTCGCCGCCTGCTACCGCCTGGTGGCGCTGTACGGCTGGAGCGACCTCGTCTTCACGCACATCAGCGCGCGCGTGCCCGGCCCCGAGCACCACTTCCTGATCAACCCCTACGGCCTGATGTTCGACGAGATCACGGCCTCGAGCCTGGTCAAGGTCGACCAGCAGTGCAACAAGATCATCGACTCGCCCTACCCCGTGAACCCGGCCGGCTTCGTGATCCACAGCGCCGTGCATGCCGCGCGCGAAGACATCCAGTGCGTGCTGCACACCCACACCCGGGCCGGCATCGCCGTGAGCGCGCAGAAGAACGGTGTGCTGCCCATCAGCCAGCAGTCGACCTTCGTGCTGGCCTCGCTGGCGTACCACGACTACGAAGGCGTGGCCTTCCGCGACGACGAGAAGCCGCGCCTGCAGGCCGACATGGGTAGTGCCAACTTCCTCATGCTGCGCAACCACGGCCTGCTGACCTGCGGCAAGACCATTGCCGACGCCTTCCTTTCGATGTACACCTTCGAGAACACCTGCCAGATCCAGATCGCCGCGCAGGCCGGCGGCGGTGAACTCACGCACGTGGACCCGAGGATCATCGACGGCGTGGGCCAGGCCATGAAGGTGCAAAGCGGCGGCCTGGGCGGCATGTTCGTCTGGCCTTCGCTGATCCGCAAACTCGACCGCATCGACGACAGCTACAAACAATAAGACGCGTCGACCCCGGTTTTGTACGGCTGCCAGCGCCCGCGCGACGGGTGCCGGCAGCTTTTTTTTAAGCAAAAGAAGCAAAGAGGAGACACCACCCCATGGACACCACGCTCATCGTGACCCGGTTCCTGTTCGGCGCGCTCGCGCTCGTGATGTTCGGGCTGGGGCTGTCGCTCTCGCTCGACGACTTCCGGCACCTGTTCAAGCACCCGAAGGCCGTGACCATCGCGCTCGTGCTGCAGGTCATCGGCCTGCCGCTGGCCTGCTACGCGATCATCGTGGGCTTCGGCCTGTCGCCGGTGTTCGCCATCGGGCTCATGCTGCTGGCGGCCTCGCCGGGCGGCATCTCGGCCAACCTGTTCTCGCACCTGTTCGGCGGCAACGTGGCGATGAACATCTCGCTCACGGCCGTGAACACGCTGCTGTCGATCGTCACGCTGCCGCTCATCGCCAACTGGGCCATCAACCATTTCGCGCCGAGCGGCCAGGTGGTGCCGCTGCAGACGCGCAAGCTGGTCGAGGTGATCGCCATCGTGCTGGTGCCGGTGGCCATCGGCATGGTGGTCGCGTCGCGCAAGCCCGGCTTTGCGGCGCGCATGGAAAAGCCGACCAAGATCTTCAGCGCCGTGGTGCTCGCGGTGGTCACCGTCCTCGCCATCGCCAACGAGTGGAAGAACATCACCACCACCTTCGCCGAGATCGGCGTGCCGGTGCTGCTGTTCAACCTCGTGAGCCTGCTGGCCGGCTACTACCTGAGCCGCGCGGCCGGCCTGGACAAGCCGCTGGCCACCGCCATCAGCTACGAGATCGGCATCCACAACTCCACGCTGGCCATCTTCATCGCGGTGAGCGTGCTGGGGAGCTTTCCGCTGGCGCTGCCGGCGGCGATCTACTCGGTGGTGATGTACATCACTGCCCCACTGTTCGGATGGCTGTTGCTGCGGCGCGGCCAGCCCGCTGCCGTGCCTGCGCCATGATGCGCGGATGGAACTGAGACAACTGCGCTACTTCGTCAAGGTCTGCGAGCTGCGCAGCATGGGCCGCGCGGCCGTGGAGCTGGGGGTGGTCACCTCGGCGCTGAGCCAGCAGATCAGCCGGCTCGAAAGCGAACTCTCGACCCGCCTGCTGCGCCGCCATTCGACCGGCGTCATGCCCACCGATGCGGGCCTGGCCTTCCTGCACCAGGCGCAGCTCACCCTGCGCCACGCCGATGACGCCGTGCGCGCGGCGCAGCAGGCGCGGCTGTCGGGCCATGTGAGCGTGGGCCTGGCGCCCACCACCGCCACCGTGCTCGGCGTGCCGCTGATGCAGGCCATGCAGGCGCGCTACCCCGAGGTGCGACTGCACATGGTCGAGGCGCTGTCGGGCCACCTCACGACCATGCTGCATGCGCGCCAGCTCGACCTGGCCGTGCTGTTCCAGACCGACACGCCGCGGCGCTGGAGCGTGGCTCCGCTGCTGGCTGAAAAGCTCTTCGTGATCGCGTCGCCCACCCTCACGCCGCGCCCCACGGGCAAGAAGGTGCGCCTGTCGCAGCTGGCCGAGGTGCCGCTGATCCTGCCCAGCGGCAGCCACGGCCTGCGCGCCACGCTGATGGCCGCCTTTGCACGGGCGCGCGTGGCGCCGCGCATCGTGGCCGAGGTCGACGGCCTGGCGCTGCTGATGGACGCGGTGCGCGCCGGCCACGGTGCCACCATCCAGCCCGGCGCCGCCACGGCGCGACACGACCGCGACGACCTCGAACTCACGCAGATTTCGGACGCGCACGTGGGGCGCCGCAACCTGCTCGTGAGCCTGTCGGACGACGAGCTCTCGCCCGCCGCGCTGGCCGCGCGCGTGGTGGTCGCTGAAACGGCGCGCACGTTGGTCAGCGAAGGCCGTTGGGCTGGGGCAAGTCTTCTCGAAAGCTGAACACCTGTTGCCTTGATTGGCCTTTCGCGTGAAGGCCATGCTCCCTAAAGTCTCCTGCATTCCAAGGAGACCCACGAGTGATAGACGTACTGGTTGTCGGTGGCGGCAATGCCGCGCTGTGCGCCGCGCTGATGGCGCGCGAGGCCGGCGCTTCGGTGCTGCTGCTGGAAGCCTCGCCCAAGGAGTGGCGCGGCGGCAATTCGCAGCACACCCGCAACCTGCGCTGCATGCACGACGCGCCGCAGGACGTGCTGGTCGAGGCCTACCCTGAAGAGGAGTACTGGCAAGACCTGCTGAAGGTGACCGGCGGCCTCACCGACGAGCACCTGGCGCGCCTCGTGATCCGCGCCTCGTCGAACTGCCGCGACTGGATGCGCCGCCATGGCGTGCGCTTCCAGCCGCCGCTGTCGGGCGCGCTGCATGTGGCGCGCACC
Source organism: Variovorax sp. GW821-FHT09A10 (assembly GCF_059418385.1). Lineage (NCBI taxonomy): Bacteria > Pseudomonadati > Pseudomonadota > Betaproteobacteria > Burkholderiales > Comamonadaceae > Variovorax > Variovorax sp. GW821-FHT09A10. Next base: position 1,025,128 of record NZ_JBWKPT010000002.1, read on the forward strand.
AACGCCTTCTTCATGGGCGGCGGCAAGGCGCTCGTCAACGCCTACTACCGCAGCGCCGAAGCGCTCGGCGTGCAGATCCGCTACGACACGCCCGTGGCCTCGGTCGAACTCGACGGCGAGCGCTTCGTGGCCGTGCGCACCGAGGCCGGCGAGCGCATCGCGGCCAGGAGCTGTGTGCTGGCCTCGGGCGGTTTCGAATCGAACCGCGACTGGCTGCGCGAGGCGTGGGGACAGAACGAGCGCGGCGAGTGGCCGGCCGACAACTTCCTCATCCGCGGCACGCGCTTCAACCAGGGCGTGCTGCTCAGGCACATGATCGACGCGGGCGCCGACCGCATCGGCGACCCGTCGCAGGGCCACATGGTCGCCATCGACGCGCGCGCGCCGCTGTACGACGGCGGCATCTGCACGCGCATCGACTGCGTGTCGCTCGGCATCGTGGTCAACCGCGAGGCGCAGCGCTTCTACGACGAAGGCGAAGATTTCTGGCCCAAGCGCTATGCGATCTGGGGCCGGCTCGTGGCGCAGCAGCCGGGGCAGATCGCGTGGTCGGTCATCGACCAGCAGGCGGTCGGGCGCTTCATGCCGCCCGTGTTCCCCGGCACGCGGGCGGGCACGCTCGGCGAACTGGCGCAGAAGATCGGTCTGGACGAAGCCACCTTCGTACGCACCGTGCAGGACTACAACGCCGCCTGCCGCGTCGGCCGCTTCGATCACACGGCGCTGGACGACTGCCACACCGAAGGCCTCGCGCCCGCCAAGACGCACTGGGCGCGCCCGATCGACACGGCGCCCTTCCATGCGTATCCGCTGCGCCCCGGCATCACTTTCACGTACCTCGGCCTGAAGGTGGACGAGACCGCCGCCGTGCGCTTCGGCGGCCGGCCGAGCCCCAACCTCTTCGTGGCCGGCGAGATGATGGCCGGCAACGTGCTCGGCCAGGGCTACACGGCCGGCGTGGGCATGAGCATCGGCACGGCCTTCGGGCGCATCGCTGGCACACAGGCTGCGCGTGCGGCAAAGAACCATTCGAAGAATTCCCCGGAGACAGCCCTTGCAGCAGCTCACTGACCTCGTCGCACGCGCTCGTGCGGATGCCGATGGCATCGGCAGCAACCCGTCGCGCGTCATCCCGATCCAGCCCGCCCTGCCGTTGACCGCGAGCGAAGGCGAGGTCGCGCGCATCCTGCAGATCTGCAACGCCTGCCGCTACTGCGAGGGCTTCTGCGCCGTGTTCCCCGCCATGACGCGCCGGCTCGAATTCGGCAAGGCCGACACGCACTACCTCGCCAACCTGTGCCACAACTGCGGCGCCTGCCTGCATGCCTGCCAGTACGCACCGCCGCACGAGTTCGCCGTGAACGTGCCGCAGGCGATGGCGCAGGTACGTCTGCAGACGTACCACGACTACGCCTGGCCGCCCGCGATGGGCGCGCTCTACAAGCGGGCCGGGCTCACCGTCGCATTGGCACTGGCGGGCGGGCTCGCGCTGTTCCTCGTGCTTGCAGTCGCGATGTCGGGTTCGCTCCTGCACGCGCCGCTCGCGGGCAACTTCTACGCGATCTTTCCGCACAACTTCCTGGCACTGGTGTTCGGCGCGGTGTTCCTGTTCGTGGTGTTCGCGCTGGCCATGGGCACGCGCCGCTTCTGGCGCGAGGTCTCGCCCGCGAACGACCCGGGCAACGCGCCCGACCTGCCGGGCGTGCGCCGCGCAGCCAGCGCCGAAGCCGCGCACGACGCGCTGCGCCTGACCTACCTCGACGGCGGCCACGGCGAAGGCTGCAACAACGAAGACGACCGCTTCACGCTGTGGCGCCGGCGCTTCCATCACTTCACCTTCTACGGCTTCATGCTGTGCTTCGCCTCCACCTGCGTGGCGACGCTGTACCACTACCTGTTCGACCTGCATGCGCCCTATGCGCTCACGAGCCTGCCCGTGCTGCTGGGCACCACGGGCGGCATCGGCCTCGTGATCGGCCCCGTCGGCCTGCTGTGGCTCAACCTGCGGCGCCACGCCACGCACGGCGACGTGGCGCAGCGGCCGATGGACCGCGGCTTCATCGCGCTGCTGTTGCTCACGAGCCTCACGGGCCTGGCGCTGCTGGCCTGGCGCGACACCCGCTTCATGGCGCTGCTGCTGGCGGTGCACCTGGGCGTGGTGATGGCGCTCTTTCTCACGCTGCCCTACGGCAAGTTCGCGCACGGCATCTCCCGCTGCGCGGCGCTGTGGAAATTCGCGATCGAGAAGCGACTGCCCAGCCGGTTGCGGCTCGGTGCGGACTGATCGGCAGGGCCTGAAGCGGCCGGGGTCGGACAAGGCCCTACGCCCAGGGCGGAAACCCGCTGGCCAGGCGCGGCGGGCGTTGTCTGCAGAATAGGCGGCCATGCATGTTCGAAAAGCCGCCGTTCTCGCCCTCGTCCTGTCCGCCCTCTCCCTCCCCGCCATCGCGGCGTCCGTTCCGAAAAACCTCCAGCCCTCCGACGCCGCCGAAGCGCGCATCGAATCGCTGATCGCACGCATGACGCTGCAGGAAAAGGCCGGCCAGCTCAGCCTCTACGGCCCGGCCGACATCAACATCCCGAACAACCCGCAGGCCGGCTGGCGCAACGGGCAGCAGGAGACCGAGGACGTGCGCAACGGGCGACTCACGGGCCTCTTCAACAACGCCGGCCTCGAAGGCAAGCGGCGGTTGCAACAGGTGGCGGTGCGCGAGTCGCGGCTGGGCATTCCGCTGATCTTCGGCGCCGACGTGATCCACGGCTTTCGCACGATCTTCCCGATGCCGCTGGCCGAGGCTTCGAGCTGGGAGCCCGCGCTGGCCGAGCGCACCGCGCGCGCGGCGGCGGTCGAGGCCACGGCCGACGGCTTTCGCTGGACCTTCGCGCCCATGGTCGACATCGCGCGCGACGCGCGCTGGGGCCGCGGCCTCGAAGGCGTGGGCGAAGATCCGTACCTGGCGCGCCAGTTCGCGGCGGCGCGCGTGCGCGGCTTCCAGGGCAGCAGCCTCTCGAACGCCGACTCGATGCTGGCCACGCCCAAGCACTTCGCGGCCTACGGCGCGGCCGAGGGCGGGCTCGACTACAACACGAGCGAAATTTCCGAGCGCACGCTGCGCGAGGTCTACCTGCCGCCGTTTCGCGCGGCGCTCGATGCGGGCGCGCTGTCGGTCATGAGCGCCTTCAACGAGATCGGCGGCGTGCCCTCGACCGCCAACCCCGCGCTGCTCACCGGCGTGCTGCGCGACGAGTGGAAGTTCAAGGGCTTCGTGGTGTCGGACTACACGGCCGACGAGGAGCTCATCGAGCACGGCCACGCCGCCAACGGCCGCGAGGCCGCCAAGCTGGCCTTCATGGCCGGCACCGACGTGAGCATGCAAAGCGGCCTGTACATCCGCCACCTGCCCGACCTCGTGGCCTCGGGCGAGGTGCCGATGGCGCGGCTCGACGAGGCCGTGCGGCGCGTGCTGCGGGTCAAGCTCAAGCTCGGCCTCTTCGACGACCCGATGCGCGGCCTGGACGGCCCGCCGGCCGCGCAGCGCGTGGAGAACCCCGAGTTCATCGCGCTGGCCCGCGAGAGCGCGCGCCGCTCCATCGTAATGCTGAAGAACGAAGGCCAGCTGCTGCCGCTCGCGAAGACAGGCCCGCAGAAGATCGCGCTGATCGGCCCCTTCGCCGAGGGCACGAAGGACCTGATGGGCTCCTGGAGCCTGTTCCCGGGCCAGTCCGCGCCCGTGGGCATCGACGAAGGCCTGCGTGCCGCGCTGGGCGCCGAGGCCTCGCGGCTGACCGTCACGCGCGGTGCGAACGTCGAATCGCCGCTGCCTGGCGGCATCGAAACCGCCGTGGCCGCCGCGCGCGACGCCGACGTGGTGGTGCTGGCGATCGGCGAGAGCCAGAAGATGTCGGGCGAGTCGCGCTCGCGCAGCGACATCGGCCTGCCGCAGGCGCAGCAGGACCTGGCCGAGGCCGTGGCCGCCACCGGCAAACCGGTGGTCGTGCTGCTGAGCAACGGCCGCGCGATGGCGCTCCAGGGTGCGGTGCGCAATGCGCGCGCCATCCTCGTGACCTGGTTCCTCGGCGTGCAGACCGGCCACGCGATCGCCGACGTGGTGTTCGGCGACGCCAACCCCTCGGGCCGCCTGCCCGTGAGCTTTCCACAGACCGCCGGCCAGGTGCCCTACTACTACGCCCACAAGCGCACCGGCCGCCCCTCGCCCGAAAGCGCGCCGGGCACGGCCTTCAAGACCCGCTACCTGGACGCGACGAACGAGGCGCTGTACCCCTTCGGTTTCGGCATCGGCTATGCGCCGGTGCGCTACGACCAGGTCGAGCTGAGCACGGACCGCCTCGCCATGGGCAAGACCTTGCGCGTGCGCGCGACCGTCACCAACACGGGGACGCGCGAGGCGGAAGAAGTGGTGCAGCTGTACCTGGCGCAGCGCGCCGCGAGCGTGACGCGGCCGGTGCGTGAGCTGAAGAATTTCCGCAAGGTGAGGATTGCGCCGGGGGCGTCGGAGGTGGTCGAGTTCAATGTCGGCGATGACGACCTGCAGTTTCTGGGCCGCGACATGAAGCCTGTGGTCGAGCCGGGTGAGTTCGACTTGTGGGTCGCGCCCTCTGCTGCGGATGGGATTCGCAAGCGCTTCGTGTTGACGCGGGAGTGAGTTTCTTCAGGGCGCGTGCAAAGGACACCGGGTACTCCCCTCCGCGAATGTCCCCCGGGCTTCGCCCTCCTCCTTGATTTCGCTGCGGGGAGCACCCGATGCCCTGTGCACGAGGGCACGCGGCTGGTGCTCGCCGATCAACGACCACTGCTGATGACGATCACGTCGATGGGGTGCCTTGCGCAGCGAAATTAAGGGGGAGGCCGCAGGCCGGAGGACATTCGCGGAGCAAGGTACCCCGTCGGCGGGATCGTGGCCCTGAACGAGTTCAGTCGAACACCCCCGTGAACGCCACCCGGCTCACCACGCCCGAACTGCTCGCCCCCACCCCCAGCGTCACGCTGTAGCGCCCATCCTGCGAGGTGCGACGGATCGATCCCCCCATCGCGCTTTCGCTGCGGAAGTTGCCCAAGCCCACGGCATAGCTGATCTTCCCAGGCACGACCGGCGCGGCCTCCATCGCGGCAACGCCTGCAATGCCCGCATAGGCACGCCGCGCGTTCTCGTCCATCTGGCTTTGCAGGCGCGCGGCCGTGAAGTCGGTGTAGGCCTTGCCCAGCGGCAGTCCTTGTGCCGCGACGGTGTCGGTGTACGCGTTGGCTGCGCTCACGCCCTGCTGCACCATGCCTTGCACCTGGCCCACGTTGGTCGCGTCGTCGGGCGCGCTGCCGGGCGCCACGCCGGTGAGCTGACGGTTGCCGAGCGCCACTTCGCCGGTCGACGACTGCAACCCGCTCATGCCGACGGCCACGTAGTTCGACTGCGCGCCGCGCGTGGTCGTGCTGCCCGCGCCGAGCGCCACGCTGTTGGCATGCGAGGCCGAGGCGTTGCTGCCGAGAGCGATGGCGTTGTCGGCACTCGCGCGCGCCGCGCTGCCCAGCGAGATCGCCTGGTTCGCGTTCACGTACACGCCGGCGTCGGCACCGATGGCGATGTTGCCGCTGCCCATGACGTTCTGGCCCGCGCCGCTGCCCTGCGCGATGTTGTGGCTGCCCACCACGCCCTGGCCGGCCGCCGTGCCCAGCGCCAGGTTCTGGTTGCCCTGCACGCCGCCGCCCGCGGCCTGGCCCATGGCCACGTTGTTGCTGCCCGCCACCTGCGCGCCGGCCATCTGGCCCGAGGCCTGGTTGCCCGAGCCGGTGACGCCGCTGCCCGCGCCCTGCCCCGTCGCCAGGTTGTTGCTGCCGGTCACGTTGCGGCCCGCGTCGCCGCCGTAGGCCTGGTTGGCGTTGCCGGTCACGTTGCGCCCGGCGTTGCTGCCGTAGGCCTCGTTGCCGTTGCCCTTCACGTCGGTGCCGGCCCAGAAGCCGACGGCGTTGTTGTAGTCGCCGGTCACGTTCTGGCCCGCGCTGCGTCCCATCGACTGGTTCCAGCCGCCGACCACGTTGGTGCCCGCGTAGTAGCCGATGGCCTGGTTGGCGTTCTTGCCCGACACGCCGGTGCCGGCGCCCTCGCCGATGGCCAGGTTCCAGTTGGTGCTGACGTTGTTGCCCGCGCCCTTGCCGAAGGCCAGGTCGTTGCTGCCCGTGACACCGGTCGTGCCGGCCTTGTCGCCGATGCCCAGGTTGCCCTTGGCCGGGTCCCAGGTGATCGGCTGGGCCGAGGCAATGCCCATGCCGGCCACCGAGCCGAGGGCCACGGCCAGCCCGAGCAGGGTCTTGCTGCGCGTTCTGTTCTTGAACTTCATGACGCTCAGGCCTTCAGGTGCAGGGCCATGGCCGGATCGCTCACGCCGGGCTTGCCGGTCTCGACGCGGCCCGCGAAGCGGCGCTCGGTGTGCCCGGCGCTGACGGTGAAGTCGTACCAGTAGCCGCTCTTGTCCAGGCTCCAGTGCAGCATGCCGGTGGCGCCCGGCGCGACCTCGAGCGTCCAGGGTCCGTCGGCGCGATACGCGTTGGCCGTCACCGTGACCTTGCCGGCCGCCTTGCCCGTGTTGTGCACCTTCAGGTAGACCTGCCCGTCGACCGGCTCGTAGCAGACCTGCACCTCGGGCTTGAAGCCGGCGGTGTCGAAGGCCAGTGCGTCGCCCTGGAAGCTGCGCACGTAGCCGTTGGTGCTGTACACCCACAGGTCGTACTTGCCGCTGTCGCTGGCGCCGGTGTTCCAGTAGTCGGCCAGCTGCTTGCCGGCCTCGACCGTGTAGCGGCGCGGAATGCGGTCCAGGTGCAGCTTGTCGTACACATGGAACACGGCGCCCTGCGTGCCCGAGTTCGCGAACACCAGCTGCACCAGGCCGCGCGGCTCGACGCGCGCGCTGGTGTGCAGCTCGTAGGGCAATGCGCGCGAGAAGCGCGTGCCGGTCTCCTGGTACAGCGGCTGCGGCGTGGCGGGGGCGTTTCTCACGGGGGCCGTGGGGAGCAGCCGCTGCGCCGCATTGATCGCGGGGAAGTTGCTCGTGTCGGGCAGCTTGGGAACGACCGGGTCGTTCGGGCTCACGAAGTCGAAGCAGGTCGTGAGGTCGCCGCACACGGCGCGGTGCCACGGGCTGATCGCATCCACCGTGATGTCGAAGCGCTTCTCGAGGAAGCGGCCCACCGAGGTGTGGTCGAACACCTGCGAGTTGACCCAGCCGCCCTTGCTCCACGGCGACACCACGTACATCGGCACGCGCGAACTCAGGCCCCAGGGGCGGATCTTGCCGGTGGTGGTGTTGTCGGCGGCGGCCAGGTAGCTGCCCACCGAGGCGTCGAAGTACTCGCCCTCCAGCGGCACGGTCGACTTGCCCATGAGCGTGCCGTTGGCGTCGTACGAGGGCACGGCCGGCATGGCCAGGTGGTCGAAGAAGCCGTCGTTCTCGTCGAAGGTCACGAACAGCGCAGTCTTGCTCCACACCGCCGGGTTGGACGTGAGCGCGTCCAGCACGTCGGCGATGAAGTCGGCCGCGCCAGCCGTGCCTTCGCTGCTGCCGGGGTGCTCGGCCAGCGCCTGCGTGGGCAGCACCCACGAGACGTCCGGCAATTTGCCCGTCATCACGTCCTGCTTGAGCTGGGCCAGGAAGTTGGTGGCGCCGTCGGCCGTGTCGGGGCCGCCCGTGAGGCCGTGCTCATAGATCGGCGAGCCCGGCTGCGCGGTGCGAAAGCTCTCGAAGGCCAGGCAGCCGTGCATGGCGCCCGTCCAGTTGTTGTTCATGTTCTGGTAGATGTGCCAGCTGACGCCCTTCTTCTGCAGCACGTCGGGCAGCGTGTCCCACTTGAAGGCGTTGTTGACGTACTTGTAGTTGTAGTCGCCCTTGATCGGGTCTTTCTGGCCCGAGCCGTCGGCCTGCTGCGGGCGGCCCGCCACCCAGTTGGACGGGTTGGGCCAGCAGCGCGAGTTCACGGGTTCGGAGTCGGTGTCGGTGCTGTTGATGCCCTTCTTGCGCAGCTCCGGGTTGAAGTTGGAGCCCGACCAGAACACGATGCGGTTGGGGTCGGTGCCGGTGAGGATGGAGCAGTGGTAGCCATCGCACACCGTGAAGGCATCGGCCAGCGCGAACTGGAACGGGATGTCCTCGCGCAGGTAGTAGCCCATCGTGGCCTGGTTCTTGAACTGGATCCAGCGGTCCATCTTTCCCTGGTTCCAGGCGGCCTGCTGGTCGGGAAAGTTGTGCGGCGTGCCCGAGCCGATCAGCGCATTGGCGATCGTCGAGTCGCGGCGGAACGGCGGAATCTCCGCGCCACCGGCGGGGTTCGACTGGAAGTACACCGACTTGCCGTTGGCCAGCGGAATCGGAAAGCGGTCGCCGAAACCGCGCACGCCGCGCAGCGTGCCGAAGTAGTGGTCGAAGCTGCGGTTCTCCTGCATCAGGATCACGACGTGCTTGATGTCCTTGATGGTGCCGGTGTCGACCGCGGCCTCGACGGCGAGCGCCTTGCGGATCGTGGGCGGCAGCAGGGTGAGGGCCGAAGCCGCGCCGACGGCACCGGCCGACTTGCGGAAGAAATCGCGACGGTTGGAGGGGTTCATGGGGAGTCTTTCAACGCGAGGACAAAAACAGAAGAAATGGAAGGCGTGTGGATGAAGGCGGCGCGCGGCTCAGGGCGCGCACTTCAGCGCCGGCGTCGGGCCGGGCGGCTCCGGCGTGGTGGTCGGGGGCGTGGGGCCGGTGGGCGGCAGCACCGGCAGGCCGCCGCCACCGCCGCTTCCGCCGCCGCATGCGGCAAGGCTCAGGCACAGGAGAAAGCCCGCCGCAGCGAGGCCATACCGGGAAGAACGTGAGGTCATGAAGGTGTCCTTTTCTGGATCGAAGGGGCGTGAGAAGAAAAGCAGGGCGAAGCCGGGCCGTGCAGGCCTCGAAGGGCTTGCACCGGAACGGGAAGAAACGGGGAGAACTCGGGTGCCCGAAGTGGGCGGATGGGTGGGTGTCAGCGCTCAGGCATAGCGGCTGCGCAGGCGGGCTGCGACCCTGTCGAGCACGAGCACCGTGAGAAAGATCGCGATCAGGATCGTTCCGACGTGCGCGTAGTTGTACATGTCGTAGCGGCCCTTCAGCTCCTGGCCGATACCGCCCGCGCCCACCAGCCCGACCACGGTGGCCATGCGCACGTTGCGGTCGAGGATGTACAGCGTGTAGGCAATGAACTGCGGCATCACCTGCGGCAGCACCGCGAAGCGCATCACCTTCAACTTGCTCGCGCCGATGGCCCGCAGCGCCTCCTGCGGCTTGTCGTCGGCGGTCTCGATGTCTTCGGCGTAGAACTTGCCGAGAAAGCCCGCCGAATGCAGTGCGAGCGCGAGCACGCCGGCGATGGGACCGAAGCCGTAGGCCAGCACCAGGAACAGCGCACTCACCAGCTCGGGCACCGCGCGGAACATGCCGACCACGCCGCGCGCCAGCGTGTAGACAGCGCGGTTCGGCGTGTAGTTCTTCGCGCTGCACCAGGCCAGCGGCGCGCTCAGCACGATGGCCAGCAGCGTCGCCCAGATGGCGATCTCGAAGGTCTCGAGCATCTTCACCGCCACGTGCCAGAGGTAGCCGAAGGGCTCGACCAGCACCTCGCGCCGGTCGACCACCTCTTCCATCTGCAGCGTCTGCGGGTTGAGCTTGGGCTGGCGCGATTCCTCCATCTCGACATGCGAGAACCACGGCAGCCGCTCGCGGTCGAAGCCCTCGATGCGCGACACCTCGGTGCGCTCCGACACCTGCGGCGGAAAGAGCGACTTGGCGATGGTGCCCAGGCCCGACAGCACCTGCGACTGCTCGCGCAGGCCGACGGCCGCGAGCACGCCCTCGCCCGTGAGCGACAGCATGCGACCCATCTCCACGCGCTGGCCGGCAAAGAAGCCGACCACCACCACGAGCAGCAGCACGGCGAGGCTGCGGGCGCCGAAGGGGCGCGGCAGCGCCCAGGCGGATGCGGGGCGGCTCATGGCACCAGCTCCAGCGCGCCGGCATGCAGCGGCAGCGGCGCTTCGGGCGCGGGCCGCGCGGGCGCCGGCGTGCGGCCGTAGACCGCGTCGAACACCTTCGGGTCGAAGGCCGCGGGCGCGCCGTCGAACACCACCGCGCCGTGGCGCAGCGCCACGATGCGGTCGGCGAACTCGCAGGCCAGCTCGATCTGGTGCAGGCTGCACAGCACCGTGGTGCCGCGCTCGCGGGCCTGCGTGCGCAGCAGCGACAGCACATCGTGGCTGGTCTGCGGGTCGAGGCTGGCCACGGGCTCGTCGGCCAGCACCAGCGGCGGCTCCAGCATGAAGGCGCGCGCAATGCCCACGCGCTGCTGCTGCCCGCCCGACAGCTCGCTCACGCGGCGCAGCAGGTGCTGCTCCTGCAGGCCGACCGATTCGATCAGTGCGCAGGCCTTGGCACGCTGCGCATCGGTGAACAGCCCGAGCAGCGCGCGCCATGTCGGCACCGCGGGCAGCGCGCCGGCCAGCACGTTGTCGGCCACGGTGGAACGCAGCACCAGGTTGAACTGCTGGTGGATCATGCCGATGCGCGGGCGGATGCGGGCCAGCGAGTGGGCGGCAATCTGCACGCCCTCGACCTGCACCGCGCCCTGCGTGGGTTTGACCAGCCCGTTGGCCATGCGCAGCAGCGTCGACTTGCCCGCGCCCGAGGCGCCCAGCACCACGCAGAACTGCCCCGCCGGCACCTGCAGCGACACGCCGTCGAGCGCGCGCGTGCCGTCGGCGTAGTGCATGGCGACCGATTCGAAATTCAGCATGGCGACGCTCAACGCTCGGCGGACTTGGCGAGGATGCGGCCCTTGAGCTCGTCGGTCAGCAGGCCGAGCTTTTCGGCGGCGACGTTGAACTCGGCTTCGGAGAACTTGGTGTCGTAGCCGTCGATCTTGCCGCCGCCGTAGCCGCGGATCATGTCGGGCGTGACGCCGGGGGCCTTGTTCACGGTCTGGAAGGCATCCTTGAGCTTTGCCTTCAGCGGCTCGGGCAGCTTCGAGTTGAGCGCCAGCGGCGGGTACGGAATGGGCATGCTGCGCGCCACCACCTTCACCGTCTTCGGGTCGACCACGCCCTGCTTCACGGCCTTCTCGTAGGAGTCGAACGAGAGCGAGGCCACGTCGACCTGGTCCTGCACCAGCGCGGCCAGGCTGCTCGCGTGGCTGCCGGTCATGCGGATGGCGCCGAGGTCCTTGGCCGGGTCCATGCCGGCATCGAGCAGCATCGCGACCTGGAAGGTGAAGCTCGAGGCCGAGTTGACGTCGCCGAAGGCCACGCGCTTGCCCTTGAGGTCCTTGACCGAAGCGATGGGCGCATTGGCCTTGGCGAACATGCCCGCGTAGTAGACCGAGGCGCCCTTCTCCACGCCCACGGCCAGCAGCTGCGCGCAGCCGCGCTTGTTGGCCTGCACATACGACACCGGGCCGAAGAAGGCGATGTCGGCGAGCTGGTTGCACATGCCCTCGACCACCGCGCCGTACGACTGGCCGACCTTGAGGTCGAAGTTCAGGCCGGTGCTGCGCGTGATGGCGTTGAACACCGGCGCGTAGTCGGCCTTGGTGCCCGACTCGGTGCCGCCGTCGGCCGGGATCAGCAGCACGCGCAGCGGCCGTTCGCGCGAGCCGTCGGCCACCGATTGAGCCTGCGCGGCCAGCGGCAGCGCGGCAGTCAGCGAGAGGGCGGCAGCCGCAAGGGCCAGGAGTTTTTTCATGGTCGGTTCCTTCGTTTGGAAAGCGGTGGGCGTGCGGTTGCAACGCCCCGATGAAGAGAACTTTAGGAGCCGCAGATGACAGGGAAATGAAATAAGCTCATTTCAAAATTCAAATATCACTGAGCAATATTCAATAGAATCCGCCGCCACGGCCGAGCCCCCATGACGGCCCCACTCCCGGAGATCCATGAGCACGCATCACACGACAACAGGGACCACGAACGGCAGCGGCATCCAGGCGCTGGCGCAGGCCCGCCACCTGCTGGTCGACCTCGACGGCACGCTGGTGCGCCAGCAGGAAGCCATCGACGGCGCGGCCCGCCTGCTGGCGCACTTTCACGACCGCTACGCCATCGTGTCCAACAACTCCACGCACACGGCGCAGGGCCTGTCGGTACGCCTGCGCAAGCTGGGCCTGCGCGTGCCGCCCGAGCGCATCGTGCTGGCCGGCGAACTCGCGGTGCGCCAGCTGGCGCAGCAGCATCCGCAGGCGCGTGTGCTGCTGGCCGCCAGCCCCGCCCTGCAGCGCTATGCGCGCGCGCAGGGCTGCAGGCTGGTGTCCGCGGAGGCCGAGGCCGACGTCGTGCTGCTCGCGCTCGACATGCACTTCAGCCACGCACGCCTGTCCGTCATCGCGAACGCACTGCGGCGGGGCGCGAAGCTGATGGTGACCAATGCCGACGCCACGCACCCGGGCCCGCACGGGCGCGTGGTGCCCGAGACCGGCGCGTTGCTCGCGGCCGTGGTCGCGGCCAGCGGCGTGCAGCCGTGGTGCGTGGTCGGCAAGCCTGCGCCGCTGCTGTTCGAAGAAGGCCTGCGCCGCCTCGGCGCGCACGCCGGGCGCACGGTGGTGGTCGGCGACAACCCGCTGACCGACGGCGAAGGCGCCGCACGGCTCGGCCTGGCCTGCGTGCTGGTGGGTGAATCGCCGGGGGCGGTGGCGCCCACGGTGGCCGGGCTGCTCGTGCCGCCCGTCTCAGAAGCAGTGGAACCCGCGCCTCAGTACCGCTTGAGCGAGAGCACGTCGAAAGTCTGGCGCAGCGTGCGCACCGAGGTGTCGTAGTCCGACAGCGCCAGGCAGGCGATCAGCACGTCGATGATCGCCAGCTGCGCGAGCCGGCTCGTCATCGCCTCGGTGCGGAAGTTGGTTTCGCGCGCCATGGTGAACAGCAGCACGTCGGCAAAGGCCTGGATCGGCGACTTGCCGAAGTTGGTGATGCACACCGTGGCCGCGCCGGCCTCCTTCGCGAGGCGCGTGGCCGTCACCGTCTCGTGCGTGCTGCCCGAATGCGAAATCGTCAGCACCGCCGTCTTCGCATTCGTGAGCGAGGCGCTGATGGCCTGCACGTGCGAATCGACCACCACCTTGGCATTGAGGCCGATGCGCAGCATGCGGTAGTGCGCGTCCTCGGCGATGGTGGCCGAGCTGCCGATGCCGTAGATCTCGATGCGCTCGGCCTTGCGAAACAGCTGCACCGCGCGCTCCATCGCCTTGGCGTCGAGCATCGACTGCGTGTCGTGCAGCGTCTGCACGTTGCTCTGGAAGATCTTGCGGATCACCGCGTCGGCCTTGTCCTGCGGGTCGAGGTCTTCGTGGATGAACTGCACCGGCCGCACGATCTCCTGCGCCAGCGCGATCTTGATCTGCTGGAAGCCCGTGGCGCCCAGGTTCTTGCACAGGCCGACGATGCTGCCCTCGCTCGAACCGGTGCGCTCGGCCACCTCGCTGACCGACATGTGGACCACCTCGCGCGGGTTCTTCACGATGAAGTCGGCGATGCGCTGGCCCACGGGGCCGAGCGAGGACCAGAGGGTTTCGATGCGCGCCAGCACGGCGGACACCGGGACGTCGGATGCCTCGGCGGCGGGCGCCGCGGCAGCCTTGCCGCCGGTGGACTTGGACGTGCGGGGAGTGCTGTTGCGCTTCATGGGCCGCGAGCTTACCCGCCCTCGATGGCGGTTTCACGCACGCGGCTGGCCAGGCTCATGCGGGGTCTTCTATATTCGGCCGCTCCTCATTCGGAATTGGCTGCCTTGTGGTGCCCCCCGCCCCCTCATCTCTCATGACCACCGCCCTCCCCATCGACCGCCGGCTGCAACTCATCTCCGACACCCAGGTCGAGATCTACTGGTTCGCATCGAACGGATTCCTTCGCGCGGTGCTGGGCACGCACGATGGCCCACAGTGCGCGCCATCGTTTCGCTACCGGGTGCTTTCTGGCGACAGCATCGAGCTGATCGGCGCCGACGGCATCATCGACACGTGGACCCGCATCCGCATCGAAGGTGACCTGCTCCATGCCGAATCCGGCGGCAAGCCCAAGGCTTTCCGCATCGCACCCGAAACCGCCGAAGAGAGTTCCAAGCAATGAAAGTCAAACGACTGGTCGCCAACTTCGCGACGCAGGATGTGGCACGCGCACAGGTCTTCTACGCCGACGTGCTCGGCCTCGACCTGCTGATGGACCACGGATGGATACGCACCTACGGTTCGCAGGCCGAGATGAGCGTGCAGGTCAGCTTTGCGTCTGAAGGCGGTTCGGGCACGCCGGTGCCTGACCTTTCCATCGAAGTCGACGATGTCGACACGGCGCTTGCGCGCATGCGGGCTGCCGGCTTTGCCATCGAATACGGCCCGGTCGACGAACCCTGGGGTGTACGCCGTTTCTATGTCCGCGATCCGTTCGGGAAGCTTGTCAACGTCCTTGCACACGCCGCCTGACGCGCGACGTCCCAACGAAAAAACGGGCCCCAAGGGCCCGTTCGTTCTTCAGGCAGCCGATAGAAGCATCGGCTTGCCGCAGCGACCTGGCTTACAGGCCAGCCTGGCGCGTGAACGACACGCTGGGCTTCTTGTAAGCAGCCGGCACTTCGTCGCGGTAGAACGCGCGGCGGTCGAGGCTGGCGAGCGGGTCGTGGGCCTTGGCGACGGCTTCAGCGCGGATCGTCGAGCGGTCGGCGGTCGAGGTGAAGGTCTGTGCGCCGGCGGTGGCGCCGTCGCTGTACTCGTTGCCGGCACGGGCGGCGGCCACGGCTTGCGACGCGACTTCCGAACGCGAGAGGGTCGAGTTCACGGTGTGCACGCCGTCATAGGTTTCGGCGTGGGCACCGGCAACAGCCAGGAGCGAGAGCGCAACGGCAGCGAGGGTCTTCGAGGCATTCATTTCAATCTCCTTCAGGTGGTGTGTCGATGGGATGAAGTTTGAACCTGAAGCGCCCCAAAAAACCGCAGCAAAAGGAATCGCGGCGTTCACGGGATTGAAACAATCGCGCGCCGCCCGCGCATGCGATGCGGCGGCCGGAACCCTCCCCTCCAGAGGGAACGCACGAGAAAGTTCTCGCTGCCGGCATTCCTTGCATGCTCTGTGCGCATGCAAGGAATGCACGCCGGACCCTCAGTGCGAGATCATCCAGGGCCGCCGCGACGGGGCCGATTTCGCACCGTTCGGCGCGGTCTGCGTGGCACTGCGCCGCGACGATCCCGAGCAGCAACCGCAGCCCGAGGGATGCCGCAGCCGCGCATAGTCGCGCGAGCTCGCGGGCTCGTGGCGTGCGCGTTCGTTGGTGGCCATCGCGTGGCGCGTGTTGGCGGCCATCAGCGCCAGGCGCGGCGCGGCGGTGAACACGCGCGGCGAGGCGCTGCCGCAGTCGGGGCAGGCAGCGGGTTCGTCGCGCTGGCCCGAAGGCCGCAGCGATTCGAAGCCGCCGCACTGCCCGCAGGCGTAGTCGTAGGTCGGCATGGCGTCAGCGCAGGTCGTGCGACAGCGGCATGTCGATGCTGCCGTCGATGAACTTCACCGGCCCCGAGGCGTTCGGGTTGATGTCGAAGTCGAAGATGCCCGTGGGCAGCCACAGCGTGGCGCACGAATTGGGCACGTCGACCACGCCGCTGATGTGGCCCTGCACAGGTGCCGTGCCCAGGATCGAATAGGCCTGCGCGCCCGAGTAGCCGAACTTCTTCAGGTACTCGATGGCGTTCAGGCAGGCCTGGCGGTAGGCCACGTTCACGTCCAGGTAGTGCTGCTTGCCGCTCTCGTCGACCGAGATGCCCTCGAAGATCAGGTAGTCGTTGTACTGCGGCGTGATGGGGCTGGGCTTGAAGATCGGGTTCTTGATGCCGTACTTGGCCATGCCGCCCTTGATGAGCGTGACCTTCATGTGCACCCAGCCGGCCATCTCGATGGCGCCGCAGAAGGTGATCTCGCCGTCGCCCTGGCTGAAGTGCAGGTCGCCCACGCTCAGGCCCGCGCCGTCGACGTACACGGGGAAAAACACCTTCGAGCCGCGCGACAAATCCTTGATGTCGCAGTTGCCGCCGTGCTCGCGCGGCGGCACGGTGCGCGCGCCCTCGGCGGCGGCCTTCGCCCTCGCTTCACCGGTCATCTTGCCCATGTGGGCGGTGCCGGCGAACGGCGGGTTCGCGAGGCCGGGCACGCGGTCCGGGTCGGTGGCGATGAGCTTGCCTTCGCGTTCGTTCCACATGTCGAGCATGGGCTTGTCGGGCAGGCAGCCGATCAGGCCGGGGTGGATCAGCCCCGCGAAGTTCACGCCCGGGATGTGGCGCGAACTCGTGAACATGCCCTTGAAATCCCAGATCGATTTCTGCGCTTCGGGAAAGTGGTCGGTGAGGAAACCGCCGCCGTTCTTCTTCGAGAAGAAGCCGTTGAAGCCCCAGAGGCTGTCCTGCTTGGCGCCGATGTCGAGCAGGTCGACCACCAGCAGGTCACCGGGCTCCGCGCCCTTCACGCCCACCGGGCCCGAGAGGTAGTGCACCGTGCTCAGGTCGATGTCGCGCACGTCGTCGGCACTGTCGTTGTTCTTGATGAAGCCGCCGGTCCAGTCGAAGGTCTCCAGGATGAAGTCGTCGCCCGGGTTGACCCAGCAGGCCATCGGAATGTCCGGGTGCCAGCGGTTGTGGATGTTCTCGTTCTCGGTGGGCGGCTTGGTCAGGTCGACCTTGATCAGCGTGTCCGTCATGTGCAGTGACTCCTGGGGTTGTGGTTAGACAGAGAGATAGGCCTTGATGTGTTCCACATCGGTCTTGTCGCGCGCCGTCTCGTGCACGAGCCGGCCGCCTTCGATGACGAACAGCCGGTCGGCCACGTCCATCGCGAAACTCAGCACCTGCTCGGACACGACGATGGTGATACCGCGCAGCTTGCGGATCTCGTTGAGCGCCTTGGCGATGTCCTTGATGATCGAAGGCTGGATGCCCTCGGTGGGCTCGTCGAGCAGCAGCACCTTGGGGTCGGTGACGAGCGCGCGCGCAATGGCGAGCTGCTGTTGCTGGCCGCCGGAGAGGTTGCCGCCCTTGCGGCTCTTCATGTCCCACAGCACGGGGAACAGCGCGTAGATCTCCTCGGGGATGCGGCGGGTCTTCGAGTTCTCCAGGCCGGTCTGGATGTTCTCTTCCACCGTCAGCGTCGGGAAGATCATGCGGCCCTGCGGCACGTAGGCGATGCCCTTGGCGACGCGCCTGAAGCTCTCGTCGCGCGACACGTCCTGCCCCGCCACTTCGATGCGCCCGCTCTTGATCGGCAGCACGCCCATGAGGCTCTTGAACAGCGTGGTCTTGCCCATGCCGTTGCGGCCCATGATGGCGATGGTTTCGTTGGCATGGCCCACGAACGAGATGCCGTGCAGCGCCTCGCTCTGGCCGTAGGCGACGTGCAGGTCTTCGACCTTCAGCATGATGTTGCTCATGGTTCAGTGCCCCAGGTAGACGTCGATGACCTTCGGGTCCGCCTGCACCTTCTCCATCGGCCCTTCGGCGAGGATCTTTCCCTGGTGCATCACGGTGACCTTGTGCGCGATCTGCTTCACGAAGGCCATGTCGTGCTCGATGACGATCACGGCGCGGTTGCGGCAGATGCGCTGGAGCAGGTCGGCCGTGAGTTCGCGTTCGCGCGCGCTCATGCCGGCAATGGGCTCGTCGAGCATCAGCAGCTCGGGCTCCTGCATCAGCAGCATGCCGATCTCCAGCCACTGCTTCTGGCCGTGGCTCAGGAGGCCTGCTTCGGTGCCGAGCTTGTCGGCCAGGCCGATCTCCGTGGCGATGGCCTGCACCTTGCCCTTGACCTCGTCGTCGCACTGGAAGGCCAGCGCGCCGAACACCGAGCGCCCTTTCGGGAACGACACCTCCAGGTTCTGGAACACGCTCAGGTTCTCGTAGATCGACGGCGTCTGAAACTTGCGCCCGATGCCCAGCCGCACGCGCTTGTGCTCGGCCATCTTGGTGAGCTCTGTGTTCTTGAACTTGATGCTGCCGGCGCTGGCGCGCGTCTTGCCGCAGATCAGGTCGAGCAGCGTGGTCTTGCCGGCGCCGTTGGGGCCGATGATCACGCGCAGCTCGTTCCTGTCGATGTACAGCGTCAGGTCGTCGATGGCCTTGAAGCCGTCGAAGGAGACGCTGAGGTCTTCCACGGCGAGGGCGAAGTCGGTGTTGCTCATGGGATGGGGCTCCGGTGTCGGTCAGGCGCGCTGGCGGCCGATGCCTTCGGGCAGCACGGGCTCGGCCTGCGGCGCGGCGACGGGTGAAGGGGCCGACACGGCGGCGGGCGGCGGCTTCGTCGCGGCGTCGCGCAGGGCCTGGCGGCGCGAGGCCCACCACGGCTTGATCGTGTCTTCCCACAGGCCCGCCAGGCCCATCGGGAAGGCCATGGTCACGCCGATGAAGAGCGCGGCCATCAAGAAGAGCCACAGGTCGGGAAAGCTCTCGGAGAACAGCGTCTTGCCCGCGTTCACCAGCAGCGCGCCGTACACCGCGCCCACCAGGCTCATGCGACCGCCGACAGCGCAGAAGATCACCATTTCGATGGAGGGCACGATGCCCACGAAGCTCGGCGACATGAAGCCCACCTGCAGCGCGAACATCGCGCCGCCGATGCCCGAGAGCCCGGCCGCCAGACAGAAGGTGAAGACCTTGAAGTTCGACACGTCGTAGCCCGAGAAGCGCACGCGGTCTTCCTTGTCGCGCATGGCCAGCAGCAGCGTGCCCAGCTTGCTGGTCTGCACCCAGCGGCACAGCACGATGCTGGCCACCAGCAGGCCGACGCAGACGTAGTAGAGGATGTACTTGGCGCCGTCGGTGCGCGTGTCCCAGCCCAGCATCGTCTTCAGGTCGGTCATGCCGTTCACGCCGCCCGTGTAGCCCTGCTGGCCGATGATGAGCACCGTGCAGATGAGCGCCACCGCCTGCGTGATGATCGCGAAGTACACACCGCCCACGCGGCGCTTGAACATCGCGAAGCTGATGAGCCAGGCCAGTGCCATCGGCGCCAGCACCACCAGCGCCAAGCTCAGCGGCAGGCTCTTGAACGGCAGCCACAGCGCGGGCAGCTCGGTGATCTGGTTCCAGTCCATGAAGTCCGGGATGCCGGGCGTCGACTGGATCTTGGTCGTGACGGGGTCGGACGCTTCGAGCTTGAGGAACATCGCCATCGCATAGCCGCCGATGCCGAAGAACACGCCCTGCCCCAGGCTCAGCACGCCGCCGTAGCCCCACACCATGACGAGGCCCACGGCCACGAAGGCGTAAGTGAGGTACTTGCCCACGAGGTTGAGGCGGAAGATGTCGAGCGACAGCGGCAGCACCACCGCGAGCAGCAGCACCAGCAGCAGGAGGCTGCCGAGCTGGTAGCGCCGGATCGAGGCCTTGAGGAAATTCATCGAGTGGTTCTCCGGGAAGGAATCGGGTTCAGCGACGCACCTTGACTGCGAACAAGCCTTGGGGGCGCATCATCAGAATCAGCACGATCAGCGACAGCGTCAGCACCTTGGCCATAGAGCCAGCCATGAAGAACTCCGAGATCGACTGGGTCTGCGCAATACCGAAGGCCGAGACCACCGTGCCCAGCAGGCTCGCCGCGCCGCCGAAGGTGACGACCAGGAAGGCGTCGACGATGTACAGCGACCCCGAGGTCGGCCCGGTCGAGCCGATGGTGGTGAAGGCCGCGCCCGCCACGCCGGCAATGCCGCAGCCGATGGCGAAGGTGAGGCGGTCGGTCTTCTTCGTGTCGATGCCGGTGGCGTTGGCCATCGTGCGGTTGGCCACGGTGGCACGCACCCGCAGGCCCCAGCGGCTCTTGTGCAAGGCGATGAGCACGCCGCCCGTGACCAGCGCGGTGAGCGCCAGCACGAAGAGGCCGTTGATCGGGATGTCCAGGCCTTCATGCGGCGTCCACGAACCCATGAGCCACTCGGGCAGCGTGGGGCTCACTTCCTTCGGTCCGATGAAGGTGCGAAAGATCTGCTGCAGGCCCAGGCTCACGCCCCAGGTGGCGAGCAGCGTGTCGAGCGGTCGCTTGTACAGGTGGCGGATCAGCGCCCACTCCACGAGCCAGCCGGCGATGAAGGCGAACACGAAGGCCAGCCCGATCGCGATCGGAAAGTAGTACGGCACGAGCGAGGGCGCCATGCGCTCGGTCACCTGCGCGGCCAGGAAGATCGAGTAGGCGCCGATGGTCATGAACTCGCCATGCGCCATGTTGATCACGCCCATCTGCCCGAAGATGATCGCGAGCCCGAGGCCCATGAGCAGCAGCACCGCGAAGAGGCTCAGCCCCGCGAAGCCCTGCATGAGGCCGATGTTCATCATGTCCGACAAAGTCATGGCAACGTGTTCCGGTGTTGGGTGTTGGCCCCTTCCCCCTCTGGGGGAAGGTTGGGATGGGGGCTCAGCGGCCCGAGCAAGCGCAAGGCTTCATCGATGGCCGCTTGCCCCCACCCCTGCCCTCCCCCAGAGGGGGAGGGAGAAATGCAAGCGTTACTGGTAGCCCTTCGGGAACGGGTCGGGCTTGATCAACTCGCCCGATTCGGCGACCACCTTGAAGCTGCCATCCAGCTGCCCCTGCCCGATGCGCGCCTTGCTCCACAGGTGATGGTTCGCATCCAGCTTCACGTAGCCCTCCGGCGCCGTCTTCAGCTCGATGCCCGGCGACGCCGCGACCACCTTGTCGATGTCGAAGCTGCCCGCCTTCTCCACCGCCGCCTTCCACAGCCAAGGCCCGAGATACCCCGCCTGCGTCACGTCGCCGATCACCGCGTCCTTGCCGTACTTGGCCTTGAAGGCGGCCACGAACTTCTTGTTGTTCTCGTTGTCGAGCGTCTGGAAGTACTTCATCGACGAGTAGAAGCCCGCGAAGTTCTCGCCGCCCACGCCGGTCATCTCGTCTTCGGTCACGGCCAGCGTCAGCAGGAACTGCTTGTCGCCCGTGATGCCCGCGGCCTTGAGCTGCTTGTAGAAGGCCACGTTCGAGCCGCCCACCACGGCCGCGAAGATGCAGTCGGGCTTGGCCACCTTGATCTTGTTGATCAGCGAGTTGAAGTTGGTGTGGCCCAGCGGGTAGTACTCCTCGCCCTTGACCGAACCCTTCTGGAAGTTCTCGATGTGCTTGCGCGCGATCTTCATCGAGGTGCGCGGCCAGATGTAGTCGGAGCCCACCAGGAAGAAGGTCTTGGCCTTCTTCTCCTTCGCGCCCCAATCGAGGCCCCAGATGATCTGTTGCGTGGCCTCCTGCCCCGTGTAGATCACGTTCTTGCTCTGCTCCAGGCCTTCGTAGAAGGTCGGGTAGTACAAGAGGCCGTTCTCTTTTTCGAACACCGGCAGCACGGCCTTGCGCGAGGCGCTGGTCCAGCAGCCGAAGACGGCCGCGACCTTGTCGTTGACCAGGAGCTTCTTCGACTTCTCGGCGAACGTGGGCCAGTCGGAGGCGCCGTCTTCCTTGATGACCTTGATCTTGCGGCCCAGGATGCCGCCCATCGCGTTGATCTGGTCGATGGCGAGCTGCTCGGCCTGGATGGAGCCGGTCTCCGAGATGGCCATGGTGCCAGTGGACGAATGCAGCTGGCCCACCGTGACTTCGGTGTCGGTCACCGCGAGCTTGGTGGTGTTGACCTTGGCCGTGGGGAACTGACCCTGGCCGAAGCTCAGGCCGCTCAGGCCCATCACGGGCAGCGCGGCGGCGCCCTGCAGCAGGCGGCGGCGGCGCAGTGCCATGGCATCGAGGGAAGAAGGATCGGAATCACGCGACATCAGGAACTCCAGGCAGGTTGAAAGAAGAGTGAGCCGCGCACCATCGCAGTGCATCGGACGGTGCTGCGAGCACCATGGCTGGTACTTTAGAAATCACTTGCCTCTGCGCGAATACGTCATTCAACGTAGCGATGCGCCCCTGCCCGGGCCGCAGACTCGCGAGCAGACGAGGCACGCGACAGCAGGGAGCGCTTCTTGCTGTACCTGCCTCATGCCACCGTTGCCGCCGCCGCGAGAACCCGCCATGACATCCGTCTCCGGACAGAAGATCTTTCGCATTCGCCGCGACTACAACGCCTGGGTCGCGAACGAAACGCTGGAGGACTACGCGCTGCGCTACACGCCGCGCAGCTTTCGCAAGTGGTCGGAGTTCCGCGTGGCCAACGCGGCCTTCGGCGCCACCTCGTTCCTGGCGCTGGAGGCCATCGGCGGCGCCATCGCGCTGAGCTACGGCTTCTCGAACGCGCTGTGGGCGATCCTGGTGGTGGGGCTCATCACCTTCCTCACGGGCCTGCCCATTTCGTACTACGCGGCGCGGCACGGCGTGGACATGGACCTGCTCACGCGCGGCGCGGGCTTCGGCTACCTGGGCTCCACCCTCACCTCGCTGATCTATGCGAGCTTCACCTTCATCTTCTTCGCGCTCGAGGCGGCCATCCTCGCGCTGGCGCTGCAGATGTACCTGGACTGGCCGCTGTGGCTGCTGTACCTGGTGTCGTCGATCGTGATCATTCCGCTGGTGGCGCGCGGCATCACGCTCATCTCGGGGCTGCAGCTGTGGACGCAACCGATCTGGATCGTGCTGTTCGTCTGCCCCTTCATCGCGGTGATGGTGAAGAAGCCAGAGCTGTATGCCGACTTCACCGGGCTCGTGGGCCGCACCTCGGACAGCAGCGGCTTCGATCCGCTGATGTTCGGCGCTGCCGCCACGGTGGCCTTCTCGCTCGTGGTGCAGATCGGCGAGCAGGTCGACTACCTGCGCTTCCTGCCCGAGAAGACCGCCGCCAACCGCGGGCGCTGGTGGACCGCCGTTCTGGTCGCCGGGCCGGGCTGGATCGTTCCGGGCATGCTGAAGATGATGGGCGGCGCGTTCCTCGCCTTCCTCGCGCTGCAGCACGAGATTCCGGCCAACCACGCGATCGAGCCCACGCAGATGTACCTCACGGGTTTTTCGTACGTGCTGCGCGACCCGGCCTGGGTGCTTGGCATCACGGTGCTGTTCGTCGTCGTGTCGCAGATGAAGATCAACCTGACCAACGCCTATGCGGGCTCGCTCGCGTGGTCGAACTTCTTTGCGCGCCTCACGCACAGCCACCCGGGGCGCGTGGTGTGGCTGGTGTTCAACGTGGCCATCGCCATCCTGCTGATGGCGCTGGGCGTGTTCGCCGCGCTGGAGCACGTGCTGGGCTTCTACAGCAACATCGCCATCGCCTGGGTCGGCGCGCTGGTGGCCGACCTGGTCATCAACAAGCCGCTGGGCTGGAGCCCCAAGACCATCGAGTTCAAGCGCGCGCACCTGTACGACATCAACCCCGTGGGCCTGGTCGCGATGCTGGTGGCGGCGGCGCTGGCGATGCTGGCCTACTCCGGCGCGCTGGGCCAGTGGGCGCGGGCCTTCTCGCCCTTCATCGCGCTGGCCACGGCCATGGCCGTGTCGCCGCTGCTGGCGTGGCAAACGCGCGGGCGCTACTACCTGGCACGCACCGACATCGACCGCTGGACGCCGGGCCAGAGCGTGAAGTGCTCGGTGTGCGACAACAGCTTCGAGTCGGAAGACATGGCGCACTGTCCGGCCTACAGCGCGCCGATCTGCTCGCTGTGCTGCACGCTCGAATCGCGCTGCCACGACCGCTGCAAGACCGACTCGCGCGCGGCCGAGCAGATGAGCGGCTGGCTGCAGGCGCTGCTGCCGTCCGCGCTGTCGGCGCGGCTGAACTTCCGCGTCGCGCACTACCTGCTGGTCGCCACCTCGCTGATCGCGCTGCTGGCCACGGTGGTGGGCGTGGTCTACGCGCAGGAGGCCATCGCGGGCACCATCGATTCGGCGATGGCGACGGCCTTTTTGAAAGTGTTCGCGCTGCTCTCGGTGATCGCCGCCGTGGCCGCGTGGTGGGTGGTGCTGGGCAGCGAGAGCCGGCAGATGGCGCAGGAGGAATCGAACCGCCACAACAACCTGCTGGCCCTGGAGATCGAAGCGCACCGCCGCACCGACGCCGCGCTGCAGACCGCCAAGGAAGCCGCCGAGGCCGCCAACCAGGCCAAGACGCGCTACGTGGCCGGCATGACGCACGAGCTGCGCACGCCGCTCAACAGCATCCTGGGCTACTCGCAGATTTTGCTCAAGGGCGGCGACGCGGCCCTGCCGCCGCGCGAGGCGGTGCAGACCATCCACCGCAGCGGCGAGCACATGCTGGGCCTCATCGACGGGCTGCTCGACCTGGCGCGCATCGAGGCCGGCCGGCTGCAGCTGGAGCCCTCGCCGCTGGCGCTGCCGGCCTTTCTCGACCAGGTGGTGCAGATGGTGCGCCCGCAGGCCGAGGCCAAGGGCCTGGCGTTCGTCTACACGCACGCGGGGCAGTTGCCGGCCTGGGTGCATGCCGACGTGAAGTGGCTGCGCCAGATCCTCATCAACCTGCTGACCAACGCCGTGCGCTTCACCGACAGCGGCACGGTCACGCTGCATGTGGACGCGCGGCGCGAGGTGCTGCGCTTCGACGTGGTCGACACCGGCATCGGCGTGGCGCCGCAGGACCGCCAGCGCATCTTTTTGCCCTTCGAGCGCGGCGCCGCGGGCCGCCGGCGTGGCGAGCCGGGCACGGGGCTGGGTCTCACGATCACCGGGCTGCTCACCTCGCTCATGGGCGGCGAGCTCAAGCTGGCGTCGACCTCGTCGGCGGGCAGCACCTTCAGCGTGCGCGTGTACCTGCGTGAGGTGGCCGACCCCGGCCCGCAGGCGGGCTCGCGCGAGCCGGTGTCGGGCTACCTGGGCGAGCGCCGCACGCTGCTGGTGGTGGACGACCAGCCGGTGCAGCGCCAGATGCTCGCCGGCATGCTCGCGCCGCTGGGCTTCACGGTGCGCGAGGCGGCCAGCGGCACCGAGTGCCTGGACAGCCTGCGCGAAGAGCTGCCCTCGGCCATCCTGCTGGACCTGACGATGGACGACATGGACGGCTGGCAGACCGCGCGCTCGGTGCGGGCCTCGGGCTTTGCCGAGCTGCCGATCATCATCGTCTCGGCCAACATGTTCGAGAACCAGGCCGACCGGCTGCGCGCCGCGGGCTGCCAGGCCTTCGTGGGCAAGCCGGTGATCGAGTCGGAACTCATCGCCACGCTGGAGCGGCACCTGGGCCTCGAATGGCTGGCCATCGGCGACGCCCTGCCGCCGCCCGCCGACCCCGACCTGGCGCCGCCGCGCCCGCCCCTGCTCGCGCTCGGCGAAGACGACCGCGCCGACCTCATGCGCCTGGTGCAGATGGGGCACGTGCGCGGCCTGCACACCGCGCTCGACCGGCTGGCCGCGGCCTCGCCCGCCGCAGCGGCCACCTGCACCTGGCTGCGCGGCATGGTCGCGCGCTTCGAACTCGACACCCTCCGCAACGCACTGGCAGAAGATGCAGACACTCCCCTCGCCCGGTCATGAATCCGAACGCCCCGTCGTGCTGGTGGTGGACGACGCCCCCAGCAGCCTGGGCATGCTGTGCGACACGCTCGAGGCCAGCGGCTACACCGTGCTGGTGGCGGCCGACGGCGAGGCCGCGCTGCAGCGGCTCGAGCTGGTGGTGCCCGACGCGATATTGCTCGATGGCCTCATGCCCGGCCTCTCGGGCTTCGAGACCTGCCGGCGCATCAAGGCCAACGCGGCGCTGGCGCACATTCCGGTGCTGTTCATGACGGGCCTGTCGGAAACCGCGCACGTGGTCGAGGGCTTCGAATGCGGCGGCGTCGACTACGTGGTGAAGCCGATCCGCGCGCAGGAGGTGCTGGCGCGCCTGCACACCCACACGCGCAACGCCCGCATCACGCGCATGGCGCGCGACGCGGTCGACGTGGCGGGCATGGGCGTGGTGTTCGTCGACACGCGCGGGCGCATCGCCTGGCGCTCGCCGCAGGCCGCGCTGTGGCTGCATGCGCTCGAAGACCCGGTGGCGCCGGGGCGCCTGCCCGCCTCGGTCGAGCCTGCGCTGGCGCCGGGCGCGTCGATCGCCATCGGCACCGCCACGGGCATGCGCCTGTCGGTGCGCAACCTGGGTGCGGCGGCGCTGGGCGAGACCATGCTGCTGTTCGCCCTCCAGCGCGAAGGCCCGGCCGCGCGCCTGGCCGATGCGGCCCTCACGCCGCGCGAGACCGAGGTGCTGTCCTGGCTCGCCAAGGGCAAGACCAACCGCGACATCGGCGAGATCCTGGGCACCAGCCCGCGCACGGTGAACAAGCACCTGGAGCACATCTTCGAGAAGCTGGGCGTGGAGACCCGCGCGGCGGCTGCGGCGCTGGCGAGCGGCATGTAAACCCCCACGGGGTAACCGCCCCCGCGGCGCTGGGCTATCGCCCCCCAAAGGCGCCGGTTGCGCTCAGAATGCGAAAGCCACAGGAGAGAGACATGCTTTCAAGCCTGCTGACCTTCCCGCCCCGCGAAAGCGCCTACCGGCGCAAGTTCCTGAACAACACGGACGAGAACCTCTTCATGGGGTCGTTCGAGAGCTTCGAGGCGGCCGAGGCCGGCGCGCCGCCCAGCAAGGCGGTCGGCTACGCCAACGCCGACGCGGGCGAGCTCTACAGCCCGCAGATCTATTTCTACGACTACCCCGGCCTCTTCTGGCTGGGCCGCTCCATCGATGCGGGCCTGACGCGCGTGTTCGACCTGGGCGGGCACGTCGGCATCAAGTACTACGCCTTCCGGCGCGTGCTGAGCTACCCCGACACCCTGCGCTGGACCGTGTGCGACGTGCCCGGCGTGGTCGAGAGCGGCCGCGCGATGGCCGTCAAGCGCGAGGCGACCGCGCAACTGAGCTTCACCACCGACTACCGCGACGCGAGCGGCTGCGACGTGCTGTACGTGTCGGGCAGCCTGCAGTACCTGCCGATGCGCATGGATGCGATTCTTTCCGCGCTCGCCGTGAAGCCCCGGCGCATCGTCATGAACACCACGGCCGTGCACCCCGAGCGCACGATCTACACGCTCAACAGCATCGGCGTGGCCGTGTGCGCCTACCGCATCCAGCACCACGACGAGCTGCTGGCCGACCTGGCACGCGCCGGCTACCGCAAGCGCGACGTGTGGCGCAACGAGGGCAAGCCGATCGAGGTGCCCTTCGTCGATGGCGGCGACAAGCCGTACTACGCGGGCTGCTGCTTCGACCTGATCGTCTGATTCGACCTCGTCGCCTTGCGGGTGCCGCTCTATCGCACCTCGTAGTCTTCCATCGGCTTGTCGCTGGGGTTGGCCCAGGCGGCCCTGGTCAGGGCGCTGGCCGGCAGCCCCACCTTCGCGCCGTGCGGCGCAATGGGCTGCATGAACCACTTGTCGTAGAGCCGCGCGGCCTCCCCGCTCCTTGCCAACGCCAGGACGCTTTGATCGACCAGCTTCTTGAACGCGGCATCGCCCTTGGGAATCATGATCGCGATCGGCTCGACGCTGAGCACCTGGTCGAGCAAGCGGTACTGCGCGGGCTCCTTGCTCCTGGAAATCAAGGTGGCAAGGATCTGCCCGTCGGCGACGAAGCCCTCCGCGCGGCCCGATTCGAGCAGCAGGAACCCTTCGCTGTTGTCCTTGGCGTACACCTCCGCAATCTCCGGGGCGTTGTCGCGCTTGAGTTTTTTCAGCAGCTGGACGGAGGTGCTCCCCGTCGTGACCGCCACCGCCTTGCCGGCGAGCTGGGCCGCCGAAGCAACACCGGATGTCGCCTTGACCGCGATGCGAACCCCTTCGACATAGAGCGTCGGGGCGAACGCGACGTCTTTCTGGCGCGCCGCATTGTTGGTCGTGGTGCCGCACTCGATGTCGACCGTTCCGTTCTGCACGAGCGGCATGCGGTTCTGCGGCGTGACGAGCTGGTACTTCACGTGGATCTTGCCGATCTGCAACGCCTTCCCGATGTCGGCAATGACACGTTCGCAGACCTCGACGTGAAAGCCCGTGTAGCTGCCGGGCCCCAGGGTGAAGGACATGGCGCCCGAGGCATCGCGCACGCCCATGGTGATGGCGCCGGACTCCCTGATCTTCTTCAGCACGTCGGTTTGGGCGGATGCACGCCCGGCGCTCAGCAGGAGCGCCGCGGCCGTTGCGGCCGCCAGAAGGCAGTGGGTTGTTTTCACGTCGGCGCTTTCAGACGGCGAACAGCGAATCCAGGTCCGCAAAGGACTTCAGCTCGATGGCGTTGCCCGACGGGTCGAGAAAGAACATCGTCGCCTGTTCGCCGGGCTCGCCCTTGAACCGGATGTAGGGCTCGATCACGAATGGCGTCTGGCGTGCGATGAGCTTGTCGGCCATTGCCTGCCACAGGTCCATCGGCAGCACGGCGCCGAAGTGACGCACGGGCACGTCGTGGCCGTCCACGGCGCTGTGCGTCTTGTGGCCGCATTCGTCGGGCGCCAGGTGCGCCACGATCTGGTGGCCGTGGAAGTTGAAGTCGACCCACTCGGTCGAGCTGCGGCCTTCGGGACATTCGAGCAACTCGCCGTAGAAGGCGCGCGCCTCGGCGATGTCGCGCACGGGAAAGGCCAGGTGGAACGGGATGCGTGCAGTGGGGGTGCTCATGGGGTTCATCGATCAAGGAGTTCAGGGTGAGCAAACTCTAAGCAGCGAGCCACATAACCGAAAACGATATATTTCATCGCTGAGCACCACCCATTTCGATGAATCCCGAATGATCACCGAGCTTCGAACCTTCATCGCCGTGTGTCGCCACGGCACATTCGCCGCGGCGGGAGAGCGCATCGGCCTCACGCAATCGGCCGTCAGCAGCCAGATCAAGCGGCTCGAGGAATCCCTGGGGTTCCAGCTCTTCGATCGCACGGGCCGCTCTGCCACCTTGAATGCGGCGGGCGAGACCACGCTGGGACGGGCGGAAGAAATCTGCGGCCTCTACGCCAAGCTCGGCGAGCTGCCCGACGACGCTGCGAACGCCGGGCTGCTGCGCATCGGCGCCATTGCGTCCGCGCAGCCGACACTGGTGGCGCGGGCGCTCGAAAAACTGCGCGCCGGCTTCCCCCTGCTGCGCGTGCACATCTCGCCCGGCGTGTCGATGCGGCTCATGGACGACCTGGACGCCGGCAGCATCGATGCGGCCGTGATCATCCGGCCGCCTTTCGGCATTCTTCCCGAGCTGACTTGGCAGACCCTGGTGCGCGAGCCCTATGTGCTCATTGCCCCCGCGAGCGTGCCGGGCAGGAACTGGCGCACCCTGCTGCAGGAACAGCCGTTCCTGCGCTACGACCGCGCATCGTTCGGCGGACGCATGGTCGAACGATTCCTCCAGCGCGAAGGCCTCGTGGTCAGCGACGCCATCGAGGTCGACGAAATCTCCGGGCTCATCCACCTGGCCTCCAAGGGCCTGGGCGTTGCGCTCGTGCCGTGGGTCGAGGCCCACCTGCCGCTGCCGCCGGGCGTGCGCATGCTGTCACTCGGCGAGGCCACGTTCCATCGCGAGATCGGCCTCCTGCAGCGCAAGCCACGCGCCAGCCCGCCCCTCGTCGCACAGTTTGCGCAGTGCCTGCGGGACGCGGCCGAACCTGCGAAGGCTGGGCGAAAGAAATCCTTGACGACCTCCAAAAAGATATTAGAGTGATATCACTTTCAACAGGAGGCCTTCATGCACGAGCAGACCCCGTCCATCCCTCGCCCGGTCCGCAGGGAGCGGCCGTACCGGTCCGTCAACGGATACGGCATCGTTGCCGTGGCGCTGCTGATCCTTGCGGTCGGCGCCTGGGTTCTCGTGCGGCGGATGATGCCGCTGCCCCTGAGCATCTTGCTGATCGTCGTCGGCGTCACGCTGCTGCCGGGCCTGTACATGCTCAAGCCCAACGAGGGCATCATCCTCACGCTCTTCGGCAAGTACCAGGGCACCGACCGCAGCGAGGGCCTGCGCTGGACCAACCCGTTCCAGTCGGGCCAGAAGATCTCGCTGCGCGCGCGCAACCTCAACACGCCGCCGCTGAAGGTCAACGACAAGCGCGGCAACCCGGTGGAGATCGGCGCGGCCGTGGTCTGGCGCGTGCACGACACGGCGCAGGCCGTGTTCGAGATCGACGACTACAACAAGTTCGTCGCCATCCAGTCCGAAGCCGCCATCCGCCACCTGGCCACGCTCTACGCCTACGACAGCGGCGACGACCTGCAGAGCGACGAGGTCACGCTGCGCGCCGGCCTCGACGTGGTGGCCGATGCGCTCAAAGCCGAGCTGAACCAGCGCTTTGCCAGCGCCGGCGTCGAGGTGCTCGACGCCAAGCTCACCCACCTGGCCTACGCGCCCGAGATCGCGCAGGTGATGCTGCGGCGCCAGCAGGCGGTGGCCATCGTGAGCGCGCGGCACCAGATCGTGGCGGGCGCGGTGGGCATGGTCGAGGCCGCCCTCAAGGGGCTGTCGGAGCGCAACCTCGTCGTGCTCGACGACGAGCGCAAGGCCTCGATGGTGTCGAACCTGCTGGTGGTACTGTGCTCGGACCGCGAAACCCAGCCCGTGGTCAACACGGGCACGCTCTATACCTGATGCATCCACGGCCCCTGTTCACCGCCGCCACGTCGTTGTTCCCTGATGGCCAGTCCCGGTAAGAAGTCCTACCCGCTGCGCATCGATCCGGCCCTGTGGGCCGAGATCGAGCGGCTGGCGGCCCAGGAGCTGCGCAGCGCGAACGCGCAGGTCGAGTTCCTGCTGCGCGAAGGGCTGGCGAAGCGGGGGCGCTTGCCGGCGGCGGCTGCGCCCGCCAAGGACGCGGACCCGCCCAAGCCCTCGCGCTAGTAGTAACCCCGAATTTCCTGAAGGCCGATTGACAGCCTCGGCCCCTACGATGGCACGGCACGATCTTCAGGAGACACACGCCGTGACCGCCTTCGCCTTCCCCCGTTCCGCCCTGACCCGCCGCGCCGCCCTGGCGCTGGCCGCCTCCTTCGCGCTCGCCGGTTGCACCAACCTCGGTGGTGGCACCCCACCCGCCGCCACAGGCGACATCCACGTCATGACCTCCGGCGGCTTCACCGCCGCTTACAACGAGCTGCGCCCCGGCTTCGAGCGCAGCACCGGCCGCAGCGTGAAGACGGCCTACGGCGCGTCGATGGGCAATGCCACCGACTCGATTCCCAGCCGCCTCGGGCGCAACGAGCCGGCCGACGTCGTGATCCTGGCCCGCCCCGCGCTCGATGCGCTGGTGGCGCAGGGCCAGGTGGTGGCGGGCAGCCAGGTCGACCTGGTGCGTTCGTCGATCGGCTTCGCGGTGCGCAAGGGCGCGCCCAAGCCGGACATCGGCACGGTCGACGCACTCAAGCGCACGCTGCTCGCGGCGCCGTCGATCGCCTATTCGGCGAGTGCGAGCGGCACCTACTACGAGACCGAGCTGCTCAAGAAGCTGGGCATCGAGGAGCAGGTCAAGCCCAAGAGCAAGCGCATCCTGAGCGAGCGCGTGGGCACGGTGGTGGCGCGCGGCGACGCGGCCCTCGGCCTGCAGCAGGTGAGCGAGCTGTTGCCCATCGAGGGCATCGACTACATCGGCCCGCTGCCCGCGGAGGTGCAGCGCGTGACGGTGTTCTCGGCCGGCATCGCCACGGCCTCGAAGCAGCCCGATGCGGCGCGCCAGCTGATCCGCTACCTCAACGCCCCAGCCGCGGCGCCGACGATCGCGAAGACGGGGCTGGAGCCCATCTCGGCTCGCTGAGCTGCGGCCTCACGGCCCGTAAACTGGCGGCCTTCATCCCCTCCTTCCTCCTTCCCGACGAACGGACGCCATGACCACTTCGCCCTCTTCCGCCCTCGTGACCGCCTTCGCGCCCAGCGGCACGCTGCGCGCCTCGATCAACCTCGGCAACCCGATCCTGGCCAACAAGGACGCCAGCACGGGCGAGCCCGTCGGCGTGTCGATCGACCTGGCCCGCGAGTTCGCGCGGCGCCTTGGCGTGGGCATCGAGCTGGTGGTGTTCGAGAAGGCAGCGGCCTCGGTGGACGCGGTGAAGAACGAGAAGGCCGATATCGGTTTCTTCGCGGTCGATCCGGCGCGCAGCGAAGGCCTTCGCTTCACGGCACCTTACGTGCTGATCGAGGGCAGCTACCTCGTGCCTGAATCCTCTGCGCTGACCGACAACGCGCAGGTCGATGCTGCAGGCCATCGCATCTCGGTCGGCTCGGGCAGCGCCTACGACCTGTTCCTCACGCGCGAGATCAAGGCGGCCGAGATCGTGCGTCTTCAGGGCGCTGGCCCTGCGCTCGCGGCATTGCGCGCAGGCGAGGTCGAGGTGGCGGCGGGCATCCGCCAGCTGCTCGAAGGTGAAGCAGCCCGCGCACCAGGCGTGCGTGTGCTGCCGGGGCGCTTCATGGTGATCCAGCAGGCGATGGGGACGCCGGCCAGTCGCGGGGCGGAGGCGCAGGCGCTGCTTGCCTCCTTCGTCGAAGAAATGAAGGCTTCTGGTTTTGTCGCTGATGCATTGAAGCGTCACCGCATCGAAGGCGCGATCGTTGCGCCGTAACCAGGTCCTCTCGTTCGGGGCACGTGCGCAGGACACCGGGTACTCCCCTCCGCGAATGTCCCCCGGGCTTCGCCCTCCTCCTTGATTTCGCTGCGGGGAGCACCCAGTGCCCTGCGCACGCTGGGCGCTGTCGTGGTGCTGGTGGCCGATCAGAGCTTGTGCGCTTCCACCGGCCCCTGCGAATAGAACAGGAAGTAGCCCGTCTGCGTCTTGAAACCGTTCTTCTGCCACCCGGGCGGCACCTTGAAGATGCCGAGCTGGTCGCTCGAGATGCCGACGAAGGACGTGTTCTCCGTGTCCGTGGTGATGCGGCTCCAGCGTTCGCGCGTCACCGGCTGCAGCTGCATCTTGGGTTCGCTCCACTCGGGCGTGCGCACCTTGTCGCGCAGGACGTAGCGGTCGCCGTCGCGCTCGATCTTGACGACCTCCTTGAGCACGCCGTTGCGCTCGACGGCGTAGACGCCGACCAGTTCGGTCTCGGGCCCGCCGCGTGCGCCGCAGGCCGAGAGCAGCGACACACAGGCCACTGCCAGAAAGAAATTCAGAAGAGTTTTCATGAGGTTCGAATGAGGTGACGCATGCGCCGCCGGGCGGCGCATGCGAGGTTCACGAAAGAAGGCTCGGTGCCCTCCGACTCAACGCTTCTGGTTCTCGCGCAGCGTCAGGTTGCCCTGGAAGCGCAGCGCGTGCGGGTACTCTTCCTTGCCGCCCGCTTCCACCACTGCCATCTTCTGCTGGCTCAGCTGCGTCTTGGCGAGCAGCGGTGCCGGCAGGTTGAGCACGCCCTTGATCTGGTCGTACTGCGCCTGCGTGATGCGTCCCACACCCAGCAGGCGGAAGGCATCGCGCTCGATGTTCAGCAGCAGCGGCTTGTTGCCCGCGAAGTTCTGCACCTTGGCCAGCAGGTTGCTCCAGGACTGCGCGCTGTAGTTGCTCACGTAGTAGTCCTGCCCCGTCGGCCCGGCGAGCACCGCGGTGCAGCCCGGCAGCTCGACCTGCGTGGCGTTGTTCGACATCACGAAGGTCTCGCGCTTTTCCATCGCGTCGCCGTACGCCAGCGTGACGGGAATGGTCCACGTCGAGGCCGGGAACTGGTTCTGGTTGGGGAACGACTCCTGCGTGATGTTCACGTAGGTGCGGTTGCCGGCGCACTGCGCGTCCACCGTGAGCAGCGGCACGCCCGTCTGGCGGATGAGGCTGTCGCCGATGTCGCTGACCTTCTTGTTGGTGGCCTTTTCCAGCGAGGTCCACAGGCGCGTGGGCGTGACGTTGCCGAAGGCGTAGTCCTTCAGGTAGATCTGCAGGCCCTTCTGCATCGCCTCTTCGCCGATGTAGTTCTGGATGGTCTCCAGCACGTGGCTGCCCTTGTTGTAGACGAAGATCGACGGGCTGATGAAGCCGAACGAGCCCGCGTCGTTCAGGTTGCGCTGCACCGGCACGGCCGAGGGCTTCAGGTCGGCTACGATCACGTTGTGCTTGTCCAGCACGTAGTCGGAGAAGCTGTAGTACTCGGGGTGGAACTTGATCGTGGTGCGCCGTTCGAACCAGCGCGCGAACGATTCGTTGAGCCACACGTTGTCCCACCAGTCGAGCGTGACGAGGTCGCCGAACCACTGGTGCGCCACCTCGTGCGTGACCACGGTCACCGAGTACAGCGTGGGCTTGTCGCCGGGCTTGGTGAGCACCGCGTCGGCAAACTCGAAGATGGAGCCCCAGTTCTCCATGCCGCCGAAGCCGGTGTTGGGCTTGTTGTCGTAGCTGTCGTTCGCGGCCACGGTGTCGAATTTCTTGAAGGGCAGCGGGATGCCGGTGTACTTGTAGTAGTAGTCCATCGACACCTTGGTCCACTCCATCGCGAACTTGGCCCAGTCGGAGCGGCCCGGCGGCGTGAACCAGCGCAGCGCCATGTCGCTGCCGTCGAGCGGGTTCTTGAAGGTGTCCGCCAGGATGTCGAACTTGCCGCCGCCGAAGAAGGCCAGGTACATCGGCATCGAAGGCGTCTTCTCGAAGGCCACGCGCTGGTAGCCGTCGGGCAGTTTCACGGCCTCGGTCTGCGCGCCGTTGGACACGGTCTTCCAGTCGCCCGGCACCTCGGCCGAGATCTCGAAGGTGTGGCGGAAGGCCGGCTCGTCCCAGCCCGGGAACCACTGGCGTGCGAAGTTGGTTTCGCCCTGCGTCACGATGGCGTCGCTGCTCACGCCCTCGGGCGTGGAAAGGCCCACCTTGAAGATGCCCGATGCGGCCGAGCACAGCGGGTTCTTCGCCATCACGTCCGGCGTGCAGTACTCGGCGTCGGAGAACTGGATCTTGCCGTCCCACTCCATGTGCAGCAGGTACTTGCCCTTGGCGATCTGGCCGTCGTTCAGGCGCAGCTGCACGAAGTCGCCGCGCGTCTGCGGCGTGGGAATCAGCGGGATCGCTTCGCCCGGCTTGGACACCTTGCGCAGCGTGGTTCGCCCGCGCGCAAAGTTGAGGTCGTGCGCGGCGACGACGATGGCGTCGACCGGCTGGAGCACGTCGATCTCCACGTCGGCGCGGCCCACGAAGGTCTTGAGCGCCGCATCGGGGCGGAACCACAGCTTGTAGTTCACGGGCCAGACCGTGTCGGGCAACTCCATCGGCCGGGCCGAACGATCGACCGCAGCCGCCGCCGAATCGCGTGCGGTGGGCACGCCGTCGTCGGGGGTCTTCTTGGTGGTGTCGCCGCCGTCGGCCGCGGGCGCGTTGGCCAGCGACGGCGCGCTCAGGCCGGAGCCGCCGAAGGATGCGCCACCGCCGCTGTCTCCGCCGCCGCCGCAGGCCGTCAGCGCGGCAAGGGTCACGGCCGTGAGGGCCAGGCAATGAACGACAGGTGTATTCAGTGATTTCATGATCGCCTCTGGGTACTCTTGGTAAGGAACATGCGCCGCACCGCAGGCACCGGCGGATAGCCGGCGATGCGCGTGACGCGCGCGGGATGAGTGGAACGACAGATCAACAGGAAATGCGGGCAGCACAGCGCCCTCCCGGCGAACAAACCGTTCGTCAGGAACGCAGGCTCAGGCCGAACCGCACCGCACGTGCTGCGGTGGTCCCAGGATGCGCGGGGCGAGCGGCGCCATTCCCGTCAAGACGCGGGGTGTGGGGGGAGCGTGTGAACGCGGTGGGGTGTCGCGGGCCGGGCTCAGTGCCCGTGCATCGACGCGATGCGTTCACCCGTCGGGTGAACGGCCGGGGCCATGGCGAAAGCGATGGCGACGGCAAGACTGGCTGCGGCTCTTGTGGTTGATTTCACGCGCATTCCCTCGTCCGTTGAAGTGCACGCAGTTGTAGCTGATCGATGCAATGAGCTCAACGATCCGCGGAACTTTTCTCTCTCCAATTGTTCGCGCGCGATAGGCCGAATGGCGTCATGGCACGCGACGCGTGCCATGCGATACGAAGATGGTTCTGCGACCGAAACACCTGCTCACGCAGATGACAAAAACTCGGGGCCTTCACTGTGACGAAGCGGCCACAGTACGAAGGTTCAAGCCGCGGCGAAGGCTACGAAAGCTGTGAACCAGAGACTGCAGCAGTGCGTTGCGCGCGCTCGCGCCACCACAGCAGAAAGCCGCACGCGAACACGACGACCTGCGTGCCGATGAGCAGCGCAAAGCCCGCGAAGAAACCCGCCGCCGACGAGGCCGCGGTGACCGCTGTGTGCGCTGCGCCACCACCGTGCGACACCGCGGTGATCACGCCGCCCATCAGCGCCGGCATGAAGCCCGCCACGAGGCTGCCCACACCGTTGGTCACGCCGAAGGCACTGGCCGTGTGCTCGGGCCGCGAGCAGTGCTGCACGGTGCTTGGAATGGCGGGGCTTTGCAGGCCCCAGAAGAAGTTCGCCGCCACGAGGCAAGTCGCGGCCATGTACGGGTCGCGCGCATTGATGGCCAGCAGCACCGACAGCGCCACGCCCGCGCTCGCGCCCATGAAGATGAAGGGCACGCGGTCGCGCCCCAGCTTGTCGATGAGCACGCCGCCCGTGAACACCGCGAGCACCGTGGCGTACTGCGGCAGCGAGGCGATCCAGCCCATCTCGCGCAGCGAGAAGCCGCGCGCCTCGCGCAGGTAGGTCGGCAGCCAGTTGCTGCTGCCCCAGAGGTAGGCCAGCGCCGCCGAGGTCAGCAGCGTGATGAGGAACAGGTGCCGCGTGTGCAGCGCACCCTTCACGATGCCGGCCACGCGCGACATCGCATCGCCGAGCGACGAAGGCTTGATGCCGTCGCCGTGCCCCGCGGGCATGCGCACGAAGGCCAGCACCAGCGGAATGCCCAGCACGATGTTGAGCACGCCCAGCACGTGGAACGAGCTGTCCCACTCGAACTGCGTGAGCAGGTAGCCCACCAGCGGATAGCCCACCGCCAGGCCCAGGCCCGTGCCCATGTTCACCAGCGCGTTCGGCTTGCCGTTCTCGTGGCTCTGGAAGTGCGCCTTGATGTACGACGAAGCCAGCGAGAACAGCGGCCCTTCCGACACGCCCAGCAGCACGCGCGAGGCCAGCAGCATGCCGTAGCTGTGGAACATCGGCGAAGCCCAGGTCACCACGCCCCACAGCACGAGGCCGTAGATCAGGCTGCGCCGCACGCCGAACAGCGCCGAGCAGAACGGCGTGAGCACGAAGGCCGAGATGCCGTAGCCCAGCATGAAGGCCGTGGCCAGCAGGCCCTGGCTCACGCGGTCGGCGGCGTCGATGCCCACGTGCTTCAGAAACGCCGCATCGGTGATCAGCACCGCGATGTTGATGCGGTCGACGTAGGAGATCGCGACGATCACGAACAGGGTGACGACCCCGTACCAGCGCATGGCCTTGGATGACATGGGATTCTTCTCAGGTGGGTTGCACGGGGCCGGCGCGGCGTCAGGGGCAGTCGCTCGCCGGCCTGCCTGCGTCGAGGACCGTTCGGGCGAATCCGAACGCGTCGGATTGCGAGGCGCCGATGACCGACCGGTGGGTCTGTCCGGCGTACTGCTTCAGTTGCACGGTCGCGCCGCGCGCACACAGGCTGCGCACCATCGCCGCCGTGGTGTCGGGCGTGACCGTCGTCTCGTCCTTCTCGCCCTGGATGACCGACACGGGCACCCGCATCGTGAGCGACGAAGCATCCTGCGCGGCCAGCAGCCGCGCCATCGCGTCGTACGCCGCGCCGGGCTTCAGGTACGGGCCCGGCGGCAGCGGCGGCATCGCGAACAGCCCCGAGAGGCAGGCCGAGCCCATCGCGTCGAGGTGCGGGCGCAGCGCGGGCGAAGTCATGGCCTGCACGTCGATGGCCGGGTTCATCGCCTTGGCGCTCATCACGGTCAGCGACACGAAGGGCAGCGCCGGGACGGCCACCGCTTCGCCGCGCACCACACTGTCCATGAACCGCAGCACGCCGGGCCCCGTGGGCGCGATGGCGATGGCCGCCCGCAGCGGGTAGCGGCCCGCGCTGCGGTCCGGCAGGCCGGCGGCCCACAGCACGGCGCCGCCGCCCTTGCTGTGGCCCACGGCGATCCAGTCGGGGCGCAGCTTCACGCCGTCGAGTGCGTGCGCGGCCGCCACGGCATCGGCCAGGTTCTCGGCGTTGCTGCGGCTGTGCAGGTCGGGCACGGGCCCGAAGGCGCCCCACCCCGCGTAGTCGGTGCGCACCACGGCATAGCCCTGCTGCACCCAGGCGTTGAGGAAGGCATCGCGCTCGCGGTTGACGACCAGCGAGGGCGCGCACTGCGGCGCGAGCCCGGTCGAGCCGTTGGCCCAGGCGATCACGGGATAGCCTCCGGCGGGCGCGGGCGTGCGCGGCAGCGCCACCTGGCCGACGACCACCGCGTTGGCGCCGTCGAAGGTGGTGGACGCGTACGACATGACCCAGTTGCGCCCTGCGTCGGGCAAGCCGTGCAGCTTGTCGGGGCTGGCCAGCAGCAGCTGGCCGGGCGCGGGCGGCGCGGTCGGCGACATGCCGGCGCAGCCGGCCACGAGCAGCGATCCGAGGGCCAGCGCCGCGAGGCGCCGCACCTGCGGCCAGACGGGGGTTGCGCGCATGCCGGCCCCTTCGCGTCAGAACATGTGCCGCATGCCGAACTCGACGCCGCTGGAGGCGCGGTTGGGCATGGTGATGGCGCCGGCCAGGGCCTGCGTCGCACCGTTCTTGTTGCTGATGCGCGCGATGGTGCCGTACACCGCCGTGCGCTTGGACAGGTTGTGCACGTAGCCGATGGCCAGCTTCGAGGTCGTGGGCTCGCGCACCGCGTTGGCGGGCTCCAGCTTGTAGCGTGCGTACGAGGCCTTGATCTCGCCCGGCCCGATGGGCAGCTGGAAGCCGACCAGCACGCCCTTGGCGTCGGTGCTGCCCTTCGATTCCTTGTACAGCTCGCTCGTGAGCTTGAGGTTCATGAGCGCCGCATCGAAGGTGTAGGACGCGCCCAGGTTGGTCACGCGCAGGTCGCCGGCGGCGTAGCGCGTGCGGCCGGTGGCCAGTGCCACGTTGAGGCCGCCGCTCTGGTAGCCGAAGCGCGCGCCCGTGTGCTGGCCGTCGCGCTTGTTCGACACCTGGGTGCCGGGCAGCACCGAGGTCGAATCGTTCTCGCCCATCGCGTACATCACCTGGCCGTAGAAGCCGCCCAGGCTGGCCGGCAGGAAGTAGCCGATGCTGTTCGAGGCGCGCGTGCCGGTGGGCGCCACCAGGCCGCCCAGGCCCGAGAAGTAGATCTGGTTGGCGCCGATGCCGCCGCCGGTGCCGAAGGGGTCGAAGATCGCGGTGTTCCAGAAGGCGGGCACGTAGTCGCGGCCCAGGCGCACTTCACCGAAGGGGCCGGCCAGGCTCACGGTCGAGCGGCGGTTGAAGCTCAGCACGCCGGGCGTGCCGTTGCCGCTGGCCTGGTTGTTGGAGTTCGACGGAAAGCCCGTGCCGCTGTCGTTCTGCAGGCCCATCTCGAGCCAGAAGTTGGCCGAGTAGCCGCCGCCGAGGTCTTCGGTGCCGCGAAAACCGAGGCGGCTGAACATGTTGCCGCTGTTGCCCAGCTGCGTCTTGTGGGCCGATCCGTTGCCGCTGCCGCGCGTGTAGATCACGGAGGCGTCGACGACGCCGAACAGCGTCACGGAAGATTGGGCCAGCGCTCCGCCAGCCGCGGTGGCCGCAGCCATCGCGATCAAGTACTTTTTCATTGAATGTCTCGGTTGGTTTTCTTCTCGGCCGTCTTGTCGGTTGTGGCCTTGTTGCTCAGATATCCAGCACCAGCCGCTCGCCCTTGCAGCGAGAGACGCAGATCATCATGGTCTTGTTGGACGCACGTTCGATCTTGGTGAGGATGCCGTCGTGGTGATCGACTTCGCCCTCGAGCACCGCCGTTTCGCAAGCGCCGCAGACGCCTTCCTTGCAGCTGTGGTCGGGGTTGAGGCCAGCGTCGATCAGGCTGTCGAGAATCGATTTGCCCGGGGGCACCTCGACACTCTTGCCGCTCTTGGCGCACTGCACCACGCAGGTCTGCGTGGCGCTGGGCGCCTCCACATGCACGGCGGCGAAGCGTTCGATGTGGGCGTTGGCGTAGCCCAGTTGCTCGCAGCTCTTTTCGAAGGCGTCGAGCATCGGCGTGGGGCCGCAGCAGTAGTAGTGGCTGGTGGCGCCCTTGCCGGCCAGCAGCGACGCGAGGTCGGGCGGCGCGCCCTTCTCGTCGTCGAAGTGCCAGGTGAGCTGCACCGATTTCTCGGTGGCCAGCGCCTCGATGGCGTCGCAGAAGGCGGCTTCCTTGCGGGTGCGCGCGCAGTAGACGATTTCGACCGGTTGGCCGATGGCGATGAGCCGCTGCAGCATGCACCAGATGGGCGTCACGCCGATGCCGCCGGCCACCAGCACCGAGCGCTCGGCGCCCTCTTCCAGCTTGAAGTTGTTGCGCGGCGCCGAGATGGGCAGCGTCATGCCCACGCGCAGCTGCTGGTGCACGTAGCGCGAGCCGCCGCGGCTCTTGCGGTCGTTGAGCACGCCCACCACGTAGCGCTGGCGGTCGCTCGAAGGGTTGCACAGCGAGTAGCTGCGCACCAGCCCGTTGGGCAGGTGCAGGTCGATGTGGGAGCCGGCCTCGAAGGCGGGAAAGTCCACCGCCGGCGTGGCCGGCCGGAACTCGACGCTGACGATGCCGTCGGCCTCGTAGCGCATGGTGTGCACGAGGGCGTTCAGCGTGGGAGAAGACATGGCGATGCTCGCTTGCTTACTTGCTTGCTTGCAGTTCAGGCCGTGGCGGCCTCGGCTTGCGCCAGCTGCGCCTGCGCGAGGTTGCGCATGTGGCGGCGCAGGCGGACGATGCCCAGGTCGTGCTGGTACAGGTTCTCGTGCTGGTTGGCGTCGGCTTCCATCTCTTCGAGCATCACGCGGTCCTGCTCCAGCACGTGCCAGTGGCGCGCCTCGAGGCGGTTCTTGTAAAGGAAGCGCCAGGTGTCGCGCTCCCAGCCCGGCGACAGCTTGCGCGCGCGCCAGAAGAAGGTGGCGGTCATGCCGTTGGCCATCGGCGAGAAGGCGCCGATGATGATGAAGTTGCCGCCGGGGCCGCCGGTCTTCGGGTACGGAATCTCCAGGCGCATCCAGTGGATGCCGGTGTCGGCCCACTCGGTCCAGTCGAAGTTGACGTTGCGCTGGCCTTCCTTCTCGAACACGAAGCCGATGTCGGTCGGGCGCACGCCGAACTTGGCGCTCGAGTCGCCCTCGGCCATCGAGTGCGACTGCTTGTGCAGGTAGGTGCCGTGCATCGGGTCCATCACGTTGTCCAGCACGTAGCGGTAGTCGCCCTTCCACTCCGTGTAGCACAGGAAGTTCGAATACTCGGCCTCGTCGGTCAGCTGCTCGGGCAGCACCAGCGGCGGCGGCACGTCGACCGGCTCCTTCGAGTTGTAGAGGAACACGGCGCCCGCGCGCTCCTGCACATGGAAGTGGCGCGTGGCGCGCGAGCCTTCGAGCTTGCAGCCCGGGCTGCCGGGCACCCGCGTGACCACGCCGTCGTGGCGCACTTCGACGCCGTGGTACGGGCACGAGAGCCGGTCGCCCAGCACCACGCCCTGCGACAGCGGCGCGCCGCGGTGCGGGCAGCGGTCTTCCAGCGCATGCAGCACGCCTTCGCCGTCGCGCCACAGCGCGATCTTGCGGCCGAGGCGGCGCAGGGAGATGGGGTTCTCCTTGATGAAGTGCGAGGGGCAGATCGGGTACCAGAGGTCCTTCAGGCCGATCTCGAGCAGGTGGTCGACCGGATCGGCGGGAACGGGATGGATGGCGATGGTCATGGTGGTTCTCCTCAGGCGGCCAGCGTGGCCATTTCCTTGCGGTACAGCGCCTCGGTCCATGCGAGGCCGCCCGGCGTGGCCAGGCCGCTGTCGTTCAGGCGTTGCACCAGGCCCGGCAGGTCATGGATGCCGTCGGCGTAGGCGCGTTCGATCACGTCGCCCAGCAGGTCTTCGTAAGTGGTCGCGGGGCGCTGGCGCGCCTGGTGCGGTTGGAGAAAGCGGTCTTGTTGCATCGTGAGCCTCCGTAAGCGAGGGGAAAAATTTCAGGCAGCGGCAGCGACAGCGCCCTGCGCCGGCACGCCCAGCGGCACGGCCCAGGCGTCGTAGGCGTACACCCAGTCGGCGTTGCCGCCTTCGCGCAGCCAGTTGTTGCCGCGCGAGCCGAGCTGCACCTGGCTGGCGCGCTCAATGCGGGCGGTCTGGTAGGCCTGCAATGCGGCGGGAATGCCGGCCATGGCCACGCCGTCGAGGTGGCGCGACAGCACCACGGCGTCTTCGATGGCCATGCCGGCGCCTTGCGCCATGAAGGGCAGCATCGGGTGCGCGGCATCGCCCAGCAGTGCCATGCGGCCCTGCGCCCAGGCGGGCATGGGGTCGCGCTCGTACAGCGCGGTCTTGAGCACCGTGTCGCAGGCGTCGAGCAGCGCGCGCGCCTCGGGGTGGTAGGCCACGTACTGCTCACGCAGTTCGTCGACGCTGCCCGGCGCGGTCCACGACTCGAGGTGCCAGGTGTCTTGCGGCGTGGTGGCGAAGATGAAGATGTCCTTGCCGCGGTTCAGCGGGAAGGTGACGATCTGGCTTTGCGGGTTCGGGCCCCACCACTTGGTGAAGGCGCCCAGGTTGGGCACGCCGGCCACGCGCTCGGCGGGCACCACGGCGCGGTAGGCGACGATGCCCGTGAAGCGCGGGCTCTCGGCGCCGAACATCGCGGTGCGCACGCCCGAGTGAATGCCGTCGGCACCGATGAGCGCACCCACGCGGGCGCTGGTGCCGTCGCTGAACGACAGGGTCACGCCGCTGTCGTCGGCCGCGATGGTCTCGGCGCGCTTGCCCAGCGCCACGCGCTCGGCCGGGAACATGTCGGCCAGCGCGGCCAGCAGGTCGGCGCGGTGGATGGTGAGCTGCGGCGCGCCGTAGCGCTGCTCGGCCGAGTCGGCCATCTCGAGGCGCGAGGTTTCTTCGCCGCTGTCGTAGGTGCGGCTGATGCGGTGCGACGGGCGCGCCGCCGTCACGCGGGCGGCGTCGCCCACGCCCAGGCCGTCGAGTGCGCGCACGGCGTTCGGCGTGAGGTTGATGTCGGCGCCGACGCGGGCGAACTGTTTCGCCTGCTCGAAAACGACCACGTCGTGCCCGGCGCGGCGCAGTGCGATGGCGGCGACCAGGCCGCCGATGCCGGCACCGACGATGCCGATGGTGGATTCATTTGTCTGCATGGTCTCTGTCTCTCTTTGTTCTTGCGTGCGGCTTACTCGGCCACGATGTTGCGGGCCTTGATGATCCGGGCCCAGACGGCCGTCTCATCGCGGATGTGGGCAGCAAACTCGGCGGGCTTCATGGCCGCGTCGGTCATGCCCTGCGCCTTCAGGCGTTCGCGCACGTCGGGCTGGGCCAGCATCTCGGCCGCGTCCTTGGCGAGCTGTTCGACCACGGCCGGCG
Source organism: Variovorax sp. GW821-FHT09A10 (assembly GCF_059418385.1). Taxonomy (NCBI): domain Bacteria; kingdom Pseudomonadati; phylum Pseudomonadota; class Betaproteobacteria; order Burkholderiales; family Comamonadaceae; genus Variovorax; species Variovorax sp. GW821-FHT09A10. The sequence goes on from NZ_JBWKPT010000002.1 coordinate 1,068,505, forward strand.
GCGTGCCCTTGGGGGCCAGCAGGCCGTACCACGAGGTCACGGTCACACCCTGGATGCCCTGCTCCGCCAGCGTGGGGATGTCGGGCGCGGCGGCGCTGCGCTTGGCTTCGGTCACGCCCAGCGCGACGAGCTTGCCGTTCTTGATGAAGGGCATGGTCGCGGGCAGGTTGCTGAACATCAGCGGCACCGAGCCGCCGAGCACGTCGTTGAGCGCGGGTGCCGTGCCCTTGTAGGGCACGTGCAGCAGGTCGATGCCGGCCTGCTGCTTGAACAGCTCGCCCGCCAGGTGCAGGCCGCTGCCCACGCCGGGCGAGGCGTACGACAGCGTGTTGGGCTTGGCCTTGGCCATCGCCACCAGTTCCTTCGCGCTCTTGATGCCCGAGGCCGGCGACGCCACCAGCACGTTGGGCGCCTTGGCGAGCATGGTGACGGGCACGAAGTCCTTCTCGATGTTGAACGGGAAGTTCGGCATCAGCGTCGGGTTGATCGTGAGGTTGCCGGCCGGCACCACGAGCAGCGTGTGGCCGTCGCCCTTCGCACGCTTGACCTTGTCGATGCCGATGTTGCCCGCCGCGCCCACCATGTTCTCGACCACCGCCGCCTGGCCGTAGCGCTTGGCCAGGCCATCGGACAGGATGCGGGCCAGCGTGTCGACCGGGCCGCCGGGCGGGAATGGCGAGACGATGGTGAAGCGGTCGCTCGACAGCTGCTTGTGCGCATCGCTCTGTGCGTGCGCGGGCAAGGCGATGGCCAGCGTCGCGGCGGCCAGCAGGGAGAAGGAGAAACGTCGTTGCATGAGGGTCACCGGATTCATTTCTTCTCGGTCAGGAAAGCACCTTTCGGGCCTTCGGCGTTCTTCTGCCGGCGCGTGTGGCCATCGAGGCCGCCGTCGACCGCCCATTCGGCGAACACGGTCGGGCCGGGTTCGAACTCGCGCGGCTGCCAGTCGGCCGTGAGCTGGTCTTCGTCGGCGTAGTACTCGATGAGGCCGCCGGCCGGGTTCTTGAAGTACCAGAAGTACGCCGACGACACCGGGTGACGCCCCGGGCCCAGCTGGGTGTCCCAGCCGCAGCGTGAAAAATGCAGGCCGCCGCCGAACACCTCGTGGATGTCGCGCACGGTGAAGGCCACGTGGTTGAGCCCGCGCTTGCCCGAGGGAATCTGCAGCAGGAACAGGTCGTGGTGGCCGCCCTCGGGCGCGCAGCGCATGAAGGCGCCGCGGTTCGGATAGCCGTCGGACGACACGAAGCCGAAGCGCTGCGCATAGAACGCGCTCGTGCCCTTCACGTCGCTCACGAAGAACACGACGTGGCCGACCTCGATCGGCGTGGCGCGTTCGTAGATCGGTGCGGGCTGGTTCACGCGCGGCTTGGCGTTCCAGGTGTTCATGGCGCCGCAGTCGACCTCGACCGCGCGCTTGCGGCTGACCTGCAGGCGCACGGCCAGACCGTTAGGGTCGGTGCAGCCGATGCGGCGCGCGCCGTCGACCGTGGTGTCGACGAAGGCCGGGTCTTGCGCGATGGCGGCGGCGTAGCGGTCCAGGTCGGTGTCGCTTTCCACGCCCCACACCACTTCGCGCAGCGTCGGGCCCTCTTCCATCGCGGGCGGCAGGCCGGGCTTGTCCCACGCCGCAACGACCACCTTGCAGCCGTTGAGGCACTCGAAGACGAGTTCGTCGGCGGCTTCGGACGTGAGTGAAAGGCCCCAGTCCTGGAAGAACTGGCGGCAGGCGGGCAGGTCGTCCGCGCCGTAGGTGATCTGGTCGATGCCAAGTACGCTCATCGTGTGCTCCTGTTCAGTTCGCCCACGGGAGCGGTTGTTCATTGGTGCCCCAGTACATGCTCTTCTGTTCCATGTACTGGAAGATGCCTTCGCGGCCCTTCTCGCGGCCCAGGCCGCTGTCGCGCCAGCCGCCGAACGGCGTCGAGACCGAGAACTGCTTGTAGGTGTTGACCCAGACCGTGCCAGCCTGCACCGCGCGGCCCAGCTTCCAGGCGCGCTTGAAGTCGCGGCTCCACACGCCCGCGGCCAGCGCGTAGACGCTGTCGTTGGCCTGCGCGATCAATTCTTCCTCGTTGTCGAAGGGCATCGCGACCAGCACCGGGCCGAAGATTTCTTCCTGGCTGATGCGGGCGTTGTTGGTCAGGCCTTCGAGGATCGTCGGCTGGTAGAAGTAGCCCTTGTCGTAGCCGGCGCCGTGCGGGCGCACGCCGCCCGTGCGGATGCGCCCGCCTTCGGACACGCCCAGGTCCACGTAGCGCTCGATGCCCTCGCGGTGCTTGGCCGTGATGAGCGGCCCCATCTGCGTGCGCTCCGAGGCCGGGTCGCCCACGCGCAGCGCATTGGCGCCTTCGGCCAGCCGCGTGAGGAACTCGTCGTAGATGCCGCGCGCGACAAACAAGCGCGAGCCCGCGATGCACGACTCGCCCGACGAACTGAAGATGCCGTAGAGCACGCCGTTCACCGCATGGTCGAGGTCGGCGTCGTCGAGCACCATGGTGGGCGACTTGCCGCCGAGTTCGAGCGACACCGGCATCATCTTGTCGGCCGCGATGTGGGCGATGTGCTTGCCGGTGGTGGTGCCGCCGGTGAACGACACGCGCTTGACCAGCGGATGCTTGGTGATCGCGTCGCCAATCACCGAACCCTTGCCCGGCAGCACGCTGACGATGCCCTTGGGCACGCCGGCCTGCTCGCAGATGCGCGCCAGTTCCAGCGCCATGAGCGGCGTGACTTCGGCGGGCTTCACGACCACCGCATTGCCGGCGGCCAGCGCGGGCGCCAGCTTCTGGGCTTCGCTGGCGATGGGCGAGTTCCACGGCGTGATGGCCGCGACCACGCCCATCGGCTCGTGCACGCTCATCGTGACGAAGGCGCCGCGCGAGGGGGTGATGGTTTCTTCGAGCGTCTCGAGCGCGGCGGCGAAGAACTGGAAGGTGCCCGCGGCGCTGGCCACGAGGTTGCGCGTTTCGCTGATCGGCTTGCCGTTGTCCAGGCGCTGCTTCTGCGCCAGCGACTCGCCCTCTTCGCGGATCAGCTGCGCCACGCGGTGCAGCACCGCGGCGCGCTCGTGCGGCAGGCGCTGGGCCCAGCCGCTGGTGCGAAAGGCGTGGTCGGCGCGCGTGATGGCTTCTTCGACGTCGGCCAGGCTTGCCGCCTTCAGGCGCGCGATGGGTTCGCCGGTGGCAGGGTACAGGCTTTCGTAGACGTCGCCGCCGCCCAGGCGCCATTCGCCGGCGATGCAGATCGGAAGGAGTTCGGTGGAGATCATGGGGTGGCTCAGATGGCAAGGGCCGCGACGCGGTTGCGCAGCGCGCGCACGGCGCTGTACACGGTCAGGGCCGAGGTCTTGGGGTTGGCCGCGAGCGGCTTGTTGCGCATGGTCAGCGCGAAGCTGCCGAAGGCGCCTTCGGCTTCGACGGTGTGCACGTTCTCGGTGGTGGCCGGGTCGGCAATGAGGCGCACCAGCGTCTGGTCCAGGCCCAGGCCCGCGAGCGACACGGTGGCCGCCACGTTGGCGTTCTTCGGATAGAGCAAGGCCGCTTCGCGCGCACTGCCTTCGAAGATGATGGTTTCGTGCGCCAGCGTGTCCAGGTTGCGGCCCTGCTCGGCCGGCGTGCCCTTCCAGGCCTGCGGCGGCTTGCGGCCGGTGTAGCGCACGCTGTCCAGGCCGCCGATGCGGGCCGCGGCCAGCGCGTCGATGCCGCCGATGGCGCCGGGAATCAGCTGCACCTGCGTGCGGCCGGCAACGGCGGCGGCTTCGAGCTTCTCGGCGAAGCCCGTGGCCGACAGCGCGCCCACCGAGGCCACCACGCAGGGCGTGCCGCGCGCCAGCGCGGGCAGCACGTGCTCTTCGATGGCGGCATGGCCGGCGGTCTCGACCACGAGGTCGATGCCGTCGGCGGGCACGGCGCTTCCCACCTGCGCGCCAGGGGCGACCTTCTGCGCGGCGGCAATGCCTTCGGCCGGCACGACGATGGCCACCACCTTCAGGGCGGGATCGCCGCGCAGCAGTTCGAGCACCGAGGTGCCGATGGCTCCGCAGCCGACGAGGGCGATGCGCGTGATGGCAGTGGTCATGCGTGGGGCTCCGCGTTCGCTCACTTGGCCGCGCCGAGCGCGGGAATCTGCGTGACCGTGTTGGTCGGCGGGCCGGCGAAGCTGGTCTTGAAACCGCCGATCGACAGCATGTCGATCTCCAGCAGGAACGGGCCGTCGGCGGCGAGCGCCTGGTCCAGCTGCGCCGGCAGGTCGGCCAGGTCTTTCACGCGGGCGTGCGGCAGCGCGATCGACTTGCACAGCAGGTCGTAGTCGGGCGTGTGCAGCTCGGCGTAGCACTGGCGGCCGCCGTACTGCGCGTCCTGGATGTTCTTGATCACGCCGTAGCTCTTGTCGTTCATGAGCACGATGACCATGGGCGCCTTCTCCTGCACCATGCAGGCCAGCTCGCCCAGGTTCAGGATGAAGCCGCCGTCGCCGGCCAGGCAGAAGGTCTTGCGGCCCGAGCCCGTCACCGCCGCGCCGATGGCCGCGCCGATGGCCATGGGCATGCCCTGGCCGATGCCGCCGCCCGTGGCGTGCACGCCGGCGCTGGGTTCGAACACGCGCAGTTCTCGGTTGCCCCAGGTGCTGTTGGACACCGTGACGTCGCGCACCCAGTTGAACTTGCGGCCGGCCACCGACTGCAGCTGGCGCACGAGCTCGGCGTACGGGCCGAGGCCGTCGCGCAGCGTGGCCACGGCCTGGTCGTGCGCGGCGCGCAGGTCGACCAGCAGCTGCGGGTCGGCCTGGTACTTCGCGGCTTCGAGGCGGTCGGCCAGGCCGTCGAGGGCCAGCGCGGAATCGCCGCAGACAAATGCCTCGGACGCGTAGCAACGGCCTTCGGCGGCGGCATCGGCGTCGATGCGGTACAGCGGGCGCGGCAGCTTCAGTTCGTACTTGAGCGTCTCGTTGCCACGCAGGCGCGAACCGACCACGAGCATCGCGTCGCAGGTTTGATAGAAGGCCTCGACCGGCTTCTGGATGTTGTAGGCGCCGAGCGAGCCGGCATCGTCCTCGGGCACCGTGCCGCGGCCCTGCGTGGTCGTGACCACGCCGAAGCCCAGCTTCTGCAGCCGCTGGATCGCGCTGCGCGCATGGCGGGCGCCACCACCGACCCACAGCAGCGGACGCTTGGCCGTGGCCAGGCGCGCGGCCAGTGCATCGAGGCCGGCGGCCGAAGGCACGGGACGCTCGATGGGCAGCGGCGACAGGTCGGCCGGCATGGTCGTGAGCGCCGACTGGATGTCGATCGGAATCTCCACGCTCACCGGGCCGGTCGGCGCCGTCATGGCGAGCTGCACCGCGCGCTTGAGCGTGCCCAGCACCGTCTCGACGCTGCGCACGCGCAGCGCGGCCTTCGACACGGCCTTGAGCATGGTGAGCTGGTCGGGCGCCTCGTGGATGTACGACATGCCCTTGTCCAGGTACGGCGTCTCGATCTGGCCCGTGATGTGCAGCAGCGGCGCGCCGGCGGTCAGGGCCTCGACCATGCTGCCCGCGATGTTGCCCGCGGCCGGGCCGGTGCTGGTGATGCACACGCCCAGGCTGGCGGTGGAGCGCGCATAGGCGTCGGCCATGTTGCCCGCGCCGGCTTCGCCGCGCGCCGAGATGAAGCGCACCGTGCCGCGCTGCGCGAAGGCATCGAGGATCGGCATGTTGTGGATCGAGATCACGCCGAAGGCTGCCTTGACGCCGCACTGCTCGAGGAAGGCGGCGACGACGGCGCCGACCGTGACGGTGTTGTTGGGGTTATGCATGGCGGGAATGGCCTCCGGAGATGTCGATGTGGCTGCCGGTCGTGTACGACGCGAGCGGTGAAGCAAGGAAAAGGATCGCGCGCGCGGCTTCGGTCGGAAGCCCCAGGCGACCCAGCGGAATGTGTTTGGTGGTGGCGAGCTGGCGGCTCCAGGCGGCCCAGTCCTGCGACTTGTCTTCGCGCGCCTCGAAGCGGCGGCGCCACTGGCCCGACTCGACCAGGCCGATCAGGATGCCGTTGACGCGCACGCCCTGCGGCGCGAACTCGGTGGCCATGGAGCGCACGAGGTTCAACAGGCCCGCGCGCGCGGCCGAGGTGGCGACCATGTGCGGCTCGGGCTGGCGCGCCAGCAGCGAGTTGGCGCAGACGATGGCGGCATCGCCCAGCACCGCGCGCTGCGCCGTGAGCTGCGGCAGGAAGGCGCGCGTCGGGTGGATGACCGAGAAGAACTTCAGGTTCAGCTCTTGCATCCAGGCCGCGTCGTCGGTGTCGGCGAAGGTGGAGACACGCCCCTGCCCTGCGTTGTTGACCAGCATCGAGGCCGGGCCGAGCGCGGCCTCGCTGGCGGCGGCGAAGGCGCGCACCGAGGCGGCGTCCAGCACGTCGCAGGTTTGCGCGAACAGCTTGGCGTCGGGGTACTGGGCACGCAGGCCGGCCACGGCGGCATCGAGCCGTTCGGCGTTGCGCCCGCACAGCGCCACGGCGGCGCCGCAGCCGAGCAGCAGCTCGACGGTGGCCAGGCCGATGCCCGACGACCCGCCCGTGACCACGGCCACGCGGCCGGCCAGTGCGTCGGCGGCGAAGAAAGAGGAGGAAGGGGCGAGGGTCGTCATGATCGTTCGGAAATCAGTCGTCAGGCGCTGCGCAGCGGCACCACCTTGCTGGTGCGCGCGGGCGAGTAATTGAGCAGGCCCGAGATCTCGTCGGCGGTGCCGCGCACGCGCTGCACCATCTCGTCCATGCGGTTCTCGTCGATGTGGCCCGAGGTGATGGTGGCGCCCAGCGCCGCCACGATGTGGCCGCTGTGGTCGCGCACCGGCGCGGCGATGGTCGAGATGTTCGATTCGAAGAAGCCCTCGCCCAGCACATAGCCGCGCTGGCGGTCGGCCTGCACCATGTCGAACAGTTCGTTCACCGTCTTGGGCGTGCTCGGCGAGAAGGTCTCGAGCTTGTCTTCGGGGTACAGCGCGCGCAGCTGCGGCAGCGTGAGGTCTTCCAGCAGGATGCGGCCCAGCACCGTGGCGTGGGCCGGCAGGCGCGTGCCCACCGTGACCGAGCTGGCGAAGGGCGTGGCCGGCGCCACCTTGGCGACGTAGACGATCGAGCGGCCGTCGCGCACCACCAGGTTGCAGGGCGTGCGCAGCTCGTCGCACAGGCGGTTGAGCAGCGGCGTGCCCAGCTGCGTGAGCTCCAGCGAGGCCAGGTATTCGAAGCCCAGGCGCAGCACGGCCAGGCCCAGGCGGTAGTCACGCCCGCCCTCGGCGCGCTCGAGGAAGCCCATGTTCTCCAGCGTGGTGAGCAGGCGGAAGACGGTCGAGCGCGGCAGGTCGAAGCGGCGCGCCAGCTCGGGCGCGGAGAGCGTGCGGCTCTCGCGGCTGAACTCGCACAGCACGCGCAGGCCGCGTTCCAGCGCGGGCACGTTGTAGCGGTCTGCGCCCTCTTCCATCACTTCGTTGTCGGTGGCCATTCTGGAATTCCTCTCGGTTGTCTTGTTCGTGTCGGGTCAGCCGGCGAGCGATTCGCGCAGCAAGGCGGCGACGGCCTGCGGTTGCTCCACATAGCCGGCGTGACCCGCATCGTCCACCAATTCGAGGGGCACGCCGCAGCGGCGTGCGACTTCTTCGCAGGCGGTGGGCGGCGTGACGACGTCGAGCGCGCCGCAGGCCACGCGCACGGGCATCGGCGGCGGCAGGTCGGCCAGCAGGTCGGCGTTGCACAGCAGCTCGACGGCCTGGCGATAGCCGTGGTCGTTCAGGCGCGCCATGTTCCAGCGCACCCACTGGCGGGCGTGCTCGGAGGCACCGTCGGACACGAGCCGGCCCGCGCGCTTGGCGGCCATGCCGGCAATGCCGAGGTCGTCGAGCGTGGCCAGGCGTTCGGCGCGCACCTTGGCGCGGGCGTCGATGCGCGCGGCGGCGCCGTAGCCGATGGCGGGGCTCACGAGCACGAGGCGGCGGATGCGCTCACTGGCGCTCGACTCGCTGCGGGCGGCCGACGCGGCGACGATGGCGCCCAGCGAATGGCCGACGAGCACGCAGGAGCGGATCGACAGCGCATCGAGCATTTCTTCAAGCCGTGCGGCGTAGTCGGCGGCGGTCGGCGCGGCCGAGGCCAGCGGCGTCGAGCGGCCGTAGCCCGGTGCGTCCCAGGCGATGAGGCAGGCCTGCGGCGCCAGCAGCGCCGCGGTGTCGAGCCACGAGGCCGCGCCCGAGCCGATGCCGTGCAGGCACACGATCACGGGGCCCTGCCCGCATTCGCGCACCGACACCACCGCGCCGCCGCCCACCGCGACGTCGCGGGCCGGAAAGCGCGCGTCGAGCCGCGCCAGCTCGGAAGCCGGCAGGGTCTGCGCGGAGATGTCGACGGTGCTCATGGCCTGTTCGCTCGCTTGCTCGCTCGCTCAGCGCTTGATCTTGGCCAGCGGGTGGTCGGCGGGGTACGTCGGCGTGACCGGCTTCTTGGCGCCGAGCATCACGCACATCAGCGCGTCTTCGTCGCCGATGTTGATTTCTTCGCGGTACACGCCGGGCGGCACCGAGATCAGGTCGCGGTCGGTCATGATGGTCTCGAAGCGCTCGCCGTCTTTCTCGATCACGACCTTGAGCTTGCCGCGAATCAGGAAGAACACCTCTTCCACGTCGGTGTGGATGTGCGGCGGGCCTTCGTGGCCGGCCGGGATCACCATGGTCGAGAAGGTGAAGTGCTCCGAAGGCACGGTGTTGGTGTCGGCCGCGACACCGGTGCCGCCGGTGCCCACGTAGCGCATCTGCGCGCGGCGGAACTTGGGGTCGAAGTCGGCCTGGAACTTCAGCGCGTCCCAGTCGTACTTGCGGGTTTCGTAGCGGGCGATGCGGGTGTTCATCCACTCGGCCAGGTTGCTGCCCTCGGGCTGCGCCAGGGTGTTGTTGATCTTCTGCTGTTCGGACAAATCGCTCATGGGTCTACTCCTTGGTCGGGAAATTCGGTCGGTGGTGACGGGTTCAGTGCATCGCGAAGCCGCCGTTGACGGCAAGCAGCTGGCCGGTGACGAAGCGCGCCAGGCCGGACAGCAGGAACACGGTCGCGCCGCAGACGTCGGCCGCCTGCTGCTCGCGCGGGATGGCGCGGCCTTCGAGGTACTTCTGGTGGCGCGCCATCGGCACGTACTCGGTGGCCTCGACCAGCGTGAGGCCGGGCGCCACGGCGTTCACCGTGATGTTGTCGCCGCCCCATTCGCGCGCCAGCGAGCGCGTCATGGAAATGACGGCGCCCTTGCTCGAGGCATAGGCCAGCAGGTTGGGCGCGCCCCACAGCGCCGTGTCCGACGCGAGGTTGACGATGGCGCCACGGCCGCTGGCCGCCAGCGCGGGGCGGCAAGCGCGGCCCATGAGCCAGCTGCCGCGCACGTTGACGTTCATCACGCGGTCCCACATGTCGATCTCGAGCTGGTGCGCATCGCGCCCGCCCGAGTTGGTGATGGCGGCGTTGTTGACGAGGCCGTCCAGGCCTCCCAGCAGGCGCACCGCCTCGGCGGCGCCCGCCTCGATGGAGGCCGGGTCCGACAGGTCGATCGCCAGCGCGTGCGCCGTGCGGCCGGCATCACGCAGCGCCTGGGCTTCGGTCTCGGCCAGCTCGCCGAGGATGTCGGCCAGCACCACGCTCGCACCCGCCGCGGCCACGCACTGTGCGAACGCCAGGCCCAGGCCACGCGCGCCGCCGGTCACGAGCACGCGGCGGCCGGCCAGCAGGTTGGCGGGCATCTCGGCCAGCAGGGCCTGCAGGCTGGAGGGATCGGCGATGGCTTTGAGGTCGGTCATGGCGGGCGTCACGTCGGGTGGAGTGAGGTGAAGTTCAGTCGGCCTGGATGCCGAGTTCCTTGATGACCTTGCCGAAGCGCGCGAAGTCGGCGGCGTTGGTCTTGGCCAGCACGTCGGCGTCGCCGCCCACGGGCGTGGTGCCCAGCACGGCCATGCGCGCCACGATGTCGGGCATCTTCAGGATCTCGTTGAAGTGACCGTTGAGCGTCTTCACGATCTCGGGCGGCAGGTTGCGCGGGCCCCACAGGCCGTTCCAGGCGGTGAGCTCGACGTCCTTGTAGCCCAGCTCCGCGAAGGTCGGCACCTTGGGCGCGAGCGGCGAGCGCTCGCGCGAGGCCACGGCCAGCGGAACCATCTTGCCGTTGGGCATGTAGGGCGCCACCGGGCCGAGCGTGATGAAGGTCACCGGCACGTGGCCGCCGAGCACGTCGTTGACGGCGGGCGCCACGCCCTTGTACGGCACATGCGCCAGGCTGGTGCCCGAGGCGCGGGCGAACATTTCGCCCAGGATGTGCATCGGCGAGCCGCTGCCCGGGCTGGCATAGCTCAGCGACTTGCCGCCCTTGGCCGCGGCCACCGCGTCCTTCAGGCCGGTGTAGCCCTTGGCGCCGCTGGCCACGAGGAACAGCGGCAGGTTGCCGGTCTGCACGATCGGCGTGAAGCCGTTGAGCACGTCGTAGCCCGAGGTGCTGCCGGTCTTGAGCACCAACTGCGCGATCGAGAAGGTGCTGGGCGCGAGCAGCAGCGTGTAGCCGTCGGGCGCGGCCTTCGACACGAAGGCGCTGCCGATGATGCCGCTGGCGCCGGGCCGGTTGTCGACCACCACGGGCTGGCCGACGCGGGCCGAGAGCTTTTCGGCGTACAGGCGCGCCAGGGCGTCGGTGTCGCCACCCGCCGGATAGGCAACGACCAGCGTGATCGGCTTGCTGGGGTAGGCGTCTGCCCAGGCGAGTCCGGAAGCGCAAGCGGCGGCCAGGGAGACGGCAGCGGCGATGGCGAGGCGGCGAGTGTGTGTCATCGGGGGTCCGTGGAATCGATGGTTTGTTTCACTAAAGAAACAACGATTTATTAATGGAACACCGCGAGAATACCGACGAAGGCAACTTCATGACTAGGTAAAAACCCTAGTTGAGGTGACGCCGGGGTGTGCGGCCCAAGAAAAAGGGCGGCCGTTTCGGGCCGCCCTTCGAGGGGGAAAGCGGGGTTGGGCTACCCGCCGTAGCGCGCGACGGTCAGGCCTTCCATGTCGATTTCGGGCGCCCTGCCCGCGACCAGGTCGGCCATCACGCGGCCGGTGCCGGCCGCCATGGTCCAGCCGAGCGTGCCGTGGCCGGTGCTCAGCAGCAGGTTGGGCACGCGGGTGGCGCCGATCACCGGCGTGCCGTCGGGCGTCATGGGGCGCAGGCCGGTCCAGAAGGACGCATCGCGCACCGGGCCGCCGCGCGGAAACAGGTCGGTCACGACGTGCTCGAGCGTGTCGCGCCGCCGCGCGTCGAGCGCCAGGTCGAAGCCCGAGAGCTGCGCCGTGCCGCCCACGCGGATGCGATCGCCCAGGCGCGTGACGGCGACCTTGAAGGTCTCGTCCATCACGGTGGATTCGGGCGCGCCGCTCGCGTCGGTGATGGGCACCGTGATCGAGAAGCCCTTGACCGGGTACACCGGCAGGTCGATGCCCAAGGGCCGCACCAGTGCGGGCGAGTAGCTGCCGAGCGCGACCACGTAGCGGTCGGCGGTGAAATGGCCCTGGTCGGTGCGCACCCCGGTCACGCCCTTCCCCGCTTCGTGCTCAAGGGCCTGGATGTTCACGCCGAAGCGGAACTGCACGCCCTCAGTCTCAGCGAGCTTGGCCAGTGCCTGCGTGAACTTGAAGCAGTCGCCGGTCTCGTCGCCCGGCAGGCGCAGGCCGCCGACGAACTTGTCCTTCACGGCGCCGAGCGCGGGCTCATGCAACACGCAGCCGTCGCGGTCGAGCACCTGGTAGGGCACGCCGGACGCCTTCAGCACCTCGACGTCCTTGGCGGTGCCGTCGAGCTGCGCCTGCGTGCGAAAGAGCTGCAGCGTGCCCTGCATGCGCTCGTCATAGCGGATGCCGGTGTCCGCGCGCAGCGCCTTCAGGCAGTCGCGGCTGTATTCGGCCAGCCGCACCATGCGGCCCTTGTTGAGTTCGTAGCGCGCCTGCGTGCAGTTGCGCAGCATCGACAGGCCCCAGCGCCACATGGCCGGATCGAGCATCGGCTTGATGACCAGCGGACTGTGCTGCATGAGCATCCACTTGATCGCCTTGACCGGCACGCCGGGCCCGGCCCAGGGCGCCGAGTAGCCGGGCGAGACTTCGCCCGCGTTGCCGAAGCTGGTTTCGAGCGCGGGCGCCGGCTGGCGCTCCAGCACCGTCACCGCGTGCCCGGCGCGCGCCAGGTAGTACGCCACCGAGGTGCCGATGACACCGCTGCCGAGAATCAGGACCTGCATGACAACCCCTCCCTCTTGAAAGCCGCCATGGGCCGAGGGTACAGGCTTGGCGACCTGCTGCGCACGACATCTCGCGGGCCTTGCGCGAGAAGGTCGATGGAAAGCAGCACCCAGGCCTCGTCGACGGCCCGGCAGCTTCGGCGGATGCGCCCGTCAGAGGGCGTTCAACACGGCCTGCATCGAGGTCAGGCGCGCTTCGTTCTCGTCGGCGTGCGGCCAGCCGGGATGGCGCACACGGGCGCGCTCGTTCAGCGCCAGTTGGCATGCAATGGCGGCCAGTGCCTCGTCGCGCATCGCTGGATCGACCTCGCCCGTGATCTTGAGCTGCCCGAAGGCCGTCGCGACGCGCGCGCGGCATTCGGACTGCAGGAAGGTCTCGTGCATGTCTTCCTTTGCCAGCCATGTCTCGCGCACGTCGGCATCGGCCCGGTGCATGGATTCCGGCACGCCGAAGTCCCAGTCGGCGAGCATCGCCTTGAGGAAGCCCGCGACCTTGCCGTTCTTGCCGCCGTCGCGGTACCAGTCTTCGAGCGACGAGAGCGTGTCGTTGCCGTCATCGCTGCCGAAGGGGCTGAAGTCGTCGGCCTGGTCGTAGTAGAAATCGTCCGCGGCAAGCGTCACGAAGCGCGGGTGGCTGGTCTCGCGGGCGAGGCCCTCTTCGGGGTCGTCGAAATGGTGGGGCATCGGATGGCTCCGGCAGAGTGAATGTGCGGATGAACGGGCTCTAGAGACCCAGCGAGTCCTGCAGTTCGCGCGCCGTCCAGCGCTTCGGCTGTTGCGGCCAGGCCTCGAGCAGCGCAACCATGCGCGCGTTGCGCGGCGCGCTCAGGCCGTGCTCCTGCGCGAGGCGCACCACCTCGCCGCTCAGCGCGTCGATCTCGGTGCGGCGGCCCAATGCGAGGTCGTCGGCCATGCTGGAGCGGGCCTTGGCATCGATGCGCAGCATGCGTGCCGCGACGATGCGAAACAGCCAGTCGGGCAGCCGCAGCAGGCCCGACAAGCGCCGCGCCGGCACGGCCGCGACCTGCGCGGGCACGATGCCGCCCGTGCGCAGCACGCCCAGCGTTTCATCGATCAGCGCCGCGAAGCAACGGCGGTAGCCGCGCTGCATGAGCTCGTCGCGCAGCGGCAGGCCCGACAGCGCATTGACCGGGTTGTTGAGGTTGAGCAGCAGCTTGCCCCACTGCACCGGCAGCAGGTCGGCATGCAGGTCGAGCGGCACGCCGGCGCGCTCGAACACGGGCAGCCAGTCACGCAATGCGGGGTCGTCTTCCGCGGCCAGCCGGCCGGGCGTGCCGCGGTGGAAGGCGCCGTCGCCGATCTCGGCCACGTTGTACGGCACCATGCCGGCGCGGATGTTGAGCGAAGGGCCGGCCTGCCCCGCGGCGGCGCAGTTCGAGATGCCGTTCTGCAACGAAACCACCGTGGTGCCGGCCGGCAGCGCAAAGGCCAGTTCGCGCGCCGCCTCGGCGGTGGCGCCGCTCTTCACGCACAGCAGCACCAGCGCGGGCCGCGCACCCACCGGCACCTGCTCGCACAGGCGCAGCGTGGGCGCCGCCAGCTTGTGCCGGGCGCCGTCGAGGTCGGTGAGCGTGAGGCCGTGGCGCGCGAGCTTGTCGAGCACGCGCGGACGGCCGACGAAGGTGACGGGCACGCCCGCCGCCGCGAGGCTGCCGCCGATGAAACAGCCGATGGTGCCCGCCCCCATCACGAGCACTTCACCGGGGATCGCGTCGGACATGAAGTGCTGTGTGGGTAGTGAGCGGAAAGGACCTCAGGTCCGTTGGGCGACCCAGGCCTGCACCGATTGCAGCGCGGCCGGCAGGCCCGCGGCGTCGGTGCCGCCGGCCATGGCCATGTCGGGCTTGCCGCCGCCCTTGCCACCGACCTGCTGGGCCACGAAGTTGACCAGCTCGCCGGCCTTGACCTTGCCGATGCTGTCGGCCGTGACACCGGCGGCGATCTGCACCTTGTCGCCATCGACGGCGGCCAGCACGATGGCGGCGGTCTTCAGCTTGTCCTTGAGCTTGTCCATGGTGTCGCGCAGCGTCTTGGCGTCGGCGCCGTCGAGCTTGGCCGCGAGCACCTTGATGCCGTTGACGTCCACCGCCTGCGCGATGAGCTCGTCGCCCTTGGACGACGCGAGCTTGCCCTTGAGCGCGCCCACTTCGCGTTCGAGCGTCTTGACCTGCTCGAGCACCTGCGAGAGGCGGCCCTGCAGCTCGGCGGCCGGCGACTTGAGCGTGGCGGCCACGCTGTGCACGGTCGATTCGAGGTCCTGCAGGTACGACAGCGCGTTGGCGCCGGTGACGGCTTCGATGCGGCGCACGCCGGCGGCCACGCCGCCTTCGCTGACGATCTTGAACAGGCCGATGTCGCCCGTGCGGCCCACGTGGGTGCCGCCGCACAGTTCGCGGCTGGTGCCGATGTCGAGCACGCGCACGGTCTCGCCGTACTTCTCGCCGAACAGCATCATGGCGCCGGTCTTCTGGGCCGATTCGAGGTCCATCACGCGCGCCTGCGTGGGCGCGTTGTCCAGGATCTCGGCGTTGACGCGCTTCTCGATCTCGAGGATCTGCTCGCGCGTGACGGCTGCGTTGTGCGCGAAGTCGAAGCGCGTCTTGTCGGCGTCGACCAGCGAGCCCTTCTGCTGCACGTGGTCGCCCAGCACTTCGCGCAGGGCCTTGTGCATCAGGTGGGTGACCGAGTGGTTACGCATGGTGGCGGCGCGGCGCGCGGTGTCGACCGCGGCCTTGACCGCGTCGCCGACCTTCAGCGTGCCTTGCGTTTGCGTGCCGTGGTGGCCGAACACGTCGGCCTTGATCTTCTGCGTGTCGTCGACACCGAACTGCACGCCTTCGGCCACGAGCACGCCCTGGTCGCCGACCTGGCCGCCGCTTTCCGAATAGAAGGGCGTGGTGTCGAGCACCACGATGCCGCTCTGGCCTTCCTTCAGCGCGTCGACGGCCACGCCGTCGAGGTACAGCGCGACGACCTTGGCGCTTTCTTCCAGGTGGTCGTAGCCGGTGAAGGTGTTGCCCGCGCCGGCGTACTCGACGTTGCGGTCCATCTTGAACTTGCCGGCGGCACGGCCCGCGGCCTTCTGCTTTTCCATCGCGGCGTGAAAGCCCGCTTCGTCGACGCTCAGGCCGCGCTCGCGGCACACGTCGGCCGACAGGTCCAGCGGGAAGCCGTAGGTGTCGTGCAGCTTGAAGGCGACGTCGCCCGGCAGCACCTTGGCATCGCCGGCCAGCGCTGCGTCGAGGATTTCCATGCCGTTGGCTAGCGTTTCGAAGAAGCGTTCTTCCTCGGCCTTCAGCGTGTCGATGATGCGTTTCTCGTCGGCCACCAGCTTGGGGTACGCGTCGCCCATGAGCTTCACGAGGTCGGGCACCAGCTTGTGGAAGAAGGGCTTCTTCTGGCCCAGCTTGTAGCCGTGGCGGATGGCGCGGCGCACGATGCGGCGCTGCACGTAGCCACGGCCTTCGTTCGACGGAATGACGCCGTCGGCCACCAGGAAGGAGGTGGCGCGGATGTGGTCGGCGATCACGCGCAGCGAGTTGTTCGACAGGTCCTGCGTGCCGGTCTCGCGGCCTGCGGCCTTGATGAGCGCGTCGAAGATGTCGATTTCGTAGTTGCTGTGCACATGCTGCAGGATCGCCGCCAGGCGCTCCAGGCCCATGCCGGTGTCGACGCAGGGTGCCGGCAGCTTCTTGACCGAGCCGTCGGGCTGCATGTCGAACTGCATGAACACGTTGTTCCAGATCTCGATGTAGCGGTCGCCGTCTTCATCGGGCGAGCCGGGCGGGCCGCCGGGGATCTCGGGGCCGTGGTCGTAGAAGATTTCGGAGCACGGGCCGCAGGGGCCGGTGTCGGCCATCATCCAGAAGTTGTCGGACATGTAGCGTCCGCCCTTGTTGTCGCCGATGCGCACGACGCGCTCGGGCGGCAGGCCGATTTCCTTGGTCCAGATGTCGTAGGCCTCGTCGTCCTCGATGTAGACGGTGGCCCAGAGTTTTTCGGCCGGCAGCTTGTAGACCTGGGTCAGCAGTTCGAAGGCCCACTTCAGCGAGTCGCGCTTGAAGTAGTCGCCGAAGCTCCAGTTGCCCAGCATCTCGAAGAAGGTGTGGTGGCGCGCGGTGTAGCCCACGTTCTCGAGGTCGTTGTGCTTGCCGCCGGCACGCAGGCAGGCCTGCACCGAGGCGGCACGCACGTAGGGGCGCTTGTCTTCGCCGAGGAACACGTCCTTGAACTGGACCATGCCCGAGTTCGTGAACATGAGCGTCGGGTCGTTGCCCGGCACCAGCGAGCTCGAAGGCACCACCGTGTGGCCCTTGGAGGCGAAGAAATCGAGAAAGGTCTTGCGGATGTCCGCGACCGTGAATGTGGGCTGGCTCATCTTTGGATTTCGTCTGCGGTCGGGGGCGGCCTGGCGATGGCGACCCTGCGTCGAAACCACTGCGTTGAACCGGCCTAACTGCTTGATTTGCTTGAACAATCGATTATAGGTTTGCGCATGGTGCCCGGGCCCGCCACGGGCCATGCGCACGCGCGATCCGCAAGCCGGGGCTAATATCGACGGCTGAAGCGGTGCGCGCCCTCCCCGGCTGCAGCCTGTTTCTTCCCTGTTTTCATCGGCAACATGAATCAAGGAGCACGCATGGCGGGTCAGGCGTCGGAACACTGGAAGATCGAAGACCTCGATTTCTCCCGCATCGCACGCGAGCAGGTGCGCTCGGACGAAAACCTCTTCTACCTGGTGGCGTCGGCCTCCTTCATCGAGAGCGGCTCCGACCTGTACACGCAGAACCTGGTCGATTTCTTCCGCGGCGACGACGAGGTCACCGAGTGGCTGTCAAACCACTGGGAGCAGGAAGAGCTGCAACACGGCCGGGCCCTGCGCGCCTACGTGGAACACGTCTGGCCCGAATTTCCCTGGGAAAGCGCCTACCGCGGCTTCCTCGACGAGTACGCCACCTACTGCAAGGTCGAGCTGCTGGCCCCGACCCGCGCCCTGGAAATGACCGCCCGCTGCGTGGTCGAGACCGGCACCGCCACCTACTACCGCGCCATGGCCCGCAGCACCACCGAGCCGGTGCTGCGCGACCTGGCCACGCGCATCGCGACCGACGAGGTCAACCACTACAAGCACTTCTTCCGGTTCTTCCGCCGCTACCGCGCACAGGAGCGGCTGAACCGCTTCCGCGTGATGGGCACCATCGGCCGGCGCACGCTGGAGCTGAAAAGCGAGGACGCCGACTGCGCCGTCCGCCACGTGGTGCAGGCCCGCGCCCCGCACCGGGCCGGCGACGCGGCCTACGTGCAGCAGCTCAGCGCGCGCATGAACAGCACGATCCGCAACAACCTGAGCCCCGGCGCCACGCTCAAGATGCTGATGCGCCCGCTGGAGCTGCCGGCCCGGGTGCAGACAGTGATCCAGTACCCGATCCGGCAGTTCATGGAGCACGTCTTCCTGCGCTGACGGGCCCAAAGCACCCCAAAACGGGCAAAAAAAACCCAGCACGATGCTGGGCTGAATCTCTGGATTGCTGTCACGCACAGAGAACCCGCACTTGAAGCGAGTCCGCAAAATTTAGGGCCCGGGCCGCCCCCGGCTTGTCGGACAACACCGACAGTTCTGCACGATCGTTCGGACCGAGGGTATCCCCGGAAGCCCGAAAAAGTGCCAAATTCTTCACACTTTTTAACTTGTCCTACGGTTACGACATTTTTCAGCTGACACGCCGGGCGCCCGCCGTCGCCGACGATGCACTCGCTGTCACGCAACAGGGCCGCAGAAGAAGAGCTCTCTGTTTGCCTTAGAGCGCGCCCCTTCGGGGGCCCCTCGAAATACCCGCCCCGGCGGGTATTTTTTTGTCCGCCGCGCCCCCTCCAGCGGCCCTACCACATCGAAATGACGCGTTTTCCCAATCCGATGGGGACAACGTTGTGGAAAACCGTGTGTGCAGCGCGCGAAACCGTTGCCTGGCGGGGCCTGCAACGCAGTGCCTGCGAAACAGGCAGCGGGCGGAAAAAATTCGGAAAAATATTTTTCCGGGCTGTTTCCCACCGCCCCAAGCCACCCGCCCGCCGCCCGTCGACGACGCGAACCGCGCTGAAAGAATTCATCAGACTCCTCCCTCGAAGCCGCCACTAGCATCGAAGGACCCGGGCGGCCAGCCTGCGCCGCGCCGGGGGAAAAGGGAGCAAAACATCGTGAAGTGGATCGTGGCTGGCTTTGTGGCACTGGTGTTCGCCGTGCTGTCGTTCAACGCATTCATTGCCAACGACCTGAGCCGCCAGTCCAGCGGCAACCGGCTCATCGCCATGCTGACCGACCTGTACAGCGGGCTGCTGGGCAGCATCGGCGCCGTTCCGACCGGCATCCTGTTCGCGGTGTGCGCCGTGGGCACCGTCGTCCTGGCGGCCCGGGACGGCAAGAAGGCGTCCTGAGCCATGCCGCTCACCACGCGCGTGGCCTTGCTCGACGAACAGGGCGTGACCGGCGGGCAGCTGCTGCACAACCTGCCCCTCCTGGGCTACGACGCCTTCCAGTTCTCGAGCCTGGCCGACTTCTTTGCGTCGCTGGACAGCGGCCGACAGGTCGATCTGCTGCTCGTGGTGGTCGACAACGAACTGGCCTCCCGCAGCCTCTTTGCCGCCTGCCGGGCGCTGAACATCCAGACGCTGCTCATCGTGCGCGACAAGCGCTGGGAACAGCTCCTGCCCTGGCGCGACGCGCCGGGCTGGGACGACTTCATCGAGCTGCACGGCGCCGGCATCGACGACGCCATGAACGAGCTGGCCTGGCGCATGCGCACCCTGCTGCTGCGCGCCCGGCATGCCGCACAGACCGCCAGCCTCGGCCCGCCGGCCTGGGGGCCCTACAGCTTTCTCGACATGGCCCACACCGTGTTGCTGCGCGACCGGCGCATCCGCCTGCAGCCGCGCCAGTACGCCTTCGCCGTCACCCTGTTCCGCAATGCCGGGCAGGTGATCACGCGCGACTGGCTGTGGCAATCGATCTGGGACAAGACCACGCCCTATGAAGGCACGCGCGTGCTCGACGTGTGCGCGGCCAACATCCGCAAGCGCCTGGACCTGTGCGCCGAGAACGGGTACGAGCTGCGCGCGGTCTACAAGCAGGGCTACCGGCTGGTGCCGGTGTGGCCCGTGTCCAAACCCGTCAAGGAGAGGGAGTTCACGCGACGAGGCCGGCCACGCCATGCCGCCCTTGCCGTGAATTTCTGACAGGCCCGGCCCTGCATCGGGCCGGGCCCCGGGCACGCGTCAGGCGTCCGCCCCCACGCGAATCAGCCGCGCCGGCTTCAGCCGGCCGTCCAGCGACCCCAGCCAGACGCCCAGATCCTCGTTCGACACGGGCGTCAGCAGCAGCTCGAAAGAGCGCTGCGCGCGCACCGCGACGGGCACCGACTCCACGCTCTCCAGCTCCGAGCGGTGCGTGAGGTACAGCAGCGGCAGCATCCAGTCGGCCGCCTGGTGCATGGCGGGCACGCGCGCCACCGTCTTCTGCGCATCGGCATGCAGCCCGACGATCACCCCGTCGAAGCGCTGGCCCACCTCCAGCGCCTGGATCAGGTCGGCGATGCGCACGAACGGGATGAAGTCGGCCCCCAATGCAGTCAGCGAGTTGCCGGTGCAGGCGCGCTGCAGGGCGTCGGAATCGACCAGCGCGATCCGGTACCCCGAAGGAGCGGGCGCGTTCATCGTCACTGCTCCCCTGCGATGTCGAGCTCGACCCGTCGGTTGGGCTGCAGGCATTGCAGCAGCGCCGGCGTGCGTTGGGTGCCTTCGCAATCGGACACCACCGGCTGGCGCTTGCCCATGCCCGCGGTGCGGATCAGCTTGCGGTCCAGGCCCTGCTGCACCAGCAGATCGCGCACGGTGTTGGCACGTTCCAGCGACAGCGCCTCGTTGTAGGCGTCGCCGCCCAGCCGGTCGGTGTGGCCCGTCACCACGATGTAGTGCAGCGACCGGAAGTTGTTGCGCAGCTCGCCGGCCAGGTGCTCCAGCCGCGCGCGCCCTGCGGGCTGCAGGTCGGTGAGCGAGGCGCCGTCGAAACGGAACAGCCCGTCGGCGCTGAGCGTGACCTTCTGCGGCGGTGCCAGCTTCGTGCTGGCCGGGATCGGCGTGGCCAGCGGCGGTTGCGCGAGCAAGGCGCAGTCGGGGTTCTTCCACCAGCCGCCGGTCATCAGCTCGCTGCCGTTGAAACGCACCATGTACTGGCAGGTGGTGTAGTCGCTGCCCTTGCCCGTGTAGAAGTGAAAGATGTAGTTCCACTCGCGCACGCCCCACAGCCCTTCGCTGAAGTGCGGCCAGCCCAGCAGCTCGCGCAGCTGGTCCTTGCCCATGCCCGGGCGCACGCGCTGAAACTTGTCGACGCCGGGGAAGGCGCCCTGCTTCCACTTGGCGCTGCCCAGGTCGGGAAACTCCTCGGGCTTGGGCGGCGCCGGCTTCTCGGCCGCGGCGCGCGCCTGCGCGTCCTTGTCGATGGCGGCGCCGGGCGAGGCGCAGCCTTGAAGGGCCGCAAGCACCGCCGCCAGGGCGACGGCGGACAGGGTTCGGTTCATCTTGATCATTCTTTTGCTCTCCCGCTTCAATTGAAGACCCACTCGGCACCGACCGTGGCCGCCGCCCCGGCGCGGCTCATGCCTACGCCGCCGGTCATGCTCCAGCCGTTGTTCTCGGCCGTGCGACGGAAGCTGATGCCCACCGCGCTCTCGCCCTTGAAGGTGCCGTAGCCCACACGCATCACCGTCTTGCCCGGCACCGAGGTGCCCGGCATCTGCACGGCCATGGCGGCGGCCACGCCGGCATACGCGTTCTTCGCCACGTTGCGGATCTCGCCGCCCAGCGCGTTGGCCCGCGCGTCGGTGTAGGCCATGTTGGCCGCGCCGGCCTGGTTGAGCTGCTGCACGTTCACGGCGTCGGTCGGTGCCACGCCCGGTGCCACGTTCTGCACCGTCACCGGGCCGGTGGAGGCGCCGTTGCCCATGGTCACGCTGTTGTAGTTGACGCTGCCGTCCACGTTCGTGTCGTAGCGCACCGCGCTTTGCTGCACGGCCTGCAGCTGGCGCACGTTCACCGCGTCGGTGGCCTGCGTGCCGCCGGCCACGTTGGTGATCTGGCGCTCGTTGCCGGTCGAGCCGACCGACACCGCACCCTGCCCCGACTGCACCACGGTGTTCGAGAACATCTCGCGCTGCCCGTTCATGCCGGCGCGGTTGGCCACCGCGCCGTCGCCCAGCGCCACGCTGTTGGCCGAGCTGGCCGTGCTGTTGGCACCCAGCGCGATGCTGCCGGCTGCCTTGGCCTGCGCGCCGTTGCCGGTGGCGATGGCGTTGTTGCCCAGCGCGACCGCGTTCGGCCCGATGGCCACGCTCTCGGCGCCGGCGGCGTTCGAGTCGGCCGCCTTCGAGTTGGCGTGGAAGTACTTGATGCCGCCGCCACCGGTGGTCATGTTGTTGATCGCCTGGTTCGTCGCGTACAGCTGGCTGCCGTTCACCGCGTCGGTGCTGGTGGCGCTGATCTCGCCGGCCGCGACGTTGGTGATCTGGCGCTCGTTGCCCTCCGAGCCGACGCTCACCACGCCCACCGGCTTGGTGCCGGCGAACTGGTAGGTCGTGCCTTGGAGCGTGACCTCCTTGGTGGGCTTGGCCTCCGCCGTGGTCGAGTCGTTGCCCAGCGCGACGCTGTTCTTCGTGGTGACCACGGCGCCCGTGCCGATCGCCACGCCCTGGTCGGCCTTGACGGCCGCGCCCGAGCCCACCGCCGTGCTGTCGGTGCCCGTGGACGTGGGTGCCACGTAGGTCGTCGGCGAACCGGTGATCCACTTGCTGCCCGCCGCCGCGGCCTGGCTGGCCACCGCCTGCAGCTGCGCCACGTTCACGGCGTCGCTCGGTGCGGAGCCGGCGGCCACGCCGGTGATCTGGCGGAACACGCCGTTGGCGGCGTCTCCCACGCCCACCGCACCCGTGGTGCTGGTGGTGGCGGCGATGGCATCCGCCTGTGCCGCGGTCGCCTCCGGCGGCACATAGCCCTTCACGCCCGCTGCGCGGTCTGCCACCGAGCCTGCGCCCAATGCCGCACCACCCGTCGCGGTGGCCGTGCTGCCTGCGCCCACTGCCACGCTCACATCGCCGACCGCGGCGCTCGCCGCGCCCATCGCGACGCTTGCCACGCCCGAGGCGTTCGAGGCCGCGCCCGCAGCCACGCTGCCGTTGCCCGCAGCCCGCGCCCAGGCGCCGAAGGCCGCGCTGTCGATGCCGTCGGCGGTCGAGAAGTAACCCACCGCCGTGCTGCGGTCGCCCATCGCCCAGGCGGCATTGCCGATCGACGTGGCGCTGACGCCCGCGGCCTGCGCCGCCGTGCCCATCGCCACCGCGTTGACGGCCGTCGCCTGTGCGTCCTTGCCCGCAGCGATCGCGTCGGCGCCCGTGGCACCGTCGTTGTTCTCGTTGCCGCCGCCGGTCGAGTTCACGCTGTAGTACTTGGTCTTGCTCTCGGCGACCGTGTCCTTGAGCTGGCTGACGTTCACCGCATCGGTGTTGGCCACGCCCGGCGCGACATTCGTGATCACCTTGCCGCCCGCGTCGACGCCCGCCGTGGTCACGCTCGGACCGCCGACGATGGTCAGGCCGGTGGCGCCGAGGGTGACGTTCGGGCCGACGGTCACGCCGGCGTTGTTCATCACCGTGTCGCCGGTGGTCACGCTGTCGAACTTCACATCCTTGGCCGTGGCCACGGTCAGCGTGTTGCCGTTGCGGGTGACGACCATGTTGTCGCCGTTGGCGAAGTTGGCCGTGCCGCCCGGTGCGATGTTCTGCGGGCTCGCCTCGCCGTTCGCGCTCAGGTTCCAGCCCTTGCTGGCCGTGGCGTCGACCAGCTTGAGCTGCTCTTCGGTCGCTGCGCGGCCCACGGTCGCGAAGCTCGGGTCGGTCAGCGTCTTGTTGCTCAGGCCCTGGATGTCGCTGCTGACGCCGCTGAGCTTGACGTTGCCGCTGGTCACGCCGCCGGCCGCGACTGCGGTGGTGGTCGTGCCGCTGTTCACCGTCAGGCCCGTGGTGTTCAGCACGCTCTGGCCCACCGTCACGCTGTTGTTGACCTTCACGTCGTCGGCGAGCTTGAAGTCCAGGTTCGTGCCCGTGCGCGTGATCGCGATGTTGCTGTCCGAGTTGCTGAAATCGACCTTGCCGCCCGGTGCGACGTTGCCGCCCGTGGCTTCGCCGTTGGCCGCGACATTCCAGCCTGCGCTGGCGGTGTCGTTGACCTGCTTCAGTTGCTCTTCCGTCGCAGCGCGGCCGACGGTCGCAAAGCTCGGGTCGGTCAGCGTCTTGTTGCTCAGGCCCTGGATGTCGTTGCTGACGCCGCTGAGCTTGACGGTGCCGCTGGTCACGCCGCCGGCGGCAACGGCCGTGGTGGTCGTGCCGTCGTTCACGGTCAGGCCCGTGGTGTTGAGCACGCTCTGTCCCACGGTCACGCTGTTGTTGACCTTCACGTCGTTGGCCAGCTTGAAGTCGAGGTTCGTGCCGGTGCGCGTGATCGCGATGTTGCTGTCGGAGTTGCTGAAGTCGACCTTGGCACCCGGTGCGACATTGCCACCTGTGACTTCGCCGTTGGCTGCGACATTCCAGCCCGCGCTGGCGGTGTCGTTGACGATCTTGAGCTGCTCTTCCGTGGCCCCACGGCCCACCGTCGCGAAGCTCGGATCGGTCAGCGTCTTGTTGCTCAGGCCTTGGATGTCATTGCTGACGCCGCTCAGGTTGACCGTTCCGCTGGTCACGCCGCCGGCGGCAACCGCCGTGGTCGTCGTGCCGTTGTTGACCGTCAGACCCGTGGTGTTGAGCACGCTCTGGCCTACGGTCACGCTGTTGTTGACCTTCACATCGTCAGCCAGCTTGAAGTCGAGGTTCGTGCCGGTGCGGGTGATCGCGATGTTGCTGTCGGAGTTGCTGAAGTCGACCTTGCCGCCTGGCGCGACATTGCCGCCCGTGGCTTCGCCATTGGCCGCGACATTCCAGCCTGCGCTGGCGGTGTCGTTGACTTTCTTCAGCTGCTCTTCGGTGGCTGCACGCCCCACCGTCGCGAAGCTCGGATCGGTCAATGTCGTGTTGCTGAGGCCCTTGATGTCGTTGGTGACACCGCTGAGGTTCACGCTGCCGCTGGTCACGCCGCCTGCGGCCACTGCGGTGGTCGTGGTTCCGTTGTTGACCGTCAGTCCCGTGGTGTTGAGCACGCTCTGCCCCACCGTCACGCTGTTGTTGACCTTCACATCGTCAGCGAGCTTGAAGTCGAGGTTCGTGCCGGCGCGGGTGATCGCGATGTTGCTGTCGGAGTTGCTGAAGTCGACCTTGCCGCCTGGCGCGACATTGCCGCCCGTGGCTTCGCCATTGGCCGCGACATTCCAGCCTGCGCCGGCGGTGTCGTTGACCTTCTTCAGTTGCTCTTCGGTGGCCGCACGCCCCACCGTCGCAAAGCTCGGGTCGGTCAGCGTCGTGTTGCTGAGACCCCGGATGTCGTTGGTGACACCGCTGAGGTTCACGCTGCCGCTGGTCACGCCGCCTGCGGCCACCGCCGTGCTCGTGGTGCCGCTGTTGACCGTCAGGCCGGTGGTGTTCAGCACGCTCTGGCCCACCGTCACGCTGTTGTTGACCTTCACGTCGTCCGCCAGCTTGAAGTCGAGGTTCGTGCCCGTGCGGGTGATCGTGACGTTGCTGTCCGAGTTGCTGAAATCGACCTTGCCGCCCGGTGCGACATTGCCGCCCGTGGCTTCGCCGTTGGCCGCCACGTTCCAGCCTGCGCTGGCCGTGTCGTTGACGATCTTGAGCTGCTCTTCGGTCGCTGCACGGCCCACGGTCGCGAAGCTCGGATCGGTCAACGTCTTGTTGCTCAGGCCCTGGATGTCGTTGGTCACGCCGCTCAGGTTGACCGTTCCGCTGGTCACGCCGCCGGCAGCCATCGCTGTGGTGGTCGTGCCGTTGTTCACGGTCGTGCCTGTCGCCGACGTCGTCGTGACATTGCCCGCGCCGTCGTTCACGGTCAGGCCCGTGGTGTTGAGCACGCTCTGGCCCACCGTCACGCTGTTGTTGACCTTCACGTCGTCCGCCAGCTTGAAGTCGAGGTTCGTACCGCTTCGCGTGATCGCGATGTTGCTGTCCGAATTGCTGAAGTCGACCTTGCCACCCGGAGCGACGTTGCCACCCGTGGCCTCACCGTTGGCTGCCACGTTCCAGCCCGCGCTGGCCGTGTCGTTGACGAGCTTGAGCTGTTCTTCCGTGGCCCCACGGCCCACCGTTGCAAAGCTCGGGTCGGTCAATGTCTTGTTGCTCAAGCCCTTGATGTCGTTCGTCACGCCACTCAGGTTGACCGTTCCGCTGGTCACGCCGCCGGCGGCGACCGCCGTGGTCGTCGTGCCGTTGTTGACTGTCAGACCGGAGGTGTTCAGCACGCTCTGGCCCACCGTCACGCTGTTGTTGACCTTGACGTCGTCAGCCAGCTTGAAGTCGAGGTTCGTGCCGCTGCGGGTGATCGTGACGTTGCTGTCGGAGTTGCTGAAGTCGACCTTGCCGCCAGGTGCCACATTGCCACCCGTGGCCTCGCCGTTCGCTGCCACGTTCCAACCTGCGCTGGCCGTGTCGTTGACGATCTTGAGCTGCTCTTCCGTAGCCCCACGGCCCACCGTCGCAAAGCTTGGATCAGTCAGCGTCTTGTTGCTCAGGCCCTGGATGTCGTTCGTCACGCCGCTCAGGTTGACCGTCCCGCTGGTCACGCCACCGGCGGCAACCGCCGTGGTGGTCGTGCCGTTGTTGACCGTCAGACCGGTGGTGTTCAGCACGCTCTGCCCCACGGTCACGCTGTTGTTGACCTTCACATCGTCAGCCAGCTTGAAGTCGAGATTCGTACCGCTTCGCGTGATCGTGACATTGCTGTCCGAGTTGCTGAAGTCGACCTTGCCGCCCGGCGCCACGTTGCTGCCCGTGGCTTCGCCGTTCGCTGCCACGTTCCAGCCTGCGCTGGCCGTGTCATTGACGATCTTGAGTTGCTCTTCGGTCGCTGCGCGCCCCACCGTCGCAAAGCTCGGATCAGTCAGCGTCTTGTTGCTCAGGCCCTGGATGTCGTTGGTGACACCACTGAGATTCACGCTGCCGCTGGTCACGCCACCGGCCGCGACGACCGTGGTCGTCGTGCCGTTGGTCACCGTGGTGCCCGCTGCCGTCGTCTTCGTGACATTGCCCGCACCGTCGTTCACCGTCAGGGCCGTGGTGTTGAGCACGCTTTGCCCCACCGTCACGCTGTTGTTGACCTTCACATCGTCAGCGAGCTTGAAGTCGAGATTGGTGCCGGTGCGCGCGATCGCGATGTTGCTGTCCGAATTGCTGAAGTCGACCTTGGCGCCCGGTGCGACATTGCCCCCCGTGGCTTCGCCGTTGGCCGCCACATTCCATCCCGCGTTGGCGGTCGCATCGACGGCCTTGAGCTGGCTCACGTTCACCGCATCGGTATCGACCGCGCCGGCCGCCACGTTGGTGATGCGCCGCTCGGCACCCACGCCGCCTACCGACACCTCGCCCACCGGCGTCGCGCCGGCGACCGACGTGGCGCCCGGCGGCACATAGGCCGCGTTCGCGTTCAACGTCGCCAGGTCCGTGGCCGTGGTGCTGTTGGCACCGAGTGCCACCGCGTTCGCATAGGTGGCACTGGCATCGGTGCCGATGCTGACGCCGCTGTCGCCCGTGGCCTTGGCACGGGTGCCGATGGCGACGGTGTTGCTGGCGCTGATGCTCTGGCCCGCGTTCAAGCCGACCGCGACGTTGGCGCTGCCCTGGACCCCGCCGCCGGAAAGACCACCCAGCGCCACGTTGAAGGCGCCGTTGGTGCCCTGCCCCGCGGAACTTCCGATGCCCACGTTGGAGAAACCGGTCGTGACCGCCCCGCCATTCACGCCGATGCCGATGTTGGAATCCCCGGTGACGCGGGCGCCCGCGCTCGCCCCGAGCGCGGTGTTGGTCCCGCCCGTCACCGACACACCGGCACTGTTGCCGACGGCCGTGTTGTCCGCTCCCGCAACCTGCCGGCCCGCGGCGTACCCGACGAAGGTGTTGTGCGAGTTGCCAGCCGCCGTGCTGCCCGAGCCGGCCAAGTTGCCGACCGCCACGGTGCCCACGCCCGCGGCCACGGCATCCACGCCTGACGCGATCGCATTGATGCCGGTCGCGCCCTTGTTGTCGTAGTTGCCGCCCTGCGTGCCGTTGTCGTTCACGCTGTAGTAATGCGTCTGCGCGGCGGTGAGCTGCGCCACGTTCACCGCATCGGTCTCGGCGGTGCCCGCTGCCACGCCGGTGATCTGCCGGGTGTCGGTGCCGTTGCCCACGCTGACCGCGCCCAGGGTGCTCTTCCAGGTCGGGGTGGAGGCCGTGCTGAACGTGCCGGTGCGCGGGTCGAAGCCGGGCTCGCCGGCGGCCCTGTCGGCCACCGACCCGCTGCCCAGCGCCACGCCGTCGGCCACGTTGGCACGCGAGTTCGCGCCAAGTGCCATGGCGTTCTCGGCGTTGTCCACGCGTGCCGCCCAGCCCAGGGCCACGGTGTTGTCGCCCTGGGCCTGCCCCCCGATGGCGATGGCGCTGAAGCCTTCGGCCCTGGCCGTGCCGCTGGAGGCGCCGCCAATCGCCACCGCCGCCGTGCCGTTGGCAATGCCGTTGATGGCGGTGGATTGGGTGCCGGTCGCCTGGCCATTGATCGCCACGGCCGTGGCGCCGTCGGCGCGCGCGCTGCTGCCGATGGCCGTGGCGCTGTTCTGCAGTGCCGTCGCCGAGGGGCCGACCGCCACGCTCTCTTCAGCCTGCGCACTGGCGTCGGTTCCCACGGCCACCGAGCGCCGCGCGCCGGTCGCGGTGCTGGCGTTCACGCCGGCGGCCAGCGAGTTCTGTCCGAGTGCGCCGTCGTTCTTGTAGTTGGCGCCTGGCGTCCCGCTGTCGTTCACGCTGTAGTAGTGCGTCTGCGCCGCCTTGAGTTGGCTCACGTTCACTGCATCGGTGTTGTCCGAACCGGCCGCCACGTTGGTGATGCGCCGCTCCTTGCCCGCGCTGCCCACCGACACCTCGCCCACCGGCACGGCGCCGGCCACGACCGTCGCGCCCGCCGGCACATAGGCGTTCTTGAGCGCCAGCGCCGCCGCGTCCTGCGTCGCCTTCGAATCCGCGCCGAGCGCGACACCGTTGGCCGCACTGGCCTGCGCCTGGCGGCCGATGGCAACGCCGTCGTTCTTGCTGGCCACGGCGCTGTTGCCGATGCTCACCGTGTTGTCGGCGGCGATGCCACTCAACGTCGCGGGATCGACCACGCCCGCCAGGGTGCCGATGGCGACGTTGCTGTTGCCCTTGGTGCCGGCCCCCGCCGCTGCGCCGATGCCGACGTTCGTATCGCCGACGACCGAGGCGCCCGACAGGTCGCCCATGGCGATGTTGTCGTTGCCGGTCACGGCCTGGCCCGCGCTGCCGCCGATCGCGGTGTTGTAGGTGCCCTTGGTCCCAATGCCGCTGTAGACACCCATCGCGAGGTTGTAGTCGCCCTGGACGCCCTGGCCCGCCGCAATGCCGAACGCCGCGTTCGAGCTGCCGGCCACGTCCTTGCCTGCGGCGGAGCCCACAGCGGTATTGCTGGACCCCACGACACCGCCACCCGCTTCGGTGCCGATGCCCACGTTGTTCTGGCCGGCCAGGCCGGCGCTGGCACCCACGCCGGCCTGGTAGCCGATGGACACGCTGCGCTCGCCGTTGGCCTGGGCGCCCACGCCCGCCGCCAGTGCGTTGATGCCGGTGGCGCCGTCGTTGGCGTAGTTGCCGCCCTGCACGCCGTTGTCGTTCACGCTGTAGTAGTGCGTCTGGCCCGCTTTCAGCTGCGCCACGTTCACTGCGTCGGTGGCTTGCGTGCCCGCTGCCACGTTCGTGATCTGGCGCGTCTGGCCATTGCCACCCACGCTCACCGCGCCCAGCGTGCTCTTCCACGTGGCCGAGGTGTCCGTCGAGGCCTTGCCCGTGGCCGGGTCGAAGCCCGCCACGCCCTTGTCCGTGCTCGCCACCGACTTGCTGCCCAGCGCCACGCCATCAGCCACCGTCACGCTGGTCGAATCGCCCAGTGCCGTGGCATTGGCCACGTTGACATTGACGTTGTTGCCCAGCACGAAGGTGTTGTTCGCCGCGGCGCCCAGCGTGTTGTTGTTGCCCACGCTGTAGCTGTTGGCGCCGTCGATCACGGTCGGGTCGCCGATGGCGCCGCTGTTGTTGCCGTTGACGACGTTGCCCGTGCCGATGCTGATCGACTGCGTGCCGTTGGCCTGCGCGCCCTTGCCCATGGCAATGGAAGCTTCACCCTGCGCGAAAGCGCTGTCGCCCACGGCCACGCTGGACACACCGAAGGCCTTGCTCGCCGTGCCGACGGCCACGGCGGCCTTGTCGCCGGCGACCGCCGACGAGCCCAGCGCCACGGCGTCGTCGCCGGTGGCGCGCGACAGGTGGCCGATGGCCGTCGTGCGGCTGGCGTCGATGCCGGCCACGCCGTTGCGCTGGAAGGCCTGGGTGACCGAGGTCTGCAGCTCGGCGGCGGTGACCAGCACATTGCCGCTGCTGGCCTCGATGACGTTGCCGCTGGCGTCCAGGGTGTAGGTGCCGTCGGCCAGGCCGGCCTCGGTCACGCCGCGCTTGGCCAGAAAGCCCATGTACTCGGTCTGCGCCGCCAGGTTCGCCGCCTGCACGGCGGCCTGGGAGATCGGGGCGTTCGGGTCCTGCGCGGCCAGCGCCAGGTTGGCGCTGGCCAGGGTGCCGAGTGCGATGTTGTTGCTGCCCCTGGACTGCAAGCCCGCCATCGTGCCCTGGTTGATGTTCTGGTCGCCCGTCACGAACTGGCCGGCGCGCTGGCCCACCGCGACGTTGCGGTTGCCGGCCGAGAGCCCGCCCGCGCCGTAGCCCATGCCGGCGTTCTCGTCGCCCTGCACGGACACGCCCGCCTGGTTGCCGACGTAGGAATTGCGCGCGCCATTGCCGGCCACGCCCGAGCCGCTGCCGACGAAGGTGTTGAGCGAATTGCTGAAATCGTTGGGGTCGGCCTTGGCGGGGCGGCCCATGCCCGCGAAGGTGCCGATCGCGACGGTGTCGTAGCCGGCTTCGGCGCGCGAACCCAGCGCCGTGCCGCGTCCCTCGGCCTTGGCCGAGCCGCCCAGGGCGACGGAGTTGCCTTCGGTGGCGGTGGCATAGGTGCCGACCGCTACGGAACTCCAGTTCTCGGTCGGCCCGTTCAGGACGTCTGCCCCGCTGGCGACGGCCTGGAAGCCCATCGCGACGTCACCTCGCTTCAAGGCCTGGGCGCCGACCCCGGCAGCCATCGCGTTCTTGCCGCTGGCGCCATCGTTGTTGTAGTTGCCGCCTTGCTTGCCGTCATCGTTCACGCTGTAGTAGTGCGTGGTCGCCGCGGCCTGCGCAGCCTGAAGTTGCGCCACGTTCACTGCGTCGGTGGCTTGCGTGCCCGCCGCCACGTTCGTGATCTGGCGTGTCTGGCCATTGCCGCCCACGCTCACCGCGCCCAGCGTGCTCTTCCACGTGGCCGAGGTGTCCGTCGAGGCCAGGCCCGTGGCCGGGTCCAAGCCCGCCACGCCCTTGTCCGTGCTCGCCACCGACTTGCTGCCCAGTGCCACGCCGTCGGCCACGGTCACGCTGGTCGAATCGCCCAGTGCCGTGGCGTTGGCCACGTTGACGTTGACGTTGTTGCCCAGCACGAAGGTGTTGCTCGCCGCCGCACCCAGCGTGTTGTTGTTGCCCACGCTGTAGCTGTTGGCGCCGTCGATCACGGTCGGGTCGCCGATGGCGCCGCTGTTGTTGCCGTTGACGACGTTGCCCGTGCCGATGCTGATCGACTGGGTGCCCTTGGCCTGCGCGCCGCTGCCGAAGGCGATCGCCTTGGCGCCGCTGGCGGTGCTGTCGCCGATGGCCACGCTGTCCGTGCCGCTGGCCAGGCTGCCGTAGCCCAACGCGGTGGCGCGCGCGGCCGTGGCCTGCGCGGCGTCGGCGGTGCTTGCCGCAGCACCCACCGCCGTTGCATTGAGGGCCGTGGCCTGTGTGTTGGCGCCGATGGTCGTGGCGAAGGTGCCCTGCGCCAGCGCGCCGCGTCCTGCCGCGATGGTGTCGGTGCCGTTGGTCGTGCTGTCGCCCAGCGCAATGCTGTCGGCGCTGTTGGTCATGGCGCCGTAACCCAGCGCCACGCTGCGAGCGCCTTCGGCACGGGCGGCGCCCGCGACGCCGTTGGCGCCCTGCGTCGCGTCGCCGCCGATGGCCACGGCGTTGGCGCCGCCGGCGATGGTCCCTTGACCGATGCCGATGGCCGAGTCGGCCTGCACCACGCTGTTGGTACCGATGGCCACGCTGTGGTTGCGCGCGGTTCCGCTGTTGCCCGCATCCGCACCGATGGAGATATTGCCCTCGCCCGTGAGGCCTCGCCCCGAACTGCGACCGATGGCGACGTTCGTGGCACCGGTCACGGAATAGCCGGCTGCATGACCGATGGCGACACTGCTCTCGCCCGTGGCAGAGGTGCCGGCTCCAGGGCCGACCGCCGTTGCGTAGGAACCGCCGGCCTGCGCGCCCGAACCGACTGCCACACCGTATTCGCCGGCCACCTTCGCGGCATCACCCACGGCGACGGCAAACGACGCCCCGTTGACAACAGCGCCATTGCCCATGGCGATGGCATTGCCCCCGATCGCCTGCGCCCCTTCGCCAATGGCGATGGCGCCCGGTCGGCCCGAGCCCGCGACGGCTTTGGCGCCGATGGCGATGGCGGCTTGCGCGTACTCCCCCGTGCTGGCGCCTGTGCCGATGGCGATGGCGTCCTTCGCGGCCGTTTGCCGTCCAGTATTGGCGCCCTGGCCGATGGCAATCGCGCCGTCCATGAGCGCCTGGGCGCCGTTGCCCATCGCCACCGTATTGGCCGCCTGCGCCTTCGCATCGGGCCCGATCGCCACGCTGTTGGCGCCGATGGCGCCCGAGTTGGCCTGCGTCGAGTTGCCGACCGCCGTGGAGTTCACGTGCAGGTAGGGTGTCTCGTCGACATTCACCCAACGACCGTTCTTCCAGGTCATCAGCCCGACGCCGAGGCCGTTGGCCGAGGTGCCCGCGGTGGTGTTGAAGACCACCATGCCGTCCACCGGCGTGGGCGCGGCGAGACCCCAGGTCGTGGCGTCGGTCAACGCGGCACGCGGCATCAGGACGCCCTTGTTCGGCACACCCGCCCCCGGCTCCGGTCCGATCGTCAGCCACGCACTGGGGTCCGGGTTCGGCGTCAGGACCCCCACCTGCGCGAGCGCCGGTCCGCCCAGCAGGAGCATGCCCAGGCCCAGCGCCGCGAGCTGGCGTTGCGCGCTGCGGCTTTTCTTACCTCGAGCGGAGGCAATTTCCGACGCAGCAACCCAGGCGCCCAGCGCCTCATTCCAGATGGACCGATAAGACTTGTTCATTTCCCCTGTTCCTCAAATGCAAGCCGGCCGCACCCCGCAGGATCGCGACATGGCGAGCGGAGATAACCGGAGATGTGGAGTGATCGGAGCGCCGGGTGGCGCTACAGGGGGCGGATGATGTCGGGGGCCTCCGAAGGCCAAGGGGCCCGCGTGAGGTTTGGTCAGATTTGCAGCCAGCTTTAGTCTGCATTTGTGAATTTCTTTACTACTTCATAACCATCGCCAACAATGTTGCTAACGTTTACGCTACGGAATTCGTCAGATTTCGGGCGTGGATTCACTGTCAAAATTGCCACCGCCACCCCTGGAGTCCATGCGCATCGCCATCCTTGAAGACGACCCGAACCAGCTCTCGCACCTCGTGCGGACACTCGAGCAGCTGTTAACAATTGGCGAGACGAATGTGACCTGCATCACGTTTTCGAACGGGTCGACCTTGCAACAGGCGCTGCGGCGCGAGAGCTTCGACCTGCTGGTGCTCGACTGGAACGTGCCCGGCCTGGCCGGCGTCGAATTGCTGCAGTGGCTGCGCAAGTGGCAGACCGACAAGGTGCCGGTGCTCATGCTGAGTTCGCGTGCCTCCGAGCACGACGTGGTGGAGGCCCTCACCCTCGGCGCCGACGACTACATCGTCAAACCCTTCCGACCGCTGGAATTGCGTGCACGCGTGCAGCGCCTCATGGCCCGGCGCGTGCCGGTGGCGCCGTCCGACGGCGAGCGCTTCGGCCGCTGGGAGTTCGAACGGGTGTCGCAAAGCGTGCTGATCCATCCCGCGCCGGGCGACGACGCCCCGCCGCAGCGGCATGCCCTCACCGACCGTGAATTCAAGCTGGCGCTGACGCTGTTCCAGCACATGGGCGACGTGGTGTCGCGCGCCCATCTGCTCGAAAGCGCCGGCTACAGCACCGAAGAGCTGCCTTCGCGCACGCTGGACAGCCACATCTACCGGTTGCGCAGCAAGCTCGGCCTCGAAGCCGAAAGCGGACTGAGCCTGCGCACGGTCTATGGCCGCGGCTACCGGCTCGAATCCACGCAACAACCGCAGGTGGATGCGTGATGGCGACGCGCGACACCAGGCCTCGCCTGCATCGCCTCGTGGCCGGTGCCGCATTGCTCGTCGCCGCGATGGCCGCGAACGCGCAGTCGCCGCATGTGGTCAAGCCCGGCGAGACCTTGTGGGGCATCTCGGGCCAGCAGTTGGACACGCCGCTGCGCTGGCCCGAAGTGCAGCAGCGCAACCAGGTGGGCGAGCCGCGCCTGCTGCAGCCGGGCACGGTGCTGTACTTTGCCGACGGCCGGCTGGTGCCCGAGGGCGCCGCGGTGGTCACCGCGGTCGAGGGTCGGGCCTCGCGCAAGCGCGCGGGCGTCCCCGAACAGGCGCTCACGCCCGGCATGCCGATCCAGGCCGGCGACACGCTCATCACCGGCACCGACGCCTTCGTGACCCTCGGGGTGACGGGTGGCAGCCGCGTCGTGCTGCCCTCGCGCAGCGCGCTCGAGGTGCTGGCCATCGACGCGACCACAGTGCGACTGCGGCTGATCGAGGGCCGCGTCGAATCGCAGGTGCACAAGCAGCAGCCGAACCAGCAGTTCGAGATCCGCGCGCGGTCGATGGGCCTGGGCGTGCGGGGCACGCACTTTCGCGTGCGCGACGAAGACGGCGTGCTGACGGGCGAGGTGATCTCGGGCGAGGTGGTCGTGCAAGGCCCCGCGCAGTCCGAACCGCCGCTCGTGCTGCGCGAAGGCCGCGGCGCGGTGCTGCTGGAGAGCGGCCCGTCGCAGGCGCAGGGCCTGCTGCCGGCGCCCCAGCTGGTGCCTGAAACGACGGCGCGCAACGACCGCACGTTCCGCTTCACGCCCGTTGCGGGCGCGCAAACCTACCGCCTGCAACTGGCGCGCGACGAGCGCTTCCTGCTGCCGGTGTACGAACAACGCGGCCCGGGACCTTCTTTCACGGTGCCGGCAGAACTGCCGTCGGGCCTCTACCAGTTGCGCCTCACGGCCTTCGACGCTGCCCGGCTCGAAGGGCTGCCGGGCGACGGCGCGGTCTACCTGCCCGCGGTCGAAGGCGGCGCGGGCGGCCAGGGCACATCGTCCGTGCTTTCGGACGGGCGCGTGGAGGTCCGCTGGCCGGGCCTCGCGGGCCAACGCTACACCTTCGAACTCTCGCGCAGCCCTGACTTCGCCGTGTTGCTGGTCAACGAGCCTGCGGTCTACGCCACCGGCATGACGGTCGGCCCCTTCGCGCTCGGCGGGCGCTACCACTGGCGTGCGCGCCAGGCCACCCCCGACGGTGCTGCGTCCGCAGCGACCGGTTTCGGCGGAAGCTTCGACATTCCGGTGCGCTGAAGCGGGGCACGCGCATGCGCCTCGTCCTCGAACGGTTGCTGATGGCGCTGCTGCTGCCGCTGGCCATGCTCGGCCTGGCGCACCGCCCGGGCCTGCTGCAGCTGGATGCGTACATCCACGACCGCCTCCTGATCCTCGCCTCGCACCGGGCGTCGCCCGACATCCTGATCATCGCCATCGACGAGCACAGCCTGCGCGAACTCGGGCGCTGGCCCTGGAGTCGCGAGACCCACGCCCGCCTGCTCGAACGGCTCGCGCCGGCCGCGCCGCGCGCGGTGCTGCTCGACCTCTTCCTGACCGAGCCCAGCGCCGACCCGCGCGAGGACGCGCGCCTGGCGCAGGCCATGGGCCTGCTGCCCGTGTACCTGCCGCTGCTGCACGCGAGCCCCCTGGCCTTCACCAGCCACGAATGGCCGGGCTTCCTGCCGCCGCTGCCGGACTTTGCCGCCCAGGCCCGCGGCGTGGGGCATGCCGGCCTGGCGCCCGACAGCGACGGCGTGGCGCGCACGCTGTACCTGCTCGAGGGCTATCCGAACCAGCTGCAGCCCTACGTGGGCGCGCTGATGGCGCAGCGCGTCCCGCAGGCCGTGGCCGACCCCGAGGCGACGCCGGTCGACTGGCTGCGCCAGAGCCCGCTGCGCCTGCTGTTCGCCGGCCCGCGCGGCAGCTACCGCACCGTGCCCTACGTGAGCGTGCTGCGCGGCGAAGTGCCCGTCGAGCTGCTGCGCGACAAGCTGCTGCTCGTGGGCGCCACCGCGCCCGGCCTCGGCGACCAGACGCTCACGCCCAACGCCGGCATTCGCGGCGTGCTGCCCGGGGTGGAAGTGCACGCCAATGCCATCGACAACCTGATGCACGGGCGCAATGTGAGCGTGTCCCCCCCGCTGTGGCATGCGGCCTGGACCGTCGTGCCGCTGTGGATCGCGCTGTGGCTGCTGCTGCGCAGGGGCCGGCATGCGCTGCCGATCGCCGTCGGCCTGGCGAGCACTTGCCTGCTGATCAGCGGCGTTGCCATGCTGGCGTGCCACCACTGGCTGCCGCCCGCCGCGCCGATGCTCGGCCTGGCGATCCTCTACCTGCTGTGGAGCTGGCGTCGCCTGGAGTCGCAGTTCATCTACCTGCGCAAGCGCGCGCAGGTGCTCGATGCGCTCCCGGGCGGCACCTTCGAAGTCGTGCCGGCCCGTGCGCCCGAGCCTGCCGACCCGGCGGAGCATCCCAAGCAGGCGCTCGACCGCGCCATTGCACGCCTGCGGCGCATGCAGCAGCTGATGGACAAGGCCCTGCAGGCGATGCCCGTGGCCATGCTGATCTGCGACGAAGAGGGACGCATCGGGTCGGGCAACGCAGCGGCTTTCCGGCTGCTGGGCGGCAGCGCCATGCCGTCGCACGGCGACGACCCGACCCCGGCCGCGTTGCGCGGCGTGCGGCTGCCCGAGCTGATCGCGCCCCTGGCCGTGCCGCCCGCCAACGGCGCGCCGGCCCGCACGGACGCCGACCACTGGACCGATCGGCTGCATGGCGAGTACGTGACACCCGACGCGCGCGTGTTCCGCCCGGAGGCCGCGGCTTTCAGCGGCGACGCGCCCGAGGACCGCGGCTGGGTCGTGATGCTGCCCGAGCTCACGGCCGAGCGCGAGGCGCAGCGCCAGCGCGACGAATGGCGCCAGTTCCTGTCGCACGACCTGCGCAGCCCGCAGGTCACGATCCTCAGCATCCTCGCGATGAACGAAGCCGGCGATCCGTCGATGCGCACGGCGATCCGCCGCGAAGCCGAGCGCACCCTCGCCATGGCCGAAGGCTTCATGGATTTCGCGCTCGCCGAATCGGACGACTACCGCTTTGCGGACACGCACATCGGCGCCGTGCTGCTCGATGCGAGAGACCAGGTCTGGCACTACGCGCAGGCCCACGGCGTGCGCGTCGAAGCCCGCGTCGACGACGCCGCCGGCGACACCCTGCTGCACGCCGACGGCGCCCTGCTGACCCGCGCCATCGTCAACCTGCTGAACAACGCCATCCGCCACAGCCCGTCCGGCCGCAGCGTGGAACTGCGCATGGACCTCGCGCCCGGCGCCGCAGCCACCGACGCGGCCCGCGTGCGAATTTCCGTGGGCGACCAGGGCTCGGGCATGACGCCCGAACAACTCGACGCCCTGCTCCACGCACCGCGCGGCCGACGCACCCCGAGCACCGCGGACACCGCCGCCGGGGACACGAAGGGAACGGGCACACGGCGCATGGGCCTGGGCTTTTCGGTCGTGCGCGCGGTGGTCCAGAAACACCAAGGCACCCTCGGCGCGGAGAGTACGCCCGGCGTCGGCACGACCGTCTGGCTGCTGCTGCCCCTGCCCAGCGAGGGCCCTAGCACACCGAAGTGACGGGTTTTCCCAATCCGATGGGGACAATGTTGTGGAAAACCGTGTGTGCAGCGCGCGAAACCGTTGCCTGGCGGGGCCTGCAACACGGTGCCTGCGAAACAGGCAGCGACGCTGAAAAACCCGGAGAAATATTTTTCTCGGCGTTTTCGCCACACTTCCAACGGCTCAGAACGAGCCGAACACCGTCCCCAGCCCGATCACCGCCACCAGCGCCAGCAAGGCGCTGACGATGCTGACCATCACGATGTCGCGGTAGCTTTCGCGGTGCGTGCAGCCGCAGACCGTCAGCATCGTGACGACCGCACCGTTGTGCGGCAGGCTGTCGAGCGTGCCCGAGGCGATCACCGCCACGCGGTGCAACAGGGCCGGATCGAGCCCGATGGCCGCGGCCCGCGCCAGGTAGGTGCCGCCCAGGGCGTCGAGCGCAATCGTCAGGCCGCCCGAGGCCGAGCCCGTGAGCGCGGCCAGCACGTTGGTCGACACCGCCAGCGACACCAGCGGCCCGCCGCCGATGCCCAGCACGGCATCGCGCACCAGGCCGAAGGCCGGCATCGCCGCCACCACCGCGCCGAAACCGACCAGGCTCGCCACGCTGAGCACCGGCAGCGCGGCGGCATTGGCGCCCGCGCCGAGCGTGGCGCGCAGCGAATCGAGCCGGCGCCACTGGGTCGCGATCACCACCGCGATGGCGCAGGCCAGCGCGACCAGCACCGACCAGACCCCGCCCACCGCCGACAGCGACAGCCCGCCCCATTCGGGCGCGGCCAGGTACGCCAGGTTCGCGCGCGGCAGCACGACCAGCGACATCAGCAGGTTCACGCCGATGACCACCGCCAACGGCAGGAAGGCCAGCAGCGCACGCGGCGCCACCTCGGCGCGCCGGCTGTGCGCCATCTCGGCCGGATCGAACTCGCGCGCGGCGCTGGCGCGTTCGCGCAGCGTGGCGTCGTTCTCGAGCGCGGCCGGCGCCGCGCGTGCGCCATCGGCACCGAAGCCCTCGTTCGCGCGGCGCGCCCTCGCCTCCTGGCGCCGCAGCCATGCGAGGCCGAAGGCCAGCATCACCGCCGAGGCGATGAGCCCCAGCCCCGGCGCGGCGAACGGCGTGGTGCCGAAGAACGGCATCGGAATCGCGTTCTGGATCGCCGGCGTGCCGGGCAGCGACGACATCGTGAAGGTCGAGGTGCCCAGCGCGATGGCGGCGGGCATCAGGCGGCGCGGCACGCCCGCCTCGCGAAACAGCTGCTGCGCCATCGGCGCGAGCACGAAGAAGGCGACGAACAGGCTCACCCCGCCGTAGGTCACGAGCGCGCCGGCAAGCACCACGGCCAGCACCGCGTGGCGCGGCCCGAGGCGTCGCATCAGCACATCGGCGATGACGGTGATCGAGCCGCTGTCTTCCATGAGCTTGCCGAACACGGCGCCGAGCAGGAACAGCGGAAAGTACTGCGTCAGGAAATGCGCCGCGCTGCCCATGAAGGTGTGGGTCCAGTGCGCGAGCACGGGTTCGCCGCTCAGCAGCGCCACCAGCGCCGCGGCGGCCGGTGCCAGCAGCAGCACGCTCCAGCTGCGAAACGCCAGCCAGATCAACAGAAGGAGTGCGACGAGGATGCCCGACAAGCCCATTCTTGCGCCCTTGATGGAGCGGCCCACTCTAGCAGCCGGGCATGTCCCGGCGATCCCTGCGTCTGTCGGGCTTCGCACGCCATGAAAGCGCTGGAAGCCATCCTGCGCAAGGAGCGCCGACGATCCGTGAAGCTTGAAACCCGCCGCGAATTCCCGCGCACCCGCGAACGAAGGCGCATCATGGGCCGATGAACATCCACCTCGGCTTCGAGATCGCGTACCAGTTTCCCCGGCCGACGCCGATGATCCTGACCCTCAGCATCCACTACTCGCGCGCCTCGGACCTGCAGCGCCCCGACCACCTGCTCACCAACCCTTCCGTCGCCACCACCGCCTACCGCGACCTGTTCGGGAACTGGTGCACACGCCTGGTCGCGCCTGCGGGCCGCTTTGTACTGAGCACCGACACCGTGGTCCGCGACAGCGGCGCACCCGACGTCGTCGTGCCCTCGGCGCCGCAGGTGCCGGTGGAGTACCTGCCCGAATCCACCCTGCTCTACCTGCTGGGCAGCCGCTACTGCGAGACCGACCTGCTGCCCGACTTCGCCTGGCAGCGCTTCGGCAACGGCCCGACCGGCTGGGGCCGCGTGCAGGCGGTGTGCGATTTCGTGCACCACCACATCGAGTTCGGCTACCAGCACGCGCGGCGCACCCGCTCAGCCTTTGAGGCCTTCAACGAAGGGCAAGGCGTGTGCCGCGACTATGCGCACCTGGCGCTCACGCTGTGCCGCTGCCTGAACATTCCGGCCCGCTATTGCACCGGCTACCTCGGCGATGTCGGCACCCTGCCGCCGTACGGCACGATGGACTTCGCAGGCTGGTTCGAGGCCTTCCTGGGCGACCGCTGGTACACCTTCGATGCGCGCAACAACGTGCCCCGCATCGGCCGCGTGCTGATCGCGCAAGGGCGCGACGCCAGCGACGTGGCGCTGTCCAGCACCTTCGGACCCAACGAGCTGGACGGGTTCAGGGTGTGGTGCGACGAGGTGCAGTGACCTGAATCGCTTCTTGCACGCACGGGGTCGGGTCAGCCCACGGCGTCGAAGAACGGCAACTTGCGCGCGCGGCAACGCCTTGACCTCGATTTCTGCCCGCAGCGCTGCGCACGGTGGGCATGCTGTGGCTGCGCGGGTTGGCGCGCGCGCCGCTGGCGGATGCGCTGGTGTAGCTGGCGAGCGAGGCGGCTTGAGTTCAACCAGAGACACCGGTGGTCCCGGTGCCGTGCCCCGTGGAGGCGCTGGCTTTGGCTAGATCGCGCAGGCTTCCTTCGCGTGGACCTTCATGGAGGTCGCAAGGAATGCCTGGGAATGGGGGCTGGAGCGG
Organism: Variovorax sp. GW821-FHT09A10; assembly: GCF_059418385.1. Lineage (NCBI taxonomy): Bacteria > Pseudomonadati > Pseudomonadota > Betaproteobacteria > Burkholderiales > Comamonadaceae > Variovorax > Variovorax sp. GW821-FHT09A10. The sequence continues at coordinate 1,108,981 of NZ_JBWKPT010000002.1, forward strand.
GTGAAGGGAATCCTGTTGGATTCCATCGATCTCCGACCCGAGATTTCCATTGAATACTGACCCACCCGCTTTGTGAGCCTGAAGGCTTCACAGTGTGGATAAGTGCTTGGTGTTCTCCTTGTGTGGATCTGCCGCAGATTGCGCCGCTGTTTGCGCGATTTGGTTGCCTCGATCGCGAGCCAGGTCGCGAGCTTCTCGGCATAGGGATCGAGCTTGCTTGAACTCGTCCGCTTGGAGTAGCGCGGCTCTTCATCGCCGGCTCGCAGGTACTTCTTTACGGTGTTGCGAGACAGGCCTGTACGCCTGGCTATCTCGCGAATGGACATCTGCTCGCGCAGGGCCCAGCGTCTGATGACACTCAATGTCGCCACGTCTATCACTCCTAGGATCCCCTGCTTTAAAAAACAGCAGGGTAAGGTTTTACGTGGGTCAGTCTTAGACGGAAATTACTGCGTTAACTGGGTCAAACTTCGGCGGCAATCAACAGGCGTAGTGCTGTAGTGACCGAACTCGAATGGTCTGCGACGTTGCGACGAAACTGCGGCGGCAACTGAAGAAACGTTCACTTGGCGGGAGTGCCGAAGGTAGACTCCAAGCCAGATTAGACAGATGAACAGACTGTGCTGGATATCCATCCCCCTCCCCCGTCCGCCGCGTTGCCATGAAAGCGGCCCCACGGGCACCCAAGCCCGAGCGAACCCAAGCCGCCCCTGCGCGTCAGCCCGGGATCACGCGCGTGAACACGCGGCGCGATGGTGAAGGAACCCGCGAGCGGATACTGGATGCGGCCGAGGAACTGTTCGCGGCCCATGGCTTTCACGGGACCTCGATGCGCGACGTGGCCGAGGTGATCGGCTCTGGCATTGCGCTCGTCACCTACCACTTCGGCACGAAGGATGTGCTCTTCAGCACCGTGATCAAACGCCGCGCCGCCTACATGGCACACGAGCGGATTCTTGCGCTGGACGCGGCGCGGGCCCGGGTGCAAGGCGGGGCCTTGCCAGTGGAAGACCTCGTGTCGGGCTATGTGTGGCCCTTCGTCGAACGAAGCGTGGCCGGCGGCAAGGGCTGGAAGAACTACTCGCTGTTCGTCGCCCGCCATGCGAATTCGCCCGAGTTTTCGAAGGTTCTCAGCGAGCACTACGACCCGGTCGCCAGGCAGTACCTGAACGAGTTCGAGCGGACCTTCCCCGGCATGCCGCAGAAGGACCTCTACTACGCCTTCAGCTTCATGGTCGGGGCCATGGTCGCCACCGTAGCCGAGCCAGGTCGGGTGGAGCACCTGTCGTTCGGCCAGATCAAGGCAAGTGACGTCGAAGAGGTCTTCAAGCGAATGCTCCCCTTCCTCTCCGCAGGATTCAAGTCGCTCGTTCCGCAGCCTTCATAGCCTCCCGGAGCCAATGCGAGAACTCGCAGGCGAGGTGCCACTGATGTTCTCGGATCATGTGCTGGGGCACCGCCGAGGGAAACTCGACCATCAATCGCACCAGCGCGCCGTCCCCGTCGTCACGCATCTGGTGCCGGACGCCGCCCAAGGCCGTCCCATCCATCAGGCGCGCCGTGCCGACAGATTGATAGGGATAGGCCGGATCGCGCGGGGTCTTCACGCCCGATTCGTCGTCGAATCGCATGAAGAACCGGGCCGGGAAAGGTGAGCCTCCCGTGGTCTCAATGACCTCCAGCGTATCGCCGCGAGGCTCCAGCACATAGTGGTCAGGGCATGCCAACAGGTTGCTCTGCCGATTGGCCGGCGTGTCGTTGCGCATCAGATCGTCGATGGTGTCGAAGATCTGCTTCGCGCTGCAACGCGGCACCCTGACCTCCGTCACGCACTGCTTGCGGCGTCCGCCCGAAAAGAAGCCCGTGAGCTTCGAGACAAACCCCGCGATGCCGATGCCGCCGCTCAGCCCGTCACGCAAGCCCTGGCGGCCGCATTCCTCCTTGAGCCACAGCAATTCGGCGCGCAACGACGCCAGATCGTCTGGCAGCGGCTGGGCGTTCGCCTCGCGCTTGAGCATCCGCCTCAGCTTCGGCAAGACGACCCGCGCACGGCGGGTCTCCCAGTCTTCGACCTGAGCAGACGTCACCTGGGTGCCGTCGATTCTGATGTCCAGCGTGTCATTCATCGTTCACCTCGTCGAAGAAGGGTTCAGCGTAACGGAACGATGGGCAACAGCAAGTGCGGCTGCATCCCTTCGCCCGTGTGCAGCGTGGTCTGGCCGCCGAAGATGGCCGGGGGGCGGTCCTCGGAATCGTCGTGCAGGAAGGGACCGCATCCCTTCATGGGGTTCTTCACGTTTGACAACTGGCTCACCGGCCCCTCCTGTTCGTAGTCCCTGCCCTGCACGGTCAGGCCGATGCGCCACCCTGCGGGCACCACGATGCTGGTGGGCCAGATCTCCACATCCAGTTCCACCGGCTGGCCGGGCACCAGCGGCAGATCGCGCTGATGGGCATGGAACGGACGGTACGGCAAGCTGCGCGCCGGGTCCAGTTCGCGCCGCGAGGCGCGCAGCCACCCCTTGCCCACCGAGGTCATCGGGTCGAGCGCGCCCTGGAACACCTTCTCCTTGCCCTCCGGGTCGAACAGGTGCAGGACGAGGAAGAGGTCCGCGTCGGTGGTCGACGACGAGACGAAGAGCTTGCAGGCCATTGGCCCAGTGATCTCCGTCTCCTCTTTGAAGGGCGCAGACATGAAGCGGAGGCCACCGTTGCGCGTCGCGTCGAAGGCCGCCGTGCTTGCCTTGTCAGAGGGCGTGGACGACAGGGCCTTGCCCTCCAGATCGAGGTGCATCTTGGTCCATTGCGTGCGCGCCAGCGGCCATTCGCTTTCGGCGCGCTGAACGAACTTGTCCACGTGGCGCACGTTCAGCAGGATGGGCGGGCGCTGGTCCCAGCCGTTGTCTTCGCCCTTCAGGAAGTGACCGAAGAACTGCTTCTGCAAGTCCACACCGTACTTTGCGTAGAACAGCGTCCAGTGCTCATTGCCATGCAGCTCCAGCCATTTCTGCTCTGACGCGGCCCCCAGGAAGCCCTCGACGTTGCCGCGCAGGTGCAGGCCCTGCCCGCCCCAGTTGCCAGCGGAAAGAACGGGCACCGTCACCTGGTTCAGCTTCGCCCGACCCTGCGCGTAGAGCGCGTCGTCGTACGGGTGCGCTGCGGAGCGGCCTGCGACGTCCGCCCGGTTGGCCTTGAGCGTCTCTTCGCTGAACACCTCGTCGCCGCACACCGGCTTGCCCGTGATCTTGCTGACCGGCCCGCCCGCGCGCCCATGCTGGACGCTCCGGACCTGGAGCTCCTGCCAGTTCTTGCCGAAGGAGCACCGGATGCCACCGTGGAACGCGGACTCGCGGTAGGCGTCGCTGAAGCCTTCCCACGGGCAGATTGCGGCCAGGTGGGGCGGCTGCATGCCGGCGACGATCCACTGGCCGGCACCGTAGTACGAAATGCCGTTCAGACCCACCTTCCCGTTCGACCAGGGCTGCACGCCCGCCCACTCGATGCACTGGTAGTAGTCCTGGTTCTCGCGCGCCGAGAAGTGATCGATGAAGCCCGGGGAGCGCCCCGCGCCGCGCGAATCGACGCGCACGACCACGTAGCCATCCGGCACCCACTTCTCGGGGTCGCACACCTCCCACGACTGGTACTGGTTGGTGGAGCCCTCCAGCGCGTCGGGGTAGCGCGCGGCCATCAGGTCCCACGGTGTCTTGTAGCCCTCCTGGAAGGACAAGCCTTTGCCGTAGGGGCCATGGGTCATGAGGACGGGGTACTTGCCCGGCGCAAGGGGCCGGAAGACGTCGGCGCGCAGCACATTGCCGTCGTCCATTTCGATTGGCACGTCCCAGTCGATGGCCATGCCGTCGCGAATTTCAGTGGTGTAGTCCATGGTCTCTCCCTTGTTTCAGATGGCAGCCTTGGGCTGCCGCACAGCGAAGACCATGAGGACGGCCGCAGCGGCGTAGAGCCCGACGATGAAAAACAGGCTGGCGGTGTTGCTGCCTGTCGAGGTCCGCAGCCAGACGCCGATGGCGGGCGTCACGATCGGGGCGATGTTGGCAAGTGACGGAACGATCGCCAGGCCGACGGCGGCCTGCTCCCTCGGCAGGTAGTCTGCGACGTAGGCGTAGAACAGCGGCGTCATCGATGCCGTGCCGATGGTCGCGATCGACAGCAGGCCAATCGAACCCGGCACGCCAGGTGCCAGCACGGCAATGCCCAGCAAGCCCACCGCGATCAGTGCCACTCCGCCCACGAAGTGCCAGCGCCGCTCCTGGTGGCGGTCGGAGCTGCGGCTCATGAGCATCATGCCGACCGCGCCCACGATGTTCGGGATGGCGGCCAGCAGGCCGATCTGGAACAGGTCCTTCACACCCCAGCTGTGGATCAGCGTCGGCGTCCAGAACACCAGCACATAGACGGCGCCGAGAAACAGGAAGTTGATGAGCGAGAACACATAGAGCATGGGGTTTCGCAGCAGGGCCCGGACAGCGCCGCCGCCGTGGCTTCGGCGACCGGCCCCTGCGCCATCCCTGGCGAGCCGCTCGGCCAGCAGCCGCTTCTCTCCAGCGCTGAGCCACGGGGCCTGGGCAGGGCTGTCGCTCAGGCAGAAATAACAAAGAACACCGATCAGCAGGCAGGGCAGCCCGTTGGCGATGAACATCCACTGCCAGCCCTGGTAGCCCATGAAGCCATGGCCGAACTTCATCAGCGCGCCGTTGATCGGGCCGATGAGGATGCCCGAGATGACGGTCGAGGTCATGAACACCGCGATGGCCCGGCTGCGCCGCGCCGACGGATACCAATAGGTGAAGTACAGGACGATGCCGGGGAAGCAGCCCGCCTCGAAGGCACCGAGCAGAAAACGCAGCGTGTAGAACTGCCAGGGCTCTTTCACCCACGCCATGGCCGTGGCGCACGTGCCCCAGCACACCATGATGCGCAGCAGGGTCTTGCGCGTGCCGACCCGCTCCACGAACATGTTGCTCGGCACCTCGAACAGCAGGTAGCCGACGAAGAACATGCCCGCGCCAAGGGCGAAGACCTGGTCGCTAAAGTGAAGCTCACCCTTCATCTGGAGCTGGGCGAAGCCGATGTTCACGCGGTCGATGAAGGCAAAGCAGTAGACGATCAGCAGCAGCGGCAGGATGCGCCAGCTGATCTTGGCAAAGAGCGCCTTCTCTTCCGCGCTCTCTTCCATCACCGCGCCTTGAGGGAATGTGGTTGCTGTCATGCGGCATTCGCTCCCAGTTGCTTGGCGGCGAAGTCCGCCGCCAGTCCACCGGCAACCGCCAGATCGTCCTGCTTGGCATACAGGCTCATGTGCGACACCTTGGGCAGCACCGCCAGTTGCTTGCGTGCGCTGGGGATGCTGTTGAACACGGCAATCTCCAGGTCCCACAGCGTGATCTCATCGCCCTCGGCCACGATCATCAGCGTGGGCGTGTCATACAGCCGCTTGGCAAACGGTGCGACGTTGTAGGACAGCAGCAGCTCCGTCGATTCGATGGTGCTCCAGTGTTCGTGGCGCGGCGCCTCGCGTTCCTTGATGTCGTGAAAGATCGTGTGGATCGAGGGGAAGGGCCAGGTGCTCAGCTGCGTGAACGGCGTGAGCGACGACATCGGCATGCGCCCGCCCGCCGTGCCCGCCAGGGTGCGTTCGCGGCGGTCGGCAAGGAACAACTCGGTCAGTTCATGGAAGCGTTGCGAGCCATGCACGCGGCGCATGTTCTCGTAGCCATCGACCACGGGAATGTTGGAGATCACGCACTTCACGCGCGGATCGGTGGCGCCCACCACCAGCACGTGGCCGCCCGCATAGGAGATGCCCCACACGCCGATGCGGTCGGCATCGATCTCGGGCAGCGTCTCGCCGAAGGTGATGGCGCTCTTGTAGTCCTCGATCTGCGCCGCCGGGTCGATGTGCTGGCGCGGCATGCCCTCGCTGGCGCCCATGCAGCGGTAATCGAACATCAGCACCGCCACGCCCTTGCCCACGATGGTCTTGGCGTAGTGCGGCATGACGATCTCCTTCACATAGCACCAGCCCCCGCCCATGACCAGCAGGGGGAAGGGGCCAGGGCCGTCGGGCAACACCAGGTCGCCGCGCAGCTTGATGCCCTGGCTCAGGAATTCGACTTCTCGTTGTGTGCTCATTCTTTCTTGTCTCCTATGGTTGGTCTTTTCGGTCCAGGCGCACCGATCCCCCGAAGCGCCGGCAGCGCTTCGAAAAGCTCGGTGTGAGCTGTTGTGGGTGGTTCGGCGTTCGGACTGGGGCCAGGCCCTCAGGCCAGCCCCGCCGCCCGCTCGGCGCAGCGGATGACCGCCGCGTAGTCCGCGTCCGCATCGCCGTTGGCAGCGGCCGAATGCAAGGCCTGCTGGGTCATGGCCGTCTGCGGCAGTGACACCTTCAGTCGCTGGGCTTCATCGAGGATCAAGCCCACGTCCTTGCTCATCTGCAGGACGGTGAAGGTGGGCGTGTAGTCCCGCTGCGCCAGCTGCGCGGACTTGGCCTTGACAATGGGTGAGGCCACGGCGCTGTGCGTGAGCACTTCCCACATGTCCTCCCAGCGCAAGCCGCCCTTCTCGCCCAACGTGAGCGATTCGGCCAGCATGGCACTGGTCTGCGCGATCATCAAGTTCACCACCAGCTTCATCAGGCGGGACTGTTCGCCCTCCCCCAACCAATACTGCTGGGGGCCGAAGCGCGCGAGCAGCGGCAGCATGCGTTCGTAGGCGTCCTTCGGGCCCGAGACCAGCAGCGTCAGTTGCGCGGCGTCGGCCATGTGGTTGTTGCCGGACACGGTGGCGCGCAGGTAGACGATCTGCTGCCTCGCCAGCAGGTCGGCCACCCGCGCGGACACGGTCGGAGACACCGTGCTGGTGTCGATGTAGACCGTTCCCGGCCTCGCATGGCGAACGACTTCCTGCGCGACGTGCCACAGCGCGTCGTCGTGTGGCAGGGACGACAGCACCACCTCCGCCTCGGCGATGCCCACCGGCCCCTGCGCCGCCACCATGCCGAGTGCGACGGAGGCCTTCAGCCGTTCATCGCTGAGGTCTTCGACAGTCACTGCATGGCCCGCCGCGACGAGGTGCTTGCCCATCGGCAGGCCCATCTTGCCTGCCCCGATCAGATGCACTTTCATCAGTCACCCTTGATGCCCAGTTCAGGCAGTTCCTTCTTGAAGCGCGTCACCTCGGCTTCGAGCTGCTTCTTGAAATCCTGCGGCTTGGACATCACGACCTTGCCCTGGGTGAGCTTCAGGTTGTCCTGGTAGGCCTGCTGCTTGACTGCTTCGCCGATCTGCGCGTACAGGGCCTGCACCTTGTCGTCGGGCATGCCGCGCGGCGCCAGCATGCCGGACCAGGCAGGCACGTCCACGTCCTTGTAGCCCAGCTGCCGGAAGGTGGGCACGCCGGGAAGGTTCGGGTCCGGCTCCTCCGACGAGACGGCCAGCGCCCGCACGCGGCCGTCCTTGATCAGCGGGATGGCCGTCGAGGTGCCCATGAACACCATGTTCACGTGGCCGCCAAGGAAGTCCGTGAGTGGTGATTTGTAGGGCACGTGCAGCAACTTGAGGTTGGCGGCACGGGCGAACATGGCGCCGATGATGTGCGTGGTGTTGCCGTTGCCGAAGGAGCCGTAGCTGATCTGCTCGGGCTTGGCCTTGGCCGCGGCCATCAGGTCCTGGATGGTCTTGAAGGGCGAGTTGGCCTGCACCAGCAACACGAAGCCCGACGACTTGCCCACGATGGTGACGGGCGTGAAGTCCTTCACCGGGTCATAGGGCAGGTTGTCGTACAGCCCCGCGTTGGTGGCGTGGCCCGCCGTGGTGTACAGCAGCGTCAGGCCATCGGGCTTGGCACGGGCCACTTCCGACGTGCCGATGCGGCCACCCGCGCCTGGCTTGTTGTCGACGATCACGGTCTTGCCGGTGACCTTGGCCAAGCCCTCGGCCAACGCACGCGCGCCGGTGTCGAAGGGGTTGCCGGCGCCGATGGGCACGACGATGCGAATCACATCGGCCTGGGCAAAGGCGGCACCCGGCATGAGCGCCGCCGCCAACGCTGCGCCGGTGAGGGAGGAAATGAAGGTTCTTCTGGACATGGAGGTCTCCTTTTTTGCTGTGATCAAACGGTCTTCAAAACATCGGCGATCCAGTCCGCCATGGCGTTCGTCGCCAGGCTCATGTTCCCGATGCTGCAGTGCTGTTCTCCGCCTTCCTCGGCGGTGAAGATGCGCAGCTCCCTGCGCGGCGAGTTCACGCAGCCGTCGTAGGTCTTGCGGGCTTCCACGACGGAAATCTGGCGGTCGTCTTCGCCATGGGTGATGTAGATCGGCACACGGATGCGCTCCACCACGCCGTCCAGGGAGAAGCGGTCGATGACCTCGGCGCACGCCTCGATGCTGTCCTTGCCCAGCACCCACATGTTGTGCGCCATGTAGTGCGGCACCGAGTTCTGTGCCTGGAGCGTGCCGGCCATGCGCTTGCGAAAGCGCGTGGGCCAGTCGTGGTTCGCGCCCCAAGCCACGCAGCAGGCAAAGCGCGGCTCGAAGGCCGTGGCGCGCGGCGCGTGGTAGCCGCCCAGACTCAGCGCCATCATCCCGATGCGCGTCTTGTCGACGTCGGCGCGAGTTTCCAGGTAGTCGACGCATGCGCCTGCGGGAAGCTCCGCTTCCGGTGCGTTGTGCAGGCCGTTCTTGCGCAGCGCCTCGCCCACGCCGGGGTTGTCCACCAGCAGGATGGACACGCCGCGTTGCGACAGCATGGCGGGCAGGCCGCACAGGTACAGGTATTCCTTGACGCCGTCGAGCCCGTTGAAATGGACGATGCAGGGGGCGGGCTTGTCGGCGCTGCCGACCGACACCATCAGCGCAGGCAGGAAGGAATCGCCGAAGGGCACGGACACCTTCTCGCAATTGGCGCCGGCGCATTCGACGAACTTGCGGAAAGTCCACAGCAGCTCGTCGTACGCGGCCAGGCGCGGCGGATGGTCGTGCGCGGGAATGCGCTCCGCCGTGATGTACATGACGCAGGCGCGGCGGTACTTCTCGCCCGCCGAGAGCAGGTGCCCAGCCTTCTCGTCGACGGCCGCGGCCTGGGCCAGCTTGGCGCCCGCACCGGCCCAGGCCTGGAAGTAGTCATTGGCATGGGCCGAGTCGTCCTCCACGTCGCGCAGGGCGCGGCAGGCGCGATCGATCTCGTCCATGTTGGCGCCCGCGTCCAGCGCCATCGACAGCGCGAGGTTCCAGGAATAGACCTTGAAGTAATTGAACATGGTGAAGTCCTCAGTGACGTGTGGAGGTGCTGATGCGCTGCGCCGCCATCTCGGCCAGCATCAGCGTGGGAAGGTTGGTGTTGGCGCTGGTGATGGACGGCATCACCGAGGCATCGGCCACGAACAGGTTGCGGGCGCCGTGGACGCGGAAGGCGTCGTCCACCACCGCGAGCGGATCGCCCTCCTCGCCCATGGCGCAGGTGCCGACCGGATGGCCCATGGGCGAGAGGGACGACAGGATCTCCTCGTCGGAAATGACGCGCCCGCCGCCGCGGTGCGCAGCAGGCGCCCCGCTCTTGAACGCGCGACCGAAGATCGTGCGGCGCAGCAGGCCCGGCGAATTGGCCGCCATCTCCGCCGCCAGCGACAGGACCTTGCCCGCCAGCCCAGGACGGTTGAACTGGCTGATCGCCAGTGCGCCGGGGAGCAGGAAGGCTTCGTGGTACTCGGCCGCCACACGCGGATCGCGCAACAGCCGTTCGGTCAGCCGCGCGGCCTGGACCATGCGCGGCGCATCCTCGGGATCGGACAGGAAGCGGAAATTGATGTCCGGGTGAGCCAGTGGATCGGCGCTCTGGAGCCGCACATACCCGCGTGACTTGGGGGCATACAAGGCACTGCCCACCAGCGAGAAATCGGGCCCGAAAGACTCGCCGCTCACCCGCCCCAGCGCGAAGGTGAACAGGTCGCCCTCGGGTGCGCCGGGCCGGCGCGACGAGGCGCGCACGCCCGCGACCGCGAAGCGCCGCAAGCCGGCGGCCACCCGCTTGCCGCGCGGTAGCGTGAGGGCGAAGAACATGTACGGATGGTTCTGCAGATTGCGGCCGACGCCGGGGCGGTCCAGAGCCGTCGGAATGCCCAGCGCGGCCAGATCGGCGGTGAGCCCGACGCCGGAGCGCAGTAGCAAGGTCGGCGAATGGATGCCGCCAGCGCAGACGACGACATGGCGTGCCTGGTACTGGATGGCGACGCCGCCCCGGATGGCATCGACGCCCGTCACCGTGGCGCCGTTCATGCGCAGCCGCGTGACCTGGGTGTTGGGCACGATCTGCAGGTTGGGCCGCGCGCGCACGGCCGCCGTCAGGTAGCAGCCCGGCGTGGTGACACGCGCCTCGGCGTCGATGGCATTGGGCATGGCGAAGAAGCCATCGCCCGGTTGCTCGTTGATGTCGGGCACGAAGGGCAGGCCCGCACTGTGGGCCGCTTGCTCCATCGCACGCACGAACGCCGGCCACTCGGCCTTCGGTGTGCGGGCGATGGCGTGCGGGTTTCCGGCGCCATCGCGCCGGTCGCGGTCGTCTTCGACCTTGCGGAAGTACGGCAGCACGGCATCCCACGAGAAGCCGCGCGCCCCGGCCGCGCCCCACCGCGCGTAGTCGGAAGGCACGCCACGCAGCGCGAACAGGCCGTTGATGCTGGAGCCGCCGCCCATCACCCGTGCCTGCGGATACCGTGCGGGCGTGCCGCCGTCCCGGGCTGTCGCCGTGAGGCCATCCCAGAAATAGTGCGGGTTGAGGGTGGACGCGGGAAAAGGGTCCTGGATGTCCGCCGGCTCGCGGCCCGGCAGGATGTCGTCGCCCGCCTCCAGCAGCAGCACGCGGTGCGCGGGGTTCTGCGAGAGGCGCGACGCGATCACCGCGCCTGCAGTGCCGCCGCCGACGATGAGGAAATCGGGGTCCATGCGGTCAATGCTCCGGTCGCACGCCCGCCCAGGCGTTGTCAAGCAGTTGCTTCAGCGCATCGGCTTCGAGCGGACGCGGGTTCCAGTACGGGTTGGAGAGTGCCAGCTCCCGCACGCGTGCCAGCCCATCCTCGGGCATGCCGATGTCGCGCAATGCCGTGGGCGCACCCAACTCACGCGCCAGGTCGAACACGCCTGTGGCGGCATCCGGCGCACCGAGCGCGGCCGCAATGCGGGCCATGGCCTGCGGTGCGGCCGCTGCGTTGTAGGCCAGCGCGTGAGGCAGCACCACCGTGTGCGTTTCCGCATGCGGCAAGTTGACGCTGCCACCCAGCGTGTGGCACAGCTTGTGGTGCAGCGACATGCCGACATGGCCCAGCACCGAGCCGCACAACCACGCGCCATAGAGGCAGGCGCTGCGCGCCGCCATGTCATCGGGGGTGCGGTGGATGCCGCGCAGGCCCTGCGCCAGTGCGCGGATGCCCTCTTCCGCCATGAACGACATGACCGGGTTGCCGTCCTGCGCGTACAGCCCTTCGGCTGCGTGCGCGATGGCATTGATGCCGCTGACCACGGACATGCCGACAGGCAGGTGCTGCGACAGCTCCGGGTCGTACAGCACGGTGCGGGGCAACACGCGCAGGTCGCGTCCGGTCTTCTTCACGCCCGCCTCGGTGATGCCGTAGATCGGCGTCATCTCCGAACCGGCGTAGGTGGTCGGCACGGCGATGATCGGCAGCCCCGACTCCAGCGCAATGGCCTTGCCCAGGCCGACCGTGGAGCCGCCGCCGATGGCGACCGCGCAGTCCGCGCCGACTTGGCTGGCATGCCGCCTTGCCCGCCACGCCGAATCGATCGGAACGTGCATCTCGGCCCCGCTGAAGACACCCGCACTCGCAGAACCCAGCAGCGCTGATGCTGCTTCCGCCAGCGCAACCTGCTGCGGCGTGCAAAGCACCAAGGCTCGCCGCGCGCCGAGCGCTTCGACCTCTTGCGGGAGCCGCTGCAGGCTGCCCGGGGCGAACACCACGCGCGACGGCTGCGCGGTGAAGATGAAATCGCGTTCGGAAGCGCGAGATCTTTCGTGCGGGTTGATGATGTCAGGCTTGTTCATTAGAGCGTCGTGATTCAATTCAGTTGCGGATGGAACTACGCCGCCTCGCTCACGGCATAGTCCACCTGGTGGCGGCTGATGCGCAGGTCGCCGAGTTCGTCGCGCACCCGCAGATGCGCAGGATGCGTGGCATACGAGGCGAGCGACTCCTGGCTGTCGAAGACGCTGTAGAGCACGACATCACATGCGTAGCCGACGCGGCTCGAGTCCACGCCCACCTCCAGCTGCAGCATCCCCGGGATCTGGCCGCGCAGACCCTCGAATCTGCTGCGCAGGAACTCGATGGCGTGCGCCTTCTCCTGCGGCGACTCGCCGCGCAGGTTCCACATGACGATGTGCTTGATCGTCATGGGCTCAGGCTGGAGGAAAGCCGGCCTTCTGCGGCCACAGGTTGGTGAAGGGCAACACCGAGACGGTCTGGTACAGGCCAGCCTTGGTGAAGGGCTCGTCCGCCACCCAGCGCATGGCGGCAGCACGGTCCTCGAAGTCGATGGCCAACAGGCTGCCGATCATCGTCGTGCCGTCGTCTTCGGTCAGCGGTCCGGCAAAGGCTACGCGGTCGGCCACGGCCGCAAGGTAGTCCTTGTGCTGGGGACGCACGCGCTGGCGCAAGGCAGCCCCGTCCGGGCGGTCGATCAAGTGGAATGCGAATATCACGGGGTTCTCCTGGATGGCTCTGAATCAGGTCTTGACGGCGTCTTCCCACTTGGGACAGCTGCGCGATTCGACGGGCGTTTCGCCCTGCTGGTAGTTGGTCTTGTCGATCACCGTGGCGGGGAAGACGATTTCCTTCTGGACCGGCAGCTTGCGCAGATCGCGCACCGCCGTCATCACGGCCATGCATCCCTGCATGAAGCCGTTGTAGTCTCCGGTGGCCAGCATCTTTCCGGACTTGATGGCGTCGATCGCCTCCTTGGTGCCGTTGATACCGACCACCAAGGCCTTGCGATTGGCGCCGTCAAGCGCTTCGATGGCGCCCGCTGCCATGGCATCGTTCGCGGCGAAGACGCCATCGATCTTCGGATGCGACTGCATCAGGTTCTCCATCACCTGCAGTGCCTGCAGGCGCTGGTAGTTGCCAGGTTGCGATGCGAGCAGCTTGATGCCCGGCGCCTCCTTGACGGCTTCGTTGAGCCCCCGCACGCGGTCGATGCTCGTGAGCGCGCCCTTGACGCCTTCCAGCACCACCAGGTTGCCCTTGCCGCCCATGGCCTTGATCAGGTAGCGGCCCGTCTCCAGTCCCAGCTTGTAGTCACTGGCACCGACGAAGGCAACGAAGGTGCCGCTGTCGCTTCGGTCGGTGACGTTCACCACCGGGATCTTTGCGCCGTTGATCTTGGCGACGGCCGGCACCATGGCCTTGTAGTCGACCGGGGTGAAGACGATGGCATCGGGCTTCTTGACGATCACGTCTTCCACCTGGCTCATCTGTTCCGGAATGCTGTCCGGCTTGGTCGGCACATAGTGCGTGACCTTGGCGTTCAACTGCTTCGCGGCCGAATCGGCGCCCAACCGCACCGCCTGGAAGAACGGGTTGGTCTGGTTCTTGGTGAACACGGCGATGCGCTCGCCGCTTTGCGCGAGGCTGGGCGCAGCGCCGCAGACTGCCATCACGGCCAGCATGCAGCGGCCGACCATCTTCATGTTTGCTTTCATCGCTTGTCTCCTTGACGGGTGAGGTTGTCTAGAAATACCGCTGCCACCACGATCACGCCCGTGACGACGGGTTGCCAGTTGGCGTTGATCGCGAGCAGGTTCATGCCGTTGAGCACGAGGGTCAGGATGAGCGCGCCGATCAGCGTGCCGAACACCGATCCCACGCCACCGAACAGGGAGGTACCGCCGATCAGCACGGCCGCGATCGCCGGCAGGGTCAGCGCCTCGCCGATGTCGCCTTCGGCCGAGTTCAGCCGTGCCAGGAAGATCAGGCTGGCCAGCCCGGCCATCGCCCCGCTCACGGCATACACCAGCACGAGGCGGCGCTTCACCGGCACGCCGGACAGGCGCGCGGCTTCAGGGTTGGCACCGACCGCATAGATCTCCTGGCCCCACCGGGTGCGCTGCGCGAAGACCACGCCGACCAGCAGGAAAGCCACCATCAGGAACACCGGGATGGGAATGCCCAGCCAGTGGCCGCTGCCGACTGCGCGGAACGTGGCGGGGAAGCCGTGGATCGTCTCGCCTTTCATGAACCAGTAGGTGATGCCGTGGAGGATCCAGAGCATTCCGTAGGTCGCGATGAACGGCGGGATGCGGATCAAGGTGATCAGCAGGCCGTTGGCAATGCCGATCAGCAGGCCGCAGCCCAGGCCCGCGAACACCGCCAGCGCGATCGATCCCGTGGACTTCAACAAGGTGGCTGCCAGGCAGGCGCTCATGGCCACGTTGGCCCCCACCGAGAGGTCCAGGCCGGCCGTGAGGATGACCAGCGTCACGCCCGATGCCAGCAGGAACAGCAGCGCGGCCTGCCGCAGCACGTTCACGATGTTCGCGCCGGTGAGAAAGGCGTCGCTGGCCAGGCTCAGCGCCAGGCACAGCAAGCCGAGTGCCAGCAGGCGGAAGACGACGCTGCGCACCGGGTCCGGCAGCGAGCTCCACAGACCGCCCGACGCGTTCGGCGTCATCGCAGCAGCGGAGGATGGCGGTTGTTTCATGACGGTACTCATCGAGTGGCTCCCTGGGCGGACGCTGCCGCATCAAGTGCTTGGGGTTGAACTGCGCGGCTCATGACTGCTTTCCGCGGAGCGCATCGAACATCAGCGCAAAGATCACCAGAAATCCGATCGCTGCGACCTGGACGGCCGAGGTGACGCCCATCAGGTTCAGTCCGTTGCGCAGCACGCCGACGGCCAGCACGCCGATCAGCGTGCCCAGCAGCCAGCCCTTGCCCTTCTCGAACGACGTGCCGCCCACGGCCACCGCAGCGATGGCGTCGAACTCCATGCCGAGTGCAGCGGTGGGGTGCCCCGAGCTGATGCGTGCCGTCAGGAGCAGCGCCGCCAGCCCCGCCATCAGTCCGCCTATGACATACACCGCCACCAGGTAGAAGCGCGTGCGCACGCCCGCCAACCCCAAGGCCTCGCGGTTACCGCCGAGCGCAAACACATAGGCACCGAAACGCGTGTGGTAGAGCACGACATGGAAGACCAGGTAGGCGGCGATCGCGATCCACAGCGGGGACGGCACACCGAGCAGCGAGCCGCTGTAGAACATCTGCACGGTGTCGGGGATGCCGACCACGCTCTGCCCATCGGTCACGACCAGCGCGAGCCCCTGTGCCACGCCCAGCGTGCCCAAGGTCGCAACGAAAGGCGGGATGCCCAGGCGGGCAACCAGCGTCCCATTCAACAGTCCGAAGACCACACCGACGCCGAGTGCCGCCAGCAGTGCGAACACCACCCCGCCGGTCTTCACCGCCACCATCGCCAGCACCACGTTGGCCAGCGTGAGCACGGCGCCCATCGACAGGTCCAGCCCCTCGGTCGTGATGATCAGCGTCATCGGCAAGGCGATGAGCAGCAGGATGGTCGATTGCACCGCTACGTTCCTCAGGTTCGCGGTCTCGAGGAAGTTGTCGGTCAGCAGCGCGAAGGCCACGCACAGCACGGCCAGTGTCATGAGCGCGCCGCTGGCGCTCCCGCTGCGCCGCAGCCGGCGCATCAACTCGCGCATGCCGTGGCCGGCATCACTTGGAACGGTCAGTTCAGGCATGGTGCATTCCCAAAGTCAAAATGGCTTCTTCATTCATCTGGCTGCGCGTCAGATGGCCGGCGACGCGGCCTTCGCGCATGACGTAGGTGCGATCGCAGACGTTGACGATCTCCGCCAGCTCCGAAGAAATCATCAGCACCGCAGCGCCCTTCTTCACCAGCGAATCGATCAGCGCGAATATCTCGGCCTTCGCGCCGACGTCGATGCCGCGGGTGGGCTCGTCGAAGATGAAGAGCTTGGATTCCGCGCTCAGCCATTTGCCGATCACAACCTTCTGCTGATTGCCGCCCGACAGCACCTGCACGCGCTGTTGCGGACCCGGCGTGGCGATACGCATGCGCTGGATCAGTTCGCGCGCCTGCCGCGCCGCCTTCGCGGGTGAGAACCACCCGGACGGAAACAATCGCGGCAGGCTGGCCAGCACCAGGTTGTCACCCACGGAGCGCATGAGCGCGAGCCCTTGCGTCTTGCGGCTTTCCGGGATGAGCGCAGCG
Source organism: Variovorax sp. GW821-FHT09A10 (assembly GCF_059418385.1). Classification (NCBI taxonomy): domain Bacteria; kingdom Pseudomonadati; phylum Pseudomonadota; class Betaproteobacteria; order Burkholderiales; family Comamonadaceae; genus Variovorax; species Variovorax sp. GW821-FHT09A10. The sequence goes on from NZ_JBWKPT010000002.1 coordinate 1,125,260, forward strand.
CCCAGCCGGCGCGCGTGCGCGGGCCCACCGCTCTGGCGTTGGCCGAAGATCTCGATGCTTCCGGCGTCGATGGGATCGGCGCCGAAAACGGCGCGCGCGACCTCCGTGCGGCCGGAGCCCACGAGCCCGGCCAACCCGACGATCTCCCCGGCTCGCACCTCAAGATTGATGTCGTGAATTCCGCTGGGGGCTGTGACCCCCTGCATCCGCAGTGCAAGCTCGCCCGGCGCCCGGCAGTACTCGCGTGCGTAGGACATGTCGACCTTCCGGCCGACCATCAGGCTCACCAGTTCGTCCGGCTCGGTTTCACCGGGCATGCGAAAGCCCACCTTCTTTCCGTCGCGCAGCACCGTGATGCGGTCACCCATCGAGAAGACCTCGGCCATGCGGTGGCTGATGTACACCATTGCCACGCCTTGCTGCTTGAGCATGTCGATCATGCGGAACAGCTTCTCGGTCTCGTTGTCCGAGAGCGCCGCGGTCGGTTCGTCGAGCACCAGGATGCGGGCGTCCTGCGACAGGGCCTTGGCGATCTCCACCATCTGCTGTTGCGCCACGCCTAGGGTGGCCACCAGAGTGTCGGGGTGTAGCGCCATGCCGAGCTGGTCCATGATCACCCGCGCCTGCTGGCGCATCTGGACATGGTCGACCGCGCCCGGGAGGCGGCCCTTCGGCTCGCGGCCGAGAAAGATGTTCTGGGCCACGCTCAGGTAAGGAACCAGCGTGAACTCCTGGAAGATCACGGCGATGCCCAGCCGCTGCGCGTCCGCCGCGCCGGAGATCGTGACGGACCGTCCTTGATGGAAGAACTCGCCCGCGTCGGCCTTGTGTGCGCCGCACAGGACCTTCATCAGCGTGGACTTGCCTGCGCCGTTCTCGCCCAGCAGCATGTGCACCTCGCCGGGGTAGAGCTCGAACGAAACGTCGTCGAGGGCCTGGACGCCGGCAAAGCGTTTGCTGATGCCGCGCAGTTCCAGCAAGGGGGGATCAGAAGGTGTCATTGCGTCTCCGGTCTTTGTGTCGCTGCTCATGACCGCGGCGGCAGGCCTTGCGCCAGGCTCAAGTTCCCGTCGGGGTTGAGCACGAACTCGAAATCGAGCGTGTAGAACGGCACCTCGCTGCGCGTGCCATCAGGCGTGATGCCCGGTGGGTGTTCGACCCAGTCCGCGATGAGCGAGGAACGCACACCGAAGACCGCATCCGAGTCGAGGTAGCGGTCACCATTGCGGAAGACGTGCGTGATCAGCCGCTCGTAGCCCGGCGCCGTGATCATGAAATGCAGGTGCGCCGGACGCCACGGATGGCGGCCGAGCGCCTCGAGCATCTTGCCGACCGGGCCGTCATGCGGAATCGGATACGCCACCGCGCGGATGGTCTTGAAATGGAAGCCCCCTGCGGCATCGGCGTTCAGCGTGGCGCGTGCGCGATGCGGCTCGTTGTCGCCGTACTGCACGTCGTAGTAGCCCGCCTCGTCGGCTTGCCACACCTGCAACTCGGCGCCGGGAACTGGTCGACCGTCCAGGCCGGAGACGGTGCCACGCACGAAACAGGGCTCGCCCTGCGCGCCGTTGGCGACGTCGCCACCCAACGCGACCCGCGGGGAATCCTCGACATGGAAGGGACCGAACACCGTGGACTCGGTACAGCCTTCGGGCTTCCTGTTGTTGAGCGCGGTCACCAGCATCGAGAGACCCAGGGTGTCCGACAGCAGGATGAACTCCTGCCGTTTTTCGGTGGTGATGTGCCCGATGTCAGTGAGAAACTGGATGCCCTTGAACCATTCTTCTTCGGTCAGCGCCGTCTCGCGGGCGAAGGCATGCAGGTGCTGGACCAGACTGGTCATCAGCTCTCGCAGCCGGGCATTGCCCGCATTCGCATGCGTGCCGATGACGGCTCGGGTGATGTTGTCTTCGTCGAGGTTTCGCACGCCTGTCTCCGTGTGTGTGGCAGTGCTTTTAGTTTATACAGTTGATAAAAGTAAAATAGATGGGGCTTCCGGAAACGTCATTTCCGGAAAGCGGAAATGCAAGGGTTTTCCCGATACGTGGATGCATCCGGTGGACGACGATCAACCGAGGTCGCGGCCGCAGAGCGAGCGAGTGAGCAGGAGACAAAGAATGGATCGCTGGACAGAAATGGAGCTGCTGGTGCAAACGGCCGAGCTCGGCAGCATGTCGCGCGCGGCGCAGTCGCTGGGCCTGTCGAACGCGGCGGCCAGCCGGCACCTGGGGTCGCTGGAGAAGCGGGTCGGTGCCCGGCTCATTCAGCGCAGCACGCGAGGCCTCTCGTTGACGGAGGTGGGGCAGAACTTCTATCAAAGCTGCAAGAGTGTGCTGGCCGATGCCAGGGAAGCGGAGGCCGCCGCCAGCGCGACCGTGCTCAACCCCACTGGCACCCTACGCCTCACCGCATCGCTGTCGTTCTCGGTGCATCACATCGCACCGCTGCTGAAGGAGTACACGAACCGCTACCCGAACGTGAACGTGCACGTCGAGGTGTCCAACCGCTACTACGACCTGATCGACAACAACATCGACGTGGCGATCCGCACCCGCGAGTTCGAGAACGACTCCAGCATCACCATCCGCCGGCTCGCCTCCACGCGCCGCATCCTGGCGGCATCACCCGGCTACCTTGACGCCCACGGCGCCCCCCGTACCGTCGAGGAACTGGCGAACCGCCCCGTCCTGCTCTACACCTACAGCAACACCCCGAACGAGTTCACGTTTCGCCGAAGCGACGAAGTGCGGACACTCCACGTGAAAGGCCTGCTCGAATCGAACGACGGCCAGGTGCTGCGCGCAGCCGCGCTCGACGGCATGGGCATCCTGGTACAGCCAAAGTACATCCTGTATGACGACCTGGTGGCCGGACGGCTCGTCTCGGTGCTGGACGACTGGGACCTTCCGCGGCTCACGATCAACATCGCCTTCCAGAGCCGGCGGCATGTGTCTGCCAAGGTGCGCACCTTCATCGACTTCCTGGTGGCGCACTTCGAGCGGATGGAGTACGACCGGAAGTGGACTAGCTTTGATCGAGCCCCTGGATATGGCCACAGCGGAGCCGACTGACCGAAGCAGGAAAGGCGCGACACCTTTGTCAACTTCATGCCAGGCGCCAAGCGATGACGATGGCATCGACATGAGTCCCTATTCCCGCCGGTTGGTCGCTGCAATGCGACGATCACAAGAATACTCGCAAGTGGCGAAGCGCATGCTGCCAGCTCGTCGGCACCGCAGGCCCCCGAGGGCGGGTTTACCGCGGAAGCAGACTTCAGCGTCGGCACAACCAATATCTGCAATCAGTCTGAAGCAAGCATCGACAACGATGGCGTACGACATCGTTTGCATGCACTGAGCCAGCGGGAACTCAACCGCTGAGAACCCCCTATTGCCGCTGGCTTTTCGGAGTGCAGTGTCTCGTGTTTCACGCCACCGGCTCTCCCGGGGCCGATCTGGTATGGCGGCGTGGATTGCCCATCTTCAGCACTGGACGAGACCAGTCAGTACTCAGCGGCCCGGCGCACGACCTCCAAGCTGAGTTCCACCATTCAAAGCAGCGGCCGCCCCATCCAGCTAGCAAAAAGCGCCAGGGCAGCCATGCCATCTACCGCCATGTCGGCCGCGCGAAAAAGCACCTTGCCTGGCATTGAACCGCCGCGTCGACGCGCCGGCCACAGAACGCCCGGACACGAACGACTCGCCTCCCCCCACAGGCCCCTCAACCCCTCTGCATGAGTGCTAACCCCGATTCCATTTTCCGAAAGGCAAAATAATAATCGTATATCGATTAACAAGAGCGCATTGCAATTACTGGCCTGTTAATTGCTCAGGTCAGGCCGAGGCGTCCTTGGACGTCCTTCGATCCCTCAAACAGTGCAAAGGACCCGAAATGAAGCTCGTTGACGCGCTGATAGAACTGCTCGGCCGGGACGCCGTGCTCCAGGATGAAGCAGACACGGCAGGCTTCACGCAGGATTGGCGGGGCCGCTACCGCGGGGCCGCCTCCTGCGTCGTGCTGCCGTCTTCGACCGCGCAGGTCGCCGCCGTGGTGCGCCTGTGCGCGCAGCACCGCACCGCCGTGCTGCCGCAAGGCGGCAACACCAGCCTGTGCGGCGGCGCCGTACCGGACGAGGCACAGGCCCTGCCGGTGATCGTGTCGCTCAACCGCATGCGCAAGGTGCGCTCGATCGATGCGGCCAACAACTCCATGGTCGTGGAAGCCGGCTGCGTGCTCGCCGCGGTCCAGCAAGCGGCTGTGGAAGTCCAGCGCCTCTACCCGGTCAGCCTGGGCGCCGAGGGCTCCTGCCAGATCGGCGGCACCATCGCCACCAACGCCGGAGGCACGGGTGTGCTGCGCTGGGGCGGCACGCGCGACAACGTGCTCGGACTGGAAGTCGTGCTTCCCGACGGTACGGTCTGGGACGGCCTGTATGCGCTGCGCAAGAACAACACGGGGATCGACCTCAAGCACCTGTTCATCGGCGCGGAAGGCACGATGGGCATCATCACCGCCGCCGCCCTGAAGTTGCACCCGCTGCCGACGAGCCATGCGATGGCATGGTTCGCGCCGACCGATCCGCAGGCCGCCGTCGAGGTCCTGGGTCTGTTCCAGGCGCGCTGCGGCTCGCAACTCTCGGCGTTCGAGATGATCGATGCGCACCAGTTGAACCTGGTGCTCACCCATGTGCCGGGGCGTCGCGATCCGCTCACGTCACCCCACCCCTGGCATGTGCTGGTCGAGCTGGCCGACACCGGAGATTCGGCGGCGCTCGACCAGATGCTCCAGGATGTCCTCGAAGACGCCAGCGAGAAGGGACTGCTCGGCGATGCCGTGCTGGCCACGACCGAGGCACAGCGCGCGGCCCTGTGGGAAGTGCGGCACAGCGTGTCGGAAGCCAACAAGAAGGCCGGCATGGGCCTGACCACCGACTGCGCCGTGCCGGTATCGGCGGTGCCGGCCTTCATCGCGCAAGCCACGCAGGCGGTGCGCGCCATCGTGCCGGACATGCCAGTCGCGGTGGTCGCCCACCTGGGGGACGGGAACGCGCACTTCATTCCCTTCTATTCGTTCGCGCAATGGAACGCCTTGCCGGACCAGGAGGGCGCGGCACAGGCGGTGCGCCACGCCGTCAACGACATCGCCCACGCCCTGGGCGGCACCTTCAGCGCCGAGCACGGCGTCGGCCGCACCCAGCTGGCGGAGATGCGCAGCTACAAGCCCGCCGTCGAGTTGCGGCTGATGCATGCGATCAAGCGCGCCATCGACCCGGCGCACCTGTTCAACCCCGGCCGGCTGCTGCCGCCCGAGTGAGCCCCGTCCACGCCCGTTCTCATCTCTCTCGCTCTTCTTCCTTCCGTCCATCACTCTCATCCTGGAGTTGTCATGAAAATCAACCGTCCCTCCTCGCGCCGCGTGGTCCTGAAATCTGCTGCCGCCGGGCTCGTGGCCCTGGCAGCCCCCGCCATCTGGACGCCCGCACGGGCCGCCAGCAAGCGCATCGTCGTGCGCGATGACGGCGGCATCTACACCAAGGCCTACGGGGCGGTGTTCTATCGCCCCTTCACAGAGAAGACCGGCATCGAGGTGGTGGCCGTGCAGGCCAACGCTGAGCCCACGGCCCAGATCCGCAGCATGGTGGAGACCAAGAACTACACCTGGGACATGGCAAAAATCAGCCAGCCCGCCATCCGCACCCTGACCAGCGGCAGCAAGATCTATCTGGAAAAGCACGGCCTGGAAGCCGACCCGATGGTCGCCACCATTCCGGCGCAGTACATGTCGCCCTACGGCGTGGGCAACAACGTCTACTCCACCGTGCTGGCCTACCGCACCGACAAGTTCAAGGGCCGCAAGGCGCCCTCCTCGTGGGCCGACTTCTGGAACGTGAAGGACTTCCCGGGCCGCCGCGGCCTGCGCAAGCACCCGTTCGACACCATCGAGGAAGCGCTGATGGCCGATGGCGTGCCCAACGGCCAGGTCTACCCGTGCAACCTGGACCGTGCCCTTGCCAGCCTGGACAAGGTCAAGTCGGCCGTCGACGTGTGGTGGACATCCGGCGCGCAGGTCGAGCAGATGCTGGGCAACGGCGAGGTCGACATGGTGGCCACCTGGGTTTCGCGCGCGCAATCGGCCATTGCCAACGGCGCACCGGTCTCGATCGTCTGGAACCAGAACCTGTGGGGCTGCGACAGCTGGTCGATCCTGGCGGGCTCACCCAACGCGGACGCCTGCCGCGAGTTCATCAAGTTCGCATCCGACCCCAAGCGCATGGCCGCGCTCACCGAGTACTTTCCGGCCGGCATGACTCAGCCCGCCGCCTTCAGTTTCGTCAAGCCGGAACTGGCAAAGGGCTGCCCCACGCACCCGGACAACATCAAGAACGGCCTGCAGATCGATGCCCGCTACTGGCAGGAGAACCAGGCGCAGGTGCTGGAGAAGTTCAACGCCTGGATTCTCAAGTAAGCGCCGCTGCGCCTGCCATCCTTTACCCGCCTGCTCCTGCACCATGTCCAAGACCAGTCTGAAAATTTCCGGGCTCTCCAAGCGCTACGGCGACTTCGTTGCGCTCGCACCGACGAACATCGACGTCGCCCAGGGCGAGTTCCTGACCCTGCTGGGCCCGTCGGGCTCCGGCAAGACCACCCTGCTGAGCCTGATCGCCGGCCTGGCCCAGCCCGATGAGGGACAGATGCTCATCGACGGCGTCGATGCCACGCGCAGCGCGCCGTACGAGCGCGACATCGGCATGGTGTTCCAGAACTACGCCCTGTTTCCGCACATGACGGTGGAGGACAACATCGCCTTCCCGCTGCGCATGCGCAGGCAGGAGCAGGCCTCGATCGGGCGGCGCGTGGCCGAGGCGCTGGAGATGATCCGCCTGCCGCATGTCGCCAAGCGCTATCCGCGCGAACTCTCCGGCGGTCAGCAGCAGCGCATCGCGCTGGCGCGCTGCATGGTCTACCGCCCCTCGATCATCCTGATGGACGAGCCGCTGGGTGCGCTCGACAAGAAGCTGCGCGACCAGATGCAGCTGGAGATCAAGCGCATCCACCGCGAGCTGGGCACGACCATCGTCTACGTCACGCACGACCAGGAAGAAGCGATGACGATGTCGGATCGCATCTGCCTGATGAACGGCGGACGCATCGAACAGCTGGGCACGCCCGCCGACCTGTACTTCCGCCCGCGCACCCTGTTCGTGGCGGACTTCCTCGGCGAATCGAACCTGCTGCCTGGGACCATCGCCGAGGTCGACGCCGACGGCGTGCACGTGGCCCTGAACGGCAGCGAGATCACGGCGCGCGGCGTGTCCAACGGCACCGCACTGGCGCGCGGCCATGCGGTGCGCGTGATGGTGCGTCCCCAGAACCTGAACGTCTCCTCGGCGGCGCCTGCGCCCGGCCAACTATCGGGCCAGCTGATCGACATCATGATCACCGGCAGCCTGACCAAGCTCTATCTGCAGGCGACGCAGCAGGCCGAACCGATCGTGGCGGCCTTCCCGACCTGCCAGTCCGCCGAGCGCTACGAGACGGGCCAGACGCTGTCGCTGCACTGGCATGCGAACGACGCCGTCGTGATCGCGGAGTGATGCCATGAACAACCGTGTGAAGGCGCCCGGATTCCGCTTGGGCGCGTCGTGGCGGCAGGCCCTCATGGCCACGCCGTTGGTGCTGCTGTTGCTGGCCTTGCTGGTCTATCCGGTCGGGCAACTGCTGCTGCTGAGCATCCAGAACGACGAAGGCTTCAGCCTCGCGTCGTACCGGCAGCTGTTCGCCTCGTCGGTGTACATCAACGTGCTGCTGATCACGCTCAAGATCTCGCTGTGGACAACGCTGCTGTCCGTGGTGGCCGCCTATCCGGTGGCCTACCTCATCTCGGCATCGTCACCGAAACGCAAGGCGACGCTGCTGTTCTGGGTGCTGCTGTCGTTCTGGACCAGCTTCCTGGTGCGTGCCTTCGCCTGGGTGGTTCTGCTGGGCCGCAACGGTGTCATCAACCAGTTGCTGGTCTCCCTGGGCGTGATCGATGCGCCGGCCAACCTGCTCTACAGCGTGGGCAGCGTGCTGGTCGGCATGGTCCATGCCCTGATGCCGCTGGCGGTGCTCACCATGCTGTCGGTCATGGAGAACATCGACCGCAACCTCCCGCGCGCCGCGGCCACGCTGGGCGCGCCCCCGGGCACGGCGTTCTGGACCGTGTACTTTCCGCAGTCGCTCCCCGGCGTGGCGGCCGCGGCGATCATGGTGTTCGTGACCGCGATCGGGTTCTTCATCGTGCCCGCGCTGCTCGGGGGACGCCAGGAGACCATGATCACGCAGATCATCATCGACCAGGTGCAGCAGACGATGAACTGGGGCTTTGCCGGTGCCATCTCGGTGCTGCTGCTGGTGGTGGTGCTGGCGGTGTTCGCGCTCTACGACAAGCTGCTCGGCCTGTCCAGCATGACGGGCAGCGCGCCCAGCCGCACGCGCCCCGCGGCCGACTCGGTCAGCACCCGCTGGATCAAGCGCCAGGGCAGCGAGCTGCTTATCGCGCTGGGCCGCGCTTGCGACCTTCTCATCAGCTGGCTGCCGCGCCGCCAAGCCCATGCAGAAGGTCCTTCGCGCGGCTGGAACCTGCTGGTCTGGGCCCTTCTGGTGTTCCTCAGCGTGCCGGCATTCCTGATGATTCCGCTGTCCTTCAGCGGGGGCTCCGGCCTGGCATGGCCACCTAAGGGCTTCTCGCTGCAGTGGTATCAGCAGATGTTCGATTCGCCGCTGTGGATGCAGTCCGTGGTGCGCTCGCTCACCGTGGCGCTGGGCGCGGGCTTCCTGTCGATGCTGATCGGCACGCCGGCCGCCCTGTTGCTGGTGCGCGGGCAGATGCGCGGCAAGTCGGCCATGCTGGCGTTCGTGCTGTCGCCGATCATCGTGCCGCGCATGATCATCGCCGTTGGCATGTTCTATTTCTTTGCGCGCGTCGGCCTGGTCGGCACCTGGATCGGCCTCGTGCTGGGCCACACGGTGGTGGCGGTTCCCTATGTCGTGATGACCATGATGGCCGTGCTGCGCAACTACGACACGCGGCTCGACCTGGCAGCGCAAAGCCTGGGCGCAGGCCCGCTGGCCACGCTGCGGCATGTGACCTTCCCGATCCTAGCGGCCGGCCTGCTGTCGTCCTTCCTGTTCGCGTTCGCCACGTCCTTCGACGAACTGACGATTTCGCTGTTCGCCTCTGGAGGCTTGAACTCGACATTGCCCAAGCAATTCTGGGACGAAGTCACGCTGCAGCTGTCACCCGTCATCGCGGCGGTCTCGACCTGCCTGTTTGTCTTCATCGCGGCGCTGATCTGGGTCGCTGACCGGCTGCGCCGCGCCAGCCTGGCGCGCTGAACCGGCCCCTCCTCCATCCATTCCACTTCAAAGACATTTCTCATGAGCTTCATCGACGCATCCAAGCTGCGGGGCATCATTCCCGCCATCCCCACCCCCGTCAACGCGGACGACACGATCAACGAGTACGCCACCAAGGCGCTGCTGGCCCATCTGCTCGAGCAGGGCATCGACGGCGTGCTGCCGCTGGGCGGCACTGGGGAGTACGGCGCATTGGCGCGTGCCGAGCGCGTCAAGATGGCACGCCTGACGGTCGAGGCCGTGGCGGGCAAGGTGCCGGTGATCCCCGGCGTGCTCGACCCCGGGTTCCACGACGCGATGGATGCCGGCAAGGCCTTTGCCGATGTCGGCGCGGATGCGCTGCTGGTGCTGACGCCCTACTACACAAACCCCACGCAGGCCGGCATCCGTGACTACTTCCTGCGCTACGCCGACAGCTCGCCAGTGCCGATCATGATCTACGAGATTCCCTACCGCACCCGCATTGCGATTGCACCGGAAATCCTGCATGAACTGTCGCGCCACGAACGCATCATCGGCATGAAGGCGTGCAACACCGACATGTACCACTTCCTGCGCACTATCGCGGGCGTCGACGACTCCTTTGCCGTGCTCAGCGGCGAAGACACGCTGTTCCCCCTGCACGTGGCGGCCGGCGCCCGCGGCGGGATCGTCGTGACGGCCAGCCTGCTGCCGCGCGCCTGGCGCAACATCTACGACGCCGCGCGCGAGGGCCGTACCGACGAGGCGCTGTCCCTGCACCGCGACCTGATGCCGCTGATGAACCTGGCATTCGCCGAGACCAACCCGGGGCCGATGAAGTCCGTCATGGACCTGATCGGCGTGAATGCCCCCGAGATGCTGGCGCCCCTGGTGCCGCCTGCCCCCGAACTGCAACAGGCCATGCGCGCGGAGTTGTCGCGGCAACTGGCGATCGCGCGCTGATCGGCAGCGGCCATGGCGGCACTCGCTGCAGTACAGGACTACCGCGTGCTGGCACGCAGGCGTCTCACGCGTATCGCCGGCGACTACCTGGAGGGTGGCGCGGAAGATGGACGCACGCTGACGCGCAATCGGCGCGCGTACGACGCGCTGCTGTTCAAGCCGCGCGTGCTCACCGAAGTCAGCGCGGTGGATGCGGGCGTCGACGTGCTCGATCAGCATCTGGCCATGCCCGCGGTGGTGGGCCCCACGGGTCTGAACGGCCTGTACTACCCGCGCGCCGAGGAGGCACTCGCCGTCGCGGCACATCGCGCCGGCTTGCCGTTCGTGCTCTCCACGGCCTCCACCTCGCTGCTGGAAGACGTGCGCCGCGCCAGCGACGGCGAGCTCTGGCTGCAGCTGTATGTGCAACGTGACCGCAGCATCGCCCAACGCATGATGCAGCGCGCACGTGACGCCGGCTACACCACGCTGATGCTCACCGTCGACACGCCCGTGCACGGTGTGCGCGATCACGACATCCGCAATGGCTTCAAGATGCCCCTGCGCATCACGCCGCGGCTGATGGCCGATGTCATGACCCATCCGCGCTGGTGCATGCGCATGCTGCGCCAGGGCGGCTCACCGCAACTGGTGAACCTGGCACGAAGCACGGGCATGGCGGTCAACCTGGCCGCGCAGGCCGGCGCGATGAGCCGCCAGATGGACATGTCGCTGCGCTGGCAGGACATCGACTGGTTGCGCGCGCACTGGCCGGGCCGTGTGCTGGTGAAGGGCATCCTGTCGGTGGACGATGCGCTGCGCGCACGCGCGGCGGGTGTGGATGGCATCGTGCTGTCCAACCACGGCGGTCGTCAGCTGGAAAGCGCACCCAGTCCCCTCGAGCTGCTGCCGGCCGTGACCAAGGCGGTGGGGTCGGCATTGACGGTCATGATGGACGGCGGCATCCGTCGCGGCAGCGACATCGTCAAGGCGCGTGCCCTGGGCGCGCAGGCCGTCTTGCTCGGACGCGCGCCGCTGTACGGTCTGGCCGCGCGAGGTCCCCGCGGCGTGTCCGAAGTGCTGCAGATCCTGCGCAACGAATGCGAAACGACCCTTCGCCTGCTCGGGTGTCCCCGTGCGGCGGAACTGACGCCTTCGATCTTTCAGCCCGGATGGGGAGAACGCCTAAGAACGATCTGAGGCCTGCATGCCGGAATCGCCGGCATGCCTGCAGAGCGTCGCCGCTCGCTACTCGCCGTAGCCCGCGAACTTGGCCTTGGAGATGGAGGTGGCGGCCACCTGCACGTGCTGTGCAAGCTGCGCCTCCACCTGCTCGGTCGTCCAGCGTGTCGTCGGCACGGCGATGTTGACCGCGGCTACGGCAACTCCCCGATGATCGGTGATCGCAGCGGCAATGGAGATGTCCCCCATCACCGTCTCGTTGGTGATCACGGCATAGCCGCGCTCGGCCGCACGTTCGATGCGCGCAAGGAGCTCATCCATGCGCGTCTCGGTATAAGGCGTGATCGCCGTCAGCCGTGAGCGCTGCAAGACCTCGACGCGCTGCGACGGCTCCATGCGCGCCAGGATGGAGGTGCCCGAGGCGGTGCAGAAGGCAGGAAGCCGGCTCCCCACCGCGATGTCGACGTTGACCAGGTGCTTGCCTGGAAACCGGGCCACGAACACGATCTCGGTGTCGTCCAGTTCCTGCAGGTTGGTAGTCTCTCCGAGCGTGCGACTGATGTCCAGCAGGTACGGCGACGCCTTGTCTACCAAGGCATTAGCACGCAGGTAGTTGTAGGACAGTTGCAGCACCTTGGACGTCAGTCCATATTGACGCGTGTCGGGAATGCGGCGCAGGTAGCCGATCTTCTCCAACGTGTAGACCACGCGCTGCGTCGCACTGCGGTCGAGGTTGGACGCGCGCGCAATGTCTGCGATGGTCAGGTGACCACGCGTTCCATTGAATGCATCCAGGACATGGAAGGCCTTTTCCGTCGAGCCGATGAACAGCGACGAATGGCCGTGACGCCTGGTTTGCTGGGTTTCCGAGGGGATCTCGGGAGATGGATCCGACGGACTGGGCATCTGCGCGGAAGAGCTGAAGTGGAGGAAGCGCCCCTCGGGGCCATGCGCCGTTGTTGCAACGGCGAGCCTGCCCAGTTTACCGCGTGCGCGACGCTCGAACGCACCTCATCCCTGCCCGCGCCGACCCATCTCACTGGAGCGTGATACCGGTCTCGCCAAGCACCTTCGCCCAGGTCGCCACCTCGCTGCCGATCTTCTTGCGTGCCTCAGCGGGGCTTTGCGTGACCACCTCGATGCCCAAGGCCTCGAACCGCTGATGCACCTGCGAGTCCTTCAAGGCAGTGTTGAGGTCTGCATTGAGCTGATCCACCACAGCCTTGGAGGTGCCGCGCGGCGCAGAGATGCCGAAGATGGAAACGACATCGTTGGTCAACTTGACGCCGCTCTCGCGCAAGGTCGGTACATCGGGCAATGCAGGGCTTCGCGCCGGCCCTGCGATGGCCAGCACCTTGATGCGGCCCCCCTTTAGGTTGTTGATGGCCGTCGAGGTGTTGACGAACATGGCATGAATCTGGCCGCCGATCAGGTCGGTAAGGGCCGGTGTCGACCCCTTGTAAGGCACTGCGAGCAGATCGATGCCAGCAGCGCGCTTGAGCATCTCGCCCGCGACGTGCTCGAGCGAGCCATTGCCCGTGGTCGCATACGAATAGCCGCCAGGGTTCTTCTTTGCGGCTTGGATGAACTCCTGCAGCGTCTTCACGGGCAGCGAGGACGGCACAACCATCACGTTCGGCAGGTTGCCCACGATGGCCACGTGCTCGAAATCCTTCATCAGGTCGTAGCCGGCGCTGCTGCCCATGAGGTTGGCATTGATGGCGTAGGTGGTCAGCGCGGACATCAGCACCGTGCGGCCATCGGCCGGCGAGCGCGCCACGTACTGGGCGCCGATGTTCCCGGAAAATCCGGGCCGGTTGTCGACGATGACGCCATGGCCGCGCAGCGCGGACAGCTTTTGGGCCAGCGCGCGTGCCATGGCATCGAGCGAGCCCCCCGCGGGGTAGCCCACCACGATCGTCATGTCCTTAGAACCTTGGCTGTGGGCGAGCTTGCTCGAGGCCAGCAACGGCAACGCGGCGCAGGCAAGCAGTTGGCGGCGTGAAATGGTGGGCATGGCGGGTACTCCAGAAGAATCGATGTGATGAATGAACGAATGCGGCGGTCAGCGCGTGGCAGCCAGCAGACGGCCCAGTGTTCGCGCATCGGGAAACGGTGTGCCGCGCAGTGCACTGAGCAGCTCGGCAGCCGCTGCGCCGTCCATCGCCAAGCTCGCGCAGGCCATGAATTTGTCTCGGTGCTCGGCATCGCTCAGAGGTTGCGATGGATGGCCTCGCGGCTTGGCGCGACGGTCATGGAACACCGTCTGGCCATCCACTTCGATATGAAGCTCGGCGAAATCGCCGTTGCCCGCGGGGAAGTCGATGCCCGGTGCGACTTCGATGCGCTGCGCCAAGGCACGCACGTCGGGGCGCTCCAGCGCCGCATCCACGAAATCCGTCAGCCCCTGCGTCCCACCAAGCAGCGCCACGGCGACGCAGTATTCGACATGGAACTTGGCCTCCATCCCCGATGTCGGCCAGACCGTCCTGCGCGCAGCGCCCAGCCGCGTGCTGATGCCACAGCGGATCCGGCTGGCACCGACCAACTCGGGCAGGCGGTGGGCCCGCGTCTCGATCGCCATGTCGACCAGCGCATGCATCAAGGAACAGGTGGGGTACTGCTTGTAGACGATGCCCGGGGCCACCAGCTCGAACGGCTGGCCCAAGGCTGCCAGGGCGCGCTGCGGTCGCGCGTCGTCACCGCAGAACAGGGCTAGGAATCCTTCGTGCCCCTCCAGCGCCTGGGCACTGGCGGTGACGCCCGCCTCGGCCAGCCGCGCGGCCAGCACGCCGTTGTGGGCTGCCAGCCCCGCATGCAGCGGCTTGGTCATGGAGCCGAAGTTCACGCGCAAGCCTGCCGCCATCGATGCCGCGATACCCAGTGCGTGCACGGTGCGCATCTCGTCGAGCCCCAGCAGCTTCGCGCAGGATGCGGCGGCCCCCACGGCGCCCAGCGTGCAGGTGGTGTGCCACCCCAGCTGCGAATGGCGGTCATTGACGGCGAGCCCGAGCTTGGCGGCGATTTCAACGCCCACCACGTAGGCCTCGACGAGCGCTGGCCCCGCGACACCGATCTCTTCGCCCAACGCCAGCACGGCCGGAACGATCGGCGCCGAGGGATGGCCACGCATGGATTCGTTGGTGTCGTCGATGGCGTGTGCGTGCGCGGCGCAGCCGTTGATGAGCGCGGCATCGCGCGCCGAGGCGCGCCGCGGCTGGGCCCAGAGGGTGCACGGCCCGGTGCCGGTCTCGGCCAGCCGGGCCGCCTGGATGGAGACAGGCTCACCGGCACCGGCGAGCGCGCCCCCCAGGCAGTCGGCGATCGCGCGTTGCGCTTCGGCGTGCACAGAGACGGGCATGTGATCGAAGGCAGCGGACTGGACAAAGGCCGCGAAAGCGCGCGTCAGGCCCTGAGGCTGCTCCGCTTCACCTGCGCAGGACGCGGCGCTCATGCGGCGTCGCCCTGCGGTTGCCAGGCGGCGACGTGCGCCTCCATCTCGTCGAGAAAGCCATGGATGCCATGACCGCCGACTTGCACGCTCAGCGCCGCACACACCGCGTCGATGCTGCGGCGCGGGACGATCGCGACGCCTTCGACGCTCGCGCAGATCACATCCCCCGGGCTGACGATCACGCCACCGCAGGCCACCGGCACGTTGAGTTCGGCGGGCCCGAGCTTCGGTCCCGAATGGGGGGAGATACCCAGCCCGTAGATCGGGATGCCGGCCTCCTGGGCCTCTGCCATGTCTCGCCAGGCGCCATTAACCAGCAGACCGGCCATGCCGTATTCGTCGCGCGCCACCTTGAGCAGTTCGAAGCCTCCCATGCACCAGCGCGTGAAGGCTTGGCCGTCCACCACGAGGACGTCGCCAGGCTTGATGCGGCGGATCGCGGCCATGACGCCGAGGTTGTCGCCCGGGGGGCACTTGACGGTGAACGCAGGACCTGCCATCGGGAGGGCCGGCAGCACCAGGGGCCGCACCTCGGGCGCGCAGGTGTACATGCGCCCCACCAGATCGCTCAGGCGGGTGACGTCGGCCGCACGCAGCTGCGCCAGGCAGGCGGCATCGATCGGCGCGGCGTGCGGCTGGATCAGGAATGGCGCAAGGGGTCGCTTCCAGCGGCGATCGGAAGGTGTGGCAGACATGGTGGCTTCAGGGTCAAAGTGCAGATTTGCTGCGAATCTTTGCTATTTTCCGAAGCTCACCTCTATTGCGAAAGCGACGATTACTGATGAACCGATGAGGTTATCTCATCAACTTACGACGGCCGCCAACAGCCATTCGCGGAAGGCGGCCACCGCCGGGGCGTCGCGGCGCGCCTCGGGACACACGAAGTGATAGCCGCGCGAGCTCGGCAGTCCAAAGCGGGACAGCTGCACGATCCGGCCCTGTGCGATGTCGCTCGCGACCAGAAAGCGCGGCAGAAGTGCTGCCCCCATGTCGGCCAGCACCGCTTCCAGGATCATGTTGAAGCTGTCGAAGCGCGGCCCGCGAAATGCGTTCGGCGGCTCCACCTCGACATGGCGGAACCAGTCTTGCCAGGCGGAAGGTCGCGTGAATTGCTGCAGCAACGTGGCCCGTCCAAGATCGGCCGGCGTGCGCAGCTTCAGCGCCTGCCGGTAGGTCCGGCTGCTGACCGGGATCATGTCCTCGTCCATCAGCAGCGTTGCGACCGCACCGGGCCAGGCGGGCTCACCATAGTGAATGGCAGCGTCGAAAGGCTCTTTCGCGAAATCGAACGGCGCGCTGCGCGACACCAGGTTGACGTTGACCTCGGGATGCATCGCCAGGAACGTGGGCAGCCGCGGGATCAGCCACTTGACGGCAAAGGTCGGCACCGAGGCGAGGTTCAGGATCTCCTTGTCACCCGTGGCCATGGCCTGGTTGGTGACCTCGCCCAGGTCCTTCAGGATGCGCCGGACCTCTTCCAGGTAACGTGCGCCCGGCCCCGTCAGCAGCACGCGCTGGCGCACACGCGCGAACAGGGCCACGCCCAGGTTCTCCTCCAGCTGTCGCACCTGCTGGCTCACCGCGCCTTGCGTCAGGTGTAGCTCATCGGCCGCGCGCCGGAAGTTCAGATGTCGCGCAGCCGATTCGAAGGCCGTCAGGGCCGTGATGGAGGGGAGTCGCGCACGCTTCATGGAATGCCATTGTCGGTGCGGCGTGCCCGCTAGGCGGCCGTGCAACGCGTTCGCGCTCAGGCCTGCTGCGCGAACTCTCTAGAGATGGCCTCGGCCCGCGTGCAGGCCGCGGCGACGGCATCCTTCAGGGCCTGGGCAGTCCGGGCCGCGTCCAGTTGCGCCAGCGCAGCCTCCGTGGTTCCATGCTTGGACGTCACGCGCTCGCGCAGCGTCCCGAATGCATCGCCCGACTGCGCCTGCTGCACGGCGCCGGCGACGGTCTTGAGGACCAGCTCGCGCGCCGCCACCTCGTCGAAGCCCACCGCCTGGGCCGCGGCCTGGAACGCCTCCAGAAAGTGAAACACGTAGGCGGGGCCGCTGCCGCTGACGGCCGTGACAGCATTCAGTCGTTCGTCGTTTTCGACCCAGAAGCAATGGCCCGTCGTGGCCAGCACGTCCTGCGCGACGCGTCGGTCGGCCGGCGCCGCCTCCGGCGCGGCGGTCAAGCCCGTCACGCTGGCACCGATCAGGGCCGACGTGTTCGGCATGGCGCGAATCACGCGCGCGCTTGCCAGCCAACCCGACAGCTCGACGCAGCGGATCCCCGCCGCGATGCTGATGTGCAGGGGTGCCCGCAGGTGCGCGCTGGCCTGCTGCACCGCCTGGCGCAGCACCTGCGGCTTGACGGCCCAGACCACCACCTCGGCACCCGCCAGACGATCGTCGACGCGGCCTCCCACATCGACGCCCAGCGAGGCGTGCAGGCGCTCTTGCTGCGCCGCGTCGGGGTCGAACACCACGATGGCCCGGGGCGGCAGCCCCGCCCTGATCAGGCCGCTGATCAGGGCCGTCGCCATCTGACCGCCGCCGATGAAGGCGTACGAGCCGGCTTGTGCTTTGGAAAATTCTGAGTTCATGAGAAGTCTGGGTTGATGCTGCGTGCACGGAAGACCCCGGCAGCAAAGTCTCTGGCGATAGGGGAAGCGCCGGCAAGAAATGCAGGGGGATGCCTCTGTGGCAACACTCCATGGCCGGCTACACCAAATCTACGCATCCCTCGCCGAGCATTGTTTCGAAGATGCGCATCGACACCACACAAAGCACGGTGCGGCCGTGCGTTGGCGATGCATCCGGCCCCCGGCCGCGTCCTCGCAGGCCACGGTCTGCAGCATCGATGCCGGCTTCGAGCGCAGCGCGCGGAGCGACCCGCCCACCTGAGCCGCCATCGCGCAAGACCACTCCAGCGGCGTTCCGCCGGCGAGCCGCGTTGCGCGCGTAAACCCTGCCTTGTTTTCGTATATTTCTTCGTATATCTTTATGTATATGAAGAAGCCGGACGCGGTTTTCTTCTGCCAGGGGGCCCTCTTGCCAGGGCCTTTGTTCCTCATTTTCCAGAGAGATTTGATGTACTACTTCGCCTACTGCACCTGGATCAACGATCCGGAAATCAAACGCTACATGCCCGGATGCAAGAAGATTGCCAAGGCCGTGCTGCCTAACTACCGCCTGGAATTCCATGCCGCTGCCGGCCGCACCGACCGCGGCTGGTGCCACCTGAACGGCCTGCCCGAAGCGTGGGGCGAACAATGCGAAGGCCTCGTGTTCGAAGACGACGGCCTGACCGACGACTACGACGATTTCGAGCGCTTCGCCATCACCGTCCTCGGGGAAGATGGCAAGACCTACAACTGCTGGACCTATCGCATGACCTCGCCCGGCATGGCGATGCGCCCGCCGAACTTCTACTGGCAGCACATTCCCGACGGTCTGAAGTCCGAGGGCTTCTCCGCCGACTACATCGCCAAGGTTCAGGCCACCTACGAAGCTGCAGCGCCCTGCCCACGCGCGGACCGCCCGAATCCTTCCGCAATCCCTGGCAAGTCCGCCGACTCGCGTTAACCACGACTGCGCCTACGCCGTCAGCATCTCAAGAAATCACCGAGAAAGAAAATCATGCGAACGTTCATGTCATCTCTTCGGGCAACTCTGCTGCTGACGGCGTTGTCGCCGTTGTGCGGCCTTGCCCAGCCCGCGGCATCACCCGCCACCGAAGCGGCACGGGCCGTGCCCCCCGACGTCAAGGCGCGCGGCGTGCTGCGCGTCGGATCTCAGCAGACCTTCCCTCCCGTCGAGTTTCGTGAACCCGGCGGCACCAGCGTCTCGGGCGTGAGCCGCGACCTGCTCGAGGACGTGGCGCGCCGTCTGGGCCTGAGGCTCGAATACATCCAGTCCGAGTACGCCTCCCTGATCTCCGGCGTGGAAGCCGACCGCTTCGACGTCGCCTCCGGCGGCATCAGCGACACGGAGGAGCGCGAACAGAAGCTCGACTTCGTGAACTACATGCAGTCCGGCGGCAGCATCCTGGTGCTGTCCGCCAACACCGACAAGCTCTCGACCATCGATGACTTCTGCGGCAAGGGGATCGCCACGATGCTCGGTGGACGCACCATCATGACCGCCGTGGAGGCGGCCTCGGAACGCTGCACGAAGAACGGCAAGGCACCGATCCGCGCTGAGCAGTTGCCCACCGCACCCGATTCACGCATGCAGCTGGATCTCAAGCGCGTCGACGGCTACATCGGAGACTACCCGGCACTCGTCTACATGGGCTCGCAGTTCCCGGGCAAGTACAAGGTCGTGGGCGGCAACTACATGCTCACGCCTTACATCACCTCATGGGGCTTCGCCAAGAGCAAGACCGGCCTGCGCGATGCGGTTCAGAAAGCCACGCAGAGCATGCTCGAAGACGGCACCTACAGAAAGATCCTGGACAAGTGGAATGTCGGCGGCGCCGCGCTGCCGACGATCAGCATCAACCTGCCCTCCAGCAAGCGCAAGTGAACTCCACTCCTACTTCCTCTGCATCGGCTGCGCTGCCGGTGCGCCGCGTGGTACACCGGCGCCAATGGGGTGCCTGGTGCTTCGGCGCGGTCGTGGTGCTGGCGCTGGCCTGGCTGGTCACGGCCGCGGTCGGCTCCAAGGTGATCGACGTCGGCGTGTTCGCCAGCTACGTGTTCAGCCGCAACGTGCTCATCGGTGCCGGCCATTCCGTGATGCTCGGCACCATCGCGCTGCTGCTGGCGGTGGCGGTCGGGCTGATCGTGGCCATGATGCGCGTGAGCGGCAACCCGATCCTCGTGGGCTTCGCCGCCAGCTACGTGTACTTATTTCGCGGGACGCCGATGCTGATCCAGCTGATCTTCTGGTTCAACGCGTTCCCGATCATGTTTCCGCAGCTGCATCTGGTGGTGCCGTTCACCGGCCTCGTGCTGCTGGACCTACCGATGACGCAGGTCATCACGCCCTACGCGGCGGCCCTGGCCGGGCTGAGCCTGGCCGAAGGCGCCTACATGGCCGAGATCATCCGCGGCGGATTCATCGCTGTGGACAACGGCCAGCGCGACGCGGCGCGCTCCATCGGCATGACGCACGGCATGATCATGCGCAAGGTAGTGATCCCGCAAGCGGCGCGCATCATCGTGCCTGCCACGGGCAACCAGTACATCATGCTGCTGAAGTCGACCTCGCTGGCCTCTGCCATCGGCTACCTCGAGCTGCTACGCATCTCCACCGACATCTACGCGGCTAACTTCCGGGTGGTCGAACTGCTGGCCGTGGCCGGGTTCTGGTATTTGGTCATGACCGCCTTCGCCACCGCCTTGCAAACGTCGCTCGAGAAGCGATTCCCACACCGATGACTACGCCCACCTCCCGCCCCGTCACGCAGGCCGTCCGCATGGTCGGCGTGACCAAGTATCGCGCCACGCAGGCCGTCCTGCGCGACGTGAGCTTCGATGTGCCCGAGGGCCAGGTCGTGGCTGTGCTCGGCCCGTCCGGCGCAGGCAAGTCGACGCTGCTGCGCTGCATCAACCATTTGGAAACCATCGACGGCGGCAAGATCTTCGTCAGCGGCGAACTCATCGGCTATCGCGAACGAGGCGACGCGCTGATCGAGCTGCCGGACAGCGAGATCAGCCGGCAACGCCGGCGCATCGGCATGGTGTTTCAGAGCTTCAATCTGTTTCGCCACATCACCGTTCTCGACAACGTGATGGCCGGTCCGGTCCATGTGCTGGGACAGACGAATGCCCAGGCCAGGGCACTGGCGATGGAGTTGCTGTCCCGCGTGGGCCTGGCCGAAAAGGCCGGCGCGTACCCGAACCAGCTCTCAGGCGGCCAACAGCAGCGCGTAGCCATCGCGCGGGCACTGGCGCTCAAGCCGCGGCTGATGCTGCTGGACGAGCCCACCAGCGCGCTGGACCCCGAGCTGTCGCATGAGGTGATTGCCGCCATCCGTCAGCTCGCGCTGGACGGCATCACGCTCATGATCGCCACGCACGAGATGTCGCTGGCGCGCGATTTCGCACATCGGGTGCTGTTCATGGTCAATGGCGAGCTGGTCGAGGACCGGCCGGCACGCGACTTCTTCCAAGCCCCGCGGCACGAGCGCAGCAAGCAGTTCCTCGCGCACCACGCGGACGCCCCCGCTTCTTTGGAAACAACGGCTTCATGAAACAATTCTTCAAGACCCTCCACCATGTGTGCATCGTCGTGCACGATCTGGACAAGACGGTGAACTACTACGAAAAGCTCGGCGTGGGCCCCTGGTTCGACTACCCCAAGGCGGGGCCCTACGTCGAATTCGATGTGCCGAACCGGGCGGCCTCCGATGCCATGCGCTACAAATGCGTCGACCTCGACAATGTGCAGATCCAGATCTGCCAGCCTTCGGAACTCGATTCGCCGCAGCGGCGCTTCCTGGACCAGCATGGTGAAGGCGTGTATCACCTGGGCTTCGAGGTTGCGGATCGCGACGCAGCCGAGGCCGCCGCGCGTGCACTGGGCATTGGCGTGACCGCCCGGGGTGCACGTGCGGACGGCTCGGGCTTTGCCTACTTCGACACGCGTGCGCAGGCCGGGGTGGTACTAGAAGTGCGCAAGAGCGCTTGAACAATATTGCAGGAGGCCGAATGGCACTCAAGAAGACCGGCAACGACCTGATCGCCGGAGATGTTTTCCAGAAGCTGCGAACAAAGATCCTGACCCTGGACATCAAGCCGGGCTCACGGCTGGTGGAGGACGAGGTGTCGGCCTGGCTGGAAGCCGGCCGCACGCCCGTGCGCGAGGCGCTGCTTCGACTGCAGGGCGAAGGCCTAGTCAGTCGCGACCGCGGCTGGGTCGTCGAGGCCAGCGATCCTGCGTCGTTCCGGACCATCTTCGAGAGCCGCATCGCCATCGAGGGCTATGCCACGCGACTGGCTGCCGAACGCGCCACGCCTGCGGCGCTCGATGAGCTCGAACAGTTGGTCACCGAGATGGACCGCGGCGAGGAGCTGCCACGCAGCGAAATCAATCGGCTCAACCAGACATTTCATCGGCAGATCGTCGCACTCTCGGAGAACCCCTTCTTCGCCGAGTTGCACGAGCGCACGCAGTTTCAATACTGGAACCTGCGGCTGCCGGTGATCTTCATGAAGGACCAGCTGGGCCGTTCGTCCGAGCAGCATCATGCGATCCTCTCGGCATTGAAGGACCGCGATGGCGAGCGCGCGGAGCGCGCCACGCGCGAGCACATCCAGACGACGATGAGCATCGTCGCGGACGCGCTGCGCGACGACTGACGCCGAGACGACTACCCATGCACGCCTGGCGCATCGCGGCCCGAAATACGCATCTGTACCCCGGCGCGAGGATGCAGGGCCTGGACCCGGCGCTGCGCCATGCCCTGCATGCCGGCGATACGGTCACCATCGAGTTCTCGGACCAGGGTGTCGCGCAGGGCGAGGTGCTGGCGTGCTCCGACCAGGGCTGGCACCTGGGGGCGCGGCCTCATACCACGATGGCGGGCACCACCGTCGCGGCCAAGCACTGGCTCATCGAGTGGGCGGGCGCTGACGACGACGACGCTGCGGGCATGCGCGTCAAGGCGCACCTGGCCTGAGCTTGCCGTGACCTCCTCCCATCGCCCCGCCGCGGGCGGCGCGCTGCTGGTCGCGGCCATGGCCGGCTTCGCGCTCTCGGACATGTGGGCCAAGGGACTGGCCAGCACTTTTCCCCCGTTCCTGCTGGCCTGGTTCCGCTACCTGGGCCTCTTCGCCCTGGTGTTGCCACTGGTGCTCACCAGGCCCGCCTTGCTGCGCACTGCCCAGCCGCGCCTGCAGGTGCTGCGCGCAGTGGCACTGGTTGGCTCCGCCCTCTTCTTTCTCTACGCGCTGCGATCGATACCGCAGGCCGAAGCGACGGCCATGGTGTTCGCGTCACCTCTATTCGTCATGCTGCTGGCGCGGGTGGTGCTCGGTGAGCGCGCAGACTTGCAGCGATGGCTGCCGGTGCTGTGCGGCTTCGCGGGAGTGCTGGTCGTGGTGCGGCCCGGTACGCTGGCCTTCGGCGGTGCCGAGATCTTTCCGATGTTGTCATCAATGTCCTGGGCATGCGCGGTCATCCTCACGCGCCGCCTGTCCGCCGCAGAGCACACCGCGACCACGGTGCTCTATTCATCCGCGATCGGTGTACTGGGCCTGAGTCTGTTGCTCCCGGCCATGGACTGGTCGCCCATCGGCACCGCCTGGTGGCGTCTGGCGCTCATGTCGCTCAGTTGGTGCGCCGCGCAATGGCTGGTGCTCCTGGCCTACCGCATTGCGCCGCCCTCGGCGATCGCGCCGTTTTCGTACTCACAGATGCTGTGGGCCGCCCTGCTCGGGTGGATGGTGTTCGGCCACTGGCCCGATGCGACCAGTTGGACAGGCATGGGCCTGATCGCACTGGGCGGAGGCTACGCAGCGCTTCAGACCCGGTTCATCCGGCGCCGATGAGAGGCGTCGCGCCTCACGGTCGGCACTGACGACTTCGCCCTGTTGTCTCTGAACGATCCGAGGGCGACCATAGCTTCGGCGGCTGACATCATGGATGACTGCCACCTTGGCGTCCAGAGCCTGGTTGGCCAGTGTGCTGGGGCTGGGCGGGCGCACGCGCCATTGGCAATAGCCGCTGCGAGACACGCCCAGGACTCGGCAAGGCCGGCTGACGGCGTACTGGTTGCGATGCTCGTCGATCCAGGCGTACTTCATCGCGCCCCCTGGCGAAGTACGACGTCACTTTTCGAAGGATTTCGACATCCAGCTTCACGTCGGCCAATTCCCTGCGCAGCCGGATGTTCTCAGCTTCCCGTTCACTGATTGGGCGACGCGCAGGCGCCTCACCAGACACTGCCGCGTCGCTGGCACCGGCCGATGCAATGCCTCGCCTGGACCAGTTGCCCAACGTGGCCACCGGCACACCAAGACGTCGTGCGGCCTCGTGGCCACCAACCGACGCCGCGAGCTTGACAGCCTGGGCTTTGAATTCCCCTTTGTACTGCCTCTTAGGCAGCTTACCTTCTCCCATCTCGATTATCCGTACCTCTGAAGTTATCAATTTCTTGCTGTACGTGAAATCAAGGCAGGGTCAGGTAGAGCCGGTCTCAAAAAATGGTCGTCAGTGGTCGGATAGATTTTCCATCTTTAGTCGCCGCGTGAGCCAGTTTGCCGTGAACTCGAAGTGCTCACGCATGTTCGATTCCGCCGTGTGGCCGTCATCCCCGAACACCAGTTGGGTCACGTTGAAGCCTAGCGCTGCCAGAGCGGCGGGCTCGTCTCTGGAGACGAGATCTTCGTGCGCGCCGTTCACGATGAGAATGGGTTTGCGCAGCTGCGCCGCAGTCGGCATCTTCAACTGGCGCGAGAGCTGGAAGGCTTCGTAGTATTCGCACATCGCTTCACGCGGTGTGGTCTGCGGATTCATGTTCGCAAACACGGTGTAGGGCGCGACGATCCAGGCAGGCGCCACCTTGCAATGCGCTTGTCCAAAGCTCGCATCGCTGGGGCCGCCCACATTGACCACCGCCTTGTAGAGGTCGTTGCTCAGCCCGCCAAGCGTTCCCAGATAGCCGCCCATGCTCCATCCATACAAGGCCACCCGGCTTGCGTCCAGGTCGCTGCGGGCCTTGATGTAGTCCGCCACGGCGTCGAACATCACATGGGACTCCGGCCGGAACCCCAACTGGTTCTCCCCGGTGTCTGGGTTTTCCACAATGATGGTGGCGAAGCCCCGACCCATGAAGTAGTCACTGTGCCGGATCATCTCGGTCTTCAGGTTGTCGAGGCCGCCGAGAATCACCAGCACCGGCAGTTTCTCGTTGCGACTTGTTCGTGCAGGCGGCGCCCGGAAGTAGCCGGTAAATTCTTTCGCGCCGGTCTTGAAGGCGATGCGCTGGAGCGGCTTTCCCATGAGCGCATGGGCTCGTTCGGTTGCCTGCAGATCGGCGGTGGGAACCCGCTTGGGAAGCCGGTTCATCCGCAGGTAGAAGGCGGCCTTCTTGTATTCGACCGATGCGGCAGCGTTGTTTCCTCGCGCTTCGGAGGCGCGGGCTCGTTCCAGGTGCAGTTGGGCGGGCTGGTTGAACGTCGCCTGCCAGATCGCCTGCGACGGCCCGGCGTGTTCCGGCAGCGCTGCGGCGATTTCGTCGAAGGTGCTTGCTTCGATGCCGGCGTCCTCGAGCCACCAACAGATGTTGAATTTGAACGAGGGGTGCATGCGGGCGATGCCCTGCGGATACTCCGCCTGCCCCTTGCTGCAGAACTCGGCCATGCTGTCCGCGGTCTTGGCGGCCGGGAGACTTCGGGCCGCAGATGCTTGCGGCGCTGCCGCGATGCAAAGAACAGCCGCGAAGGCTGTCGAGAGTTTCAGGATCAATCTGTTCGTCACGGTTTTTCCTCTTGTTCAGGATTCGGTTCGGGTCGGCACACCAGGCAGCCAGCCATTGCCGCGATACCAGGCGAGCGTGTCGGCCACGGTTTGCTCGATCGGGCGAAACTTCAGCTGAAGCTTCTGCTCGCTCTTGGTGTGGTTGAAATGGCTGCGCCCCGCCTCCTTGCGCATCAGCCGCACGGTGGCCAGGCTGAGCAAGATGGGCTTGCCTGTGGCCCGCGCATAGAGTTCCTGCACCGCCGCCAGCAGGTACAGGAGCGGAAAGGGCAAGTGGCGTGTCGGCGTGCGGATGCCCGCGATCTTTCCAACCAGGGGCACCAGTTCCTGCATCGTCATGTGGCGCCCGGCTGCCAGATAGCGCTCACCGCGCTGGCCGCGTTCCGCGGCAGAGATCTGCGCCTTGGCCACGTCGCGGGCATCGACAACGGAAAAGCTGCCGGGCACCAGCCCGGGCAGTTTGCCGAGCACCACATCGTTGACGAACTGTCCTGACGAGGTGGGACCGATGTCGGCTGGCCCCCACATCCATCCGGGCAGGACAAAACTCGCGTGCATGTCCGGGTGCGCGCCCAGAAAGGCCAGCACGACCTGGTCGGCCATGATCTTGCTACGGTAGTAGTCGTCGCTGGCATCCGCCAGGTCGCGCAGGCAGGTCTCGTCCATGGGCACGCCCGGCTCGCCGTTCAGCACCGCGATGGACGAGGTCTGAACGAAGCGCCGGATGCCGGCACCGTAGGCCCGCTCGATGAGCTGGCGGGTGCCGTCCACGTTGATGCGCTTGAGCTCTGCCCAGTGGCTGCCGCCCTTGAAGTTGTCCCTGAAGAACGCGGCGGTGTGGAACACCACGTCGCACGCTTGCAGCTCGCTGGAGAACGCAGGCACGTCGGCCATGTCGCCCAGCACCAGCTCGACGCCTTTCACCCCCGCAAACTGCTGCTGGCCCTTGGCCTTCGAGCGAACCAGGGCCTTGACGAAGACGCCGCGCGCGACCAGCTCGCGCGCGAGGTTGTTGCCGAGAAGGCCGGTCGCGCCAGTGACGAACGCGGTCTTCAAGGGCTTCGGTTTTTCCATATCAATCGAACTTCAAAAATCAAACGAGTTTTGAATGTACCTTCACCATTTCTAAATATCAAGTGATATTCGAACGTGGGATTCAGGACGGCGACCCGGAAGGAGGCGCTGGCAGGCGCTGGCAGGCGCTGGCAGGCGCTGGCAGGCGCTGGCAGGCGCTATTCAAAGTTCATGTGATATCTTTTCGACCATGACCCCGACGACAGCAAAAACGCGCCTGACCCGCGAGGAAAGCCGGGCGCAGACGCGCGAGCGCTTGATCGAAACCGCGCAGCACTTGTTTGTGTCGAACGGCTATGGGGGCGCGTCGATCCGCGACATCGCGGACAAGGCGGGCTACTCCCAAGGCGCCTTCTATTCGAACTTTTCGAGCAAGGAGGACGTCCTGCTGGAGTTGCTGCGGCGGCACATGGAAGCCGAAGCGCTGCAGCTTTTCAAGGTCATGGGCGACGAGCGGCAAGAGCCCGAGCAGATGCTTGCCGAGCTGGAAGCCTGGGCTTCCACACTCAATCACGATGCCGACTGGTGCATGCTTTCCATCGAGCTTCAGCTGCATGCCAACCGCAGTCGAAGCTTCGCGCAGGAGTACCAGAAGGTGTGGGACAAGCACCGATCCGAAATCGGCGGCGTGATCGGGCAGTTGTTCGACAAGCTCGGGCGCACGCCTCCCGCCGCACCGGACGAGCTGGCCGCAGCCTTCATGGCCCTGTCGCACGGGCTGGCATTGCAGCGGATGAGCACTCGCCCCGATCCCTCGGGACGCCTGATCATGGTTTTCCTGCGCGGGCTGATCGCAGGCGCGCAAGGCCTGGAAGCGGTCGCCGTCGCATCAGATGGCCCCGCTGCGCGCGAGCCGAAGAAGCGCGCTGCGAAAACCACGCGCTGAGCCGGGACAGGGACTCGGGCAGCCTTTTCAGGCAAGCAGCGCCTTCACCAGGTCGAGTTGGCGGTCGGGCTTCTCGGTGCCCAGTTCGAGGCTGGCCTCGATGCGTTCGAGGTGCTCGATCATGCAGGTCACGGCCGCTTCGCCCTTGCCGCACAGACGAAGAAAGTCGGAATGCTCGTCAGACGAGCAGTGCGGGTCGTTCGACGAGTGGTAGAGCACAGTGATCCCCGCACCCTCGCCCCGCTGCAATGCGCAGCCTGGGGCATTCGAAGGGCTACGTCATTTCTCGCTCGCCCCTCTGACACGCTTCGTTGTCGCCCGGCTCGACGGCAAACCCTGCGCAACTTCCAGAAGCAACCCGCGGAGCCAGGCGATCGCAGGATCTCGCTCCTGATACTTGTGCCATTGCATGTGCTCGGCAAACGCAGGGATCTCCACCGGACACGCGACGACGCGCAGCGGAAAGCGCTCGGCGATCTGCTGCGCCAGCCGTGTCGGCAGCGTGGCGATGCGCGGCGTTCCGACCAACAGCGGCGGCACCAGGGTGAAGCTGGGCGCGATGACGTCCTGCCTGCGGGCGCGCTTGCCCACGGCGATCAACTGCTGGTCATAGGTCAGGCGCCGACCACCGCCCCACTCGACACCGATGTGCGAGGCCTCGAAATACTGCTCCGCCGTGAGCTTCTTCGTCATGCCGAAATGCTCGGGACTCACGAGACATGAAAACGTGTCCTCGAACAACAACTCGGAAGGATGCCCGGGCACGATGGCGAACTGCGGCGTGATGAGCAGCTCGATCTCTCCGGCCTGCAACAGGTCGCGAGACTGCGGGCTTCTGGCGCGCAGGTCGAACTCCATCCGAGGCGCTGCGCTGGCCGCACGCCTGACCACCTCCGACAGCAACACCGAGATGACGTAGTCCGAGGAATCGATGACGAAGCGCCGCTGCGAGGTGGTCGGGTCGAACGTCGGCTGCGCCCGGGCGATGGCCTGCACACGCAGGAGCACGTCGTGGACCGGTTTGACCAGTTCGGCAGCCAGCGGCGTGAGGACGAATGACTTGCCGATCGGCTGCAGCAACTCGTCCTTGAAGTACTCGCGCAGGCGCCGCAAAGACAAGCTGGTCGCAGGCTGGCTGAGGAAGACGCGCTCCGAGGCGCGCGTCACGCTGCGGGTGGTCAGGAGTGCGTCGAGCACGACGAGGAGATTCAGGTCGAGTTTGTCGAATCGCATGTCGGTTCTTCCATTTACGTGGCAAATGACAATACTTTAAACAATTCATTTGTCGCATGGATGTGGGCTGCGAACAATCGAGCCCATCGAGGGACGCCTCGGTCCGTCACCTCACTCACCCGGAGACAAACAAGAATGACCTCATCGCTCGCGCGGCATGCAGCTGCGCCAAGATCCGGCTTGCGCCGTTCGCCTGCCAGGCACATCCATCTGGTGGCCGCGTGCGCGGCATGGGCTGCCACGAGCGCGGGCGCCCAGAGTTCCATCACCCTGTCCGGAAAGGTGGAAATGTCCGTCGACCACCTGCGCATCTCCTCGCCCAACGGCAGCTCCCGCACGCTGACGGCGCTGTCCAGCGACTCGTCGCGCCTGATCTTCGAAGGCGTCGAGGACCTGGGTGGCGGCTGGGGCGCGAAGTTCAAGCTCGATCATGGCTTCAACGCAGACACCGGCACTGTGGGTTTCGGCGGAATCTACTTCGGCCGCGAGGCCATGGTTGGGCTGGTGACGCCCTATGGCGAATTGCGGCTGGGTCGCAACTACATCCCCATGGACGACCTCACCGGGCCGCTCGATCCCTTCTACTTCACCGGCATCGGCGCAGCCTGGCCGATGACCCTCTTCACGCCGCGCATCAACAATTCGGTCAAGTACCTCAGCCCGCGCATGGGCGGCTTTCAAGTGCGTGCGCTTGCCAGTGCCAGCGAAGGCGTCAGGGGTGCGCAATACACCGGCCTGGGCGTCTCTTACAACGACACGAATTTCGACCTACACGCGGCCTACACCATCCAGAAGAACGCGGTGCCCGCCGGCGATCGCAAGGAATTCATGGTGGGCGGCGACTACAAGTTCGGCGGTCCACGCCTGACCGGTTTCTACATCCAGCGCAACGATCCGGGCCAACCCCGACGTTCCTCGGCATTGGTCGGCACAAACTGGCCGCTCGGCGCCGGTGAAATCCGCGCGAGCTACCTGGTCGAGCGGCAAGGGGCAAGCAAGGCCTCCAGAGTCGCCCTCCAGTACATGCACTTCCTATCTCGGCGCACGGTCGTCTTTGCCGGCATCGCACGCCTGAACAATGGCGCGGGCTTCTCCGAAACACTGAATCCAGCGCTGCCCGTTCTCGCCAAGGGCGAAGACGTCATGGGCACGCAACTCGGCGTTCGTCACAGCTTCTGACGCGGCCCTTCAAGAAAAAAGGAAATCCCAATGAGACGAGCCTTCCTGACCTTCTGCGCCGTAGCCGCCGCACTGCTGACGCTCACGCCAGCCTTCGCGCAAGAGACGGCGTATCCCAACAAGCCCATCCATGTCGTGTTTCCCTATCCTGCGGGCTCTTCGCTGGAAGTGGTGGGACGCCTGGTCTCGGAACGCGCCTCGCGCATCCTCGGCCGACCGATCGTGTTCGAGAACAAGGCCGGCGCCAACGGCATCCTCGGCACCACCCAGGTGGCCCGGGCCAAGCCGGACGGCTACACGCTGGCACTGACGACGACCTCGGCCCTGCTCCTGAACAGCCTGCAGCGCAAGGACCTGCCCTACGACCCGGTGCGCAGCTTCACGCCGGTCATTGCCGTCGCTGACATCCCGGTGGGCCTGATCGTCAGCTCGCGGCTGCCCGCAACCGACCTGCGCGCACTCGTAGAGCAGCTGAAGAAGCAGCCGGGGCAACCCTATGCGAGCGTCGGCATCGGCTCCTTCAACCACTTGCTGATGGAGCAATTCAAGGCGGTGGCGGGCGTGGACATGCTCCACGTGCCCTACCAGGGCGCCGCGCCCATCATCCCTGAACTGCTCAGCGGTCGCGTGGACGTGACGGTGCTTAGCGTCGGGTCGGTGCTGGGGCAATGGAAAGCGGGACAGGTGCGGGTGCTGGCCTTCATGTCGGACAAGCGGCTGGCATCGCAGCCGGGCGTTCCGACGATGACGGAAGTGTTCCCGTCGTTCCGCCCGTTCGGCAACTGGATGGGCTTCGTCGCACCGGCGAACACGCCGGAGCCGATCGTGCGCAAGCTCAACGCCGCATTCGCCCAGGCGCTTCAGCTGCCGGAGGTGCGCAAGAAGATCGAGGAAGAACAGTGGCGCGTCATGGGCGGCTCGCCGCAAGACCTGGCGCGCCTGATTTCGAATGATCGCCCGATGGTCGAAGCGGCCATCAAGGCAGCGGGCATCCAGCCTGAATAGGGAGCAAACAAACATGCAGTCATGGGATGTCATCGTGGTGGGGGGTGGCCCTTCGGGCTTGACGCTCGCCGCCGAACTGGCGGGTGCGGGCGCTAAGACGCTGGTGCTCGAACGCAGGACCGAGGGCGTGCAGTCGCGGGCGGGGACCATCCTGCCGCGCGTGCTCGAGTTGTTCGATGCGCGTGGCATTGCGGATCGGTTCATCGAGCGCACGCGCGAGATCGTGCCGTACCCGTTTCGGCCTTCGCACATATGGGCCGGCTTTCATCCGATTCGCTGGCAGTACCTGGAAAGCCGATTCGGCTTCACACTGGGATTGCCACAGAACTTCACCGAAGAAATCCTCTGGCAATGGGCGACCGAGAGCGGCGCGCAAATTCGCCGCGGCACGGAACTGCAGTCCTTCGAGCAGGATGGCAGCGGCGTGACCGTGTCGGTCACCGATGCCCAGGGGGCGCCAGCGACGCTGCGCGCGCGCTACCTCGTCGGCGCGGACGGCGGCCGCAGCACGGTGCGCTCCGGTGCCGGCATCCCGTTCGATGGCCATTCCGGCACCTTCCGCGGCATCGTCATCGATGCGCACCTGGATGCGCCCTGGCCCGGAGGACGCATCAACGTCGACAACGAGATGGGCTGGGTGCGCGGTTACGCCTTCGGTGAAGGCATCACCCGTTTCAACATCGTCCATCGCGACCGACGCATGGCACCGAAGGATGAACCCGTCACCCTGGAAGAAGCGCTGAAATGCATCGCGGACGTGCACGGCACCGACTACGGCATCACCAGCCACCGCTGGGCATCGCGCTTCGACGACCAGATGCGTTCGGTGCCGTCGCTGCGAAAGGGTCGCGTGTTCCTGGTGGGCGAGTCGGCCCGCATCCACTATCCAGCCAGCGGCGTCGGCATGAACTTCTGCCTGCAGGATGCCTTCAACCTGGGGTGGAAGCTGGCCAACGTGGTCAACGGCCATGCCGATGAGTCGACACTGGACAGCTACGACGCGGAGCGCCTGCCTGTCATGCGCGCCCTGCTGGAGAGCGTCAAGGCGCAGTGTGTGCTGCAGTTCAACTTCGACGAAAGCGGCCTCACACTCAAGCGGCGCATGGCCGAGCAGATCATTCCGCTGCCGGACGTGCAGCGCAAACTGGTGCTGGAGTTGTGCGGGCTGGAAGCGCCGTATCCGCACGAAGCAGGCAACCACGCGCTGACCGGTTGCCGCCTACCCGACTTCGACCTCCTCACGCTCGATGGCCGGTCGCTTCGGCCGGCCGAGCTCCTGCGCGATCGCAAGTTCCTGCTGCTCGATCTGGAAGGCCAGAGCCGCCAGTTCGAAGCGCTGCAGTGCGCTGGCCTGCCCTTGAACGTCGTCAGCGCCCGCGTCGGCCGTGTACCGGCAGAGATGGACGGCGTGACGGGCATCCTGGTGCGCCCGGACGGCTACGTCGCCTGGGCCAGCAGCGCCTTGGCACGGGCCGGTGAGGTCGAGGCGCAACTGGGCCGCTGGCTCACGCGGAGCAAGCCGTGAACACCCACCGCACCCTCCTGGCCGGTGGCTGGGTCCTGAGCATGGACCCCACCATCGGTGACCTGCGCCGCGGCGACGTCCTGATCGAAGGCGAGCGCATCGTCGCGGTCGCCCCCCACATCGAGACCGAAGCGGCCGAGCGCATCGACGCGCAACGCATGATCGTCATGCCGGGCTTCGTCGACACCCATCGGCACACCTGGCAAACCTGCGTGCGGCATCGCTATGCAGACATCGATCCTCAGATCTACTTCGCGGAAATGCTCGGCGCCAAGGGGGCTGCTTTCCGCACCGAGGACGTCTATGCCGGCACCCTGCTGGGCGCGGTGTCGGCCCTGGACAGCGGAACGACCACGATGCTGGACTGGTCGCATGTCCAGAACACACCCGAGCATGCGGACGCCGCGATCCTGGCCTTGCGCGACGCCGGCATCCGGGGTGTCTTCGCCCATGGCTGGCCGCTGGTCGAGGGGCATTCCTGGATGTTCGACAGCGAACGCGGTCATCCGCAGGACATCCGCAGGCTGCGCAGCCAGTACTTCTCTTCAGACGACCAGTTGCTGACGCTGGCGATGGCCGGGCGCGGCCCGGAAATGGCACGCCGCGAGGTCTGGCTGCAGGACCTGCGCCTGGCGCGCGAACTAGACATTCGCTCCACCATCCACATGGGCGCGTATGCGCGCAATGCACCAGTCCGCGCGATCGCCCAGATGCACCAGGCCGGCGTGCTGGGCGACGACCTTACCTTCGTTCATTGCTGCTTCTGCGGGGACGACGAACTGGCCATGATGGCCGACGCGGGCGTGACGGCCTCGTTGGGCGTGCACTGCGAACTGAACGCGCAGGGAATCGGCGATATCCCATTCGACCGGTTGCTGGCCGCCGGGATCCGTCCCAGCCTGAGCGGCGATACCGAAACGAAATGCGCTGGCGACATGTTCACGCAGATGCGCCATGCCTTTGCGCATTACCGCTCCTGGATGGGTGGCGGCCATTCGAAGGCCGCGAACGCACCACCGACCATCACTTTGCGTGACGTGCTCGAGTTCGGCACGATCGCCGGTGCAAAGGCCACCGGGCTGGCGCACAAGACGGGATCGCTGACGCCGGGCAAGCAGGCCGACCTCATTCTGGTGCGGCAGGACGACCTGAACCTCACCCCCGTGTCCGACGCCGTCGGAGCCATCGTGCTGGCCGCGCACCCAGGCAATGTCGATTCCGTCTACGTCGCCGGACGCGCGGTGAAGCGCAATGGCCGCATGCTGCACATCGATGTAGACGCGCTGCGCGCCCGCGCCTTCGACTCGCAACGACACGTGCTGGGGGAGATGTGATGCCGGCCATGCCGCAGCTTGATCCCCAACTCGCCGTGGTGGTTGCTGCCCTGCGGGCACGCGGTGCGCCCCCACCGTTCAGCGGCACGCCGGACGAGGCGCGCGGTCGCATGCGCGCCGCGGTCCTTGCCGCGCGCGAGCGCTCCGGATTGCCGGATGTGCAGTCTGTGGAGGACACGGTTGCCGCGCACGCAGACGTGCGCGTTCCGGTGCGCGTGTACCGCCCGCATTCGCACAGGCCGTCGCTGCCGACCGTCGTCTTCTTCCACGGCGGCGGCTTCGTACTCGGAAGCGTCGAGCTGATGGACGACATCGCGCGCAAGCTGTGTCGCGACATCGAGGCGGTGGTGGTGTCCGTGGACTATCGACTCGCGCCGGAGCATCCCTTTCCCGCCGCGCACGACGACGCGCTGGCTGCCACGTTGTGGGCGCTGGCCAACGCCGTGGCCCTCGGTGGCGATCCCGCGTGCGTGGCCGTGGCCGGGGAAAGCGCGGGCGGCAATCTCGCTGCCTCGTCGGCTATCCAGGTTCGCGACCGCGGCTTTGCGCTCGCGGGTCAGCTGCTCATCGTGCCCGGCGTCGATTTCGCACGCGACACGGTCAGGCTCGAGAGAAACGATGGGTGTGCGTATCCAATGCTCACGCCGCACGACCTGCGGGAGGTGGCGCGGCTCTACCTGGGCACGGCAGCGGACCGTGCGACGGACTTTCCTCCGTCTCCCCTGCACTGCGCAGACTTGGGCGACTTGCCCGCCACGGTCATTGCCGTGGCAGGGTGCGACCCCCTGTACAACGAGGGGCTGGCCTATGCGGCGCGGCTGCAGGCGGCTGGCATTGCCACGCAGGTGCTGCGCTACGAAGACATGTTCCATCCCTTCTTCGGGTTCTTCGAGGTCTCAGAGGCTGCACGGCGCGCCAATGACGAAATCTGCAGCTGCTTCGCAGCGACCCTGCGTGCCTGCCCCGACGACACAAAGGAGGCTGAGGTATGAATCAAGCCCCCCATGCGTCGGTCCATTCGGTCGACCGCTTCGTGTTCAGCGTGCCCGACCTGCATGAGGCCGAGCAGTTCTACCGCGCCTTCGGCCTGGACGTGCGCCGCGAAGGCAACCGCCTGGCGCTGCACACCTTCGGCCATCCGCATTGCTGGGCCTGGGTCCATGCATCGGGCCGGTCGAAGCAGCTCGAGTACGTGCGCTATGGCGTGCATGCGCATCAGCTGGATGCCTTGCGGGAACGCATTGTCACGGCTGGCCTCGAGGCACAGCCGCACCCGCTGGGCGATGCCGAGGGCGTCTGGCTGCGCAACCCGGACGGCACACACCTGCAGCTCGTGGCAGCGTCGAAGGTGTCGCCCTCGCACAAGTCCCGCCCGGTCGTGACACCGCCCGTCGCACCGGGCCATGGCGCCGCGCCAGCGCGCAGCCGCGCGCTGCAGGTTCGCCCCCGTTACCTGTCGCACGTGCTTTTCTTCACGCCCGACGTGCCGCGAATGATCCGCTTCTCGCAGGAAATCCTGGGCCTGCGGTTGTCCGATCATTCCGGCGACTTGATCGCCTTCCTGCATGGAGCCCATGGCTCCGATCACCATCTGGTGGCCTTCGCGAAGTCGCACGCGGCCGGCCTGCACCATTCGAGCTGGGACGTGGGCAGCATCGACGAGGTCGGGCGCGGCTCCGAACAGATGCGCAATGCCGGCCATGGGCGAGGCTGGGGCGTGGGGCGGCACGTGCTCGGGTCGAACTACTTCTACTACGTGCGCGATCCGTGGGGCAGCTATGCCGAGTATTCGCACGACATCGACTACGTGCCGGCCGACAGCGAGTGGCCCGCGGCAGACCATCCGCCAGAAGACTCGCTGTATGTGTGGGGGCCTTCGCTGCCCCCCGATTTCATCACCAACCTGGAGCAGCCGGCATAAGCCGGCCTTGAAAGCCACACCATGAGACTCATCGCCTTTATCGCCAGCAACGGCCTGCCCGCCTTGGGCCTGCGAACCGGTTCGCAGGTCGTCAACCTCACCGAAGTCGGATTGCCGTCGACGCTGGACGCGCTGCTCAAGCACCCCGACGGACTGAGCGCAGTGAAGGATGCCGCCGCCCGCGCGACGCAGCACCTGGCGCTCGCCGAGCTGAAACTGCTGCCGCCGCTTCAGACCCCGTCCAAGGCCTTCGCCATCGGCCTGAACTACGTCGATCACGCCTCGGAAAGCAACTTCGAGCCGCCCAAGCACCCGGTCCTGTTCCAGCGCTTTCCCTCTTCATGGGTCGCACACGGCGAGCCCCTGGTGCGCCCGCGGGTCTCCACGCAGTTCGACTATGAGGCGGAACTCGTGGCCATCATCGGTAAGGCAGGCCGCTACATCGCCAAGGAGGATGCGCTGGCGCACGTGGCCGGTTACGCCATTTTCAACGAGGGTTCCATCCGCGACTACCAGTTCCGCTCCGGCCAATGGCTGTGGGGAAAGAACTTCGATCGCAGCGGCGGCTTCGGCCCCGAATTCGTCACAGCGGACGAACTGCCGGCAGGCGCCACCGGCCTGCAGCTGACCTGCCGACTGAACGGCGAAGTGCTGCAAAGTGCCAACACGCGCGACATGATCTTCGACGTGGCGACCCTCGTTGCCGCGTGCTCGGAAGGCATGGAATTGCAGCCGGGCGACATGATCATCACCGGTACGCCCTCGGGCGTGGGTCTGGCGCGCACGCCGCAGGTCTGGCTTAAGCCGGGCGACATCTGCGAAGTGGAGATCGAAGGCATAGGCATTCTGCAAAACCCCGTGATTGACGAAGTGTGGGCCTGAGGCCTGATCGTCCTCCCCCGCTACCACGGGAACAATGGGCAGGCGTGCCGCGCGCAAATGGGGAGCGGCTCGTTCTTGACGGACAGCTCCTCTCAAGCCGAGCCTCTCGAACGTCGGCAACCCATTTGAAGGGGGTATACCCCAAGGGCGGCTATGCAGCGATTGCCCTAGTCGGGATCGGAACAATCGATGTCTGCAACGAGGCCAATACCCGACAACGAAGGCAGTGTGAATCGCTGCGGGGCTCAGTCCAGATCGGGCTTCGTAGGTAGGGTCAGTACGCCGACGCATGCCCTCGCCGCCCGCCGAAGTTGCGCGCTTCGGCGGCCAGAGGGTG
Organism: Variovorax sp. GW821-FHT09A10; assembly: GCF_059418385.1. Taxonomy (NCBI): domain Bacteria; kingdom Pseudomonadati; phylum Pseudomonadota; class Betaproteobacteria; order Burkholderiales; family Comamonadaceae; genus Variovorax; species Variovorax sp. GW821-FHT09A10. The sequence continues at coordinate 1,161,985 of NZ_JBWKPT010000002.1, forward strand.
CGAGAAACCAGCAGGAGGACACCGTATCCATTGAATGCATCAGCGCGTGTCGAATCCTTCCCGCGCCACCCAGAACGGGCGACGCGCGTTCTCTTCGCGAATGCCTTCACAGATCAGCCTGTGCCAACACTCCTGCGTACACAGCGCCACGACGCCTAGCTAGGTGACGTGCAGGTGAAGCTGGACGCCGCGTCGGGATCGCCGGTGCCGTTGTACTTTGGAAACTGCGGGTGCCTGCACATCGGCCGCTGCATGCCCTTGCCCGGCTCGACGCTGCGCGTGGCCAGGATCTCGCGAGCGCTGGGATGGGTGCCGGTTTCGATCCAGTCGAACATCGGGGTGACGAGGTCGACGCTGTCCGGGCCCTTGCCGCCTGCCGGCGTGGCGGCGCAGTGGTCGTTGCCTGCCAGCACGTAGTACTCGACGAACCGGTCGGCCGCGGCCTGCCCGCCCGCTGCGGCGACGACCTTGCGGTAGTAGTCCGTGGTGTTGTTCTGCGTGATCAGCCAGTCGGTGGTGCCGTGCATGAGCAGCATCTTGCCGTTGCGGGCCCGGAACCCGCTCAGATCGGGGTTGACTGCATCGATCAATCGGGCGAGGTGGTCGAGCCGGTTCGTGTACTGCAGCGGGTCGACGTTCAGCGGGTCTGCGGACGGGTCTTGCGCCACGAAGTACTTCATGTAGTCGCCGCCGAGAATCTGAAACGTGGTGCCTCCGATGGCCTGCCACGATGCGTCGTCGGCGGTCTCGCCGCCGACATAGGGAAAGGCCGGCCATGTGTAGCGACCACCCGCCACATCGGTGGGCTCGTACAGGACCTTGGCGGACGCCAGCTGCGCGTCGGTCAGGCAAGAGTCTGCGTCGGCGCCCGTGCATCGGAGCTTGGCCAGATCGGGCTTGCAGGCCTCGGCGTGGCTGATGATGCCGTCCTTCAGGCCGTCGAGTGCATCGCATTGGGACTGCATGAAGTTCGCGAGGGTCTTGACCTTCGGGATGCTCAGGCCCGCCTCGGGCTGGGCCAGCTGCTTGAGTATTTTTTGATACCAGAGGAACTGGCCCGTGTAGGCATTGGCCGGGGCGCGCGCAATCACGCCGTCGAACAGATCGGGATGCCGTTGCGCCTGGATCAACGCCTGACGCCCGCCGCCCGAACAGCCCTCGTAGACAAACTTCGAGCGGCCGACCGATTCGCCATAGCGCGAGCGGAGCACGGCCTTCGCCGATGCAAGCACCTTGGGCACGGCACCGTCTGCGTAGTCCTGAAGCAACTGGGGGTCCATAGCGAAGGAGCCATTGGGATGCTTGGCCGCATCGTGTCCATGGTTCGTCGCGATGGTCGCGTAGCCGCTTTCCGCGACGCCAGGGCTGTAGGCGCTGGGGTAGATGGCGCCGTCGAAGCCGCCGCCGCCGATGAACAGGACACGCTGGTTCCAGCTGCTGGGCAGCTTGACTTCGAAGGCGAGTTCCGGCGGCATCTCGCCGCGCACGGTGCAGGTCTCCGGCGTGGTGTCTGTCTGGGGCGTCAACGTCGCCTGCGTGATCGTGGCGCCTTCGAAGGCCCGGTTCAGGAAGCTGTTGCACGCGGCCTGCGCGCTTCCGGTAGCGGACGGGAACAGTGCGGGTGGCGAGTTGCCACCATCGCTGCCGCTGCCGCTGCCGCCGCAGGAAGCAAGCAGCGCCGCAGCAGCCACCACGGACCACGAGGTGATGTGCCGGTGGGTGTCGCGTCGGCATGTGAGAGGGGTCATCTTCATTTTTTGTCTCCTTGTTGGGGCAATGCCCCCGTGAACGCGCACGCTGGCGCGGAAAGCACTCATGCGGCGGGCGTGAAAAGCACCGTGCCCTGTGCGAGCACACTGGTCCTGTCGTCTGCGCTCTTGATCGCACCTTGCAATTCGAGGACGCAGCCGCCTTTCGAATGCGCGGCCATCGACGTCACGCGCCACTCGATGAGCACCGTCTCGCTCGCCCGCACGGGGCGCAGCAGGTCGACCGAGAAGTTCATTCCCAGCACCTTCCCTTTCGCGGCGAAGTGGCTGGCGGTCAGCCCCATCAACAGCGAGGTGGTGTGGGTCGCGCTGGCGATTAATCCGCCGAAGCGCGTGCCCTGTGCAAACGCGGCATCGTGGTGCAGCGGGTTCTCGTCTCCCGCGGCCAGCGCGAAGGCACGCACTTGCGCTTCGTCGAAGGTGTGGGGTCGCGAGAAGCGATAGCCGGGCCCGACAGGCCCCAGGGCCGCGGCCGCTTCGCACTCAGCCATGGCTCGCGAGCCGGGTGATGGCGTCCTGGCTTCCGGCCTGCCGGCGCAAGCGGAACTTCTGGATCTTTCCCGTGGCCGTCTTCGGCAAGGGGATGAAGATCACGCGGCGCGGACACTTGAAGTGCGCCAGCCGCTCGCGGCAGAACGCAATGATCTCCTGCTCGGTGGGCGCGGCGACACCGGCCTTCAGCTCGATGAACACGCACGGCACCTCGCCCCACTTGGGGTCGGGCTGCGCCACCACGGCGGCATGCAGCACCGTCGGGTGTCCATGGACGACGTCTTCGATTTCGACCGACGAGATGTTCTCGCCGCCCGAGATGATCACGTCCTTCGACCGGTCGGTGATCTGCGCATACCCGTTGGCATGCAGGACCGCGACGTCACCGGTGCGGAACCAGCCGTCGGCGAGCGCCTTGCGCGTTGCCGCCTCGTTCTTGAAGTAGCCCATCATCACAGTGTTGCCGCGCAGCATGAGCTCGCCCGCCGATTTGCCGTCGGGCACGACGGGTTCGAGGGTGTCGGCATCGCCGACCATGAGGCCTTCGAACATGGCGGCGCGCACGCCCTGGCGCACGCGCAGCGCCCCCTGCTCGGCGGGCGCTAGGTCGTCCCAGCCGTCCTGCCACACGCAACTCACCGGCGTGCCGGAAACCTCCGTGATTCCGAAGACGTGCTCCACGTCGAAGCCCATCGCCAGCACCGCGTTCAGCACGGCGAGCGGCGGCGGTGAGCCGGCCGTCAGCACGCGCACGGGGCGCGGCAGCCGGGTATCTTTCGCCGCGTCCGCGAGCATCGCCATCACGACCGGCGCTGCGCAGAGGTGATCGATCTGATGGCGCTCGATGGCCTCCAGCACGGCGTCGGCAGACACCCGGCGCAGGCAGACATGGGTGCCCGCCGCCGCAGTCACGGCCCAGGTGAAGCACCATCCGTTCGCGTGGAACATGGGCAAGGTCCACAGGTACTTCGGCGCCCGTGGCATCGCCCAGTTCGTGATCTGCAGCAGGCTCATGAGGTAGGTGCCGCGATGGCTGGCGACCACGCCCTTGGGGTCTCCGGTCGTGCCGGAGGTGTAGTTCAGGGCGATGGGTTGCCACTCGTCGCTGGGCCAGCGACCGGCAAAGTCCGGGTCTCCGTTCGCCAGCAGCGATTCGTAGTCGGTCTCGCCGATGGGTTCGCCGGGTGGTGCGAGGTGGTCGTTGATGTCGATGACCGCAGGCGCACGGTCGAGCAGCTTCAGCGCTGCGGCCACCGTGGCGGCGAACTCGCGATCGACCATCAGCAATTTGCACTCGCCGTGGCGCAGGATGAACGCGATGCCTTCGGCATCCAGGCGATGGTTGATTGCGTTGAGCACCGCGCCGGCCAGCGGAATGCCGAAGTGGGCCTCCAGCATGGCCGGCGTGTTGGGCGCGAGCACCGAGACGGTGTCGCCCGGTTCGATGCCTCGCATCGCCAGCGCGGACGCCAGGCGATGGCAGCGCTCGCGCGTCTGCGCCCAGGTTCGCGTCAGCTCGCCGTGCACCACCGCCACGCGGTTCGGATGCGCGAGCGCCGCGCGGTCGAGAAAGCCCAGCGGCGTGAGCGGCACATGATTTGCCGCGCAGCGTTCGAGGCCCCGTGCATAGGATGGCGCGCTCATGCGGTGGTCTCCTTGGAGGTGTCGTGGAAGGTCGTAAACGCGGAGACTGGCTCGCGCTCGGTGACGAGCGAGTTCTCGACCGACGAGGTGTCGGCGTAGCCCAGGCTCATGCCGCAGACCAGCATCTGGCCGGCGGGAATGTCCAGCAGGTCCGCGATCTGGCGATGGAATTTCAGGAACGCGGCCTGCGGGCAGGTGTGGAGGTTGCGGCCGCGCGCGGCCACCATCACGCTCTGCAGGAACATGCCGTAGTCCAGCAGGCTGCCCTCCTCGAGTTCGCGGTCCACCGTGAAGAACAGGCCCACGGGCGCATCGAAGAAGCGGTAGTTGCGACCGTGCTGCAGGTGCATGCGCTGCTTGTCGCCCTTGGCGATGCCGAGCAATCCGTAGAGGTCCCAGCCGACCTTGCGGCGCCGCTCCAGGTAGGGAGAACACCATTCGCGCGGGTAGTAGTCGTAGGGCTCGAGCAGCTCGCCCGACCGGCCGGGATCGTCGTCGAGCACGGCAATCGCCGCCGACAGACGGGCCTTGGCAGGCCCCGTCAGCACATGCACATGCCAGGGCTGCATGTTCATGCCGGAGGCGCTGTAGCGCGCCGTCGAGAGGATCGCCTCGACCTCTTCCCGGGGCACCGGCCGGGGCAAGAACGCCCTGACGCTGCGCCGGGTGGCAATGGCCCAGTCGACCGCTCCTTGCAGCGTGTGTGCCTCCAGCGGTGGCGCCATCATTCGGTTCATTGAGGTTTCCTTGCTATTTCAAAGCCGGGCGAATCGCCCCGTCCACACGGCCCACTTCGCCGGTGGCCGCGCGCGCGGCCTTGGCCTGGGTCGACGCGGCGCGCGACTGGTTCACAAACGACACCGCTGCCGCGCCGATGACGCCGGCCAGGGCGATCGCCATGAAGTTCTGCTCGATGGGCAGGCTCAGCGACACGAGCCAGCCGATCAGGATCGGCGCGGCAATGGCGCCGATGCGGCCGACACCCGAGGCAAAGCCGACACCCGTCGAACGCACGGCCGGTGGATAGAAATCGCCGGCGTAGGCATAGGCCAGCAGTTGCGTTCCGAGCGTGGACGCACCCACCACGAACACGGCAACGAACAGCAGCTCGGTCGATTTCGTGTACGCGAGCGCGGCCAGCGACGCAGCCCCGACCACGTAGAACGCCACCAGCACATGCTTGATGTTGAACTTGTCGCTCAGCAAGCCGCCGCCGATCGCGCCCACGATCGCACCGACGTTGAAGACGATCACGAAGTTCAGGGCCGAGCCCAGGCTGTATCCCGCCATGGCCATGAGCTTGGTCAGCCAGGAGTTCAGCGCGTAGACCATGAACAGCCCCGTCATGAAAGCCACCCAGATCATCACGGTGCTGAACGCGCGTCCGGCGTCGAACAGGGTGCGCACCGGCGCGTCGTGCAGGCGGTCGGTGGACGCGCCGACATACACGGTGCCGGCTGCGTTCGGCTGCTCCGGCGCGAGCTTGGCCGCGATCTCCCCGAGCTGCCGCTGGTCACCCTTCTTGAGAAGAAACGACAGCGATTCGGGCATCGTTTTCAGGATGAGCGGAATCAGCAGCACGGGCAGGCCGGCCACATAGAACACCCATTGCCATCCGTGGCTCTCGATGAGCTGCTTGGCAGTGAGCGCAACCAGAATGCCGCCTACGGAGTAGCCCGCGAAAACCATCGTCACTAGGCGCGTGCGCAGCTTCGCCGGTGCGAACTCGCCCATCTGCGCGGTCACGATGGGCAACACCCCGCCGATGCCGAGGCCCGCGATGAAGCGGGCGACGCTGAAGCCGATGGGTTCGGTGGCCAGCCCGGTCAGCGCCGTGAAGACACTGAAGAGCGCCATGCACACCGCGATCATGCGAGGGCGGCCGATGCGGTCTGCCAAGGTGCCCAGGAAGATCGCGCCCAGCATGGTTCCGAACAACGCCGACCCGGCCATGACGCCGGCGCTCGTGGCGTCGACGCCCATGTCTTTCATGATCGATGGCAGCGCGGCGCCCACGACCGCCAGGTCATAGCCGTCGATGACCAGGATCAACACGCACCACCAGAGCACGAGCCCGTGAAAGCCGTTGAACCGGGAGTGCCCCGCCAACGCGTGAATATCGACCTGCTTGCCGGCCTGCTGCATGTTTTCGTCTCCTGTCGTTTGATCCGTCGCGAGATGCGATGTCGACGGGAGGTTAGTTCTGCAGGCGGCACGCTTCCATGCCCGCGCGTCTCGATCTGGATGGGGCGTTCGGACATGCCGGCATCACCCGCCAGCGTCGGCGAGCGCCGGCGCTTCGGCCTATTCCGGCGCGGGCGCGGACGAGCGATAGGCGCCGGGGCTGACGCCTGTCCATTTCTTGAAGGCGCGATGGAAGGCGCTGGTTTCCTGGAAGCCGGTGCGCGCGGCGACTTCGGCCACCGTCAGCGACGCACTCGACAAGAGGTCGATGGCGATGTCGCGCCGCAGGTCGTCCTTCACGCGCTGGTAGCTCACGCCCTCCTGCTGCAAGCGGCGTTGCAGCGTGGTGCCGGAAACGCAGAGTTCCTGTGCGAGCTTTTCGAGTTCGGGCCACGCCTCGGGCATCTGGCTGCGCAACCTGTTGCGCACCTGGGCGCTGGTGCTTGCATCGTTGCGGTACTTGACCAGCAGGTTGGCCGGCGCTTCCCTCAGGAAGTTGTTGACCGTGGCGGGCGACTCCGCGATCTTCAGGTCCAGCAGATCGCTGGCGAAGCTGATGTGCGTGGTCTCGCCGTTGAACTTCACGTTCTCGCAGAAGCGCGTGCGGTAGTGGCTGTCGTCGCCGGGCGGCGGGCACCGGAACTGCATCTCGCGCAGGGGAATGCGCCGGTGCACGAGCCAGCACGCCAGGCCATGAACGAGGATGAACCAGGTGCCGTAGCCGAACAGCCGGCGCAGCACGCCGCCGTCATGCAGGACGATGCGCGCCCCGTCGCCATCGCAGACCAGCTCGCCGCGGAAGTCGTCCAGCGTGGCGTGGAGGAACCTCAGGATGCGGCGCAATGCGTGCGCGAGGTTGTCGGCGTTGACGGCGGCGCGCGTCATGAGCGCATAGCTGCCGCGGCGAAGCCCGTGGCTGTCCAGGCCGAAGAACTCGTCGTCCATCAGGTCGGCCAGCGCCACCCACATCTGCGAGTACGCCGCCGCCGAGATGCGCGCGCGCGGCGCGTTCAACAGCTCGCGGTCGATCTTGGCGCTTTCGAGGACGCTGCTGATGTCCATGTTTCTCAGCGCCGCGGCGTGGATCGCCTCGTGCACCAGTTCAATGGACACGGTTCCCTTCAAGCCTGCAGACTTCATACGCACTCGCTCAAGAATCAGTGGTGGGGCGAGCTCTTTATAAGCGCGTTTCGCGCTGTGCAGGATGCGGCCTCAGGGGACCCGCAGCGTCCGCAGCAATGAGATGCCGCCGACCTCTGTCGTGGGCTGTCGCGGAAGTTGTGCGACTAGGTGCTCTGGGAACCGGAAGCGCCAGGCGTCATCGAGGAAAGCCTCGACAGGACGGCGCTGCGGCAGACATCCAGAATTTCATCGGCCAGTGGCGAGTCGTCAGGACACGCCCGCGACAGCACGATGGCACCGACTGCCTGCGCAATGAGGTCGATCCGCCTGGCGCGTGCGTCGCCGCCCTGATCGTCCTCCTCTGGCGCGTCGAACTGGTTTCCCAGGGTCACCAGCAGGTTTTCAATGCCGGTCGCAAACGCCGTCTTGATCGACTCCGGTTGGCGCGCAGCATCTGCGCACAGGGCGGCCATCGTGCAACCGTCACCCGGTGCATCTCGGTGTTCACGGGACAGATAGTGATGGACAAATGCCATCGCATCGACGCCTTCGGCCTTGGCGGCCGTCTGCGCAAAACCGCAGGTCGCGGCTTGCGCCATCAGGTCGGCCTTGGATTCGAAGTGCTTGTAGAACCCGCCGTGGGTGAAGCCTGCGAACGCCATCAAGTCCGCAATCCCCACCCCGTCGTAACCACGCTCGCGAAACAGCGAGGAGGCCGTCTCGACGATGTGCGCCCGGTTCGCCTGTGCCTGCGCCTTGGTGACCTTCATGTCCAGGACCTCTCTAGATGTGCCATCGGTGAAGCCATGAATATACATTGATGTCGATCATCATCAAAGTCCTTGACATCAAAGATGATGATCGACATCATTAGGCCAACTTACCTTGGAAGGCTTCCGAAAATGAGCGATACCCACCTGACCGCACCCACCCGCTTCGTCGAAGTGGATGGCGACAAATTCGCCCATCGCCGCTGGGGCAACACCTCCAGCGGACAGCCCCCTCTGTTCTTCGTCCAGCATTTCCGCGGCGGCCTGGACCACTGGGATCCCCTGTTGACCGATGGTCTGGCCGCAGGCCGCGAGGTCATCCTTTACAACGGTCGCGGCATTGCCTCCTCGACCGGCACGCCCCGCAACCGGATCGAAGACATGGCGGACGACATCGCCCTGGTGATCCGGGCGCTGGGTCTGTCCCAGGTCGATCTGCTTGGTTTCTCGATCGGGGGCTTCCAGGTGCAGGAGGTCGTGCTGCGTCACCCGCAACTGGTTCGAAAGCTCGTCCTGCTCGGCACCGGACTGCGCGGCGGCGATCCGAAGATGGAGCCCAGGGTGCTGGAGGTCGCGCCGAACCCCGTGCCGACCGCGGATGACTTTCTCTACCTGTTCTTCGGCCGCTCGGAAGCTGCCAAGCAGGCGGGTCTGGCCTTCTGGGAGCGCCGCCACCAGCGCGCCGACCAGGACCCGCCCAGCTCGATGGCCGTCGCTCAAGCCCAAGCCGAGGCGCACGCCGCCTACCTGCAGCCGCTGCCGGGTGCGAACCCCTATGCCTTCCTGAACGCCGTCACGCAGCCGACCCTGGTGCTCAACGGCGTCGACGACATCATGATTCCCACGATCAACTCCTGGCATCTGTCGCAGAACATTCCCAACGCGCAGCTGTTGATCTATCCCGACGCCGGACACGGCGCGCAGTTCCAGTATCCCGAGCGCTTCCTGCAACACGCGATCCAGTTCCTCGAGGAGTGATGCCGTAGCGCATCCCGTCCCCGCCCGATCAACGACGACACAGCAAACAAGCATGACTGACAAGACGCTCTTCGAGCCCTACACACTTGGCTCACTCCAACTGTCCAACCGCATCGTGATGGCGCCGCTGACGCGCAATCGGGCAGGCGCGGGTCTGGTGCCCAGCGAGTACGCCGCCACCTACTACGGTCAGCGCGCCTCGGCGGGCCTGATCATCACCGAGGCCACCCAGATCTCGGCCGATGCCCAGGGCTACCAGGACACCCCGGGTCTGTACACGCCGCAGCAGATCGACGGCTGGCGCAAGGTGACCGACGCCGTTCACGCCAAGGGCGGGCGGATCTTCGTGCAGTTGTGGCACGTGGGCCGTATCTCCCACGTCGACCTGCGCCCTGGTGGCACCGCGCCGGTGGCCCCCTCCCCCATCCGCGCCGCGACCAAGACCTTCGTCAACAGCGGTTTTCATGACGTCTCTGAGCCACGTGCCCTGACCCTGGATGAGATTCCAGGCATCGTCGAGGATTTCCGCCAGGCTGCGGCCCATGCAATCACTGCGGGGTTCGACGGCGTCGAGGTCCACGGTGCCAACGGCTACCTGCTGGAGCAGTTCATCAAGGACGGTGCCAACACCCGGACGGACGCGTACGGCGGCTCCATCGAGAACCGCGCGCGCCTGTTGCTCGAAGTCACGGCCGCCGTGGCGAAGGAAATCGGTGCCGAGCGCACCGGTGTGCGCCTCTCGCCGGTGTCGTCGGCCGGCGCCATTTCGTCCAGCGATCCGCAGTCGCAGTACGACTACATCGCCGAGCAACTCAATGCGATGGGCATCGTCTACCTGCATGTGGTCGAAGGCGCCACCGGGGGTCCGCGCGATGCCGCACCGTTCGATTTCGACGCCTTGCGCACTCGCTTCAAGAACACCTACCTGGCCAACAACGGGTATGACCTCGAACTGGCCAACGCCCGCCTGATCGAGGACAAGGCCGACCTGTTCGTCTTCGGCCGCCCCTTCATCAGCAACCCCGATCTGGTCGAAAGGCTGGAGATCGGCGCACCCCTCGCCGCGCTGGACCCCACCACGCTGTATGGCGGTGGCGCCAAAGGCTACATCGACTATCCGACCCTCGCTGATTCCAGCGTCCGGTAGTCGTTTTTCCACGCTGCATATCTCGGCATGGACTCACCCTTTCGATCACGAGCAAAACACATGACCTCTCATTCCACTGTTCTCATCACGGGCGCCTCGACCGGCATTGGCGCCATCTATGCCGACCGCTTCGCACGCCGCGGCCACGACCTCGTGCTGGTGGCGCGCGACAAGGCGCGGCTGGAAACGCTCGCGGCGCGCCTGCGTGAGGAAACCGGCGCTGCCGTCGATATCCTTGCGGCCGATCTGACCCAACCCGGCGACCTGGCCGCCGTCGAGACGCGACTGCGCGAGGACGCCAGGATCGAGACCCTGATCAACAACGCCGGGGCCGCACTGTCCGGCCCGTTCATCGACCAGTCGACAGACGATGTCGCCCGCTTGGTCAGCCTCAACACCACCGCACTCGTGAGGCTGGCGAGCGCCATCGCCCCGCGCCTGGTGCAGGCCGGCAAAGGCGCGATCGTCAACATCGGCTCGGTGGTCGGCCTGGCGCCCGAGTTCGGCATGTCGGTCTACGGCGCGACCAAGGCCTTCGTGCTGTTCCTGTCCCAGGGGTTGAGCCTGGAGCTCGCGCCCAAGGGCGTCTACGTGCAGGCGGTGTTGCCGGCCGGCACCCGCACCGAGATCTGGGAGCGCGCGGGCATCGATACCCGTGCGATGCCCGACCTGATGGGAGTAGAAGAGCTGGTGGATGCCGCGCTGACCGGATTCGACCGCCGTGAACTCGTGACCATCCCGCCGTTGCACGATGCCGCGCGCTGGGAGGTGCTGAACACGGCACGTCAGGCCCTGGTCGCGGACATTCGGCAGGCGCACGTGGCGGAGCGCTATCGAACCGCCGCCTGAAACGGCAAGAACGCCAGAACGGAAGGAACAGCACATGACATTCAAGGCACTGCTCGCCAGCAAGACCGGCGACACCATTTCAAGCAGCCTGGTCGACTTCAAGGAAGAGGACCTGATGCCGGGCGACGTCACCGTCGCGGTCGAGTACTCGACGGTGAACTACAAGGACGCGATGGCGCTCAGTGGCCGGTCACCGGTCATTCGCCAGTTTCCGCTGATTCCGGGCATCGACTTTGCCGGTGTCGTCGAGTCGTCGACTTATCCCGGCATCGCAGCCGGCGACCGTGTGCTGGCCAACGGCTGGGGACTGAGCCAGACGCACCACGGCGGCTTTGCGCAAAAGGCGCGGGTGAGCGGTGATTGGCTGGTCAAGGTTCCCGAGGTGTTTTCGACCCGGGATGCCATGGCCGTCGGCACCGCCGGGTACACCGCCATGCTGTCGGTGCTCGCGCTCGAGCATGGTGGCCTGACGCCCAAGCACGGCGACATCCTGGTGACGGGCGCCAATGGCGGCGCCGGCTCCGTGGCGATCGCGCTGCTGTCGAGCCTGGGCTATCGCGTGATCGCGTCGACCGGGCGTCTCGAGGAATCCGATTACCTGCGTGCGCTGGGCGCGGCGGACATCATCGACCGTCACACCCTGTCCGAAGCGGGCGCACCGATCGCCAAGGAGCGATGGGCCGGGGCCATCGATTCGGTCGGCAGCCATACCTTGGCAAACGTCCTGGCGCAGACCCGGTATCGCGGCGTGGTCGCGGCCTTCGGGCTCGCACAGGGCGCGGACCTGCCGGCATCCGTCCTGCCCTTCATCCTGCGCAACGTCACCCTCGCCGGTATCGACTCGGTCAATGCGCCGCAGCCTGCGCGGCTGCAGGCGTGGTCGCGTCTGGCCAGCGACCTGGACCTGGACAAGCTGGCACGGACCACCAAGGTGATCGGATTGGCAGAGGTTCCTGACGTTGCCAGCCAGGTACTCGCAGGGAAGATCCAGGGGCGCACCATCGTGGATGTGAACGCCTGACCGGATCGCGCATGCCCTTCATCGACGCTCCCAACCTCTCGATCGATGTCGACGGGACTGCATTCGCGTACCGCGACCTGGGGCCGCGCGATGGCGTGCCTCTGGTCCTGCTCAACCACTGGGGCGCGGTCCTCGACAATTTCGACCCGCGGATCGTCGATGGACTTGCCCGCAGGCATCGCATCATCGCCATCGATTACCGAGGGATCGGCGCTTCAGGCGGAACAGCGCCTGTGACCATCGATGCGATGGCGCGGGATGCGATCGCGCTGGTCCACGCACTGGGCTTCGAGAAGATTGATCTGCTTGGCTTCTCCCTCGGAGGATTCGTGGCGCAGGACATCGTGCTGAAAGCCCCCGGCCTGGTGCGCCGACTCATCCTGACCGGCACAGGGCCGGCAGGCGGCACAGGCATCGAACGGGTCGGAGCGGTCTCCTGGCCGCTGATAGTCAAAGGCCTGCTGACGCTGCGGGATCCGAAGACCTTTCTGTTCTTCACCTCCACGGCCAACGGTCGTCAAGCCGCGAAAGCCTTCCTGGAGCGACTGAAGGAGCGCAAGGCGGATCGGGACAAGGGGCCGACGCCCCCTGCCTTCCTGCGGCAGCTGAAGGCCATCAAGGCCTGGGGCCGGCAGGTGCCCCAGGATCTGGGCGGCATCCGCATCCCTGTGTTGATTGCCAATGGCGACAACGACATCATGGTGCCCACCGTGAACAGCCATGACATGGCACGTCGCATCCCAGGCTCGCAACTGGTCATCTACAAAGACGCTGGGCATGGCGGGATTTTCCAGTACCACGGCGAATTCGTGCCCAAGGCGCTGGCCTTTCTCAATGACTGAACGACGGCATCTTTTGCAACCGGCTTCAGGCCGACTTTCCCGACCGCCCCCTGTGGGGCGGGGCTGCCCGAAGCGCATTCAATCAAACACTCTGGAAAAAAGTCGCCCATGAAAGCGTTCATCATCGATCGTTACGGAAAGAATGAAGTTGGCCGCATCGGCGAAACGCCCGAGCCCGAGGTGCGGGACGATGACGTCCTAATCCAGATCCACGCGGCGAGCATCAATGCCCTGGACTCGAAGATCAAGAGCGGCGAATTCAAATTGATTCTTCCCTACCACTTCCCCCTGATCCTGGGCAACGACCTGGCCGGTACGGTTGAGCGGGTCGGCGCTCGCGTTCGCAGCTTCAAACCGGGCGACGAGGTCTATGCGCGCCCCGACGACGATCGCATCGGCACCTTCGCCGAGTTCATCGCCGTCAAGGAATCGTCGCTGGCGCTGAAGCCCAAGAATCTCAGCATGGTCGAGGCCGCATCCGTTCCTCTGGTGGCCCTGACCGCCTGGCAGGTGCTGGTCGAAACCGCCAAGCTGAAAAAGGGGCAGAAGGTCCTGATCCATGCCGGCTCCGGCGGCGTCGGCACCATCGCCATCCAGCTTGCCAAGCATCTCGGGGCATTCGTGGCCACGACCACCAGCACGGCCAACGTCGCCTGGGTGAAGGCCTTGGGCGCGGACGTCGTCATCGATTACAAGCAGCAGGATTTCGCCACGGTGCTCCGCGACTACGACGTGGTGTTGAACAGCCTCGGCAACGGCGAGCTGAACAAATCCCTCCAGGTTCTCAAGCCGGGCGGGCATCTCATCTCCATCTCGGGGCCGCCCACCCCGGCGTTCGCCATCGCGCGAGGACTGGCCTGGCCGCTCAGGCAAGTGCTGCGCCTGTTGAGTTTCGGCATCAGGAACAAGGCAAAGAAGAACGGGGGCCACTACACCTTCGTCTTCATGCGGGCCGATGGGGCGCAGTTGCGAGAGATCACCGCCCTCATCGAGTCAGGCGCCATCCGCCCGATCGTCGACAAAGTGTTCCCATTTCAGGACACCCACAAAGCGTTGGCCTACGTCGACAGTGGGCGCGCCAAGGGCAAGGTCGTGGTGCAAGTGGTGTAGCTGCCGCCTGCCTGCGCTAGCGTCTTTGATCAGGCCCTTGCCCCGCCGACTCAGGCCATCGCACGGCCGACGCGCAAGCCTCCGGTGGCCTTGGCGTTCTGTACCCGCTCTGCATGACCAGGAGATCGACCTTGAGTTCATACACAACCGCCCGCATCGGCAAGCGCGCACTGGTGACCGGCGCATCTAGCGGCATCGGTGCGGCCATCGACGCGTGGACCCACATTTTCGCTGACGCTTGAACCGCCTGTATTCCAACGCGCACGCCTGTGGTTCTGCGCATCGGTGCGCAGAAGCGGGTCAGCGTTCGATGGAAAAGTGGGGCCAATGAGCGTGGGAATCCACATCAAAGGCCTCCCGCAGAAACGCGGAGTTCGAAACCTTCGAGATCCCGAAGGACTTCGACTACGACGTGGCCGTCCCAGCGGACGACATCAGGGCGCCTGGTCACGCCGCAGCAAGCTGGTTGCGCGATCCTGCTCGCTTCAGTGACAACCCGCAGGGAGGCGCGCATCCTTCGCACGTTGCCAGCTCACTGCGCGTCGATCCTCATCCGCGAACCTGTAGGCTTCAACCGGCTCACGAGAAAATCCAGCAGTGCCCGATGCACCGCCGTGCTGTGCCGGCGCTCCAGGTACACAGCGGACAGCCACATGTCGCTGCGAACGAACTCCGACAGCACGGGCACTAGTCGCCCGCTCTCGACGTAAGGCGCGAGCATCACCGAGGGCAAGTAGACAACGCCTGCGCCAAGCAGCGCCGCCTGGATGAGCGGACTGGCTTCCGTCGCATCCAACGGTCCACGGACCGGGACCTCGAGTGGCTGACCGTCGACTTCGAAGCGCCACTTGGGCAGCGGATTCAGATGGCTGCTGAACAGCGCGATGTGATGCGCAAGTTCGCCCGGATGAGCTGGCACACCATGCTTACGCCAGTAAACGGGAGCCGCGCAGACAGTGAGCTCCATCGATACCAGTTTTCGAACGATCAGGTTCTCATTGGCTGACGCGCCGAAGCGAAGCGCGATGTCGACGCCTTCCTCCGCAAGATCGACCATGCGGTTTGTGAGCACGAGACTGATGCTGACCTCCGGATAGTGGCCAAGAAAGGCGTTGATCAATGCCGGCAATTCGGTCAGTTCCATGCCGTAAGGCGCCGAGATGCGCACGCGCCCGCTGGGGATCCGCGCGCGGTCCTGGAGCTCGGCTTGCGTGACGTCGGCCAGTTCGAGCATGGGCCTGCTTCTTTCGAGCAGCAAGGCGCCAGCGTCCGTCAGGCTGACGGCATGGCTGGTCCGGTTCAGCAATCTGACACCGAACCGGCTCTCGAGTGCCGCGATGTATTTGCTGACGGTGCCCTTGGACAGCGAAAGATGCTTGGCCGTGCGGGAGAAGCTCCCCGAAGTGGCGACCTCGCTGAATGTGCGCAGGAGATCCAGGCTGTCCACAAATGTTCTCCTTCTTGTTGGTCAGGCCGACGCTCGGTACAAGCATCTCGGACAGGTGCTCAGACGAGCCCGAGTTTTTTCCTCAGGCTCGCATCCACCGGTCCCGCCGGCATGAAGCGGCGCAATTTCGTCAACAGAGACGCCTCCCCCGGCGGCGTGCAACGCATTCGCCACGGGCCCAGCGCCGCCTCGACGATGGTGCTCGCCACGCCGTGCGGCTCGGGCGCACTGCTCACGCTCTCGGCCACGGAGAGCGTCACCAGTTCGCGTTCGCGGTCATAGCCCGCGATCCGCGCCTTGACACGGGGCGCATTGGCATCGAGGTTGGTCCGGGTGAAGGCCGGCTGCACCAGCGTGGCACGAATGCCGAACTGGCGCACTTCATGGTCCAGCGACTCCGACAGTCCTTCCACTGCGTGCTTGGTGGCCGCATAGAGTCCCATGTACGGAGCCGGAAGCACACCGAGCACGGAACTCACGTTGACGATTCGCCCGCGGCGTTTTTCACGCATGTACGGGAGCACCGCGCGCGTCGTGCGGAGCATGCCGAAAACGTTGGTATCGAACAGCACTGCAGCCTCGGCTGTCGCGGTTTCCTCGACCGCGCCGATCATCATCATTCCCGCGTTGTTGACCAGCACGTCGATGCGCATGGCCCGGTCGATGACGGATTCGATGCCCCTCTGGACAGAACCTTCGTCGCGGACGTCCATTTCGATGAACTCCACACCAGGCAGCGCGGGTGCCTTGCGCAACTCGCGAACGGTGCCGAAAACCCGGCAGCCTCGCGCCACGAACATTTCCGCGGCGACACGTCCGATGCCCGAGGACGCGCCAGTCACTACGACGACTGATGAACTCGACATGACTGGTTCCTTCGATCTTGATGAATGATGATGAAGCGCATCAGTGCGCGGGCTGGGTCGCGTTGCCTGGTTTGATCCTGAACCAGATCGAATACATCGCCGGCAGGAACACCAGCGTCAGGATCGTCCCCGCGAAAGTGCCGCCGATCAGCGTGTACGCCAATGCGCCCCAGAACACCGAATGCGTCAGCGGAATGAACGCGAGGATCGCCGCCAACGCCGTCAGGATCACGGGCCGCGCTCGCTGCACCGTAGCCTCGACCACCGCGTGGAAAGGGTCCAGCCCCTCCTGCTCGTTGTGGTGGATCTGCCCCAGCAGAATCAGCGTGTTGCGCATCAGAATCCCCGACAGCGCGATGAGCCCAACCAGCGCATTGATGCCAAATGCCTGCTGGAAGATGAGCAGAGTTGGCACCACACCGATCAGTCCCAACGGGCTGGTAAGGAACACCATGACCATCGCCGACATCGAGCGCACCTGGAGAATGATGATCAGAAGCGTGACCGCCAGCATGATCGGGAACAGCGGCAGCATCGCCGCGGTCGCCTTCTCCGATTCCTCGATGGAGCCGGCCTGGACGACGCGGTAGCCCGCGGGCAGCTTGTCGATGATCGGCTGCAGCTGCTTGGTGATCGCGTTCGACACGTCCGGCGGCTGCGTTCCGTCGGCGATGTCGCCCTGCACCGTGATGGTGGGCATGCGGTCGCGTCGCCGCATGACCGGCTCTTCCATGCGCATCTCGACCTGGCCGACCTGCGACAGCGGAATGCGTTGGCCGCCGGCACCGGCGAGCGTGAAGTCCGCGATGCGGGCCGGGTCGAGACGCGTGTCGCCCGCCGAACGGGCGACGACCTGCACGGTGCGGATGTCTTCGCGCACGGTCGTCACAGGCACGCCGCTCAAGAGGAACTGCAGTTGTTGCGCCACGGCATTGGAGCTTAGGCCCACGGCCTGCAGACGGTCCTGATTCAAGGTGAAGTGCAGCGCGGGCGTGCGGGTGCCCCAGTCGGTGCTGACGGTGCGCATCATCGGGCTCGCATCCATGACCTGACGCACGTCGGCCGCGATCTTCCGCAATTCGTTTGCATCCGGCCCCGTGACACGGTAGGCCACCGGGAACGGCGAGTACGGGCCAAACACCAGTTGGGTCACCCGCAGCCGCGCCTCGGGCGCCAAGCCCTGCGCGATGGCCTCGCGCAGCCGCAGCTTCAGGGTGTCACGCTCTTCCTGGCTGGCTGTGCGGATGACGATCTTGGCGAAGGCCGGGTCCGGCAGTTCCGGGCCCATGGCGAAGAAGAAGCGCGGTGCGCCCTGGCCGATGTAGGACGTGACGATCTGTGCCTCGGCTTGCTTGGACAGCCAGGCCTCGACTTTCGCCGTCGCGTCGCTGGTCTGCGTGATGGCCGTGCCATAGGGCATCTGCACCTCGACCAGGACCTCGGGGCGGTCGGAGATCGGGAAGAACTGCTTCTTCACGACACCCATGCCGAGGATGGACAGCACGAACAGCGCGATAACGGCGCCCGCGACCAGCCACTTGCGTGCGATCACGCGCTCGAGCACGCGACGCAGGCGGTTGTAGCGCGGCGTGTCGTAGATCGCGGCGTGCCCGCCTTCGATTTTCTTGAGGTTCGGCAGCAGCTTCACGCCCAGGTACGGGGTGAACACCACCGCGACGACCCAGGAGGCGATCAGCGCGATGCCGACGATCCAGAACATGTTGCTCGTGTACTCGCCCGCAGTCGATGGTGCAAAGCCGTTGGGCATGAAGCCGACGGCGGTAACCAGCGTACCTGAGAGCATCGGCGCCGCCGTGTGACTCCACGCATAGGCCGATGCAGCGATGTGGCTGTAGCCTTCTTCGATCTTCACCACCATCATCTCGATGGCGATAATGGCGTCGTCCACCAGCAGGCCCAGCGCCAGGATCAGCGAGCCGAGCGTGATGCGATCGAAGTTCTTGCCGGTGGCGGCCATGACCACGAAGACCACGGCCAGCGTGAGCGGCACGGCTGCAGCGACAACCAGGCCCGCGCGCCAGCCCATGCTCAGGAAGCTCACCAGCATCACGACCAGCAAGGCCGCGAAGAACTTCATCATGAATTCGTCGACCGATGCGGCGATGTTGACCGACTGGTCCGTGACTTTCGACAGGCTCAGGCCCAACGGCAGTTCGGCATTGATGGCGCGGGCTTCGGCATCCAGCGACTTGCCCAGGTCGAGCCCGTTCCAGCCCTCTTTCATCACGACGCCGATCAGCAGGGCCGGTTCGCCGCCGCTGCGGATCATGAAGGTGCTTGGGTCTTCATAGCCGCGCTTGACCGTGGCGACGTCCGACAGCTTCAGGGTGCGCCCTTGCGCGACCACCGGCGTGTCCCGGATCTTCTGCAAGGTGTCGAAGGCACCGTCCAGGCGAATGAAGACCTGCGGACCTTTGGTTTCTACCGACCCGGCCGGGCTCAGCGCATTCTGGGCATTGAGCGCGGCGAACACATCCTGCGGGCCGATGCCCAGAGTGGCCAGCCGGTCGTGCGCGAACTCGACGTAGATCCGTTCGGGCTGCTCGCCGGCGATGTTCACCTTCTTCACGCCCGGCACGTGCAGCAGCCGCTGGCGCAGCGTTTCCGCATCGCGCACCAGCACGCGCTGCGGCTCTCCCTTGGCCTTGAGTGCGAAGAGGGCGAAGGTGACGTCGGCGTACTCGTCGTTGATCATCGGGCCAATCACGCCCGCCGGAAGATTGCCCGCTTCGTCGCCGACCTTCTTTCGTGCTTGATAGAACTCTTCTTGCACCTTGGAGGGTGGCGTGCTGTCCTGCAAGGTCAGCGTGGTGAACGCGAGACCGGGCCGCGTGTAGGTTTCGGCGCGATCGTAGTAGCGCAGTTCCTGCAGGCGTTTCTCGACCTTCTCGGCGACCTGGTCCTGCATTTCCTGCGCCGTGGCGCCGGGCCAGGCCGTGATGATGGTCATCACCTTGATCGTGAAGGCCGGGTCTTCCGCGCGCCCCAGCTTGAAGAAAGCGACGAGGCCGGCCAGCGAGATCAGCAGGATCAGGAACAGGGTGATAGCGCGCTCACGGACTGCGAGCGCCGACAGATTGAAACGGCCTTCGCTCATGGACGGGCTCCGCCACCCGCAGGCGCCGCGGCCGCGCCGGCAACGCGCACCTCTTCACCCTCGCGCAGCAGGTGCGCGCCGAGTGCGATCACGCGATCGCCCTGCTTGAGCTCGCCCGTGATCTGGGCGCGGTCGTCTTCCAGCGACTCCACCGTCACCGGCTGCCAGTGCACCTTCGCCGGATCACCGGTGATGACCCAGACCCCCGGCGCCTTGCCGGCGTCGAACAGGGCGCCGATGGGCACCTGCACACCGTTCTTCGCGACGACCTTGCCATCCCCGACGTGAACCGTCACCGTGGCCCCGAGTGGCGCGTTGACCATCTCGCCACCAAGCACATAGCGCGCCTCGAAGGTGCGCGTGAGCTTGTCGGCTGCATCGGAGAGTTGCCTGAGCTTGACGGCCACCGCAACACCTTCCCTGCCGAACAGCGTGGCCTGGCCGACGGAGCCGATGACCGGACGTAGCGTTTCCGGCAACTGGACCACGGCCTCCCTGCGCCCGGCCTGCGCCAAGCGGACCACCGGCTGCCCGGCGTTGACGACCTGGCCAGGCTCGGCCAGCGTCTCGAGCACCGTGCCGTCCGCGTCGGCAACGAGTTCCGAATAACGACTGGAATTGCGCGCAACCTCGGCCTGCGCTTCGGCCGCACCGAGCTGGGCCTGGGCCGCATCCGCCGCCGCCTTGACCTGGTCGTACGCCGAGGCGGAAATGGCGCCGGTGCCGCGCAGATCGCGGTAACGCGCTTCTTCGTCGCTCGCCTGCTTTGCACGCGCCCGTGCAGCGCTGACAGCCTCCTGCTGGGCACGCGCCGCCAACCTCAGGTCGACCGGGTCGATGCGCATGAGCAACTGCCCGCGCTTGACCGTCTGGCCCGCGTCCACGAAGCGCTCCAGCACCTTTCCGGAGACGCGGAAACCCAGGTCGCTTTGAACCCGCGCGGCCACGGTGCCGGTGAACGAGCGCGATGCCGACGCGGCCGTCTGGACGGTGGCTGCGCGCACCAGCGGCGCCTGGGTGCGCGGATCGGGTGGCGCCTTGTCGTCGCAGGCGGCCAGCGCGAACGGCAAGGCGCAGACAAGTGCAGATGTAAGGAAGCGGCGCGAGTGCATGAGGGGCCCATAGACGAATCGATCAGGGCCCCGATTCTGATAACAGTGACCATTTTAGTCAATGGTCACGGCCGATTTATATCTTCAAGGAGATAGACTGCGCAGCACCAGACCCGACAGCTGGGCCGGCGCCTGGTCCGTGTAATGAGCGCTGAGCTGCAGGATCACGGGGTTGATATAGGGGTGCATGACCAGATAAATGGCCGCCGCCGCCTCGTCGATCGGCGTCTTGCGCTCGAAGTCGCCCGACTCGCGGCCCTGCTTCAGCAGCTCGATGAGCATCTGCCGGATGCACTCTTCATGGGCAATGGCCGACGGCCAGCGCTCGCTGGCCGCCGAGATGGCGATCTCGTAGAGCTTGCGGTCCTGGAAGAACAGGCGCAGGCCCAAATCGACAATGGCCTTGAACATACGGCGCAGCTTCTCGGGCGGGCTTTCGACCCCGTCGACCGCCACGCGGATGCCCTCCTGGATCTCGCGCAGGCAGTTCGCGCAGATCATTTCGCCAATCGCCTGCTTGGACTCGAAGAACTTGTAGATGTACGCCTTGGAGAAGCCGATGGCCTTGGCGAGGTCGGAAACCGTGGTCTTCTCGTACCCGTACTGGCTGAAGTGCTCGGTGGCCGCGACGACGATCTGCGCGCGCACGTCGTGATCGGCCGGCCCCCGCGCTACAGGCGGAGAAGAAGTTGCATTGCTCATGACCAGAGCTTACCGCCCGGACAAACAAACGACAACAAGTGACCATATTGAATTATAGTCACACACCTTTTCCTGTCCGCCGTCCCGGAGCAACCCATGTCCCAACGTACTCTTGCCCTGCCCCTGCTGTTCAGCCTCCTCGCAGGCTGCGCTGCCGGGCCTGACTATGTCCGACCTGCCCCGAGCCTGCCGGACCGCTTCATCGGCGAGACAGCCCTCGACCGGCGATCCGCCACGGCCAACGCCGAGCTGGTGGCGTGGTGGACCGGCTTCGGCGATGCACGACTGGCCCGCTATGTCGAACTCGCTCTGAAACAGAATCTTGACCTTGCACAGGCATCCGCCCGCGTGGCGCAGGCCCGGGCCGGGCTCGGTGCGGCGAATGCGGCACTGCTGCCTTCAGGCAATCTCGGCGGACAAGCCGCCAGGGCCTACCAGTCAGTGGAGACGCCGCTGGGCCAGGTGCTGAACTCACAGCTAGGTTTTGATCGCTATGGCAACGCCTACGAAGCGAACCTCGGCGCAAGCTGGGAGCTGGACATCTTCGGCGGCGTGCGCCGGGGACGCGAGGCAGCGCTGGCCGACTACCAGGCATCGGAGGCCGGCGCGGCCGCCACGCGCTTGGCCGTGGCCGCGCAGACCGCAGACATCTACATCACGCTGCGCGGTCTACAGGCCCGCCTCGACGTGGCACGGCGGCAAGTCGCCACGCAGCAGGACCTGCTGTCGAAGATCAACCTCCTCTACGGCAAGGGGCTGGCCGCCGAACTCCAACTGAGGCAAGCCGAAGGTGCCCTGGCGCAGGTCCGTGCATCTGTGCCAGTGTTGGAGGCGGGCGAGGCCGCGGCCATGAACGCGCTCGACGTGATGCTGGGCGCGACGCCGGGCGCGCACCGCTCCGAATTGGCGGCGGGGGGTGTCATTCCTGTCGCACCGCGCATCGGCGCCACCGGATCACCCGGCGATTTGCTGCGGCGGCGGCCCGACCTGATCGCTGCCGAGCGGCGCCTTGCGGCATCGAACGCGCGCATTGGCGTGGCCATGGCCGAGTACTACCCGAAACTCTCACTGGGGGGAACGATCGGCAGCGCCACGTCCGTGGCCAGCGGCAATCTGTTCACCGGCGGCGCCAGCCAGGCTGCGGCCCTGCTCGGCCTGCGCTGGCGGCTGTTCGACTTCGGGCGCATCGACGCGCAGATTGCACTCGCCAAGGGGCAGGACGCGGAGTTGCTCGCAGCCTACCGGCTCGCTGCACTGCGTGCGACCGAAGACGTGGAGAACGCCTTCTCCGCCCTGGTCAAGCGTGAAGAACAAGCCGCCTTGCTCGCGCAGGGCGAGGCATCGCTCGGTCGCGCGCGAGGGGCATCGTTCGCGGCTTATCAGCGAGGTGTCGTCAGCCTGATCGAAGTGTTGCAGGCGGACGAGAGCCTGCTGCGCGTGGCCGATGCGAGAGCGCAGGCGCAAACGGAGTCGGCGCGCGCGGCGGTCAGCGCGTTCAAGGCGCTGGGCGGCGGCTGGCAGGCTGAGCCCCTCGAAGCGGTGGCCATCCGCTCGCATTGAGACACTGAATACGTCCCGGCAACCCGGGCGATCCGACAGACTCGCCCGTTGCGCTCGAAAACACCGGTTCGTCCGACCTCCACGCCGAAGGACAGAGAGACGCAGCGACATCGCACAGATGTACAGCTACAAACCTCCTGTGCCGCAGCACGAAGCGTGTGACTCTAGCGTCTTCCCCAATCTCCTCGGGCGAAGCCCCACACCGTCACTGCGGCGCCGACGATGGCGCCCCCAGCCACCAGCAGGAAGGCAGACTCGAGGCTGAGCCTCCCCGCGAACACCAGCGCCGCTGCGGACAGCGCGCACGCGAAGCGCAAGACACCGGCCGCGAGCGGCCAGCCGACGCGCCGCGCGCCCTGCCCCGCGAAATACAGTGACAACGCGACGGCAATGAAGCCGAACACCGGGCCCATCACCCTCAGGTACTGTTCCCCGACGGCCAATACGTCGGGGTCGCTCGCGAAGTGAGACATCCACAGTCCAGGAAAAAATGCCACGCCGAGGCCCAGCACTTCGAGCAACCCAGCAACGAACAATGCGTTCACCAGCGCAGCGCGCCGCGCACGCACCACATCGCCGGCGCCAATGCAGGTTCCAACCACGGTGACGGCGGCGGTGCCAAAGCCGAACATCACGGGAACCAGCAACATTTCCAGTCGAGACGCGATACCGTAGCCCGCGATCGTCGACACGTTGAAGGCGCCTGCAGCCGCTGTGATCGCGGCAATTGAAAGCGTCGTCATCGCCGCGTTGAGGGTCGACAGCAAGCCAACGCCAAGGATGGCACCGAAGTGATCACGCCGTAGCGGGTGCCGACGAAGTCGAAGCCTCGAGCCCGCGGATCGCATGGAGGCAACGATCGCCACGAGCGAGCCTGCACTGCACAACACCTGCGCCACGCCCGCACCGGCGACGCCCATCCGCGGAAACCCCAGCCAACCCAGGATCAGGACGGGAGAAATAATGAGCCCGACGCCAACGCCGCCGAGCATGATCAGTGCTGGAGTTCTGACGTTGCCCGCACCTCGCAAGGCTGACTGCAGCAACGTCGGAATCCAGAACAGCACCGCGCCGCCAAAGAGAATGTCCGAGTATCGAATCGCCTGCTGCAAGGACGCACCTGTTCCACCCAGTTCACGGTAGAGCATCGGACCCGCGGCGATCACAGCCAAGGCGAACAGTCCGCCTGCGATGATCGCGATCACGACGCTGTGCCACACGAGACTTTCGGCTTCGTCTTGCCGCCCGCCGCCGAGCGCCCGCGCGACCGCCGAAGAAACCCCGCCTCCGACACCGCCGTTGGAGACCATGGTCATAAGCAACATGACGGGCACGACTAACGAGGCCGCTGCGATAGCGTCGACACCCAGCCCGCTCACGAAGTAGGTTTCTGCCACGCTCAGCACCGTCTGCATGAGCATCACGGCGACCGTGGGCACCGCGAGGCGAATCAACAGCGGCAGCAGCGGCGCGTGCAGCAAGGGGTTGGCGACGCCCGAGTTGACCTTGGCGGGCAAAGGGGCTGGCTCCAAGGCTCTGGCGGCGTCAGCAGTGAGGGAAGTTGTCATCAGGTGTCCACCCTTGGCTGGCATGTGCGTGATGGGCACCCGCAACTCCGGGCTCTCCTGCCAACCGTTTTCTTCTTACCGCACGCGGAGCGTGAAGCAGTCGTTGCTCAATTGGCCTTGGCGCGCAGATCGGCCGGGTGCGGCATCGTCGAAATAACTTTGCTGTTCACACGAGAGCCGGAGCCGACATTCTGGTCGGGCCGCAGGTTGTAGTGAACGGCCTCGGCTTCAACGAGAGAACGCGCCGTCGAAACAGCCATGGTCTCGGGACCGCGAGAACCGCGAACCACGTTCTGGTCGGGCGCCTCGGCGGTGCGCACGGCCTCGGCATTCACCTCATCTCGCGTCTTGCTGGAGAAAGCCTTGTGCACACCGTCGTACGCCTCTGCGTGGGCGCCGGCCGCGACCAGGAGGGTCAGAACAGGGACCGATACGATCTTCATGGCTGTCGTGAGGTTCATGGAGGTTCCAAAGAAAAAGGTTGGAGCAAAACGCTTGCGGGTCTCGTCTCGAGAACCTGCAGATCAAGTCTTGCGCCAAATTCGACTTCGGCAGTCATGCGATCAAGACACGCCACGTTTCCGTAGCCGAAACCTTCTGCATCGCAGCAACGGGCCTTCCAGCATGCCCGTCCCGGCGGGCTTTGAGAATCAAGTCGCGCGCCCGAACGTCTGGAGCGCGCGTTCCAGTCGTTCGTCCTGAGATTGATCGCCAGAGAATCGGAAAGACCTGCGCTCGTAAAATCGGCATGCACACGTCAGGCGCGGATCAGAAAACTAGTTCACACGCCACATCGCGATCAAACCTCTTACGTTTGTCTGCTGGAACGAGAGCTTCGAGTCGTCCGGGTGCACCCATCTGCTCGTAGATATCAACGCCGCGTCGCCATGCTAATGCTCATTCGCACATTGACTCTCTCGAGCAGTGGACTGCCAGCACCGGAGCCCGAAGCCGAACGCCGCAGACCTAACCGACGATAACCAAAGGCACGTCAATGCTCCCTTATCGGCGGCTGAGAACGCACCGCAAACGGTAGGAACATGCTGCACCCAGGCCGGCAGCTCGCCCCTGCGAGCGGCAGGTACGCAGCGATAGCAGACATCGACTGCGAAGCGACGGACGTCTGCCTTGAGCTCGATGGCGCATCGCACTCGCATGAGCCCATGTGGAAGCCCTCCATCAAGATCGCCGGCCGTAGGTAAAAGGCAGCTCCGCGGCAAGATGAATCTGCACCTCCCGAAAATCCCTGCTGCCATTCGCCGCCAGCGTAGAGATCAAGGCAGCCCCTCAGGGCTTCGGGAACTTCCTGTTGGAAAACCATCGGAAGATGTTGTCGCAGCGGTTGTTGGCGAGCCTCACGAACAGGTAGCCAGACTCTGCGTTGCCGAGCGCATCAACGGGGATTCCTGCGCCGCGAAGGGCTGCGACTTCGGCGTCCGAGTCAATGTCGAAGGGCAAGCTGAGAGTCACCGTCGCTGTGTGCACGAGAAGCTTGGACATGCTACGGGCTCAATGCGCTTGTTCCGATGCAGCATGCCTTTTGGGCGTCACGCGCATCACGGTGGCCCGGCCTGAACAGACGACTCGCCCGCGTGGGTACAGCGGGGGACGGAGGTTCGGCCTCGTTCAACCCCGCGCTGCGCAGCACTTCGCGCATTCGAGTCTCCTCCAGATCATCGGTCGGCACAGGCGGTCTCGCGCAGCAAAAGCGGCGGAGCAGATGTATAGGCATTGGATTTCCCGGGTCTGTGTTGGGCGACAGCGCTGACTGCTGAGAACTTGCGGCCGCCCAACCATGTGCCCGAAACCCGCGCACCGGTCGGTGCAGGATTCGGGGCAATTGACGGCCGTACAAGCAAATGCGCGCCAGGTTCTCGGTGTCGATTTCCGTGCGGCTCATGGCGGACATGGGGTTGCTCTCCAACGCGAGGTTCTGGAAGCCCACGCTAGCCAGAAAGTGAGTCCCTGACTGTTCGCTGGCGCACCAAGCTCCGCCAAAAAATGTCTCGGCTATTGGTACGCCAGCGCACAGACGCCGAATTTCAGTCGCAGAATCATGAAAATTTGGAAGCAGATCCCGCCCATGGCATTGCCTCCTCGTTCTTCTTCGTTGCACCGGGCCGCTGCACACAACGAACTGCTGGGTGCCATCCCTCTCGAGGTGATGGCCCGAATGGAGCCGTTCCTCGAACTGGTGCCGCTGTGTCTCGGGGAGGTGCTCTACGAGTCGGGGGTGGTGCAGCGACACGTTTTCTTCCCCGTCGATTGCATCGTCTCCCTGCTGTACGTGCTGGAGAACGGGCAGTCGGCGGAGATCGCGGTCGTCGGCTTCGAAGGCATGGTGGGCGTGTCGCTCCTGATGGGCGGAGGTAGCACCCCCAATCGTGCCGTGGTGCAAAGCGCAGGCAAGGCCTTCAGGCTGAGTGCCACCCACATTCAGGAGCTGACGGAAAAGGGGGGGCCGTTGCTTCACCTCTTGCTGCGCTACACCCAATCGCTCATCACCCAGATGTCGCAAACGGCGGTGTGCAACCGGCATCACTCGCTCGAGCAGCAGCTGTGCCGCTGGCTGTTGTTGAGCCTGGACAGATTGCCAGGCAATGAACTGGTCATGACTCAGGAACTGATCGCCAACATGCTCGGCGTGAGACGCGAAGGCGTGACGGAGGCGGCAGGCAAATTGCAGCGTCTGAACCTGATCAAGTACGCGCGAGGTCACATTACGGTGCTCGACCGCCCGGGCCTGGAACAGCAGGTGTGTGAATGCTATGAAGTCGTGAAGCGCGAAACGGATCGGCTGCTGCCTCGCCAAGTGGCAAGCTGATTCGCCGCGGCGATGGTCAGGCTCAGTGCGCCGCCGCACAGACGTGAGCCATCGCATCGGCAACAATGCGGCAGGTCACGCACTTTCGCGCTGGCTCCTCTCAACAGGGGCTCTGTGAAATCCCATCCGACCCGCCCCATTCACAACCGTCTGCTCGAAGTGCTGCCGCCGATGGTCAGGGCGCGTCTGCTCGAAAAATGCGAGAGCGTGCCATTGGCGGCAGCCCAGACGCTCTATGAGCCGGGCGATGCCATCCACCACATCCACTTCCCCACGAGCGCCTTTGTTTCGTTGGTTTCCACGGCGGACGGCCACGACGGCCTGCAAACAGGCTTGGTGGGCAACGAGGGCGCCTTGGGCTACGAACTGTCGTTGGGTGTTCAGAGCGCACCATTGCGAGCGTTCGTTCAGGGCGGCGGTCTGGCCTGGCGCCTGACAGCGCAGTCCTTTGCTCAGGAACTGGAGCACAACACGATGCTCAGGCGTATTCTCAACCGCTATGTCTGTGTGCTGCTGATGGAGCTGGGCCGCTCGGGCCTGTGCAACCGCTTCCATCTGATCGAGGAGCGCCTGGCACGCTGGCTACTGACCACGCAGGATTGCGCGCACTCCGCGCACCTGGCACTGACTCATGAAGTACTGGGCCGCATGCTGGGGGTGCGCCGGGTCGGCATCACCAATGCAGCGACGGCACTGCACGAGCGTCGGCTGATCGAATACCGCCGAGGCACCATCACGATCACGGATCGCCAGGGACTGGAAAATGCGGCGTGCGATTGCTACCGGGCCAACCAGCGCAACTACGCGCGGTTGATCTCATGACGGGCGGCCTTCCTGCCATTCACACGGCAGGAGCATGAAGATCGTTCTCCCTCAGCATCACCGGCTCCATGGCTCCCTGTGAGAGACGCCGCCGTACCGCAGCCTCGATCTCTTCGACATGGTGGCCGAAGGTTTCAAGCGGATCGGCGCTCTCGGATGTGTGAAAGTGATAGCGCAGCGCTTGGCTCCCGACGCTGGCACTCACGAACCGGTTGCCTTCCAGGTCCACCCAGAAGCGGACGGAGCCAGAGGCATCATGAAAGTAGGGAGCATCGGACATTGCGAGAATCTTTCTTGGGGGCGGCTGTGCACTATCACACGCTTGGCGCTTCGCGCCCGTAAGACAACGGGAGTTGATCGCTCCGCAGGCCCAAGTGCTTGGCCTTTGCCATGAAATCCAGCGAGGTGACGGCCCGCCGGCATCGAGGTGCCGCTCTTGATGGGCGGATGCTTAAGCTTCCTCTACCAGCGCCGGATGGCCGTCAACCAGATCATGGCGCCCCTTTTGTTTTCGGTCTGTGCGCCAGCGCACGGTCGGAAGATCTCCTGCGCGGTAGTGTGGCGGCTTCAACTTCTTCAACGGAGGGATGGCATGACACCTTCCCAATTCACCGCCGAGTCGCTGCTGCGGACCTACCTCAGTGGGCGCACCATGCCGAAGATTCTTCGTGACGCCATTGTGTGGGCGATCGAAATTCGACTGGC
Source organism: Variovorax sp. GW821-FHT09A10 (assembly GCF_059418385.1). NCBI lineage: Bacteria > Pseudomonadati > Pseudomonadota > Betaproteobacteria > Burkholderiales > Comamonadaceae > Variovorax > Variovorax sp. GW821-FHT09A10. The sequence continues at coordinate 1,190,637 of NZ_JBWKPT010000002.1, forward strand.
CGGGGGCGACACGCCGACGCTCGATGAGACGCTGAGAACTGACATCGACAACCACGCTGTAGAGCCTCTCGAGCGACCGACCGTATGCACCTTGTTGCGGCCCTCTGGCGAGACTGAAGTCCCAACGCATGCGAGCAGTCGCCCAAGCCACAGAGCGTTTGGCACTTCCGTTTATTGACACGAGCGCTCCGGCTGGTTCGTGTCTACTTCAACTAGACGGCCCGGGCAGATTTGCGAGGCGGAAGTCCTCGCCGGGTCGCAAAGCCGCCCTCAATGCATATTGCCCCGAGCGGCAGCAATCAGTCTGAAGGCGTCTTTCCGCAGGCGCCGCTCGCGGAGCGCTGATACAGCCTCAACCTCTCGGCAAGCTTCACGAGAAAAAGCGAAGCATTGCGTAATATCGGCACCGTGTTTTTCGCAAACACAAGCCTTCAAGAGAGAGCAGGCTTGGACAGACGGAGTTGATCCAAGTAATTCGCCCAAAGCACCATCATTTCGCGGCGCTGCTCCTTCAACTGGGTGCGGTTGTACGCGGTCCCCAAAGGCCCGCTTTTGCCGTGCGCCAGCTGCTCTTCAATCACCTCAGGATTGACGCGGAGCTGATCAACCATGATCGTTCTCGCCATCGCGCGAAAACCATGCGCAGTCATTTCCGTGTTATCGAACCCCATCCGTCGCAGTGCGGTATTAACCGTGTTGTCCGACATCGGCCTCTCGCCTGTAAGCAAGCTGGGGAAAACGTAGCGCCCATGTCCGGTCAGGACTTTCATACGCTTCAACGAATCAACCGCTTGAGGGGCGAGGGGAACGAGGTGAGGCTCGCCATTGAGCTTTGCCTGCTTCGTCCTTTTCATCGATGCTGCCGGTATGACGACCTGACTGCCACTGAAGTCGACCCAACTCCATTCCATCGCGCGGATGTTGCCGGGCCGCTGAAAAAGTAGAGCGGACAAGAGCAGCGCTTCTCTTGTTGCGGTCAGTCCGCGATAGCCGTCAATCGCGCGCATGAGGTCCCCCGCCTTCTGGGGATCAAGCACAGCAGCCATGTTCTTTACGATCACCGCCCCCAACGCTCCCCGCAGCTTGGTGGCCGGATCATCTTCACAGCGCCCCGTCGCGATGCCATACCGAAAGACTTGCCCGGCGTACTGGCGCAGGGAAACCGCCGTCTCATTCAACCCCTTCCCCTCGACTCGGCGCAGCGGCTCCAACAAGACGTTTGCCGTGATCTCGCCCAGAGGCAATCCACCAATCCAGGGAAAAAGATTGCTCTCTTGCAGCCGCAACCACTTGGTGCTGTGCGCCTCACTCCACTCTCGCTGCTTGAGCGCGTGAAATTCACGAGCGACCTTCTCGTAGGTTGTCACTGCGGTCGCGCGGACCTTTGCCTTGTCTAGGCGGCGGCGCTGGGTGGGGTCAGCACCGGTTTGCAGCACTTTGCGCGCGTCATCACGAGCCGCTCGCGCATCTTTGAGCTTGACCGCGGGGTAGCTGCCAATCGCGAGCCGTTTCTCCTTGCCGCCAACCGTGTACTTCCAAAACCAGCGCTTGGATTCGTTGGACGCGACTTCCAGGTAGAGATTGCCGCTATCACTGAGGCGCGCGCGCTTCTTGTCAGAGGGGCACGAAGCGTTTTTGCGGGCGAGTTCTGTGAGCATAGGGGAACAAGGCTTTGGGTCTGAGCCAAATATACCGATGTTCCCCTTGCCGTGCCCCGTGGAGGCGTTGGCTTCGCTTGGATCGCGTAGGCTTCTCTCGGACCCTTCTTAACCGTAACCCCTTGATTTTCAAGAGATTCTTGGATCCTCTAGGAATGCCTCGGAACGTCAACTGGAGCGGGTGAAGGGAATCGAACCCTCGTATGAAGCTTGGGAAGCTGCCGTTCTACCATTGAACTACACCCGCAGCAGGCGCGGATTCTACCGTCAGTTCCCTGGTGCCCTGCCCGGACTCAGGTCTGCAATTCGTCCCGTCGCAGCCGCAGTGCCGCGCGCCCCTTCGGCGTGATGAGCAGGAGGACCGCGACGCGCCCACCCGCGCCGCTGGCGGCCGGTGGCAGCACGGCTTCGATGAGGTGCGCGGCGACCAGCAGGGTCGCGCAGTGGATGTCGGCTTCGTCGCGGACGGCCATTGGGAACGACGCGTCTTCGATGCGCTCCAGAAAGTCCATGGGCATGGGAAAGCTCCTCAGGAAACGAGGCGCAGTCTAGGTCGTAGTGACCCCGGAAATGCAGTGCGGACGGGTTGCTTTGTAACCAATTCAACAGGTCATCGCGAGCGAGAACTTTCGCACGACAACGCACCGCAGTTCTGCCCGAGTGCTCTCAGGGGTGTGTTCATCGACCGCTGTTCGCCCGCCCTCGCACCGCCCCCGGCAGCGCCGCCACACGCTGCGCCAGAAAGTCGACCAGCACTTGCACCCGCAGCGGCAACTGGCGGCGCGGCGCATAGAGCAGATGCAGTTCCTGCGCCGGCCCCGTGTGCCGCGCGAGCACGCGCACCAGCCGCCCTTGCGCGAGCAGGTCCGCGACCATCCACGTGGGTTGCAGCGACACGCCCGCGCCGGCCAGCACGCTGTCGAGCAGCGCCACGGCGTTGTTGACGCGGTAGCGGCTGCGCACCGGCACGGCCACCGCGCCCTCGGGGCCCGTGAGCAGCACGCCGTCGTCGCCCGCTGCGTAGCGCAGGTAGTCGTGCGCCAGCAGGTCCTGCGGCTTGCGCGGCTTGCCGCGTGCGGCCACGTAGTCCGGCGAGGCGACGAGCACGCGCGGCCAGCTGCCGAGGTGGCGCGCGACGAGGTCGGGCGGCAGCGCGCCGCCGACGCGCAGCGAGACGTCGATGCGCTCCTCGCGCGGATCGACGAAGCGGTCGTCGAGCACCAGCTCCAGTTCGATGTCGGGGTACAGCCGCAGGAACTCGACTGCCATCACGTTGAGGTGCCGCTGCCCCAGCGTGACCGGCGCACTCAGGCGCAGCAGGCCGCGCGGCTGCTGCACCTGCGCGCGCGCATCGGCCACGGCGTCGCCGTAGTCCTCGAGCATGCGGCGCGCGCGTTCGTGAAAGCGCTGGCCTTCCTCCGTGAGGCTCAGGCCGGTGGCTGCGCGCCGCAGCAGCCGCACGCCCAGCGATCGCTCCAGCCCCGCGACCAGCTTGCTCACGGTGGGCTGCGTGGTGTCGAGCGCGCGGGCCGCGCCCGAGAGGCTGCCGAGTTCGACGCTGTGCACGAAGGCGGAGAGTGCGCGAAGGGTGTCCATGGGGCCATTCGAATCGGGAATGCGATGCATGCCATTCTGCCTTCTACCCCTCGCGATTCGAATGGAAGAAAGTTCGTCCATCGACACTTCTTTCACCTGAGGACATTCACATGAACGCTTCGCGACTCACCTCCCTCCTGCGCCAGGGCGCACTCGCCCTTTCCCTCGCGGGCGCCGCCACTGCTTCCGTTGCAGCGCCCACCCACTGGAGCCCCAGCTGGATGGCCGCCACCCAGCCGCTGTGGGACGAGAGCTTCGTGCTGCCCCTGGGCATTCCCGCCCGCTTCGAGCGGCAGACGCTGCGCCAGGTGGCGCGCCTGAGCATCGGCGGCACGCGTCTGCGCGTGGTGATCAGCAACGAAGGCGGCAACACGCCGCTGCACATCGGCGCGGCACGCGTGGCCCGCCATGCGAGCGGCTCGGCGGTCGTCGAAGGCTCCGACCGCGTGCTGCGCTTCGGCGGCCGCAGCGAGGTGACGCTGCCGCCCGGCGCGCGCCTCGTGAGCGACCCGGTCGACCTGCCGCTGCCCGCACTGAGCGAGGTGGCCGTGTCGCTCTACCTGCCGGAACCCAGCCAGCCCGCGGGCTTTCACTTCGACGCGCGGCAGACGCTGTACATCGCCGACGGCGACCTGAGCGCCGCCGCACGGCTCCCGGCCGCCGCCACCTCGTGGAGCACGCGCGTCTACGTGAGCGGCCTGATCGTCGAGACGCCGCAAGCGCCCGTCACCGTCGTCGCACTGGGCGACTCGATCACCGACGGCAACGGCTCGACACCCGGTACCCACACACGCTGGCCCGACGCGCTGGCCGAACGGCTCGCGCCGCGCGGCGTGGGCGTGCTCAACGCCGGCATCTCGGGCGGCCGGCTGCTGAAGGACGGCATGGGCCGCGCAGCGCTCGAACGCGCGGGCCGCGATGTGTTCGCGCAGCCCGGCGTGCGCGCGATGGTCGTGCTGCTGGGCACCAACGACATCGGCTGGCCCGGCGGCCCCTTCGCGCCGCAGGAACCCGCGGTGCGCGCCGAGGGCGTGATCCAGGGCTTTCGCCAGCTGATCGAGATGGCCCACGCCCACAACGTGCGCATCGTGGGCGCGACAATTCCGCCGAATGAACGTGCGCTCGAAGGCACGCCGCTGGCCGGCCACCACTCGCCCGAGAAAGACACCGTGCGCCAGGCCGTCAACCGCTGGATCCGCGAAAGCGGTGCCTTCGATGCGCTGGTCGATGTCGACGCCCTGCTGCGCGACCCGGCCCGGCCGACGCGGCTGAAGGCCGCCATGGATTCGGGCGACCACCTGCATCCCGGCGACGCCGGCTACCGGGCGATGGCGGCGGCCATCGACCTCGACGCCTTGCTCGGCAACGATCTTCGATAGACTGCAAATATACTGTACATAAATACAGTCTTTTCTTTAGAATGGCTCGTCTCCAAGAACAACATTCGAGGCGACGCCATGACCACCGCCAACCCGCCTGCGCCCTCGGCGCAGGTGCTTTTTTTCTCCTCGCGACAGCATCCGTTGCAGTCGCGCTCACACGCAACCGGCAAGACAGGCCGGCTGTCGACCTGGCCCTTCAAGGTCACACGCGACAAGGGCCATGGCGATGGCCTGGACATTCGCGCCCAGGCCGCGCGTGTGCTCCAGACCACGGCCGCGCACTGGTGGCCGCCCGAGGCCTGAAGGTGATGCCGTGGCCGTCCGCCGCCAGCTCCTCATCGGCCTCTTTCCCACGGCGAACGTGCGCGCCGAAATCCTGGCGCACCGCGAAGACTGGTGGTGGCCGCGTGGCTGCACCCTGTCTGCGGCGCAGGGGCTGCACCTCACGCTGTACTACCTGCCCGATCACCAGGGAGACGCCGAGCAACGCCTGCGCGACACGCTGGCCCGCGTGCCGATGCCACCACTGGAACTCACGCTCGACAGCTCCGGCACCTGGCCCAACGACGTCTCCGTGGTTCGTCCCGCCGCACACGACGGGCTGCGCGAATTCCACGACGCGCTGACGTGCGCGCTGCAGCAAGCCGGCTTCATTTCCTACGCTCGCGGCTGGACGCCTCACGTCACAATTGCGCGAAAAAGCGAGCGTGCCGCGTGCCCTGGGCAGTTGCCACCGATCCACTGGACGGTGCGCGAGTTCCGGCTGGTCCGCTCGCACTTCACGCATCCCTTTCGCCACGAACTCCTGGACGCCTACCCCGCATGTTGACGCCGCCCGCCTTGTCGAACGATGCCATCGCCGCCTGCCTCGCCAGCCACTGGGGCCTTCAAGATTCCCGCGCCGAATTCCTCCCGCTGGGCGCCGACGCCGATTCGGCCGCGTTCCGCATCGAGGCCTCGGATGGCCGCGCGTACTTCCTCAAGCTGCGCCGAGGCGGCTTCACACCCGCCGTGGTCGACGTGCCGGCCGTGCTGCATCACACCCATGACATCGACGCCGTGATGGCACCGCTGCTCACGCGCACGCGGCGGCTCAGCGTGCAGGATCAGGGCTTCGACTGGGCGCTCTATCCGTTCTTCGACGGCGTCGATGGCTTCACGCGCACGCCGACCGACCGGCAATGGACCGCACTCGGCACCGCGCTGAGCGCCATCCACCGCACCGAGCTGCCCGAATCGCTGCGCGCGGGCCTGCCGCGCGAAAGCTACTCGCACCACTGGCGCGAAGGCGTGCGCCGCTACCAGCGCCGCTTCATCAACGGCGTGGCGGGCGACGATCTGGTCAAGCGCTTCCTCGCCTTCTGGGACGCGCACGACGAAGAGATCGATTCGATCGTCTACCGCAGCGAACAGCTCGCCTCGATCCTGCTCGAGAAGTCGCTGCCGCAGGTGCTGTGCCATGCCGACCTGCACGCGGGCAACGTGCTGCTGGGCGACGACGACCGCCTGAGCATCGTCGACTGGGACACGCTGATCCTCGCGCCGAAGGAGCGCGACCTGATGTTCATCGGCGGCGGGGTCGGCGGCGTGTGGAACCAGCCGCGCGAAGAAGCGCTGTTCTTCCAGGGCTACGGCACGACCGAGGCGGTCGACACGCTCGCCCTCGCCTACTACCGCCACGAACGCATCGTGCGCGACCTGCTCGAGTTCTGCGACCAGATGTTCGACCCGCAGGCCAGCCGCGAAGACCGCGAGGAAGGCCTGCGCCAGATGGCGAGCCAGTTCGAGCCGGGCAACGTGGTCGCCGTCGCGCACCGGGACTACGACGCCATCACCTGACGCACCTGAAGGGCGCCGCTCAGATCAGCAGGTCCTGCGCGTCGTCCTCGAAGCCCGACACGGGCTGCGCCTTGGCCAGCGCCAGCCACACCGAAAAAGGAATGCGCTCGAAGGCGCGGTGCACCGCGGCGCGCGCCACCACGAGGCGCTCGCCCTCGAGCACCATCACGCCGCATTCGGCCGGGATCTCGTCGGGCGACGCGATGCAGCGGCCCTTCGCGTCGTTGCCCAGCACGTACCAGCACTCGCCGCCCAGGTCGAGATAAGCCGCGCGCTTGTCGGGCTTGCGCAGGTCGCCCAGCAGGTCGGCGCGGCTGACCTTCACCTCGTGCACGATGGGATGCGCATAGGCCTCGACGCTGGTGTTGCGGATCGAGAAGACGTCGGGCCGCGCCATGCACCAGCGCGGCTTGCCGCCCTCCTCCAGCGGTGGCAGCCGGGCGCGCAGGCCCAGGCCGCGCCAGGCGATGCGGCCACCGCGCGTCATCTCGCGTGCCACGCGCTCCACCAGCGCCTCGTGTGGCGACAGCGCCGCGCGGTTGACGGTAAGCGTGGTGGCGATGCGCGCAATGCCCGCGTCGGTCACGCGCAGCGTCTCGTGGCCCAGCGCGCCGCGCACGCGTTCGAGAAAACCGCCCGCGAGCAGCTCGACCTCGATGGTGTCGCAGCAGGGCCAGCCGGCCGAGCGGTAGATCTCGCGCAGGCGCCGCGCGTGCGGCTTGCCGAAGGGCACGCCCGTCTGCAGGGGCGGCGGGTCGCTCACCGGCGGCGGAAAACCGGGGTCCGTCACCGGGGGCACGACCGGCGGCGGATCGCCTTCGGGCGGCAGCACGGGCGGCGGCGGTGGCGGCATGGGCACATCGGGCGCGGGCGGCGGCGGGCCGATCGGCGTGGCGACGACCTCATCGGCAAGGGCAAATCCGGCGGTTGCGGCGAGTGCGGACATGGGAGGAACAGGTTAGCGAAAAGTGAGGGGCGGCGCGAGGCATGGAACGATCGGTTGCATTCGCAATGCCTCAGTGGAAGTCGCGGCTGGTGTTGCTCTGCGCCAGCCGGCCCAGCAGCGGCGTGAGGTCCTTGAAGCCGGTGGCGATCAGGTGCTGCACCTTGCCGCCGCTGTCGTCGTCGCGCTGCCAGGTGCCCTGCACCGCGAGCAGGTGCGACTTGAGCAGCGGCTCGCGCCAGGCCTCGATGACGTGGCTCCAGACGATCACGTTGACGTTGCCGGTCTCGTCCTCCAGCGTGACGAAGATGGTGCCGTTGGCGGTACCGGGCCGCTGCCGGCCCTTGACGATGCCGCAGGCGCGCACGGTCTGGCCGCTGCGTGCGGCGCGCAGCTCCACCGCGCTCAGAAGCCGCATGCGCGCCAGGCGCGGGCGCAGCAGCGCGAGCGGATGGCGGCGCAGCGTGAGGCCCAGCGCCGCGTAGTCGCCGACGATCTCTTCGCCCTCGGGCGCGGCAGGCAGCAGCAGGGCCTGTTCGTGGATCGGCACGCCCTTGAGCAGGGCCGACGAGCGATGCTGCGCCGTGGCATCCCACACCTGCTGGCGCCGATGGCCCGAGAGCGACATCAATGCATCGGCCGCCGCGAGCGCGGCCATGTCCTTGCCGTCGAGTTCGGCGCGCAGGGCCAGGTCTTCGGTGCTGGTGAAAGGCGCTTGTGCGCGCGCTGCGAGCAAACGCCTGGCGCCGGCGTCGCTGAGGCTCAGGACCCGGTTCAGGCCCAGCCGCACGGCAGGCTGGTGGTCGTTGCCCAGGCGCTCGGCGTAGCGCGTATCGGTGCCTGGCGGCATGCGCGGCGCATCGGGTGCGCGGGCTTCGAGCGTGGTGTCGATCTCGCTGCACGTGACGTCGACCGGCCGCACTTCGACCCCATGGCGGCGCGCATCCTGCACCAGCTGCGAGGGGCTGTAGAAGCCCATCGGTTGCGAGTCGAGCAAGGCGGCGAGGAAGCAGGCGGGTTCGTAGTTCTTGAGCCAACTGCTGATGGTGACCAGCAGCGCGAAGCTCGCGGCGTGGCTTTCGGGGAAGCCGTAGTCGCCGAAGCCGAGGATCTGCTTGAAGATGGCTTCGGCGAAAGTTTCCTTGTAGTCGTTGGCGGTCATGCCCTTGACGAGCTTGTCGTGGAACTTGCCCAGGCCGCCCTTGCGCTTCCACGCGGCCATGGCGCGGCGCAGCTGGTCGGCTTCGTCGGCGGAGAATCCGGCCGCGATCATCGCGATCTGCATCACCTGCTCCTGGAAGATCGGGATGCCCAGCGTGCGCTCCAGAGCGGGGCGAAGCGCTTCCTTCTCGTAGTGGATCGCCAAGCCCTTGGCCACCCGCTCACGCTGCTTGAGGTACGGATGCACCATGCCGCCCTGGATGGGCCCCGGCCGCACGATCGCCACCTCGATCACCAGGTCTTCATAAGTACGCGGCTTCAGGCGCGGCAGCATCGACATCTGCGCGCGGCTCTCGATCTGGAACACGCCGATGGTGTCGGCGTCGCAGATCATGTCGAACACGTTGGGGTCGTCGTTGGGGATGTGATGCATCTCCATCATCGAGCCCCGCCAGCGGTTCATGTGGTCGAGCCCGCGGCGGATGGCGCTGAGCATGCCCAGCGCGAGCACGTCGACCTTGAGCATGCCCATGGCCTCGAGGTCGTCCTTTTCCCACTGGATGACGGAGCGATTCACCATCGACGCCTTCTCGACCGGCACCAGCCGCGTGAGCTTCGTGTGCGTGAGCACGAAGCCGCCCACGTGCTGGCTCAGGTGGCGCGGAAAGCCCTTGAGCCGCTGCGTCATCTCGATCCACTGGACCAGCTTGAGCCGGTCTTCCTTCACGCCGACGCGCGCGGCGGCCTTGTCGAGCTGTTCGCCGAGCGCGGTGTCGTCGAACCAGTAGTGGTCCTTGGCGAATTCGTCGACCAGCCGCTCGTCGATGCCGATGGCCTTGCCGACGTCGCGCAAGGCGCTGCGCGAGCGGTAGCAGATGACGACGGCAGCGATGGCGGCGCGCTCGCGGCCGTACTTCTCGTAGATGTACTGGATGACTTCTTCGCGCCGCTGGTGCTCGAAGTCGACGTCGATGTCGGGCGGCTCCTTGCGATGGCGGCTCAGGAAGCGCTCGAACAGCAGGTGGCCTTTTTCGGGGTCGATTGCGGTGATTTCGAGGCAATAGCAGACAACGGAATTGGCCGATGACCCACGCCCCTGGCAAAGAATTTTCTGTGAGCGCGCAAAGCGGACGATGTTCTCTACGGTGAGGAAGAACATCTCGTATTCAAGCTCCCTGATCAGGTCCAACTCTTTCTGCACCTGGGCTCGCACGCCATCAGGAATCCCGTTCGGGTAGCGCCTTTGCGCCCCTTCCCACGTCTTGCGCGCCAGCGTCTGCGTCGCCGTCTCGTTGCTGCCCAGAGTTTCCAGCGGGTACTTGTAGGTCTCGCGGATCACCTCGGGATCGAAGCGGCACCGCTGCGCCACCACCAGCGTTTTCGCCAGCATGTCGGGCAGATAAAGCGCCGCCAGCCGCACCCGCTGTCGCAGGTGCCGCTCCGCATTCGACTGCAGCGCAAAGCCGCACTCGGCGACGGTCTTGCCCTCGCGCACGGCCGTCAACACGTCGTGCAGCGGCTTGCAGGCACGCACGTGCATGTGCACGTCGCCGGCCGCCACGAGCGGCACGCCCGTCTGCTCGCCCGCCTGCATCAGCGTGACGAACCACAGGTCGTCGTCGAACTCGTTGAACAGCTCCACGGCCAGCCAGAGGCTGTCGCCGTACAGCGCCTTGGCCGCTGCCAGGTCTTCCTGCAAGGAGGCTGCATCCGGCATACCTCCCGGCGGACGGTGCGGCACGAAGAGCACCTGGCAGTCCTGCAGCGAAGCCACGTCGCTGCCCTCCCAGCTCACGCGGTACTCGCCCTTGGGCAATTCGGTGTTGCGCGCAGCGGTGATGAACTCGCAGAGGTTGCCCCAGCCCTCGGTGTCGTTCGCGATCACCACGAGCTTGAAGCGCTCGAAGCGGAACTCGCTGCCGAACAGCAGGCGGAAGGCGGGGTTGCGCGGGATCGGTGGTTCGTCCGGGTGCTCGCGCTCGTACGCGTCGAGCTTCGCAGGCAGATCACGCAATGCGACATAGGCACGCACGATGCCCGCCACCGAGCATTCATCGGTGATCGCCAGCGCCGAGTAGCCCAGGTGATAGGCGCGCTCCACCATGTCCTCGGGCATCGATGCGCCGCGCTGGAAGCTGAAGTTCGTGAGGCAGTGCAGCTCGGCGTAGTCGGGCAACCCCGGCACCGGCTTCTGCCGCTGCGGCAGCACATGCACCTTGGCAGGCTGGCGCTTGCGCTCTTCCTTGCCGCTCAGGTCAGGCATAGAAGCCTTGCAGGTACCAGCGCACCTCGCCCGAAGAAAAGCGCGCGGCGGGCCGTTCGCGAAAGATCCACACCAGGCCGGCCTCGGGGCTTTCGGCCACGTAGTAGTCGCGCATCGCGGGCTGGCCGCCGTCTTCCTCGCCGCCCCACCAGCCGGCCTCGACGCGCTGCGGCCCGACCAGCTTGCGCAGCGGCCCGCAGTAGCACGGGCGCTCGCCGTCCATCTCGAGCCGCAAGGGCTCAGGCAGCAGCCAGGGCGGATAGATCGCATCGGGCTGCGAGGCGGCGTCCTTGCGGGCCTTGTCGGGTGCAGGCGTTTTCTCTTTCTGCAGCGCGGGCCGCCACCGCTGCTGGCGCTCGGGCCGGTGGTCGGCCTGCGCGAGCGGCACCACCACCTGGTCGGCGCCGAGCCGCACGCTGAGCCGTTCGACCATCTCGTGCAGCTTGTCGCCCTTGCGGTTGTCTTCCGGCAGGAAGCTGGTGCTGGCGCCGGCCAGCGGATCGGTTTCGAGCGTGCGCAGCTTCAGCCAGCTCGCGGGCGCGGCCAGCGTGGTGAGCGCGAGTTTTTCGGACAGCAGGCGGCGCAGGTGCGCCATGTCCTGCGTGGGCTCTGCCGTGCGCACGGTGAGCTGCTGGTGCGGCGGCAGGGTCACGCCGTTGAGGCGCCGCAGGTCGAGCGTCCATTGCAGCTCGAGCGCACGCGCGCCGCGCTGGCGGGCGCGCAGCCAGATCTGCAGCGCCGACAGCAGGCGGTTGGCCGACCACATGAGTTCGGGCCCGGTCTCGGCCAGCGCGGGCAGTTCGAGCTTCTGCTCGAACACGTCGGGCAGCGTGAGCCAGGCGTGGCTTTCGGGGCGCAGGCCCCAGGCGATGTCGAGCGCCTCGCGCAGCCCGGTGCCGAAGCGCCGCGTGAGGCCGCCACGCGGCAAGGCGGCCACCTCGCCCCAGGTGCGGCAGCCCAGGCGCGCGAGCAGGTCGAGGTGGCCTTGCGCGGCCGTCAGCGTGTCCAGCGGCAGGCCGGCCGGCACTTCGGCGGGCCGGTGCTCGTTGCGCGCGAACAGGCGCAGCCGCGCCAGCGCGATCAGGCTGGTGGCGCCCTGCGCGCCGCGCATGCGCGCGTCGGGCGCGGGGTTGAGGGCCAGCAGCTGGCGCATCAGCGGTGCGCGACCGCCCCACAGGCGCTCGCAGGCCGAAACCTCGAGCATCAGCGCCTCGTCCTGCCAGGCGACGTGCGGCGTGAACTGCAGCGCCCACCAGCCCAGGGCCTCGGGCGGGGGCATGTCGGGGGCGTCGGCTTCTTCGGACTCAGACGACCACTGCAAGGCGATCCAGTGCATCCGGGCCTCCTTTCCATGCGTCGATGCGCACCACCGTGGCCGACGGCGCGGCGGCCGGTGCCACGGGCGGCGGCAGGCGCAGCTGGCGCCGCACGCGGGCGGCGGCCAGCAGCGCGCTCATGCGGGCGTTGCGCGCCGGCACCCGCACCGGCGCGGCCAGCGGCGGCCCCCGGCGCTTGAGCAGGTGCAGCGCGATCTGCGCCGGATCGTCCGGGCAGCGCTCGGCACGCAGGCGCAGGCGCGCGGGCGAAGCCGACAGCGCCACCGACTCGGGCCGGCACACGAACAGCAGCACCTCGTGCTGCGCGGCGGCCAGCTGCAGCCGCCGCAGCTCGCCCACGCGGGCCTGCGGCAGCCAGGCGACGACGGCGGCGATCTCGGCGCAGCGCAGCGCCTGCTCGCAGGCCCACAGCCGCGCGGCCGGGGCGTCGCTGCGCACGCACATCAGAGCCTCCACCGGCAAGCCCTGCGCCGCCAGCGCGGCGCCGTAGGGTTCGTAGGGCGCGCCGACCAGCACCACCGGCCCGCCGCGCGCTTCCACGGCCTGCGCCAGCGCGGGCAGCAGCAGGCGCCAGACATGGGCCTCGGGCGTGGCCTGCAGCAGCTCCGTCATCGCGCCCACGGGCCAGCCGCCGCCGGGCAGCTCGGCGTCGAGCGCGGCATGCCCGGTGGCGACGACCTGCGCGTCGGCCAGGCCGAGTTCGTCGGCATGCCAGACGCCGCGGCCCGCGGCGGTGGAAAAGGAGTCGAAGAAAGGGAGGCCCATGATTGCAGTTGTTAACTGTATTTTTATACAGTATTTCCCAGGTCGCAACCAGCGATCGATTTACCTGCGAAGGCCCGCGCCTTAAGATCGGTTTATTAACAATTAGTGACCATGAGACACAAAAAGATTCATCTGCGGCTTCTGGCCCTCGCCGCCTTCGTCTTCGCCGTGGCGCCCGCCTCGGCCCAGCCCGCCAAGCCGCTCCTGATCGGCCAGACCTACGTGCAGACCGGCCCGCTCGCGTCGCTGTCGACCGAGCCGCTGGTGGGCATCCGTGCCATGTTCACCGCGCTGAACGCGAGCGGCGGCGTCAACGGCCGCCCGGTCGAGCTGCGCCAGCTCGACGACGCCTACGACCCCGCCAAGGGCGCCGAGAACGTCAAGACCTTCGCGCGCGACGGCGCCGTGGGCGTGCTGATGCCCATCGGCACCTCGTCGGCGGTCGGCGCGCTGAAGGCGGCCAACGAGCTGAAGATTCCCGTCGTCGGCCCCTACACGGGCGCGGGCCCGGTGGTGAAGTTCAGCGAGTTCGGCTTTCCGGTGCGCATCAGCTTCGACGAGGAATACAGCCGCATCGTGAACCACCTGTTCACCATCGGCCTGTCGCGCATCGCCTTCGCGCACAACGACAACCCCGGCGCGCGCTCGGCGATGGAGAGCACGCAGAAGTTCATTGCCGAACGCGGCGACAAGATGGTCGGCAGCGTGGCCATCAAGAACGACGGCTCCGACGCGGCCGAGCGCGCCGCCGAGCTGGCCAAGCTCAAGCCCAAGGCCGTGGTGCTGTCGGCCACCAACGACGTGGCGGCGAAATTCATCGCGGCCTACCGCGCGACCGGCGGCGAGACGGCCTTCTATTCGTTCTCCTTCCTGAATGGGCAGAAGCTCTTCCAGGACATCAGGAAGGACGCGGCCGGCGTGGTCATCTCGCAGGTCGTGCCCTACCCGTGGAACAGCGCGATGCCCGTCATCGCCGAGTACCAGGCGGCGATGAAGAAGATCGGCATGACCGAGTTCAGCTACGCGAGCCTGGAGGGCTACGTCACGGCCAAGGTCATGGTCGAGGGCCTGAAGCGCGCGGGCGCCAACCCCACGCCCGAGTCGCTGCAGAAGGGCCTGGAATCGTTCAAGACGCTGGACCTCGGCGGCATCGCCGTGTCGTACCGGCCCGGCGAGCACCGCGGGCTGACCTTCTCGGAGCTGTCGATGCTCAAGGCCGACGGGCGCTACCTGCGCTGAGGCCTTTCGCCCGCCGGCCTCGCGGGCGCAGAATTTCGTTCGTGACGACGCCCCTCACGAACGCACACCCTTACGCCCTCACGCGCGCCCGGTTGCTCCGACTGGGCGCAGCCCTGTGCGCAGGTGCCGCGCTCCCCTCCTTCGCCCAGCAGCCACCCCGCAGGCCCGCGATGCAGATGACCACGCGCCCCATTCCCTCCACGAAGGAAGCCCTGCCGGTCGTCGGCTGCGGCACCTGGATCGGCTTCGACCAGCGCCCCGGCACCGACGAATACAGGCGCCTGCCCGGGGTGCTCGACGCGCTCTTCGCGGCCGGCGGCACGGTGATCGACAGCTCGCCGATGTACGGTCGCTCCGAGGAAAGCACCGGCGAACTGCTGGCCGCCGCCAAGCCGGGCGCCAGGCCCTTCCTCGCGACCAAGGTCTGGACCTCGGGCCGCGAAGCCGGCATCGCGCAGATGGAACAGTCGTTCGCGCGGCTGCGCACGAAAGAGATCGACCTGATGCAGGTGCACAACCTCGTCGACTGGCGCACCCACCTCGCCACGCTGCGCGGCTGGAAAGACAAAGGCCGCGTGCGCTACATCGGCATCACCCACTACACCGCCTCGGCCTACGACGAGGTCGAAGCCGTGCTGCGCGCCGAGAAGCTCGACTTTCTGCAGATCAACTACTCGCTCGATGCGCGCGATGCCGAACAGCGCCTGCTGCCGCTCGCGGCCGAGCGCGGCGTGGCGGTGATCGTCAACATGCCCTTCGGCGGCGGCGGCTTGCTGCGGCGCCTGCGCGACAAGCCGCTGCCCGCCTGGGCCGGCGAGATCGGCTGCACGAGCTGGGCGCAGGTGCTGCTGAAGTTCGTGCTGAGCCACCCGGCCGTGACCTGCACGATCCCGGGCACGAGCCGCGCGGAGCACATGACGGACAACGCCGCGGCCGGCGCCGGCACCTTCCCCGATGCCGCCTTCTGGCGCCGCGAGGCCTCTTCTATTCGAACTTGACGTTGTGCTCCCGCACCGTCGCGCCGAAGGCGTCGTACTGCGTGCGGAAGAACTCGGCGAACTTCGCGGGGCTCATGCCGTAGCCCTCGAAGCCCTGCTGCACCAGCTGCGCATGCACGTCGGGCCGCTTGAGCGTGTTCTGCAACTCCTGCGAGAGCCTGTCGGTGATCTCCTTCGGCAGCCCCGGCGGCCCGAAGAAGCCGGCCCAGGGCGTGATCGTGAGCTTGCCCAGCCCCAGCTCGCCGCCCGTCGGCACATCGGGCAGCAAGCCGCTGCGCTGCGGCAGCAGCGTGACCAGCGCGCGGATGCGCCCCTCCTTCACGAAGCCCGGCGCCAGCGTGCCGGTGGTGAACATCATCTGGATCTGCCCGCCCAGCAGGTCGGTCATGGCCTGCATGTCGCCCTTGTAGCGCGCGTTGACCACCTTGCGCTCGCCCAGCAGCTGCAGCATCGCGAGTTCCGAGGCGCTGTTGCTCGAGGCCGAGTTGAGCGCCCCGGGCTTCGACGCCACGAGCGCCAGCAGCTCGTTCACGCTCTTCACCGGCAGGCTGGCCGGCACCACGAGGAACATCGAGAACTGCCCCGCCGAGCTGATCGGCGTGAAGGCCTTGAACGGGTCGTAGGGCGAGGTCGGCCGCAGCGTGGGCGCGGCGACCATCGCGGTGTTGGTGCCCATCAGCAGCGTGTAGCCGTCGGGCTTGGCCGACGAGGTGGCCTGCGCCGCGAGCACGCCGTCGGCACCGGGGCGGTTCTCCACGATCACCTGCTGGCCGAGCTGTTTCGACAGCCCCTCCGCAATGATCCGCGTGAGCGAATCGGCGCCGCCGCCGGGCGCGAAGCCGACGATCAGCTTCAGCGGCTTGTTCGGGTACGCGTCGGCGCTCCAGGCCGCCGCGCCGGGCAGTGCCGTGGCGGCGAGGGCCGCGAGAGTCAAGGTTCTGCGTCGCATGACGAGCCTCCGCTTCAGAAGAGATGCCGCACGCCGAACTCCCAGCCCGACGAGCGCATTCCGCCCGCCGGCGCCACGCCGCCGCTCACCACGTAGCGCGCCTGCCCGCTGTTCATCAGCCGCGCGTAGGTGCCGTACAGCGCGGTGCGCCGGGAGAGGTTGTGCACGTAGCCGATGCCGAACTGGCGCGCGTCGTCGCGGTTGCGCGGCATGCCGTTGGCGTTGCGCAGGCTCTCGTCGCTGCGGTCGTCCAGGTAGGCGTAGCTCACGCGGATGCGCCCGACCTCGAAGGCCGGGATGTGCGCGCCGATCTCCACGGTGTTCTTGCGCACCGTGCCGGTCGCGAGCTTCACCGTCACCTTGTTGTAGAGCGCGAAGAACTTCGCGAAGCCCGCGTCCCACGAGCCGCCGATGTTGGCGTGCGTGTAGTTGCCGATGGTGGAGGTGGCGTTGAAGTGCGAGCGCGTCACGGCCGCCGCGATGTCGAAGGCCCCCGAGGCGAAACCGAAGCGCGCACCGCCGAAGTTGCCGTCGTCGCGGTTCGGCGCGGTGGAGTTGTTCTCGCCCGTGCCGATCATCGCCATGCCGTAGAAGCCGCCCAGCTTGGCCGGCAGCCAGTAGCTCACCGTGTTGCTGCCGGTGATGGCCGTGGGCAGCGGCCCGGTGCCCGCGCCCGCGAAGGTGAGGTTGCCCGCGCGCGCCACGCCGTTGGCATTGAAGGGGTCGAAGTAGATGCTGTTGTAGTGCGTGGGAATGAAGTCGTGGCCCAGCCGCACTTCGCCCAGCGAATCGTGCGACAGGCTCACGAAGGACATGCGGTCGAAGGTGATCGGTCCCGCCGGGCCCGCCCCGCTCGTCTGGTTGTTGGTGTTGCTCGGCCGGCCGGTGCCCAGGTCGGGGTTCAGGCTGCCTTCGAGCCAGAAGCCCGCGCGCAGGCCGCCGCCCAAATCTTCTGTGCCGCGAAAGCCGATGCGGCTGGTCGAGAGCCCGCCGTTCGACAGCGCCTTGACCGAACCGCCGCCCTCGCCTTTCGTGTACTGGACGCCGAGGTCCATCACGCCGAACACGGTGACGCTGGATTGCGCGTGCGCCGCGCCGCTGCTGGCCAGGCCGATGGCCGACCACATCAAGATTCTCTTCATGGTTTTTTGTCTCCTGCTTCTTCTCTTTGGTTGAAAAACTCTGGAATCGCGCGCAGGGCTGCGCCACCGGGTGCGAACGGGGGTTCGCACCGGTTGACGAAGGCCGGGGAAAAAAGGTCTAGCTGGCGGGCTGCGGGCGCTCGGTGCGCACGAGCACGGCGCCCTTGGACAGCGGGCTCACGTTGCGCCGGTACTGCTGCAGCCAGCCGGTGTCGAAGGCCGGCGGCGGCGCCTGCCAGTCGGCGCGGCGCGCGGCGAGTTCGGCGTCGGTCAAGGCGATGTCGAGGCGGCGCGCGTCGAGGTCGATGGTGATCACATCGCCGTCGCGCACCAGGCCGAGCGGGCCGCCCAGTGCCGCCTCGGGCGACACCTCGGCCACCACGAGCCCCTTGCAGACCAGGCCCGAGAGATGCCCGTCGGTCAGCAGCGCGACCTGGTCGCCCAGCCCCGCCCCATCGACCGCGAAGACCACGCGCGATGCGCCGCCGCCCATGGCCGGGCCGCCGCACGCGCCGGCACCGCGCATCACGACCACCTGGCCGGGGACGATCTCGTGGTTCTTGATCGCGGCGATGGCGGCGTCCGAAGTCCAGAAGCACACGGCCGGCCCGGTGAAGCGCCGCACCTTGCGCTCGGCGATGCCGGTCTTGATGAGGCCCGACTCGGGCGCGAGGTTGCCGCGCAGGAGCACGATGGCCGGCAGCGGCGCGACCGGGCGGTCGATGGGGCGGATCACCTCGGCATCCATCACTTCGGCGTGGCGCAGGTTGTCGGCGACGGTGCCGCCTGTCACCGTGCGTGCGCCCGTGTCGAGCAAGGGCGCGAGCTGCTTCATCAGCGCGCGGCAGCCGCCCGCCGCCTCGAAGGCCTCGATGGAATGCTCGCCGATGGGCCGCACACCGGCCAGCACCGGTGTCGTGGGGCCGAGGCTTTCGAAGAGGCCGTACACATCCACGCCGCACTCGCCTTCGGTCGATATCGCCTGCAGGTGCTTGGCCGTGTTGAGCGAACCACCGACGGAGAGCACCGCGCGCACCGCGTTGGCGAAGGCGCCGGCCGAGAGGATGTCGCGCGGTTTCAGGTCGTCCAGCACCATCTGCACGATGCGCGTGCCGGCCGCGCGCACGTCGTCCATCATCTTCGGGCTCAGCGCGGCGACCGGCGCGCTGCCGGGCAAGGCCATGCCGAGCGCCTCGCACACGATGTGCATCGAGTTGGCCGTGCCCAGGCCCGAGCACACGCCCGGCCCGCGGATCGCCTCGCGGCTCATGCCCACGAGTTCTTCCACCGGCAGGTGGCCGGTGACCGCGTGCATCGCGCCGATGAACACCTCCTCGATGTCCATGTGCTTGCCGCGGTACTCGCCGCTGGGCTGGTAGCCGCAGGGCACGAGCAGCGTCGGGATGTTGAGCCGCGCGGCCGCCATGAGCTGGCCCGGCACCGTTTTGTCGCACGAGGTGAGACAGACCATGCCGTCGAGCTGCGCGCCTTCGACCGCGACTTCGATGTCGTTGGTCACCAGGTCGCGCGCGCCGAGCATGTAGGCGCCGCGTGCGCCCGCGCCGGTGATGAAGTCGCTGGGCGCGGCCGTGCGGATTTCGAACGGCACGCCGCCCGCCGCGCGGATCGCCGCCTTGATTTCCGCCGCCACCTTGTCCAGGTGGCTGAAGCACGCGGCCAGCTCCGAAGAGCTGTTGACGATGGCAATCTTGGGCTTCTCGCAATCCTCCTCGGGGATGCCGAGCGCGCGCCAGTGCGCGTTGCGCACCGACCAGAGATAGGAGCCGCGCGGGAAGTTGCTGCGCAAGGGGCGGGTCATGAACGGTCTCCGGTTTTGTTGTCGTTGTTCTTCTTGGTGATCTCGATCACGCCGCGGTCGGCGTCCACACGCACCCAGTCGCCGGTCTCGATGCATGCGAGCGGGTCGCGCTCGAAGTCGGTCATCGAGGGCGAGTGCGTCACCACGGCGCCGAGCGCCATCTTGGTCGTCATCTCGTTGAACAGGAACGCCGCGGGCGCGGAGTTCATGAGCCGCGTCATGTGGAACATGGCCGACCAGCCCGACGAGCCCTTGGCGCCCGGGAACACCAGCACCTTGCCGGCAAAGCTCTGGCCGCGCAGTTCGTGCCGCGTCTCGATGACGGTGCCGGTGCGCGGGTCGATGCCGCCCCAGCCCGAGATGCGGTCGCGCGTGACCAGCGCCTCGCCTTCGGCCACGCCGCCGACCACCTTGCGGCCGCGGATCACGATGGTTTGTTCGGTGATGACTGCGGCGCTCATGCGTAGGCTCCGTTCCAGCGACCGGTGCAAGCGGCATCGACGCATTCGGCCGTGCTGCCGAACCACGCCTGCACGCCGAGGATGGCGGGCAGGTAGTGCGCCTGCTTGGCGGAATCGAGCGCCACGGTCTTCGTGCCCTTGGGCACGGCGCGGCTCATGGCCGAGCAGCTGTCGGTCATGAGGATGCCGCCCGCGTCTTCGATGATCTTCGTGTAGCCGTTGCGGTCGGCCAGCGACTTGATGGCGCGCGGCGTGAAGATCCACAGCTCGCAATCGGGGTGGACCTTGCGCCCTTCGATGAGCTGCGCAGCCTCCCAGATCTGCTCGATGGTGTAGTGCGGGCAGCCGAGCATCACGTACTGGACTTCGCTGTCCTTGCCGGTGACGTTGATCTTTTCGTAAGTGGCGCGGCGCTCGGCCTCGCCGTAGCGCAGCACCTCGATGGGCGCCTTGCCGCCGAGCGCCTGCTCCAGCGTCAGCGCCTCGGGCGTGACGCCAGCGATGTGGTACATCTCCACGCCGCCCGAGGACGAGGCGGCCGCGCCGAAGTGCTTGAGCCGCGGCAGGTTCGGCACGCGGCCGATGCCGCGCCGGCTGTGCACCACCGGCACGCGCTCCTGCACGTGCTCGCCGATGTAGTAGCCGAGCAGGCCCCAGTCCTGCACCGACTCGACCTCGATGTCGATGTCGAGCTCGATCACATGCGTCGCGCGGCGGTTCTCTTCGAGGTGGTAGCCCCAGTAGGGAATGCGGCCGGTGAGCATCGCCGCGCCCGTGCTCTCGCGGCCCTCGGTGTTGGTGCGCGCACCGAGCACCGAGTTGCAATACACCACCGCCGACGATTCCATCCACGCGCAATGCTCGCCGCGCGTCGGGATGTTGCCCACCTGGTAGGGCGTGCAGGTGTTCATGATCTGCGCGCCGAGGCCGGCCGCATGGCGCTCGCTCTTGTTGTAGAACTGGACGATCTCCTCGCTCACGCCCATGCGCTCGGGCTGGCCGGGGTCGAAGCCCAGTTGCAGGTGGCTCGTGAAGACCTTGAACTTGGGAATCTCGACGGTCTCCTGGCTGTCGAGGCTGAATTCGGAGAACACCGCGTCCATGCCGCCGCCCTTGGCGAGCGCGAAGTCGCGCTGGAAGGGCGTGGTCGAGGTGATGGTGGCGCAGACGTTGCGCGTCTCGACCAGTCGCTCGGCGCCGAGGGCTTCGCCATAGCGCATCAGCAGGTCCATCGCCTTCTGCACGGCCGGTCCGTCGCGGCCGTCGTACATGGCTTTTTCTTCATCGCTCAGGTGCATGACCTGTGTCTCCGTTCTTCTGTCGTCGTGGGGAAGGGTCCCCGGCCGGGCGGCTAACCCGGCGAGGGTGAAGGCACATGCCCGCCGATGTCGCGCGCAATGGTGAGCGCGATGTCGTGCAGGCGCGGTGCGAGTTCGTTGCGCAATCTGTCTTCGGTGAACACGAAGGCGGCGCCGCCGCCGTTGAGCGCCATCACCTCGCCGTCGGGGCCGATGAGCGGCACCGACACCGAGTTGATCTCGCGGTGGAATTCGCCGAGCGAGAGGCAGTAGCCCAGCCGCTTGGCTTCGCCGATGGCGCGCGTCATGGGCGCGGCGATGCCGTCCCACTCGGGGCCGCGCAGGAGGCGCATCGAATCGACCAGCTGGTTGCGCTGCGCATCGGGCAGCGCCGAGAGGTACGCGCGGCCGAGCGCCGAGTTCGGCAGCGGCGCGCGCGAACCTACGTCGAGCCGCGCCGAGAGCATCGACGAACGCGGGCGGCAGGCCTCGATCAGCACCATCTCCATGCCGTCGCGCACCGCGAGGTAGACGGAGGCACCGACCTCCTCCGCCATCGCCTGCATGCTGGGCCGCGCAGCGGCCCGCACATCGAGGCTGCCGAGGAACACGCGCGAGAGCGACACCACGCCCGGCCCGAGCATGAAGCGGTCGGGCGCCTGCGCGGGCTTGAGCATGCCCAGAGAGAGCAGCGTCGCGACCAGCCGGTTGACCGTGGGGCGCGGAATGCCGGTGATGCGCGCGACGTCGGCGTGGCCGAGCACCGGGCGGTCTTCGCTGAAGCAGCGCAGCACCGAGATGCCGCGCTCCAGCGCGCTCACGGTGTCGGAACGTTCGCCGCGCGAATCGGACGCATCGGCCGCGGAAAGAGAGCTGTCGTTTTTATCGGTGGACATGGAAGGACCCTTTGAACGCTTTGCAAGACTCTGCAATGTAGAGGCTCGCGAAAGGAGGTCGTCCGGGTTCATGGCAAAGAGGGGCGCGATCAGGCGCTGGCTTCGGCCGCGACGGAGGCCGCGCCCTGCCCGCCTTCGCCCCCGGTGCGCAGGTACACGCCCTGCGCCAGCAGCGCGGACTGCAGCGCGCCGGTGTCGACGAAGCGCGGCGCGATGCCGCCCTGCGACGCCAGCGCCGCCGCCACGCCCGCCGCTTGGCCCGTGATCCAGCACTGCGGAATCTCGCGCATGAAGCCGTGCGAGTTGCGGTCGCACGAGATGTGGCGCCCGCACGCCACGAGGCCGTCGAGCTGCTGCGGCACCAGCGCGCCATAGGGAATGGAGATGTTCGGGAATTTCGGCGACACCGCGGGCGTCACGCCGATCTCGTCCGCCAGCGCCACGCCGTCGGGCCACTGGCTGCGCAGCACCGCGCCCACGCCGGTGAGGCGCCGCGCGTGGCGCACGCCGATCTGCGGCGCGCTCAGCATCAGGTAGGCGTCCTCGAAACCGGGCGCGTGCGCCTTGAAGTAGTCGAGGTGCGCGGCCATGGCGCGGTGCGAGCGCACTTCGACGGCCGTGAGGTCGTCCACGTCGAGCGCCGAGTAGCCCGACTGGCGCGGCCCCATGAAGAGCGCCACGTCGTTGCGCCACGAGACGAAGGGCCGCTCGAAGAGGCCGAGCTGCTCGCGTCCGCGCGCCATGAAGCCGGCAAACGCGTCGGGCTGGCCGGCCTTGAAGTCGATCCAGCGGTTCATGTCCACGCCGCCGAAGAGCCACGAGGTGTTCATGCAGTGGTGCACGTCGGCCTCTTCGATGTCGTTCACGTAGGCGGCGCCGGCGCGGGCGAACAGGTCGCCGTCGCCGGTGGCATCGAGCACCACGTCGGCCATGATGGCCATGCGGCCTTCCTTGCTCTCGAAGACCACGCCCTTGACGGCGCCGTCCTGCACGATCGGGATGGCGGCCCACGAGTGGTAGATGAGCTTGACCTTGCGCTCCAGCACGATCTCCTGCGAGAGCAGCTTCAGGCGCTC
The DNA here is from genome assembly GCF_059418385.1 of Variovorax sp. GW821-FHT09A10. Classification (NCBI taxonomy): domain Bacteria; kingdom Pseudomonadati; phylum Pseudomonadota; class Betaproteobacteria; order Burkholderiales; family Comamonadaceae; genus Variovorax; species Variovorax sp. GW821-FHT09A10. The sequence goes on from NZ_JBWKPT010000002.1 coordinate 1,213,459, forward strand.
GGGGTCGATGGTGGGCGACCAGGTGACGATGCCGTGGTAGGCGGCGGTGCGCTGCGACCAGTGCGCGGCCTTGGCCACGTCCTGCGAGCCCCAGTCCGCGCGCTGCGGGCCGGCGATGGCATCGGCGGGCAGGCGGTCGAACAGTTCTTCGGCAAAGCCGCGGATCACCAGCTTGCCTTCCCAGTCGGTCATGCGGTCGATCCAGATCACGAGGCCGCCGGTCGACAGGCCGCCCAGGTGGTTGTAGCGCTCGAGCAGCGCCACATCGGCACCGGCGCGGGCCGCGGCAGCAGCTGCGGCGGTGCCCGACGGGCCGCCGCCGACCACCAGCACGCCGCAGCGGTGATAGACCGGAATGTTCTTGCCGGGCTCGGCCCAGCTGCCGTGGTCAGGGCGCTTGACGCGGCTGTCGCGGTCGAAGATGTCGGAGGACAAGATGCGCTCGTCGGTGCGGACGACAGTTTTCATGGGATGGGTGTCTTGGATGGGCTGTTTCGTCGTATTTTGATTTCAATGTTCATTTTGTCAAACACAAAAGCCAAAAAAAGGCGTTTGTTCGGGGTATTCCCTAGTAAATATGGATTTTTATGATTTTCTAAATCAATATCAGGAGAACATTCCAACGGAGACATCGATGAAGAAACTCAACGGCACCCGCCGTGCATTCGGCTCGGCCCTCGGCGCCGCGGCTTTGCTGGGCCTGGCGCCGCTCGCGTTCGCGCAGGACTTTCCGGCGCGCAACAAACCGATCCGCATCGTCGTGGGCTTCACCGCCGGCGGCGGCACCGACGCGCAGGCGCGGATCGTGGCGCAGAAGCTCGGCGAGGTGCTGGGCACCAGCGTGATCGTCGACAACAAGCCCGGCGCGAGCACCATGCTCGCGGCTAACGAGGTGTCGCGCGCCTTGCCCGACGGCTACACGCTGCTGTACGCGCCCTCTTCCACGATGGCGCAGAACCCGCACACCTTCGCGCAGGTGCCCTACGACCCGTTCAAGGACTTCACCGCCATCTCGATGGGCGGGCGCGGGCCGCTGGTGCTGTCGGTGAGCACCTCGGTGCCCGCCAACAACGTGAAGGAACTCGTGGCCTACGTGAAGGCGAACCCCGGCAAGGTCAGCTACGCCTCGTTCGGCGCGGGCACCTCGTCGCACATCTACGGCGAGGCCTTCGTGAAGAAGACCGGCGTCGATGCGGTGCACATCCCCTACAAGGGCGGATCGGACGCGGCGAAAGACCTGATCGGCGGGCGCGTGCAGTACATGTTCGACTCGGCTTCGTCGGCCATCATCACCTCGGCCACGGGCAAGGTGAAGGTGCTGGCCATCGCGGCGAATGCACGCATCCCGGCGCTGCCCGACGTGCCCACCTTCGCCGAACAAGGCTACGCCGGGCTCGACCTGCCGAGCTGGCTCGGCTTCTACGGACCGGCGCGCATGCCGGCGCCGGTGGTCGCAAAGCTCAACGCGGCGCTCACGCAGGTGCTGGCGATGCCGCAGGTGCGCGAGTTCTATCGCACGGGCGGCTACGAAGCGGGTGCGACGACGCCGGAAGAATTCGCGGGCATCACGCGCACGACCTACGAGCGCTGGGGCGCGATGGTGCAGCAGGTAGGCTTGGCCAAGCAATGAGCCCTTCTTCCTTCATCACCCGACGCAGCGCGGCCGCATGGCTTGCGCTGGGCGCGATCGCCCTGCCGCTGTCTTCATTCGCAGCCTCACCCGCGGACTTTCCGGTCAAGGGCCGCACCATCCGCATCGTGCTCGGCCTGGCGGCCGGCGGCGCCTCCGACGCGCAGGCGCGCTTCGTCGCCAACAAGCTCGGCGAGGTGCTGCAGACGCCGGTCATCGTGGAGAACCGGCCGGGCGCGAGCTTCATCCTCGCGACCGAGGAGGTGATCCGCGCCGCGCCCGACGGCTACACCTTCATGTACGCGCCCTCTTCCGTGGTCGCGCAGAACCCGCAGACGCTGGCACAGGTGCGCTACGACCCGTTCAAGGACTTGACGCCCATCTCGCTCGGCGCGCGCGGCCCGCTGGTGCTGACGGTGCATGCGAGCGTGCCGGCGCGCAACGTGCAGGAGCTGGTGGCGTACATCAAGGCCAACCCGGGGAAGATGAGCTACGCCTCGTTCGGCACCGGCACCTCGTCGCACATCTACGGCGAGGCCTTCGCGCGGCAGGCCGGGCTGGACGTCGTGCACGTGCCCTACAAGGGCGGCGCCGATGCGGCGAAAGATTTCCTCGCGGGCCGCGTGCAGTACTACTTCGACGCGGCGCCCAACGCCATCCAGAACACGGCCACCGGCAAGGTGCGCATGCTCGCGGTGGCGGCGCCGAAACGCAGCGCGATGCTGCCCGACGTGCCCACGATGAGCGAGCAAGGCGTGAGCGGCGTCGACATGGCGAGCTGGCTCGGCTTCTACGGCCCGGCGCGCATGCCGGCGCCGGTGGTCGCCAAGCTCAATGCCGCGCTGGCGCAGGTGCTGGCGATGCCGGCCACGCGCGACTTCTTCCGCCAGGGCGCGTACGAAGCCGAATCGTCGACCCCGCAGCAACTGGCCGACCTGACGCGCACGACCTACGACCAGTGGGCCGAGACCATCCGCAAGCTCGGCCTCACGAAGCAGTAACCGGTCGCGGCGGCGACGTTCAGCCGAAGAACTTCAGCAGCCGCGCATTGGTCTCGTCGGCGCGCTCGTACTGCACCCAGTGCCCCGCGCCGTCGATCACCACGCCTTCACGGCCGGGGCCTTCGCTGGCCAGTTGCGCCACCAGCGGACGCGAATCGGCGGTGACGTCGAACTCGCCCCACAGCAGCAGCGTCGGCACGCCCAGCGCGTCGATCGCGGCCTGCAGCCCGCCCGAGAGCGACACCTCCTTGCTGCGAAAGCGCGTGCCGTGGCACGAGAGGTCGTGGATCTCGAAGGCCAGCGGATCGATGGCGGCGGACGCGTGCAGCATCAGCGCGCCCAGGTTGTGCATGAGCGCGGCGCGCTCGGTCTCGCGGTCGGGGGCGGCGCGCCAGTTGATCATCTCGACCGTCATGCGGCGCAAGGTGCCGTGGCCGCCGCTGCCCATCAGCGCCAGCCGGCGGATGGCCCCACGCCGCACCGCGAAGCGCGCGGCAGTGAGCCCGCCGAACGAGAAGCCGCCCAGGTCGATGGGCGTGCCGGCGCCGATGAGCGCATCGAGCGTGCCGCCGAGCGCGGCCAGGAGCGGCACCAGCGCGTCGTCGCCGGGCGCCACGCGCGGCAGCGCATCGGAATCGTGAAAGCCGGGCATGTCGGGCAGGAGCAGCGTGCGCTGCGCCGACAGCGCCTCGGCATTGCGCAGCCAGTGCATCCAGCTGCCATGGCCGCCGTGCAGCAGCACGATGGGCGGCTTCGTCGTGTCGGTGCCGAAGCGGCGCCAGCGCACGCGAATGCCGTCGTGCACCGGGTCGTGCGAGGTGGACAGGGCTTCGATGCGGGCGATCTGGCGCCGGGCTTCGGCGGATTCGTCGGGGGTGGGAAGAGCGGGCGTGGGCATGGCTTCATTCTGCCGCGCGGCCCGCGTGCCTTCAGGCCGCGCCGAAGCGGTAGCTCGACACCACGAGCCCGCCCATGAAGGCGTCCTCGTGGTAGACGCGCTCGCCGACGTCGCCCTCGGCCGCGCCCACCGCGACCATCAGCGGAATCAGGTGCTCCTCGCGCGGGTGCGCCATGCGCGCCGACGGGGCCGAGGCCCAGTCCTGCAGGCGCTGCACGCGCGCCTGCGGCGTGGCCTGCACAGCCGTCTCGTCGAGCCAGTCGCCGAAGGCCTTCGACACGCCGTGCGCCTGCGGGCCGAAGTTGCGCAGGTTGTGATAGCTCAGGCCGCTGCCGACGATGAGCACGTTCTCGTCGCGCAATGGCGCAATCGCGCGGCCCAGCGCCAGGTGCTCGGCCGGGTCGAGCCCGCGCCGCAGCGACAGCTGCACCACCGGCACCTCGGCGTCCGGGTACATCGCGGCCATCGGCGAGAACATGCCGTGGTCGTAGCCGCGCTCGGGGTCGATCTGCGCCGGCAGGCCGGCGGCGGCGATCAGCGATTGCACGCGCTGCGCGAGTTCGGGCGAGCCGGGCGAGGCGTAGCGCACCTCGTAGGTGTGGGCCGGAAAACCGCCGTAGTCGTAGATCATGGGCGGGCGCGGGTTGCCCTGCACCGTGAACACGGGCGACTCCCAGTGCGCCGAGACCATGAGGATGGCGGCCGGCGTGCGGCCGATCTGGCGCGGCATGTCGGCCAGTGAAGCGGCGAGCTGGTCGTAGGTAGCGCCCATCTCCTTCTTCATCCAGGGCCAGGGGCCGCCGCCGTGCGAGATGAAGTACGTGGGCAGGCGGGAAAGCGTGGTGTCGTGGGTCAAGTCGATGCTCCTTGAAGGCGTTGGATCGACTGTAGACATTTCCTTTCAGGAAATCGACAGGCTACGATGCATCGAATCCTTTCTTCACAGGAAATCATCGATGGACCGCATGACCAGCCTGCGCGTGTTCCGCGAGGTCGTCGAGGCCGGCAGTTTCGTGGCGGCGGCCGAGCGCCTGGGCCTGTCGGCACCGATGGCCAGCAAGCACGTGGCGCAGCTCGAGAAATCGCTGGGCGCGCGACTGCTGCACCGCTCCAGCCGCCACCTGAGCCTGACCGAAGCCGGCACCGCCTGGTACGAGCAGAGCCGCCGCGCGCTCGACCTGCTCGACGCGGCCGAGGCCGCCATCGGCCAGACGAGCGACGCGCCGCGCGGCCAGCTCAAGGTGAGCGCGCCCGTGTGGTGCGCCACGCCGCGCTTTGCGCGCGTGCTGGCCGACTACCGCTCGGCGTACCCCGAGGTGCTGGTCGACATGCACCTGGAGAACCGCAAGGTCGATCTCGCGGCCGACGGCTACGACCTGGCCTTGCGCGCCACGCAGGAGCCCTCGCCCGCACTCATCGCGCGGCCGCTGTGCCGCGTGCCCTTTCATCTGGCAGGCACGCCGGCCTACCTGAAGCGCCACGGCGCCCTGCCCGCGGTGCCGGCCGACCTCGCGAAGCTGGGCGCGATCGTGCCCAGCTACGTGAACCTGGACAACCTCGCGCTCAAGGGACCGGGCGGGCGCATGTTTCCGCTGCGGCTCACGCCCGCGATGCGCTCGGACGACACCACGCTCACGCTGCACGCGGTGCGCGCCGACATGGGCATTGCGTACCTGCCCGTGTGGCTCATCGACGACGACCTGGCGCAGGGCCGGCTGGTGCGGCTGCTGCCCGCGTTCGAAGCCACGCCGGTCACGCTGTTCGCCGTGTACACGAGCCGGCAGTACATGTCGCCCAAGCTGCGAACTTTCATCGACTTCCTGAGCGAGCGGCTGGGAGGCATGGAAACAAAGGCAGCACGCACCGACGACACCAAGACACGACGCAGCTGAAGGCTTGCTGAAGGCGCCGGCCGCGAACGCACCTTTTCGGGGCAAGGTCATGCGTGCAGGGCTACAGTCGAAGGCTCTCCTGGAGACCGATTCCTTGTTCCGCTTTTTCGAAAAACTCCTTACCCCTTATCCCGCCGCCGAACCCGCGCTGCCGCCCCAGGGCTTCTTTGCCTTTTTGTGGGCCTGCACGCACGGCGTGCGCGGCAAGATCGCCGCGATGGCGGTGCTCACGGCGGTGATGTCGACCTTCGAGGCCGCGCTGTTCGCGATCCTCGGGCGCATCGTCGACTGGCTCGGCGGCCAGGTGCCGTCGCGGCTGTGGGCCGAGCGCGGCGACACGCTGCTGTGGCTGGCCGCGTTCCTGGTGATCAGCATCGGCGTGGTGGCACTGCAGACCATCGTGAAGCACCAGACGCTGGCGGTGAACCTGCCGATGCGCCTGCGCTGGAACTTCCACCGCCTGATGCTGGGCCAGAGCATGGCCTTCTACCAGGACGAGTTCGCGGGCCGCATCACGGCCAAGGTGATGCAGACCGCGCTGGCCGTGCGCGAGACCGTGTTCGTGCTGGCCGACGTGCTCGTGGCCATGGGCGTGTACGTGGCCACGATGATCATCCTGGTGGGCGTGCTCGACGCGCAGCTGGTGTGGCCCTTCGTCATCTGGCTGGCGCTGTACATCGCCTCGCTGGTGTACTTCGTGCCGCGCCTGGGCAAGGTCGGCAAGGCGCAGGCCGACGCGCGCGCGCTCATGACCGGGCGCGTGACCGACGCCTACACCAACATCGCGACCGTCAAGCTGTTCTCGCACACGCAGCGCGAGGCCGGCTTTGCGCGCGACGCGATGCGCGAGTTCATGAAGACGGGCTACGGCCAGATGCGGCTGGTGAGCGCCTTCGAGATCGTCAACCACACGCTGAGCATGGGCCTCACGGCCGGCATGGCGGGCATGGCGCTGTGGCTGTGGTCGCACGGCACGGTGGGCGTGGGCGCGGTGGCCGCCGCCACGGCGATGGCGCTGCGGCTGCAGGGCATGTCGCACTGGATCATGTGGGAGATGACCAGCCTGTTCGAGAACATCGGCACGGTGCAGGACGGCATGAAGACGCTGTCGCGCCCGCGCACGGTGCTGGACGCGGCCGATGCCACGGTGCTCGACGTGCCGCGCGGCGAGGTGCGCTTCGAGCAGGCGAGCTTCCGCTACGGCGATGCGGGCCGCCGCGTGATCGACGACCTGAACCTCGTGGTGAAGCCCGGCGAAAAGATCGGCCTGGTCGGCCGTTCGGGTGCCGGCAAGTCGACGCTGGTGAACCTGCTGCTGCGCTTCCATGACCTGGAAAGCGGTCGCATCCTCATCGACGGGCAGGACATCTCGAAGGTCACGCAGGATTCACTGCGCATGCACATCGGCATGGTCACGCAAGATACGTCTCTGATGCACCGCTCGGTGGCCGACAACATCGCCTACGGCCGGCCCGACGCCACGCTGGCGCAGATCGAAGCGGCTGCGAAGCGTGCCGAAGCGCACGACTTCATCCAGACGCTGGGCGACGCGGGCGGACGGCGCGGCTACGAGGCGCATGTGGGCGAGCGCGGCGTGAAGCTCTCGGGCGGCCAGCGCCAGCGCGTGGCCATTGCGCGCGTGATGCTGAAGGACGCGCCGATCCTGCTGCTCGACGAAGCCACGAGCGCGCTCGACTCCGAGGTCGAGGCCGCGATCCAGCAGAGCCTGTACACGCTGATGGAAGGCAAGACCGTGATCGCGATCGCGCACCGGCTGTCGACCATCGCGGCGATGGACCGCCTGATCGTGCTCGACGAAGGCCGCGTCGTCGAAGAAGGCGACCACCGCACGCTGATGGCCCAGGGCGGCCTGTATGCGCGGCTGTGGGCGCACCAGAGCGGCGGCTTCCTGGGCGACGGGCTCGAAGAAGACGAAGCCCTGCGCGCCTGAGCGGGCGTCAGGTCGGCAGCGCGCCGGCTTCGTACAGCTGCACGAACTCCCCGCTCGGCGGGATCGGCTTGATGATGTCGATCAGCACGCCGTTCGGGTCGCGCGTGATGAAGTGGCGCTGGCCGAAGGCCTCGTCGCGCAGCGACAGCAGGATCGGCAGGCCGGCCGCCTTCAGGCGCTCGTGCACCGCGTCGGGGTCTTCCACTTCGAAGTTCAACAGCAGCCCGCCCGCCACCTGCCCACGCGCTTCGGCGGGAATGGTCTTGTGCGTGCCGTCGAGCACGGCGAGGTTCACCGAGGCATCGTCCGCCAGCTGCAGGTGCACATACCAGTCGGTCGTGAACAGCGACACGAACCCGAAATGCGCCTGGTAGAAGGCCGCGGTGCCGGCCACGTCGTTGGTCATGATCACCGGGTAATAGCTCGTCACTTTCATGGGGTGGCTCCTTCGTGGATTAAACATACAAACTGCATGTAAGTTAAATATTAATCCACAAACAGACTGCATGTAAATTAGGGTCATGGCCAAAACCCCGGCACGCACCAACCGCGAACGCACCGAAACCACCCGCCTCGCGCTGACCGAGGCGGCCCGCACGCTCTTTGTCAACAAGGGCTACGGCGACACCTCCACGCCCGAGATCGCCATGGCCGCCAGCATCACCCGCGGCGCGCTGTACCACCACTTCAACGACAAGCGCGACCTGTTCCGCCAGGTGCTGCTGCTCGAGGCGCAGGCGGTCGCGGCCGACATCGATGCCGCCACGCCCGACGAGCTCGGCCCGCGCGACGCCCTGCTCGTGGGCAGCGAGGCCTACCTGAAGGCGATGACGGTGCCGGGGCGCACCCGGCTGCTGCTGATCGACGGGCCCGCCGTGCTGGGCCTGGCGGAAATGATGTCGATGGACGACGCCACCTCGGCGAACTCGCTGCGCCAGGGGCTGGCGCGCGCCGGCATGGGCCGCGGCGAGGTGTCGCTCGACGCCCTCGCCCGCCTGCTGTCGGCCGCCTTCGACCGCGCGGCCCTGGAGATCGACGCCGGTGCCGATGCCGCCAAGGTGCGGGCGGCCATGCTGTGGCTGCTGGAGCAGGCGCTCCCGCCCAAGAGGAACTAGACCGCGCCTCGCCCGCCCATGCGCACGGGCCACTTGGCCACCGTGCCGCGCTGCATCGATTCGAGCGTGGTCTGCGTGAACACGTTGATGCTCACGTGCCGCGCGAGGTAGTGCTCCAGCACCAGCCCCAGCAGGTACGGGCTCGTGCCCGAGAAGCCTTCTTCATCGACGCTCAGCGTGCATTGCACGCCGCGCCCGTAGATCAGCGGCCCCGCGCCCGGCAGGCGCCGCGTCACGGGTTCGATGCGCGAGCCGACGAGGCAGTCGATCTGCCGGCGCAGCACGTCGTTGTCGGCCGTGACGAACAGCCGCAGCATGTCGCGCAGCGCCTGCGCGCCCTCGCGGTGCGGCATGTCGGCCAGCGGCAGGTGGTTGAAGCCCAGCTGCCGGATCAGCCGCCACGCGATCTCGCGCTGCGCGAACGGCGACTTGGGCGTGCTCGGCGCACGGATGAGGCCCACGGCCGACACCGGGATCGAATCGGCCACCGCGAGGTCGGCCTGCCCGTTGCGCGGCACCAGGCACGGCAGGTCGCGGTTGGTGAGCATCGCCTTCACCGACAAATAGCGCAGGCTCTCGGGGTACGGCGCCTCCTGCTGGTCGACCAGCGACAGGAACACCTCGGTGCCGATGTACGGCGTGCGCGTGCCGTACTTGCGCGCCGTTTCGGACACCAGCCGCGGCTCGCGCCGCACCGAGAAGTAGCGGCCGTGGTTGCCCTCGTCTTCGTTGAGCGTCTGGTAGAGCGGGCGGAAGTCGATCTCGGCCGTGGTGCGTGCCTGCTGGCCGGCGATGCGCTGCACCGAATACACCTCGAAATCCATCGGCCGCGAGCGGTCGGGCACGAGGTGGAACTCGGTCTGCGCGCTGTCGAGTTCGATGCGGTCGGTGCGCCGCTCGAACAGGTTGACCACCGGCGTGCTGAACAGCGCGAACTGCGCCGCATCGACCAGCGCCCCCAGCGCGCCGGGCGGCTTGCTCAGCAGCACGACGATCTCGACCTCCTTGCCGGGAATGCGCGCCAACCCCGGCGCGAGCTGCGTGAGCGTGAAGAAGTAGAAGCGCTCGGGGCATGCAAAGTATTCGTGCAGCAGGTTGTGGCCATGGAAGGTGTTCCATGCCAGCGGCAGCAGGCCTTCGCCCGGCCCCAGCCCTTCGTGCACCAGCGCGCCTTCGGTCACGACGTGCGGCCGGTCCATCAGCTGGCCGGGCTCGCCGACAAAGGTCGCGACCGCCGAGGTGTGCAGCAGCTCGAACAGGTGCGACGCCACCTGCTCGTTGCCGCGCAGGTAGATGGGCAGCCGGTCGAGCCCCGACAGTGCCGAGAAGCCCATCTCGCCCACGATGCGCAGCCGCAGGCGCAGCGCGCCCGTCACCTGCACATGCGGCGGCACGTAGCGCTCCAGCGCCGGGATGTCGGGCGGTGCGCCGGTAAGCCGGGCCTCGGCAATCTCGAAGGGCCACAGCGTCACGTCCTGGCTGGAGCGGAACTCGCACGGCGTCTGCTCGCCCGCGGGCACGCGCGCATGGAAGGCCGTGCCGCGCGGCACCACGAAGCCGCGTGTGAAGTCGCCCTCCTTCACGCTGGGGTGCAGCTGCGCCACGGCCATCGACGGCGTGGGGCTCAGGTAGTTGGGGTACAGCACCTCGAGCAGGCGCTGCGTGAAGCGCGGAAATTCGGCGTCGAGCTTGATCTGCATGCGCGCCGACATGAAGCTGAACGACTCGATGAGCCGCTCCACGTACGGGTCGGCCACCTCGATGCCGTGCATGCCCAGGCGGCGGGCGATCTTGGGGTGCGAGGCGGCGAACTCGCTCGCCGCCTCGCGCATGTAGACGAGTTCCCGGTTGTAGTACTCGAGGAGTTGCGGGTCCATGACGGTGAGCCTTCCCTGGCGTGGTTGAAGTAAAGGAGAAATGAAAAAGAGACAGGCGCCTTCAGTCCGCCGCGCCGACGATGCGCATGCGGTTGGTCTCGAGGTCGACCGCGCTCTGCACCGTGAACGCCAGCGGGTACGGCTTCAGGTGGATGAGCGCGCGGATCTCGAACAGCAGCACGTTGTAGGCCTCGGCCGCGCCGTCCTCCTTCATGAGCGGCACGACCTGCACGCTGTCGGCAATCAGGCGCGGCTCGTAGTCGTGGATGGCGCGGCGGATGATGCGTTCGATGTCCGCCCACTTGCGCTCCGACAGGTAGCTGCCGGCCAGCGGCGGCACGCCGTAGTTGACGGTGGAAGACGCCGCGTCCGCATGGCGCACGCGGTCGATCAGGTCCTCGGCGTTGGTGGTGTTGAACAGCAGCGCCAGGTCGCGCTGGATGATCTCGCGCATCCGGGCCGGCGTGGCCGTGTACTCCGACGGCAGCTCGGTGGCGCGGCTGGGCGCCTCGTCGCGCAGGCGGTCGAACAGCGTGGGCAGCAGCTGCGCGTTGACGCGCGGCGGGGCCGGTGCATCGGGGCCGCGGGGGGCGCGGGCGCCGGGGTGCGCGGGGTGGGAACCTGTGAACGGGGAATGCTCGGTGAGCCGCATGACCTTGCCTTTTCTGGAAGGGGCAGAGTCTTGCGTGGATACCCGCCGCTCATTGCAAACAATGGTCACACAGCGGGTCGGGCGCGCACGCGCACGCCCGCACCGGGCATTTGTCGTCGCGTTCACGCTTCGCAAGTCCTACAGCACGCACCGTCCCTCGCCGACACCCGTGTGCCGATGGGCGGCCGATGCTGGGTCATCGCCAACCACAAGGAGCCCTCGCGTGAATTCCATCATCTACATCGTCGGTCTGGTCGTGGTCGTCGTGGCCGTGCTGTCGTTCTTCGGCCTGCGCTGAAACCCGCCGACCGCGCGTCCTTTCTTTTGCTGCACGCGCAGCGCAACGGGGCCGTTCGCGGCCCCGTTGACCGTGCGCCGGGCCTCGCGAAGCGCCGGGCATAATTTGCGCGCCCCGCCCCTGCATTCCTGCGCCGGGGCGTCATTGGCGAAGAAGAAGGGACCCTGTTGACCACCACCGCACTGCGCGAACCTGCTTTCCCGGATGCGGTGATCACCGAGGCGGTCCGATGGACCGAACAGAACGGCCCGCTCGACGACGCGTCGGCCCTTCGCACCGCGGCCTCGCGCGCAGCCGACGGCCCCACCCGCATCGTTGAACGTGCCCGCCAGCTCGGCGAGCGCATGGGCCTGCAGGCCGAACTCGCGCGCGGCCGGCAATGGGCACCGTGGGTGCTGCTGGCGCTGGTGGCGCTGGTCGTGATCGCGGGGCTGGGCCTGGCGGGCCAGGTGGTCGGCGGCAACGACCGCCACATCAACGTGATCGTCGCGCTCGTCAGCTTGCTGGGCCTGCATGCGCTCACGCTGCTCTTGTGGCTGGCCGGCCTGTGGCTGCCGTCGGGCACCTTCGGCACGGCCTCGCTGGGCTGGCTGTGGCTGTCGCTCACGGCGCGCGTGGCGGGCGGCCAGCGCGGGCAGGCACCGCAACTGGTGCGCGCGGCCACGGGGCTGCTCACGCGTGCGCGTCTGCTGCCCTGGGCCTTCGGGCTCGTGAGCCACGGCATCTGGGCGCTGTCGTTCGCCGTGGTGCTGGCCGCGATGCTGTTCGCCCTCGCCTTTCGCAGCTACACGCTGAGCTGGGAAACGACGATCCTCGAACCCGCCTTCTTCGTGCGCGTGGTGCAGGCGCTGGGCTGGCTGCCGGCGCAGTTCGGTTTTCCCGTGCCCGATGCGGCCACCGTGCAATCGGCGGCGCCGGTCGCTGCGGCCCAGCGCACCTGGGCGCTGTGGCTCACCGGCTGCATCGCGGTGTACGGCCTGCTGCCGCGCCTGGCGCTGGTGCTGCTGAGCGCCGCCGTCTGCCGCCATCGCCGCCCCGCCTTGCAGCCCGACTGGCAGGCGCCCTACTACCGCAAGCTGCTGGCCCGCTTCGCCGCGCTGGCGCCGCCCGCCATCGTCGATGCCGACCCGGGCCGCGCGCACCCCGCCGCGCCCACGGGCCTGCCGGCCTCCGAGCAGCACGACGGCGTGTTCGTCGTCGGCTTCGAACTGCCGCCCGACCTGCCCTGGCCGCCCGCCGGCTTGCCGGCATCGGCGGTCCGCATCGACGGCAGCGCGCCGGCACGCCGCGCGCTGCTCGACCAGCTCGCGCAGGTCCACCCGCGCACCGTGCTGCTGGTCTGCCATGCGGCCTCGAGCCCCGACCGCGGCACCGAGCGCTTCCTGCGCGAGGTGCTGACGCATTGCGGCGAATGCCGCCTCTGGCTGGCCGACGCGCCCAACGCCGCCGCCACGCAGCGCTGGCGCGACTGGCTGCGCGACGCCGGGCTGGCCCACGTGGTCGCGAGCGACCGGCTCGATGCCGTCTTCACGGAAGGCACCGCCACCGCATGACCACCCCGATCCCGATCCGCATTGCCGTCGTCGGCCACACCAACGCGGGCAAGACCTCGCTGCTGCGCACGCTCACGCGGCGCGTGAACTTCGGCGAGGTGTCGCAGCGCCCCGGCACCACGCGCCATGTCGAGTCGGTCGATCTCGAGGTGAACGGCCAGCCGGCCGTGCGCTTCCTCGACACGCCGGGCCTGGAAGATGCGGTCGCGCTGCGCGAGCACCTGGCCGGCCTCGACGCCGCCCAGCAGGCCACGCCGCCCGAGCGCATCCGCCGCTTCTTGCAGGGCCCCGAGGCGCAGGGCGTGTTCGAGCAGGAGGCCAAGGTGCTGCGCGCGATGCTCGACATCGACGCGGCCTTTCTCGTGATCGACGTGCGCGAGCCGGTGCTGCCCAAGTTCCGCGACGAGATCGAACTCTTGAACTCCTGCGCGCGCCCGGTGCTGCCGGTGCTCAACTTCGTGCGCGACGCCGCCAGCCGCGAGCCGGCCTGGAAAGAACTGCTCTCGGCCTACGGCCTGCACGTGCAGGTGCGCTTCGATGCGGCGGCGCCTTTCGTGGGCGCCGAGCACGACCTCTACAACGACCTGGCCACCCTGCTGCGCGACCGCCGCGACGCGCTGCGCGGCGTGGTCGACGCACTCGACGCCGAGGCCGACGCGCGCCGCCAGTCGGCCTGCACGCGCATCGCGGACCTGCTGGTCGATGCCGCGGCCATCCGCCGCACCGTGCCGGCCGCCGAGTTCGCCGACGCCACGCGCCGCCAGGCGCTGGTCGCCGGCGTGCAGAAGGACGTGTTCGACAAGGCCCAGCGCTGCACCGACGACCTGCTCGCGCTCTACGGCTTTCGCCAGGGCGACGCCGACGAAGCGCCGCTGCCGATCATCGAAGGCCGCTGGACGCTCGACTTCTTCAACCCCGAGGCGATGAAGGACGCGGGCCTGCGCCTGGGCAAAGGCGCGGTCATCGGCGCCGCCGTGGGCGTGGTGGCCGACCTCGCGGTGGCGGGCCTGTCGCTGGGCGCGGGTGCGGCATTGGGCGGCGCCATCGGCGGCGCGGTGTCGCAGGGCTGGGGGCCGCTGGGGCGCAAGCTGGCCAACAAGCTGCGCGACATGCACGAACTCACGGTGGAAGACAGCGTGCTGTTCACGCTCGCGGCATGGCAGCTGCAGCTTGCGCAGGCGCTGGAGCGGCGCGGCCATGCGGCCGTCGAGCGCATCCGGGCCGAGGCCCCGTCGGCGGACGAGGACGACACGCTCATGCGTGCCGCCGCGGGCGCGGTGCGTGCGGTGCAACCAGCGCGCAGCCATCCCGAATGGGAATCGACCGGCGCCCTCACGCGCAGCTTCTGGCGCCCCGCGCCGCAGCGCGAGGCGCTGGCCGGCACGCTGTCGATCGAACTGCAGCGCGCCTTCGACGCCTGAACCCGGGCCTCAGCCCGCCACTTGTTCGGGCGTGACCTTGGCCAGCGACTTGTCGACGAACGCCCCCAACCGCGTCTGCACTTCCCCGCCGGTCTGCACCACCGCCGCCATCAGCGACTCGGCGAACATGCCGTCGGTGGACGACATGTCGGCGATGCGGCTGATCGACGTCACCATCGCGTAGTTCGACAGCGCCGCGTTCTTCGCCACGCGCTTGGCCAGCACCATCGCGGCGCGCAGGCTCTCGCCGGGTGCGGCGATCTCGTGCGCCAGGCCCAGCGTCTTGCCGGCGCGGGCGTCGAGCACGCGGCCGGTGAGCATCATCTCGACCATGCGGCCCGGCGTGATGATGCGCGCCACGCGCACCGTCGCGCCGCCGCCCGTGAAGATGCCCTTCTGCCCCTCGGGCAGCGCGAAGTAGGTCGACGGGTCGGCCACGCGCACGTGCGTGGCCGCCGCCAGCTCCAGCCCGCCGCCGACCACCGCGCCGTGCAGCGCCGCGACCACCGGAATGCCGCCGTACTGGATCTTGTCGAAGGTGCTGTGCCAGCGCTGGCACACGCGCATGAAGTCGACCGCCGTGCGCTCCTTGTCGTGGTGCTCCTTGAGGTCGAGCCCGGCACAGAAATGCGGCCCCGCGCCGGTCAGCACCACGGCCTTGGCCTCGCGCGGCAGCGCGCTGAACACGGCGTCCAGCGCGGCCAGCGTGGCCTCGTCGATGGCGTTGCGCTTGGCGGGACGGTTCAGGGTCACGACGGCGACCTCTTCGTCCATGTGCAGGGTGACGTTCCGTTCGATCACGGCAGGGCTCCTTGGGTTGTTGCGGGTTCCGCCACCGGAATGGGGCGCTTCAGGGCTACGATAGCCCTGGCCGCCGCGCCATTGCTTGCAGATCGCGCCCATTCATTTGCAGATTCCGCCAACCGTCTTTTGAACCCGTCATGCCGCCAGAGCGCGCCACCGTCGCCGTCAGCTTCCTGCAGCACCTGCTGAGCGGTGCGCGCCGCCAGCTGAGCCCGCGCGACATCGACATGCTGGCCGCGCAGGCCGGCCTCTCGCCGCAGCTGCTGCGCCAGGACGGCGCGCGCGTCACGCGCGAGCAGTTCGTTCGCATGTACGAGTGCGTGTCGCTCTTCATGGGCGACGAGATGCTGGGCCTGTGGTCGCGACCGATCCGCGCGGGCGCGCTCAAGTACCTCGGGCTCAGCCTGCTCGACGCGCCCTCGCTCATGGTCGCCATGTACCGCTTCACGCGCTTCTGGAACCTGCTGCTGGACGACCACCGCCTGCGCATGACGCGCGCCCACGGCGTGGCCACGATCGCCATCGCGCCCCACCCCGAAGCCGCCGCGCGGCCCACCACGCCCTTCGGCCATGCGCTGATGGTCAAGCTGATCCACGGCGTGGCCTCATGGCTCATGGGACGGCAGCTGCCGGTGCTGGGCGTCGGCTTTGCGTTCCCGCGCCCGGCGCGCTTCGACGAGTACGCCAACCTGTTCCCCGGCCCGCTGCAGTTCGAGCAAGACACATCTTCCGTGCGCTTTGCCGAACCGGTGCTGCGCCAGACCTTCCAGCGCACGCGCGCCGAGCTGCTCGACTTCGTGCGCCGCGCGCCCGACGACTGGATCTTCGTCACCTTCGACCACGACACCACCAGCGCCACGGTGCGCGAGTTCGTCGCCGCGCACCTCGCCTCCGACGCCACGCTGGGCGCGGCGGCGCGCGCGGTGCACATGTCGGAGCGCGCGCTGTCGCGCCAGCTCGCGGCCGAGGGCACCAGCTTTCGCGTACTGAAGGAAGAGGTGCGGCGCGACTTGGCGATCCAGCGCCTCGTGAAGACGCGCGAACCCATCGACCGCATCGCCGCCTCGGTCGGCTTCGACAACACGCCGGCCTTCCACCGCGCCTTTCGCACGTGGACCGGCAGCACGCCGCGCGGCTACCGACAGCGAGCCGGTTAGTTCGCCGCGCCGGCCAGCGCCTGCAACTTGGCGAAGTCGCCCGGCCGCGCGCCCATCTGCTCGGGCGTCGAGCGCTTCGTCACGCGCTCCAGCAGCGGCAGGCGGTTGACCGGCTGCACCGTCATGCCCTTGCCGCGCAGGAACTGCTCGTCTTCGAGCTCGCTGGCGATCACGCCGACGTTGGTCCACTTGGCCGTGTCGGCCAGCGTCTTCTCCACCATCGCCTGCTGCGGCGGCGTGAGGCGGGCCCAGGCCGCCTTGCCGATGACGATGCCCAGCGTGTCGTAGATGTGGCCCGTGAGCTGCACGTATTTCTGCACCTCGTACAGCTGCTTGGCGCGCACCGTGCCCAGCGGATGCTCCTGCGCCTCGACCTCGTTCTTCTTGAGCGCGCCGTACAGGCTGTTGAACGGCAGCGACACGGGCTTGGCGTCGAGCGCGGTGGCAAAGAGCTGGTAGGCCGCGGCGTCTGGCACGTACAGGCGCAGGTCGCGAAAGTCCTCGGGGCGCTGCAGTGGCTTGCCCGAGGTCACCTGCCGCGCGCCGTAGTAGACCGACGCGACCATGCGGTTGCCGCTGCGCTCGTTGTAGCCCTTCATCAGGTCCGCGAGCAGCGGGCTCGCGAGGTACTTGCGCACGTGGTCCAGGTCCTTGAAGGCGAAGGGGTAGCTGCCCAGGCCCAGCGGCGGGTAGCCCTCTGCCAGCGTGGCCTGCCCGACGTAGGCGATCTGCATGGCGTCGTTGGCGAGCATCAGCGCGTAGTCTCGCTCCTGCCCCAGCTTCGAGGCGGGCACCACCTCGATCTTGATCTTGCCCTCGGACTGCTCGGCGATCTTGCGCGCCGCCAGTTCGGCCTGCTGATGAAAGATGCTCGCGGGCTCGTAGATGTGACCCCACTTGAACTGCTGCACTTGCGCACAAGCGACAGCGGCGCTCCCCATGGCGACGCACAGGACAGCAGCCCGGCGCCACGACATCAAACTTTTTTTCATCGGCAGTCCCTCACGGTGAGAAGGCCCGCCGGCGCGGGTGCGCCAAAGCACGCGGCGGGTGTCGGGAACGCATCCCGGCCGCTGAATGTAAACATTTGCAACCAGAATTCAGACAGGGTTTGCCCGGTCACGGGGCAGTCATGGCCCTTGCCTAGCATCCGCGTGCGCCCGACGCGCCCACTTCCCCACCGCACCTCAGCACCTCATGTACCCCGGCGAACGACTCAACGGCTACAGCCACCTGTTCGGCCTGCTGCTCGCGCTGCCGGCCGCCGCGCTGCTGCTCGCCAAGACGCTGCCCACGGGCGATCCGGCGCGCATCGCGGGCGGGCTGGTGTTCTCGCTCTCGGCGGTGGCGTTGTACGCGGCCTCCACGCTCTTTCACAGCACGCGCGGCCGCAGCAAGCGCCTGTGGGAGCGCGCCGACCATTGCGCGATCTACCTGCTCATCGCGGGCACCTACACGCCCTTCGCGCTCGTCACGCTGCAAGGCCCCTGGGGCTGGCTGCTGCTCGCGGCGATCTGGAGCGCCGCGTGCTTCGGCATCTGGCGCGAGTTGAAACCCGCCGAGACCGGTACGGCGAAGAAGCCCTCGCTGCCGCTGTACATCGGCATGGGCTGGCTCGGCGTGCTGGCCGCCGCGCCGCTGGCGGCCAAGCTGCACGCCACCGGCCTGGCCTGGCTGGTCGCGGGCGGCGTGCTCTACACCGTGGGCACGGTGTTCTATCGCAACCGGCGGGGGCTGCGCCACGCGCACGGTGCCTGGCACCTGTTCGTGCTGGCCGGCACCGCGAGCCACTACGTGGCCGTGGGCTGGTTCGTGCTCTGACGTCTTACAACGGCTGCAGCTTCGCCGTCTTCATCATCCGTTCGGTCAGCTCCATCTCGCTCGCGAAGCCCTGCACGTAGGCCTCGGTCGTCGACGGGCTCACCTCGCTGCCCAGCTCGGTCAGCGCGGCGATCACCGACGGCTGCTTCAGCGCCTGGCCGAACACCTCGTAGATGCGCGCCGCAATGGCGTCGGGCGTGCCCGCCGGCACCGAGACACCGCCCCACGACGTGAGCTCGACGCCGCGCAGCCCCAGCTCGGCCAGCGTCGGCACCTGCGGCAAGGCCGCGTTGCGCTTGGTGCTGGCCACGCCCAGGGCGCGCAGCTTGCCGCCCTGCACGTGCGGCAGCGCCACCGAGAAGATCGGCATGCCGAAGTTCACCTGGTTGCCCAGCACCGCGTTGACGATTTCCGACGCGCCCTTGTACGGCACGTGGGTCGCCTGCACGCCCGCCGCCTGCAGGAACAGCTCCACGCCCAGGTGCGAGGGCGTGCCGACGCCGCCCGAGGCGTAGTCGAGCTTGCCGGGGTTGGCGCGCGCACGCGCCACCAGCTCCTGCAGCGTCTGGATGCCCGAGCCCGCATTCACCACCAGCAGCACGTCGGAGGTGGTCAGCCGCATGATGTGGCGGAAGTCCTTGAGCGCGTCGTAGCCCGGGTTCTGCTGCATGCGCATGTTGGCGGCCATGGGCGCGCTCGAGTAGATCCAGGTGTAGCCGTCGGGCGCGGCCCGTGCGACCTGGCGCGCGCCGATGTTGCCGGCCGCGCCGCCCCGGTTCTCGATGACGACCGGCTGCCCCAGCAAGGGGCCGAGCGCTTCCGCGAGGATGCGCGCGGCGTTGTCCGGGCCGGTGCCCGCGAGGTACGGCACGACCCACTTGACCGGGCGGGTCGGCCGCCAGGGGGCAGCGGTTGCACCGGCCGCGCGCGCGATGGCCGGCAGCAGCGCCGAGGCCGCGATCGCGCCGCACAGCGCGCGGCGATTGGCATTGATGAGAGTCATGGCTTGTGTTGTCTCCGGGTGGTCTGTTTCGGCCTCAGGCCGCATCGCCAATCAGCTCTCGCGCAATGATGTTCTTCTGGATCTCGCTCGTGCCCGTGAGCACGCGGTACATGCGCAGCATGCGGAACAGGAACTCCACGCGCCGTCCCTGCACGATGCCTTCGCCGCCATGGATCTGCACCGCCGCGTCGGCCACGCGGAACGCGGCCTCCGAGCAGAACAGCTTGGCCATCGAGGCCTCGGCGCGCGGGTCGCCACCGGCGTCGATCTGCCGCGCGGTCGACAGCATCAGCGCGCGCGCCGCGCACAGCTGCGTCGCCATGTCGGCCAGCGAATGCTGGATCGCCTGGAACTGCGCGATGGCGCGGCCGAACTGGCGGCGCGTGCGCGCGTAGTCGCGTGCGTCCTTCAGCGCCACGGTCGCCAGCCCCACCATGCCCGGGCAATGCAGCAGCCGGTTGACCGTGATGCGCCCCAGCGCCAGCGCCAATCCCTTGCCGGGTTCGCCGATGAGGTTCGCTGCCGGCACGCGGCAATCGGTGAGCACGATGTCGCCCGTGGTCGACTGGCCCGCCATGGTCTTGTAGCCCGCCTGCACCTGGACGCCCGGCTGCGTCAGGTCGACGAAGAACGCCGTCACCTCGCGGCGCGCCGGATCGTCCGACGTGGACGCCATGAGCACCGCGAGATCGGCAAACGGCGAGCCCGAGATGAAGCGCTTGCGCCCGTTGAGCACGTACACGTCGCCCTCGCGCCGCGCCTGCGTCTGCACCGCGCCGGCGTCGGAGCCGGCCTCGGCCTCGGTGAGCGCAAAGCAGATCGCCTTCTCGGCCTGCGCCACGGGACGGATGAACTGCGCCATCTGCTCCGGTGTCGCGAACTTGGCCAGTGCACCGACACGCGGCGGCCCGCTGAGTTCGCCGAACACATGCGGCGCGAGCGGCGAGCCGCTGGCGTAGATCGACTCCTTCACCAGCACATGGTCGACCAGCGACAGGCCCAGGCCGCCCATCGCCGGCGGCAGCGTCATGCCGTAGAAGCCCATCGCGTGCGAACGGCGCCAGACGTGGCGCAGCGTCTCCCTGTCGGGGCCGTGCTCGTGGTCGATGCCTTTCTCGCGCACCAGCTCGGCCAGCTCGCCATTCAGGAAGTCGCCGATGCGGGCGATCAATTCGGCCGCGCGCGGCGAGCCCTCGAAGGGGCCGTCGAACAGCGGCGCGCGGATGGCCGAAGCCTCGGTGGCTGCGGCGGAAGGGGTCAGCGTGGTGTCCATGTCGTTCTCTTCGCTCTTGTTCAATTGACGCGGCGCGCGTGGCCGGCCCAGTACGGCGTCTGGATCGCCTTGCGCGCGACCTTGCCGTTGGCGTTCTTCAGCAGCGACTCGACGAACTCGATGCGGCGCGGCCGCTTGAAGCCCGCCAGCCGCGCGGCGCAGAAGTCGTCGAGCCCGGCCGTGTCGGGCGAGGCCCCCGGCTTCAGCACGATGTGCGCGGCCACCGCCTCGCCCCACTTGTCGTCGGGCACGCTGAACACGCAGGCCTCGGCCACCGCCGTGTGCTGGTACAGCACGGCCTCGACCTCCGAGGGGTACACATTGAAGCCGCCGCTGATGACCATGTCCTTCTTGCGATCGACGATGTAGATGTAGCCCTCGTCGTCGGCGCGCGCGAGGTCTCCCGTGTGGTAGCGGCCCTCTTTGAGCACCTCGGCCGTGAGCTCGGGCGCGCGCCAGTAGCCGGAGAAGATGTCCTCGCCGCTCACCACGATCTCGCCCACCTCGCCGGGTGCCACCGGCTGGCCTTCGTCGTCGACGATCTCCACCAGCGATTCGAGGAACGGCCGCCCGCACGAGGCCAGCCGCTCGGGCATGGCAGCGCGCGCGAACAGGTGGTCTTCCACCGAGAGGCCGCACACGCCCGAGGTGGTCTCGCCCGCGCCGTAGCCCTGCGACAGCACGGGGCCGAACACGTCCATCGCCTGCATGATCCGCGCGGGTGCCATCGGCGCGGCGCCGTAGCCCAGGCGCTGCAAGTCGGGCAGCGGCCGGTAGCGGCCCTGCAGCTCGGCCAGCAGCATGTTGATCATGGTGGGCACCATGAAGGTGTGGGTCACGCGCTCCTTCTTCATGTCGTCCAGGAAGCGCGCGGGCTCGAAGCCGGTGAACAGGCGGATGGTCGCGCCGCTGCACAGCGCCGGCACGATCTGCATGCCCGAGGCGTGCGTGATCGGCCCCACCAGCCCCAGCAGGTCGCCGGGGCGCAGGCCTTCGCTGCGCGAGAGGAACTTGCGCAGCTGCGCCAGCCGGTTGCCGAAGGTCTGCATCGCGGCCTTGAGCACGCCGCTGGAGCCCGAGGTGTAGTGCAGCACGGCCAGCTCGTCGGCGCGCACGCGCTCGCAGGTGAAGGCGTCGCTCGCGCGTGCCAGCTGGCCTTCGTAGGAAGCAGGCGTGCCTTCGGCCGCGTCGAGCAGCAGCAGCTTCGGGGCCGCGCCTTTCAAGAGCGGCAGGAAGGTCTCGGCGCGCGCGGCGGTGGTGACGATCAGCGCGGCGTCGCTGTTCTCGATGACCTCGGCCACCTCGACCGGCGCGAGCCGCGCGTTCATCGGCGCCTTCACCAGCGCGGCCTTGTAGCAGGCCAGCTCCAGCTCGACGATCTCGACGCAGTTGGGCAGGTACACGCCCACGCGGTCGCCGCGCTGCAGGCCGAGGCCGCGCAGGGCATTGGCCAGGCGGTTGGCGCGCCGGTCGAGCTGTTCGTAGGTGCAGGCGCGCTGCGGGCTGGTCACGGCGATCTGCCGGGCATGCAGGCGGGCGGCGCGGGATGCGAGTTCGCCGACGTTGGCGACCTCGGGCGAAAGTGAGGGCAAGTTGTCTCCTTGAGGCCGGTGCCTGTGCACCGTGGGGAGAACTTTCGCAAACAACGCCGCCGCACAACAAATACCGATTGCTGATGCGCGGCCATCACAAAAGATGATGGCCCCGGCACACGGCACCGCCGTGCGCGATGGCTACGCCTTGCCGTCGCCCAGGAACTGCGCGTCCCAGCGGCCCGAGGCGATCATCGATCGCGCCTCGTCGGCCAGCGCCTGTCTCACGACCTGCGTGGCCGCATCGGGCGCCTTGCCGGCCGGCGTGGCGAGGTGGTAGGTGCGCGCCAGCTCGGGCTCGACGATGCGTGCAATCAACCAGTTCGGCTGATCGCCCGGCCCGTCCGCGAGCGCGCAGGCCGGCGTGACCGTGAAGCCCGCGCCCGCCAGGTAGAGCGAGCGCAGCACGCGCGCCGAGTCGTGCTCGTGCACCACGTTGAGTTCCACGCCCACGGCCTCGGCCGCCGCCTCGACGCGCTGGCGGATGCTGAAGCGGCGCGACTGCAGCACCAGCGGCAGGCTCGCGGCGCGTGCGAAAGGCACCGTGGGGCGAACCGGCGCGCCCTTCTTCGCACGCCCACCCTTCGCACTTTTTCCGAGCAGTGCCGCCACCTCGCCCTTCGCATCGAAGCCGCAGAGGAACATGCCTTCGCGCACGAAGGGACGCACGTCCAGCCCCTCGACGCTCGGGGTGTCGACGAGCAGGCCGATGTCGGCGCGGCGATCGACCATGGCCTTGCGCACCATCAGGCTCAGGTCGTCGATCACGAACACGCGGATGCGCGGGTGCGACTGCTTCAGCCGCGCCAGCACCGGCCCGAGCAGCAGCGAGGCCAGCAGGAACGGCACCGCCACCGTGACCGAGCCCTCGGGCCCGTCGGGTGCGCGCTGCAGCCGCTCGCGCATGGCCGCGGCATCCGACAGCAGGCGCCGCGCGTCCTGGTACAGCTGCAGCCCGGCGGCCGTGGGCGTGACGCCCACGTGCGAGCGGTCGAACAGCTGCGTGCCGAGTTCCGCCTCGAGCTTCTTGATCTGCGCGGTCAGCGCAGGCTGCGCCACGTACAGCGACGCGGCCGCGCGCGACAGGCTGCCGGCTTCGAGCACCGCGATGAAATAGCGAAGAGACCTCAGGTCCATGGGGCGACGGGGAAAGATGGGGCGCCCATTGTGGCCCCGTCGCCGACTCAGCCCGCGAGGGCCCTCACTGCGATGCGCGTGGCCTCGGCGACCACGTCGTTGCGGTTCTTCGCGTCCTTGTCGGGGAAGGTCAGGTAGACCGACAGCACCAGCGGCGCGCCCGACGGCGGCCACAGCACGCCGACGTCGTTGGTGCTGCCGTAAGAACCCGCGCCGGTCTTGTCGCCCACGCGCCAGCCTTTGGGCACGCCGGCCAGGAAGCGTTCGGTGCTGGTGGTGTTGCCGAGCAGCCATTCGCGCATCTGCTCGCGCTGCGGCGCGCCGAGCGCATCACCCAACGCGAGCCGCTGCACGGTGTCGGCCATGGCCGCGGGGCTGGTCGTGTCGCGCGGGTCGCCGGGGATGGAGGTGTTCAGCTCGGGCTCGGTGCGGTCGAGGCGGAAGGTGGTGTCGCCGATGCGCCGCGCGAACGCGGTGACGGCGGCCGGACCGCCCAGCACCTTCAGCAGCAGGTTGGCGGCGGCGTTGTCGCTGTACTGCATGGTGGCCGCGCACATCTCGTTCACGGTCATGCCGGTGGCGAGGTGCTTCTCGGCGACCGGCGAGTGGGACACCAGGTCGCCCTTGCCGACGCTGATGCGGCGCCCGAGCAGGCTGGCGTCGGTCGCGCTGCGTTCGAGCACGGCCGCGGCGAGCACCAGCTTGAAGGTGCTGCACAGCGGAAAGCGCTCGTGCGCACGGTGCTGCAGGCGCGCGCCGCTGCCGGTGTGCAAGCCCGACACGCCCAGGCGCCCGCCGCAGGCGCGCTCGAGTTCGGCGAGCTGCGTTTCGGCGTCCGACGGCGCGCCCTTCTTCGGCCATGCGCTGCAGGCGCCGGCAAGCGGGGTCACGGCGGCGGCGAGCAACAGGGTGCGGCGCTGGATCAGAGGGTTCATGTGCGTGCGTCTTTCTTTTCGCGAGTGGATGGAATGAAAGGCATCGTAGGAGCGCCGCCGCCGCGCTTCCAGCGCCCGGGGCGCGCACGGCGTCCCGGGTGTATCAGGTGTAACGCCATTTCATCATTCAACCTTCGGGTTGAATTTTATTTGGAACCGATCTATATTCAACTTCATGGTTGAACTTGAAGTCGAAGACGAACGGCTCGACGCCGTGTTCCACGCCCTGGCCGACAGCACGCGGCGCACCATGCTGCAGCTGCTCGCGCAGGGCGAGTGCAGCGTGGGCGAGCTGGGCGCGCCGTTTCGCATGTCCTTCGCGGGCGCCTCCAAGCACGTCAAGACACTGGAACGCGCGGGGCTGGTGTCGCGCACCGTGCAGGGCCGCGCGCACGTGTGCCGGCTCGAACCGGCGGCGCTCGCCACGGCCGATGCCTGGCTGCGCGCGTACGAAGTCTTCTGGAACCACCGCCTGGACGCGCTGGCGGATGCGCTGCAGCGCGATGCCCACGCCGACGGCCGCAGCCGCGCGTGAGCGCCTTCTCTCCCCTCATTCACCCAAGGAGCACCGACCCATGACCACGACCCTGAAGCACAGCCTGGGCACGCAGACCGAGCCCGGCACCCTGCGCATCGAGCGCACCCTGCCCGGCCCCATCGACCGCGTGTGGACCTACCTCGTCGATCCCGAGAAGCGCCGCAGCTGGCTGGCCGGCGGCACCATGGCGCAGGCGCCGGGTGCGGTGTTCGAGCTGCGCTTCCAGCACACCGAGCTGTCGGGCGAGGTGGCGCCCGAGCGCTTCGCGGCCTATCGCGAAACCCACGTGCAGCACTCGCGCGTGCTGCGCATCGAGCCGCCGACCCTGCTGGTCATCAGCTGGGGCAGCGAGCGCGAGGGCGCGTCCGAGGTCAGCTTCGAACTGTCGCCGCAGGGCCCGCAAGCGACGCACCTGGTGCTCACGCACCGCCGCCTGCCCGACCGCAAGGAAACGCTGAGCGTGGCCAGCGGCTGGCACGCGCACCTGGGCGTGCTCGACGAGGTGCTGCACGGGCGCGCGCCGCAAGGCTTCTGGACACAGCTGGAGGCCGCCGAGGCGGCCTACGCGACGCACATCCGCTGAACAAAGACCGTCGGGCCGCGTCAGGCCCGGCGGGCGGGCTCGGAAGGTTCGCGGCAGGGCTGCACGCGGGTTGCGCGGCTGATCACCTGCCGCTGCTCGCGCGCGCCCTTGAGCATGCGCTCGGCGGTGCGCTTCCCATGCGGCACTGGCGCGCCCTCGCCCATTTCGGACACGGACACGAACACCGTCTGCCCACCTTCGAGCACCGCCTGCGTCTTCGGCTGCGACTTGCCCGCGTACAGCGGCGCGTCGTCGATGTAGGCCTCCAGCGAGTGCGCACCCGGCGCCACGCACAGGCGCGTGAAGCCGTTGGGCATCAACGCGGCGTGGAACTCGCCATCGACATACACATGCGCGGCGCCCGCGCTGGGCGTGGACGTCGCAGGGCGGAAGAACACGACCTGCGCCAGCTCGGGCGCCACGGCCGGTGTCGTCCGGTACACGCCCCCTCTGCGCGCAACCGCAGCAGAAGACACCGCGACAGGCGCGACCATGTGCATCGGCTCGGAGGGCGGCGGCAGAGGAGGCAGCGGCACGGAAGGCGTGACCGCGACCGGGCCGCAGCCCGCGACCCCCATGGTCGCGGCGAGCACCCAGCGGCCCGCGCGCAGGCGCGGAGGGAAAGAAAAGAATCGGGACAAAGACATGGAGTGCTTCGGGCGCCTTCATTCAAAAAGGCCGCCATCGAACGAAGGGAAAGAAGCGCAGGCAGGCCGCAAAATGGCCCGCGCGCAGGGAACGAAGCACTCTAGGAAAATCAGCCGCGGCAGGCCATCGGACGAATCCGAAAGAAACGCCCGCCGGGATGAGCCCGCGCTGAAAGCGAGAACAAAGCCGTCGAAGGCGGCACAAAGGAAACCCCGACGCGCCGCGCCGGCGTCCTCAACGACTCACTCCGGCTCGATGCCCGCCGCGCGGATCACGCGGCCCCACTTCTGCGACTCGTCGGCCTGGAACTTCGCGAGCGCCTCGGGCGTGCCGGTGGCGGCCTCGCCGCTGGAGATGGCCTGGTAGGCGACGATGGCCGGCGAGGCCGACACCTTCACCAGCATCTCGTTGAGCTTGCGCGTGACGGCCGCGGGCGCGCCCGGCGGCAGGTAGACGGCCGTCCAGTACGACATGTCGTAGCCCTTCACGCCCTCTTCGGCCACGGTCGGCAGCGCGGGCACGGCGGCCAGGCGCTTGTCGCCGCTCACGGCCAGCGCGCGCAGCTTGCCGCTCTTGACGTGCGGCAGCGCGGTGGGCGCGTCGGCGAACATGAAATCGACCTGCCCGCCCAGCAGGTCGGTGATGGCCATCGGGTTGCTCTTGTAGGGCACGTTCACCATGTCGATGCCGGCCATCTGCTTGAGCAGCTCGCTCGCCACGCGGCTGGACGAACTGCCGCTGCCGAAGTTGAGCTTGCCCGGCGACTTCTTCGCCGCCGCCACGAGGTCGGCCACCGACTTGATCGGCGAATCGGCCCCCACCAGCAGCAGCATGTGGCCCTTGGACAGCAGCGCGACGGGCGTGAAGTCCTTCACCGGGTCGTAGGGCAGCTTCTTGTACAGGTGCTCGTTGGCGGCGTGCGTGGTGTTGGTGCTCATGAGCAGCGTGTAGCCGTCGGGCGCGGCCTTGGCGACGTACTGCGCGGCCAGGAAGCCGCTGGCGCCGGCGCGGTTCTCCACGATCACCGGCACCTTGTACTCGGTGGTCAGCGCCTGCGCGATGCTGCGCGCCTGCTGGTCGGTGCCGCTGCCGGCCGCGAAGGGCACGACGACGGTGAGCGGCTTGGCGGGGTAGTCCTGCGCCTGGGCAGGTGCCGCCGCCGCGACCGCGAAGGCCAGGACCGCGCCGAGGCGGAAGATGGAAGTGCGCATGGGTGATGTCTCCGGTGGGATGTAGTTCTTGAAGCGGGAAAGGATGCGGTCGCTCAAATGCTGTCGCGCGGCGGCACCGGCGGCGCGCCGAGCGCCGCGTTGTGCTCGCCCAGCCGGGGCGCGACCGCGCGGTGCGCGGGCCGCACGCCGTCGATGGACATCGGCAGCGCCGTGAGGCGGAAGTCCTCGCCCGGCACGGCCTGCAGCATGCCCAGCGCCTCGACCTGCGGATGCGCGACGGCCTCGGGCACGGTGTGCACCGGCGCGCAGGGCACGCCGGCGGCGGTGAAGCGCGCCATCCAGTCGGCGCGGGTGCGCGCGCGCAGCAGCGGGCCGATCTCGTCGAACAGCGCGGCCTTGTGCTGCAGCCGCTGGCGGTTGTTGGCAAAGCGCGCGTCGGCGGTCCAGTCGTCGCGCCCGAGTTCGTGCGCGAACTTGGCGAAGAGCCGGTCATTGCCGCAGCAGATCAGGAGCGGCGCATCGGCGGTATCGAAAGATTCGTAGGGCACGAAGCCCGGGTGGCCCGAGCGGTGGCGATCGGGCAGCCGGCCTTCGTTGACGTAAGCGTCGGCCTTCTGCCCCGTCCAGACCAGCGCGGTCTCCAGCAGCGAGGTGCTCACCACGCCGCCCCGCCCCGTGAGGTGGCGCCGCTGCAGCAGCGCCAGCGCGCCGATCACGGCCCACATGCCGGTGCCCTGGTCGCAGACCGAGGCGCCGGTGCGCATGGGCGGATCGTCGGGCCCGCCGTTGATGCTCGACAGCCCGCTGAAGGCCTGGATCAGCGGCTCGTAGCCCGGTTGCATGCGCAGCGGGCCGGTGTGGCCGAAGGCCGAGATCTCGCAGTAGATGAGCCGCGGATGGCGCGCGCACAGCGAGGGGCCGTCGATGCCCATCGACTGCGTGACGCCCGGTCGCAGGTTGTGGATGAGGATGTCGGCGCCAGCCGCCAGGGTCTCGAAGGCGGCCATGCCCTCTTCGCTCTTCAGGTCGATGGCGACCGAGCGCTTGCCGCGGTTGAAGACGTGGAAGTTGAGCGCGTCGCCGTGGCGAAACGCCGGGCCCATGTGGCGCGCGTCGTCGCCGCCCTCGACGCGCTCGAGCTTCACGACGTCGGCGCCGAGGTCGGCCAGGATCGCGCCCGCGAAGGGCCCCGCCAGCACCTGTCCGAGCTCGAGCACCCGGATGCCTTCCAGAATTTTGGTGTCCATGTCACGGGGGCGCGGGGGCCCCTTGTCTCCGTGTATCGAATGCGCCAGTCTCGGCGTCGCGCATTGATCTGTGAAGAACAATATTCCTATATCTGTGATAACTTGGATGGATCAATCCACAGCCACCCCGAGGGAACCGCGTCCGTGCGAGTCGACATCACGCTGCAGCAGCTCGAGGCCTTCGTCGAAGTCGCGAAGACCACCAACTTCCGCGCCGCTGCGCAGGCGCTGCACGTGTCGC
Organism: Variovorax sp. GW821-FHT09A10; assembly: GCF_059418385.1. Taxonomy (NCBI): domain Bacteria; kingdom Pseudomonadati; phylum Pseudomonadota; class Betaproteobacteria; order Burkholderiales; family Comamonadaceae; genus Variovorax; species Variovorax sp. GW821-FHT09A10. The sequence goes on from NZ_JBWKPT010000002.1 coordinate 1,241,898, forward strand.
AGCCGGCGCTGAGCCGCACGGTGCGCATCGTCGAAGACCTGGTGGGCGCGCGCCTGTTCGACCGCGACACGCGGCACGTCGAGCTCACGCCGGCGGGGCGCGAGCTGCTGCCGATTGCGCTGCGCATCCTGGAGAACTTCAACAGCTCGTTCAGCGAGCTGTCGCAGTTCCTCGAAGGCCGCAGCGGCCACCTCACCATCGCGGCGCTGCCCTCGACCGGCGTGGCGCTGCTGCCCGGCGCCATTGCCGAGTTCCGCCAACAGCATCCGCAGGTGCAGTTCTCGCTGATCGAAGGGCCGGCCGATGCGGTGCGCGCCGCGGTGGACGAAGGCCGCGCCGACTTCGGCCTCAGCGTGCGCCCCGGCCCGCACGAGCCGCTGCTGTACCGCCACCTGCGCGACGATCCCTTCGTGCTGCTGTGCCGGCGCGACGACCCGCTGGCCGCGCGCGCCTCGGTGTCGTGGTCGGTGTTCGCGACGCGGCCCTTCATTGCGAGCAGCTTCCAGAGCAGCATCCGGCCGATCACCGACGCCGCCTTCTTGCAGCGCGGCCTGCAGGTGCAGCCCGCGCTCGAATACCCGAGCGTGGCCGTGGCGGGCGCGCTGGTGGCGGCCGGGCTGGGGCTCACCGCCCTGCCCCGGCTCGCGCTGCAGCTGTCGCAGAACGACGAGCTGGCCACCGTGCCGCTGCAGCGCCCGCTGATGTCGCGGCCCATCGGGCTGGTCACGCGCGCGGGGCGCTCGCCCTCGCCCGTGGGCCGCGCCTTCATGGACCTGCTGCACCGTCGGGAATCCTCCCGGCGCTGACCGGCGCACGGTGCGCTGCGGCATGATCGACGCCATGCACAGCACGCCCCCGTATCCCCTGGTCATCGTCAAGGTCGGTGACACCCATGACGCGCTGCGCGAAGGCCGCGGCGACTTCGAGCACTGGATCGCCGACGGCCTCGGCACGCAGACCCTGCCCCTCGTGGTGGTCGACCCGCGCCGCGGCGACACGCTGCCCGCACCCGGCCAGGTCGCGGGCGTGGTCGTCACCGGCTCGCACGCGATGGTGTCGCACCGCGAACCCTGGAGCGAAACCACCGCCGCCTGGCTCGCCGAGCTGGTCGCGCGCGACACGCCCGTGCTCGGCATCTGCTACGGCCACCAGCTGCTGGCGCACGCACTCGGCGGCGAGGCCGGCCACCACCCGGGCGGCCCCGAAGTCGGCACGGTCACCGTCACGCTCGACGCGGCCGCCGCCGGCGACGCGCTGCTGGGCGACCTGCCCGCGCAGTTCCCGGCGCAGGCGATCCACTGGCAGAGCGCGCTGCGCCTGCCCGAGGGCGCGGTGAAGCTGGCCCACAGCGCGCACGAGCCCGTCCATGCCTTCCGCGTGGGGGCGCAGGCCTGGGGCCTGCAGTTCCACCCCGAGTTCGACGCCCAGACCATGGGCGGCTACATCGAGCTGCTGGCCCGCGACCTGGCCGCGGACGGGCTCGATGCCGCGGCGCTGCGCGAAGGCGTGCGCCCCACCGACGCGGCGGCGGGGCTGCTCGGGCGCTTCGCGCGGATCGTCGAGGCCAAGGCGCAGCCCGCCGTCTGAGCGCGCCGACGGGGCGTCGGCGCGCGACTACAAAAAGCGGGCCCCGCTTGGGTTAAGGTGCGGTTCCTTTCGCAGCTTTCCCCGCCTTCATGACCATGCCTTCGTCCCCGCCGGCCCGCAAGCACTTCTCGATGATCCGCGGCTTTCACCTGGCCGATGTCTTCACGCTCGGCAACGCGGCCTGCGGCGTCGGGGCGGTGTTCTTCGCGATGGCCTTCATGCGCAGCCAGTCGCTCGCGCACTTCTACTGGGCCGCGGCGCTCGCCCCGGCCGCCTTCATCTTCGACGTGCTCGACGGCCGCATCGCGCGCTGGCGCCAGACCCAATCGGCGCTCGGGCGTGAACTCGACTCGCTGGCCGACGTGATCTCGTTCGGCGTGCTGCCCGCCGCGCTCGGCTTCGCCGCCGGCCTGGACGGCGGCTGGGACTGCGCCGTGCTCATCTACTTTGTCGGCTGCGGCGTGAGCCGGCTCGCGCGCTACAACGTGACGGCCGAGGCGCTCTCGGCCGGCGCCGACAAGGTGAAGTACTTCGAAGGCACGCCGATCCCGACCAGCGTGGTGCTGGTGGGCGTGCTGGCCTGCGCGGCCTCGAAGGGCGCCCTCGGCGCCAACGTGTGGGGCGGCGCCTGGACGCTCGGCCCCTGGCAGCTGCATCCGCTGGTGCTGCTGTTCGCGCTCTCGGGCACGCTGATGATCAGCAAGACCCTGCGCATTCCCAAGTTCTGACAACCCGCCCATCTCACCCACCTGACAAAGGGGACCCCGCATGGCGATGAAGCTGTATTTCGACCCGCACAGCCGTGCGCAGGTCGCCAGGTGGATGCTCGACGAGGCCGAGGTCGACTACGAGATCGTGCCCACCCTCATCCGGGAGGGCGCCCACAAGCGCCCCGAGTTCCTGAAGATCAACCCGGCCGGCAAGCTGCCCGCGCTGGTCGACGGCCGCACCCGCATCTTCGAGAACGCGGCCATCTGCATGTACATCGCCGAGAAGTACCCCGGCAAGCGCCTGGCACCGGCCGTGGGCACGCCCGAGCGCGGGCGCTACCTGTCGCTCATGGTCTATTCGACCGCGCAGCTCGAGCCCTCGATGGGGGACAGCCTGCTGAAGATCAAGAGCAACAACAGCGCGCGCGGCTGGACCGACTTCGAGCAGGCCAAGGACGCCGTCGAACGCGAGCTCGGCGACGGCCCCTACCTGTTCGGCGCCCAGTTCACGGCCGCCGACGTGATGATCGGCTCGATGCTCATCTGGCACCGTGCCTTCGGCGGGCGCACCAACCGGCCCAAGCTCGACGCGTACATCCACCGGTTGCAGGCGCGGCCCAGAGGCATGAAGTTCGGTTGAAGTAAGCGGCAAGGCGTGCCGCGCTGGCGACAGTGCGCGGCGGAGGTTCATCCTCTAATCGGTCCCTCTTTTTCGACCCTTTTCTCCACCTCACGCCCGCCCCATGACTTCGAACACCTCGCGCTCCCGGTTCTCGTTGACGGCCCTCTCCCTGGGCCTGGTCGCCCTGCTCGGGGCCTGTGCCAGCACGCCGCCGCCCGGCAGCCGCAGCGTGAGCATCGAGCGCACCACCTTCGGCATCGCGCACATCACGGCGCCCGACTACGAAGGCCTGGCCTACGGTACCGCCTACGCGCACGCGCAGGACAACGTCTGCCAGACCGCCGAGCACCTGCTGACGCTGCGCGGCGACCGCGCGCAGTTCCTCGGGGCGCAGAACACCGGCGACTTCGGCCTGGGCCGCATGCCCAACGCGCAGATCGACCTGTTCGTGCGCTACCACATGGACGACGCGGCGCTGGCCCGCGCGGCGGCCACCACCAGCGACGAGGTGAAGGCCGCGCTGCGCGGCTACGTGGCGGGCTACAACCGCTACCTGCAGGATGTGGGCCCGGGCGGCCTGCCCGAAGCCTGCCGCGGCCAGCCCTGGGTGCGCCCGATGACGGCCGCCGACCTGGCGCGCGCCACCGAACAATCGATGATCCAGGGCGGCCTGGGTGCGCTGGCCGGCGCGGTGCTGGCCGCCGTGCCGCCGGCCCCGGGCGCCAAGACCGGCGCGGCGCCGGTCGCGCTTGAGCAGGCCGTGGCCGAGATCGGCCGCCACAGCTTCAACGCCAACCCCGAAGGCGGCGAGCTGGGCTCCAACGGCTGGGCCTTCGGGCGCAACGCCACGCCCGACGGCCAGGGCCTGCTGCTGGGCAACCCGCACTTCCCCTGGAACGGCACCAACCGCTTCTGGCAGATGCACCTGACCATCCCCGGCCAGCTCGACGTGATGGGCGCCACCGGCGGCCTGAGCCCGGTGGTGTCGATCGGCTTCAACAAGGACGTGGCCTGGACCCACACCGTGTCGACCGGCAAGCGCTTCACGCTGTACGAACTCAAGCTCGACCCCAACGACCCGACCGTGTACTGGGTCGACGGCCAGCCGAAGAAGATGGTCGCGCGCACCGTCGCACTGCCGGCCGCCGCCACGGCCGGCGGCGCGCCCGTGCAGCACACCTTCTACGCGACCGACTGGGGCCCCGTGGTCTCGCTGCCGCGCGCCGGCCTGGGCTGGACCGCCCAGAAGGCCTATGCGATCCGCGACGCCAACACGCTCAACGTGCGCTCCGCCGAAAGCTGGATGAAGATGGGCCGGGCCCGCAACGTCGCCGAGCTGCGCGCCGCCATGGGCAACCAGGGCATCCCGTGGATCAACACCCTGGCGGCCGACCGCGAAGGCAACGCGATGTACGCCGACCTGTCGGTGGTGCCCGACGTGTCAGCCGAGATGCTCAAGGCCTGCGCGCCCTCGCCGGCTGCCGCCGCGCTGCTCAACGCCGCCGGCCTGCCCGTGCTCGACGGCTCGCGCAGCGCCTGCGCCTGGCACCGCGACCCCAGCGCCGCCGCGCCCGGCATCATCGCGCCGGTCCGCATGCCGGTCGTCATCACGCCCGACTACGTGCAGAACAGCAACGACAGCTTCTGGCTCAGCAACCCCGAGACGGCGCCGATGGCGGGCGTCTCACCGCTGGTCGGCCCGGTCGGCGTGCCGCAGCGGCTGCGCACGCGCAGCGCCATCATGGAAATCCGCAGCCGCCTCGCGGGCACCGACGGCCTGCCCGGCAACCGCATGGGCGCGGCCGAGCTGCGCAGCGTGATCTTCCGCGACAGGAACCTCGCCGGCATGCTGGTGATGGACGACCTGAAGACCGCGTGCACCGCCGCCGGCACCGCGCTGAGCGCCGACCAGGCCCTGGGCTGCCGCGTGCTCTCCGCCTGGGACCGCACCAGCAACGCCGAGTCGAAGGGCGCGGCGCTGTTCCGCGAGTTCTGGCGCAAGGCCAAGGACCTGCCGAAGGTCTGGCGCGTGCCTTTCGACCCGGCGCAGCCCGTGACCACGCCCACCGGACTGGACATGGCCACGCCCGCCACGCGCGAGGCGGTGTTCAAGGCGCTGGGCGATGCGGTCGGCACCGTGCGCACCGCCGGCTTCGCGGCCGACGTGGCGCTGGGCGTGCCGCAGTCGCGCACCGTGCGCGGCCAGAAGATCGCGCTGCCCGGCGGCGACGAGTTCGAGGGCGTGCTCAACAAGCTCGAATCGCAGGGCCAGCCGCAGATCGACCCGAAGGGCTACGCCGTCAACTACGGCAGCAGCTACATGCAGGTCGTGACCTTCGACGCGCGCGGCCCCGTGGCGCAAGGCCTGCTCACCTATGGCCAGAGCAGCGACCCGGCCTCGCCGCGCGCCTACGACCAATTGCCGCTGTTCGCGGCCAAGCAGTGGCATCCGCTGCCCTTCCACCCGGCCGACGTGCAGGCGCAGCGCGAAGGCAAGCCGCTGCAGCTGGCGTACTGAACCATGTCCTCGAGCACCGTCCCCTTTCCCGCCCACGCCGCCACGGGCATCGACCTGCTGAACCGCCTGGCCGCCGAGCAGCCGCTCGCCCCGGCCTGCGATCACTTCTACTTCCTGCGCCACGGCCAGACCGGGCGCAATGCGCTGCGCGTCTTCCAGGCGCCCGACGAGCCCCTGAGCGCGCTCGGCGAACAGCAGGCGGTACAAGCGGCCGAGCTGCTGGCCGGCGAGCCGATCGGCGCCATCGTGTGCAGCGACGCGCGCCGGGCCTTCGACACCGCCCACACCGTGGCGCGCGCCCTGGGCCTCGTGCCCAGCGCGCACGAGAACCTGCGCGAGCGCAACTTCGGCGCGCTCATCGGCACCTCGTCGGCGAACATCGACTGGGCCTGCGAGCCCGAGGGGGGCGAGACGCTGGCGCAGTTCGTCGACCGCAAGCGCCAGGCGCTGGCCGCCGCGCTCGCCGCGCAGCCCGCGCCGGTGCTGGTGGTGGCGCACGGCGGCACGCTCTACGCGCTGGCCGCGCTGCTGGGCGTGGCGGTCGATGCGAGCATCTTCGGCAACGCGCAACCCTTGCGCTTCACACGTGCCGGCCCCACATGGGCCGTGACGCCGCTGCAACAGCGGCACGCCGACGGCGGAGCCGCCCTGGCCTGAACCAGCGCCCGGTCGCCCTGTACGCCGTCCACCGAAAGGAATCACCACCACCATGGAATTCAAGGACTACTACAGCGCACTGGGTGTCGAACGCACCGCGTCCGACGACGAGGTGCGCAAGGCCTACCGCAAGCTCGCCCGCAAGTACCACCCCGACGTCAGCAAGGAGCCCGACGCCGAGCAGCGCATGCGCGACATCAACGAGGCCAAGGACGTGCTCGGCGACAAGGACAAGCGCGCCGCCTACGACGCGCTGGCCGACCGTGTCGCACGCGGCGGCCGGCCCGACGGCAGCTTCGAGCCGCCGCCCGGCTGGGACACCGGCTACGAGTTCCACCGCGGCCCGCGCCAGGGCCCGGCCGACCACGCCGACTTCAGCGAATTCTTCTCGTCGATGTTCGGCGACGCCGAACGGCGCGGCGCCACGCGCCAGAACTACCGCGCGCGCGGCGAAGACCACCACGCGGCCATCGAAATCACGCTCGAAGACGCGCTGAACGGCGCCGAGCGCGAGCTCACGCTGCGCGCCCAGTCGCTCGACGCGCAGGGCCATCCGCAGTGGGAAAACCGCACGCTCAGCGTGAAGATCCCGCCCGGCGTGCACCCTGGCCAGTTCATCCGCCTCGCAGGCCAGGGCATGCCCGGCCACGGCGGCGAGCCGGCCGGCGACCTGTACCTCGAGGTACGCATCGCGCCGCACAAGCTGTACCGCGTGGAAGAGCGCGATCTGTACATGACGCTGCCCGTCACGCCCGCCGAAGCCGCGCTGGGCGCGCAGGTGCAGGTGCCCACGCCCACCGGCGGCGTGGTCGAGGTCACCGTGCCGCCCAACGCACGCGGCGGCATGAAGCTGCGGCTCAAGGGCCGCGGCTTCGCGGGCAAGACGCCCGGCGACCTGTACCTGCTGCTCGAGATCGCGCTGCCGCCCGCCGACAGCGAGGCCGCGCGCAGCGCCTACGCGCAACTCGCGCAGGCGACCTCCTCGTTCAACCCCCGCCAGCACCTGGGAGTCTGAGCATGGCGAACTTTTCTTCCGTGACCACCACCACCACCACCACGGCCATCGGCGTCTCGCACCCGCTGGCCGCGAACGAACTGGCGCACGCCTGCGGCGCCGACACCGCCTGGGTCGTGCAACTGGTCGAAGTGGGCATCGTGCAGGTCACCACGACCGACGCTCCGCCCGAACGCTGGGAGTTTTCCAGCACCGACCTGCAGCATGCGCTCGAAGCGCGCCGGCTCGAACGCGACTTCGGCGTGAACCTGGACGCCGCCGCACTGATCCTCGACCTGCAGCACGAGGTGCGGCGGCTGAAGGCGGTGCTGCAGGCGCACGGCGTGGGCTGAAAGGCGCCGCGCGCGCGTCGCGGGTCACGCGCATGCAATGACTGCCAGATCCGCACAGCCGCTCGCCATTTGCGAACAGGATCGGTGAGCCTGCGGCCCTAGATTGCCGCTGCCTGCGGAATTTCGCATGGCAGGCCGGCGCGCAGGCAACCCTTCACACACCGCCCGGCCTCCTCACACAGGAGACAAGAAGGCATGACCTCGCACAGGCTGAAGACCGCGCTCGACGCAACGCTGCACCAGACCGTTCACCGCCACGGCGGCGCCCCCGGCGTCGTCGCGATGGCGACCGACCGCACGGGCAATTTCTACGAAGGCGCCGCCGGCACGCGCGAACTCGGGCTCGACCGGCCGATGGCCACCGACAGCGTGTTCGCCATCTTCTCGACCACCAAGGCGATCACGGGCACCTGCGTGATGCAGCTGATCGAGGAAGGCAAGATTTCGCTCTCCGACCCGGCCGGCGCCTACGTGCCCGAGCTCGACGAACTGCAGGTGCTCGACGGCTTCGACGCCGACGGCCGGCCGCGCACGCGCGCGCCGCGCCGGCGCATCACGGTCAACGACCTGATGCTGCACACCTCGGGCCTGGGCTACGAGTTCTTCAGCGAAGACGACCTGAAGTACCGCGCCGCGCTGAACATTCCCACGGTGGTGTCGGGCAGCTTCGAATCGATCCGCACCGTGCTGCTGCACGAGCCGGGCGCGGCCTGGACCTACGGCGCCAACATCGACTGGCTGGGCCGCATCGTCGAACAGCAGCGCGGCAAGCGCCTTGGCGAGGTGATGAAGGAGCGCGTCTTCGAGCCGCTGGGCATGCAGGACATCGGCTTCGGGATGTCCGAGTCGATGAAGGCGCGCCGCGTGACCATCCACGACCGCGCGGCCGACGGCCGGCTCACGCCGCTGCCCGAGCTGGTGCTGCCCGAGCCGCCGCCGATGGACATGGGCGGCCACGGCCTGTATGCCACCGTGGGCGAGTACATGAAGTTCATCCGCATGGTGCTGAACGACGGCGCCGGGCCGCACGGGCGCGTGCTGAAGGCCGACACGGTGCAGCGCATGGCGCAGGACGGCCTGGCCGCCATGGACCTGTCGGTGGGTGGCTGGCGCACGTCGGTGCCCGCGCTGAGCAACACGGGCGAATTCCTGCCCGGCACCGACAAGGGCTGGGCCTACACCTTCATGACCAACCGCGAGCGCGCCCCCACGGGCCGCCCGGCGAACTCGCTGATGTGGGCGGGCCTGGCCAACAGCTTCTTCTGGATCGACCGCGAAAGCGGCCTCGGCGGCTACTGGGCGACGCAGATCCTGCCGTTCCAGGACTGCGCGAGCTACCCGGGCTTCGTGGCTTTCGAGACCGCGGTTTACCATCACCGCTGAGCCGTTGCCCCGGGGCGCGGCGCCTTCTTCTCCTTGAACCGAGGTGCGCGATGGATGCGATCCGCAACGTGCTGGTCACCGACGCCCGCGGGCAGCCGAGCGAGCGCCACCGCCTGGTGGCCTCGCACGACTGGGACGACATCCGGCGCTGGTCGGACCGCATCTACATGCCCTACCGCGTCACGCCCATCGGGCGGGCGCGCACGCCCGACTCGGTGCTCGACGCCACGCGCATCGGGCACTTCACGCTGAGCCGGTTCCACTACGGCATTCCGGTGAACATCAAGGACTTCTCGCCCGACAGCGGCGTTGGCATGGTGCTGACAACCGTGCGCGGCGCGGGCCGCCACTGGTCCGAAGCCAACGTCTATGCCGACACCGGCGTGGGCGACGCCTTCGTGGTCGACACCTCGCGCACGCACTACTGGGTGGACTTCGATGCCAACCACCTGCAGGTCAACCTCAGCTTCTCGCACGACGCGCTGGCCGCGCTGCACGCGCGCTGGTTCGGCGCACCCGCCGACGAGCGGCTGTGGACGCGCAAGTTCAAGTTCGGCGGCGCCCAGTCGAGCTGGATCGCGCTGCTGTCGTATGCGTGCCGCTGCGTCACCGAGCTGCCCGAGGCGGTCGACAGCGGCCCGCTGGGGCGGCACCTCGAAGAGATGATCGGCGTGCACGTGCTGACCCAGTGGCGCGAACAGCTGGCGCACCCGGCCGAAGCCGTGCAGCACCGCATGGCGCCGCGGCATGTGCTGGCGGCCGAGCGCCACATCCGCGAGCACGCCCAGCACGCGCCCACGCTCGGTGAACTGGCGAGCGTGGCGGGCGTCAGCGTGCGCACGCTGAACAGCGCCTTTCGCGAATACCGCCAGGCCACACCGATGCGCGCACTGCGCGAGCAGCGCCTGCAGGGCGTGCGCGCCGAACTGCTGATGGCCGACGCCGGCGCGACGGTGCGCTCGGTGGCGCAGGCATGGGGCTATGCCAACTTCGGCCTGTTCGCCGCGGCCTACCAGCAGCGCTTCGGCGAGCTGCCGTCGGCCACGCTGCGCGCGCGCAAGGCAGGCTGAGCCTTCATCTGATCTTCAGCTTGGGGCGCGTTGGCGCTCCCACAATTCCAGCGGGCGGGACACCTCGCCTTGCCTGGAAATCCCGGTCGCCATCGCCGCCGGGACATCCCCCTTCCCCCGACGGCATCCGGCATCGCGTCCGCGCCTGGATGCGACCGATGCCGAGCACCTCTTGAGCGAATGAACAACCCTCGCCCGTCCTTCTTCCCAGCCTGCGCGTCGATCGCAGCCACCTTCGTCCTCACGGCCTGCGCCGCCTCCATCCGGCCGGCCAGCGACGACCCTGACGTCGTCCAGGAACAGTCCCTGCAGCAGTCGTTGTCGCTGAACCACCGCATGACGCTGCAGCGCCGGCTCGACGACGTGGCGATCCCGCTCCTGGAGCACAGCGCGCCGTTCTGCGGCGGCGACGTGCGGGCCAGCCTGGGCGCGCACATCGCCAGCCTGTGGAGCTTCGAGAAGGAAGAACGCGCGGCGGCGAAGCAGACCCTGCACCTGGGCGACCGGCTGACCGTGCTGTGGACGCTCGACAGGAAGCAGGCGCCGGCCACGCCCCTGCGCGCCGGGGACGTGTTGCTCTCGGTCGGCGGCAAGCCGCTGCCCACCGGCGAGCAAGGAATCGACCGGCTCAACGACGTGCTCATCGACGCCGCGCGCGCCAAGCCCGTCAAACGCGAGGGCTGGCTGGAAGCCGTGGTGCAGCGCGAGGGCCAGTCGACGGCGCTGCGCCTGCCGTACACCACGGCGTGCAACTACACCGCCATCACGCGCATGAAGAACGAGGTCCATGCGGAGAACGACGGGCACGAGATCGTCGTCAACTCGGCGCTGATGCGCTTCTTTCCCGACAACCGCGACCTCGCGATCGTGCTGGGGCACGAGCTGGCCAACGGCGTGCTGTCGCATGGCGGCAAGACCCGCGCGGTGGGCATCGCGGCCAGCCTCGTGGATGGCGCGCTGGGCGGCACCGGGATGGCGGAAGAGGCCCTGTCGTCGCCGTTCTCGCAGCAGTTCGACGCCGAGGCCGACTACCTCGGCCTCTACATGGTGGCCGCGGCGGGCTACGACATCGACGGCGCCGAACGGATCTGGCGCGAGCTCGGGGTGCACACGGCCGGCGCGAAGAAGAAGGGATTCATGAGCGCTCCGCCGAGCTCTGCCAAGCGCTTCGTCGCGATGCGGCGCACCATCGCGGAGATCCAGGCCAAGAAGAAAAACGGGGCACCCCTGGTGCCCCTGGCGAAATCGAAGTCCTGACGCGCCGCAACGCCGGCCGCTACTGCATCTGCTGCAGGTTGCCGATGCGCACCAGTATCTCGGTGAACATCTGCATGTCGGCGTCGAGGTCGGGCACTTCCTTGTATTCCTTGGCGTTGTGCGCCGTGTACTTCTTGCCGGGCATCGCGGGGCCGAAGTTGATGGCATTGGGCATCAGCTTGGCCGTGGTGCTGCCGGCGGTGGGCACGGGCTTGGCCTCCAGACCAGTGGTGTCGCCGAAGATGTTGAGCAGCGTCGAGAGCCACGCGCCCTTCGGGTCGCGCGCCATCCAGTTGCCCTGGTCGTAGGCCAGCTCCAGCTTCACCTGGCTGGCCGTGGCCCAGCCGTTGACCTTGGCCGCCACCTGCGCCTTCAGTTCGTCGGGCGTGCGGCCGCGCGGCATGCGCACGTTGGCCGTCACTTCGAGGCGGCCGTCGGCGCCCATGCGCACAAGCGTGGGCGACATCGTGAGCGGACCCATGAAGTCGTCCTGGTAGCCCAGCCCCATCTTCTCGCCGAGGTAGCCGGTGCCGTAGAGCGCGTCGATGTACTGCACGGCGCGCAGATGGGGATTGGCGGCCAGCGGCACGCCGGACTCCTTCAGGAACAGCGCCAGGCGCGGCACGGGGTTCACGCCCTCTTCGGGCCGCGAGCCGTGGGCCGAGGTGCCCGTGACCTTCAGCTCGACGGCCTCGGCGCCGCGCGCGACGTCGATGGCGAACTTGCCGCCCTGGCTTTCGTACTTGCGCACGAAGGCGGCCTTGGCGGCCTCGAGCTTCGCGGCCACGGCCGCTAGGTCGCCGCCCTTGAGCGTGGCGGTCGCGGTCTGCGGAATGGCGTTGGCGGAGGCGGCGCCGCTCATCGCGGTGATGGCGGTTGCGGCGGGGTCGGCCGCTTCCGCGGGGAAGAACACCTTGAGCGCGCCCGAGCCCTTCTCGGCCACGACCGCGGGGTACTTGCTGTCGAGCACGATGTTGTAGGCCGGCAGCGGCGTCTTGTCGCGGTAGTACTGCATCGCGTCGCCGCCGGTTTCCTCGGTGGTCTCGATCATCAGGCGCACGCCGCGCTCCACCGGCAGGCCGCTGTCCTTCACGGCCTTCATGGCATAGAGCACGGCGGCGATGGAGCCCTTGTCGTCGATGGTGCCGCGCCCGTAGAGGAAGTCGCCCACGCGCGTCATCGCGAAGGGGTCGAGGCGCGTGCCGTCGTCGAGCACCCATTCGGACAGCACGGCCGGCACCACGTCGGCATGCGTGAGGATGCCGAACTCCTCGCTGCCCCGGCCCTTCAGGCTCACCTCGAAGATGCGGCCGTCGACGTTGCGATAGCCCAGCCCGAAGTCCTTCGCCATCTTCTCGACCAGCTGCCCGAACGCGACCATCGGCGGGCTCTCGTGCGGCGGCACCTGCACGTTGCGCACGGTGGGCAAGGCGACCATGGTGCCGATGCTGGCGATCACGGCCTGCTGGTTCTGCAGCCGGTTGTACAGGCCGAGCAGGCGCGCGATGTTGACGAGGTCGTCGCCCGCCAGCGCCTTGCCGCCGGTGTAGGCCGCCACGCTGGGCTGCAGCGCGGGCTGGGCCTGCGCGGCCTGGGCCAGGAAGGCCTTGAAGTCGGGTGCCGTTCGGCCGCCCTTCCAGGCGGCGGCGAGCTGGTCGAGCGCGGGCTTCTTGAGGGTCTCGGCACCGGCCGGGACAGCGACGGCGAGCGCCATGAGGGCCAGCGAAAGCGCCGACAATGAAAAACGAGACTGCTGCATCAGGGTCACCCCCTCATTCCGAAAACATTCCCCGACGATAGCCGAGCCATGCCTCACGACGACAGCCTTTCCTCACCCCCGCGATGCGCCTGGGCCCGCACCGATCCGCTGCTGGCCAGCTACCACGACGCCGAATGGGGCGTGCCCGAACGCGACAGCCGCGCGCTGTGGGAAAAGCTGATGCTCGACGGCTTCCAGGCCGGCCTGTCGTGGCTCACCATCCTGCGCAAGCGCGACGCCTTCCGCGCGGCCTTCGAGGGCTTCGTGCCCGAGACCGTGGCGCGCTTCACGCCGGCCGACGTCGAGCGCCTCATGCAAAACGCGGGCATCGTGCGCTCGCGCGCCAAGATCGAGGCCGCCATCGGCAACGCGAAGGCCTACCTCGCGATGCAGGCGGCGGGCGAAGATTTCTCCGATTTCGTCTGGGGCCTGGCGGGCGGCCAGCCGGTCGTCAACACCACGGGCACGGTGCCCACGCAGACGCCGCTGTCCGAAACGATGTCCAAGGCGCTGAAGCAGCGCGGCTTCAAGTTTGTCGGCCCGGTGATCGTCTATGCCTGGATGCAGGCCACGGGCATCGTCGACGACCATGCGCCCGACTGCCATTGCCATCGCGACCACCGCCGCGCCTGAACAGGCATGAAAAAACCGGACAGTGCTGTCGCACGGTCCGGTCTTTTCGGGTGGTGGTCTTGCTAACCGAGGCGGCTTGCGCCGCCGTCGATCACAGGCCAGCCTGGCGCGTGAAGCTGCGTGCCTGCGAGGGGATCACGCTGCCGGCGAAGGATTCGCGGCGCAGATTCTGGCCGGGAGCGTGGGCAGCTGCCACGGCTTCGGCGCGGACCGAGGCGCGGTCCACCGACGAGGCCAGCACGGGGGCCACGCTGGCCGACACGGCGTCGCTGTATTCGTTGCCGGCACGGGCAGCGGCCACGGCTTGCGGTGCCACGTCGGCACGGCTGTAGCCGGAGGTCACGGCGTGAACGCCTTCGTAGGTCTCTGCGTGGGCGGCGCCAGCGGCGGCGAGCAGGGAGAGAGCGGCGGCGGCGAGGATGTTCGAGGTCTTCATTTCAATTCCTTCTTGATTGGGCTTTGGATGCCCTGAAGTGTGCGCCAAATTCCTAGGGTAAACCCCAGTCAATCTGAATCGCAGTGTTCACGGAATTGAAACAATCACGGGGAACTTTCCGACATGCGGGGTTCGCGTGAAACTTTTTCGTACAAAACCCTGAGAGTTTGCGAACTTTGGGGCTCTGTCGTCAAGTCTCAGGGCCGCCCCCAGCTGCGCACCAGCGTGCGGATCGCGACCGCGCCGCTGCCCTTGACCTCGGCGCGGTAGCTGCCCAGCAGCGCCTCGCGCTCGGCGGCGGCCTGCGGTTCGTTGCGCCACGCGAGCAAGGCGGCCACGTCGGCGTCGGGCAGCGCCAGCAGCAGCGCCTGCGTGACCAGCTTCTCGAACTCGCGCGCCACGGTCATCAGGTTGCGCGGACGCGGCGAGGTCACGCCGCGCGACCACAGCGAATCGAGCGCGGTGTCGAGCGTGCGGTCGGGCAGCGAACTGAACTGCCCGGCATTCCCGCGCGCCAGCTGCTTGACCACCGCGCTCATGAGCAGCTGGCTCGAGAAATCGATCTCGCGCGCCTCGGCCACCGTCATGCGCGACAGCAGCTCGACGCGCGCCGGGTCGGCCGGCCGCGCGTGCTGCTGATGGAAGAAGGTCACCTTGGCAGGCTCGTCCATCGCGGCGTAGTCAGCGCGCAGCTTCGCCAGGCGTGCCACGGCCTCCAGCACCTGGGGCGCCGGCGCGGCGGCGCCCTGCCCGGCCGCCGCCACGTCCTGACGGATCGCGGCCACCGAGGCGTTCACATCGAAGGCGCGGCCGGCCGCCACGTCGAGCGACTGCAGGGCCTTGTCGGCAATGGCCAGGTCGGGCGGTTCCAGCAGCTCGCGCGCGCCGCGCGACACGGCGCCGGGCCCGTAGGCGTTCTGGTAGCGCGCCTGCACGCCCTCGAACTGGAGCAGGGCCTGCGCGCGGTCCTGCGTCCACCCCGTCAAGGGGGCAAGGAGCAACGACAGCAACAAGAGGCAACGGGGCGACGACAGGCGGGACAGCAAGGACATCCCGCATTATTGGCACGCCGCGATCCCGCGCCCTTCATCAGGCCTGCGCCAGCTCCCCGCGCAGCAGCTTCGCGGCCGCCACCATGTTCGACAGCGCCGCCTCGGTCTCGGGCCAGCCGCGGGTCTTGAGGCCGCAGTCGGGGTTGATCCAGAGGTTCTCGCCCGGCACCACCTGCGCGGCCTTGCGCATGAGGCGCACGATCTCGTCGACCGAGGGCACGCGCGGCGAGTGGATGTCGTACACGCCGGGGCCGATCTCGTTCGGGTAGCGAAAGCCGCCCTCCCCGCCGAAGCCGCGCAGCAGCTCCATGTCCGAGCGGCTGGTCTCGATGGTGATCACGTCGGCGTCCATCGCGGCGATCTCCGGCAGGATGTCGTTGAACTCCGAATAGCACATGTGGGTGTGGATCTGCGTCTGGTCGCGCACGCCCGAGGCGCTGATGCGGAAGGCGCGCGTAGCCGCCTTCAGGTACGCGGGCCAGCCCGCGCGGCGCAGCGGCAGGCCTTCGCGGATGGCGGGTTCGTCGATCTGGATGATGCCGATGCCGGCGCCCTCGAGGTCGTTCACCTCGTCGCGGATCGCCCAGGCGATCTGCTCGCAGGTGGTGGCGCGCGGCTGGTCGTCGCGCACGAAGGACCACTGCAGGATGGTCACGGGGCCGGTCAGCATGCCCTTCATCGGCAACTTGGTAAGGCTCTGCGCATAGGCGGTCCACTCGACCGTCATCGCGGCCGGGCGCGCCACGTCCCCGAAGATCACCGGCGGCTTCACGCAGCGCGAGCCGTACGACTGCACCCAGCCGTTGGCGGTGAAGGCGAAACCGTCGAGCTGCTCGCCGAAGTACTCGACCATGTCGTTGCGCTCGGCCTCGCCGTGCACCAGCACATCGATGCCGAGTTCTTCCTGCTTGCGCACGGCCAGTGCGATCTCGGCGCGCATCTTCTCGCGGTAGCCGGGGGCATCGAGTTCGCCGCGCTTGAAGGCAGCGCGGGCCGCGCGGATCTCGGCAGTCTGCGGGAACGAGCCGATGGTGGTGGTCGGCAGCGCGGGCAGTGCAAAGCGCGTGCGCTGCAGCTGCTGGCGCTGCGGGAAAGCGGACACGCGGCGGTCGTCGCCGGCCACGCTGCGCGCCAGGCGCAGCGCCACGTCGGCGCGGTGCACGCGCGGGCTGGCGCGGCGCGCGGCCACGGCGGCACGGGCGGCTGTGAGATCGGCGGCCACCGAGGCTTCGTTGCCCTCGACGGCGGCACGCAGCACGCGCAGCTCGTCGAGCTTCTCGATGGCGAAGGCGAGCCACGACTTCAGTTCGGTGTCGAGCTTCGTCTCGGCCGCGAGGCTGAACGGCACATGCAGCAGCGAGCACGACGGCGCGATCCACAGCTCGCCCTGGTGCTTCTCGGCCACGGGCCTGAGCTTGCCCAACGCCACATCGACGTCGGTGCGCCAGATGTTGCGGCCGTCGACCACGCCGACCGACAGCACCTTGTGCGCCGGCAGCCAGTCGGCCACGCCGGTCAGCTCCTGCGGCGCGCGCACGGCATCGACGTGCAGGCCGGCCACGGGCAGCTGGCAGGCCAGGCGCAGGTTCTCGGACAGCGGCGAGAAGTAGCTCGCCAGCAGCAGCTTCGGCGCATTGCGCGCGATCTGCCAGTACACGCGTTCGAAGGCATTGCGCCAGACCTCGGGCAGGTCGAGGCCGAGGATCGGCTCGTCGATCTGCACCCACTCCACGCCCTGCTGCTTGAGCCGGCCGAGCACCTGCTCGTACACGGGCAGCAGCGATTCGAGCAGCGAGAAGCGGTCGAAGCCGGCCGCCTTTTCCTTGCCCAGGTACAGGAAGCTCAGCGGCCCGAGCAGCACGGCCTTGACCGCGTGGCCGGCCTGCTGCGCCTGCGCGACCTCGTCGAACAGGCGCGTCGATGCGAGCCTGAACTGCGTGGCCGCATCGAACTCGGGCACGAGGTAGTGGTAGTTGGTGTCGAACCACTTGGTCATCTCGAGCGCGAAGGTGCCTTCGGCGCCGTGGTTGCAGCTGTCGTCGTGCACATGACCTGCTTCGTCTTCCACGCCGCGCGCCATCTTGAAGTAGCGCGACAGCTCGGGCTCGTCGCCGCTGAAGCCGAAGCGCGCCGGCTCGCAGCCCAGCAGCTGGATGTGGTTGGCCACGTGGTCGTAGAAGGCGAAGTCGCCCACGGTCACGAAGTCGAGCCCCGCGTCGCGCTGCGCCTGCCAGTGGCGCGCGCGCAGCGCCTCGCCGACGGCTTCGAGCGCGGCATGGCTGGTTTCGCCGCGCCAGTGCTTCTCGAGGGCGAACTTGAGTTCCCGGTGGGCGCCCATGCGCGGAAAGCCGAGGATGTGGGTACGGGTGGTCATTGCAGGTAATCCGGTCGCTGGTCTTGGAAACCGGTGATGGTCGGCGTTTGGCGCATATGATTCAAACGAAACCTTTTGCCCGTTCGCTTGAATCATTTTCATGATGCAGTCCATCCTCGAGATCCGCCACCTGCGCACGCTGGCCGCGTTGCGCGACACCGGCAGCCTGGTGCGCGCAGCGCAGTTGCTCAACCTCACGCAGTCGGCGCTGTCGCACCAGATCAAGCTGCTCGAAGAGCGCTACGGCGCGCAGTTGTTCGAGCGCAAGTCGGTGCCGCCGCAGTTCAGCACCACGGGGCTGCGGCTGCTGCAGCTGGCCGACATCGCGCTGCCGCTCGTCGAAGAGGCCGAGCGCGACGTGGCACGGCTGGCGCTGGGGCGCAGCGGGCAGCTGCGCATCGTGGTCGAGTGCCACACCTGCTTCGACTGGCTGATGCCCGCGATGGACGCCTTTCGCCAGCGCTGGCCCGAGATCGAACTCGACATCGTCTCGGGCTTCCACCCCGACCCGATCGCGCTCGTGATGCAGAACCGCGCCGAGGTGGCGATCGTCTCCGAGCAGGACCCCGACGAAACGGTCGACTACCACGCGCTGTTCCGCTTCGAGATCGTCGCGCTGCTGGCCAACGACCATGCGCTGACGGCCAAGCCGCACCTCACGGCCCGGCACTTCGCCGACCAGACGCTCATCACCTACCCCGTGCCCGACGAGATGCTCGACATCGTGCGCCAGGTGCTGGCGCCCGCCGGCGTCGAGCCCGCGCACCGGCGCACCACCGAGCTCACGGTGGCGATGCTGCAGCTGGTGGCCAGCGGGCGCGGCGTGGCCACGCTGCCGCTGTGGGCGGTGCAGAATTACCTCGACCGCGGCTATGTCACGGCGCGCCGCGTGGGCGCCCGGGGCCTGACGGGGCGGCTGTACATGGCCTGCACGCAGGCGACCTCGGCGCGGCCCTGGCTCGACGACTTCGTGCGCGTCACGCGCGAGAGCTGCTTCAAGAGCCTGCCGGGGATCGAATTGCTGTGAGCCTGTAAGCCCGAGGGCGGGAGGATCACGTCCGAATCCGGCCAGTGCGTGGTGGTGCACGGCCTGAAGATCGACCACCACCACGGACCGCCCCATGACATCGCCGAACACGCCCGACTCCCCTGCCGCGCCACACCCCCGCTTCTTCCACGGCTGGCTCGTGGTCGCCGGCGCCTTCGCCGTGATGTTCGTGGGCTTCGGCTGCGCCTACACCTTCAGCGCCTTCCTCGATGCGCTGCAGCGCGACTTCGGCGCCTCGCGCGGCGAGGTGTCGCTGGTGTTCTCGCTCGCGGGCTTCCTGTACTTCGGGCTCGGCGTGTTCAGCGGCCCGCTCGCCGACCGCTGGGGCGCGCGGCGGCTCGCGGTCGCGGGCATGGTGCTGGTCGGTCTCGGGCTGGTGCTCGCGGGGCAGGCGCGCAGCCTGACGCAGATCTTCTGGGCGTATGGGCTCGGGGTCGGCCTCGGCGTGGGCGCCTCGTACGTGCCGGTGCTGGGCGCGGTGCAGCGCTGGTTCGTGCGCCAGCGCGGCTTCGCCTCGGGGCTCGCCGTGAGCGGCATCGGCGTGGGCACGCTGGCCATGCCGCCACTGGCCTCGTGGTTCATCGACACGCTGGGCTGGCGCGACGCCTACCTGGCGCTCGGCGTGCTCGCGGCCGTGGTGGGCGTGGGCATGGCACTGCTGGTGGAGAACGACCCGCGCGCACGCGGCCTCGGGCCCGATGGCGATCCGCCCCAAGCGCAGGCTTCCACCGCGTTGCCGCCCGGCGCCTCGGTGCGCGAGGCCGTGGGCTCAGGCCGGTTCGCGGGGTTGTACGCGGCCTGCCTGATCAGCTCGTTCGGCTTGTTCGTGCCCTTCGTGCACCTGGTGCCCTACGCGCTCGACCACGGCGTGGCCGCGTCGTCAGCAGTGTTGCTGCTCGGCGCGATCGGCGTGGGCAGCACGGCGGGCCGCTTCTTCCTGGGCGGGCTGGCCGACCGCATGGGCCGCGACCATGCGCTGCCGCTGATGTCGGCGGGCATGGCGTTGTCGCTGGTGGTGTGGGCCGTGTCGGGCGGGTTCTGGGGGCTGGCCCTGTTCGCCTTCGCCTACGGCGTGTTCTACGGCGGCTTCGTGGCGCTGCTGCCCGCGCTGGTGATGGACTGGTTCGGCGGGCGCCACATCGGCGCGATCATCGGCATCCTGTACACCAGCGTGGCCATCGGCACGCTGATCGGGCCGAGCGCCGCGGGCTTCGCCTTCGACCTCACGCGCAGCTACCTGCTGCCGATCCTCGTGGCGATCGGCGCCAACCTCGTGGCGGCCGGCCTGCTGCTCGCGATGGCGCGGCGCGGCCGGCGCGCCGTTCAGCCGGCTTTCTGAACCAGCTTCAGCACGCTCGAGAAATCGAGCGCGCCGTGGCCCGCGAGGCTGTGCGCCGCGTACAGGCTGCGTGCCAGGCCGCCCAGCGGCGTGGCCGCGCGCACGGCGGTGGCGTTTTCCTGCGCCAGGCCCAGGTCCTTGAGCATCAGGTCGGTGCCGAAGCCGCCGGCGTAGTTCTTCGAGGCCGGTGCCGCTTCCATCACGCCGGGCACGGGGTTGTACTTCTCGAGCGCCCAGTTGCCGCCCGAGCTGCGGCGCATGATTTCGGACAGCACCTTCGGGTCGAGCCCGTTGGCCACGCCCAGCGCCAGCGCTTCCGAGGTGCCGATCATCAGGATGCCGAGCAGCATGTTGTTGCAGATCTTGGCGGTCTGCCCCGCACCGGCCGCGCCGGCGTGGAAGATGTTGGCGCCCATCTTCTCGAGCACCGGGCGCGCGCGCTCCAGGTCCTTGGTGTCGCCGCCGACCATGAAGGTCAGCGTGCCGGCAATGGCGCCGCCGGTGCCGCCCGACACGGGCGCATCGATCATCGCGACGCCCCTGGCGGCGGCGGCCTCGGCCACCTTGCGCGAGGTGGCGGCGGCGATGGTGCTGCTGTCGATCACGAGCGTGCCGGCCTGGATGCTGTCGAGCAGGCCGGGCTTGCCGGCGCCGCCGAGGAACAGGCCCTCGACGTGCGCGCTGGCGGGCAGCATGCTGATCACCACCTCGGCGCCGGCCACGGTCTCGGCGGCCGACTTCGCGATCGGCAGGCCTTCGGCAGCGAACTTCTTGCAGGCTTCGGCCGAGAGGTCGAAGGCGCTGAGCGTGTGACCTGCCTTGTGCAGGTTCAGGGCCATCGGGCCGCCCATGTTGCCCAGGCCGATGAATGCGATCTTCATGTGTCTTGTCTCCGTTGTTCTGTGCAGGGAATGGGGCCGGTCAGGTCAGCGACGCCAGTTCCGCCGGCATCTCGCCGCGCGGACGCAGGTGGTCGTCGACGAAGGCCGGCGTGATCTCTTCGAGCGTGGCGGGGTTCCAGCGCGGGTTGCGGTCCTTGTCGACCAGCACGGCGCGGATGCCTTCGGCGAAATCCTTGTTCGCGCAGAAGCCCAGCGAGGCCCAGTACTCGAGGCGGAACACCTCGGCCAGCGACATGCGCGGCACGCGCTGCCAGAGCTCGAAGCTCAGCGCGATGGAGCTCGGCGCGCCCTTGGTGAAGGTCTTCGAAGCGGTCTGCAGCCAGGCGTCGTCGCTTTGCACGTTGCGCAGGCGCTTGGCGATGTCGAGCAGGTCGTCGCCGGCCATCAGCGCGTTGATGGTGTCGTAGTGCTCACGCACCTTCGACGCGGGCATTTCGGCACCCTCGCCCGCCTGGGCCAGGATGCGCGACAGCGTGGCGCGGTCGGCCCTGGCGTCGCCACCGGCCCACTGCGTGGACGCGATGGCCGCGAGCACGTCGGCCTTGCGCTCCTGCGGCACCAGCACGTCGGCCAGGCCGCAGAAGATGGTGTCGTGCGCGTTGATGTTGGCGGCCGTGAGCGCCAGGAACAGGCCCGTGCGGCCCGGCGTGCGGCGCAGGAACCAGCTGCCGCCCACGTCGGGGTACAGGCCGATGTTGATCTCGGGCATGGCGATGCGGCTTTGCAGCGTCATCACGCGGTGCGAGGCGCCCGCCAGCAGGCCCACGCCGCCGCCCATCACGATGCCGTGGCCCCAGCACAGGAAGGGCTTGGGGAAGGTGTGGATCAGGTGGTCGAGCTCGTACTCCTCGCGGAAGAAGTCTTCGGCGTAGGTGTTGCGCGCGGGGCCGCAGTCGAGCAGCGTCTGGTACAGCTGGCGCAGGTCGCCGCCGGCGCAGAAGGCCTTCTCGCCCGCCGCGTCGAGCAGCACGCCGACGATGCCGGCATCTGCGGCCCACTCGCGCAGCTTGGGCGTGAGCAGGCGCACCATGTCCACGGACAGCGCGTTGAGCGAAGCCGGCGCATTGAGCGTGGCCACAGCAAAACGCTGGCCGCCGGCGGTCTTGATTTCGTTGAAGAGAACTACGTTGTCGGTCATTGTTTTCAGGTCCTGGGTGCGGCGGGGTCAGCGGATGTCGCTGTCGCCTTCCAGCAATTTTCGCGCAACGATGACGCGCATGATTTCGTTGGTGCCTTCGAGGATCTGGTGCACGCGCGTGTCGCGCACCAGGCGCTCGAGCGGGAACTCGCTCAGGTAGCCGTAGCCGCCGTGCAGCTGCAGCGCGTCGTTGCAGACATTGAAGCCCGCATCGGTTGCGAAGCGCTTGGCCATCGCGCAATAGGTGCTCGCATCCACATGGCCCGCGTCGAGCTTGCTGGCGGCCAGCCGCACCATCTGCCGCGCGGCGACCAGCTCGGTCGCCATGTCGGCCAGCTTGAACTGCAGTGCCTGGAAGCTCGCGATCGGCTTGCCGAACTGCTGGCGCTCGTGCAGGTAGCGGCGCGCCGCGTCGAGCGCACCCTGCGCCGCGCCCACCGAGCAGGTCGCGATGTTGATGCGCCCGCCGTCCAGGCCCTTCATGGCGATGCGAAAGCCCTCGCCCTCCTTGCCCAGCAGGTTCTGCGCGGGCACGCGCACGTTGTCGAAGTTGATGGTGCGCGTGGGCTGGCTGTTCCAGCCCATCTTGTGCTCCTTCTTGCCGTAGCTCACGCCCGGGGCGTCGGCCGGCACCGCGAAGGCCGAGATGCCGCTGGCGCCCGCGCCGCCCGTGCGCGCCATGAGCACCAGCACGTCGGTCGAGCCGGCGCCGGAGATGAAGGCCTTGCCGCCATTGATGACGTACTCGGCGCCCTGCAGCTCGGCGCGCGTCTTGAGCGAGCCCGCGTCGGAGCCCGCGCCGGGTTCGGTCAGGCAGTACGACGCCAGCTTGCGCCCGCTCGTGAGGTCTTCGCCCCACTGCTGCGCCACCGCGTCGGTCGCCCAGGTGCCGAGCATCCACGTCGCCATGTTGTGGATCGTGATGAAGGCCGTGGTCGACGGATCGACCGCGGCCATTTCCTCGAACACCAGCGCCGAGTCGAGCCGCGGCAGGCCCAGGCCTCCGATGCGCTCGGGCGCGTACAGGCCGCAAAAGCCCAGCTCGCCGGCCTTGGCGATGGCCTCGCGCGGAAAGACCGCCTCGGCGTCCCACTGCGCGGCGTGCGGTGCGAACTCGGCCTGCGCGAAATCGCGCGCGGTCTGCGCAAAGGCGTTCTGTTCTTCGGACAGTTCGAAATTCATGGTTGACGACCCTTCCAGAGGTCCAGTTCGGCGGTGCGTTTGCGGGTCGATTTTTCCAGGCACGCGTTGAACACCAGCGGCCAGATCGAGCCGCCTTCGTTCGCCTTCGCGGCCCGCTTGCACCCGGGGTCGCGGCCCTTGAGCCAGGCCCGCTGCTCGGTGCGCAGCGCGACGCGCATCTGCGGCGAGAGCGTCTTCATCACCTCGCCGTAGCGGATGTTGAGCTCGGCGTCGGCCGCGCGGAAATCGCGCAGCGCGCAGTCGTTCATCTGCTGCTGGTTGCCGTTGGGGTTGCAGTCGATCGGCTCGTCGGAACCGGCCGCCTGCGCCCCGCCGGCCAGCAGGGCAAACGCCGCCGCGGCGGCCCAGGCTGCGACGCGAAGCCCCTGCCTCACTTGAGGCTGATGGTGGTGTTGACGCCCTGGCTCACGGTGCTGTCGTCGAACCAGCGTGCCGTCACGGTCTTGGTCTGCGTGTAGAACATGATGACCTGCTTGCCGTACGGGCCCAGGTCGCCGAGCTTGGAAGCGCGCGAACCGGTGAACGAGAACATCGGGACCGGCACCGGGATCGGCACGTTGATGCCGACCTGGCCCACGTCGATGTCTTCCTGGAAGCGGCGCGCCGCGGCGCCCGACTGCGTGAAGATCGCCGTGCCGTTGCCGTTCGGGTTGCTGTTGATCAGGTCGATGGCCTCGTCGATGGTCTCGGCATCGGCGATGCACAGCACGGGGCCGAACACTTCCTGTTCGTAGATCGTCATGCCGGGCTTCACGCCGGTGAAGATCGTCGGGCCGACGAAGTTGCCCTTCTCGTAGCCGGGCACAGAAGGCTTACGGCCGTCGAGCACCAGCTTGGCGCCGTCGGCTTCACCGCGTTCGATCAGGCTGTTCACGCGGTCGTACGCGGCGCACGAGACCAGCGGGCCCACGTCCACGCCCTTTTCAGTGCCCGCGCCGATCTTCAGCGTCTTGGCCTTCTCGATGAGTTCGGGCACCCAGTTGCGCGCCTCGCCCACCAGCACCGCGACCGACACGGCCATGCAGCGCTGGCCTGCCGCACCGAAGCTCGCGCCGGCCAGTGCGTTGAGCGTCTGCTCCTTGTTCGCGTCGGGCATCACGATGGCGTGGTTCTTCGCGCCCATCATGCATTGGGCGCGCTTGCCGGCCAGCGTGGCGCGGTTGTAGACGTGCGTGCCGACCTTGGTCGAGCCGACGAAGCTGATCGCCTTGATGTCCTTGTGGTCGCAGATGCCGTTGACGATGGCTTCGCCGCCGTGCACCACGTTCAGCACGCCGGGCGGCACGCCGGCTTCGAGCGCCAGTTCGCACAGGCGCATCGTGACCATCGGGTCTTGCTCGGAAGGCTTGAGCACGAAGGTGTTGCCCGTGACGATGGCCATCGGGAACATCCACAGCGGGATCATGGCCGGGAAGTTGAACGGCGTGATGCCGGCGCACACGCCCAACGGCTGCAGCAGCGTGTAGGTGTCGACACCGTTGGCCACGTTGTTGGCCAGCTCGCCCAGTTGCAGGTTGCCGATGTTCGAGGCGTGCTCGACCACTTCGAGGCCGCGGAACACGTCGCCTTCGGCGTCCGGCAGCGTCTTGCCCTGCTCGGCCGTGAGGATCGCGGCGAGTTCACCCATGTTCTCGCGGATGAGTTGCTGCAGCTTCAGGAAGATGCGGGCGCGTGCGCCCAGGGGCGTCTTGCGCCAGGTCTTGAAGGCTTCCTTGGCGGAGGCCACGGCGGCGTCGAGTTCAGCCTGGGTGGCGAACGGCACGCGGGCCAGCACCTGCTGCGTGGCCGGGTTGACGACGTCGCGCCATTCGGTGGTCTTCGATTCGACGAACTTGCCGCCGATGAGCAGCTTGACAGTGGCGACCTGGGTCGAGGGGGTGGTGGTGGCGTCCATGGGGGTTTGTCTCCTGTGAATACGGTGCCGGTGTGGGCCGGTGCAGCCTGCATCCTAGCTTTGCAGATTTGCCATGACAATAGACAAATATGCGTCATCGCTTTGCAAAAATGCAAAGCACCGCATCCCACCCCACACAAGGCCGGAGGCACATGGACTGGGACAACCTGCGCTACTTTCTCGAACTCGCCCGCTCGGGCACGCTGATGAGCGCGGCGCGCCGGCTGGAGGTTGACCACACCACCGTCGCGCGGCGCATCCAGGCGCTCGAAAAGGAGGTGGGCGCGCCCCTGTTTTCGCGCGAGGCCGGCGGCCACCGGCTCACCGAGGCGGGTCGCCGGTTGCAGCCGCAGGTCGAGGCGATGGAGAGCGCCTTCCAGGCCGTGGAGAGCACCGCGCCGGCGTCGCAGGAAGGCCTGTCGGGGCTGGTGCGCATCGGCGCCACCGAGGGCTTCGGCACCGTGGTGCTGGCGCCGCAACTCGCGCTGTTCGCGGTGCAGCACCCGAAGCTCACCATCGACCTGCTCGCGATGCCGCGGCTGGTGCACCTGTCGCGGCGCGAGGCCGACATCGTGATCTCGCTCGAGCGGCCGGCGCGCGGGCCGGTGGTGGTGACCAAGCTCACCGACTACACGCTGCGCCTCTACGCGTCCAAGCAGTACCTGGCCGCGCACAAGCCCATCAAGACCCGCGAAGACCTGCGCGGCCACACCTTCATCAGCTACGTGGACGACCTGCTGTTCAGCAAGGAGCTGCAGTACCTGGATGAACTGCACCGCCCCGACAGCTTTGCGCTGCGCAGCACCAGCGTGCTGGCGCAGCACCGGGCGGTGGCGGCGGGTGCGGGGATTGCGGTGCTGCCGGCGTTCATCGCGCAGGACGACCGCGCGCTCAAGCCGGTGCTGCCGGATGCGGCGAACTTCACGCGGACCTTCTGGATGTCGATGCCGGCGGAAACGAAGCACCTGGCGCGCATGCAGACGGTGTGGGAATTTCTGCGCGCGACGGCTGCGGCGCAACAGCAGGTGCTGTTGCCTGACAGCGCGGCGAACGCCAGGTGACCGGCTCGCGCGCTCAGGAAAACAGGCGCTTCAGGAACCCAGGCTTGGCCGCCGGCGCCGCCGCCTTTTCGAGCAGCTCGATGAGCCCTTTCACGCGCGGCTTCTTGAGCCGGCGCGCGTAGTCGAGATAGCTCTCTTCCTCGTCCATGCGATAGAACTGCGGCGGCATCGGCAGTTGGCCTTGCAGCGCCGCCAACAGCACGCGCAGCGCGTCCAGCTGGTTCATGCGGATGGCGCTCATGATCGCGGTCTCGCCGAGCGAGGGAATGATCTCGTTGGGCTGCGCGAGCCCGCCGGCGAGCAGGGGCTGGATCGCCGCCGCATCGCCTGCGATCACCGCCGCGCCCAGCGCCTCGAGCGCCGCCAGCTTCTCGGGCGAGAGGCTGGCCAGGTAGGCGTCGCTGCGCTTGTCGTCCTCGTCGCGCGCGTCGCCGCCCTGCATGACCATGAAGTCGGTCACGAGCGCCACGGGTTCGCCCGCCGCGTCGAGCGCCCAGAAGCTCGGGTAGCTGCCGTCGCCCCAGCCGGCGCTGAAGATCAGCACGTTGTTCGCGCTGCCCGCGCCCAGCGGGTAGTGGTCGGCGATGTCGGCTGAAGCCAGGTCGGCGCCGAGCACGTCGTCGTAGTAGCTGACGTACTCGGGGTTGGTGGCGGACTCGCGCGCCTCGCGCTCGGCCATGGCCTTGGCTGCCTCGGCGTCCATGAAGCAGCCGACGCCGGCGTCGACCGGGTAGCCGTAGAACTCGTCGCTGCCGAGTTCGTCCTGCGATTGCCCTTCGAGCAGCGCCGCCTCCCAGTGCAGATCGTTCGCCTGCAGGCTGCCTCGCTCACGCAGCCACAGTACGGCCAGCGCATGGCGGCCGCCGCCTTGCAGCACCTCGACGGGGAATGCGCCCCGCCCGCTCACGCTGCGAACGAAAGGCTCGCGCTCGGGTTGCACCAGCGGGTCGCAGGCCACGATGCGGCCGCTCGTGATGTTCAGGGCCCCGCAAGGCTGGCGCTGCAGATGCCGTGCGCGCAGCGCCTCGTCGTCAAGAAAAATGCTCTGGAGGTTGTCGATGTCTAGATAGGCCATGCGCCCAGTTTCTCATCCCCCGGCAGCGGCAGGCCACACCGGCGGATGGCTGCCCGGTGGCATCGACGGCCGGGGCCAGGCCGCCGGCGTGCGCGACAGCTGCGCGCTGTGGCGCACCGCTGCCAGTTCGCCGAAGCCCGAGGCAGACGTCTCGACGTACGGCGCGACATCGGCCCGCGCGATCGACAGCCCGCCGTCCACGCGCCCCAGCCCGCGCAGCCACTGCCCCGTCTGCGCCAGCGACACCTGCACATGCCAGCTGCCGCCCTCCTGCTGCTGGCGCCACAGCGCCGCGGCGGCGCCCAGGGCGATCAGGTAGCCGCTGGCCTCGTCGAGGATCTGCATCGGCATCGGGCGCGGCTTGCCGTCGCCCGCGGCCTCGCCTTCGGCATGGTTGAAGCCCATGGCGGTCTGCACCAGCGAATCGAAGCCGCGCCGACCGGCCCACGGCCCCTGCGTGCCGTAGGCCGTGAGCGAGACGCAGACGATGCCTGGCCGCTCGCGCGCCAGCGCCTCGGCGCCGAAGCCCAGCGCCGCGATGCCGCCGGGGCGGTAGCCCTGCACGAAGACATGCGCGTCAGCCACGAGGCCGTGCAGCACGGCGCGGCCTGCATCGGTGCACAGGTCCACGTGCGTCGAGAGCTTGCCCCGGCTGGTGTCGGCGATGGATTCGATGTTCGGCAGGTTCGGTGAATTGACCAGCATCACGTCCGCGCCATAGGCCGCGAGCGCCCGGCCGCCGACCGGTCCCGCGAGGATCCGTGTGAGGTCGAGCACGCGCAGGCCTTCGAGCGGTCGCTGGTCGCCCTGCAACGGCGGCAGCGCGCGCGGCGGTGCGTCGCCGATGCGCTCGATGGTGAAGAGCGGCTGCGCCGCCACCGCCTGCCCGTGCGGCGTCGCGTCCCATTCGTCGAAGCGGCGCAGCGCGGTCGCCACCAGACCTTGCGCGGCGGCGGCCGATTCGAAATCGATCGCGCGCCAGCCGGCCATCGCGGCCTCGGCGTCGGCGCGCGTGGCGGTGGCCGGGTCCAGCTTCATGAGGCGCAGCGCGCCTTCGCGATGGTGCTTGAAGTTGGCGTGGATGCGCACCCAGCCGTCGGCGCAGCGGTACACGCCCGAGAAGGTGTCCCACAGATCGGGCACGCGGCCGTCGAGGCTGAACCAGCCCGTGCAGTCGAGCGCGGCGTGCAGCGTGTCGACCGCGACCTCTTGCCGCGCCACGCCACGCCGGTGCCCCAGTTCGCAGGCCGCGAGCGCGGCGGCGGCGATGCTGGCCTGCGCCGCGAGGCCGACCGCGAAGGACGACGGCAGCACCGGGTCGGCGCCCGTGAGCCGCGCGAAGGCCAGCGCCTCGGCGGGCAACCCCGCCAGTTGCCAGAGACCGGCCAGGACTTCTTCACTCGTTGCCATGCGTCAACCCTTCAGGGGAAAGAGGAAATGAAAAAGGCAGGGTCCGCTTGCGCGGCCCTGCCCTTGTTGTCGTCGTTGCGTTCGCGACCTTGTGCGGGTTGCTTACTGGATCAGCTTCGCACCGGTCTTGGCCTGCAGCGCATCGAAGCTCACGCCCGGCGCCAGCTCGATCACCTTCAGGCCTTCGGGCACGACGTCCATCACGGCCAGGTCGGTGATGATGCGGTCGACCACGCCCACGCCGGTCAGCGGCAGCGAGCACTGCTCGAGGATCTTCAGGTCTTCGGTGCCGTCCTTCTTCTTGGCCACGTGTTCCATCAGCACGATCACGCGCTTCACGCCAGCCACGAGGTCCATGGCGCCGCCCATGCCCTTGACCATCTTGCCGGGGATCATCCAGTTGGCGAGGTCGCCCTTGGCGCTGACCTGCATCGCGCCGAGGATCGACAAGTTGATCTTGCCGCCGCGGATCATCGCGAAGCTGTCATGGCTGCCGAAGATGGCCGAGCCGGGCAGCGTGGTGACGGTCTGCTTGCCGGCGTTGATGAGGTCGGCGTCGACGTTGTCTTCGGTCGGGAACGGGCCGATGCCGAGCATGCCGTTTTCGCTCTGCAGCCAGACTTCCTTGGTGCCGGTGTGGTTGGCCACCAGGGTCGGAATGCCGATGCCGAGGTTGACGTAGAAGCCGTCTTCGAGTTCTTGGGCGGCGCGGGCCGCCATCTGGTCTTGGGTCCAGGGCATCTCAGGCTCCTTCTTTCTTGTTGACGGCCTTCACGGCCGATTCGCTGCCGGCGGCGGCGGCCTGGGCGATGGCGGTCTGGGCCTCGACCTTGGCGGCGGCGGCATCGACCGAGGCGCTCACGGTGCGCTTCTCGATGCGCTTTTCGGGCGTGGCGTTGAGCACCAGGCGGTGCACGTAGATGCCCGGCAGGTGGATGTCGTCGGGGGCCAGCTCGCCCACTTCGACGATCTTCTCGACCTCGACGATGCAGACCTTGCCGGCCATGGCGGCGGCGGGGTTGAAGTTGCGTGCCGTGAGACGGAAGCGCAGGTTGCCGGCCTTGTCGGCCACGTCGGCCTTGACCAGCGCCACGTCGGGCACCAGCGAGTGCTCCATGACGTAGGTCTCGCCGCCGAACTCGCGCAGTTCCTTGCCTTCGGCCACTTGCGTGCCCACGCCGGTCTTCGTGAAGAAGGCCGGAATGCCCGCGCCGCCGGCGCGCAGCTTCTCGGCCAGCGTGCCCTGGGGCGTGAATTCGAGGGCCAGTTCACCGGCCAGGTACTGGCGCTCGAACTCCTTGTTCTCGCCCACGTACGACGCGATCATCTTCTTGATCTGGCGCGTCTCGAGCAGCTTGCCGAGGCCGAAGCCGTCGACGCCCGCGTTGTTCGAGATGACGGTGAGGTTCTGCACGCCGGAGTCCTTCAGCGCGTCGATCAGCGCTTCGGGAATGCCGCACAGGCCGAAGCCGCCGACCGCGAGCGTCTGCCCGTCGGCCACGACCCCCTTGAGTGCCGCGTCTGCGGAGGGATAAATCTTGTTCACTCGGGCTCCTTGATGGGTGGTGGAGAGTGGGTGGGAAAGGCTTCAACGATACTACCTACTCGTATACGTAGTATTTCGTAATGGTGACACCCGATGCCCGAGATCGATTACCGGCTGGCTTTTGAACATGCACCCGTCGGCATGGTGGTCTCGAGCAACCGCACCATCGTCGCCTGCAACCAGCGCGTGTGCGAAATTTTCGGCGCGGAGCCCTCCGCGCTGGTCGGGCATTCGTTCAGCATCCTGTACCCCAGCGTGGCGGAGTTCGAGCGCATCGGCAAGCGCATGGAACCCTTTCTGAACGCCAGCGGCCACTACGCCGACAACCGCATGATGAAGCGACTGGGCGGGCTGCACGGCGCGCTGGCCGGCGAGACCTTCTGGTGCCACGTCACCGGCCACGCGATGAACCGCGCGGCGCCGCACGAGGCCGGCATCTGGACCTTCGAGGACCTGGGGTCGCGCCGCGCGGTGAAGGCGGAGCTCACGCCGCGCGAGCGGGAGGTGGCGGCGCAGGTGATGCGCGGGCTGACGTCGAAGGAGATCGGGAAGGCGCTGGGCATCAGCCATCGCACAGTCGAGCTGCATCGGGCGCGGCTGATGCGCAAGTACGCGGCGGCGACGACTGCGGAGCTGGTGCAGAAGCTGATCGCGGGGTGATTCCTTTCAGGGCGCGGTCGTGGTGCGGGGCGCGCTAGAGCACCATCTCCATGCGGACCAGATCCCGCAGCGGGATGCCGTTCTGCTTCGTCGCCTTGCCCCAGCGGCGCACGAAGTAGTCGACGTCGACCCCGACGAGCCGAAAGCCGAAGCGTTGGTAGAAGCCCAGCTCGCGCAGGCTGCTGTTGCCCGTGCCGACTTCGAGCCGGTGCGCACCGCGCTGCCTGGCAAGAGCTTTCGCTTTCTTCAACATCGCGGTGCCGATGCCCTGGCCCTTGTGGGCTTCGGCCACGGCGATGTTCATGATCTCCCAGGTGTCGACGCGCGTGGCCATGAGCACCATCTGGCCGACGACCTCGCCGGCCTGTTCGGCCAGCCACTGCTCGCCGCGCAGCAGGTACTTTTCGATCTCGGGGCGCGGGCCGTCCGCGTCGAACAGGAGCGGCCAGGGCACCGCATCCGCCGCGGTGGCCCTGCGCATCGTCAAACCCGTTTTGTGTGTGTTTCGTTCTTTCCGTTGCATGACTCCATTCTGAGTTCTGGGCAGAAGTTCCCTGCCAGAGGCCCCGGATCGTTGCGAAAACGGAAACGCCGTGTCGACAAAACCCATGCGCCATCGCCAGTTGAGAGGCCTATCGTGGAACCCACGCGAACACATCGTTCGCCCCACACAGGAGCAGACACCATGTCCACACCCCTTCATTCGGAAAAGAACCTCCTTCAGCAGACGAAGCTGTCCGTGGCCCAGGCCCGCGCGCTGGCCGGGCACCAGGTGCCCGTGGCGCTCGGCCTTGCGGCGGTGATCCTGTCGGTGCTGGGCGTCAAGCCCTGAGCCTGGCCGGGGGCATTCACTCCGGCTTGATGTCGGCGCCCTTGATCACCTTCGACCAGGCCGCGAGTTCCTGGTCGACGAACCTGCCGAGCGTGGCCGGGTCCATGTAGGTCGCGAAGGCGCCCTGCTCGTCCACCTTCTTGCGGAAGGCCTCGCTCTCGACGATCTTTTTGATCTCGGCGCTGAGCTTGTTCACCACCTCGGGTGGCGTCTTCGCCGGCGCGAACACCGCGAACCACGACTCGACCTCGTAGCCCGGCAACCCGGCCTCGGCCGAGGTCGGCACGTTCGGCATCGACGCGTGCCGCTTGCTGCCCGTGTACGCCAGTGCCTTGATGCGCCCGCCCGCGAAGTGGCCGATGACCGAGGGCGGCGTGGTGATGAAGATGTCGACATTGCCCGCCACCAAGTCGTTGATGGCCGGCCCCGAGCCCTTGTAGGGCACGTGCGTGGCCGGCTGCTTGGTCTGGCGCGACAGCAGCTCGCCGGCGATGTGCTGGATCGAGCCGTTGCCCGACGAGGCATAGAACAGGCCGCCCTCCTTCTTCCTGCCGTACTCGATGAGTTCCTTCATCGAGGTCACCGGCAGCTTGCCGCTCACCGCGACCACGTGCGGCGCGCGCATCACCATCGCCACGGGCACGAAGTCTTTGATCGGGCTCCAGCGCAGGTTCGGGTACAGCGACGGGTTGCCGACGTGGTAGCCCGAGTACTGCAGCAGCAGCGTGTAGCCGTCGGGCGCGGCGCGGGCCACGAACTCGGCGCCGATGTTGCCGCTGGCGCCGGGCTTGTTGTCGACCACGACCGGCTGGCCCAGCGCGCGCTGCAGCGGGTCGGCGACCAGCCGCGCCATGATGTCGGTGGAACCCGCGGGCGCCGTGGGCACCACGAAGGTCAGGGGTTTGGAAGGCCAGGTGTCGGCTTGCGAGGCGGCAGCGGCCAGCGCGAGGCCGACCGCGAGCAGGCGGTGAGCGGGTTTCATGGGTTTGTCTCCGGTGGTTTTTTGTGGACTGTCTTCGGGCTGTAGGCGTCAGTGCGCCAGCTCCGATATCTCGATGAGATTCAGGTCGGGGTCGCGCACGTAGACCGAGCGAATGCGCGACGTGGCGCCCGTGCGCATCACGGGGCCCTCGAGGATCGGCACGCCCTGCGCTTGCAACCGCACGATGACTTCTTCGAGCGGCACGCTGGCGATGAAGCACAGGTCGAGCGAACCGGGCGTGGGCAGCTCGGCCTTGGGCTCAAACTCTCGGCCCTTCACATGCAGGTTGATCTTCTGGTTGCCGAAGCGAAAAGCCTTGCGGCCGGCGCCGAAGGTTTCCAGTGTCATGCCCAGCACCTCGGCATAGAAGCGCACACAGGCTTCTTCGTTCGCGGTGGTGAGCACCAGGTGATCCAGGTGGTCGATCATGCGTTCTCCTTCTTGATGGGGCGCGCCTTCGCGCGCTCGACGATGGCGTTGAAATCAGCCGGCGGCGCATGGCGCGTCAGCCGGTGGCCGGCACGCGAGACCTGACTCGACAGTTCGTGCTGCACGAGCGATTCGAGTTCAGCCGCTGCGCCGATCAGGCCCTCAAGGTCCATGCCGGTGTCGTAGCCCATGCACTGCAGCATGTGGATCACGTCCTCGGTCGCGACGTTGCCCGTCGCACCCGGCGCATAGGGGCAGCCGCCGATACCGCCGAGCGACATGTCGAGCCGGCGGATGCCCGCCTCGACCGCGGCAATGGTGTTCGCCAGGCCCATGCCGCGCGTGTTGTGGAAATGCGCCGTCCATTCCAATGCCGGATGCCGCGCGCGCACGGCCTCGCACACCACCTGCACCTGCGTGGGATAGGCCATGCCGGTGGTGTCGCACAGCGTGAGGCCTTGCACGCCCAGCGCCGCGAAACGGTCGGTCCAACCGAGCACCGTTGCGAGCGGCACCTCGCCTTCCATCGGGCAGCCGAACACGCAGGAGAGCGACACGTTCACCGGGACCTTCGCCTGCTTGGCCAGCGCGATCACCTCGACCAGTTGGGCGAACGACTGTTCGCGCGTCATCCGCAGGTTGCTGAGGTTGTGCGTCTCGCTGACCGACATGACGATGTTGAACTCGCCAATGCGGCTTTCCAGCGCGCGCTCGGCGCCGCGCACATTGGGCACGAGCGCGGTGTAGACCACGCCGGGCCGACGGGCGATGCGCTGCATCACTTCTTCGCCGTCGCGCAGCGCGGGAATGGCCTGGGCCGAGGTGAACGAGGTGACTTCGATCTTGGCGTAGCCGAGCGTGCCGAGCCGGTCGATCAGCGCGACCTTGTCGTCGGTGGGAATGAAGCGGCTTTCCATCTGGAAGCCGTCGCGCGTGGCGACCTCGTTGATGAACAGCCGCGTGCCGTTGCCGGTTTTCATACGGCCTCGCTTTCGACGCTGCGCACCGGCCAGCCAGCTCCCTGCAGGTCCGCCGTGTGTTCACCCAGCAGCGGCGCTGCATGCGCAATGCGCCCTGGCGTGGCACTGAGCTTGGGCACCACGCCCGGCACCTTGAGCAGCGCGCCGTCGGAGCCGCGTGCTTGCACGATCATTTCGCGCGCCAGGTACTGCGGATCGGTGGCGATGTCGGCCACCGTGTAGATGCGCCCGACCGGCACGCCCGCCGCGTCGAGCACGGCCAGCACCTCGTCGCGGCTGCGCTGCAGGGTCCAGGCTTCGATGGCCGCGTCGATTTCTTCCACGCGCAGCACGCGGCCGTCGTTGTGCACGAGGCCGGGGTCGTTCTCCAGGTCCGCGCGGTCGATGGCGCGCATCAGCCGGCGGAAGATGCTGTCGCCGTTGCCCGCCACCAGCACGTAGTGGCCGTCGCTGCAGCGGTAGGCGTTGGTCGGTGCGATGCCCGGCAAGGCGCTGCCGGCCCGCTCGCGCACGGCACCGAAGGCGTCGTACTCGGGCAGCAGGCTTTCCATCACGTTGAAGACCGACTCGTACAGCGCCACGTCGATGAACTGGCCCTCGCCGCCGTGGGCCGTGCGGTGGTGCAGCGCCGTGAGCACGCCGATCACGCCATGCAGCGCGGCCAGCGTGTCGCCGAGCGAGACGCCCACGCGCACCGGCACCCGGCCGGGCTCGCCGCTGAGGTAGCGCAGCCCGCCCATCGATTCACCGAGCACGCCGAAACCCGGCTTGTCGCGGTAGGGGCCGGTCTGCCCGTAGCCCGAGATGCGCAGCATGATGAGCCGCGGGTTCAGCGCGTGCAGCTGCTCCCAGCCCAGGCCCCAGCCTTCGAGCGTGCCGGGCTTGAAGTTCTCGATCAGCACATCGGCCTCGAGCGCCAGGGCGCGCACGGCCTCTTGCCCTTCGGCGCTGCGCAGATCGAGGCACACGGAGCGCTTGTTGCGCGACTGCACCTCCCACCACACCGAAGTGCCGTCACGCAGCAGCCGCCACTTGCGCAGCGGATCGCCGACGCCGGCGGGCTCGACCTTGATCACGTCGGCGCCGAACTCGGCGAGTGTCTTGCCGGCGAAGGGGCCGGCGATGAGCTGGCCGAGCTCCAGCACCTTCAGGCCTTCGAGTGCGTTCATCTTTTCTCTGTCTCCAGGTGGGTTGCCCCGACTCTAGGAACAGATGGCGACGAACGGAATTGCTCGGATGGCAGCAGGCCTTCGCGAAACGCGAAGACCCTGCGGTGCGCCCTACTTCTTCTTCAGCGTGGACACAGGCTTGGCAGCCACCGGCGGCTCGGCCGGTGTCTTGACCCAGCCGCGCAGCATCACGCCCAGGCAGATGCCGGCCGCAAAGACGAGCCAGTACACCCACGACGGCAGGTTCTCCACCCCGCTGTGCAGGTTCATGCCGAAGGCCGCGCCGATGGCCATGAGCGGAAAGGTCAGCGCGGCGATGGTGTTGAGCTTGTGCTGCGCACGGCTCATCTCGAGGGCCGAGTGCGCCTGCGCCTCGGCGGCGCGTGCGAGCCGGTAGTCGAGCGACATGCGCGTGTCGGCCAGCAGCAGCTCGAAGCCGCGCGCAATTTCCACCGCGAGGTCGCGCTGGTCGATGAGCATCAGGTCGCCCTTCACCGCATCGCGCGCGGCCTGCAGCGTGTCCTGCATGTTCCGCGCGGCGCGGGTGAGCGGGATCAGCGGGCCGAGGATCTGGAACAGGTCTTCCGAGGTCTCGGCGGCCTGGTGGCGGATCTCGAAGGTGCTGAACGCCGCGCGGTAGCTTTCGAGCAGCTTGGCGAGCGCGCGCTCGCCGGGGTTGTTGCCCTTGTGCAGCCACGCGCCGTCCGGCTTGCGCAGGAACACGATGGGCTTGCGCTCGGCGCCGCTGCCCGAGGGCGGCTCGTGCAGGATTACCATCAGGTGCTCCTGCTCGTGGATGATGCGCTGCGCGCCGTAGGTGCTGCCGCCCAGCCGCTGCTGCATGGCGGCGGGCAGTTCCCAGTCGTAGTCGATTCGTCTTGGCATCAGGGGGCCTGCAGTTCTTTCCACAAGGTGTCGAATTTGTCCGCGAAGCGGCGCACCAGCGGCGGGTCGTTGCTCAGCACCAGGTTCTCCTCGTTGTACTCGCAGGCGCTGCGGGTCCAGTTGTAGCTGCCGTTGAGCAGCCGCGCGCCGTCGAAGATCGCGAACTTGTGGTGCATGTGGGCGTCGGTGCGGTCCACCGCCACCGGAATACCCGCCGCGCGCAGCTGGCCGACGTCGCTGCCGCGGTCGAACTCCTTGTCGTTGTCGGTGATGCAACGCACCGTCACGCCGCGCCGGTGCGCCGCCAGCACCTCGGCGGTGATGCGGTCGTCCGAGAGGGTGAACACGCACAGGTCGACCGCGTGCTTCGCCGCACGCAGCTGCTGGTTGATCGCCTGCAGGCAGGCCGTGCCGGGGCTGAAGTAGGCCTGCGAGCGCACCGTGACGCTGTCGGGCGAACGGCCGGTGTCGATCGCACGCACCACGCCTTCGAGCCACTTGAGCAGCGACAGCTGCTCGGGGTCGGCGGTGCGCGAGCGCACGAGGTCGAAGGCGCGGTTGCGCAGCTGGCGCAGGCCATCTTCGGGGGGCGAGGCCTCGCGCAGGGTGTGGACCAGCACGCGGCGCTCGTCGTCGCTCAGGCGCGCGTCGGCCATCGTCGCATCGAGCTGGGCCAGCAGTTCGGGCAATGCGGACATCACTGATCCTTGTCTGCTTTGGGCGGAGATGGCGGCGGTGGCACGCGCTTGGGCGCGGCCCGCGTGGCCTGCACCTCGGCCGCGAGGCGCTCCATGTCCTGCTTGATCGAGCGGTCGAGTTCGAGCCGGCGCTCGGTGGCGGTCACCAGCGGCAGGATCAGCTCGCGGTAGGTCACGGCGATCTGCAGCATGGCGTCGGCCAGGCGCTGGCTCTCGTTCGGGCCCTCGGCGACAGGCTTGGGCTCGGGCTTGAGCGCGTCGACCGCGCGCGCCACGTCGAGCATGCTGCTCGCGATGCGCTGGCTGCCATCCACGTCGGCGCCGCCGAGCTTGCGCTGGCGCACGAACTCCTCGCAGATGGCGGTCCAGCGGGCGCTCTCTTCCGGCGTCGGGCTGCCGAGCAGTTGCGCGAGGCGCAGCAGGTTCTCTTCCGCGCCGGTGGTCAGCGTCTGGGCCTCGCCGCGGTAGTGGTCGCGCAGCAGTGCGTCGAGCTCGTCGTCGCGCATCAGCGGCGTGATCTTGCCCGCGAGCTTGGTCATGTTGCGGTAGCTGCCCTGCAGCTTGAACGGCGGCGCGACACGGTAGGTCTCCTGCTGCGCGGCCGATTCGATGTACGCGAGGTTCACCTTCAGCAGCAGGTCGCGCGCGCGGAACAAGCGTTGCAGCAACGCCTTGATCTCTTCCAGCTCCACCGAGCTGTAGGCGTGCGAAAGCGCGCTGCTCGGCACGTCGTGGCCCTGCGCCATCTTCACCAGCAGCTGCACGTCCTTCGGGTCGCGCGAGGCCATCGGCATCAGCGTGGGGTTGGAGGTCAGGCTGTTCTCGATGTACGAGAGCGCGAACGCCGCCTCGCGACCCGAGAGCACGTCGCCCAGGTTGTAGATGTCGGCGCGGTTGGCCAGCATGTCCGGGATCTTGAACACGTCGCCCGACTCGGTGTACGGGTTGCCCGCCATCACGATCGCGAAGCGCTTGCCGCGCATGTCGTAGCTGCGCGGCTCGCCGTTCCACACGCCCTCGATGCGGCGCGTGCCGTCGGCCAGCGCGATGAACTTCTGCAGGAACTCGGGGCTGGTGTGCTGGATGTCGTCCAGGTACAGCATCACGTTGCTGCCCATGGCCAGGCCCAGGTTGAGCTTGTCCAGCTCCTGGCGCGCCGCGCTGTTGGGCGCGTTCGCCGGGTCGATGGCCGTCACGCCGTGGCCGAGCGCCGGGCAGTTGATGCGCACGAAGATCAGGCCGAGGCGGTCGGCCACGTACTCCATGAGCGTGGTCTTGCCGTAGCCGGGCGGCGAGATCAGCAGCAGCAGGCCCATGCGGTCGGTGCGGCTGCCCTCGCCCGCCGAACCGATCTGCTTGGCCAGGTTGTCGCCGATGAGGGGCAGGTACAGCTCGTCGATCAGCTGGTTGCGCACGAAGGTCGACAGCGGCTTGGCCTGGAACTGGCTCAGCTTGAGCCGCGCCTTCTCGCGCTCGAGCAGTTCGTGGCGCAGGCTGTGCAGCGCCTCGTAGCCCGGCACCGCGTGCATCGTGTGGAACAGGAAGCGGCGCCAGAAGTCGTTGAGGTTCAGCGTCAGGCGCCCTTCGGCGACGCGCGGATGCTCGCCGCGCAGGCCCTCGACGGTGCGGTCGAGCGCCGCGTTGACGCGGGTGCGCTGCAACGGCATGGCCAGCACGCTGGCCGCGTCGTCGGTCCAGTCGACCGATTGCGGGGCCTGGTGCGTCACGTAGGCGCGCACCCAGTCGCGCGCCAGGCGCCAGCGCTCGGCCGGCGGTGCCGCGTCGAGGTCGTGCTGCCACGCATCGCGCCGGCCGCCGCGCTCCAGCTCGCGCAGCAACGCCGCCGCGAGGTCTTCGCCGGCGCCCGACACGGCCCAGGTCTCGCCGCCATGCGGGCCGGCGAGTTCGCGCACGAGGTACGCCGCGGCCTGGTCGCACAGGGTGGTCACGCGGCCGTCGTGTGCGTCGCGTGTTTCGTCGTTCGCGGTGTCGGCCACAGACAGCAGGTCCGGCACCACGTCGCGGGCGAAATGGTTCAGTGCGCGTGCGATGTCGGCTTCGAGCTGCTCCAGCGCATCGCACCGGCCGAACAGCGCCAGCATCTGCATCGCGGCACGCGCGCGGCGCAGCATCGATTCGCGGTGCGCGATCAGGTGGCCGTGCTGCCAGTAGAGCAAGGCCAGTGCGCGTTCGGTCGGGCCCCAGGCGAGCAGGCCTGCCTGGTCCTGCATGCCGACGAGCGCCCCCAGCAGGCGCATCGCGTCGTCGTCGTGAATGCCCTTCTGGTAGCCCTCCTGGTAGCGCGCCGCGGCAAAGCGACGAACCATGTCGAGCAGCTGCGGGTGCAGCGGGTCTTCGGCCAGCAGCGTGAGCACCTCGGCCCACGTGCGCTCGGCCTTGCCGTCGAGCAACGCCTCCAGCAGGCGGCCGACGAGGTATTCGGCGCGCGACAGTTCAGGTGTTTCCGACACCAGCGACTGGTCCCAGTAGCGCTGCAGCGGCAGCAGCCGGGGCTCATCGACCGGGCTCTGGTAGTCCGTGCCCGTCACCTGGTAGGCCATGCCCTGGTCGCGGGCGACGAGCGTCAGGTCGACCGGCTGGCGGTGCACGGTGAAGGCGTGGCGGCCCAGGCGCAGCGTGTCGCCGCCCTCGCTCACCAGCTCGCGCTTGTCGCGGATGGAGCGCAGGGCCTGGTCGCGCGCGGTCTTCAGGCGCGTGTCGAGCTCGTCGGCCGGCACCGCGGCGCCCAGCGTGCGCAGGTCGGCGATCAGCGTGTGCAGCTTGCCGATCATCGGGTCGGCCGCGAAATAGCTGTGCACCTGCGTCAGGTCGCCGAACTGCGCGATGCGGCGCGGAATGCCGTCGAGGATGCGCCCTGCCGCGTCGACCACGCCCTGCGCGCGGCGCTGGCGCGCGTCGACCAGGCTCTGGCGCCGCGCTGACAGCGCCTCGTACACGGTCTCGCGCTTCTCGGCGATGTCGGCCAGGAAGTCTTCCTGCTCGGCGAAGCGCCCTTCGATCTCTTCGAGCTGGGCCAGCAGGCGCGTGAGCGCGTCGTCGCACTTCTCGGGTGTGTCGGCGAATTCCAGCGCGTTCTCGACCGCCTGGCTGAAGAGCTTGAACTGCGCGCCGAATTCGGCACGCGCCTCGGTCGCACCCAGCGACTTGCGCCGCGCACGCGCATCGGCGCGCATGCGGTTGATGTCGGCGTAGATCAGCGAGATGCGGTCGAGGATCGACGTGCGGATCACCGCATCGCCGCCCGGCAGGCTGCCCAGCTGCTCGGTCAGCAGGTCGAGGCCGGCGGCCTGCTCGTCGAGCGTGGTCAGCATCTGGCCGAGCGCGGGCGACGTGGCGAGGTTGGGCAGTTCGAGTGCGAGCTTGTCCAACGCCTGGCGCTGGCCGTGGAAGGCCGTGTCGGCCGCCAGGAACTGCATGGCGCGTTCGCCGATGCGTTGCTGCTCGACCTCGAGCGCGGCGTCCATCGCGGCGATGCGCGGCAGGTCGGCGTAGCGCAGCTCCTTGAGCATCTGCAGCGCGCCGCGCCGCTCGCGCAGCCGGCCCAGTGCCTTCACGAAATCGTCGGGTGCGCGCCAGAGGGTGCTGGCAATGTCGACCAGCAGCGCGTGCTGCTCGTCTTCCGCGCGGGCCAGCGCACGCGCGGTCTCGCGCCGGATGGTGTCGACTTTTTCGAACTCGGCCAGCGTGCTGCGCGCCACCTCGGCGATGCTGCGCAGCTCGCCCAT
This sequence comes from Variovorax sp. GW821-FHT09A10, assembly GCF_059418385.1. NCBI lineage: Bacteria > Pseudomonadati > Pseudomonadota > Betaproteobacteria > Burkholderiales > Comamonadaceae > Variovorax > Variovorax sp. GW821-FHT09A10. The sequence continues at coordinate 1,282,300 of NZ_JBWKPT010000002.1, forward strand.
GAGGCCGGTGGCCTCGGGCGCGTCGAGCCAGAAGTAGGCGTCGCTCACGCGGGTGCACTGGCGGATCAGGTCTTCGTAGGCGGCGCGCGTGGGCGCCTGTTCGCGCACCGCGCGGGCGATGCCCATGAGGTCGCTCACGCCGCGCACCAGTTCGGCGTTGCCGATCTTGCCGAAGAAGCCGGTGGCGGGCGGCTGCGCGCTCACGTGCTCTTCGCTGGCGAACGGCGTCTGCCACAGCTGCATCGGGTGCACGCGCGTGGGCTCGACGTCGTCGCCGTTGAACACCAGCATGCGGCCGTCGGCAAAGCGCGCGTAGCCGTTGGCGATGATCGGCGTGGCGAGCTTCTTGTCGATCAGGTTGTAGTTGAACAGCGCATAGCGCCCGGGCTTCGGGTCGTAGAACACATAGGCCACGTCTTCGCCGTTGGGCGAGCGCAGCATGCGCTTGAAGCGCAGGTTTTCCACCACCTCGGCCGGCAAGTCGAAGCGCTTGTACTCGCCCGACTGCAGGTAGTAGCCGCCCGGGAAAATGATGCCGTGGTCTTCGGGCAGCTGCACGCAGGAGCCGCCGATGGCGTCGATGCGCTCGACCTGCTGCGTGCGGATGTTGAACACCAGGTAGCGCGTGACCTGTTCGCGGTAGGGCTTCACGCGCAGCAGGATCAGCATGCCCAGCTTGGCCCAGGCAATCTCGGCGTCGGTGAGCGACTGGCTCTTGTCCTCCACCGGCTCGCTGTAGATGCCCAGCCCGGTCTCGGTGTTGTTCTCGATCTTGACCGTGAGGTCGCCGCCCAGCGTCTCGACGAACACGGTGTCGAGCACGTTCACGTGCGGATGCTTGCCGCCCACGTGGTCTTCGCGCGTGGCCACGGTCCACTCGAAATCGTGGCTGGCGGGCAAGGCGATGTCGCGCTCACCGCGGTTGTCGATGTAGTTGATGTTGCCGTTGCGCTCGATGGCCCAGCGGAACACGCGCACGTCGTGCAGCTGCTGGCCGATCTGGAACGAGGCGAGCAGCTTGTCCTGCGTGACGCGCAGCTGCAGCAGCGTGGCCTGCTTGTAGTAGGCGTAGAGCTCGCGGAAGTCGGAGGCGAAGCGCGCGTCTTCCAGGAAGGTGCCGGCCAGCGGCACGGGCTGCAGCTCGTCGTTCTCGGTGGCCGCCTCGCCCGGCGATGCGAGCCGGTACAGGCCGAACACGTCGCCCACGGCCGTTTCCTTGCGCAGGCCGATGAAGACGTTGTAGCCGAACAGCAGCAGGTCGCCGATGCGCACGATGTCGCGCGCCACGGCGTTGTTCTCGGTGCGCGCGCGGGTGCGCAAGATCAGCGTCTGGTCGGAGCGGCCGAACTCGGCCAGCCGCTGTTCGTTGAGCGCCTGCGTCTTCTTGAGCAGGCCCTCGCCCTGGGTTTCGAGCCGCTTCTTCAGCAGGTCGTAGCTGCCGCTGCCGGAGACCAGCGCTTCGGTGGGGTCGATGGGGGCCTGGGCGCCGGGCGGCGCTGCGGTGTCGTCGGTGGGTTGCATGGATCGGCGCGGTCAGTCCGCGCGCAGCAGTGCGAGCAATTCGTCGCGGTGAGGCTGGGTGTCGAGCCAGGCGCGGATGCGGTCCAGCTCGTCGATGCAGTCGTCGCCGTAGCGGCGGCGCAGCGCGGCCAGGCGCGCCTCGCGCACCTCCTCGGTCTGCAGCCGGCGCTGCCAGCCGTCGGACAGCAGCTCGTCGAGCCGGCCGGCCAGGCCGCGACTCACGAGGGCGCGCCATTCGCCCTGGTCGAACCAGAGGTTCTGGCAGGCCACGCAACGGTCGATGCGGAAGTCGGGCCCGGCGCTCACGCGCAGGCGCTGCATCAGGCGATCGCATTCCGGGCAGTGGCGCACGGCGGCGATGTCGAACACCTCGATCACCTCGTCGTCGACCTCATGCGGCACGCGCTTCGGATCGGCGGCCTTCCAGCTGCGCCAGTCGTCCATGTCCATCACCATGCCGTGGCAGTCGCCGCACTGCACGCCGAGCAAGGCTTCGGCGAGCGCGACGGGCTGCATCGCGGCATGGGCGGCGCAACTGCACTTCAGGTTCGGGTTCATTGCGCGCCCCCGGCTCAGTTGCGGAAGGAGGAGATCAGGTTCTGCAGCGCCGACTTCTGGCTCTCGGTGCCGTCGTTGGCGATCTTGCTCATCAGCGAGGCGACGCTGAGGTTCTGGATTTCGCCCGACGAATTGCCCAGCGCGCCGACGATGTCGCGCAGGTCCTTCACCACGTCGCGCTCGCCCGAGAGCTGCTCCTTGAAGGCGACCTGCACCGCCTGGCTCTTGGAGATGACGCCGTCGATGCCCTTGCCCACGGAGAGCGAGCGCACGAAGCTGTCGAAGTAGTCGCCCGAGCCGCCCACGATGTCGATCTTGGCGTTGGCGAGCGCCGTGCCCAGCACGTCGGCCTGTTCCTTGGCGATGGAGGTCTGCGCGTCGATGCCCTTCATGGTCTCGATGTGCGACTTTTCCAGGCGCATGCGGAACTCTTCGTGGTCGCGCGTCTCGGGGCTCATGGACTTCATGGCCTCGAACTTCTCGTGCAGGCCCTTGGCCTCGGCGTTGAAGCGCGCTTCGATCACCTGCGCATCGGCCTGGCCCGACTTGAGCGTGGCCTCGGCGTCGGCCGTGCGCACGTTGACTTCGGCGAGGCCGAGCTTTTCCTTGCCCGAGGCTTCGGCCTCGAACTTGGCACGCATGCCGGCCGCTTCGGCCTGCGAGCGGGCCTCGATGACCTGCGCGTCGGCCTGGCCGGCCTTGAGGATCGCGTCGGCATCGGCCTGGCGCACATGCACGTCGGCCAGTCCCAGCTTTTCCTTGCCCGAAGCCTCGGCCTCGAAGCTTGCGAGCTTGGCCTGGGCCGTGGCAATTTCGACCTTGGCGGCGGCCAGGCCCGGTGCGGCGGAAATGGCTTCCACGCCTTCGGCTTCGCGCTTCTTCGATTCGGCGTCGCGCTCGGCCACCTTGAGCTTGGCGTCGGCCAGCGTGAGTTCTTCGGCGGCCTTGTGGCGGGCGCGCTTCTCTTGCGTTTCGGCGGCCTTCACGTCGAGCACCATCTTCTCTTCGGCCTGGCCCTCGGCCATGATCACGACCGACTTCTTGGTGCGCTCGGCCTCGGCGACCACGCGCAGTTCCTTGATGGCTTCTTCCTGCTCGGCCACCGTGCGCTCGACCACGATGCGCTCGCGAATCACGTCGGCAATGGCCTTCTTCTGCACTTCGACGGCCTTGTCCTTCTCGATGCGCTGCAGGGTCACTTCCTTCTCGCGATCGACGATCTCGAGGTCGCGGGCACGGGTGACCTTTTCTTCTTCGATGGCCACCGCGCGCTTGCGGTTGTTCTCGGCCACTTCCTTTTCGCGCTGCACGTTCTCCTGCTGCACCGAGACCGACTGCTCGGCCATGAGGCGCGCGGTTTCCGACTTGGTGCGCTCTTCGGACTGGATCTTGGAGGTTTCGGCTTCTTCACGGGCGCGCACGCTGGCAATTTCGCGCTGCTGGCGCGCGGTGGCATCGGCCTGCTGGCGCTCGAGTTCGAGCAACGCTTCTTGCGTCTCGACGTTCTTCTTCTTGATCTGCATTTCCTCGTTGCGGCGCAGCTCGTTGGTGCGCACGTGCTCGACCGCCGTCAGCTCGGTGATCTTCTTGATGCCCTGCGCATCGAGGATGTTGTTGGCGTCCAGCTCCGACAGCGGGGTCTGCTCGAGGTAATCGATGGCGGCGTCTTCGAGCACGTAGCCCGACAGGTCGTTGCCGATCTGGCTGATGATCTCGTCGCGGAAGCCGTCGCGCGCCTGGTACAGGTCGACGAAGTCCATCGACTTGCCCACCGTCTTGAGCGCTTCGGAGAACTTGGCGGAGAACAGCTCTTCGAGCGTCTCGTGGTTGGAGGCCCGCGCGCAGCCGATGCCCTGCGCCACCTTCAGCACGTCGTCGGCGGTCTTGTTGACGCGCACGAAGAACTTCACCTTGATGTCGGCGCGGATGTTGTCGCGGCAGATCAGGCCTTCATTGCCCGAGCGGTCGATCTCGATGGTCTTGACCGAGATGTCCATCAGCTCGGCCTTGTGGATGATCGGGTAGACCATGCGGCCGGTGAAGGTCACCTCGGGCTCGGCGCGCAGCGTGTTCACGATGAGCGCGTGGCCCTGTTCGATCTTGCGATAGAACTTGGCGAACATCGCGAACAGGCCGAGGATGACGACGGCCAGTATGACCACGGCGAAGATGATGGGCTCCATTTTTTCTCCAGATGCTTTAAGAGCGAGCGAACGAACTTGGGTGAGAGATGCGCGCGGTCAGAAGGTGTGAACGAATCCGGCGTGGCCGATGAGCGGACATGACGGGGTCGTTCACGCCTTCTCAGACGATGTCTTCGTGCGCCGCGATGAGGTAGCGCGCGGCCACCTCGTCGTATTCGAGGATGAGCGCGTGCGAGCCGCGCTTGAGGGCGTTGGGCGTGGGCGCCCAGACGCGGATGTTGAGGCTGGCGCCCCGGCGCGCCACTTCGGCGCGGCCGTCTTTCTCGTTCACCACGCCGGTGACGACGCGGCAGACCTGGCCCACGAGCGCCGCGTTGCTCACGGCCGTGTGGCTCACGAAGAGGCCCTTGAGCGGGCGGATGGCCACCGCCGTCACCGGGATGGCGAGGGCCGCGCTGGCCACCAGCAGCACCGTGCCGGCCACCAGCTTGAGCACCATCGTCGGCACCAGCGGCAGCAGCCACTCGCCGCCCAGGCACGAGAGCGTCCAGGCCACCAGCACCAGCAGGCTCACGGCCACCGAGAACGGCACGCCGTTCAGGCCGAAGGCGACCACGTAGCTCGCGATCTGGCCCATGTCGCTGGTGTCGCCGTCGGCATGCGTCTGCAGGTCGACGTCGATCCCGCTGCTCTCGAAGTCGACCATGCCGACCACCGCGAGCACCCAATAGATCACCACGACGCCCAGCAGCACCGTGTAGATCGCGGTGGGGTACCCCGTCACCGCTCCCATGAAATCGCCCATTGATCCTCCCGCGTGCGGGTTGGTTGTTGTTCTCTTTTCTTCTTACCTGCCGCCCGGCTTCCTCGTGCCGGTGTTCTTCTTGTTCGCCTTGCCTGCAAAGGCAATCAGTTCGCGCGTGGCCCTCTCCTTGATGGCCAGGCGGTCGTCAGGTGACAGACCATAACGCGCCGCCAGAAACTCGTAGTCGGCCGTGCTCAGCGACACGGTGAGACGCGGCCGCTTCGGCTTCGAGGTGGTCGCCAGGCCCAGCACCTGCCGGATCTGGTCGGGCGTGGACACATGCTGCTCGAAGGCCGCGGTGCGCACGGCCTCGAGCACGGCCTCTTCCACGTCGAAGGCCACCTGGACCGCGCGGATCGCCTCGTCCGAGCCCTGCCAGCGTACCGGCTTGACCCGCACCATCGTCACTCCGACGCCGGTTCAGACGGCTTGGACGGTTCGGACGGCTTGGCCTGACGGGCGCGGATGCGCTCCATCACCTTGCCGGTGCGGTCGGCGTCGTTGCCGATGCCCGCCGCGGCCAGCTTCTTCTCGAGCGCGCTGTGGCCGAACTCGTCCTCGAGCTGCTGGCCCGCCGTCATGCGGTCGGACAGGTCTTCGTGGCGCGAGCGGATGCGCTCCAGCGACTCGCGCGCACTGGCCAGGCGCGAGCCGCCGCTGCCGATGTTCTCGGAGATCGACTGCGTGGCGCGGTAGACGCTCTCGGTGGTCTTGGCGATGCCGATCTCGCGCTCGTGCTCGCGGATGCGCGCCTCGGCCGACTTGATCAGGTCCTTGAGCCGCGACACCTGCAGCGCGTACGAGGCGTGGGCCTTGGCCTGCTCCTCGAGCTCCTGCTCGAGCGTGCCGACCTTGGCCGCCACGTCGAGCGCCAGGCCTTCCTGGGTCTTGTTGAGCGCTTCGAGCGCCAGGCCTTCGTAGCGCGCGACCTCGCCCTTCAGGCGTTCGATTTCGCGGGCCGACTGCATCTCCTTGGCCATGACACCCGTGAGGTCGCCCTTGGCCTTCTCGATGCTGTGCTTGGCGTCGATGATTTCCTGTTCGTAGATGCGCGTGGCGTTGCTGTCGATCACGCTCTCGCCGATTTCGCGGGCGCTGCCGCGCAGCAAGGTGACCAGCTTCTTGATGACTGTCATGGTGATCTCCGCTTAATTCAGGAATTCGGACAAGGCGTCGAGCGCATCGAGCGCGTTGTCGCTGAGCACGGCCACTTCGCGTGCGATGTCTTCCACGCTCGCGTTGCGCCCCAGCGCCCCCGTGAGCACATAGCGCCCGCCCACGCGCCCGAAGGACGACAGCGGCACCGACGGATTGAGGTCGAGCAGCGATTCGAGCAGCTCGGTCCGCCGCGCGGGCTTCACGTCTTCTTCGGTCCAGAGGTAGCAGATGCAGATGATCTGCATGTCGGAGCTGGTGACGAAGATCGGCAGCTCGTCACGCCCTTCGATGCTCACCTGCACCACCGGCGTACTGCCCGGAATCGGCTGCAGCTGAACAGACAGCCCGCCCATCGCGGCACCGGCCAGCACATCGAGGCCTTCGAGTTGATCCAGCAGTGATTGCATACCTCTCCTTGGGGTTGTCTACCGTGGGAAGCGCGCGATGCTTCGATGGATTCACTATAGGTGCAGCGACATAACATGTCAAAAATTATTTGAACCCGTGCGCATGACTTTCGGCACTGGCGCGCTCTCTAGAATCCGCCGATGGCCCCCACCATCAACCCCGCGCGTGTCGATTTCGTGACGCTGCGCCTCTTCTGCGCAGTGGCCCAGTCGGGCAGCATCACCAAGGGTGCGCAGGCGTGTCATCTCGCGCTCTCAGCGGCGAGCCGGCGCCTGTCCGACTTCGAAGCCGCCACAGGCTCCAAGCTGCTCGAACGCAGCGCCCAGGGCATCGCGCTCACACCGGCGGGGCACGTGGCGATGCAGCATGCGATGCGCCTGTTCCAGGGCTTCGAGCAGTTCAGCAACGAGCTGGGCGACTACGCCAGCGGCGTGCGCGGCCATGTGCGGCTGTGGGCCAACATGTCGGCGCTGACGGAGTTCCTGCCGACCACGCTGGCGGCTTTCCTGGGACAGCATCCCGATATCCGCGTCGAGGTCGAGGAACAGCTGAGCGGCGACATCGTGCGCGCGCTGGTCGATGGCCTTGCCGACGTCGGCGTGTTCGCCGAGAACACACCCGCCTACGGCCTCGACGTCGCGCCCTTCCAGACCGACGAGCTCGTGGTGCTCTGCGCCAGGCCGCACCCGCTGGCACGCCTGCGTGCGAAGCAGGTCGACTTCAAGACATGTCTGGCGCACGAATTCGTGGGGCTGAACCGCAGCAGCTCGCTGCTCGAGCTGACCTCGCGCGCGGCCGAGCAGGCCGGCATCCCGATGCGCCTGCGCGTGCAGGTGCGCAGCTTCGATGCGATGTGCCACATGATCGCGGCCAACCTCGGCATCGGCGTGGTGCCGCTGGCGGCTTGCAAGGCACAGGTGGCCGCGCTCGGCCTGAAGGTGGTGCACCTGAAGGACGCCTGGGCCACGCGGCGCCTGCTGATGGCGACGAAGACGGGCGCGGCGCTGACGCCGGCGACGCAGCTGCTGGTGCGGCAGCTTCTGCAGCAGGCGGGGGCGTAGCGGCACACGGAGCCGCTATGCTGCCGGGCGGAGGAAAAGAAAAATGCCCTACACATTGAATGGCACCGGAACGCGCTACTACGGCGCGCGCGAACACGACATCGGCGGGACCTACATCACGACCAAATGGATCGTGCTTTTCGGTATCCCCTTGCTGCCCCTGAGTTCATGGCGCGTGTACCCGATGACCGAGCAGCAGACGGTCGACCACAGCCATTTCCACGGCCGCGATGTCACGCACACCGGGCAGGCGTTTCACGAACAGCCGGCGCCATTGAACTGGCGGCAGGTGCTCAATGTCTACGCAGTCGCGATTCCGATCGTCTGCGTGGTCGCCTGGCTTCTGCTCACGGCGCTGTCGCGGCTCTCGCCGCGTTAGCTTCCGACGCCCAGCCTCAATCGGTGCCCACCATCACACTCGACGCCTTGATCACCGCATAGGCATTCGAGCCCTCGCTGAGCTTCAGCGACTCGGCCGAGCTGCTGGTGATGGTCGAGACGATCTGCACGCCGGGAGCGATCTCCAGCGTGACTTCGGTGGTGACGGGGCCGCGGACGATGGCGATGACCTTGCCGGACAGGACGTTGCGTGCGCTGATCTTCATGGAGAGCTCCTGGGAATGGGGAATCGAGCACGCCAGTTTATCGACGCCCCCCCCCGCCCTACCCCGCCGCCTCCGCCTCGAGCACCGCCCACTCCGCCTCCGTGAACAGCCGCGAGCGCGTCAGGAAGCGCACCCCCAGCGGCCCTTCCAGCGAGAACATCCCGCCGCGCCCCGGCACCACGTCGATGATCAGTTGCGTGTGCTGCCAGTACTCGAACTGCGGCCCGCTGATGTAGAACGGCATGCCGCCGATGTGTCCCAGCAGCCGGTCGTAGTCGCCCACGATGAACTCGCCCTGCGCATAGCACATGGGCGCGCTGCCGTCGCAGCAGCCGCCCGACTGATGGAACATCAGCGGGCCGTGCCGTGCGGCGAGGTCGTCGATGAGCGTGAGCGCCGCGTCGGTCGCGGTGACGCGCAGGACCTCGCCGGTCATCAGAAGAAGCCCAGCCTGTTCTCGCTGTAGCTCACGAGCAGGTTCTTGGTCTGCTGGTAGTGGTCGAGCATCATCTTGTGGTTCTCGCGCCCGATGCCCGACTGCTTGTAGCCACCGAAGGCCGCATGCGCCGGGTAGTGGTGGTAGCAGTTGGTCCACACGCGGCCGGCCTGGATGCCGCGGCCCATGCGGAAGGCGCGGTTCATGTCGCGGCTCCACACGCCGGCGCCCAGTCCGTAGAGCGTGTCGTTGGCGATGGACAGCGCTTCTTCCTCGTCCTTGAAGGTGGTGACCGACACGACCGGGCCGAAGATCTCCTCCTGGAAGATCCGCATCTTGTTGTGGCCGCGGAACACGGTCGGCTTGACGTAGTAGCCGTCGGCCAGATCACCGTCGAGTTGCTGGCGCTCACCGCCGATGAGCACCTGCGCACCCTCCTGCCGGCCGATGTCCAGGTACGACAGGATCTTCTCCAGCTGCTCGCTCGAGGCCTGCGCGCCGATCATGGTGGCCGCGTCGAGCGGGCTGCCTTGCTTGATCGCGGCCACGCGCTTCAATGCGCGCTCCATGAAACGGTCGTAGATCGATTCCTGGATCAGCGCGCGGCTCGGGCAGGTGCAGACCTCGCCCTGGTTCAGCGCGAACATCGTGAAGCCTTCGAGCGCCTTGTCGAAGAAGGCGTCGTCGCGCTCCATCACGTCGGCAAAGAAGATGTTGGGCGACTTGCCGCCCAGCTCCAGCGTGACCGGAATGAGGTTCTGGCTCGCGTACTGCGAGATCAGCCGGCCCGTGGTGGTCTCGCCGGTGAAGGCGATCTTGCCGATGCGGTTGCTCGACGCCAGCGGCTTGCCCGCCTCCACGCCGAAGCCGTTGACCACGTTGAGCACGCCCGGCGGCAGCAGGTCGCCGATGACTTCCATCAGCACCAGGATCGACACCGGCGTCTGCTCGGCGGGCTTGAGCACCACGCAGTTGCCGGCGGCCAGCGCGGGCGCGAGCTTCCACACGGCCATGAGGATCGGGAAGTTCCACGGAATGATCTGGCCGACCACGCCGATGGGCTCATGAAAGTGGTACGCGAAGGTTTCGTGGTCGATCTCGCTGATGCCGCCCTCCTGCGAACGGATGCACGAGGCGAAGTAGCGGAAGTGGTCGATGGCCAGCGGCAGGTCGGCAGCCATGGTCTCTCGGATCGGCTTGCCGTTGTCCCAGGTCTCGGCGGCGGCCAGCATGGCCAGGTTTTCCTGCATGCGGTCGGCGATGCGGTTCAGGATGTTGGCGCGCTCGGTGGTCGAGGTGCGGCCCCAGGCGCCCTTGGCCTTGTGGGCGGCGTCGAGCGCGCGGTCGATGTCGGCGGCGCTGGAGCGCGGCACTTCGCAGAAGACCTTGCCGGTGACGGGCGTGATGTTCCCGAAATACTGGTTCTCCTCCGGCGCGACCCATTCGCCGCCGATGTAGTTGCCGTAGCGCGCCTTGAAAGGCACTGCGGTACCGAATTTGCCCGGTTCGAGGATGTCCATGGGTTGTCTCCGTTGGGTAAGGTGTGAACAGGCGGCACCGCGACATGCGGCGGCCCGCACAAGCACCGCAAGCGGCATACCCGTCGGGATCGGGACAATCCCCAAGCCCCGCGCCAGAGGGGCACGGCCCGCGCAGAGGGTTTCCATTCGCAATCTGCGACATGTTTGCGCGAATACGGCGACTACGATGTCGCACAAGGCGAATCGCCGGCAATCCCGCCAACGGAGTCACGCATGACGAGTGAAGCTTCCGCACCATCGACCAGCGTCGCGCAGGCCCGCGAGCTGTTCTTTGCGCAGGGTCGCGACCCGGCGCCGTGGATCGCGCCGCACATCTCGCGCTCGTGGCAGCGCAGCCGGCCGGTCGATCCGCAATGCATCGACCCCACGCCGATGGCGGCGTCGCTGCTGAACGAACGGCGCGAGCAGGCGATGCGCCTGCTCAGCTGCGCACAGCCCGAGCTCGACGGGCTCGCCGAGCATGCGGTGGGCAACGGCTGCATCGTCGCGCTGTCGGACGCGACCGGCCTGATCCTCGAAGAAATCGGCAGCCCCGACTTCCTGCCCAAGGCCCAGCGCGTGGCGCTGCAGCCCGGCGTGGCATGGTCGGAGAGCCACCGCGGCACCAACGCCATCGGCACCGCGCTGGCCGAGCGTGTGGCGCTGATGGTGCTGGGCGGAGAGCACTACCTGGCGCAGAACGGCCGCCTGGGCTGCGCGGCGGCGCCCATCTTCAGCGGACGCGGCGAGCTGGCCGGCGCGCTCGACATCTCGGGCGAGACCGCGCGTGTGAACCACCATGCCCTGGGCCTGGTGCGCATGGCGGCGCAGCAGGTCGAGCACCGCATGCTGCTGGCCGAGGCCTCGGGCCATGTGCTGCGCTTCCATGCGCGGCCGGCGCTGATCGGCACCGCGCGCGAAGGGCTGATGGTGATCGAGAACGGGCGCATCGTGGCGGCCAACCGCGTGGCGCTCGACCTGTTCGGCCGTTCGTGGGAAGGCCTGCTCGACCTCGACGCCGAAGAATTTCTGGGCGCGCAATGGCCGCGCATGGAGCACCGGCGCAGCCTGCTCACGCTGCCGGGCGGACGGCAGATTGCGACCGTCATGGAGCGCACGGGCACGGCGAACAGCGGCACGGGCCGCTCCGGCGCGCGACAGGTGATGGCCGCCAACGCCGCCCCCGTCGACAACGACGACGTGGTGCGCCCATTGCTGGCGCGCGCCGTGCGCGTGCTCAACGAAGGCGTGCCGGTGCTGGTGAACGGCGAGACCGGCAGCGGCAAGGAGGTGTTCTCGCGCCGCCTGCACGCTGCCAGCCGCCGCAGCGCGGGCCCGTTCGTGGCGGTCGATTGCGCCTCGCTGCCCGAGACGCTGATCGAGGCCGAGCTGTTCGGCTACGAAGAAGGCGCCTTCACCGGCGCGCGCCGCAAGGGCATGCCGGGGCGCATCCGCGAAGCGCACGGCGGCGTGCTGTTTCTGGACGAGATCGCCGAGATCCCGCTCGCGCTGCAGACGCGCCTGCTGCGCGTGCTCGAAGGCCGCGTGGTCACGCCGCTGGGCGGCGGCCAGGGCGTGGCGGTCGATTTCGACCTGGTGTGCGCCACGCACGCCGGCCTGCCCGCGCTGGTCGAGGCGGGGCGCTTTCGCGCCGACCTGATGTACCGCGTGGCCGGCTTCACCGTCTCCCTGCCCGCGCTGCACGAGCGCGCCGACCGGCGTGCGTTGATCGCGCGGCTGTTTCTCGAATCGGGCGGTGCCGCCAAGCACCTGTGCCTGGAGAACGACGCGCTGGAGCGCCTGGCCGCCTACCGCTGGCCGGGCAACGTGCGCGAGCTGCGCAGCGTGCTGCGTGCGCTGGTCGCGCTGGCCGACCCGGGCGATGCGGTGACGGCCGATGCGCTGCCGGCGCACCTGCACGACGCCGCGCCCCTTGCCGACTTCAGCGAAGCCACGGCGTCGCAACCCAACGCGCCGCTGCAAACCATCACGCGCCACGCCATCGACGAAGCCCTGCGCGCCTGCGACCACGACGTGGCGCGCGCGGCGCGCCGGCTCGGGGTTCACCGCGCCACCGTGTACCGCCACCTCGCGCGCCAGCGCCCGCCCGCGGGCAACACCAAAGACTGACTTGCCCGCGCGCGCGGGACCGGCCAGACTTTGCGCATGGCCCTGTTCCCGCATTCATGACCACCGGCAAACCCGCGCGCAAGCTCTCGGCCGTGCCGTCCACCTTGCGGATTCCGCTGGCCGCGCGGGCCTCGGGCGATGCGCTGTTTCCGCAGATGGCCGTGCGCGACGCCTACGCCGCCGGCATCCTCGAGCAGATCCGCGACGACGACCACGCCCTGCCCGACGACCGCACGACCATCTACGGCATCCTCGCGCGCACGCGGCGCTTTCGCAGCCTGGCGCAAGACTTCCTCAAGCTGCACCCGGGCGCGCGCGTCGTGAACCTGGGCTGCGGCCTGAGCCATTACTTCCAGTGGCTGGACGACGGCAAGTCGCGCATGACCGACGCCGACCTGCCCGAGGTGCTGGCCCTGCGCCGCGAGCTGCTGCCGGAAACCCATCCGCGCCATGACCTGCGCGAACTCGACCTCACGGCGCCCGACTGGTGGGAGCAGCTCGGCCTGCCGCGCAAGCGCCAGGCGCAGCCGGTCTTCCTGTTCACCGAGGGCGTGCTGATGTACCTCACGCCCGAGCAGGTGAACGCCGTGCTCGCCACCTTCGGCGAACGCGCGCCTGCGGGCTCGGTGCTGGCCTTCGACGCGATGTGCTGGCTGGCCGTGGGCCGCGCGCGCCAGCACCCGTCCGTGCGTGCGACGGGTGCGGAGTTCCACTGGGGCCTGCGCCGCACCGACGAGCTGACGCAGCCGCATCCGCGCCTGCGCCTGGACGGCACCTACCGCGTGATGGAAGGCTACGGCTGGCCCTACACGCTGTTCGCGCCGATGGTGCTGTTCTTCCTGGGCGTGCCGGTCTACGCCGTGTACGCGCTGAAGGCGAAGGACTAGGGTCTGTTCAGGCGAAAGGCACGCTGCGCCACGGGCTGCGCGTGTCGCTCAGCAGCAGGCGGTTGGTGCGCAGCAGGTGCTCTTCGCGTGCGCCAGAGTACTGCCAGATCAGGCCGCCCGCGATGTACGCCGCACTCACCTGCGACCAGTTGGCATAGGCCGCGCGCACCTGCGACTCCAGGCCGCCAGCAAAACCCGCGAACTCCGCGCGCTCGATGTAGCCCAGCTGCACCGCCCAGCGCGACAGGTTGGCCAGTCGCACCGCATCCCAGGCCACCAGGCTCGTCAGCTGCGCCGGCGCCACGCCGAAGTGCTTGCGCAATGCGCCGACCCAGCTCTGGCTGCCGGTCATCAGCTGGCTCAGCTCGGCGCTCGAGTGCCCGGTCTGCGCAGACAGCGCACGCATGTCCAGGTGCTCGCGCGCCTTGATCTGGAAGAACGCGGGGAACCACGCGTCCATGACCAGGCGCAGCAGGCCGGGCGTGGACAACACCGCCGCATCGATCGCGCCGATGGCCTTCCAGGCCGGCAGGTACTTCGCGCGCTGCCCTTCTTCGGTCAGCCAACGCGCAGTCTGCTCGAAGCTCGCGCGATCGGTCACGTTCCACACCTGCGCGACGCCTTCACGCAGGGTGTCGTTGTCCTTGCCGGTGAGCACCGCGTTCACGCAGTCGCCGTTGAAGGCCGACAGCGGCGTGCTCAGCGTGACCAGCCATTGCTCCTGCGCGGAAAGCGCGGGCGCGGCGGCGTCGAACTTGAGCTTGTCGTTGTCGAGCATCGCGTGCGCGAGCGTGTCCTTGAACCCCATGAAAACCCCTCCGAAATTTATTGAATGGCGCGCGGGCGGATCGCTCAGGCCCGCGATTGCAGCCGCACGACTTCCTGCTGCAGGAACGCGAGGAAGGGTGCGCGCAGCGCTTCCTTCATGTGCGCAGGCAGCGCCATCGGCGGGGTCGAGCCGGTCAACAGCTGATCGCCCTTCTCCCCGATCTGCAGCGCGCGCGCCTCGACGCGCTCCAGCGCGATGCGCAGCGGCGACTCCATCAGGTCCTTGCCGTACAGCGCCTGCGCAGTCAGCGCCACGCCGTAGGGGCCGCCGAACAGCGGGAAGTCGGCCAGCGCGAACTGCAGCGCCTCGCCCGCGGGAATCTGGAACTTGTCCGTCACCTTGCCCAGCTTCTTGGCCAACTTCGGGTTGGCGGGGTCGAGGAAGGTGTCGGCCGCACCGTAGTCGGCCACCAGCTCGGCCAGCGTCCAGACGCGTTGCTGCGCCTGCCGCTGGCTGCCGTTCTCCGCGTGGTACGCGAGCACCGCCGCGACCGCTGGCGTCAGCAGTTCGCCGCAGCGCTTGAGCAGCACCGGCTCGGGTTCGTCGGCGATACCCGACCAGTCCTTCCACGCCTTGTAGCGGGTCAGCAGCATCGAGACGAACGAAGGCGCGTCGTCCGCGCGCGCCGGCAAGGCATGGCCCTGCGCCGGCGGCGGTGCGGCCGACAGCACGGTGAAGTCGTCCTGCACGTACACGGCCTGGTCGGTCAGCAGCAGCCCTTGCGACGTGCGCTTGCCGCTGAGCCGGTTCATGGCGTGGTAGCCGAGAAAGAACAGCGGGATCTCGTCGCCCAGCCAGGGCTTGGGCAGGTACATCTGCTCGACCGCCTGCGCGAACACCTGCGGTGCGTCGATGTGGTCGGGGTGATCGGTCTGGTCGGGCAGGAAGGCGAAGCCCGACAGGTCCGCATGCAGTGGTGCCTGCACCTGTTGTTGAACCCGCGCACGCAACGCATCACCGTGGCGCGAACGTTCAGGCGGCAGCGCGCCCAGGTGATCGGTGAAGGACGAAAAAACGAATGACATGCTGAATCTCTCCCTGAAACCGTGGACATGTGAATTGGTATGCGACCCGACCTCTGCTTCCGTTGGCAATGCACGGCAGATCGGTCGTGACCGCGGAATGCCCTGGAAGGACATTGCCGCAATGCCGGCCCGAAGGAGGTGGTCCCCGGCGGCTCACGGACTGGATGATCACGCCCCTTTTTCAGAGGCGCGGCCATGCTACTTGGAAGCGTCGTTCGGCATTCTGACGAATTCTGAGAGGGCGCGCGATCACGCCATCGGGCCGCTAGCATCACTGAATCTGCAAACCGTGGCCACGCCACACACGGGAGTCAAACGAATGGGTACATGGTCCACGGCAGGCTTCGGCAACGACGAGGCACTCGATTGGCTGGCTGAGCTGCAGGAAGCCGATGACGCGCTCGCATTCATCCAGGAGACGCTGGATTCAGGTTCGACGGAAGGCACCGTCGCTGCGGGCGAAGTGCTGGCACTGCTCGCCGGGCAAGGCAGCGCCGATGCGCACCCGGACGCGGTCGACTGGTGCGCCGGCAAGGCCGCCCCGCCCGCCGCCTTGCGCCATGCCGCCGCCGACGCCCTGCAGGCCATCCTCGACGACCCCGATGCCGACGGACACGACACCTGGGCCGAGCTGGGCGAGGACGACGAGGACTACCTCGCGTGGCTCGCGAACCTGAAAAGCCTGCAGGCCCGGCTGCGCAGCTGAGCCCCCTGAACGCCGCGGACGTTCCGATGAAAAATTGCGCCGTGTTACGTAACGAGCGGCGACAGCTGCCTCTTTTGCACCATGGGGTCGATGAGGCCATTCGCACAAAAGTCTTTTCGAATCAACGAGATACGGCGTTTACGGCCACGCGCTGACGGCTGAAAGCAAAGGCGGCACGCATGTTGCCCTCTGTAGTCATTTATTTGACGAGGAGGCCGCATGACCACCACCGTATCGCCGATCGCTTCGATCCCCGCCGCCGCCGAAAACGGCGCTCCCGTGGTGCTTGCGCAGGCCAGCGTCACGCCCCTGGGCCCCGTCGGGTCGGCCCCCATGGCCGCGCCCGCCGCGCCGACCAGCCTGGGCACGCTGTCCAACGCCACTCCCGGCACGGTCGTCATGCGCGACGGACTGCGGATGCCGGTGGACGGCAACCAGACCCTCATTGCAGGCGACCGCGTGATCGTGCCCGACGGCGGGCAGGCCAACGTGCTGTTCCCCGGCTCGGCCACCAACAAGGCGCCGCTGTCCGGTGTGTTCGCCAGCGGCACCGACGCCACCATCACCTCGACCAAGCTGTCCAGCGGACTGGAGCAGGTGAACGTCGACGTGGCCTCGGGCAACCTCGATGTCACCTCGCCCGACAGCGACGCGGAAGCCGCAGCGCTCGCCGTGAGCAAGAAGACCGCGGCCGGCAGCGGCATCGGCCTGGGTGAATTCGCACTCGGCGCGCTGGGCGCCATCGGCCTGGGCGCCGCACTGAGCGGTGGTGGTGGCGGTGACGGCGGCGGGTTCCCGCTGTTCGTCTCGGGCATCGGCGACAGCGATGCGGACGCCGATTCGGACACCGACGCCGATGCAGACTCGGATGCCGACGCGGATGCAGACGCCGACAGCGACGCGGATGCGGATGCCGATGCCGACTCGGATGCAGACGCTGATGCGGACGCGGATGCCGATGCGGATGCCGATGCCGACGCAGATCACCTGCTCGATCCGGGCGACGGCCTCGCGGGCCATCTGCTCGGCGCACTCGACAACGCCCTCGGCCTGGGCGGCGCAAGCAACCCAGCGGCGCGCGGCGCGTCCGACTCGTCGGGCACGCTCGGTTCCTTGATGCCCGTGGCCGACGGCCTCACCGACCTCGTCGACGACCTGCTCTCGCCGGTCACCGGCGAGGAGTTCCGGCCCGACGATCCGAACGAATTCGAGGCCGTGGACAACGCGGTCGAGAACATCGCCATCCACGTCGGCGGCGTGCTGACCCCGGTGGTCGACGGCCTGCTCGGCAACGGATTGACCGATGCGCTGGTCGGCTCGCTGATCGGCCAGGTCGACTACCTGACCGACGCGCTGGGCAACGCGCTCGAGAACGTGCTGGGCAGCGAAGGCCTGCTTGGCGGCATCACCGTTCCGCTGGGCCTGGACGGCCTCGTGGACGACCTGCTCGGCACCGATGGCGTCGTCGGCCAGGTGCTCGACGGGCTGCTGGGTGATGGCAGCCTGCTGGGCAGCGTGCTCGGCGAAGACGGTTTGATCGGACAACTGCTGGGAGACGACGGCCTGCTGGGCGGTGTGCTGGGCGACGGTGGCTTGCTGGGTGGCGTGCTCGGTGGCGACGGCGGCCTGCTCGGTGGCGTGCTGGGTGACGATGGCCTGTTGGGCGGCTTGCTCGGTGGCGACGGTGGCTTGCTCGGCGGTGTGCTGGGTGACGACGGCCTGCTGGGTGGCGTGCTCGGTGGCGACGGTGGTCTGCTGGGCGGCTTGCTGGGCGGCGAAGGTGGCCTGCTCGGCGGTGTGCTCGGTGACGACGGTCTGCTGGGCGGCGTCCTTGGTGGCGAAGGCGGCTTGCTGGGTGGAGTGCTGGGTGACGATGGCCTGTTGGGTGGTCTGCTCGGTGGCGACGGCGGCTTGCTCGGCGGCGTGCTGGGTGGCGACGGCGGCTTGCTCGGCGGCGTCCTGGGTGACGATGGCCTGCTGGGCGGCTTGCTCGGTGGCGACGGCGGCCTGCTCGGCGGTGTGCTGGGCGACGGCGGCCTGGTCAACGGCCTGCTCGGCGACGAAGGCATCCTGGGCGGCGTGCTCGGTGGCGACGGCGCGCTGTCCGGCCTGCTCGGCAGCGAAGGCCTCACCGGCGGACTGCTCGGCGGCGACGGGCTCGTGGACAGCCTGCTCGGCCCGGACGGCGCGGTCGGCTCCCTGCTGAGCGCCACCCCGCTGGCCGGCCTGCTCGGCGGCGAAGACGGCTTGCTGAGCGGCGTGCTGGGCGATGACGGCCTTCTGGGCGGGCTCCTTGGCGACGACGGTCTGCTAGGCGGTGTTCTCGGCGACGACGGCATCCTCGGTGCCGAAGGCCCGGTCGGCGGTCTGCTGGGTGGCGTCCTCGGCGGCGACGGCGGTGGCCTGCTCGGCGGTGTGCTGGGTGACGACGGTCTGCTGGGTGGTTTGCTCGGCGGTGACGGTGGTCTCCTGGGTGGATTGCTGGGTGATGACGGTTTGCTGGGCGGTGTCCTCGGTGGCGACGGTGGCCTGCTTGGCGGCGTGTTGGGTGACGATGGCCTGCTGGGTGGCGTCCTCGGCGGTGACGGTGGCCTGCTCGGCGGCGTGCTGGGTGACGACGGTCTGCTGGGTGGCGTCCTCGGCGGCGACGGCGGTTTGCTCGGCGGCGTGCTCGGCGACGACGGCCTTCTGGGCGGCGTCCTCGGCGGTGACGGCGGTCTGCTCGGCGGCGTGCTGGGCGACGACGGCCTGCTGGGTGGCGTTCTCGGCGGTGACGGTGGCCTGCTCGGCGGCGTTCTCGGTGAAGATGGCGTGCTGGGCGGCGTCCTCGGTGGCGGCGAAGGCGGCTTGCTCGGTGGCATCGTCGGCGAAGACGGCCTCGTGGGCAGCCTGCTCGGCGGCCTGCTCGGAGGCAAGAGCCCCGTCGCGGACATCCTGGAGCCGGTGTCGTCGGTGCTCGGCCATGCAAGCGATGCCGTGGCACCGGTCGCGGCCGGGGCCACGCAGGCCGCATCCGGCGCCGCAGTGCCTGCGGCCGACATCCTGGCCGGCGCCAGCTCGGCGGTCGCCCCGGTGGTCGCGGAAGTGGTGAACACCGTCGAGCACGCGGTCACGCCGCTGGTGTGCGAGGTCGTGGCCCCGATCACCAGCCTGCTCGACCACAGCGGCACAGGCTCCGCGCTGGCGCCCGTGACGAACATCCTGCACGGCCTGCTGGGCTGACCGAAGGCGGGAGCGGCCGGCAACGGCCCTCCCCTTCACACGCTTTCTCACGCACCGCAGGCGCGGCGCCCGCTCCGGCGCGCCGCGCCTTCGCATGCCTGCCGTGCACAATTGGCGCTCCCCCGAGCCCCTTTGCCCCACGCCGCGCATGCAAATCCACGAACTGAAACGACGACTCCGCGAGGCCGGGGCCGGCCCGAGCCACGAGCAGCGCATCCTGCGGCTGTGGTCGCATGCGCTGCCACGCAACAGCGGCAGGCGCCTGCCGGCCACCTTCTTCCCGTCGTCGCTGATGGACGCCCTGCCGGCCATCGAAGCCGAACTGGCGGGCCTGGCGCGCATCCATGCGGTTCACCCCGGCGCCGACGGCTCCGAGCGATTGCTCGTTGCGCTGGCCGACGGCCAGACAGTGGAAAGCGTGCTGCTGCCACGCGACGGGCTGTGCGTCTCGTCGCAGGTCGGCTGCGCCGTCGGGTGCCAGTTCTGCATGACGGGCCGCGACGGCCTGCTGCGCCAGGTCGAAAGCGCCGAGATCATTGCGCAGGTCGCGCTCGCGCGCCTGCGCCGGCCGGTGCGCAAGGTGGTGTTCATGGGCATGGGCGAGCCGGCGCACAACCTGGACAACGTGATCGAGGCGATCGAGCTGCTCGGCACGGTCGGCAACATCGGCCACAAGAACCTGGTGTTCTCCACCGTCGGCGATCCGCGCGTGTTCGAGCGGCTGCTGCAGGCGCGCGTGCGGCCCGCACTGGCGCTCTCGCTGCACACGACCAATGCCGAGCTGCGCAAGAAGCTCCTGCCGCGCGCGCCGAACCTGACGCCCGAAGCCCTCATCGACGCAGGCGAGCGCTATGCCCGCGCCACCGGCTACCCCATCCAGTACCAGTGGACGCTGCTCGAAGGCGTGAACGACGGGCCCGAGGAAGTCGAGGGCATTGTGCGGCTGCTGTCGGGCAAGTACGGCGTGCTGAACATGATCCCGTTCAACACGGTGGACGGCGTGGCCTTCGGCCGCCCGTCGCGCGAGCGCTGCGAACAGATGGCCCGCACGCTGCACGAGCGCGGCATCCTCACGAAGCTGCGCTACTCGGCCGGCCAGGACGTCGATGGCGGCTGCGGCCAGCTGCGGGCGCGCGCGGCCGAGGTGCGGGTGACGGTGCCGATCCGCCGCGCCGACGAGCGGCTCAGCTGAGCGAATCCATCCAGTCCCACACCGCGCCGGGCGCCTCGACCATCACGTTGTGGCCGTGCGGGCCCAGGTCGCGGGCTTCGGGGTCGAGGGAGCGGGTCTGTTCGAGGGTGACCAACGCATCGTGGCGGCCCTGCCCGAGGTGAATCGGGCAGCGCGCCAGTCCGACGAGTTCGGACAACGGCGGCTTGCCCACGGCATTGGCGCGCGGGTCCATGGCGAGGCGCCATCCCTCGCCATCTTGCGCAACGCCGCGCGCCACGACGGGCGCCGCTGCATCGACGATCCCCGCGAGACCGGAGACTTTCAGATAGCGGTCGCGAGCCTCTTCTTCCGTAGCGAACTTCTTCGCGGGCTGCGTCGCCAGCGTCTCCATGCGGCGGACCTCTTCATCGCTCCACGCGACCTTGATGCCGGCCGCGAACACCGCGTGCGGCACGACGCCGAACCATCCCGTCGCGAGAGCCAGGCCGATCACACCGCCCAGCGAATGTCCGAGCACCACGAGTCGGCCTTCGGGCTGCAGATGCGGCAGCACCGCACGCGCCACGGTCGCCGCGTGCTGACCGATGGCGTAAGAGGTCTGTCGGTCCGATGTGCCATGCCCAGGCAGGTCGAGCGCCAGCCAACGGCCGCGCCATCGCGCACCGGCCTGCGCACACAGCGGCGCCCACACCGCGCCTGTCGCGCCCATGCCGTGCAGCAGCACCAGCAGGTCCGGGCCTTCGCCGCCTTGTTCCGTGTACATGTCCGTGGTCTCCTGGCACTTTCGATGGCGCGAGAATACCCGGCGACGCCCCGAAAAGGGCCCGATCGGCACCCGCTGCCGCAAGACAGCGCGGGGCCTTGTCCGGCCCCGTTTGCGCGGAATGGCTGACGCGCCGTACCCTGTGGTCCGGGGCATGCTTGGCGTTGTTTTCCCCCCGTCTCCCCGACGCTTCTCTTTTCCCTTTTCCTCCAAAGGCTTTCGCCGCCCCTCAAGAACCCATGCTTGATCGCCGATCCTTCCTCGCCGCCGGCAGTGCCGCCGCCGCACTCGCTGCCCTGGGACTGCCCGAAGAGGCGCTGGCCGCCAACGGCCTGCAACTGAGCCAGCCGGCGCCCTTCTCCTTCGATGCGCTCGTCGCGCAGGCCAAGCGCCTGGCCGCCCGCCCCTACACCGCCGCCGCGCCGCTGGCGCCGCAGGTGCTGGAGCGCATCGACTACGACGCGCACGGCAAGATCCGCTTCGACCCCGCCAACGCCCTCTTCCGCGACGGGCCCGGCGCCTTTCCGGTCACCTTCTTCCACCTCGGCCGCTTCTTCCAGACCCCGGTGCGCATACACGTGCTGGAGAACGCCGGTGGCGACAGCTTTGCCCGCGAGGTGCTCTACAGCCCGTCGTACTTCTCGATGCCCCCCGACAGCCCCGCGCGCGCGCTGCCCGAAGGCGCCGGCTTCGCGGGCTTTCGCCTGCAGGAAAGCCGCCTGGGCGACCAGGGCAAGCTCGACTGGCAGAAGAACGACTGGGTCGCCTTTCTCGGCGCCTCGTACTTCCGCGCCATCGGCGAGCTTTATCAGTACGGCCTGTCGGCACGCGGCATCGCGCTCGACGTGGCTGTGCCCGACAAGCCCGAGGAGTTTCCGAACTTCACGCGCTTTTATTTCGAGACACCCGCTGCGGGCAACACCACCTCGATGACCGTCTACGCGCTGCTCGAAGGTCCGAGCGTCACGGGCGTGTTCAAGTTCGTCATGCAGCGCGGCAAGGCCGTGATCATGGACATCGACGCGCGCGTGTTCCTGCGCCGCGACGTGTCGCGCCTGGGCCTGGTGCCGCTCACGTCGATGTACTGGTACTCGGAGACCATCAAGCCCACCGCGATCGACTGGCGCCCCGAGGTGCACGACTCCGACGGCCTCGCGATCTGGAACGGCGCGGGCGAGCGCATCTGGCGCCCGCTCAACAACCCCACGCAGACGCGCGCCTCCGCGTTCGCCGACACCAAACCGCGTGGCTTCGGCCTGCTGCAGCGCGACCGCAACTTCGACCACTACCAGGACGGCGTCAACTACGAGAAGCGTCCCAGCCTGTGGATCGAACCGCTGGGCGACTGGGGCGAAGGCTCGGTGCAACTCATCGAGATCCCGACCGACGACGAGATCCACGACAACACTGTCGCCTTCTGGGTGCCGAAGGCCGATGCAAAAGCCGGGGCAAGCTACAGCCTGCAATACCGGCTGCACTGGACCGACCAGGAGCCCTTTCCGTCACCCCTCGCACGCTGCGTCGCCACCCGCATCGGCCGCGGCGGCCAACCGGGCCAACCGCGCCCGCAGGGCGTGCGCAAGTTCATGGTGGAGTTCATCGGGCAGCCGCTCACCACGGTGCCCTTCGGTGTGAAGCCCGAACTGATGCTCACCGCGCCGCGCGGCAAGTTCTCCTACGTCTTCGCCGAAGCCGTGCCCAACGGCGTGCCGGGCCACTGGCGCGCGCAGTTCGACTTCACGCCCGAAGGCACGGAGCCGGTCGACATGCGGCTGTATCTGAAGAACGGGGACCAGACGTTGACGGAGACCTGGCTGTACCAGTACCAGCCAGGGTGATCGGAAGCGGCTGCTTCTTGCAGCCTCCTCAGTTGATTCGCGCGTTCGTCAGTTGCATGTCTTCGAACTGACTGCCGGTGAAGTCGACCTGCTCGCCCTGCAGGCCGGTCGCGCTCACCTGCGTGCCTCGGCATTCGAGCAACTTCAAACGCGACCACTGGCTCGCATCGAAATTCAGCGCGGTCCAGTTGCACCGAGTGAAGGTGCAACCGCTGAGCGTGCTGGCCTTCAACTGTGAGGCGCTGAAAGTGCAGTCGACGAAGGTGCATCCGCTGATCGCGATCCGTGCCATGTCGCACTGGCTGAAGGTGCAACCGCTGAACTGGCATGCGGTCCAGATGGCGTCTTGAAAAGTGGTTGATGTGAAGCTGCTGCCACCGAAGGTGCTCGACGAGAAGGTGATCAGGTTGAGGTCGAGGCCGGCGTAGGCATTGCCGTCGCTCTGGCCGGAAAGACCCGCCGGTGCACCGCCGGCGCCCTTTCGCCATTTGTCGTGGTCCTCGATGATTTGTTTAGCGCTCATGGCGCACCTCGACAAATCCGACCGCACATGAGGGCAACACGCAGCCCGGCAACATCAGAGTGGTGGTGCTATTGATTTGAAGCGTGCGCGTCGGCGCAGCACGGAGTGCGGACATGTGTTCCTCCCAGAAGCCGCCCCTGTGGATCAGGAGTCAGGCCGCGGATTGTGGGAGGCCCATGCGCACAAAAACAGGGGGAAAGAATCGGGCAACTATTGCGTGGCGAGCAGCGTGATGAACTGCACGCACCGCCCATTGCCCAAGCCGGCTCCAACCGGCCGCGACCACTACTTCTTCGTGACCGACACCAACTCCACTTCGAAATTCAACGTCGCATTCGGCGGAATCACACCACCCGCACCGCGCGCGCCGTAGGCAATCGACGGCGGGCAGGTCAGCTTCGCCTTTCCACCCGGCTTCATCTTCTGCACGCCTTCGGTCCAGCACGGGATCACGCCGTTGAGTGGGAACTCGGTGGGTTCGCCGCGCTTGTACGAGCTGTCGAACTCCTTGCCGCTGTCGGGGAAGGTGCCGCGGTAGTGCACCTTGACCACGTCGGTGGCGGCGGGCGATGCGCCGGCGCCTTCCTTGAGCGACTGGTAGATCAGGCCGCTGGGCGTGGTCACGGCGGCGGATTGCGCAAAGGCTGCGGGAATGGCGAAGACGGACACGAGCGCGGCACAGAAAAATGACTTCACGAAACACCTCGGTGGTTGAAAAGCTGCCGATTATGGACAGCCCCCGTGAAGCCCCTGTACGCCGATGTATCCGATGGAACGGCCCTTGCTTTGGGACAGACGCACTGTCACCATCCGCAAAGAGAGGAAGCCCCCATGCGCTCCAGCGACGCTTCGCCGGCCCCCGCCGTCGGCACCGGCCATCTCAAGAAAGTCCTCGGTCCCGTCCAGTTGTGGGGCATCGCCGTCGGCCTCGTCATTTCGGGTGAGTACTTTGGTTGGAGCTACGGCTGGAACACGGCCGGCACGCTCGGCTTCCTGGTCGCCACGGTGCTGGTGGCGACGATGTACACGACCTTCATCTTCAGCTTCACCGAGCTCTCGACCGCCATCCCGCATGCGGGCGGCCCCTTCGCCTATGCGCGGCGCGCCTTCGGGCCGCGCGGCGGTTTCGTGGCGGGTTTTGCGACGCTGATCGAATTCGTCTTCGCGCCGCCGGCCATCGCACTGGCGATCGGCGCCTATCTCAACGTGCAGTTCCCGGGCATCAACCCGAAGTGGTTCGCGGTCGGGGCCTACGTGGTCTTCATCGGGTTGAACTGGATCGGCATCGGCATCGCGGCGGCGTTCGAGCTGTTCGTCACGGTGCTCGCGATCTTCGAGCTGCTGGTGTTCATGGGCGTGGTCGCGCCGGGCTGGTCGATGGCCAATTTCGTCGCCAACGGATGGGCTGGCGGCAATGTGCTGAACGGCGCGGCGGTGTCGGGCATCTTCGCGTCGATCCCGTTCGCGATCTGGTTCTTCCTGGCCATCGAGGGCGCGGCCATGGCGGCCGAAGAGGCGCGCGATCCGCACCGCACGATTCCGCTGGCCTACACCACCGGCATCGTCACGCTGGTGCTGCTGGCCTTCGGCGTGATGATCTTCGCGGGCGGCGTGGGCGACTGGCGCCAGCTCGCGAACATCAACGACCCGCTGCCGCAAGCGATGAAGGCGGTGGTGGGTGCCAACAGCGGATGGCTGCACATGCTGGTGTGGATCGGCCTGTTCGGACTCATCGCCTCGTTCCACGGCATCCTCATGGGCTACTCGCGCCAGATCTTCGCGCTTGCCCGCGCCGGCTACCTGCCGAGCTACTTCGCCGGCCTAAGCCCGCGCTTCGACACGCCGCACCGCGCGCTGCTGGCCGGAGGCGTGATCGGCATTGCCGCCATCTTCAGCGACGAGTGGGTGCAGTTCGGCGGACAGACGCTCACGGCCAACATCGTCACCATGGCCGTGTTGGGCGCGATCGTGATGTACCTGGTCTCGATGGCCGCGCTGTTCAAGTTGCGGCGCACCGAACCCGACCTGCTGCGCACCTACCGTGCGCCCTTCTACCCCGTGTTCCCGGCCGTCGCACTCGGCCTGGGCCTGGTGTGCCTGGGCGCGATGGTCTGGTTCAACACCATGCTGACGGTGCTCTTCCTCCTGCTGATGGCGGCCGCCTACGGCTACTTCCTGCTCACCTCGGCGCAGCGCGACGCCGCCGCGCCGGACGAGATGCTGTCGTCCACGCCCTGAAAAAGATCCAACGACACGATGCGCTACCGCACCACCATCGCCGGCCAGGGCTTCACCTTCGACGATCTGCGACAGGTGCTCGCCTGCGCCAGCCCCGCGCGCTCGGGCGACTACCTTGCGGGCCTCGGCGCAGCGACCGCGCAGCAACGCATGGCGGCGCGCCACGTGCTGGCCGACACGCCGCTCAAGCAGTTCCTCACCGAGGCGCTGATTCCCTACGAGCAGGACAACATCACGCGGCTGATCATCGACACGCACGATGCGCAGGCCTTCGCACCGGTCGCGCACCTCACGGTCGGCGACTTCCGCAACTGGCTGCTGTCGGAACAAGCCACCACAGAGGCACTCGCCGCACTGGCACCTGGCCTCACGCCCGAGATGGTCGCGGCCGTGTCCAAGCTCATGCGCAACCAGGACCTGGTCGCGGTCGCGAAGAAGTGCCACGTCGTCACGCGCTTTCGCGACACCATCGGCCTGCCCGGCCACCTGGCCGTGCGCCTGCAGCCCAACCACCCCACCGACGACCTGCGCGGCGTGGCCGCCTCCACGCTCGACGGCCTGCTCTACGGCGCGGGCGACGCGGTGATCGGCATCAACCCCGTCTCCGACAGCCTGCCGGTGCTCGGGCGCCTGTTGCAGATGCTCGACGAGGTGATCCAGCGTTTCGAGATCCCCACGCAAAGCTGCGTGCTCACGCACGTGACCAACACGCTGAAGCTCGCCGAGGCCGGCGCGCCGGTGGACCTCGTGTTCCAGTCGATCGCGGGCACCGAGAAAGCGAATCTCTCGTTCGGCGTGACGCCCGCTTTGCTCGACGAGGCCCACGCCGCCGCGCAGTCGCTTGCGCGCGGCACCGTCGGCAACAACCTCATGTACTTCGAGACCGGCCAGGGCAGCGCGCTCTCGGCCAACGCCCACTTCGGCGTCGACCAGCAGACCTGCGAGGTGCGCGCCTATGCGCTGGCGCGGCGCTACCAGCCGCTGCTCATCAACACCGTGGTCGGCTTCATCGGCCCCGAGTACTTGTACGACGGCAAGCAGATCATCCGGGCCGGGCTTGAAGACCACTTCAGCGGCAAGCTGATGGGCCTGCCGATCGGCTGCGACATCTGCTACACCAACCACGCCGAAGCCGACCAGGACGACATGGACACGCTGCTCGTGCTGCTGGGCACGGCGGGCATCAACTTCATCATGGGCATCCCGGGCGCGGACGACGTGATGCTCAACTACCAGAGCACCTCGTTCCACGACGCCCTCTTCCTGCGCGAGACGCTGGGCCTGAAGCGCGCGCCCGAGTTCGAGGCCTGGCTGCAGCGCATGCAGATCACCGACACCGCCGGCCGGCTCGCACCGCCCTCGGCCAACCGGCTGCTGCGCGACATGGGCGGGCTGTCCGCGCTGGCGCCATGAGCGATTCACCCGTCACCCCCAACCCCTGGGCGCAATGGCGCGCCGCCACGCCCGCGCGGCTCGCACTGGGCCGCGCGGGCGCCGGCATGCCCACCGACGAAACGCTGCGCTTCGGCTGGGCCCACGCGATGGCACGCGACGCGATCCATGCGGCGCTCGACGTCGACGCACTCGATGCCGCACTGCGCGCCGACCGATGGGACGTGAGCCGCGTGCGCAGCCGCGCCCCCGACCGCACTACCTACCTGCGCCGCCCCGACCTGGGTCGCCAGCTCGATGCGCAAGACGCCGCGCGCCTGCGCGACGATCGGCCTGCGGGCGGCTGCGACGTCTGCCTGGTGATCGGCGACGGCCTCTCCTCGCTCGCCGTCGCCCGCCACGCCGTGCCGCTGCTCGCGGCGCTGCGCCCGCAATTGCCGCCCGGCACGCGCCTGTCACCCGTGTTCATCGCCACCCAGGCGCGCGTGGCGCTGGCCGACGAACTGGGCGAAGCGGTCGGTGCGGCGCTGTCGGTCATGCTGATCGGCGAACGCCCGGGCCTGAGCTCACCCGACAGCCTCGGCATCTACCTGACCCATTCGCCACGCCGCGGCCGGCACGACGCCGAACGCAACTGCATCTCGAACGTGCGGCCCGAGGGGCTGTCGTACGCGCAGGCGGCCTTCAAGCTTGCGTGGCTGCTGCGCGAGTCGCTGCGTCGGGGGCTGAGCGGCGTGGGGCTCAAGGACGAGAGCGACCTGGCGGTGCTGGCTGCAGGCCCGCACGCCGTTGCCTATGATCCCGGGACCGATCCCCAGGAGACAAGCAGATGACCGCCCCCCGCTACCCCCTCGCCGAACTGAAAGACCTGCCCGACGACATCCGCACCGCGATTCTTGCCGTGCAGGAAAAGGCCGGCTTCGTGCCCAACGTGTTCCTCGGCCTTGCGCGCCGCCCTGCCGAGTGGCGGGCCTTCTTCGCGTACCACGACGCGCTGATGCTCAAGGAAGAAGGCTCGCTCACCAAGGGCGATCGCGAGATGATCGTCACCGCCACCAGCGCGGTCAATCAATGCCTGTACTGCGTGGTGGCGCACGGCGCACTGTTGCGCATCTACGAGAAGAAACCGCTGGTGGCCGACCAGGTGGCGGTGAACTACCGCAAGGCCGACATCACGCAGCGCCAGCGCGCGATGCTCGACTTTGCGATGAAGGTCTGCGAACGCTCGCACGAGATCGACGACCGCGACTTCGGGCCGTTGCACGCGCACGGCTTCGACGACGAGGACATCTGGGACATCGCGGCCATCACCGCCTTCTTCGGCCTGAGCAACCGCCTGGCCAGCTTCAGCGGCATGCAGCCGAATCCGGAGTTCTTCCTGATGGGCCGGCTGCCGCGCGAGAAGAAGTAAGACGCTGCGGCAGCGAGCTCAGCTCTTGCCGCGGCAGGAAGCCAGCGCGTCGAGCGCGGGCTTGTAGGTGGGCGTGGTCACGTCCATGAGGCCCAGCACCGTGTGATAGAGGTTGTCGTGCGTGAGCGGCGCGTCCAGGCCCGCTTCCATGCACGAACGCGAGAGCTTGCGGCGCTCGCTCATGCCGTCGCCGAACCAGGTGACCATGGGCACGTGCTTCTGCGCATCGGGCGCGAAGCTGTAGGGCACACCGTGCAGGAACAGCCCGTACTCGCCCAGCGACTCGCCGTGGTCGCTGATGTAGAGCAGTGCCGGGTCGTACTGCTTGGACTGGGTCTGGAGCCAGTCGATGGTCTGACCGAGGAAGTGGTCGGTCTGGGCGATCGAGTTGTCGTAGACGTTCATCAGCTCGGCATGCGCGCACTCGGCCAGCGCGTTGGTCTTGCACTCGGGCGTGAAGCGCTTCAGCTCGGGCGACGAACGCTTGTAGTAGGCCGGGCCGTGGCTGCCCATCTGGTGCATCACGAGCACGACGCCCTTGGCGCGGCGCTCGGCGGGCAGCGCGGCGATGCGTTCATCCAGGCCCTTGAGCATCACGTTGTCGAGGCATTCGTCGCCGTCGCACAGCGCTTTCTTGGTGGCGGCGTCGAGACCGTCGAAGGCCGAGGCGTTCGGGATGCGCGCGCACACGCCCTTGCAGCCAGCCTGGTTGTCGAGCCAGAACACGGCCAGGCCCGAGGCCTGCAGCACGTCCATGAGGTTTTCGTATTCGTCCTTGCGCGACTCGTAACCGTCCTTGCCCAGCGGCGAGAACATGCACGGCACCGATGCCAGCGTGTTGGTGCCGCACGAGCGCACCTCGCGGTAGCTCAGCACCTTGCGCTTGGCCAGGTCGGGCGTGGTGTCGCGGGCGTAGCCGTTCAGGCCGAAGTGGTCGGCGCGCGCGGTCTCGCCCACCACCACGATGAACAGCGGCGGCCGCGCCTGACCCGCGTAGCTCGCGCCGAGCGCGGTGCCGGCGGTGATGGGAATCAGCTTGCTGCTGCGCTTGAACATCGGGCGCAGCACCACGGCGCTGGCCGAGTACAGGCTGGCGATCGGGTTCATCATGTAGCGCAGGTGCACGTTGTTGCGCATGAGCGGCGCGAGCTGGCGGTTCATGGCCACGGCCGTGCCCACGGCCACGATGGCGGCCAGCGCCAGCAGCAGCGCGTTGCGCCAGAAATGCGACAGCAGCCCCATCCGCACGATGCGCACGCGCCAGATCGCCCAGGCCGCGGGCAGCACCACCACGAGCACGTTGAAGGCCATGCGCCAGCTCAGCAGGTCGCGCGCTTCGTTGGGGTCGGTCTGGAACGCGTTCGCGATCATGCTCGGGTCCATCACCACGCGGTACTGGAGCATGTAGTGCTGCGCCACCGCGGCAATGACGACCACGGCCAGCCACAGCGGCTTCATCCAGCGCGACCAGGCGGTGAGCGACAGCATCGCGACGGTGCCGCAGAAGGTGAGCATCCCCAACCCGGCGACGGTCGGCATGTAGGTGCTGGGCGCGCCGCCCAGGCGGGCCAGGTCGTTCAGCAGCGGCCAGTTGGCCGTGAGGCCGAGGTACACGCTGAGCCAGACGATCACCTGCCGGGTCGAGCGGGGCCGCGCGATCCAGCGATCGAAGCGTGCCCACAAGGAGTCGGAAGTGCTGCGCGCGTCGGGAGACGCAGACGAGGAGTTTTCAGACAGGAGATGGCCCGGCACAGGCGCGGACTCTATACGCGAAAGAGACATGCGCCAAATGTAAAAAGCGCATCTGAAGGGAGCCTGAACCGACGTCCCCGCCTCAGGGAAAAATCAAACCTAGATGCCGCGCCGGGCTCGCGCGCGCCAACGGGCCTGGCGAGCCCAGCGCGACGCATGCAACGACCGCGCGAACGGCCGGATCGCGCCGACGTTCGCCACGGCCATCGACACCAGCGCACCGAGGACCGCGGCCCCGGCAATGTCGGACGGAAAGTGCAGGCCCAGGTACAGCCGGCTCCATGCCACCAGCGCCGCCATCGCGAGCGCGGCGCACGCCGGCGCGCGCCACGGCAAGCACCACAGCAGCGAAAAGGCCGCAGCAAATGTGCCGGCCGCATGCAGGCTCGGAAAGCCCGGCCGCACGCCCTGCGGCACCCACTGGATGCCCAGCCCGTAGAACGCGGGCCGCGGGAACGGCAGCGCCGAGCGGAACACGTTCACCACCAGCCACACCACGAGCACGCTGACCAGCGCGGTGAAGAAGGCGTGGCGCCAGCGGCGGTCAAAGGCGGCCGCCAGCGCGATCGACAGCGCCAGCAGCGTCGGCAGCACATTCGAGGCGAACACCGCGAACCGGATGCTCCACGCCGGCGCCGAGGCGGCGGCGTTGATCCAGCCGAACAGCGCGAAATCAAGGGCTTGCATGCAGCGGCGCGGTGCGCTCGATGGGAGGGACAGTCCGGCGGCGCGCCGCCACCAGATCGATGAGAAGGCCGACGCTCCAGCAGACCCAGGCGGTCCACAGCGTGTGGCTCATGTAGTGCGCGCCGCGCATCTGCTGCGCCACGCCGAGCACGAGGCCGGCGACCAGCGCCACGCACAGCCACACGACGGCCCCGCGCGGCGCCACGCGCCGCAGTACGAAATACCCGCCGAGGTAGGCAAAGGCGGCCGAGGCATGGCCGGCCGGAAAGCAGCCGCCCGGCCCGCCGTCGTCCTGGCCCCAGGCCCAGTGCGACACGTAGCGCGCCGCGCCGCCGAACTCCTTCAGGTCCCAGGGGCAGCTGGTGTCACTCGCATGCTTGATCAGGCTCACGGCCAGCACCGAGGCCAGCACGGTCAGCGCCAACTGCACGCGGGCGCCCGTGTCCAGGCGCCGCAGCACGCCCACGGGCCAGCGGATGGCGGCGAACAGGCCGAACACCAGCAGCCAGCTGAGGTTTCTCGCGCCCTCGTGCATCACGTGCACCAGGAAAGGGTTCTCGCGCCAGGGAAAGCCCATCGGTGTGCCGGCCAGGCGGGCCAGCGGCAGGTCGCCGCCAAGGGCGTCCCAGATCATCAGCAGGGCCAGGGCAAGCAAGGTCAGGGCTCCGAGACGGAGATTCGGGGTACGGGTCATGAAGAAGAAACAGGCCTCGGAACAGACTGGCGCGAGCCTACGCACGCGGGATGAACCCAGTCTGAAGGGACCTGAACGATTCCTGACTCGGTTTCCCGGCCAGGGGGCGGCGCTATAGACTTCGAGTTTTTGTAAGGGCCACCGCGTGCGAATCTTGCTGGTCGAAGATGACAGTTCGTTGGCAGACGCGGTCTGCAGTTACCTGGTCGCCAAGGCGTTCGTCGTCGACGTGGCCCCCAGCCTGGCCGAGGCGCGCGGCGCCCTCCTTTCCGTTCAGTACGCGGCGGTGTTGCTCGACCTGCATCTGGGCGACGGCGACGGCCTCTCGCTGCTGCCACAGGTGCGCGCGCTGCGCGAGCCGCCCATCGTCATCGTGCTCACGGCCCGCGACCAGGTCACCGACCGCATCCGCGGGCTCGATGCCGGCGCCGACGACTACCTCATCAAGCCCTACGACCCGGCCGAGCTGCTGGCGCGGCTGCGCGCCGTGGAACGCCGGCGCAGCGCCAACACCTCGCCGGTGCTGCAGCTGGGCACGCTGGAGATCGACCTGGCGCACGACCGCGTGCGCAAGGACGGCGTGCCCGTCGTGCTCACGCAGAAGGAATGGGCGCTGCTGCGCGTGATGGCCACGCGGCCCGAGCGCATCCACACGCGCGACAACCTGGCCGACGCGCTCTACGGGTTCGGCGACGAGGCTGACAGCAACACGCTCGAGGTGTTCATCAGCCGCCTGCGGCGCAAGCTCGGGCGCAGCCACATCCAGACGCTGCGCGGCCTGGGCTACCGGCTGTCGTTCTCGGCGGACGACGAGGAATGATGAGCGGCTCTTTGCTGCGCGACCGCCGCGACTCGCTGGCCGGGCGCCTCACCCGCACGCTGATCCTGTGGGTCGGCGGCGTGTGGCTGCTGTGCGTGTTCGCCGTGGTCTGGTACGTGGACCGCGAGATCAACCACAACTTCGACAACGAGCTGGTGGAGGTGTCGCACCGCATGTTCGACATGGCGGTGCAGGAGCTCGACAAACTGAAGCAGCATCACGAGAACGGCGCGCAGGACGCACCGCTGATCGCGCCCAAGCAGCTGTTCTCCGAAGACGCCGTGATGTACCAGGTGGTCGACGTGCACGAGCATGTGCTGCTGCGCTCGGCCGAGGCGCCCGACGACGCTTTCGACGTGCCGCTGGCCGCCGGCTTCGCCAACAACCAGACCTGGCGCATCTACACCGTGCGTCACCCGACGCTGGGCCTGTACTTCCAGGTGGCCGACCCGCTGGACGAACGCCGCCGCGCGCTGAACCGCACGCTGTTCGGCCTGATCATCCCGCTCGGCGCGGTGCTGCCGCTGCTGGCGCTGGTGCTGCGCCGGGTGGCGCGCACCGAGCTGCACGTGCTGCAGCAACTGGCCGGCGAGATCGAGAAGCGCAACGGCGCCGACCTGCGCCCGATCACCCTGCCCGGCCTGCCGAAGGAACTGCGCGCGGTGGGCGACCATGTCAACCGTCTGCTGCAGCGGCTGTCGCAGTCGCTCGACGTGGAGCGCGCGCTGGCCGCCAACGCCGCGCACGAGCTGCGCACGCCGCTGGCCGCCGCGCGCCTGCGCCTGCAGACCGCGCTCGACCACGACCTGAAGCGCGCCGACGTCGAAGGCGCGCTGCAGGCGCTGCAGATGCTGAGCCACCGCGCCGAAAAGCTGCTGCAGCTGTCGCGCGCCGAATCGGGCGCCTCGCTCACGCGGGCGCGGGTCGACCTGGTGCAGCTGGCGGGCACGGTGGCCCAGGAGTTCTGGCAAGACCCGCACATCAACGAGCGCCTGAAACTCAAGGTGCCCGACAGCGCCGCGCCCGTGGCCTTCGGTGACGTCGACGCGCTGGCCATCGCGCTGCGCAACCTCGTGGAGAACGCGCTGCGCTACGGCGGTGGAGGCCGCGTGACGATCGAAGTGGCGGCGCCCTGCGTGCTCGCGGTGCGCGATGCCGGCCCCGGTGTCAGCCCCGAACAGCTGCAGTCGCTGCACCAGCGCCATGTGCGCCACAACTCGGACCGCGCCGGCTACGGCCTGGGCATGTCGATCGTGGGCACCATCGTCGAGAAGCACAACGCGACGCTGGAGCTCGCCTCGCCGCCGCCCGGCATGGCGCGCGGCTTCGAGGCGCGCATCGTGTTGCGGCCGGCCTGAGCCTTTTGCGTCGACGCGTCAGCGCGTCTTCAGTCGCTGACGACCTCGCGCAGCCAGTCAGGCAGCGCCAGCGCCTTCTGCTTCGGAAAATCGACCCAGATGGTGGTGGCGCCGCCGGCCGCGCAGAGCACGTCAGGCGCGTCCTCGCGGACCATCGTGGCCCAGCTTTCGAAGGTGGTGCGCCCCGGGTCGCTCACGTACATCTTGATCCGCACGTTGCCCGGGTACTCGATCTGCCGGTAGAAGTTGCAGAAGGCGTTGACGATCACCATGCCCTCGCCGCCCGGCGTGGGCTCGATGCCGAGCGAGCGGATCCAGTCGATGCGCGCCGTCTCGAGGTAGCGAAAGTAGGTGCCGTTGTTCAGGTGGCCCATGGCGTCCATGTCGCCCCAGCGGATGGGGATCGACATTTCGTACACGAGCTTCTTCTTTTCGGGGATTTCGATTCTCATCGGTGGGCCTTGATGGATGCGAGGATGCCCAGGACGAACAGCGCCGCTGCCACCCATTCGGTGGCCTGCGGCCAGCGGCCGTCCCAGAGGAAGGAATAAAGCAAGGCGAACAGCGTCTCGCTCACGATCAGTTGGCCGCACAGGCTGGCCGAGAGGCGCTGGCTTGCGACGTTCCAGAGAATGGTCGCGAGCCACGACGAGCCGAAGCCGCTCGCCAGCGCGATCCAGATGAACAGCATGCCGTCGGGCTGCGACTGCAGCGTGGCCACATCGCTGCCCGCCACCGCCCACAGCAGCAAGGCGCCCAGACCGGTCGCAATGCCCAGCCAGTTGGCCCAGTCGGCCGCACGCACCTCGCGGTGCCGTTGCAGCCAGGCGGCGTTGAGCAGGCCGTAGACCGTCCAGCTCACCATCGAACACAGCGCCAGCGCAATGCCCCAGCCGAAGCGCGCGCCGCCGCCCCCACCGCCCGCACCGTGCTGCGCCGACCACGCGCCCCAGATCATCAGCGCGATGCCCGTGCCCGTGAGCAGCAGGCCGGGCAGCAAGGCCCGCATGTGCAGGCCCGCGGGCCGGCCCAGCAGCATCATCCAGACGGGAATCGTGCCGATGATGAGGCTGGGCACCTCGGTGCCCGCCGCCGCGATGCCGAAGGCCAGCAGCAGGTAGTAGCCGCTGAAGCCCAGCACGCTCAGGCCGAGCGCCGCGAGCGCCTGCCGGCCCGTGGGCCAGCGCACGGCCGCGGGCCGCGCGAACACCGCCAGCGCAGACACCGCACCGAACACCGCGAAGCGCGCCGCCGTGATGTCGACCATGCCGAAGTGACCGACCATGCGCGGCGCCACGAACACCAGGCCCCAGAGCGCACCTGCGCCCAGCCCGGCTGCGATGCCGATCCAGGCCCGCGGAGTCAGATCGCGAACCCGTCGTCGGCGGCGATGACCGCGCCGTTCACGAAATGGCTCTCGCCACTGGCCAGCAGCACGATCAGGCCGTCGAGGTCTTCGGGCTTGCCCACGCGCTTGCGCGGCAGCATGTTGACCAGCTTGGCGCCGCCCTCGGTGCTCCAGTGTTCCTCATTGAGCTCGGTCGTGATGTAGCCCGGGCACAGCGCGTTCACGTTGATGCCGAAGCGGCCCCACTCCAGCGCCATGGCCTTGGTCATCTGCACCACGGCGATCTTGCTCATGCAGTAGGTGCCGATCTGCGGCATGACCTTCAGCGCCGCCGCCGAGGCGATGTTGATGATGCGCCCGCCGATGTAGGTGCCCGGCGCCGTGCCCTGGGCGCGCGCCAGCATGCGCTTGCCCACCTCTTGCGCGACGAAGAAGGAGCCCTTCACGTTGGTGTCGAAGATGTAGTCGTAATCGTCGGGCGTGACGTCCTGCAGGCGCTGCGTGGCGCTCACGCCCGAGTTGTTGACCAGGATGTCGATGGGCCCCACTTCGGTCTCGGCGCGCGCCACGGCGGCCTTGATGCTGCCGATGTCGGTCACGTCGAGCTCGACCACGTGGGCGTCGTGGCCCTCGCCTTCGATGCGTGCGCGCAACTCCTTGAGCTTCTCGACGCGGCGGCTGGCCAGCACCACGGCGGCGCCGGCACGGGCCAGCGTTTTCGCGAACTGGGCGCCCAGTCCGCTGGAGGCGCCGGTGACGAAAGCCACGCGGCCGGAGAGATCGATGCTGTAAGCCATGAGCTGAATCCTGTGGAGTCGCGCAGGTGACGCAGGGTGCCTCGCCTGCGGGCGACAAGGCCACCGCCGGACGCCGCATAAAATGCCCGGCGAACCGGGACGCCCCCGCGCCTCTAAAAATCATTATCGACCCAACCCACATGACGCACGACGAAATCCTCGCCCAGTTCGGCCCTCGCGAAGCCATGGAATACGACGTGGTCGTGGTCGGCGGCGGCCCCGCCGGCCTCTCGACCGCGATCCGCCTCAAGCAGCTCGCCGCCCAGCAGGAGAAGGAAATCTCCGTCGTGGTGCTCGAGAAGGGTTCGGAGCCCGGCGCGCACATCCTGTCGGGCGCCATCATGGACCCGCGCGCGCTCAACGAACTGCTGCCCGACTGGCAGGAACTCGGCGCGCCGCTGAACCAGCCCGTGACCGACGACGCCATGGTGTTCCTGAGCGAAAAGTCGGGCCTGCGCACGCCCAACGCCTTCCTGCCGGCTTGCTTCCAGAACCACGGCAACTACATCATCAGCCTGGGCGCCTTCACCAAGTGGCTGGCGCAGCAGGCCGAGAACCTGGGCGTGGAAATCTTCCCCGGCTTCCCGGCCGCCGAAGTGCTCTACAACGAGAACGGCTCGGTGCGCGGCGTGGCCACCGGCAACATGGGCGTGGGCAAGGACGGCGAACCGACCGAGAACTTCCAGCTCGGCATGGAACTGCTGGGCAAGTACACGGTGTTCGCCGAAGGCGCGCGCGGCCACCTGGGCCGCCAGCTGATCGCCAAGTTCAAGCTTGACGAAGGCCGCGACCCGCAGACCTACGGCCTGGGCGTCAAGGAAGTCTGGGAAATCGATCCCAAGCGCCACCAGCCCGGCTTCGTGCTGCACACGGCCGGCTGGCCGATGGACAACAACACCTACGGCGGCGCGTTCCTCTATCACATGGAGGACAACAAGGTCACGATGGGCTTCATCACGGGCCTAGACTACAGCAACCCCTACCTGAGCCCGTTCGAGGAAATGCAGCGCTGGAAGCTGCACCCCAACATCCGCTGGTACCTCGAGGGCGACGAAGCCAAGGGCATCAAGCCCGCCAAGCGCATCGGCTACGGCGCGCGCGCCATCACGGCCGGCGGCCTGATGTCGCTGCCCAAGACGGTGTTCCCGGGCGGCGCGCTGGTCGGCTGCGAGGCCGGCTATCTGAACGTGAGCCGCATCAAGGGCAGCCACGCCGCCATCAAGACCGGCATGCTGTGCGCCGAAGCCGCCTTCGACGCGGTCATGGCCGGCCGCCAGCACGACGAACTCACGGCCTACCCGGCGGCGTTCGAGAAGAGCTGGCTCTACACCGAGCTGAACAAGGCGCGCAACTTCAAGGCCTGGTTCAAGAAGGGCCTGGGCATCGCCACGGTCATGAACGGCGTCGAGCAGTGGCTGCTCAAGGGCCACATCCCATGGACCCTGCGCCGCAACAAGCCCGACCACCAGTACCTGAAGCCGGCCGCCGAGTGCAAGCCCATCGTCTATCCGAAACCGGACGGCAAGCTCACCTTCGACCGCCTCTCCAGCGTGTTCATCAGCAACACGAACCATGAAGAGCAGCAGCCCGCCCACCTGACGCTGAAGGACGCGTCGGTGCCGGTCAACGTCAACCTCGCCAAGTTCGCCGGCCCCGAAAGCCGCTACTGCCCGGCCGGCGTGTACGAGTTCGTGCCCGACGAAGCCAGCGCCGGCAAGGAGCGCCTGCAGATCAACGCGCAGAACTGCGTGCACTGCAAGACCTGCGACATCAAGGACCCGACGCAGAACATCGTCTGGGTCACGCCCGAAGGCGGCGGCGGCCCGAACTACGTGGGCATGTAAGCCCCGCAGCATCGATGCATGAAAGCCCTCTTCGGAGGGCTTTTTTCATGGCGCTTCAGGCGAGGTACGCGGCAACCTCGTCGGGCGTGAGGAAGTGCACCAGCGACACCTGCGGGTTCTGCTCGGCGTGCAGCACGTGGGTGAATCCGGTCCAGCCGCGCGCGGGCTTGTCGTCCGTCTCCAGCGCGACGAGCACCAGCCGCCCCTGCCGGCGCGCGTTCTCGCGCAGCGTGCCCTCCCCCCAGGACCACGCCATGCGGTCCACCAGCTCGCCCTGTGCGAAGGCCGTCGCCTGCAGCCAGAGGAAGGCGGCAGCATCGCTGTCCGCGTCGCGGCGTGTGCGCGGCGGCTGCCGGAGGCCCAGCGTCTGGGCGTGCGTTTCCATCAGGTCCTGCAGCAGCGAGAAGGCGTGGAAGTTGTTGTTGATGCCCTGGGCGCGAACGACCATGCCCGCACGCGACGCCGGCAGCAGGACCACCAGTTCGTCCTCGTACGACAGCTGGGCCGCGGCGCGCAGGAAGTGCAAGGCCTCGAAGGGCAGCGAGTCGTTGGCGTACATCGCCTCGACGTGCGCGAGCAGGCCTGCATCCGCCACCAGCGACTGGTGGTTGCGCACATCGCGCACCACCATGGTCATGAGCGGCAGCACCAGCAGGTCGACCGCGCGCTGCAGCGCATCGACCTCGAAACGGGCCGGCGGCGACAGGGCCGCGAGCGCCGCTTCGGCGGCCTGCCAGGCGGCGAGTTCTGCCTTGTCCTGCGGTTCCTCGTCGTCTTCGTCGGGTTCGTACGGCTGCGCCGCGCAGTAAGGCGCCAGCGACGCCAGCAGGCGCCCCGCCAGCTGCCGCACGGCGTCGAACATGAGCTGCGGGTCGGCGCCGTTCTCGACCAGCGCGCCGCAGAACACCGCCAGCAACGCGGCCCGGTGCGGATGCAGCTCGCCGAGCTGCGCGACGGCGGCCCGCAGCACCTCGTCCTTCGCCGAGCCCTCCACCACCTCGAAGTAGAGCCCACGGACCTCCGGCCGCTTGAAGAAAGAGGCCTGGGTGTCGAGGTCGGCGTCCTGCAGCACAGGCAAACGCAGGGTGGCGAGGAGATCGGGGGGCAGCATGGGCATCCGCAAATTGTGCGATACCACCGACGCTATCCTCGCGACACAAGGACACAAGGAGACAGGACCCCATGCACATCGTCATCACCGGCGGCGCCGGCTTTCTCGGCGCGCGCCTGGCGCGCACCCTCCTGGCCCTGGGCCAGCTCTCCCTCGACGGCGCCCCCGCCCGCGACATCGCACGCATCACGCTGGTCGACCGCGCGCCGCCGCCGCCCGACCTCGCGGCCAACCCGCGCATCGCAGCCGCCACCGGCGACCTCAACGCCCAGCTGGCCGACAACGGCGCCGCCTTCTGGCGCGAGGCCGACGCGGTGTTCCACCTCGCGGCCGCCGTCAGCGGCGAATGCGAAGCCGACTTCGACCTGGGCATGCGCAGCAACTTCGCCGCCACGCACGGCCTGCTCGAGAAGCTGCGCGCGCTCGGCACGCGGCCGGTGCTGGTGTTCTCCAGCTCGCTCGCCGTGTTCGGCGATTCGCCCGAACAGCCGCTGCCCGCGCTCATCGACGACCACACGCTGCCCACGCCGCAGACCAGCTACGGCATCCAGAAATTCATCGGCGAGCAGCTCGTGGCCGACTACACGCGCAAGGGCTTCGTGCAGGGGCGCAGCGTGCGCCTCATGACAGTGAGCGTGCGCCCCGGCCAACCGAACGGCGCGGCCTCGGGCTTCTTCAACGGCATGATCCGCGAGCCGCTCGCCGGCCTGCGCGCGGCCTGCCCGGTGCCCGACGAGACGCCCGTGGCCATCGCCTCGCCGGCCCGGACCATCGAAGGCATCGTGCGCGCCGCCGAAGCGAGCGACGCCGACTGGGGCCCGCGCACCGCGCTCAACCTGCCCTCGCTGGCCACCACCGTCGGCGAGATGGCCGCCGCGCTCGAGCGCGTGGCCGGCCGCGCCGCCACCGACCTGCTCGACCGCACGCCCGACGCCGCCATCCGCCGCATCGTCAAAACCTGGCCCGGGCGCTTCGACACGCCGCGCGCGCGGGCCCTCGGTCTCACGGCCGACGAGAGCTTCGACGCGGTGATCCGCGCCTACGTCCGTGAAAGTCCCGACGCGGTCAAACTGGTTATTGGTGCATAGTCATTTCCTGACTTGCGCCTGACGCGCTTTCGCCCCCCGAAACTCCCCGGAGACACCATGAAATTCGGCCACATCGCCGCCGCCTGCCTTTCGCTCGCCCTGGGCACCGCCGCCCTCGCGCAGCAACCCACCGTTCTCAAGATCGGCTATGCGACGTCCAAGGAATCGCATTACGGCGTGGGCTCCACCGTGTTCTGCGAAGAGGTCGAGAAGAACACCCAGAACCGCTTCAAGTGCCAGCACTTCGCCAACTCGGCGCTGGGCGGCGAGCGCGAGCAGATCGAAGCGATCCAGCTCGGCACGCAGGACCTGCTGAACACCTCGACCGGCCCCGTGGGCAACTTCGTGCCCGAGGTCAAGATCGTCGACATCCCCTTCCTGTTCCGCGACTACGACCACGCCCGCAAGGTCATGGACGGCCCCATCGGCCAGGACATCCTGACCAAGTTCCCGAGCAAGGGCATCATCGCGCTGGCCTGGACGGAAAACGGCTTCCGTCACATGACGAACAGCAAGCGCGACATCGTCAAGCCCACCGACGCGGCCGGCCTGAAGATGCGCACCATGGAAAACAAGGTGCACATGGACGGCTACCGCACCTTCGGCATCCTGCCCACGCCGATGGCCTTCCCGGAACTGTTCGGCGCGCTGCAGCAAGGCACGGTCGACGGCCAGGAAAACCCGATTCCCGTGATCCTGTCCTCGAAGTTCTCGCAGGTGCAAAAGCACCTGTCGCTCACCGGCCACGTCTACTCGCCGGCGCTGCTGCTGCTGTCGCCCAAGGTGTGGAACAAGCTCTCCGACGCCGACAAGAAGGTGTTCACCGAAGCGGCGAAGAAGGCCTCGATCGCGCAGCGCAAGAAGGTCAACGACGACGAGAACAACGGCATCGCCCAGCTTGAAAAAGACGGCATGAAGGTCACGCGCACCGTCGACGGCGCGGCCTTCCGCGACGCCCTGAAGCCGGCCTACGTGGGCTACGCCAAGGAATTCGGCGCCGACAACATCAAGAAGATCACGGACGTCAAGTAAGACCGCTCCGCCCCGACCGCGCCCGGCCCGCCTCAGTGGGCCGGGCGCTTCGCATTTCCGACACCACAGAGAACCACAACGTGCAAGCCTTCGAGCGCTACTTTCTCGCCGCCAACCGGTGGGCGCTGATCCTCCTGCTGGCGGCCATGTCCGTCATCATCTTCACCAACGTCGTGCTGCGCTACACCACGAACCAGTCGATCGAATGGGCCGAAGAGGTGTCGCGCCACATGATGATCTGGCTCACCTTCCTGGGCGCCGGGCCCGTGCTGCGCTACGGCGGCCACATCGCCGTCGAGAACCTGCAGGACGCCCTGCCCCGGCCCGCGGCCGTGGCGGTGCGCCTCGTGGTGGCCGGGCTGCTGTTCGCCTTCTTCGGCTTCATGGTCTGGTACGGCTGGCTCTACATGGAACGCACGATGTTCCAGCTCACCGCCGTGACGCAGATTCCGTTCGCCTACATCTACAGCGCGATGCTGATCGGCGGCGTGCTGCTGATCGTGCACTGGCTGCTGGTGGTGCGCGGCTACGTGCTGAACCGCGAGTTCGCGTCGGACGCGCATTTCGACGCCAACGCGTCGGCCTCGCTGTAAGGAGAAGACCATGGATGCCAGCATTGTCCTGATCGTCTCCGCCTGCGTGTTCCTGGCCATCGGCGTGCCCGTGGCCTTCGCGCTCGGCCTGGCCACGGCCGCCACCCTGATCCTCGCGGAAAGCTACCCGCTGATGGTGCTGCTGAAGGAAACCTTCACCGGCATCGACAGCTTTCCGCTGATGGCCGTGCCCTTCTTCATCCTGGCCGCCGAACTGATGAGCGGCGGCTCGCT
The DNA here is from genome assembly GCF_059418385.1 of Variovorax sp. GW821-FHT09A10. NCBI lineage: Bacteria > Pseudomonadati > Pseudomonadota > Betaproteobacteria > Burkholderiales > Comamonadaceae > Variovorax > Variovorax sp. GW821-FHT09A10. Next base: position 1,324,012 of record NZ_JBWKPT010000002.1, read on the forward strand.
CACCGAGGTGCTGCTGCGCTTCGCGGGCCAGTTCGTCGGCCACCGGCGCGGCGGGCTGGGCTACACCAACGTGGTGTCGCTGACCTTCTTCTCGGGCATCTCGGGCTCGGCGCTGGCCGACGCGGCCGGCCCCGGCTCGATGCTCATCAAGATGATGGACAAGGCCGGCTACGACCGCTCGTACGCGGCGGCGCTGACGGCCTCCACGGCCATCGTGGGGCCGATCATCCCGCCCTCGATCATCATGATCATCTACGCGCTGCAGGACGAGACCGTGTCGGTCGGCCAGCTGTTCGTGGCCGGCATCGTGCCGGGCATCCTGATCGCGGTGGCGATGTGCGTGGTGAACTTCTACGTGTCGAAGAAGCGCAACTACAAGGGCGACGGCCAGACGCCGCCGCTGCGCGAGATCCTCATCACGACGTGGAAGGCGATTCCCGCCATCCTGCTGCCGGTGGTCATCCTGGGCGGCATGCGCGCCGGCTGGTTCACGCCCACCGAGGCGTCGGTGGTGGCGGTGTTCTACGCGCTGGTGTGCGGCAAGTTCATCTACCGCACGCTCGAGTGGAAGATGCTGCCCGACATCCTGTCGCGCTCGGCCCTGCTGTCGGCGTCGGTGCTGATCATCATCGGGCTGTCGGCCTCGTTCGCGTGGGTGCTGACCATCGAGGGCATTCCGCAGCAGATGGCCGAATGGCTCATCAGCATGAACCTCTCGCCGTGGATGTTCCTGATCATCGTCAACGTGTTCCTGCTGCTGTTCGGCATCTTCATCGAGCCGCTGCCGGGCGTGATGGTGCTGGCGCCGATCCTTGCGCCGGTGGCCATCAAGCTGGGCGTCGACCCGGTGCATTTCGCGATGATCGTGATCTTCAACCTCACGCTGGGCATGATCACGCCGCCGGTGGGCGGGCTGCTGTTCGTTACCTGCAACGTGTCGAAGGTGCCGATGTCGGCGCTGGTGAAGGAGCTGGTGCCCTTCCTGTGGGCGCACGGCGCGGTGCTGGTCCTGCTGACCTTCGTGCCGATGCTCAGCACCTGGCTGCCGCGCGCGCTCGGGTTCAAGTAGCGGCACGGGCCGCTCCCGCCCGCACCCCCAGCTTCAGGCCGGCGGGTGCAGGTACTGGCTCGGCGGCACGCCGAGCGTGCGGCGGAACATCGCGGTGAAGGCGCTCGGGCTCTCGTAGCCGTGCGCCAGCGCCACCTCCAGGATCGACGCGCCCGCGGCCAGCCGCGGCAGGCTCAGCAGCAGCCGCGCCTGTCGACACCACGCGCCGAAGGTCATGCCAGTTTCGCGTTCGAACAGCCGGGCCAGCGTGCGCGCGTTCATGTGCAGCCGCGCGGCCCAGCCGTCGAGCGTGGCGGGCTGCGCGGGGTCGCGGATCAGCGCCTCGCACAGCGCGGCCAGGCGCGCGTGGCGCGGCATCGGCACATGCAGCGACAGCGCGGGCGCGGCCTCGATCTCGTCAAGGATCAGCTCCATCACGCGCTCGTCGCGCCCGCCCGGCGGGTAGTCCAGCGGCAGCGACACGGCCGCCACGATCAGCTCGCGCAGCAACGCGCCCACATGGATCACGCGGCACTCGGCGCCCAGGTCGGCGCGCGTGCCGGGCTCGACGAAGACCGTGCGCATCTTCACCTCGCCCGCCATGCGGATCTGGTGCGGCATGCCCGGCGGCACCCAGACGCCGCGCCCCGGCGGTACCACCCAGCTGCCGGCCGCGGCGCCGACCATCATCACGCCCGAGATCGCGTGGATGAGCTGCCCGCGCCGGTGCGCGTGCGGCGGAATGAAGGCGTCGCCCGCCGGGTCGGTGGCCAGCACGGCGACCGCGCGCGGGGTCGATTCGCCTTCGTCGGGGCGCAGATTCAGTTTGTCCATTTCACGACGATGTTTGCACATTCATAGCGAGAACATCTTTCCGTGTCTTCCTACGATGGCTTTTCTCCCTCTTTTTCTCCAACCGGACATCCAGGAAAGAAGCCATCGCATGAACACGCGCCGACTCGGGCTGCTCACCGGCACCCATGCCGTCAACGACCTCTACCAGGGCCTCGTGCCCGCGCTGCTGCCCTTCATGGTGCTGGAGCGCGGCTACAGCTACACGGCCGTGAGCGGCCTGATGCTGGCGGCCACCGGGCTGTCGAGCGTGGTGCAACCGCTGTTCGGCCTGTACGCCGACCGCCACCCGCGCGCCTGGCTCGTGCCCGTGGGCTTCCTGGTGGCGGCGCTGGGCGTGGTGCTGGCGGGCCTGAGCCAGAGCTACCTGCTGACCTGGATCGCGGTCGCGCTGTGCGGGCTGGGCATCGCGGCCTACCACCCGCCCGCCACCGTGGCCGCGCGCGCGGCCGGCGGCGCCTCGCAGAAGGCGATGAGCGTGTTCTCGGTGGGCGGCACCATCGGCGCCTCGTTCGCGCCCGTGTTGGCGGCCACGGTGGTCGGCGGCGGCAGCCTGTCGCGCAGCTATCTGCTGGGCATTCCCGCGGTGGCGATGGGCGTGGTGTGGCTCGCGGCCAACGCGCGGCGCAGCGCGGCCGCCCAGCACGCGGCCACGGTGGCGCGCGCCGCGCAGGCCCGCGCCCAGGTGCTGAAACCGCACAACGACTGGCGCGCCTTCAGCCTGCTGGTCGCGACCATCGTGGGCTGGTCGATCCCCTACGTCACGGTGCTGTCGATGCTCTCGCTGCGCATCACGCGCGACCTGCACGGCAGCACCTTCCAGGGCGCCGCGGCACTCACCGCCTTCACCGCCGCAGGGGCCGTGGGCACGCTGGCCGGCGGCTGGCTCGGCGACCGCATCGGGCGCATGGGCACCATCCGCAGCGGCTATCTGCTCGCGCTGCCGGCCATGGCGGGCCTCGTGCTTTCCTCCACGCCCGGCGCGGCGCTGGCCTGCACCGCGTGGCTCGGCATGAGCATGTTCCTGCCCTTCGCCGCGCAGGTGACGCTCGCGCAGGACTACCTGCCGCGCAACCCGGCCACCGCCAGCGGCATCACGCTCGGCCTCGCGCTCTCGGTCGGCGGGCTGGTGTCGCCGCTGTTCGGCCTGCTGTCGGATGCACGCGGACTCGGCGTGACGCTCACGGTGGTGTTGTGCGTGCTGTGCGTCGCGACCGTGCTGGCCTTGCGGCTGCGCAACCGGACGGTGCAGGTGATGACGGGCGAGGCTGCGGCGGCCTGAGCCCAACCCCACGCTCCCGGTGCACAGGGCACTGGGTGCTTCCCGCAGCGAAATCAAGGAGGAGCCGAAGGCGGGGGACATTCGCGGAGGGAAGCACCCGGTGTCCTGTGCACGCGCCCTGAACCACGGACCACCGAAATCCGTGGGCGATTCAACGCCGCACGCCTCCTCTTTCACTGCCAGAATCGACGCAAGCTTAGACGTCGAGCCTGACAGACAAGAAGAAGGAAAGAGAAGGACGCCATGCACCGAATCGTCGCCCAGGGCTGCAGCCTTGTCGCTGCCGGCTTGCTGGCCACCGCCGGTATCGCGGCCACGCCGGCCGCCGCGCCCGTTGCACCAGCAGCCGCCCCCGCCAACCCCACCAATCCCGTCACCCACCTTGCCGAAGTGGAAAGCGCCGTGCGCGCCTGGGCCGCCGCCTGGTCCGCGCGCGACGTGGAGCGCTACCTCGCCGCCTACGCGAGCGACTTCACCCCCGCGCGCGGCCAGACCCGCGAGCGCTGGGAGGCCGACCGGCGCGCCCGCATCACGGGCAAGTCGCGCATCAGCGTGGGCATCGAGGGGCTGGTGATCAGCGTCCAGGGCACCTCGGCCAGCGCGCAGTTCCGGCAGGTCTACCGCGCCGACGCGCTCACCGAAACCGACCGCAAGACGCTCGAGCTGCAGCGCGTGGGCACGCGCTGGCTGATCCGCAAGGAGAGCGCGGGCAACTGACGCGCCCCCTTGTCCCTGTAAGGCAAATGGTTCACGAAGATGTCACCACTTGCCACGATGCTGCAGCCTTCGACCTCCGAAAGCTGTGGCCGCCATGTTCCCCACCAAGACCGAGAAGGCACGCGACGAACTCCAGGCCGGGCAGCGCACGCTCAGCCAGCGTGAGCGCGCCCTGCTGCTCATGGCCGACGGCCGGCGCTCGCTGACCGACTTCAGCCCGCTGTTCCCCAGCCGCGTCGAGGCCGAGCAGGCGATCCAGGGGCTGATGCAGCGCGGCTACCTGCAGGTCGCGCGCCCGGTCGCGCCGCCTCCGGCACCCGCCCCCACGCCCGTCCCCGCCGCCGAGCCGATCCAGGTCGCCACCTCGGCCGACAGCTTCGACGGCAAGCGCTCGCTGGCCACCACGCGCATGTTCCTGTTCGACATCTGCGAGCGCATGTTCGTGCGCCGCGACCCGCGCTTCGCCAACCAGATGCGCGACGCCCTGCGCGAGGCCCGCGACCGCGAGGCCATGCTGACCATCGCCGCGCTGATGCTCTCCGAGATCGAGAAGGCCGCCGGCCCCGAGCGCGCCGACTCGCTGCGCGAGCGCATCGACAAGCTGCTGCCGCCGGCAGAAACCGTGCACTGAACCTCGCGAGAGCGGGTCGACATCCCCTGTTCAGGGGACGCGGACCTGCGGGGCTCGCTGCTAGAACTCACCTCCCAACTCAAGGAGGTTCAGCATGCCAAATCCGCAGAGCTATCACTTCACGCTTCCCAAGTCGAAACGACCGGGCGAAGTCTCCCTCAACGAGCCCTGGTACCCCGGCGTCCAGCCGTACTGGCCGACATGCACGACGAAACGATCGGTCGATCCGATCATGGGCATCACCACGGTGGTCATCCATGCCACGGCCGGCGGATCGTCTTCCGGTGCCATCTCGGTCATGAAGAAGCCGACCGACGCTGCCTCGTTTCACTGGCTGGTGCCCGATGAGGACGAGGCCCAGCACGGCGAACTGGTGTGGGCCTGCGTGCCCGAGGCGCTCGCTGCGTGGCACGTACGCAATGCGGCCTCGCATCCCGATGTGAACGACGGGGCCAAGCGGGTCAACCACTGGTCGCTTGGCATCGAGGTCGTGAACAAGCAGGAACTCGATCCGTTCTCCGATTGGCAAGTCGAAATCACGGCGCGCATCGTTCGCCACTGCTGGGCCAAATACCCCAACCTGGCCCATGTGGTCTCGCACGCCAAGCTGGACCCCGACCGCCGCACCGACCCCGGCACCCTGTTCGACTGGGAGCGCTTCAAGCACCTGGTCCTGAATGGCGAGGCCGATGCCATTCCCGTGGCGGTCGCCTCCGCCATGCCGCTCTCCCGCATCAGGCCGTCCCAGGCCGCGGGTTGCTGCCACACCTGAGGCCCCCACAGGCACGTCGACACCAGCCCCGGCCCCGCGATCCACTACACTCGCCGGGTCAGGAGAGAGCCCCGCGCGACGGGGCCGCCGAAGGCGCAGGGGTTCCCCGAACGCTCAGGCAAAAGGACTGACAAGACGCCGGCAACCACCGGCGTTTCCTTGCTGGAGAGAGGCCGTGGCATTGCACGCGGCCCACCGAAGGAGCAAACCCCGATCGTGGGGCGAATCTCTCAGGTAAAGCGGACAGCAGGGGTGGCCCGTGGCGTTGCAGCCATGGATTTCGACTGCCCCTTTGGAGTGCCCCGTGGCCGCTTCCTCCGCTTCTGACGCCCAACTTCTCAAGACCCCGCTGTACGACCTGCACGTGGAGCTCGGCGCCCGCATGGTGCCCTTCGCCGGCTATTCCATGCCCGTGCAGTACCCCGCCGGCCTCATGGCCGAGCACAAGCACACGCGCGACGCGGCCGGCCTGTTCGACATCTCGCACATGGGCCAGCTGCGCCTGGTCGGCCCCGATGCCGCCGCCGCGTTCGAAACCCTGATGCCCGTCGACGTGGTCGACCTGCCCGCCGGCAAGCAGCGCTACGGCCTGCTGCTGAACGACGAGGGCGGCATCCTCGACGACCTGATGTTCTTCAACGAAGGCAATGGCTCGCTCTTCGTGATCGTGAACGGCGCCTGCAAGGTGGCCGACATCGCCCACATCCAGGCCAGGATCGGCGCGCGCTGCCAGGTGCAGCCCCTGCCCGACCACGCCCTGCTCGCGCTGCAAGGCCCGCAGGCCGCGGCCACGCTGGCGCGCCTGTCGCCCGGCATCGAGCGCTTCGTGTTCATGACGGGCGGCGCGGTGCAGATCGGCGGCATCGCGGCCTTCGTCACCCGCAGCGGCTACACCGGCGAAGACGGCTTCGAGATCTCGGTGGCCGCAAAAGACGCCGACGCCCTCGCCCGCCTGCTGCTCGCGCAGCCCGAGGTGAAGCCCGTCGGCCTGGGCGCGCGCAACTCGCTGCGGCTCGAAGCCGGCCTGTGCCTGTACGGCAACGACATCGACACCACCACCACCCCGGTCGAAGCCTCGCTCAACTGGGCGATCCAGAAGGTGCGTCGCACCGGCGGTGCGCGCGAAGGCGGCTTTCCGGGCGCGGCCAAGGTGCTGGCCCAGCTGGCCGCCGTCGCCTCGGGCGCGGCCGGCCACACCGACCACAAGACGCTCACGCGCAAGCGCGTCGGCCTCGTGGCACTCGAACGCATCCCGGTGCGCGACGGCACGCTGCTGCAGTCGCTCGAAGGCCACGACATCGGCGCCGTCACCAGCGGCCTGCTCGGCCCCACGGCCGACCGCTGCGTGGCCATGGGCTACGTGGCCGCCGCCTTCGCCGAGCCCGGCACGCGCGTGCAGGCCATCGTGCGCGGCAAGCCGGTGCCGATGGAAGTCTCGACCATGCCTTTCGTGCCGACGCGCTACTACCGCGGCTGACCGACACTGAACCCCGCAGACCCGGCTAGGCTCTGCACCCCGATTCCATTTTTTCCACGAGGAGTTTTTTCATGAGCATCAAATACACCAAGGACCACGAATGGGTGGCGGCCGAAGGCGGCGCCGCCACCGTCGGCATCACCGTGCATGCGCAGGACGCGCTGGGCGACGTGGTGTTCGTCGACCTGCCTGAAGTGGGCAAGACCTTCGCGCAGGGCGAGGTCGCCGGTGTGGTCGAGTCGGTGAAGGCCGCCGCCGATGTGTTCATGCCCGTGTCGGGCGAGATCACCGAAGTCAACGAAGCGCTGCGCGCCGACCCGTCGCTGGCCAACAGCGACCCGCTGGCCGCCGGCTGGTTCTTCAAGGTCAAGCTGAGCGAACCCGCGCAGCTCGACGCCCTGCTCGACGCCGCCAGCTACGACAAGTTCGCCGCCGAATCCTGATCCGCTGAACAGCCGTTTCCTCGCACCTTCGTTCCTTCTCCCCCGAGCCTTCACCGCCATGCCGATTCCCGCCCTTCCCTCTTTGCAAGAACTAGAGAACGCCGAAGAATTCCTCGCCCGCCACATCGGCATCGATGCGGCGGACGAGGCGCGCATGCTGCCGGTGATCGGCTCCGAAACGCGTGCGGAACTCATCGACGGCATCGTGCCGGCGGCCATCCGCCGCGCCCGGCCGATGCGCCTGCCCGCGCCGGTCACCGAGGCCGACGCGCTGGCCGAGCTGAAGACGCTGGCGTCGAAGAACAAGGTGTTCAAGAGCTTCATCGGCCAGGGCTACTACGGCACGCACACGCCGGGCGTGATCCTGCGCAACATCCTGGAGAACCCCGCCTGGTACACGGCCTACACGCCCTACCAGGCCGAGATTTCGCAGGGCCGCATGGAAGCCCTGCTCAACTTCCAGACGATGGTGTGCGACCTCACGGGCATGGCCATCGCCAACGCCTCGATGCTCGACGAGGCCACGGCCGCCGCCGAAGCCATGACGCTCGCCAAGCGCAGCGTGAAGAGCAAGAGCAACGTGTTCCTCGTGTCAGGTGACTGCCACCCGCAGACCATCGAAGTCATCAAGACCCGCGCCGCGCCGCTGGGCATCGAGGTCAAGGTGAGCACGGTGTCGGAAACGCTGCCGCACCTGATGGTGAGCGGCGAGTTCTTCGGCGTGCTCGCGCAGTACCCGGCCACCACCGGCCACGTGCACGACCTGCGCCCGCTCGCAGGGCACGCGCACCAGTGCGACGCCGCCTTCATCGTCGCGGCCGACCTGCTGGCGCTGACGCTGCTGGTCGCCCCCGGCGAGTTCGACGCCGACATCGTCTGCGGCACCACGCAGCGTTTCGGCATGCCGCTGTGCAACGGCGGCCCGCACGCCGCCTACCTGGCCTGCCGCGATTCGTTCAAGCGCTCGCTGCCCGGCCGCCTCGTCGGCGTGAGCGTCGACACGCACGGCCAGCCCGCCTACCGCCTCGCGCTGCAGACGCGCGAACAGCACATCCGCCGCGAGAAGGCCACCTCGAACATCTGCACCGCGCAGGTGCTGCCGGCCGTGGTCGCCAGCATGTACGCCGTGTACCACGGCCCCGACGGCCTCACGCGCATCGCACAGCGCGTGGCCGTGCTCACCGCCATCCTCGCCAAGGGCCTGTCGCAGATGGGCCGCGAGCCGGTGAACACCACCGCCTTCGATTCGCTGACGATCCGCACCGGCGACGACACCGCCGCGATCATCGAGCGCGCACAGGCCGGCGGCGTCAACCTGCGCCAGCGCCTGCAGCAGCACCTGGGCATCTCGCTGGACGAAACCACCACGCGCGCCGACATCGAAACCCTGTGGGCCCTGTTCGTGCCCGCCGGCACCGCGATGCCGCGCTTCGACGAACTGGCCGCCAACACCACGCCGCTGATTCCCGAGGACCTGCGTCGCACCAGCGCCTTCCTCACGCACCCGGTGTTCAACACCCACAAGAGCGAGACCGCGATGCTGCGCTACATCCGCAGCCTCTCGGACAAGGACCTCGCGCTCGACCGCAGCATGATCCCGCTGGGCAGCTGCACCATGAAGCTCAACGCGACCAGCGAGATGATCCCCATCACCTGGCCCGAGTTCGCGAACATCCACCCCTTCGCGCCCGCCGACCAGCTGCAGGGCTACGCCCAGCTCGACGCGCAGCTGCGCGCCTGGCTGTGCGAGGCCACCGGCTACGCGGGCATCAGCCTGCAGCCCAACGCGGGCTCGCAGGGCGAGTACGCGGGCCTGCTGGCCATCAAGTCCTTCCATGAAGCCAAGGGCCAGGGCCACCGCAACATCTGCCTGATTCCCTCGTCGGCCCACGGCACCAACCCGGCCAGCGCCCAGATGGTGGGCCTGCAGGTGGTGGTGACGGCCTGCGACGCGCAAGGCAACGTCGACATGGACGACCTGAAGCGCGCCTGCGAGAAGCACAGCGCCCACCTGGCCGCCGTGATGATCACCTACCCCAGCACGCACGGCGTGTTCGAAACCCGCGTGAAGGAACTGTGCGAGCTCGTGCATGAGCACGGCGGCCGCGTGTACGTCGACGGCGCCAACATGAACGCGCTGGTCGGCGTGGCCGCGCCGGGCGAGTTCGGCGGCGACGTGAGCCACCTGAACCTGCACAAGACCTTCTGCATCCCGCACGGCGGCGGCGGCCCGGGCGTCGGTCCGGTCTGCGTGGTCGAAGACCTCGTGCCCTACCTGCCGGGCCATGCCACGGCCGGCGTGCCCTCGAACGGCGTGGGCGCCGTGTCGGCCGCGCCGCTGGGCAATGCGGCCGTGCTGCCGATCAGCTGGATGTACTGCCGCATGATGGGCGCCAAGGGCCTGCAGGCCGCGACCGAGACGGCCATCCTCAGCGCCAACTACATCAGCGCGCGCCTGAAGGACCACTACCCCACGCTGTACGCGAGCCCCAACGGCCACGTCGCGCACGAGTGCATCCTGGACCTGCGCCCGCTCAAGGACACCAGCGGCGTCACCGCCGAAGACGTGGCCAAGCGCCTCATCGACTACGGCTTCCACGCGCCCACGCTGAGCTTCCCCGTGCCCGGCACGCTGATGGTGGAGCCCACCGAAAGCGAACCGCTGGCCGAACTCGACCGTTTCGTCGACGCGATGATCGCCATCCGCGGCGAGATCCGCCGGGTGGAAGAAGGCGTCTGGTCGAAGGACGACAACCCGCTCAAGCACGCGCCGCACACTGCCGCCAGCCTGCTGGGCAGCGAGTGGAGCCACCCCTACTCGCGCGAACTCGGCGCGTTCCCGCTGGCCGAACTCAAGCAGGCCAAGTACTGGCCGCCGATCGGCCGCGTCGACAACGTCTACGGCGACCGCAACCTGTTCTGCAGCTGCGTGCCGGTGGGCGAGTACCAGGAAACCGAAGAGGCCTGAGCGCGAACGATCGTCAAAAATGAAAAAGGGGCGCCGCATGGCTTGCGGCGCCCCTTTTTATTTTCTTTCGCCCGTTACGGCGCCTTCTTGCCGGCCTGCTTCGCCACCTCGCCGGTGGCGATCTGCGCGCGCAGCCCGCGCAGGCTGGCCTTCATCTTGCGCTCGTTCTCGGGCCCCATGCGCACCAGGATCTTCTGGCCGGCCGAGAGCGATTCGAGCTTCGGGTCGACGTACTCGTAGCGCACCCAGGGCCGCTGCGAGGGAATCTCGCCCTTCACCTCGACCAGCTTCACCTGCACGGGCCCGGTGGGCTCGGGGGCCTGCAGCAGGTGGTCGATCACGGCGATGAAGCGGTCGTTGAAATAGCGCCCCGGATAGCCCAGCTCTTCGTACGCCTGCTGGAACAGCGGGTACAGCCGCGCATACACCGCCGCCGCCTTGGCCGGATCGACCGCCCCGGCCAGCATCACCATGCCGTTGTAGCGCGCCGCGTTGTTCGCCGCGATGGTCTGCACGCCGCCCTGCTGCGGCCCCTCGGTGATGAAGCGCTGCGGCGCGGGCTGTACGGGCCACTTGCTGGCGGGTGCCTGCTCGCGCGGCAGGTTGTCGACGGTGGCCACGAAGCGCCGCACCACGCCGTCGGACTGCAGGTAGGCCGCGACGGCCTTGCCGCCCAGCAGCTCGGTGAGCGCCTTCATCACGCGCGCATCGGAACTGGCCAGTGCGGGCAGCGCGGCATCGGGCGGGGCCAGCGCCTCGACCGGGTTCTGCGGGCCCTTGGGCTCTTCGGCCTTGGGCGGCTCGGGGGGCGCGTCGTTCGGTGCGACGGCCACGGGCGCGGTCGGCAGCGGCGCCAGTTGCTGCTGCTGGTACCAGCGCCAGCCGAAATAAGCCGCCACCAGCACGACCAGCGCCAGGCCGACGATGGTGCCCATCGGCGCTTCCTTGCGGGGTCGGAATTCAGGGGTGTCGCGGGGGGAGTCGGCGTCGGACATGGGCGGTTTCCTTTTGCGGGATGGCAGTGGGGAGACGAAAGGCAATGGTGCACCAGGATGGCCTGCACGGCCCGCACGATCGCCACGTTCTCGTAACCCCCTGTGACGCCCCACCCGCGCCGAAGTTCAGTCGCTCACGCTGTCACTCGCCGCCGATGCGCACCACATGCGCCTCGCGCGGATCGACGCGGCCCGCGTGCAGGTCGGCGATCACCGCCTGCGCATGCGCGAAGCCGCGGCCCTGAGCCAGCGTCATCCAGCGGTTGCCCGGGCGGCTCAGCTCGGCGATGAAGCGGCCCTGCGCGTCGTTGAAGCGGCGGTTGACCTCCTGCGGGCCCCAGTCGGCATTGCGCTTGCGGATCTGCACGGGCGCGAAGTAGAGCTTCGGCGTGGGGCCGGGCAGCGCGCTGGTGTCGCCCAGGAATTCGGTCTTCTGCGCCGAACCCGCATAGCAGTCGTACACCAGCGATTCGCCGAAGTGGTGGTGCACGGTGGTGCGCAGGTCGTCGTGGCCCGCGAAGTCGACGTACAGCGTGGGCACGTCGGCCGCGAGCGTCGCGATCTCGCCGTAAGCCACCGTGCGGTCGTAGCAGCCCAGCGCCTCGACGAAGGCGCGGTTGCCTTCCGAGGTGGCGGCGATGAGTTGCAGGCCTTCGCGGCGGCCGAGGCAGAAGGCCGTGCCGAACGCCGTCTTGCTCGAGGCGCTCGACACCACCACCTGCGTCGCGCCGAAGAAGCCGTTGTCTTCGAGGAAGTCGGCCAGCATGAACGAGGTGATGAACAGCGGGCGCACCAGCATCTGGTAGTCCTCCAGCGCGGCGACGTAGCCCGCGTCGTGGCTGCAGCGCATGTACTGGTTGTAGGCCGACACCAGTTCGCTGCGGTGCGCCGCGCCGTCGTAGAAGCCGCGCGGCGTCACGCGCACCGGCTGCATGCGCAGGTGGCTCGCAATGGAAAAGTAGCCGTAGAAGCGCTCGCCCACCGCCACGCCTTCCACGTTCGATGCCACCACGTCGGCAAAGCCCCAGGCCGGCATGTGGCCCCAGTCGGCGTCGCCGGTGGGAAAGAACTGCCAGTACTTCATCACCGCATCGCCGAAGGCCGCGTAGGTGATGTTGTTGGTGGTGAGCGAGAAGCGCTCGATCTGCATCAGCACCTCGCCCGGCTGCAGGCTGCCGGCGTCTTCCGAAGTGACGATGCGGGTGGTTCCGAGTGCGTTCTTGCGCGTTTCGAGGCGGGTTAAAGTGAATGCGTTGTTCATTCGCAAACTGTAGGACGGCCCGCTTCGCCGCGGGTTCGGAAACCCGGTCCATGCCCGCCGCTCCCCGCTCCAAGCCCCTGAAACGCCCCACGCAGGCGCGCAGCAAGTTCACCGTGCAGGCCATCTACGACGCCTTTGTTCGGATTTGGCGCGCGCAGGGCTGGGAGGGCGTGACCACGCGCGCCGTGGCGCTCGAGACCGGCATCGCCGTCGGCACCTTCTACGACTACTTTCCCGACAAGGAAGCCCTGCTCTCGGGCTATGTGCGCCACTGCGTCGAGGCGCTGCTGGCGCGACTCGACGCGGACGTGATCGCTCCTTCAGGCATCGACTGGCGCGAGCGCACGCAGCGCCTCGTGCGCCTCACCTGCGACACGCGCACCGACGGCTTGCCCGCCTTCGACCACGAGATGCTGATGCTCGAGCACCGCGTGGCCGAACCCAAGCACCACCGGCGCGTGTACGACGAGCTTCTCGCGCGCTGGACGCGGGCCTTCGCCGCCTGCCGCGACCTGCAGCCGCCGCCCTCGCCCGCCACCGTGCAGGCGCTGCTGACTGCGGCCTGGGGCGGGCGCCGCTACCGGCTGCTGGTGCAGCCCGACCCCATCGACGACGCGTGGGTCGCAGAGATGGAAGCGATGGTCAGGGCGCGGCTGTCGGCGCGCTGAGCGCCTGCAGCCACGCCAGCGTGCCCTGCAGCTCGGCCGGACGGATCTCGTGTGCGCCCGGAAAGTCCGAGCCCGACAGCGCCAGCGGCAGCCCGCGTGCCAGCTCGCGCGTGGCCTGCGCGGCGCTTGGTGGAATCACGTTGTCGGCGCTGCCGTGGCTCACCCACAGCGCCTTGCCCGCGAAGGCCTCGGGCGGTGCGATGTGCGGCACCACCTCGGGCAGCAGCCGGCTGTGCCACACCAGTGCGGCACGCAGTTTCTCGGGCTGCGTGAGCAGCAGCGACAACGACATGATCCCGCCCTGGCTGAAGCCGCCGACCACCACGCGCTCGGGCGGAATGCCCAGCTGCTGCGACGCCGACGTGACCATCTCGCCGATGAGGAAGCGGCTTTCGCGCTCCTGTTCTTCGTCGATGCGGCGCCCACCGTCGGCCAGCACCTGGAACTCGAACCAGGCGTAGGAACCGGGCGACAGCACGTACGGCGCGCGCAGGCTCAGCACGTGGAACTGCGGCGGCATCATGCGCGCCAGGCCGAACAGGTCCTGCTCGTTGCTGCCCACGCCGTGCATCAGCACGAGCAGCCAGGGTTCAGGGCCGCCCGAGGGTGCGGGGTGGTGCAGGAACTGCAGGGGCAGATGGAGCGATGTCATGGGTCGGAAGGGCTCGAAAAAAATGACGGACGGCGCGGCTCAGCGAAAGCCCTTGGCCAGCGCCCGCGTGACCTCGGCCGAGGACACCTCGCGGCAGCCGGTGGCGTTCTGCCCCGACCACAGCGGAGAAAAATCGCCGCTGCCCTGCGCCTCGGCCTTGGCGCGCAGCGGCGCGATGCCCGAGGTGGCGAGCGGAAATTCCGGCGCCGGGCCGATGGCACCCAGCTCGCGCATCACGCGGTTGACGATGCCGCGCGCCGGCCGGCCGGTGAACAGGTTGGTGAGCGCCGTGTGGCGCGCGGCCTCGCTCTTCAGCGCCGCACGGTGCAGCGCGCTGGTCGAGGCCTCGGGCGTCAGCAGATAGGCCGTGCCGATCTGCACGCCGGCCGCACCCAACGCCATGGCCGCGGCCACGCCGTCGGCATCCGCGATGCCGCCCGCCGCGATCACCGGCACCTTCAGTGCATGCACCAGCTGCGGCAGCAGCGCGAAGGTGCCGAGCTGCTTCGTGAGGTCGTGCGACAGGAAGTGGCCGCGGTGCCCGCCGGCCTCCAGCCCCTGCGCGATGACCGCGTCGGCTCCCTTGGCTTCGAGCCACAGCGCCTCCTCGACGGTGGTGGCCGAGGCCAGCACCTTCGCGCCCCAGCCGCGCACCTTGGCCAGCAGCGGCTCGGGCGGCAGACCGAAATGGAAGCTCACCACCGGCGGCTTGAACTCGGCCACCAGGTCGGCCACCTCGGCGCTGAAGGGGTTGCGCCCCGGCCCGTTCGGAATGGCGGCGGGGTCGATGCCGAACTCGGCGTAGTACGGCGCGAGCGCGCCGCGCCACACGGCTTCGCGCTCGGCACTCGGCACCGGCGGCGTGTGGCAGAAGAAATTGACGTTGTAGGGCTTGTCGGTGCCGGCGCGGATTGCCGCGAGTTCGCTGCGCATCGCGTCGGGGCTGAGCATCGCGCCCGGCAGCGAGCCCAGGCCGCCTTCGTTGCACACCGCAATCGCCATCGCACTGCCCTGCGCGCCGGCCATCGGCGCCTGGATCAAGGGAAGCTCGGTGCCGAGGATCTGTTGCAACGTCGTCATTCGGGGTGCGCTCCTGTGTCCGTGTGTCGAATGACGGCATTCTCCGGCGAAGCCGGTGGGCGCTGTGGCTGCGGGGTCATCGCGGGCGCAGCCGCCCGCCGGCTCAGCGCGCCTTGCCGAAGTCCTTCAGCTTGAAATCGGTGTCGTCCTGGTAGCCGTACAGGCGGCACACCGCGCGGAAGTCGTCCACCGCAAAGCCGGTCCAGGTGTAGTTGCGGGCGCGGCGGCCCGTCTGGCGGCTCTGCACGTCGAAGGACAGCGAGGCCTTCGGCTCCGGCAGGTTGATCGTCTTGTGCAGGCTGGGCACGAACTTGAAATCTTGCGTCTCGAAGCGCTTGGAGGCACCGAGCGCCGTGCGCACGACGATGGCCTCGGGCGTGAACTCGTAGCGCGACACGAACAGGTAGTCGCGCCGCACGGCGACGATGACCACGAGCGCCAGCAGCAGCGTCACCGCATAGAACAGCGGCGTGTTGATCGTGCGGTCGACCAGGAAGCGGTAGGCGTAGTTGAACACCAGCGAGGTCAGGCCGACCATCAGCACCAGCTGCCCGAGCTGCATCAGCAGCCACTTGCCTTTGTGCGAGACGGAAACGATCACGACCGTTTCACTCCTCGCTGGTCCACTCCACCTGCACGCCCAGGCTGCGCAGGTTTTCCACGAAGCGCGGGTGCGCGCGCCGGATCGGCGTGGCGTTGCGGATCTCGGACTTGCCTTCGATGCTCGCGGCCACCATGAACAGCGCGATCGCCACGCGGATGATGTAGGGGCTCTCGACCACCGCCGGCGTGAGCGCGTGGCCACCGAAGGTGATGAGCCGGTGCGGGTCGGACGAGAACACGTGCGCGCCGAACTTCGACAGTTCGCCGGTCCAGCCCAGCGCGCCGTCATACACCTTGTTCCAGAACATCGCGTTGCCCTGCGCGCGCACGCCCAGCGCAATGAAGATCGGCAGCAGGTCGACCGGGAAGTACGGCCACGGCGCGGCCTCCACCTTGGTGAGCACGTTGCTGGTGAACGGCGTCTGCACCTTCAGCGGACCGCTGCGGATGGCGCGCGACCAGCCGTCGGCATGCTCGATCTGCACGCCGAACTTGGCAAAGGTGCGGTCGATGAGCGGAAAGTTGCCGGGCGCGCTGTTGCGCACCACGACGTCGCCGCCGGTGATCGCGCCCAGCGCCAGGAAGGTGGTGATCTCATGGAAGTCTTCGTCGAAGCGGAACTCGCCGCCGCCCAGCCTGGCGCCGCCATGCACAGTAAGCCGCGACGTGCCCATGCCCTCGATGCGCACGCCGATCATGGCCATGAAGCGGCAGAACTCCTGCACGTGCGGCTCCGAGGCTGCATTGGTGAGCGTCGAGACACCGTCCGCGGCGGCCGCGCACAGCACGAAGTTCTCGGTGGTCGTCACCGAGGCGTAGTCCAGCCAGTGGTCGGTGGGCGTCAGGCGCACGGGGCTGTACACCAGCAGCGAACCCTCGGTGCGCTCCACCTGGCCGCCGAAGCGCTGGAACACCTCGACGTGCGGATCGATCTCGCGCACGCCCAGCGTGCAGCCCTTGACGTTGTCTTCCAGCCGCGCGACGCCGAAGCGCGCCAGCAGCGGCGGCACCAGCATGATCGACGAGCGCATTTCCTCGGGCAGGCGGTGGCGGGCCGCATCGAAGGTGGTGGCGCGGTGGTTCAGCTCGAGCGTGCCGCTCTCGTGGTCCATGCGGACCTCGCTGCCCAGCGTGCGGAAGATGTCGAGGATCTTGCGCACGTCGGTGATGTCTGGCACCCCGTGCAGCCGCAGCGGCTCGCAGGTGAGCAAGGTGGCGCAGAGCACCGGGAGCACGGCGTTCTTGTTGGCGGAGGGAACGATGCGGCCGCGAAGGGGCGTACCGCCGTGCACGATGAGGTTGGACATGAAGGGGGCGAACAGAAGGGGCGAAGGCACGAACTGTTCGCGCCGGACGGCGGAACTTTACCGTTGGAAACGACGGGTTTCCGGGGGCTCAGTTGTAAGAATTTGGAAACGCCCGCGGCGCACTGGTGCAGCCGCGGCGTGGCCTGGGAGGTCCGTCAGGCCTTGCGCTGGAAGCCCGGCGCCTGGTCCACTTCGGTCGGCTTGTAGATCTTGTGCGCTGCCGTCGCGCTGCCCGCGTCGGCCACCACCAGCAGGCGCCACAGCGGCTCGCGCACAGCGCACATGCTTTCGTCGGGCGTGAGCGCGAAGGTCGGCAGCGCCGGGGCGGTGCCCTTCACGACCACCTTGAGCAGCATCGCGCCCTTGGCGTTCGACACCTCGATGTCGTAGCCCAGCGCCTTGCTCGTCACGTCTTCCGCGTTGTAGCCATAGCCCTTGAAGTGGCCCATGACGTAGGCCATGGCGGCGGCCTGGACGGCATCCGTCGTGGTCGGGCCGGCCGGGGCCGCGTCGGCGTCGTCATCCGCCGCGACGCCGCCACGGGCCTTCGCGGCCGTGATGTCGGCCTCGGTCGGCACCCAGCCGCGCGCACCGCGCACCAGCACGGCGAGCTGCTGCTCGGGTTCCCAGCTGGCGACGTGCCACTCGGCGTCGTCGCGCACGCGGGTCGAGACCTTGGCGCTCTTGTTGCTCTCGAGCTCGGCGATGGCGACGCGGTTGGTCTGCAGCACGGCGCGGAAGCCCTGGCCGGCGTCGAAGGTGCGCTTGAGCAGGGCCAGGCGGTCCTTGGCGCGCTGCGCCTGCTGGGCGCTGCGCACGCCGCCGCCGGGGCGGCGCTGGGCGTCGAGCGATTCCAGGTAGAACCAGCGGCCACCGGCCGCCACGCTCACGTACTCGCCCCAGATGGTGGCGATGACGTTGTCGCCGGTGGCGAGCCAGGCGTGCTCGAACGGCTTGTCGCGTGCGTCGAACACCCCCATCTTGGCGACGATTTCGACCGGCGTGAGGCGCGGTCCGGAGAGCCGCATCTCATCGATGGCGGCGAGCACGGAGGGGTCGACTTCCTTGTCCATTCAGCGGAATTCTGGCGAGTTGGGAGGGGGTGGGAGTATGCCGCATCGGCCGTCGCTCCCCGGTGCCCGGCGCCGCGCCGCGTGTACCCTCCGTGCCTTGAAAGCCCCCGCATGCACCCCCTGCTGACCTCCTACTTCTGGCACGGCGACACGCTGCGCAGCCGCAGCGTGAGCGGCATCGTGCACGCGGCCCTGCTCGAGGTGCCCGAGCCTCCGGCGCGCCTCGTGGCCGACTGGCAGCGGGAGATCGCCACGAACGTGCCGCTCGAACCCGGCGATGTCGAGCCCATGCCGCTGGCCCGCGCACGCACGCGCTGGCCCGACTACGCGCAGTGCGTGCAGGCGATGTCCGGCTGGCTGGGCACGCTGGGCCTGCCCGCGACGCTGCTGCCGGCCAGCGACGTCGCCCTGATGGCCTGCCGCGGCGCCCGCTACCACCACGACGGCGCGCAGTACGGCGGCGCGGCCTTCTGCAACCTGTTCCTCAGCGAGGACAAGGGCCTGGACGTGCACTTCCCCGTCACGGGCCACCGCATCGCGCTCACGCGGGGCACGGCCCTGCTGTTCGACACGGGCCAGCCCCACGCCGTCGTGCCGCGCGGCAGCGACCACGGCTTCGATGCGGCCGACTTCCCGTCTTCGCTCGATCGCACGCAGCTGTTCCTGACCTGGGAGCTGTCGATCGAAGACGCGCAGGTGGCGCGCCTGCTCGGCGTCGGCTTCGATGTCGATCCGGACACTGCGTCGCGGCTCGATGAAGAACAGGTCCGGGTGAACGGCGAACCGGCGCAGGTCTGCCCGAGCTCCGGCCGCTGGCGCAGCGGCGAGTAGCGAACGAACGATCAATCGCCCTGGCGGTAGTGAGTCCCCGGCCGCGCCGCCGAATCGATGATGTCCCGCCACGACTTGCCCGCGCTGCGCAGTTGCTCGATCGACGGGCCCAGCGTGTTGCCGTAGCGGCTGTGCGACCTGGCTTCGAGGGCCTGCAGCTCGTGCGAGGGCGTCAGCGCGCGGTAGTGCAGCTTGAGATCGTCCCGCTGCGCGAAGACCCAGCGCGCCACCTGTTCTTCATCCACGCCATCGGCCAGCATCCGCTCGGCCGCAGGCCCGAGCGCGGCGACGGCCGCTTCGTAGGTCTGGCGGACGTTGGGGTGTGGTCCGGTCATTCCGCGCACTCGCACCGGGGCAAGGTCTCGCGGCGGTAGCCCACGTCGTTGGGTGCGCGGTACAGCGGATTGCGCGGTTCCGATGTCAGGGCGCCCGCTTTCGGCGCACAGCTTTTGCTGCAGCGCTCGCGCAGGTCGTCGCTGACCTCGGCGCGAGCCGCCTTGCGCTGCGCGGCCGAAGGCGCCATCCAGGCGACGACCGCCGCGTAGAGCAAGGTGATCGCGACCGCGAACCAGAAGCGGTGCCACCCACTGCGGCGCAACGAATACCTTTGCATGAAGTCGCGAAACGAGGTCACGCGGTCGATGTTAATCAGCAGGGGGCGCTACAGTGGCCCTCTCCCCCCATTTCCTTTTTCGTGCATGCCCGGAGCCCCGACGATGCGCCACCTCTTCAACGTGTTCGGCCGCACCCTGCGCGTCGAAATGACCGATGCCCGCTGGCGCAGCCACTGGGTCGGTGCCGACGGAAAACTGGGTCTCGCCCAGCTCGCGATTCCGCCGGACGTGGCGCCGGCCGACCTCGCGCAGTACCTCTACGACATCTACCACGAGAACGCGACGCCGACGAACGGCGATGTCTTCGAGATCGGCGCGAAGTGAGTTCGGCGCGGCTATCGCTGCGCGGCCTTCGATGACGCACGCAACAGCAGCCAGGCCACGCCGCCAAACGCCAGCACGAACACCAGCAGCGGCCCCACCTCTCTGGCCCTGAATCCCTGGGGCACGACGTTGGCAAGCAAGGTCCACGGCACCAGCGGAAACGCAAGCAACACCACCACCGCAGGCACATGCGCGTGCAGCGGAAAAAGAACCAACGCAAGGCCCGTCGACAGCAGGCTCGCCACCAGGTACGCGAACAGAAGCTTGAACACCACTTTCATGCGGCGATTCTGACCGCCTCCTTGCCCAAGCCGGGGTGACAGATGACACGGCAATCTGCTACACCTCGCGGTACTCGCCCGTCCCCCTGCGCAAGGAGATCCGACCGATGGCCCCAGCCAAGAAGCGCGTCGCCGCGAAGAAGCCCTCGCCCGCTGATACGAAAGTCCCCAGGATGCCGCACGGGGTGCTGACGCCGGCGCTATCGTCCGGCAGCGTGCGGCTCCACGTGAGCGGGCAG
This sequence comes from Variovorax sp. GW821-FHT09A10, assembly GCF_059418385.1. Lineage (NCBI taxonomy): Bacteria > Pseudomonadati > Pseudomonadota > Betaproteobacteria > Burkholderiales > Comamonadaceae > Variovorax > Variovorax sp. GW821-FHT09A10. The sequence goes on from NZ_JBWKPT010000002.1 coordinate 1,344,130, forward strand.
ATCAAGCTGCTCAACAGCTGGGTCGATCTCCCGCCCGAGATGGCCGCCGCGATGGTGGCGCAGTCGGCACAGGCCGACGCGCCCGCCGCGGGCCACCTGCCGGGCGAAGCCTCCCCCGCCCTCACCGCCGCGCTCGCCGGCACGGCCGATGCGCTGTGCACGCGGCTCTCGCCGGTGTCGACCTTCGGGCTCGCGCAACTGCAGCGCCTGCCGATGGACGTCGAGACCTCGATGGACCCGCGCCTGCAGTTGGCGGTGATGAACCGCCGCGCGGGCAAGCAGAGCATGCCCATCTCGTCCGCCGACGGCGACTCGGTGCCGGTGGTGGCGCGCGTCACCAGCCATGCCGAGTGGGCCGACATTCCCGACGTCGATGCGGGCTCCGACATCGGCACCGCCGACGACGGCACGGTGCTCGTCACGGGCCGCATTCCGCTGGGCAAGGCCGAGGCGATCCGCCAGCATCCGGCCGTGCTCAGCATGAAGGCCTCGCAGCCGGTGCTGCCGGCGCTGAACAACACCATCGCTTCGATGGGCGTACAGGCCGACAGCCCCGCGCTCGCCGGCACGGGCGGCGGCAGCGGCGTGGTGATCGGCGTGGTCGATTCGGGCGGCGACTTCGCGCACCAGAACTTCCTGAAGGCCAACGGCAAGACGCGCCTGCTGGCGCTGTGGCAGCAAGGCGCACCGGCCAAGGCGAACAGCCCCTACGGCTACGGCCGGCTCTTCGAGGCGGCGGACATCGACAAGGCGCTGAAGAAGGCCGACCCGTACAAGGCGCTGGGCTACGACCCCGGCGCGGGCATGCCGGGCAGCCCGGGTTCGCACGGCACGCATGTGATGGACATCGCCGGCGGCAATGGCCGGGGGTCGCTGCAACCCGGCGTGGCGCCCAAGGCCGACCTGATCTTCGTCGAGATGTCGGCCCGCGACATCGCCTGGACCGGGCACAACGCGGTGTTCAGTTCCTTCGGCGATTCGGTGCAGATGCTCGAAGCGGTGAAGTTCATCTTCGACCGCGCCGGCGACAGGCCCTGCGTCGTCAACCTGAGCCTGGGCACCAACGGCGGCCCGCACGACGGCACCTCGCTGGTCGAGCAGGGCTTCGATGCGCTCGTGTCGCAAAAGCCCAACCGCGCGATCGTGCTGGCGGCCGGCAATTCGCAGGAAGACAGCACGCACACGGCGGGCACGGTGCCCGGCAACGGGCACCTCGACGTGTCGTGGACCCTGGTCAACGGCAAGGGCGGCGAGTTCGAGCTCTGGTACGGCGGCAGTCAGCGCCTGCGCGCCGAGCTGCTCGGCCCCGACGGCGAGGTGTTGGCCAGCGTCGCACCGGGCGAAAACTTTCCGCTCGGCGCGGGCAACGGCGAGATCGCCGCGTTCCTCAGCAGCCGCATCACCGACCCGAACAACAAGGACAACGTGATCGGCATCTGGCTCGCACCCAACTGGCCCGACGGCGAATTCAAGGTGCGGCTGCACGCCCTGGCCGCCGACGACGTGCCGTTCCACGCCTGGCTCGAGCGCCTGGACAGCGGCCAGTCGTACTTCGGCCAGCCGGTGAAGTCGCACCTGCTGGGCTCGCTGTCGACGGGCAAGCTGTCGATCGTGGTCGGCGCGTACGACGCGCGCAAGACGGGCGAGCCCGCCGCCAGCTTCTCGAGCGCGGGCCCGACGCGCGACGGCCGCCCCAAGCCCGAGGTCAGCGCACCCGGCGTGCAGGTGAAGGCCGCGCAGTCGCGCACGAAAGACGGCATGGTGAAGAAGTCGGGCACCAGCATGGCGGCGCCGGCGGTGACGGGGCTGGTCGCGCTGATGCTGGCCAAGGCTCACAAGGAAGGCAAGAAGCTGACCATCGCCGACATCCGCGCCAAACTGAAGGCGGGCGTCAAGCCCGGCGCGGGGCCGGCCGGCTGGGACCCGCAGCGCGGCGACGGCCGGGCCGGCAGCGGCGCGATCTGACGATCCAGCCATGACCCCCACGCCCGGTGCGGTTGTGCCGAACCCGAGCGGGGGGTGTAATCTGTGTTCCCGCCCCCATCTGCCCTCTCATGCCCATCGACTTGCGCTCGCTCAAGAAGCTCGACTTTTCGGCCGCCCCCGCGCCGGTGTCGGGCGAGCGCGTCGTCGTGCTGGTCAAGCTGTGCGAGGGCGCCGAGCGCCCGGACTACATCGCCGCGCGCGCCGACATCTCGCCGGGCCTGTTCTCGGCCGAGATTCCGCTCGACAAGCTCCAGCAGCTCGAAGCCGACCCGGCCGTCGAGTCGGTCGAGCTGTCGCGCCGGCTGCCCAACATCTCCTGATTCCCCTGACAAGCGACCCACCCGGGTCGCTGCCTTCGCGCATGCCATGCCGGCAGGCGCCCGCACACGCACGCCCCACCACCCAGCCCAAGGAGCTTCCATGAAAGTGCTCGACGATGCCGCGCGCGCGGCGGTCCGGTCAGTGATCGCCACCCACCAGGCGCAGCTGGCCGCCCTGCCCGGCTACGTGGCGGCGGAGCCGGGCTTTCCGCTGGTCGATGGCCGCTTCCTGCGCGAGCCGGCCGTGATCGTGCTGGTCGACCGCAAGCGCCCGGTGTCGGAGGTGCCCGTGGCCGAGCGCGCGCCCCGGCAGCTCGGCCCGTACCGCGTCTGCGTGATGCAGGCCGACCCCGCGCGGCAGCTGGCCGCCAGCGCGGACTTCGAGGACACGGTGAACGCGCTCGCCGAAGCGGCCGTCGACCTCGTCTACAAGCCGCCTGCAGGCCAGCCCATCGACAAGGTCTACAACGTGAAGCAGCCCTTCCTGTGCCACGTCGGCCCCGACGCGGGGTGGCCGGTACTGAGGCCCTTTCTCGAGGGCACCACGCGCTCGCTGTCGGTGGCGATGTACGACTTCAACGCCGACCACATCGCTCAGGTCTTCATCGACCTCGTGCGCAACGGCGGCATCGCGGCGGCGCTGAGCTGGGACGACGGCATGACGAAGGAAGAACAGGTCATCCGCAAGAAGCTGCGCAAGCTGCAGCAGGAGGCCGACTTCAGGGCCTGGCTCGTTCAGTGCGGCAAGGGCCGCCGCTTCGCCAGCGCGTACCACGAGAAAGTGGCGGTGCGCGACGGCAAGGCCTTCTGGCTGTCGAGCGGCAACTGGAGCAAGCGCAGCCAGCCCGACATCGACCCCGTGGCCACGCCCGCGCAGGCCAAGGGCATGTTCAGCAAGGGCAACCGCGAGTGGCACGTGATCTGCAACGACGCCGCGCTCTCGAAGGTCTTCGAGAAGTACATCCTGCACGACCTCAAGGCCTCCGAGAAGGAAGAAGCCGACGGCGCGGCCGACGCGGCGCTGGACGTGGCGCCCAAACTCACGTTGCCCGACGTGTTCGTTCCACTCGACCACCTGCTGGAACAGGCCGTGGCCTTCGCGGGGCCCGTCGTGCCGGTCGAACCCGCACGGTTGCCGGCGGTGAAGACCACGGTGAAGGTCCAGCCCGTGCTCACGCCGGACAACTACCTGCCGCACATCAACGCCCTCATCGACAGCGCACAGACCTCGCTGTACCTGCAGTTCGCCTACATGACCTGGAGCGATGCCGACAAGGACGCGGACTTTCGCGCGCTGCTGCGCAAGCTGGCGCAGCGCAGCACCGAACCGGACCTCGACCTGCGCATCATCCTGGGTAGCACCAGCGCGGCCGACAACATCCGCAAGCTGGTCGAGGCGGGCTGCAACCAGGATGTGTTCCGCGTCCAGGGAAGCATCCACAACAAGGGCATCGTCGTGGACGGCCAGGCGGTGCTGGTGAGCAGCACCAACTGGTCGGGCGACGGCGTGCTGCGCAACCGCGACGCCGGGCTGATCATCCACAACGAGGATGTGGCGCAGTACTACCAGCAGGTCTTTCTCGACGACTGGGACTCGCGCGCCAAAAGCCGCGTGGACGACGATCCGCCGGTGACGCTGGCCTCAGCCGGCGCGCCCACGCCGCCGGGCATGGTGCGCATGTCGTGGAGCGACTATCACGGGTGAGGCAACGGGCCGTCCGGTGCCGCCTCGATGAAATCCACCGAGTGCAGCACCCGCCGCAGTTCCGGATCGTCCGAGGCCTGCCACGCCGGCAGCTGCGCCAGGAAGTGCGCGATGAAGCGCGCCGCCGCGTGCGACGGCGCCTCCTGTGCGCGGCGCACGATGCCCACGACGTTGCTGTGGAAGCGCTCGCGCAGCTGCAAGGTCACGAGCGCATGGCGCAGGCTCTCGGTTTCCACCAACGGCCAGGGGCAGAAGGTGAGCATGTCGGTCTTGCGCACGAGGCCCAGCATCATCGACGGTGAATGCGCCAGCTGGATGCGCTGCACGGGCGCGGCCAGGCCGTGCTGGCGGAACAGGTTGTCCAGAAAGCTCGCGCCCTCGCCCGGCGTGAAGTTGAGCACCCAATCGTCCTGCAGCAGCTCGGCCATCGACTGCGCGCCGGCCCGCGGATGGCCGCGGCGCGCCACCACCGTCATGTCGTAGCGGAACAGCGGCTGCGCCTGCAGCCCCTGCATGGCCTCGTCGGGGCCGATGCGGCCGATCAGCAGGTCGAGGCTGCCTTCGCGCAGCCGCGGATAACTGAGCGCGGAGAGGCCGTCGAACATCTCGAGCTGTACGTGCGGCAGCTCTTCGCGAAACAGCGACACCACGCGCGGCAGCAGGGTCTGCGTGATCCAGGGCGTGATGGCCACGGTCAGGCGCTGCTGCGCGCCGGTGTCGCGGTGGCGTGAGAGCGTGTCTTCGGCCTGGCGCAGCTGGGCCAGCACGCGCTGCGCATGTTCGAGCAGCTCCAGCCCGGCCGGCGTGAAGGCGATGCCGCCGCCGTGGCGCGCGAACAGCGCCACCTGCGCATGCGCCTCGAGTTCGCGCAGACCCTGCGTGACCGTGGCCTGGGTGACGCCCAGCGCCCGCGCGGCGGCGCGGATGCTGCCTTCGGAGGCGACGGCGGCGAGATAGCGGAGCTGGTGCAGCTTCATGGCGGCCGATTATCCGCAGCCGCGCGCGGCGACAGGCTGCGCCCGCCCCCGCATGGCGGCGCCTGTCTGCCCCCGCAGGCAGCGAATTCCTAGACTCGCCGCAAGACAGCAAGGAGACAGATTCCCCCATGACGACCTACACCGTCGACAACGCCGCCGCCCTCGACAGCGTGCTGCCCGCCGTGCGCGAGGTCGCGCCCGAGATGGTCGGCCTGCGCCACCAGATTCACGCCCACCCCGAGCTGGCCTACGAAGAACACGTCACCAGCGAGCTGGTGGCCACGCGCCTGGCCGACTGGGGCTACGAGGTGCACCGCGGCCTGGCCGGCACTGGCGTGGTCGCCACGCTGCAATGCGGCACGGGGACGCGGCGCCTGGGCCTGCGCGCCGACATGGACGCGCTGCCGATCCAGGAAACGACCGGCCTGCCCTACGCCAGCCAGGTGCCCGGCAAGATGCACGCCTGCGGCCACGACGGCCACACCAGCATCCTGCTGGCCGCCGCGCGCGTCATCGCGCAAGAGCGCGGCTTCGACGGCACGCTGCACCTGATCTTCCAGCCGGCCGAGGAAGGCCTGGGCGGCGGACGCCGCATGGTGGAAGAAGGCCTGTTCGAACGCTTTCCCTGCGACGCCATCTTCGCGCTGCACAACATGCCCGGCTTTCCGGCGGGCAAGTTCGGCTTCAAGGAAGGCTCGTTCATGGCCTCGTCCGACTCGGTGACGATCACGGTGACGGGGCGCGGCGGACACGGTTCGGCGCCGCACCTGTCGGCCGACCCGGTGGTGGCGGCGGCGCACATCGTCGTGGCGCTGCAGACCATCGTGTCGCGCAACGTCGACCCGCGCGAGATGGCGGTGGTGTCGGTGGGCGCGATCCACGGCGGCGACGCCCCCAACGTGATTGCCGACAGCGTGCAGATGCGCCTCACGGTGCGCGCCTACCGCCCGGAGATCCGCGCCATGCTGCGCGAGCGCATCACCGAGCTGGCACAGGCGCAGGCCGCCACGCTCGGCGTGAAGGCCGAGGTGGACTACCACTGGCGCTACCCCGCGCTGGTCAACGACGAGGAATCCACGCGCTTCGCACGGCAGGTCGCGCGCGACTGGCTGGGCGACGACGGCCTGCTGCCGCCGCTGGCGCCGCTCACGGGCAGCGAAGACTTTTCTTTCATGCTCGAGCGCTGCCCCGGCAGCTACCTGATCGTGGGCAACGGCGAAGGCGAGCACCACCGCACCGGCGGCTGCATGGTCCACAACCCCGGCTACGACTTCAACGACGCGATCCTGCCGATCGCGGCCAGCTACTGGGTGCAGCTGGTGCGGCGCTTCCTGGGCGCGCAGGCCTGAACTGGCCCTCTCCTTTCCCACTCCTTCGTACTGGAACCGCGATGACCCGTCTTGCTTCTTCCGTTTCGCGCCGCGTGGCACTGAGCGCGCTCGGCGCCGCCGCCTTCTGTGCCGCCGCCCCCGCGTTCGCGCAGGGTACCTACCCCGCCAAGCCCATCAAGCTGCTGGTCGGTTACGCGCCGGGCGGCTCGGTCGACATGGCCGCGCGCGTGGCGGCGGACATCCTGTCGGCCAAGCTCGGCGCGACGGTGGTGGTCGAGAACGTGACCGGCGCCGCGGGCGTGGTCGCGGCGCAGCGCGCGGTGAGCAGCCCGGCCGACGGCTACACGCTGCTGGCCGGCTCCAGCAACGAGATGGCGGCCACGGTGCTCGTGAACCCCGGACAGCGCTACGACCCGGTGAAAGACCTGACCCCGGTCAGCCTGCTCGCCGTCGCGCCCGTGCTGCTGGTGGCGAGCCCGAAGGTGGGCGTGAAGAACCTCGACGAGTTCATCGCGCTGGCCAAGCGCAACCCCGGCAAGTACAGCTACGGCAGCTCGGGCGTGGGCTCGACGCTGCACTTCGTGGGCGAGCAGATCAAGCAGCGCGCGGGCCTGTTCCTCACGCACATTCCCTACCGCGGCACCGCCCCGCTCACGAGCGACCTGGTCGGCGGCACGCTGGACTTCGCGATCGTGTCGCCCACCGCCGCGGCACCCTTCCTGCAGGGCGGGCGGATCGTGCCGCTGGGCGTGTCGTCGGCCAAGCGCTTTCCCGGCCTGCCGCAGGTGCCGGCGCTCGGCGAACATCCGCAGCTGAAGGGCTATGAGCTGAGCGGCTGGTTCGCGCTCGCGGGCCCGAAGGACCTGCCCGCGCCCATCGTGCAGAGCTTGCGCGCGGCGCTGCAGGCCGGCCTGGCCGACCCGGCGATCCGCCGGCGGCTGGAAGAAGGCGGCTCCATTCCCGCCACGGGCAAGGAAGACCTCGGGCAGATCATGCGCGAGGACACGGCCAAGTACGCAACGCTGGTGAAGTTCGCGAACATGCGCGACTGAGGCCCGCCGGGCCGTTTCAGCGCGGGGCGTCGCCGCCCTGCCGCTCCTCCACCCACCACTTCGCCTGCGCGGCATTCATCGCGCGCGCGTTGACAATCATTTCCTCGATCTGCGCACGCGTGGCCGGTGAATCCACCATCCAGGCGGTCTGCACGGCCTGCGCGGGCCCGCCTTCGGCGAGCCGGTATTCCAGACAAAAACGAACCTCATTGCTCATCGGTGATCGAACCCTCTCTCTTCGCCACCGATTCTGTCTGACTCAAGTGAAACAGAACGCTTCTTCGATGCGCCGCAGCCACAGGAAGCGATGGCATTTGGAGGCCATTCGTTCACAATGATTGCACCGTTGTCGCAGCGGAAAGGAGTGTGAAATCATGTTCGACTTCTTGTTTCGGCCCACCCACACGGCCTACTTGAAACGTGCTTCGGCACTGCTCGAAGAGGCCCAGATGGCACGCATCGAACACCAGGCGGCGGCAGAGCATCACAGCGCCCTCGCCCGCATGTACGCGGAACGCGCCCGGCGGCTCGAGAACGAGCTGTACCGGCAACCGCGCGCCGCGGAGCACGGCACCGAGGCGGTGGCGGTCGCGGTGGAAGACCGCCCGCAGCTGTACTCGCTGGATGGCAGCCGCAAGGCGACACCGCATCCGGCCGGCAGCTGACGCCGGCCCGCGCGATCGCCTCGAGGTCGCGCCCGGCGACAAGGGCGCGGCTGTGCCAATGCGGTGATCCGGGGTGATGTAATCCGGCTCCCCGGCCCTCACCGCGAGAACCCCATGCGCTTCATTGCCCGCATCGCCGCCTGCGCGGCCCTGGCCCTGTCCCAAGCCCACGGGCAAACCGCCGCGCCGTACGACGGCCCGCTGTTCGACACCCACCTGCACTACAACCAGGAAGCCTGGGACGGCACGGCCGGCCCCTTCCCGCCCACCGAGGCGCTCGCGCGCATGCAGCGCAACCAGGTGAAGGCCATCATCGCCAACTCGCGGCCCAATGCCGGCACGCAGACCCTGGCTGCCGCGCGCGAGACCCGCGCCGCCGGTGTCACCGTGGTGCCCTTCGTGCGCCTGTACCGCAACCGCGACGACTACAACAACTGGTTCCGCGACGAGAGCATTCACGAGATGGTGCTGGCCGAACTGGCGCGCGGCACCGCCAGCGGCCCCTACCGCGGGCTCGGCGAATTCCACCTGTACGAGAGCGCCAACGCCAACGGCCCCGTGGCCAAGAAACTGATCGCGCTGGCCGAAGAGAAAAAGCTCGCCGTGCTCGCGCACGTGGACGACGTGGCTGTCGACCTGCTGATGGCGAACGCGCCGTCGAAGGGCCGCGCGCTGCGCCTCATCTGGGCCCACACCGGCATCGGCGGCACGCCGGTCGAGCGCGTGCAGGCGATGCTGGAGCGCTACCCGCTGCTGATGGGCGAACTCTCGTACCGCCCCGGCCTGACCTGCGAGGACGGGCGCCTGTGCCCCGAATGGCGCGCGCTGATCCTCAAGCACCCCGATCGCTTCATGGTCGGCTCCGACACCTGGGTCAACCAGCGCTGGAGCGCCTACGACGAGATCATGCGCGGCTACCGCACCTGGCTGGGCGACCTGCCGCCCGCCGTGGCGCAGCGCATCGCCTGGGGCAACGCGGCGGCGCTGTTCGACCTGCGCTGAGGCCCGCCCGCGCAGCCGGTCTCAGGCGACCTGATCGCGCCGCGCGGCCACCTCGCGCAGCCGCTGGTGCGCGGCGCCGTCCCACGCGACCGGCTGCTGGTTCTTCGCGCACAGGTAGTGGTGCGTGAACACGCCCAGGTAGGCGTCCAGCGTCTGCTGCGCGGCCTGCTCGCCGGCCAGGTCCATGCACATCGCCGCCACCTCGCTGGTGCAGAAGTGGTCGCCGCGGCCGGAGTTGCGCAGCTTGTATTGTGTGATCTGCTCGGGCTGCAGGCTCAGCACCGGCAGCCGGTCGAGGTAGGGGCTGCGGCGAAACATCTTGCGAGCCTCGGCCCAGGTCGCATCGAACAGGATGAAGAGCGGACGCTTCGCGACACCGCCACCGGCCGCATCAGGCGACGCAGGAACGCCCAGCACCACGCGCTCGGGCGCCGCGTACTGCCCCGGGAACACCACATAGGGCTGCCATTGCGGGTCGTCCAGCAGCGCCAGCAGCGCGGGATCGGTCTCGGTGCGGGCCCAGCCGAAGGCGTAGGTGTCGGCCACCACATCGGCCACCAGCCACCCCGTGTTGGTGGGCTTGAGCGGCTCGATGTCGGCCATGAGCAGGCACACCCCCGCGCGCGTGGCCACCGGAGGGCGCACGGCGCACATGCAATGGCTGGGCACCAGCCGGCAGCCCGCACAGCGCTCACGCTTGAAACCGCCACGGGCAAGAAAAGGCTTGGCGCTGCGCGCCAGGCGCGCGGCGCGAAGGAGGGAGACGGCGTGAGGCATGCACCGATTCTCGGTGGCGTGGCCGCCAGCGCCGTGCGGCGGCATGCGCTCGCTCGCTAGACCAGCCGCAGGTCCTTCACTGCCGCACCGCCGAACACCCGCGCCACCTGCGCAGTCGACAGCCCGTACATCCGCTGGAACAACCCGCCCAGCACCGCCCGGTACTCGTTGAGCACCGCATGGTCGCGGTTCTGGAACAGCGTGGCCTGCGTCAGCGGCTGCTGCTCGCCCACGACGCGCCCGCCCGCCTGCGCGGCCAGGCCGCCGCCGAGCACCCAGTACACGGTGCCGTGCCCGTGGTCGGTGCCGCGGTTGCCGTTCTCGCGGAAGGTGCGGCCGAACTCGCTGACGACGACCACCACGGTCTGGCGCCAGCCGGGCTCGCCCATCTCCTGCGCGAAGCCGGCCACGCCGCGGCCCAGTTCTTCGAAACGGTTGGCCAGGTAGCCCTTGGCCGCGCCCTGCCCCACGTGGGTGTCCCAGCCGCCGACGTCGACAAAGCCGATGTCGAAGCGCTCGCGCATCAAGAGCGCCATGCGCCGCGCGACCTGCTCGAAGCCCTTGGGGCTCATGGCGTTGCGGCTGGCGGCGTCCATCTCGGCCTGCATGGCGCGCACCACCTCGTCGCGCACCTGGAAGCCCTCGGCCACGGGCTGCGCGAGCGCGGTGTTGCGGTACATCGACGCAATGATCTGGCTCTGCCGCGCATCGAGGGCCTGCCGCGCCACGCCCGCCAGCGCCATGTTGGCGGCCTTGGCGTCGTCGCCGCGCAGCACGATGGGCAACTGGTCGGTGAAGGCGATGGGCGACACGTCGGCCAGCGGCCCGGCGCCGAGCACGCCGGCCAGCCGGTTGAGAAAGCCCGAGCGGTAGTCGCGCCGCGCGTTGTCGGGCGCCACGCCGAGCTCGATCGCGTCCTGCGTCTCGAAGTGGCTGCGCGTGAGGTCGTCGGTGCCGGCGAAGGCAATGAAGGCCGCCTGCTTGCGCTGGTACAGCGGCAGCACGCTCTGCGCAAGCGCGGGGTGCAGGCCCCAGTCGCCGCCCTCGAGCGGCAACGCGCCGTCAGGCGTGCCGGGCCGGGGGATGGCGATGTTGGGCCGCGAGGCGTAATAGAAGTCGCTGTTCGCGGTGGGCACCAGCAGGCTGGTGCTGTCGTAGGCGCCGCGCAGGAACACGACGAGCAGCTTGGTGCCCTCGGCCGCGGGCGCGGCAACCACGCGCGCGGCGGCGCCGGCCAGCGGCGTGGCGGCCATGAGTTGCAGCAGGTGTCGACGTTGCATGACTGAGCCTTTCAACGCCGCATCAGCTCGGGCGATGCGAGCAGGAAGGTGTTCCACTCCGGCGGGTTCTTCGCCTGCGCAAGCGCCTGCTGCGTGTCGGCGCTCAGGCCGGGCTGCAGCGCATGCACGGCGCGCGACTCGGCCAGCGGTGGAAACGGCGGCTTCTCGAGCGGGGCCTTGTCGTCGGTGCGGAACAGCACGGCGCCGCCGGTGCCGATGGCGCGGGCAATCTCGAAGCGGGTGTTCATCTGCCCCGCGCTGGCCCAGGCGGCCTCGTTGAGCGGGTAGCCGTCGGGCGTCTCGTGGGCGTACAGGGTCTCGCCCATGCGGTTGATCCAGCCGATCATCGGCGTGGTGTTGAGCACCACGCGCTCGTCGTAGGCCAGCCGCACGCCCGCCACCACGTAGTGCACGGGGTCGCGGAACTTGCGGCCCAGCGAGGCCGCGAACTCGCGCGATTCGAACAGCGTCTGCAGGGTGGCGGCAATGTCGCCGTCGCTGCGCGTAAAGGTGGCGGCCATGCGCTCGACCAGCGCGGGCGGCGGCTCGTCGGCCACGAAGTACACGGCGAGCTTGCGCGAGATGAAGCGCGCGGTGGCCGGCGCGCGCGCCAGGCGATCGAGCGCCTCGTCGGTCTCGGCCAGGCCGCGCGCCTGGATGGGCTGGCCCAGGAAGGTCTTCGGGCCGTAGTCGTGCCGGTTCGGGTGGAACTCGAACAGGCCCTGGCGCACGTGGTCGGCGCGCACGGCCGGGCGCACCGCGGGCGGCGCCGCGTCGGGCGGCTGCACGCTGACGCCCACGCCGGTCAGCACGCGCGCCAACTCCTGCACGTCGGCCTGCGTGTAGCCGCCGCCCACGCCCAGCGTGTGCAGCTCCATGAGCTCGCGTGCGTAGTTCTCGTTGATGCGGTTGGCCGCGTTCTGCGCGTTGTCGAGGTAGCGCAGCATGGCCGGGTGCCGCGCGGTGGCGCCCAGCAGGTCGCGGAACTTACCGAGCGCGTGCGGGCGGATGGCGTTCTCTTCGTAGTCGCCGACCATCGCGCGCACCAGGTCCTTGCGGATGCTGACGTTGAAGTGGTTCGTCCAGAACCAGGTCATCTGCTCCTGCAGCTGGTTGGGCGCGTACAGCGCGCGCAGCAGGAAGCGCTGCTGCGCCTCGCGCGCGAGGGTGTTGAGTTCCTGCTGGTAGGCCGTGCGTGCGGCCTTCTTCGCGTCTTCGTCGGGCAAGGCGTCGGCAGCCTTGCGCCGGGCGTCGAGCGCGACGACGAGCTGGTCGAGCGGCGTGCGCGAAATGGCCATTGCGTCGATCTGTGCCTGCGCCGCCGCGGGCAGCGGACGCGGCGCGGGACGCAGCTGGCGGCCCATCCAGCGCGGCAGGCCGTCGCGCGCCAGCTCGGCCTGGCTGCCGGCGTTGGCGCCCCAGCTCACACGGTCGAGCCAGCGCAGCTGCGCGGCGGGCGTGTCGGCGGCGTGGCCCAGTGCCGTGAGCGGCGGGCCCTCGGGGCGCAGCAGGCCGGTGGAACAGGCGGCGAGCGCCAGCACGGCGGCCAGCGTCACGGCGATCGCGCGCGAGCGGTGCAGCTTCGGAGACGGCATGCGGTCGATCATGAACCGATCAACCGCTTCGCGATATCAGCGGTTGACCGACCTCGGCCCGCGCTCAGGTAAAGCTGAAAGTCAGCTTCGTTTCAGGACGAAACGGCAGGGCCGCGGCCCCGGGGCCTTCAGGCCGTGGCGGTACGGCTGGGCTCCGCACCCGCAATCTGCCGCAGCGCGCGCTCAAACACCTCGACCGGCTGGCCGCCGGAGATCAGGTGCTGGTCGTTGATGATGATCGCGGGCACCGAGTGGATGCCGGCGTCGGTGTACAGGCGCTCGCGTTCGCGGGTTTCCTGCGCGAACTCGTCGCCGGCCAAAATCTCGCGGGCCCGCGCCGCGTCGAGCCCCGCCTCGGTCGCCGCGCGCACCAGCACGTCGGTATCCGAAGGGTTCTGGCTGTCGGTGAAGTAGGCCTTCAGCAGCAGCTTCTTGAGCGCCACCTGCTTGGCCGGGTCTTCCAGCTCGGCCCAGTGCAGCAGGCGGTGGGCGTTGAAGGTGTTGTACACGCGGGGCCGGCCCCCGGCGCTGAACTCGAAGCCGACGGCCGCGCCGCGCTGGCGGATCGCCTCGCGGGCCTGGGCCTGCTGCTCGAGCGACGAGCCGTACTTCTGGTTCAGGTGCTCGAAGGTGTCCTGGCCTTCGGGCGGCATCTGCGGGTTCAGCTCGAAGGGCTGGAAGTGCAGCTCGGCCGAGACCTCCGGCGCCACCCGTTTCAGGGCGGCTTCGAGTGCGCCGAGGCCCACGGCGCACCAGGGGCAGGAGACATCGGAGACGAAATCGATCTTGAGATGGGCGGTCATGGCGCCATTCTTCATGGCGCCACAACCCCTTTGTGCGCGCGGGGTCTTCAGGCCATGGCCTTGCGGCGCTCGCGCTCCATGCGGGCGCTGGCCAGCGTTTCTTCGCGCAGGCGGTCGTACTCGACCTTGTCGACCGGCACGGCGTTCGGGTCGCCCAGGTCGCGCATGTGGATGCGGTAGGTCTCGCGGGCGCTCATGGCGGCCAGCGCGGCCAGCACGGTCACCGCGAAGGTGATGGCGCCGACCGTGAACCACACGTTGGTCGAGCCCGGAGGCGCCACGGCGGCGAACAGCGCAGGCAGCAGCGCGGTGAAGGTGGTGCCGATGTTCTGCGAGATGGCCATGGCCGACACGCGGTTGCGGGTGCGGAACAGCTCCGGGTAGAAGCTCGGGAAGGTCGCGTTGTAGCCCTGGTACACGATGCCCCACATCAAGAGCGACATGCAGATGGCCAGCGGCACGTTCTTGATGCTGATGGCGTACAGGTACACGAACGACAGCAGGCCCGAAGCCAGTGCGCCCACGATGATCGGCGGCTTGCGGCCGATGCGGTCCGACAGGTTGCCCACGAACGGGATCACCAGCACGGCCAGGATGTTGCCCAGCACGGGAATCCACAGGTACACGTCTTTCTGGAAGCCGATGCCGTAGGCGGCCTGCACCGCGTAGGCCGCGCCGAACACGGTGGCGACCACGGGAATCACGTTCATCAGCGCCATGCAGACCACGCGCAGCATGTCGGCCCAGCTGTCGGTGAAGGCCTGGACGATGGGCGACTTCGCCACTTCGCCCTTCTTGTCGACTTCGGCGAAGGCCGGCGTCTCATCGACCTCGCGGCGGATGATGTAGCCGGCCACGATCACGATGAAGCTCAACAGGAACGGAATGCGCCAGCCCCACGAGTTGAACGACTCTTCAGGCATGTAGTGCGCCAGCGGCAGGAACACGGCAGCCGCCAGGATCTGGCCGGCCTGCACGCCCTGCAAGGTAAAGCTCGCGAAGAAGCCGCGGCGCCCGAACGGCGCGTGCTCCAGGATCATCGAGCTCGCGCCCGAAATTTCGCCGGCCACCGCGAAGCCCTGCACCAGACGCAGGAACACCAGCAGCGCCGGGGCCAGCAGGCCGACCTGGTCGTAGGTCGGCAAGAGGCCCACGGCCACGGTCGAGAAGCCCATCAGGAACATGCACAGCACCAGCACCTGCTTGCGCCCGTGCGTGTCGCCCCAGTGGCCGAGCACGAAGGCGCCGATGGGGCGCGCGACATAGCCCACGCCGTAGGTCGCGAGCGACGCGATGATGGCCGTGGTCGGGTCGCCCTTGGGGAAGAAGATCTGCGGAAAGATCAGCGCCGCGGCGGTGGCGTAGATGAAGAAGTCGTAGTACTCCAGCGCCGAGCCGATCCAGCCGCTGGCGGCGGCTTTCCTCGACTGGTGCTTGCCTTGCGGCTCTTTGGCGGATGGGTGGGCCATGGGTTGTCTCCAGTGGTGTGACGAAGGTGTCGGATGCGAGGGGAAAAAATCGGTCTTGTGGATCAGTCTTGCTGGGGCTGCTGCGCCTGCGACGCCATGCGCGCGGGTGCGTTGAGCGCGCCGTAGGCGTCGTAGCCGCCTACGCGCTGCGCGACCTCGAAGAAGAGGCCGCCGTCGAAACTCTCGGTGTAGATGTGCAGGTAGTCGCCGGCCGCCGAGCGGTCGAACAGAACGCCGGCTTCGCGCATGCGCGCCAGCAACTCGGGCGCCACGTCGATGCGCGTGGCCAGGTCGTCGTAGTAGTTGTCCGAGATCGGCACGAAGCGCGTGCCGTTGGCGCGCAGCCGGGCCACGGTGTCGAAGATGTCGTCGCAGTCGAGCGCGATGTGATGCACCGCGCCGCCGCCGGTCACGCTCAGCGTGCGCGCGGTGCGCGTGCGCTGGCTCAGCGACACGTTCAGCACCAGGCGCAGGCTGCGGTCGGCATTGGCCACGCCGCGGCTGCGGATCAGGCCGAAGGGGTCGGCCAGCTCCAGGCTCTCGCCGGGCTCCAGGCCGAGCACGGCGCGCGTGAACAGCACCCAGGTGTCGAGCTGGTCGAGCGCCAGGCCCAGCGCCACGTGGTCGATGCGCGTGAGGCCCGCATCGCTGTCGCCCGGCCCCGCGTCCTCGAGGATGAAGTCGGTCTCGTACAGCCCGTTGGCGCCCAGCGCCTCGGGCACGAAATGGATCAGGTTGCCGCCCGGCGCCACGATGGCCGGCACGCGCAGCTCGTTCGGCCCCACCGGGCTGTCGTGGCGCTGCGAACGCATGGCGCTGGCGCGGCCCACGGCCGCGAGCGGGTCGGCGCAACGCACGCCCAGCGCGCACACCGAGGTGCCGTGCGCCTCGAAACGCTGGCGCGCGAACGAATCGGGCTGCGCGTTGACGATGAAGTGGATACCGCCCTGGCGGTACAGCGTGACGGCCTTGGAGCGATGGCGCCCGACACGGCGAAAGCCCAGCTGCCCGAGCAGCGCGCCGAGCGTGACGGCCGAGGCCTCGTCGGCCGCGAACTCGATGAACGACAGGCCCGAGAGCGGCGGCGCGGGCGGCGGGTTGAACAGTTCCACGCGCTGCGGCTGCACGGGGGCATTCCCGTTGGCGAGCCGCTCGCGCGTTTCGCTTTCGAGGTACAGCAGCGAGCGCATCGCATCGACGGCGGTGCGGCGGTTCGGCGTCTCGCGGAAGATGTCGTTGAAGATCTCCAGCGACAGCGGCCCGGTGTAGCCCGCGCGCAGAACTTGCTCGAAGAAGCCGACCACGTCGAAATCGCCCTGCCCCGGAAACGAGCGGTGGTGGCGCGCCCACTGCAGCACGTCCATCGACAGGAGCGGCGCATCGGCCATCTGCACGAAGAAGATCTTCTCGCCCGGAATCGCGGCGATGCTCGCCGGGTCGTCCTTCAGCGACAGCGTGTGGAAGCTGTCGAGGATCAGCCCGAGGTGCGGATGGTCGGCGCGCTGCACGATGTCCCAGGCCTGGGCGTAGCGCGAGGTGTGGCGGCCCCAGGCCAGCGCCTCGAAGCCCACGCGCAGGTTGCGGCGCGCGGCGCGCTCGGCCAGTTCGTGCAGCTGGGCGGCGGCGCGCGCCGGGTCGTTCACCGACAGCGGCGAGGTGTTGGAGCAGCACAGCACCAGCGGCGCGCCCATGGCTTCCATGAGGTCGAACTTGCGTTCGGCGCGCTCCAGGCTGCGGTGGAACTGCGCCTCGGGCATGCCTTCGAAGTCGCGAAACGGCTGGTACAGGTCGATAGCCAGGCCCAGGTCGGCCACGATGCTGCGCAGCTCGGCGGCGGTGCCGCGGAAGTTGACGAAATCGGCTTCGAACAGCTCGATGCCGTCGAAGCCCGCGGCCACAATGGCTTCGAGCTTCTGGCGGAGGGTGCCGCTGAGCGAGACGGTGGCAATGGCGCGGTGCATGGGGATGGACTGTAGAAAGAGCCCGGGCGCGCCACAACGCAAATCAGCCCCTTCTGATCGATGATCGCACGCCACCGATCATCATTCGCACGAAATAGGGGTTACACCTAGCCCACACGGGGGTGCGGGCCGGGCGTTTTTTCAGAGGCTGCGCCAGTAATCGATCAGCATCTGCGCGAACTCGACCGGGCGCTCCACCGCGCTCAGGTGCGCGGCGTCGATGGTCGCCAGCCGCGCGCCCGGGATCTGCGCCACCATGGCCTCGGACATGGCCAGGGGCGTGGCCTCGTCCTGCAGCCCGCCGATCACCAGCGTGGGCGTGGCGATGCGGCGGTTGCTGTCGCGAAAGTCGATGGCGGCCACGGCGTTGCAGCTCTCGATGTAGCCCTGCGCGTCGGTGCGCACCAGCGTGTCGTGCAAGGTGCGCGCGGCCACCGCGCCTTCGGGCGTGGCGGCGTAGGCCGGCGTGAGCCAGCGCGCCACGGCGCCCGGGGCGATGGCGGCCACGCCCTTGGCGGCCACGGTTTCCGCGCGCAGGCGCCACGGGGCCTGGTCGGGGTAGTGCGCGGCCGAATTGGCGATCACCACGGTCCTGAGCTGCGCGGCATGCCGCACCGCCAGCGCCTGCGCGGTCATGCCGCCCATCGACAGGCCCACGAAGTGCACCGGCTCGCCGCCCGTCTCGCGCGCGATCAGCTCGGACGCGTCCTGCGCCAGCGTTTCCACGCGCAGCACGCCGGGCACCACCTCGGAGCCGCCATGGTTGCGGTGGTCGTAGCGAATCACCGTGTGGGCGCGCGCCAGCTGCGCGGCCACGCCGTCCCACATGTGCAGGTCGCAGCCGAGCGCATGGCTGAGCACGACGAAGGGGCCGTCGCCTTCGCGCACGACATTCAGGCGGGGGGTGGAAGTGGTCATGGGGTGGAGTCCTTCTTTGGGGAGGATGGAGAAGCAGGTTGAGAGAGACGCGGCAGCCACAGGAACGCGATGGCCAGCAGCACGGTGCCGGCCATGAGCATCGGCACGACCATCGGCCAGGCGCCGTACGAAAAACTCGTGTCGACGAACAGCGCGGCGACCTGCCCCACGCAGAACGCGACCATCATCATGCCGAAACCGGACCACGACACGGCCCGCCCCGCCAGGTGCGGCAGGTCGCCCACGGCACCGGCCTGTCCGCAGGGCTGGTGGATGCCGTGGCCGAGGCAGTACACGGCGTGGCCCGCCAGCAGCGGCACCGCACTGTGCGGCATCAGCCAGCAGCCCAGCGCCTGGATCACGGCGCCGGTGATGCTCAGCACCGCGCCCAGGCGCACGGTGCGCATGGGCCCGAAGCGACGCAGCAGGCTGCGGCACATCGTGGTGCTGAAGATGTAGACCAGCGAGCCGCCGGCCGGAATCCAGCCGTACCACGCGGGCGACCAGCCGAGGTAGCCGATGTAGACCATCGGCGAGAGCAGCAGAAAGCAGAACAGCCCGCCGTAGGTGGCTGCGGCCACCGAGGCCCAGGCGCGGAAGGCGCGGCTCGCGAACACGGCGCGCGTGCTGCCGCGCGGCGCGGACGATTCGCCTCCGGCCAGCGGCTTGCGCGTTTCGCCGAAGGAGCGCCAGCACAGCGCGAACAGCGCCAGCGAATAGACCGCCATCGCGACCATCACCCAGCGCCAGCCCGCGCCCTGCACCAGCCAGGCGCCCAGCAGCGGCGCCACCAGCCCGACCATGCCCAGCCCCGTGAGGCCCCGCGCCATGACGTGCGGGCCCTCGTGCGCCGGATACAGGTCGCGCACCGCGGCGCGTGAGCACACGAGAATCGCCGCCATCGAAAAACCCTGCAGCGTGCGCCAGCCCGCGAGCACCGC
This sequence comes from Variovorax sp. GW821-FHT09A10, assembly GCF_059418385.1. Lineage (NCBI taxonomy): Bacteria > Pseudomonadati > Pseudomonadota > Betaproteobacteria > Burkholderiales > Comamonadaceae > Variovorax > Variovorax sp. GW821-FHT09A10. The sequence goes on from NZ_JBWKPT010000002.1 coordinate 1,362,912, forward strand.
CACGCTGCCCGCAAAGGCACCGCCGAAAGCCGCGACCACATAACAGGCCAGCCCCGCCAGCAGCACGGGCCGTCGGCCGAAGCGGTCGGCCAGCGGGCCGCACAGCAGCTGCGCAAAGCCGAAGGCCAGCACGAACAGCGTGAGGCTGGTGCTGGCCGAGCCCAGCTCCTTCGCGATGGCGGGGAGCGCAGGCAGATAGCTGTCGGTGGCCACCGGTTGCGCGGCCAGCAGCAGCGGCAGCAGCAAGGTGAAACTGACGTCGAACCGGCCCTTCTTCGGGGCGACCGGCGCGTTCACTGCGCCGCGGACGGAGCAGCGGGTGCCGCGGGCAGCAGGCCCTTCTCGCGCAGGATGTTCGTCGCGATGCCAAAGGCGTGGTTGGCCACCGGCACGCCGCAGTAGATCGCGGCCATCATGATCACTTCCTTGATCTCGTCGGGCGTGAGGCGCGACTCGGGCGGGCCGTCGAGCGCGGCGCGCACATGCATGGCGAATTCTTCGTACGCATGGATGCCCAGCATCATCGACAGCACCATGAAGCGGCGCGTCTTGTCGCCCAGCGCAGAGCGGCCCCAGATGTCGTTCCACGCGTGGCGCGTGATGAGCTCCTGGAACTCGGCATTGAAGCCGTTGCGGTTGGCGAGCGACTTGTCGACCCAGGCGTCGCCGAGCACGCGGCGGCGGTTGACGAGGCCGTCTTCGTAAGGATTGCTCGGGGTGTCGGGGGCGGTCATGGCGAGAGTTCCTTGTCGGATGAGAGTTGGGCTTGCAGGGCTTTCACCTGCGCCACAGCGATGTGCCCCGCATTCACGGCGAGTGCGGGGTCGAACCATTCGTCGGCTGCGTCGCGCGGCAGCTCGGCGCGCAGCCGGTCGATGTTGGCGCGCATGCGCGCGGCATCGACCTGCAGGCCGGGCAAGGCGCCGGCCATGGCACGCACGCTGCCGTGCGCCGACATCAACAGCTGCGGCCATTCGGCCAGCTCGGCCTGCCAGGCGCCGAGCGCGCGCTCGTGCTGTTGCGGCATGGCGCCGAGCAAGGCCGCCACGCGCTGCGGCGCACGGTGCGCGGCGGCGATGGCGACCATCGAAGCCACGGGGTTGCGCTTGTGCGGCATCGCGGACGAGCCGCCGCGCCCGGGTTCGCTGGGCTCGGCGACCTCGGCCACTTCGTACTGGCCGAGCAGCGAGATGTCGACCGCGACCTTGCCCAGGCTGCCCGTGAGCAGGCCGAGCTCGCAGCCGAGCGCGACCCATTCGTCGCGCTGCGTGTGCCATGTGGCGCCGGGATCGCCCAGGCCCAGTTCCTTGGCCATGCGCTGGCGCACCGCGGCGCCCTGCCCCTTCATCTGCGCCAGCGTGCCGACGGCGCCGCCGAGCTGCAGCTGCAGCGCGTGCTTCGCGGCGGCGCGCAGGCGGGTGCGGCTGCGCACCAGCGGCGCGGCCCAGCCGGCGCACTTGAAGCCGAAGCTGGTGACCGAGGCCGGCTGCATCAGCGTGCGCGCGAGCATCGGCGTGTCGGCGTGCTGCACCGCCAGGCGCAGCAGCGCGTCGGCGGCCTTCGCCAGGTCGGCTTCGACGAGTGCGACGGCCTCGCGCGTGACCAGCGCCATCGCGCTGTCGATCACGTCCTGGCTGGTGCTGCCGAAGTGCACGAAGGGCACCGCCTCGGCATTGAACAGGCCCACGGCCTCGCGCAGTGCCTTCACCAGCGGGATGGCGACGCTGCCGGCGCGTCCGCTCTCGCGCACGATCTTGGCCACGTCGAACAGCTCGACCTTGCAGCTGCCGACGATCGAATGCGCGGCGCTCTCGGGAATCAGCCCCTCGGCCGCCTGCGCGCGTGCGAGCGCGGCCTCGAAGCGCAGCATGGCGTCGACGAAGGCGCGGTCGCTGAAGGCGCCCAGCGTTTCGGAGGTGGAAAGGAAGCCTTCAAAAATGCTCATGCGGGGTCCGGTGTTTTCAGTATTTCAATTGCGCCACGGCGCGCAGTTCTTCGGGCGAGGCGGTGCCGAAGCCGAAGAACTCGAGGTAGGCCGGGATCATCTCGAACAGCATGTCGGTGCCGACCTGCACCTGGCAGCCCTTGGCCTTGGCGGCCTGCAGCAGCGGCGTGTACTCGGTCTTCATGACGACCTCGCCGACGAAGGTCTCGGGGGCGATGCGGTCCACGTCGAAGGGCAGCGGGTCGCTGTCCTTCATGCCCAGCGGCGTGGCGTTGACGACCACGTCGTAGCCGGCCGGGTCCTTCGAGCCGGTGGCGACCTTCATCTGCGGATAGTGCTCGCGCAGCCGCGCGGCCAGCGCCTGCGCGGAGGCGTCGCTCATGTCGAACAGCATCAGCTCGGCCGCGCCGGCCGCCGCGATCGACGCCGCAATGGCCGACCCGACACCACCCGTGCCCGACACCAGCACCCGCGTGCCCTTAAACAGCCGCCCCTTGCGCTCCACGCCGCGCACGAAGCCCGCGCCGTCGAACTGGTCGCCCAGCAGACTGCCGTCGGGCCGCTTGAGCACGGCGTTGCAGGCGCCCGCGACGCGCGCGGTGGGCGTGACCTCGTCGACCAGCGACATCGTCGTGACCTTGTGCGGCATCGTGACCAACGCGCCGCGCAGGTTCGAGAACTTGAAGATCTGCGCGAGCGACACCGCGTAGTCCTCGGGCTTCACGCCCATGGGCACGACGACCGCGTCGATGCCCTGCTTGTCGAACCAGGGGTTGTAGATCATCGGCGCCTTGAAGGCTTCGGTGGGGTAGCCGATGTGGGCGATGAGCGTGGTCTTGCCGGAGATCATGGGAGTCGTCTTGTTCAGGAAGGCGCGGGGTCAGGCCACGCTCGGGGATTGGTAGCGCAACGGGGTTGCGATCTCGGCGTGCATCGCCGGCGGATAGATGAGCTCGCGCAGGAAGTCGGCGTCGGCCTGCATCGCATCGGCCGCGTCGATGTGGCCGAAGTAGCGGAAGTAGTGCGGCATCTGCTGCACCAGCATCTCGAAGCCGGCCTGTGCGTTGAGCCCGCGCGCCCGCGCCGCACGCACCAGCGGCGTGGGTTGGTTGCGCAGCAGGATGTCGAACAGCGCCGCGTGCGGTTCCAAGCGCGCCACATCCAGCGGCAGCGCGTCGTCCTCGGCCAGGCCCAGCGGCGTGGCGTTGATCACGAGGTCGTAGCCCTCGGGCGCGTTGCTGTCGACCGCGACCACGGTCGCGTCGAAAAAGGCGTCGAGCTTGGCGGCCACGCCCGCAGCCTTGCCGGAGGCGGTGTCGAAGAAGGCGATGTGCTCGGCGCCGTTCACCGTGCCGCCCTCGGCCAGCGCCACGCCGATGGCCGCAGCGCTCACGCCCGCGCCGAGGATCAGCACGCGCTTGCCGCGAAACGGCACATTGCAGCGGTCGAGCGCGCCGATCAGGCCCTCGCCGTCGAACAGGTCGCCCTCGAGCTGGTCGCCCTCGGTGCGGCGCACCACGTTGACCGAGCCCGCCACGCGGCCGAACAGGCCGCAGCCGTCGAGCAGGTCGACCACGCGCGGCTTGTGCGGCGGCGCGATCACCATGCCGCGCACGTTGCGCGCCAGGAAGGCCGACTTCATGAACACCGCGAAGTCGCGCACCGGCACCTGCATGGGCACCAGCACCGCGTCGATGCCGTAGCGCGCGAAGGCCGCGTTGAACATGCGCGGCAGCCGCACGTTGCGGACCGGGTCGCCGGGGATGAGGTAGGCCTGGGTGCTGCCAGTGATGAATGGGCTCATGGGCGTGCTTCCGTTCGTCAATCGCTCGTTTCGGGGCGGAACAGCGGGCTTTATAGTCCCTTCGCGCGCAGCCTGCTGGCACATGGACAGTCAAACGTTCGATGATCGATCTTTCAAGTGCGTCAATCGATCAAATTGCGGGTTTTTACTTAGCCATTCGGGCCCCGCCGCCGCGCCGGACGCGGGCACACTTCCGCCCATGACCCCCACCAGCCCCGACGACTCGACGCCGCCCGCCGGCCTGGACAAGCGCGACTGGATCGCCGGGCTGGAGCGCGGCGTGAGCATCATCGAGGCCTTCGACGACGCCAACCCGCGCCTCACGGCCAGCCAGGCCGGCCAGCGCACGAACATGACGCGCACCGCCGCGCGGCGCTACCTGCTCACCCTGCAGCACATGGGCTACGTGGCCAGCGACGGCAAGCTGTTCTGGCTCACGCCGCGCGTGCTGCGCCTGGGGCAGTCGTACCTCGAGTCGGCCCGCCTGCCGCGCGTGGTGCAGCCCTTTCTGCAGCGCGTGGCGGCCGGCACCAACGAGATCGCCTACCTCAGCGTGATGGACGGCGACGAGGTGGTCTACATCGCGCGCAACGGCCCCAACCGCAGCATGAGCACCGGCTACGTGCTCGGCGCGCGCGTGCCGGCGCAGGTGACGGCCTCGGGCATGCTGATGCTGGCGCTGCGCAGCGACGCCGAGCTGAACGACTGGCTGGCCACGCGCCAGCTCACGGTGTTCACCTCGCACACCATCGCGAGCATGGAGCGCATGAAACTCGAGCTGGCGCGCATCCGCGCCCAGGGCTGGGCGCTGTCGGAGCAGCAGCTCGACCTGAACTCGCGCGGCATCGCCGTGCCGCTGCGCGACCGCCACGGCACGCTGGTGGGCGCGCTGAACATCACGATGCCGATGGGGCACGAGAGTTCGGAAGACGCGGTGGCCCGTGTGCTGCCGGTGCTGCGCGAGACGGCGCAGGCGATGCGCAACCTGATCTGAGCCCTGCGGCTACGGCGCGGGCCAGGCCTTGTCGAAAAAGGCCGCCACCTCGGGGCCGAGCTGCGCCAGGAAGGCCGCGCGGTCGAAGCCCGGCGGGTCTTCCTGGACGTCGCCGCCGGGCGTGGCGATCTGCATGCCCGGCTTGTCCATGAACGCGAAGTGCGAGGCGTTGGGCACGCGGTGCAGCACGGCCTGGGGCATCTGCTGCGCGAGCCATTCGCCGTGAAAGCGCGGCACGAGGAAGCGGTCCTGCATCGCCACGTGGATCTGCACGGGCACCCGGATGGCCGCCAACGACGACGCCGTGAACGGCACGCCGACCGGGGCCATCAGCACGACGGCACGCACGCGCGCATCGCGCAGCGAAGGCAGCAGCGGCGATGTCGAAGGCGCGGCGTCCTTGCCGATGCCACAGAAGACCGGATCGGCGCTGCGCTCGCGCTCGCAATGCCGCGCGGACTGCGACAGGTCGGCCTGCCCGCCCGCCAGGGCCAGCACGGTGTAGCCGCCCGCCGAATGGCCGAGGGCGCCGATGCGCGGGCCCTGGGCGTCGCTGGCGATGCGGTCCTTCCAGCGCGGGTCTGCGAGCAGCGCATCGATCAGCTGCGAGACCTGCCGCGGCCGCTCGGTGAAATAGGCCGCCGCACCGCGCTGCATCAGTGACGCATCCTGCCAGTTGTCGCCCGCATGGCGGATCGCGGCGACGAGGTAGCCGTCCCGCGCCAGCGCTTCGGCAAGGCGCCCGTGACCCAGCTCGGTGCCGGCCAGGCCGTGGCTCAGCACGATGAGCCCCTTGAACCGTTCCTCGGGCGCCGCCCGGATCGCGGCGCGGACCGTGAACGGCCCCATGGCCGTCTCGCGGGGCGCGGCCTGCGTCGGGTAGTACAGCGCGGCGGTCACGGGCGCGGCGCCCGCGACGCTGAACGGCTGCCAGCCGACCTCGAAGGCCGAGGCACGGCAGCAGAACAACAGGCCGGCGGCGAGCCACAGGCTCAGGCGGAAGAAGGGGCGCATCTCGGGTCTCCTCGCTCGGTGACAGAGCAGTGAGTGCCGATGGTGGCGGCGCCCCCGCCCGCCGCCTACGGCGCTGCGACGGAACGCGGGCCGTGCGGCGCGAAACGACAGGCACACGGCGCGAACGGCCCCGCTTGGCGAACTGACAGCATTCCGACAGCATCCACCCGGCACGATGCAGGCTTTCTTACAAGATCGATGGAGACACGCACCATGTCCGACCTCTTCCTGAACGACGCCGCCCCCCTGAGCCGCCGCCACTGGCTGCAAGCCGGCGGCGCCCTCACCCTCGGCGGCCTGCTGCCTTCGATGGCCTCGGCGCAAGATGCCTGGCCCAGCAAGTCGATCCGCTTCGTCGTGCCCTTCGCGCCGGGCGGCAGCTCCGAAATCGTGGCGCGTTCCACCGCCGCCGAGCTGTCGCGCACGCTGGGCCAGAGCGTGTTCGTCGACAACAAGCCCGGCGCGGCCGGCAACATCGCCATGAGCGAAGTGGCGCGCGCCACCGACCAGCACACGCTGATCCTCGGCCACATCGGCACGCTGGCCGTGAACCCCTACATCTTCGCCAAGCTGCCCTACGACGCGAACAAGGACTTCAAGCCCGTGAGCCTGCTGGCCAAGGTGCCCAGCCTGTACGTGGTGCACCCCGACGTGCCGGCGAAGAACCTCAAGGAGTTCATCGCCTACGCCAAGAGCAAGCCCGGCAAGCTGAGCTACGGCTCGGCCGGCAACGGCAGCGCGGGCCACCTGGCCTTCGAGTACCTGAAGATGACGGCCGACGTGTTCATGCTGCACGTGCCCTACCGCGGCACCGGCCCGATGGTGACCGACCTGCTCTCGGGCCGGCTCGATGCCTCGGCCATCGGCGCAGCGGCGATCATTCCGTTCATCAAGGCCGGCAAGGTGCGCTGCATCGCGACCGGCTCGGCCAAGCGCCTGGCGCAGCTGCCCGACGTGCCGACCGTGGCCGAGCAGGGCTTCCCCGGCTTCGAGATGACGCAGTGGTACGGCATGCTCGCGCCGGCCAGCATCACGCCCGCACAGATGACCAAGCTCTCGGCCGAGACCATGAAGGCCGTGAAGTCGCCCGACTCGATGCAGCGGCTCACGGCCGATGCGGCCGAAGCCGTGGGCGGCACGCCGGAGCAGTTCGCGCAGTTCATCACCGCCGAACAGAACCGCTGGCAGAAAGTGATCGCCCGGGCAAACATCAAGCCGGACTGAGCATCCGAGGCCCTAGCATCGGCGCCATGCGCATCCTGCTGGCCGAAGACGAACACACCCTGGGCACCTGGCTCTGCAAGGCGCTGGAGCATGCGGGCATCCAGGTCGAATGGGTGGACGACGGCCGGCTGGCCGACCGGGCGCTGCAGCAGCGCGACCACGACGCGCTGGTGCTCGACCTGGGCCTGCCCGGCATGGACGGCCACACGGTGCTGCAGCGGCTGCGCGAACGCGACCAGCGGCTGCCGGCGCTGATCCTCACGGCGCGCGATTCGCTGGACGAGCGCGTCGCCTCGCTCAACGCGGGCGCCGACGACTTCCTCGCCAAGCCCTTCGCGCTGGCCGAACTCGAAGCGCGACTGCACGCGCTGGTGCGTCGCGCGCGCGGCGTGGAACATCCGCGCCTGGCCTGCGGGCCGCTGGTGTACGACGGCGCACGCCGGCAGTTCACGCTGGGCGGCGAGGCGCTCGCGCTGTCGCCGCGCGAACAGGCCGTGCTGCGCGCGCTGGTGCAGCGCAGCGGCGAGCCGCTGTCGAAGCAGCAGATCCTCGACCGCGTGTTCTCCGACGACGACGAGGTGCACCTCGAAGCCATCGAGGTGCTGGTGTACCGGCTGCGCAAGCGGCTCGACGGCAGCGGGGTGCGCATCGTCACGCTGCGCGGCCTGGGCTACGTGCTGGAAGCGGACACTGAGTGAGCGCGCTGCGCCGCTTCACCGACCGCCTGCGCCGCACCAGCCTGTGGCAGCGGCTCGCGCTGCTGCTGTTCCCCGCCTTGCTGCTGGTGACGGGCATCGAGCTGTGGATGACCCGGCACGACGCACTGGCCGCCGCCAACGCGGCGTATGACCGCTCACTGCTCGGCGCGCTCAAGTCGATCGACGCGAACATCTCCACGGCCTCGGGCGGGCTGTCGGTCGAGCTGCCGTACACGATGTTCGAGTTCTTCGAGCTCACGGCCAGCGGGCAGGTGTTCTTTCGCGTCGCGACCTCCGACGGGCTGGTCGAGCTGGGCAGCGCCGACCTGCCCGCGCCGCCGGTCGAGCCGGCGATGGGCGTGCCGGCCTTCTACGACGCCACCTACTTCGGCGAGGCCGTGCGGCTCGCGGCCTACCGGCGCGACCTGGACCGCGCGCCGGCCGGCAGCACCGGGCGCAGCGTGCTGATCCAGGTCGGCGAGAGCACGCGCTCGCGCCAGGAGTTCACCAGCCGCTTCGTGCGCAGCGCGGCGCTGCGCGACGGGCTGATCCTCGCGATGCTGCTGTGCGGCACCGCGCTGGCGCTGGCGGCGGCGTTGCGCCCGCTCTCGCGGCTGGCGCGCGAGGTGCAGGCACGCACGCCCGACGACCTCACGCGCATCGCCGAGACCGACCTGCCCGCCGAAGTGCGCCCGCTGGTCGCCGCCGTGAACCAGCAGATGGCGCGCACGCAGGAACTGGTCGCACAACAACGGCAGTTTCTCGACGACGCCTCGCACCAGCTGCGCACGCACCTGACCACGCTGCAGATGCAGGCCGACTACGCACGCCGCGAGGACGACCCGGCGCAGGTGCGCGCCGCGCTCGACGCGCTGGGCGCCGAGATCGGCCGCGCCACGCGCAGCGCGCAGCAGCTGCTGGCGCTGGGCCGCAGCGACACCGTGGCCGTGGCGCCCGCCGCATTCGACACCGCCGAGCTGCTGCGCGAGGTGGCGGTCGACCTGCTGCCGCTGGCGCGCGCCAAGCGCATCGACCTGGGCATCCATGCGCCCTCGCCCGAGCTGCACGCGGTGGGCGACCGTGGCCTGCTGCGCGAGGCGCTGAGCAACCTCGTGGCCAACGCCATCGCCTACACGCCGGCGGCCGGCACGATCACGCTCTTCGCGGCCGGCGACGCCGCGGGCTGGAGCCTCAACGTGGAGGACGACGGCCCCGGCCTGAGCGAGGACGAGCGCGCCACGCTGGGCCAGCGCTTCCGTCGCGGCGCGCGCGCGGACCAGGGTGGCTTCGGGCTCGGCCTGGCGATCGTGCGTTCCATCGCGCAGCGGCACCGTGGCGACTTGCGGCTGGAGGCACGCGGCGCGGGGCCGGGCCTGCATGCCATCATCTGGTGGCCCCGTCCCGCGGGGTGAACCGCCACCCTTCTTCTTCGATGCCACGCCCCTTCGCCTTCACCCGTCGCCATGCGCTGCGCGCGCTGTCCGCGTGGCTCGCGCCTGTCGCGTTGCAGGCGACGGCCGCGGCGGGCGATGCGTCCGAAGGCCCGGCGGAATGCGTGATTCCCGCCAAGGCCGGCGGCGGCTTCGCGCTGACGTGCGCGCTGGCGCGCGATGCGCTGCAGGCCGTGCGCCCCGCACGCACGCCGCTCGCGCAGCGCTATCTGCCGGGCGGCATCGGCGCGGTGGCCTTCGACCGCATCGCGAGCGGCCAGCTCGGCGGGCCGGGCACGCTGGTCGCGTTCTCCAGCGGCTCGCTGCTCAACCTCGCGCAGGGCCGCTTCGGGCCGCACCCGCCCTCGGCCGTGCGCTGGATCGCCACGCTGGGCACCGACTACGGCGTGGTCGCCGTGCACCGCGACTCGCCCTACCGCCGTTTGCAGGACCTGATCGCCGCGCTGCGCCAGGACCCGTCGCGCGTGGTCTTCGGCGCGGGCGGCACGGTCGGCAGCCAGGACTGGGTGAAGGCCGCGCTGCTGGTGCGCGCGGCCGGCGGCGCACCGAAGGCGATGCGTTTCGTGTCCTTCGAAGGCGGCGGCGATGCGCTGGGCGCGCTGCAGGGCAAACACGTCGACGCGTTCCCGGGCGACGCCGCCGAGGCGCTGCAGGCCATCGCCGGCGGCGCGCCGCTGCGCCTGCTCGCGGTGCTGTCCGAAACGCGGCTGGGCGGCGCGCTCACGGGCGTGCCCACCGCGCGCGAGCAAGGCGCGGACATCGTCTGGCCGACCGTGCGCGGCGTTTACCTCAGTGCCAACGTGCCCGACACCGCCGTGCGCGCCTGGACCGCCGCCTTCGCCGAGGCCACGGCCGCGCCGGGCTACGCGGCGCTGCGCGAACGGCACGGCCTTTATCCTTTCGTGCTCACCGGCGCCGCACTCGACGACTATGTGCAGGCGCGCATCAAGGCCTACCAGGCGCTCGCCGACGAGCTCGGCCTGCGGCGCTGGAAGCCCTGAACACATCCGCAATTCATGACCGAAGACGACATCACCCAACACCTGATCGACACGCTCGGCGGCGGCCATTTCGAAGTGGCCGACGACAACACCTTCTTCTTCCACGGCGCGGACAACAAGTTCGCCTTCGCCACGATCGTGACGAAGGACAGCGAGTTCGACAGCGCCTCGAAGCTGAACCGGCCCGGCGTGTTCCGCCTGAACGTCGGCGTGGGCAAGGAGACCTTTCGCGCGCTGTTCGGCGAGCAGCCGCCGGCCGACGTCGACCACGCCGCGCTCGACCGGCTGATGCCGCACCCGGTGTACGCCAAGATGTACTGGGTGAGCGTGATCAATCCGAGCGCCGCGACCTTCGAGACCGTGAAGCCGCTGCTGGCGGAAGCGCGCAACCTGCTGGTCACGCGGGACAAGAGCGCGTAGACCGGCCCCAACACCCGACCATATGAAACGCATACAATCCATATACGTTTCATACAGAGGTGGCCCATGGGCATCGTCAAGATTTCAGACCTGATGCACGAGAACCTGCGCGTGGCGGGCAACGCTCTCAGCCGGTCGATCAATGCGCAGGCAGAGCACTGGATGCGGGTCGGCATGCTGACCGAGATGCATCCCGACCTCGACTACCGGGAGGTCTGCCAGCTGCTGATCCAGGCCGAGCTCTCGGGCGGCCTGGACATTGCCGCCCCACCCGGCAAGCCCCGCGCCCCCGCGAACGGCAAGCAGCACTGATGGCACACGACGTTCCCCTCCGGTCGGCCGACGAACTGGTGATGGCACGCCATGCCGCCCAACTCGCGGCGCAGGTCCTGGCCATGATCGAGCCCCACGTCGTGCCCGGCGTGAGCACCGAAGCGCTCGACCGCCTCTGCCACGCACACATCGTGAAGGTGCAAGGCGCCATTCCCGCCAACGTGGGCTACCTGGGCTATCCGAAGACCATCCTCACCTCGGTGAACCAGGTGGTGTGCCACGGCATTCCCTCGGCCGACAAGATCCTGAAGGCGGGCGACATCGTCAACATCGACGTCGCCGTCAACAAGGACGGCTGGTTCGGCGACACCAGCCGCATGTTCTTCGTCGGTGCGCCGAGCGTGCTGGCGCGCCGGCTGGTGGAGACGACCTACGAAGCCCTGTGCGCCGGCATCCGGCAGGTGAAGCCCGGCGCGACGCTGGGCGACGTGGGCCACGCGATCCAGTCGGTCGCCCAGCGCGAAAATTTCAGCGTGGTGCGCGAGTACTGCGGACACGGCATCGGCCGCATCTACCACGACGAACCGCAGGTGCTGCACTTCGGGCGGCGCGGGGCGGGCCTCGTGCTGGAGCCGGGCATGGTCTTCACCATCGAGCCGATGCTCAATGCGGGCCGCGCCGAAACGAAGCAACTGGCCGACGGCTGGACCGTCGTGACCAAGGACCGCTCGCTGTCCGCGCAGTGGGAGCACATGGTGGCGGTCACGGCCGACGGCTACGAGGTGCTGACGGCCTGGCCGGACGGCACGGGCGCCTACGCGCCGATCTGATGCGCAACGCGGCCGGGCGATGGCCGCAATGTCCTTCATCGCCCAGGCTGCTTCGCGGGTGGACGGGCTGCCTTGCATTAGGCTGCGCGTTTTTACTCCTGGCCCGCTCATGCACATCGAAGAACGCATCCACATCGCAGTCCCGCCCACGGTCGTCGACCACATCTGGAGCGAGGTCGATCGATGGCATCTGTGGGACCCGGACACCAAGAAGGCCCAGCTCAACGGCCCCTTCGCCGTGGGAACCAAGGGCCGGATCGTTCCCAGCAAGGGCATGGGCGTGCCGATGGCGGTCACGGAGCGCACCGAGGGCCGCTCGTTCACCGTCGAAGGCCACATCCCCCTGTTCCGCATGCACTTCGAGCACACGGTGTCGCCCGTCGCCGGCGGCTCGGAAGTGGTGCACCGCGTGTGGTTCACCGGTGGCCTCGCCTTCCTGTTCGGACCCGGCGTTGCCAAGCAACTTCGCACGGGGCTGCCCCGGACCATGCAGTCGCTGAAAACCTATGCGGAGCAGCGCCACGCGCCGACTCGCGCCGGCGCCTGACCGCCCCTAGTACGTCACCGTGACGGTGACCGTGTCGCTGTAACTGCCCGGCGCCACGTTGGTCTGGGCCGGCACCCGGCCGTAGACCGGGATGGCGCTGCCGGGATTGCCGCTGCCGTCGACCGTGTCCGTGCCTGCGGCATTGCCCCAGCGCAGCGAGCGCGCGGCATCGCGGTACAGCTCGTAGCGGATGTAGTCACCGGTCCCGCCCGCCATGCGCCGCTGCGTCCCCGTCACGTTCACGCCATTGCTCAGCCCCACCTTCCAGGCGGTGCTGGGCGGGCAGGCCATCGTGATGGCCGCCGTGCCGTTGACCGCGGACGCCAGCGAGCTGGCGCTGCCGAAGTCCAGATCGGTGGCCGTCACGCTGACGGCACAGGCGCTCGAATAGGTGGCCGTGACCTGCGTGTAGAAATTCGTCACCCCGGTGTACTTCGCCGAGCTCGCGTTGCAACTGCCGGGGGCGTTGCCGTTCTTCATGCCCCAGACGACCTGGGAGTTGTAGATGTTGGCCTGGTAGCTGCCCGCCGCCAGCGATTGCCCGGACGGCACGCGGCCGTACAACGGAATGTTCAGCGCGACGTTGCCGCCGCCGGCCGGCAGCACGAACGTGCCCGCCGCGCTGCTGTAGGTGCCGCCGCCCGGCGGCGGGCCGACGATGCTGCTGCGGCCCGCGTCGGCGTAGATGTTGTAGGCCATCTGCGAGCCGTTCCAGTTGGTCATGTAGCGCGGCGCGTAGCCGGCGATCTCGTTGCCCTGGTAGACGTACACGCAGTAGTTCATGTACATGGTCTGGCCGGTGTCGTTCTGGCAGGCGAAGCCGACCGTGGCGGTGGTGTCCGTCGCCGCCGACGCCGTCACGGTGCCGAAGGCGAAGGTGGGCTGGCTGGCGACCCAGCAGCTCGGGTCGGCATGCGCCGCGCCCATGCCCAGCAGCCACGAGAGTGCCAGCGCCAGTTTCACGAATCTCAACGTCCACATGTCAACCGCTCTTTCTGCAAACCACCGCCCTCGGGACGCCGCCAGTCGAACTGCGCCCGGCACACCCCGCCGTCGGGCGTGCGCACGGCCAGCGTGTTGCGCACGTCGAGCGTGTCCAGGTACACCCAGCCGTCATAGCCCACCACCGCACCGCTGCCGTCCTGGCCGTTCACCTGCACGCGGCTGCCCAGCGGCAAGGGCTGGCCCTGCGCGTCCATCAATGCCACGTGGGCGGCCCGCACGGGCGTGATGCCGAAATGCGCCCGCGCGCCCGACCGGCCGGCCGGGGTGATGAGGGTCTCGGCGCGCTCGATGCGCACGTCGGCGGGCAGGTCCATCGGGTCGATCGCCAGCTTGTTGTTCTGGTAGGCGTTCACCGGCACGACCAGCAGCAGGCCGCTCGCATTGGTCTGCCCCACCGGTCGATTCTCGAGCTTCACGGGCACGCCGGCCACGCCGTCGGTGTCCACCACCGCAAAGGCGTCGTCGATGCGCCGCGCGGCCAGCACCCCGCCGCCCATCAGCACCAGCGCACCGCTGGCGCCCGCGTAGGCGTAGCGGCTGGCGCTGCTGCCGCCCATCTCGCTCACGCCGGCCTGCACGCGGCCGTAGGGGCCCAGGTAGTTGACCTCGGCCTGGCCGCCGGTCGCACCGCCGCCCGTGCGCGCCGTGGCGCGCCAGCCCCAACCGCCGTCGCCGAGGGGCGACTGCTGCGCGCTGACGGTGCCCACCGTGCCCTGGTCGCCGCTGCGCTGCACGCCGGCGCTCACGCTGGTCTGTGCGTCCCACGACCAGCTCAGGCCGACGAAGATGCCGCGGTCGCTGCGCTTGTCCAGGTTCTGGTTCATGCCCACCGTGATCGAGGTCGTGCGCCCGATCGAACGGAACCAGTTCACACTGGCATAGCGCGACGCGCTCTGCCCGACCGGGCGCAGGTACAGGTAGCTGAGGCTGACGTTGCCCAGGCCGCCCATGTCGTAGCCCACGCTCGCGCTGGCACTGCCCTTGGCCGGGGCCGAGCCGTAGGCCGTGGCCACGTCGCGGTAGTCGCCCTGGGTGCGGGTGCCGTTCAGGCCGACCGACAGGCGCTCCTGCCGCCACAGGTAGCCCAGGCTGGTCTGCGTGCCGCTGCGGCTGCCGCCGGGGGCGTCGGCGTCGTGCCGGCTGCCCGCCAGCGCCGCCGACAGCGTGCCCGCGGCGCCCAGTTGCCACACGCCGCCGGCGCCGGCCAGCGCCAGGCCGCGCGTCACTTCGCCATGCGCTTCCATCGTGAAGCTGTCGCTGAGGCCCCGGCGCCAGGTGCCGGTCAGCACCGGCTGCTTGCCGTAGTCGAAGGAGCGCAGGCCGTAATTGCGGCGCACCACGCCCAGGTCGACCGTCCAATCGGTCAGCCCGGGCGCCAGCAGGCGGTTGCTGTCGAAGAGCGAAAAGCTCAGCGTGGCGGCGCGGCCCAGCGCGTCGGTCACCACCACCTGCGCCGTGCCCGTGCTGTTGATGCGCGGCAGCGTGTTGAGCTGGAACGGCCCCGCCGGCACCTGGCCGCTGTACTGGCGGATGCCGTCGATGAACAGCTCCACGTCCGAGGGCATCGTGGCCGAGCCGATGAAGCTGGGCAGCGGCGCGGTCTGGCGGTAAGGCTGCAGGCCGAAGTCGCGCGACAGCTGGATGCCGCCGATGCGCGTGGCGCGCGACCAGGGCACGGCGCCGGTGAGCGTGTCGCCCACGCGCAGGGTGAGCATCCTGTCGGGGAAGGCCAGGCTCCAGGTGCTGTCCATGCGCACGGACTGGTCCTTCCAGCCCTGGGTGTCGTGCGTGCGCTGCATCAGCCAGGTGGTGCTGAGCACGCTGGCGCCGCGGAACGCGCGCAGCTCGCCGAAGGCGCTCAGGCTGCTGCCACCGCCCCTGCCCTGGGTGCCATAGAGGTCGTAGTTCAGCAGCAGGCCGGTGGACGTGCTCAGGGGCTGCGCGGTGACGGCCGCCTGCCCCACCGTGGCCGTGGGCAGGCTCAGCATCGCGAGCGGCGCGGTCAGGGCCAGTTGCTGGCGTGCGGCATCGTAGTCAGCGGAAAGCCCGGGCAGGTCGCGCAAGGGCAGCCATTCGGCAGCGTTGTCGGGCAGGGTGAAACTCAGTTCGCGCAGCACCGCACGGGAGGCCCACAAGGCCCCGCCCTCCAGGCGAAACGGGTGCAGCCCGCGCGCCATGCCGTTGAGGCTGACCTCCAGGTACAGCGTCATGGCAGCCGGCGCGGCCTGGGCGGCGGGCGCAGCCAGGGCGGGCGGTGCGGTCAGGGCCAGCGCAAACGGCGCCAGCGCGAAAGGGGCCAGCAAGGCCCTCGCCATGTGCACGGCCTGCTCAGCGCGCCAGTGGCGCGAGGTCTGCGGCCGTGGTCCTGCCATCGATCATGGCCTGCCAGCGACCCGCGCCTGACACGGCGGCAGGCGGCGTCTTCAGCGGCCAGCGCATGGTGGCGCCGGGCAGCACATAGCCCAGCAAGCCGGCATGGGCGGTGACGGCGCGGCCGTCCGCGCCGGTGAACACAAGGTCCGCCAGCTGGGCGTGCACCCCGCCGCTGTTGCTGACTTCGAGCACGGCCTTGCCGTCCTCGCGCCGCAGGCTCCAGCGCAACTGCGCGGGGGCCGGCTCCGCGCCTGCCGGGGAAACGAAGATGGGCAGCGAGTGCCGCATCACGAAGTTCAGGTTGCTCTTCCTGCCGTCGGTCGCAGCGCCTGCCGCCTGCGGCACGGGCAACTCGTCCACCAGCACGCGGTAGGCCTCTTCGGCCGCACCCGCGGGCGGCGGCCCGTTGCGGATCACGCGCACCAGTTGCCGCCCGTCGATGGGCAGTTGCAGCATGGGCGGGCTGACGATGAGTCCGTCCGCCGGATCCATGCGGTCCTGCCCGTCCACCTGCGTCCAGCGGAACACGCGGATCTGCGCGTCCAGCGGCGCTGGCCCCGTGTTGCTCAGCCAGAGCCCGTCGGCCTGCCGGGTCGCCGCCAGCGTCAGGGTGACGGGCGAGACCTGCAGGCCGGCCGCCTGGACCGCACCGCCGCCAAGCAGGCATGCGCCCCACAGTCCGAGGATGGCAAGAGCACGTCTCACGATTCAGTACGGGCTCAGTACGTGACCGTCACCGTCACGGTGTCGGCGTAGCTGCCGGGCGTGAAATTGGCGTTGGTGTTCTTGGCGTAGACCGTCAGGGATGCCGCAGCGCCGTCGCCCGTGCCGCCCACGGTGTTGGTGCCGATGGTGCTGCCCCAGGCTGCGCCAAAGGTCGAGTCCGAATACAGCGCGTAAGGCACCTTGTCGCTGTTGGTGGCCGACGACATGAAACCCGTGCCGTTGACGGTGCCGCTGTTGGCGGTCGACGGCGCCAGGCCGACGTTGTACGGCGTGGTCTTGGAGCAAGTGACCGAAATGGTGTTGCTGCCCGTCTGGCTGGTCGCCGTGGGCAGCACGGCGGTGCCCAGGCTGATGTCAGAGGTGGTGCCGGCGGTCACCGAGCAGCTCTTGACGATGGTCATCTTGACCTGAAAGCTCGCCGAGGCCGTCTGGGCCAGGACGGAACCGGATGCGAGAGCGAGGGTGGCGGTAACCGCCGCGGCGACTGCGAGCTTGAGCATGAAGAACTCCAAATGTAATCAATAAGACCTGACAGGTCGGTATTTTGTAATCATTTTTCATACGTTTTAATTACAAAGTGGCGCAAGGATGCCCCACGACCGGCCTGTTTGCCCTCGGATTCACGGCGCCTCGGCTCAAGTTTCGTGATGTAGTTCTCGTAACAATTGGAAAACTGTTTGCAGTGTTTACATTTCTGCCACAGTCCAAGCGCCCCTTGGCTCCACGAAATGGAGGCCTTGGTGCGGTCGATGGCGGGGGGGAAAGTGGTCGCGACAAGCGCGGGGCGCCCGAGGCTGCTCCGCCTCAGGAAGTCGATGCGGACCGGCTCGGGGCGTTGCCCGAACCCGCCCGGGGGGACAGGCGGCAGGGAGTCGCCCTGCCCCCTCGTCAGCCTCAGGCCTTGGCCAACCGGCGCCGCGCCTTCACCGCCGACGCCAGCCCTTCGAGCACCGGCACCGTCTGCGCAAAACCGATGCACGCATCGGTGATCGACACGCCGTGCTTCAACGGCACACCCGGCTTCAGGTCCTGCCGGCCTTCCTCGAGGTGGCTCTCGATCATGATCCCGGTGATTCGCCGCTCGCCGCCCGCGATCTGCGCGGCCACGTCTTCGGCCACCACGATCTGGCGCTGGTGCTGCTTGCTGCTGTTGCCGTGCGAGACGTCGATCATCACCTGCGGGCGCAGGCCGTTGGCCAGCAGCGCCTCGCAGCTGGACGCCACATCCGCCGCCGAATAGTTGGGCGCCTTGCCGCCGCGCAGGATCACGTGGCAGTCGTCGTTGCCGCGCGTCTCGAAGATCGCGGCCATGCCCATCTTGGTCATGCCCATGAAGGCATGCGGTGCGCGGGCCGCGAGGATGGCGTCGGCCGCCACCTTCACGCTGCCGTCGGTGCCGTTCTTGAAGCCGACCGGGCAGCTCAGGCCCGAGGCCAGCTGGCGGTGGCTCTGGCTCTCGGTGGTGCGCGCGCCGATGGCGCCCCAGGCGATCAGGTCGGCGATGAACTGCGGGCTCAGCAGGTCGAGGAACTCGGTACCGGTCGGCAGGCCCAGCGTGGTCAGCTCCAGCAGCAGGCGCCGCGCGCGCTCCAGGCCTTCGTTGATGGCGAAGCTGCCGTCCAGGTGCGGATCGTTGATGTAGCCCTTCCAGCCGACGGTGGTGCGCGGCTTCTCGAAGTAGGCGCGCATGACGATGAGCAGGTCGTCCTGCAGTGAATCGGCCACCTTCTTCAGGCGCTGCGCGTATTCGATGGCCTGGTCGTGGTCGTGGATGGAGCACGGGCCGACCACGACCACCAAGCGGTCGTCGCGCCCGTGCAGCACGTCGGCGATGGCGGCGCGGCTGCCTTCGACCAGCGCGAGCGTGTTGTCGCGCACGGGCACGCGCTCTTGCAGCAGCGCGGGGGTCATGAGCGGGCGCACGGCGCCGATGCGCACGTCGTCGATGCGGGTGGTGTCGAGGGTGCTGTCGCGAGAGCCGACTTCGGCGTCGTGGCGGGGGTCGTCGAGGCGGGACATGGTCGTGGGAGTGGGTTGCGAAAGGGTTTCTTCGATTGTCCCCCAGCACGCCCACCCCACCCTGCTCAGGCCGCCTTCAGGAACACGTCGGGGTCCGGCGCGGCCTGCATCGGCGGCTGGCCTCACGGGACCCAAGCCAGGCGATCACGCCGACGAACGCGACAGCGTCGCCAACTTCTTCCTCGCGCTCTGCAAGAGGCCGACCTTCTCGACGGGCAGCGGCGCCTTCGTATCCCCGAGCTTGATGATCTCGAGCGCCGCGGGTTTCGGCATGAGCGCATCGCGCGGCGTGAGGCCGTTGAACTTCGCGTTCGAGATGACGTGCACCTTCAGGTGGCGGTGGATGGTCTTCGAGAGCTTCCGGCAAGCGGCCGCCAGAGTGGCTTCGTCGGGCATCGACTGGCCGTGCACGACGAGCAGCTCCAGGGTGCCGTCTTCGTCCTCCGCGAGCACGAAGGCGCGCACGACCGAGGCCTTGAACTTGCCGCGCAGCATCGCGCGAACCGGCTCGGCCGCGGCGAACGACTTGAGCGCGATGTTGCGCAGCTCGTCGTGGAAGATGAACGCGCGGTCGATCGAGAAGGTCTCGGCCTCCTCGGCCTTCGGCTTTTGCTTCTTCAGGATGCCGCTGCCGACGAGGTGCGCCAAGGTGCGTTCCACATCGGCGGGGTCGAGCTTCGAGCGCTGGGCCAGCTCGCTGGAAGACAGGGGTTGTTGGGGCGCCGCGTAGGCGACCATCAAGAGCTTTTGCACCTCGGGGGCGAAAAGAAAATCTGCAGCACTCATTTCGCGGTTCTCAACTTCTCTGCGTCTGTGGGGGTTCTCTACAAGCGGATTGCATTATCGAGAGCGCCCCGCTTCCCGTGCGATGCGCCTTTCTCCACGGCGTTTTCGCGGCGGATTCCGTCACCGCGCATGGCGCCGGCCTACAGCGGAGCCCGGCGCTCACCGGTAAGAACGGCTGAACACGACAAGGAGCTTCAGCCATGGACCTGGAACAGACGATCGCTTTGACCTCACGGGCCGGCGACCCCCGGCGGTACTGGGCCCCGTGCCTGGGCGTGGCGCTGGTGGCGATGTCGCTGTTCTACGTGACCTTGAAAGACCTGGTGCACGAGAGCGCGGCGCGTGCTGCGGCCTTGACCACTGCAGTCGTGCCCGCCGAGCCCGACAAGTCGACCGCTCACAGCGCGTTGCCAGATGCGGTGACCCGCGCACCCATGCCATCGGCCACGCTGACGAACACGAACGTCGAGGCCCCGGTGATCGCCCCCACAGCCAAGACCGCGCCTGCCGTCGTCGAGGTGCACAAGTGCGTCATGCCCGAGGGCGATGCGGCCTACTCCGACGGGCCGTGCCCCGCAGGCGCTCGCGCGAGCACGCTGCGATTGCCGCGCGACCTGCACGCCTTGGCGAGTCCCTGAGCTTTTGGGCGGCTCACCCCGCCTTCAGAAACACATCGTGGTCCGGCGCAAAGTTGGCGTGCAGCGGCAGCATCGCGCCGCCGAGCGCGCAGGCCTGCGCCCCCGCCCTGCCCCCATGCAGCTGCGGCGCCCACAGGCCCTCCCAGTTGCATTGCGCGAGCGCCGCGCGGGTCTGCACCAGCAGCGCGTCGAGCAGCGCGCGCGACATCGAGCCGTCCATCACCACGTCGGCCAGGTCGAGCACCGCGGTGCTGCTGACGATGGCATGCGCCAGCGCGCGTGACGCGCTGCCGAGCCAGGCCTGCGTGGCCGCGGCGAACGGTGCCTCGAGCGCGCGGTCGTCGTAGGCCGCCGTGGCGTCGAGGCCTTCGGCGCGCAGGCGCTGTTCCAGCTCCCACAGCGACGCCTCGGCCACCACCTGCGTCGACAGACCTTCGGAGGGCTTCTCGGTGCGCATCGGGATCGACGCGAGCGCGCCCGCGTTGCCATGCGCGCCGGTGTGCAGGTGCGAGTTGATGACCAGCCCGCCGCCCACGAAGGTGTCGACGAAGATGTAGAGAAA
The DNA here is from genome assembly GCF_059418385.1 of Variovorax sp. GW821-FHT09A10. Taxonomy (NCBI): domain Bacteria; kingdom Pseudomonadati; phylum Pseudomonadota; class Betaproteobacteria; order Burkholderiales; family Comamonadaceae; genus Variovorax; species Variovorax sp. GW821-FHT09A10. The sequence continues at coordinate 1,383,222 of NZ_JBWKPT010000002.1, forward strand.
GCTCTTGAGGTCGTGCCCGCGCCCCGTCACCAGCTCGGCCACGCAGGCCGCCACGGTGTCGCGCGCAAAGCCCACGGGCACGTCGGTGCGCGCGCGCACCTCGGCCAGCAGGTCCATCTGGTTCCATTCGTCCGACTGCGCCTTCGACAGCCCCAGCGTGCGGTGCCAGCCGCCAAGCTGGAACGGCGCCGCCAGCCCCGCGCCCACGTTGCGCGCGGCCAGCGGCCCGAGCCCGTCGCGCAGGCGGTGGATGTGCTCGGCGATCACGGGCAGCAGCGCCGCGGCGTCGGGGAACTCGTAGCGGATCGCGTGGTGCTCGCGCACGCGCGCCGCGAAGTCGATCAGCAGCCACTCGGCGCCGCGCCGCCCGAGCTTCACGCCGATGGCGAAGGCGCCGTCGGGGTTCAGCGCCAGCGGCACCGAAGGCTGGCCGATGCGCCCGCGCACACGGCTTTGCTTGACGATGAGGCCGTCGTCCTCGAGCCGCGCGGTGATGAGGCCGATGGTCTGTGCGCTCAGGCCCGTGAGCCGCGCGAGGTCGGCCTTGGGCAGGCTGGTGTGCACGCGCAGCGCCTGCAGCACCACGCGCTCGTTGAACTGGCGCATGCCCACCTGGTTGGAGCCGCGCGGACGCAGCAAGGCCGAGGGGCGTTCAACGATGGCGATGTCGGTGCCGGTATCAGGCATGCGCCTCCGCGGGCAACTGGTCGGCGGTCATGGCGCCGGTCATCACGGCCACGGTGTCGCTCATGCTGATCTTCTTCGGATTGAGCACGGCCGCGCGCCTGCCCAGGCGCGCCACGTGGATGCGGTCGGCCACCTCGAACACGTGCGGCATGTTGTGGCTGATGAGCACCACGGGCAGCCCGCGCTCGCGCACGCGGCGGATCAGCTCGAGCACCATGTTGCCTTCCTTCACGCCGAGTGCGGCGGTGGGCTCGTCCATGATGACCACGTGCCGCGCGAAGGCCGCGCTGCGCGCCACGGCCACGCACTGGCGCTGGCCGCCCGAGAGCGTTTCGACGGCCTGCGTCATCGACTGGATGCCGACCTTCAGGTCCTGCATGCGCGCCGTGCTTTCGAGCAGCATCTTCTTCTTGTCGAGCATGCGCAGCACGTTGCCCAGGAAGCCGGGGCGGCGCAGTTCGCGGCCGAGAAAAAGGTTCTCGTAGATGGTCATCGCGGGCGCGACGGCGAGGTCCTGGTAGACCGTCTCGATGCCGGCGCGGCGCGCATCGAGCGGGTTGCGGAAATGCACCGGCGCGCCGTCGAGCAGGATCTGGCCTTCGTCGGGCACGATGGCGCCCGACAACGCCTTGATGAGCGACGACTTGCCCGCGCCGTTGTCGCCGATCACCGCGAGGATCTCGCCTTCGCGCAGCTCGAAGTCCACGCCGTCGAGCGCGGTGACCTGGCCGTAGCGCTTCACCAGGCCCTTGGCCTGCATCACGATCTTGGGGTTGGCCACGGTGTTCATCAGCGGGCTCCCTTGCGCGAGAGTTGATCGGCCGCCACCGCCAGGATCACGAGCACGCCCGTCACCAGCACCTGGTAGATCGACGACACGCCCATCAGCGTGAGCCCGTTGCGAAAGACGCCCACGATGAGCACGCCGATGAGCGAACCCAGCACGATGCCGCGCCCACCGAACAGGCTGGTGCCGCCGAGCACCACGGCGGTGATGGCGTCCAGGTTCTCGGTCTGGCCCGCGTTCGGGTCGCCCACGCCGGTGCGCGCCACCGACAGCAGCGAGGCGATCCCGTAGAGCACGCCCGCCGCCACGTACACGCCCAGCAGGACGCGCTGTGTCGGAATGCCGACCAGCCGCGTGGCTTCGGCGTTGTTGCCGACCGCGTAGATGTGGCGCCCCGCGGCCGTCTCGCGCAGCACGAACCACGCGAGCACATACAGCGCCACCATCAGCACCGAGCCCCACGCCACTTCGGCGCTGCCGATGGTGAAGGTGGTGCCCAGGCCCGTGAGGCCGGCGGGCAGGTCGGTGATCGTTTGCGATGACGAGTACAGCTGCGTGATCGCGAACGCGATGTTCAGCGTGCCCAGCGTCACGATGAACGGCGGCAGCTTGATGCGCGTGACCAGCAGGCCGTTGAGCAGGCCGAACAGCGTCGTCACGCCGATGCCGCACAGGATGGCCAGCGGCACCGGCATGCCGAGCTCGGTGGCGAACTTCGTCATGATGATCCCGCCCAGTGCCATCACCATGCCGCACGACAGGTCGATGCCGGCCGTGAGGATGATCAGCGTCTGGCCGATGGCGATCACGCCCACCACCATCACCTGCTGCAGGATCAGCGACAGGTTGCCGCCCGTGAGAAAGCGGTCGGACTGCGTCGCAAAGAAGATGCATGCGCCGAGCAGGGCCAGCCACGGCCCGAGGGCGCCCCACGGAATGCGGTGCGTCGGAGATGTCGCCATCGATGTGCTTTCCTTGTTGCCGGGGGCCGTTTACTTCTTGCCCCAGCACAGCTCGGTGCCGGTCTTGGTGTCCTTGCTGTCGACGCCGGCCACGCTCTTGCCGGCGATGAGCGTCACGCCGGTGTCGACGTAACCCGAGGCCTTCTTGCCGGTCTTGGCGAACTCGACGCCTGCGGCCACGCCCATGGCGGCCATCTTCAGCGGGTACTGCTGCGAGGTCGCGGCGATGACGCCGGCGGCCGTGTCCTTGATGCCCTGGCAGCCGCCGTCGACCGAGACGATCATCACGCCCTTCTCCTTGCCCGCGCGCTTGAGCGCGTTGTAGGCACCGGCCGCGGCGGGCTCGTTGATGGTGTAGACCAGGTTCACGTCGGGCGCCTTCTGCAGGCAGTTCTCCATCACGGTCTGCGCCTTGGCCTGGTCGCCGAAGCTGTCGGCCATGCAGACGATCTCGGGCGACTTGGACAGCTCGTTCGACTTGGCGTCGTTGGCCGGCAGGCCGAAGCCCTTCATGAAGCCGTTGTGGCGCTGCGCGCCCACGGGGTGGCCCGGCAGCAGGTCGAGCGCGACGATCTTGGGCGTCTTGCCGGCCATCGCGGCCTTGGCGTATTCGCCGATGAGCACGCCGGCCGTGTAGTTGTTGGTGGCGAAGAGCGCGTCGGTGGCGTCCGGCGGATCGGCCGGGCTGTCGAGTGCGATCACCTGCACGCCCTTGTCGCGCGCCTTCTTGATCGCCGGCACGATGGCCTTGGCGTCGCTGGGCGTGATGAGGATGGTCTTGGCGCCGGCGGCGATCATGTTTTCCATCGCCGTGATCTGGCCCGCGTTGTCGCCGTCGGCCTTTCCTGCCCCCGAGAGCAGCTTGGCGCCGAGCTTCTTTGCTTCTTCCTGCGCACCCTCTTTCATCTTCACGAAGAAGGGGTTGGTCTCGGTCTTGGTGACCAGGCCGATGACGGGCGGGTCGGCGGCCAGGGCCGTGGACGTGGCCGATGCGGCCAGGGCCAGGACGGCCAGGGCGGGAACGAAGCGCGGGCGGGTGAACATAAGGGTTGTCTCCTTCAGGGGGCGGGCGCACAGCGCCTGCCGTGCTTGCTGTGGAACCGGATCACCGCCCGCCAACAAGCGGGGAAGCATCCGGACGCGAGGGGGACTATCGAGCAGTCGACCGACTAAATCAAGTCACTTGAGTTATCAAAAACCCGAGGGCATTGGCCTCGGTCTCCGGTCGGTCCATTCCATCGCGACGGGCAGTTTGTAATTCAAACGACCTCATTTCAATTGCCGCGACAGCTATTCTTTTCAAAATTTGACAATTGTCATGGGTGTTGATTTATCGTCAGACCTAATAGGAAAAATCATCAATTCGTGAGTGAAAAACAAAGTTCGCGCGCCGCCCCGGTGCCCGGACGGCGTTGATGCCAATGGATGCAGTGCTCTGTTTTTCTTTCCGCCCCACCGGCCGGCCTGAATAAGTTGAACAAATAGACCCGGAGGAATTGCGGCAGATGGTCAGTCATCTCGTGGAAATACTCAGAAACAGTCCGGAGATCGCATTGTTTCTGGTGCTGTGCATCGGCTACGCGGTGGGCCAGATCCGTTTCGGCCCGATCCAGCTGGGCGGCATCTGCGGCACGCTGATTGCCGCGCTGGTGGTCGGCCAATTGGGCATCCGGCTCGACGACAGCGTGAAGAACGTGTTCTTCATGCTCTTCATCTTTGCGCTCGGCTACGCGGGCGGCCCGCAGTTCTTCGCCAACCTCGACGCCAAGGGCTTGCGGCTGGGCCTGCTGTGCCTGGTCGAGGTGGTGGTGGTGCTCGCGCTGGTGCTCGGTGCCACCGTGCTGCTGTCGCTCGACCGCGGCACCGCCGCCGGGTTGATGGCGGGCGCGGCCACCGAATCGGCCGTGGTGGGCACGGCGACCGACGCGATCTCGAAGCTGTCGCTCCCCGCCGCCGAGATCGCGCAGCTGCAGGCCAACGTGGTCACGGCCTACTCCATCACCTACGTGTTCGGGCTGATCGCCATCGTGGTGGTCACGAGCCAGGTGTTTCCGCTGCTGCTGCGCGTGAACCTGCGCGCCGAAGCCGACAAGCTGTGGAAGACCATGGGCGGCGGCGCCGACGACCCGGACGCCGCCAGTGCCACGCCCGAGATGGTCGGGCGCGTGTTCCGCGTCACCGTGGGACGCGGCCGTTCGGTCGGCGAGCTGACGTCGATCCTCGGGCGGCAGGCCAGCATCGAGCGCGTGGTGCGCGACGGCCAGAGCCTCGTGGTCGAGCCCGGGCTGCACCTGCGCGTGGGCGACCAGGTGCTGGCCATCGGCCGGCGCAGCGCCCTCGTCAACGTGGGCGAGCTGCTGGGCCGCGAGTTCGCCGACACCACCGCCTTCGACACCGTGGTCGAGACCACCGAGGTCGTCGCCAACCGCCGCGAATGGTTCGGCCGTGGGCTGCGCATGCTGGAAAACGAGTTGCCGTCCGCCGTGCAGGTGATCGGCCTGGCGCGCGACGGCCACGCCATGCCGCTCGTGAACGACCTCACGCTGCAGCGCGGCGACGTGCTCAAGCTCTACGGCCCCGCGCCCGAGGTGGCGAGCGCCATCGCGCAGGTCGGCGACCGCGTGATCGCCTCCACGCGCAGCAACATCAGCTTCGCCGCCGCGGGCATCCTGCTGGGCGTGTTCATCGGCAGTTTCAGCGCCAAGCTCGGCGGCATTCCGTTTTCGCTCGGCACCGGCGGCGGTGCGCTGCTCACCGGGCTGGCCTTCGGCTGGTACCAGTCGAAGCACCCGCACCGCCTGAGCGTGCCGGCCGACGCGCTCGCGCTCATGAAGGACCTGGGCCTGGCCACCTTCATCGCCTGCGTGGGCCTGGCCTCGGGGCCGCAGGCGCTGGCGCTGGTCCAGAAGTTCGGCGTTGCGCTGCCGCTGGTGGGCATCGCCGTCGCGGTGGTGCCGGCCAGCCTCTCGCTGTTCGTCGGCCACCGCCTGCTCAAGCTCGAGGCGCCGGTGCTGCTGGGCGCCATCGCCGGCCAGCAGTGCAGCACGCCCGCGCTCAGCGCCGTGCAGAACGCCGCGGGCAACGCCACGCCGCTGCTGGGCTACACGATCACCTACGCCATCTCGAACGTCGTGCTGCCGCTGATGGGCCCGCTGATCGTGGCCCTGGCCGGACTGGTACAGCACGCGAAATAAGACAACGACCCGAGACGCTCCACGCCCTTCTCTTCTCTCTTCTTCTCATTGATGCACTGAAAGGACTTCCCCTATGGAATGGCTGCATGAACTCTTCAAGAAGTCGCCCGAAATGGCGCTCTTTCTCTCGCTGGCCGTCGGCTACTGGATCGGCAAGATCAAGTTCGGCAAGTTCCAGCTCGGCGGCGTCGCCGGCTCGCTGCTGGTGGCGGTGATCGTGAGCCAGGTCGGCGTGCAGATCGACGGCGGCGTGAAGGCCGTGCTGTTCGCGCTGTTCATCTACGCCGTGGGCTTCGAGAGCGGGCCGCAGTTCTTCAGCTCGCTGGGCAAGCAGTCGATCAAGGAGATCACCCTGGCCGCCGTGATGGCCGCCACCGGCCTGGCGACCGTGGTGGTCATGGCCAAGCTCTTCGGGCTCGACAAGGGCCTGGCGGCGGGCGTGGCGGCCGGCGGCCTCACGCAGAGCGCCATCATCGGCACGGCGGGCGACGCCATCGGCAAGCTCGGCCTTGCCGCGGCCGAGACCGCGCGGCTGCAGGGCAACGTGGCCATCGGCTATGCCGTGACCTACGTGTTTGGCTCCTTCGGCGCGATCATCGTGTGCGTCAACATCCTGCCCAAGCTCATGGGCCGCAGCATCCGCGACGACGCGATCGCGGCCGAGACCGCAATGCAGGCCGGCGTGAAGGTGCTCGGCCCCGACCAGGAAGAAGCCGCGCCCTCGCTGGTCGGGCGCATCTACCAGCTCACGAGCGACCCGCAGCGCACGGTGGCCGACATCGAGAACGCCAACCCGGCCACCACCATCACCATCGAGCGCGTGAAGCGCGACGGCAAGTTCGTCGAGGTCAGCCCCACGCTCGTGCTGCGCCAGGGCGACTACGTGCTCACCGTGGGCCGACGCGATGCCGTGGTGGCGAGCGCGCCGCTGCTGGGCAAGGAGGTCGACGCGGTCGACGGCATGGAGCTGACGCTGAACAAGCGCGAGATCGTGCTCACCAACAAGGACTTCGGCGGCAAGACCGTCGACCAGATCCGCCAGGCCACCGCCGGCGGCGTGCGCCACGGCATCTTCGTGGTGCAGCTCAGCCGCATGGGCCAGGTGCTGCCGATGAAGCCCGACACCGTGGTGCAGGTGGGTGATCTGGTGTCGATCTTCGGCGCCGAGCAGGACGTGAAGCGCGTCGCCTCCCTCGTCGGCGACGTGATCGTGCCCAGCGCCAAGACCGACTTCGTGTACCTGGGCGCGGGCCTCGTGGTGGGCCTCTTGGTCGGCCTGCTGAGCGTGAAGATCGGCGCCATTCCGCTGACGCTCGGCGCCGGCGGCGGCGCGCTGCTGTCGGGCCTGCTGTTCGGCTGGTACCGCGCGAAGAAGCAGACCTTCGGCGCGCTGCCGCCCAGCGCGGTGCAGCTGCTGAAAGACCTGGGCCTGGCGGGCTTCGTGGTCGTGGTCGGCCTGACCTCGGGCCTGCAGGCCGTGCAGACCATCAAGGAACTGGGCCTGACCATCTTCGGCGTCGGCGTGGTCGTCACGCTGGTGCCGATGATCCTCACGATGCTGTTCGGGCGCTACGTGCTGCGCTACGACAACACGGCCGTCTTCGCGGGCGCGCTGAGCGGTTCGCGCAGCGCCAACCCGGCCTTCGGCGAAGTGCTGGGCAAGGCCGAGAACGCCATTCCCACCGTGCCCTTCGCCATCACCTACGCGCTGGCCAACGTGTTCCTCACGCTGCTGGGGCCGCTGATCGTGGCGCTGGTCTGAACACCGCGCCTTCTCTCTTCTTTCGTTTCATTTTTTTCAACCAAGGAGTACTCCATGGATTTCGGCGACGTGAAAAAGCTGGGCGGCCTGAGCCCGTTCGAACTGAAGGATGCGCTGATCCAGGTCGCACGACAGAGTGACCGCCTCATGCTCAACGCCGGCCGCGGCAACCCGAACTTCCTGGCCACCACCCCGCGCCACGGCTTCTTCCAGTTCGGCCTGTTCGCCATGACCGAGGCCGAGCGCTCGTACATCTACATGGCGGACGTGGGCGGATTTCCGCAGCGCGAGGGCATCGAGGCGCGCTTCGAGCTCTTCGCCAAGTCGCACGAAGGCGAGCCCGGCGTGCGCTTCATCGAGGCCGCCGTGTCCTACGTGCGCGACCAGCTGGGCCTGTCGGCCGGCGACTTCATCTACGAGATGTGCGAAGCCATCCTGGGCTGCAACTACCCGGTGCCCGACCGCATGCTGCGCCTGACCGAGATCGTCGTGGGCCAGTACATCCACAAGGAAATGATCGGCACCCACCCCTTCGTGGGCAAGTTCGACATGTACGCGGTGGAAGGCGGCACCGCCGCCATGACCTATCTGTTCAACAGCCTGCGCGAGAACCACCTGCTGTCGCCCGGCGACACCATCGCGCTGGGCATGCCGATCTTCACGCCTTACATCGAGATCCCGCACCTGAACGACTACCAGCTCATCGAAGCGCTGATCGACGCGCCGCCCGAGAACAACTGGCAGTTCACGAAGAAGGAGCTGCAGAAGCTGCTCGACCCGAAGGTCAAGGCCTTCTTCCTGTGCAACCCGAGCAACCCGCCCTCGGTGAAGATCAGCGACGAGGTGCTGGGCTACATCGCCGACATCGTGAAGCAGCGGCCCGACCTCATCATCCTCACGGACGACGTGTACGGCACCTTCGCCGACAACTTCCTGTCGCTGTTCGCGATCTGCCCGCAAAACACCATCCTGGTGTATTCGTTCTCGAAGTACTTCGGTGCCACCGGCTGGCGCATGGGCGTGGTCGCCACGCACGAGGACAACATCCTCGACCGCAAGATCGCCGCCCTGCCCGAGGCCAAGCGCAAGGAGCTCGACGCGCGCTACAGCTCCATCACCACCGAGCCGCGCAAGCTGAAGTTCATCGACCGCCTCGTGGCCGACAGCCGCACCGTCGCGCTGAACCACACAGCCGGCCTCTCCACGCCCGTGCAGGCGCAGATGGTGATGTTCTCGCTGTTCTGCCTCATGGACGAAGGCGAGACCTACAAGAAGTCGATGAAGCACATCGTCTCGCGGCGCAAGGAGGCGCTGTACCGCGAGCTGGGCCTGCCGCTGCAGCCCGACCCGAACTCGGTGAGCTACTACCACCTGCTCGACCTGCAGGACATCGCCACGCAGATGCACGGCGAGCGCTTCGGCAAGTGGATTCTCACGAAGCTGCAGCCGAACGAAGCGCTGTTCCGCATCGCCGCCGAAACCAGCATCGTGCTGCTGCCCGGTCGCGGCTTCGGCGGCAAGCACCCGTCGGGGCGCGTGTCGCTGGCCAACCTCAACGAGTACGACTACGCGAACATCGGGCGCTCGCTGCGCAAGATGGCTTCGGAGTACTTCGCGGTGTTCGAGAAGGAGACCGGCGGGAGCAGCAAGGGTGCCGCCCCCGCCAAGGGCAAGCCGGCGAAGGCCGGGAAGAAGAAGTAGCCCTTCTCCCCGGCTACCGGCCCCGCAGGGCGCTCAGCCCGCCCTGCGCGCCGTCAGCCACTGCGACGGCGCCAGGGCCGAGGCCACCACGCGCACTTCGCCGATATTGCCGAAGAAGCCGTCGGAGCGGTCGTTGTTCCAGGAACCGCCGCCCACTACCCATTGCGAGGTGGCCGAGAGCGAGGCCAGGCCCTGCGCCGCCGCGGTGTTGCGCAGCACCGGCGCGCCTTCGACGTACATCGTGGTGTCGTGCGACACCGGGTCGTTGACGATCGCGATGTGCACCCAGCGGTCGGCAATGACCTCGCCCGACCAGTTGGTCTTTGCATAAGGGGTTCCTGCCGGGCTCGGCACGACCTCCCATTGCACTTCGCGCAGGCTCGAGATGGCGAACAGCATCGGCGGCGCGTCGCCGTCGCCCTGGAAACCGGGCAGGTCCCCGCTGCGACCGTCGCGCGTCATGATGTTCATCCACGCGTGGTCCTTGCTGGTCCAGGCCTTGTCGATCTTCACGAACGCTTCGACCGTGTAGCCCTGGTCCAGCGTGTGCGCGTTGATGGGCGCTGCCGGATCGGTGAGGAAGTAGCTCATCCGCGGCGGTGCGTTCTTGTTGGTGTTTCGGAAGCGCACCGAGCCCGGCGCGGCCGAGAGGCGGTGGCGGTCGTCCGTCCAGATGATGTCGCTGTCGGCTGCATTGCGGATGACGCTCTGGTTCAGGGCATCGCGGCGCAGCGGGTTGGTCCCCGTCACGTCCGCGATCACGGTGCCCGGCAGCACCGGCTGGTTCACCGTGCCGCCGACGAAGCGCCAGTGGGCCAGCGTGTTCGCGACCTTGGGATAGTCATCCGCATCGGCGGCGGGCCGCTGCACGGTGGCCTCGGGGTCCTTGTAGTTGGCCAGGATCAGCGCCTTCGCCTGCTCGACCAGCGACTGCTCGACCGTGGCCTCGCCCGCGGCAAAGCCCTTGTTGAAGCCGGCGAAGCGCTGCGCGAAATCCATCTCGATGGTGAAGGCCTCGTTGGGCGTGGTGAGCACGGCCTGGTCGAAGGCGTTCAGCGTGGCGGCGGGCTTTTGCGGCACCCAGGGCGAGAACGACAGCACCTTGATCTGCTTGTTCGTCAGGTCGAACTCGTACAGGCGCATCAGGCCGTTGCCGCCCTGGTAGGCCATCTGGTAGTCGACCACCATCTCCTCGACCTTGTGGCCGAAGTCGTTGGTCTTCGTGAGGTGCGCGGCGCCGTGATGGTGGCCGTTGAGCGTCATGAAGATCTGGTCGTTGTCGCGGATCAGCTTCTCCCACAGCATCTTGCCGTAGTCGGTTTCCAGCGGGCTGGTGCCGTCGGGCGCGATGTTGAGCAGCTGGTGGTTGACCAGGATCACGGGCAGCGTCGGGTTCTTCGCGATCACCTGGCGCGCCCACGCAATGCCCGCATCGGACACGCGCCACGACAGCGACAGCACCATGAACTTCTGGCCCTGTGCCTCGAACACGTGGTACTCGTGGAAGCCGCTGGTGTCGCGCGCGCCGAAGGTGGCCTGCTTCTTCGCGCGCTCGGTGCCGAACCACTGCAGGTAGGGCTCGGCGGCCAGGTTGCGTGCGGCGTCGGTGCCGTTGACGGGGTCGACGCCGTAGTCGACGTCGTTCAGCACGTCGTGGTTGCCGGCCAGCACGCTGTAGGGCAGCTTCGCGTCCTCGAGCACCTTCATGGCGGCATCGGCCACCTTCCACTGGTCGGGCTTGCCGACCTGGTCGACCACGTCGCCGAGGTGGATGGTGAAGGGAATGTGCAGCGCCTTGGCGTTGGCGGCGATCCACTTCGTCTGCGCCGCGAAGGGCGCGCTGCCGAAGCGCTTGTCGTACTGGTCGCTCTCGGCGGCGGTGGCGTAGCGCGCATAGAACTGGGTGTCGGGCATCACGGCCAGCGCGAAGCTCGAACGCTTGCTCACGACGGGTTCCGGCGCGGGCGGGTTGGGCGCCGGTGCGGGGGCGGGCAGCGGGCCGAAGCCGGCGCTGCCGCCACCACCACCGCCGCAGGCGGCGATGAGGGCGCTGCTGCCGCCGACGGTGAGCAGGGAGGCGCCGAGCTTGAGCATCTGCCGGCGTTGCGGGACGCGTTCGGTGTCGGAAGCGGAGGGGGAAGAAGAAGGCGGGGAAAGCGCAAGCGCGCGTGCGCCGCGCGGATCGACGGAATCGGACATGACAAGAGAAAACGTTGGGAAGCACCCAGCGTAGGTCGCGGCCATGACTCGGTCATGTACGGCCCATGACACTTCACCCCCGAAGCGCCCTCCCCTGAACCGTGCTCAGGCCTTGGCCACGCGCCCCGACGGTTCGAGCACCACCATCCGCCACGCGCACAGCGTGCCCGCCACCGCCAGCAACGCCGCCAGCGCGAACATCGTGCGATAGCCCAGCTCCTGCGCCACCGCGCCGCCGAGCAGCACGCCCAGCACGCCGCCGAAGCCGTAGCCGATCACCGTGAACAGCGCCTGCCCGCGTCCGCGCAGGTGGCCGGGAAAGCGGCGCGACACCACGGCGATGCAGGCCGTGTGGTGCGCCGCGAAGCTCAGCGCATGCAGCCACTGCGCGATGACCAGCGCCGCGATGAAGCCGCCGAGCCCGGCCGTGAGGCCGAGCCGTGCCACGCCGGCGATGCCGCACACCAGCATCCAGCGCGGCATCGGCAACAGGCCGATGAGCCGGCCCTGCAGGAAGAACCAGACGATCTCGGCCACCACCGACAGCGCCCACAAGAGGCCGATGGTGCTCTTGCCGTAGCCGATCGAGTCGAGGTACAGCGAGAAGAACGCGTACACCGAGAAGTGCGACATCACCTGGAAGAACAGCGAGGCAAAGAACCAGCGTACGGCGGGAATGCGCAGCACGGGGCCGATGGGTTCCTTCACGGCGTCGTGCGCGGCCGGCGGCTCGCGCAGGTCGGGCAGCTTCATCGTCGCGAGCAGCACCACGGCCAGCGTGCCGGCGGCCCAGTACGGAAAGTGCTTCATGCCGAAGCGCTCGAACCACTCGCCCGCGACGAACACGGTGACCAAAAAACCGGCCGAGCCGCACAGGCGGATGCGCCCGTAGCGCCCCCAGTCGCCCGCGACGATCTGCGCCATGGCCGCTTCGGTGAGCGACATCATCGAGCTGGTGTGCGTGAACATCACGAGCAGCACCAGCGCGAGCCACCAGGCACCGCCGTGCCACCACAGGCCGAAGGAGCTGGCCAGCGCCACCGCGGCGCTGAAGCGCAGCAGCTTCACGCGCTGGCCGGTGTGGTCGCTGAGCGCGCCCCAGGCATAGGGCGCGAAGACGCGCGTGATCGATTGCACCGAGGCCAGCAGGCTGATCGTGAAGATCGGCAGGCCCAGGTCCTTGAGCCACAGCGGCAGGTAGGGGTTGAAGAAACCGATGTGCGCGAAGTAGCTGGCCGACAGGCCAGCGAATGCCAACAGGTGGCCGCGCCCGGCGGCCACAGGTGGCGCGGCGGACACTACAGGAAAGACGACTGCGGCGACGCAGCTTCGCTCTTCTCGACGGGCGGGTTCACGTCGCCGCACTGCGCGCGGTTGCGCAGCACATGCTCCATCACCACCAGCGCGAGCATGGCTTCGGCGATGGGCGTGGCGCGGATGCCCACGCAGGGGTCGTGGCGGCCCTTGGTGATGACTTCGACGGGGTTGTTGTGGATGTCGATGGACTGGCGCGGGCTGATGATCGAGCTGGTGGGCTTGATCGCGATGCTCACCTCGAGGTCTTGCCCCGAGCTGATGCCGCCCAGGATGCCACCCGCGTTGTTGCTGAGAAAACCCGTCGGCGTGATCGAGTCGCCATGCGTGGTGCCACGCTGCGTGACGCTGTCGAAGCCGGCGCCGATTTCCACGGCCTTCACGGCGTTGATGCCCATCATGGCGTAGGCGATCTCGGCGTCGAGTTTGTCGAACAGCGGCTCGCCCAGGCCCACGGGCACGTTCGTGGCGGTGACGCGGATGCGCGCGCCGCACGAGTCGCCGGCCTTGCGCAAGCGGTCCATGTAGTCCTCCAGCGCGCTCACGTCGGCGATGGGGGCGAAGAAGGGGTTGTGGGGGACGTGGTCCCAGCTCTCGAAGGGGATGGCGATCTCACCGATCTGCGTCATGCAGCCGCGGAACACCATCCCGTATTTTTCGGCCAGCCACTTCTTGGCGACCGCGCCGGCGGCGACCATGGGCGCGGTGAGGCGTGCCGAGGAACGCCCGCCGCCGCGCGGATCGCGGATGCCGTATTTCTTCCAGTAGGTGAAGTCGGCGTGGCCGGGGCGGAACTGCTGGGCGATCTGCCCGTAGTCTTTGCTGCGCTGGTCGGTGTTCTGGATCAGCAACGCAATGGGCGTGCCGGTGGTCTTGCCCTCGTACACGCCGGACAGGATCTGCACCGCGTCAGGCTCGTTGCGCTGGGTGACGTGGCGGCTGGTGCCGGGGCGCCGGCGGTCGAGGTCGCCCTGGATGTCGGCCTCGCTCAGGGCCATGCCCGGGGGGCAGCCGTCGATCACGCAGCCGATGGCCGGGCCGTGCGACTCGCCGAAATTGGTGACCGCGAAGAGAGTTCCGAAGGTGTTGCCGCTCATGGCGGGGATTATCCCCACAAAGCAGCAGCCGACTCAGTCGGTGGTGTTTTCCATGCGCTTGGCGAGCGCGCCGAGCTGCAGCTCGATGCTGAACAGCCGCTCGTTCAACACCGCCGTCTGCAGCCGGATCGCCTCGACGATGGCCTTGGTCTGCGGGTCGGAGGTGCTGTCGGACAGTTCCGCCAGGTCATGCAGCTTCTTGCGCAGTTCGTTGCTCATGGGGCCTCCGTTCGGTCGTGGGGTGCGTCGTGGAAGCCCCAGTATGGAGGCTCGTCAACGCTCCGGCAATGCGGCGCCGCCCGGGGGTACGGCGCCCTCTTGCGCATGGGACGCGCCCACGCTGCGCAACCGCACCGCCACCAGCACGCCGACGAACAGCAGCACCACGGCGCACAGGCCGGCCACCAGCCGCAGGGCGCGCAGCAGCGCCTCACGCCCGGTGTCGAGCAGCGCGGCGCCGGTGGTACCGGGCAGTTCCCCGGCCAGCGCGACCGCTCCGCCCAGCGTGCTGCGGGCGGCTTCGACCGCGGCTGCATCGGCCAGGCCGGCCGGCACCGCATCGGCCATGGCCGCGCGGTAGATTGCCGCGCCGACGCTGCCGAGGATGGCGATGCCCAGCGCCCCACCGAACTCGGAGCTGGTCTCCGAGATGGCCGAGGCCACGCCCGCGCGCTCCGGCGGTGCGCTGCCCACGACCAGGTCGGTGGCCAAGGTGAACACCGGCGCCAGGCCGAGCGACGAGATGACCGCACTCGTCACCATCCAGGCCAGCCCGCCCTGCGCCGGCAGCAGCACCAGCATGCCGAAGCCCAGCGCCGCCACGCCCAGCCCGCCGCCCATCACGTAGGCCGGGCACAGGCGCCGCGTGAGCGCGGGCACGATCATCGAACCGACGATGAAGGCGCCGGCGCCCGGCATGCTCCACAGGCCCGCTTCCAGCGGCGGCAGGCTCAGCACCAGCTGCAGGTACTGCGCGTTGTACAGAAAGAGCCCGAACATCACGAAGCAGGCCAGCATGTAGGCCCCCAGCGAGACGCTGAAGGCCGGCAGCTTGAACAGGCGCAGGTCGATCATCGGGTTGGCCAGCCGCCCCTGCCGGCGCGCGAACAGCCAGCCCAGCAGCGCACCGGCCGCGATGGCCAGCAGCGACACCGCGTCGGGCCCGTGCTCGGCCACCTGCTTGATGCCGTAGATGGCCGCCAGCACGGCGCCCAGCGAGAGCGCCACGCTGGCCAGGTCGAGCGCGCCCGCATCGGGGTCGCGGTACTCGGGCAAAAGCCACGGCCCGAGCGCCAGCAGCAGCACCATCACCGGCACGCCGATGAGGAACACCGAGCCCCACGGAAAGAACTGCAGCAGCACGCCGCCCAGCACCGGGCCGATGACGGCGCCGGCCGAGTAGCTGGAGATCCACACGCCGATGGCCACGGTGCGCTGCGCCGGGTCGAGGAACATGTTGCGGATCAGCGAGAGTGTGGACGGCGCCAGCGTCGCCCCCGCCACGCCCAGCAGCGCGCGCGTGGCGATCAGCATGTTGGCGCTGGTCGAGAAGGCCGCGAGCACTGAGGCCACGCCGAACGCCACCGCGCCGATCAGCAGCAACCGGCGCCGCCCGATGCGGTCGCCCAGCGTGCCCATGGTGACCAGCAGGCCGGCCACGAAGAAGCCGTAGATGTCGACGATCCACAGCAGCTGCGAGGCGGTCGGCTTGAGGTCTTCGCTGATCGACGGGATCGCCAGGTTCAGCACCGTGAGGTCCATCGAATAGAGCATGCACGGCAGCGCGATGACCGCCAGCCCGGTCCATTCGCGCGCCGTGGCGCGGGCGGGCGCCGCCCGGTCGGGTGCGCCGCTCATGGGCCGCCCCCCCGATCACCACCGTCGCCGAGCGACAGGGCCTTGCGCACCTCGATGCTGCTGAAACGCGCCGAGGGAATGCCAGCCGCGAGCTGCAGCGCTTCTTCTTCGCTGTCAGCCTCGACCAGGTAGAAGCCGCCCAGCTGCTCACTGGTTTCGGCGAACGGCCCGTCGGTGACCGAGAGTTTGTCGTTGCGCATGCGCACCGTGACCGCCGTGCCGGCCGGCTGCAGCGCCTCGGCCACGACGAGCTTGCCGAGCGCCTGCAGATGGGCGTCGTAGTCGATGTGTTCGTTGATGTAGTGGTCCATGTCCTGCGCCGAGAAATGGCTCGTCTGCGCGTCGGTTCCGTAGATCAGGCAAAGGTATCTCATGCGACATTCCCCTTCGGGTTTTCGATCATTTCCATGACGTCGATGGGACGCACTTCGATGGCGCCGTAGCGCGCCATCGGAATGCGGCCCGCCAGCTGGATCGCGGCGTTCAGGTCGCGCGCCTCGACCAGGATGAAGCCGCACAGCTGCTCGCGCGCTTCGGCGTACGGGCCGTCGACGTGCGAGCGCTGGCCCTGGCGCACCTGCACGACCTTGGCGGCGCGCACCGGGGTCAGTGCTTCGGCGGCGATGAAGTGGCCGGCGGCTTCGAGCACGCGGTCGTAGGCCATCGAGTCGGCGTCGAGCGCGCGGCGCTCGTCGGGCGGCAACGCGCGAAGCACCGCTTCGTCGCAGTGAACGAGGCAGAGGTATTTCATGCGGAATCTCCTTGCAGATGTGAGTGAGGACATCACTGGTCGAATGGCGACGGCCGGAATCGACAAGGGACGTCAAAAAATTTTTGTATCCGGCAGCGAGGCCAACTGCCGCTCCAGGAACTGCCGCTCGGGCTGCTGGCGCACCAGCGACAGCGCCTGCAGGTAGGCGGCGCGCGCGTCGTCGGTGCGGCCCAGGCGCCGGCACAGCTCGGCGCGCGCGCCATGCGCCAGGTGGTAGCGGGCCAGCTCGCCGCGCGCGAGCAGCGCGTCGATCAGCGCCAGCCCCGCAGCCGGCCCGTCGCGCATCGCCACGGCCGCCGCGCGGTTGAGTTCGGCCACGGGCGAGGGATCGAGCCGCAGCAGCACGTCGTACAGGCCGACGATCTGCGGCCAGTCCGTGTCGGCGGCCTCGGGCGCTTCGGCATGCACCGCGGCAATGGCGGCCTGCAAGGTGTACGGGCCGAAGCGGCGCGACAGCAGCGCGCGCTCGACCAGCGCCGCGCCCTCCCCGATCTGCCCGCGGTGCCACAGGCTGCGGTCCTGCGCGTCGAGCAGCACGAGTTCGCCCTGCGCCGAGGTGCGCGCGGCGCGGCGCGCGTCGTGCAGCAGCATCAGCGCGAGCAGGCCCAGCGCCTCGGGGTCGGGCAGCAGCTCGGCCACCAAGCGCCCGAGCCGGATCGCCTCGGCCGAGAGGTCGGCGCGCGTCACGCTCTGGCCCGACGAGGCTGCGTAGCCTTCGTTGAACACGAGGTACACCACGCGCAGCACGGCATCGAGCCGTTCGGGCAGCTCGGCCAGGCCCGGCACCTGGTACGGAATGCCCGCATCGCGGATGCGCGCCTTGGCCCGCACGATGCGCTGCGCGATGGTGGGCGCGGGCACGAGGAAGGCGCGCGCGATCTCCTCGGTCGCCAGCCCGCAGACCTCGCGCAGCGTGAGCGCCACCTGGGCGTCGGGCGCGAGCGCGGGGTGGCAGCAGGTGAAGACCAGGCGCAGGCGGTCGTCCTCGAGCGCGTCGGCATCGGGGTCGGCCTCGTGCCAGGCGGGCGCGGGGTCGGCCAGCGTGTCGGTGTGGGCGGTGGCCTCGTCCCACGCCGTGAAGCGCGCCTGCCGGCGGATGCCGTCGATCGATTTGAAGCGCCCCGCCGACACCAGCCAGGCGCGCGGATTGGCCGGCACGCCTTCGCGCGGCCATTGCTCGAGCGCGGCGCGAAAGGCGTCGTGCAGCGCTTCTTCGGCCCGATCGAAATCGCCCAGCAACCGCACCAGCGTGGCGAAGATGCGGCGCGACTCGCTGCGGTAGATCGCGTCCAGCGTGTCGGCGATCGCCGTCGGTTGCTCTGTCACCCGGTGTCGCCGCCGGCCAGCCAACGCTCGAGCTTGACGAGCGAGCCGGTCCAGCCATGGTTGTGGCCGTCGCGCGCCGCTTCGTCGAAGAACTGCTGGTGCATGAGCACGAGCTCGCAGCCGCCCGCGTCGGGCTCGAGTTGCACCGTGACGCGCGACTCGCGCTCGGGCGTGCTGCGCCAGGCCCAGCTGAAGACCAGCCGGCGCTCGGGCACGACCTCGAGGTACGTGCCGCTCACGTCGTGCGTCTCGCCGTCGGCCGCCAACATGGTCACGCGAAAGCGCCCGCCCACGCGCAGGTCGACCTCGGCCAGCGGCACGTCGACGATCTCCTCGGGGCCGAACCAGTGCTTCAGCGCTTGCGGGTCGGTCCACGCGCGCCAGACTTTGGCGGGGCTGACGCGGAAGTGCCGGCGGAGCGTGAGCGAGGGACGATCGGTGCCGGGGCTGGCGGTGGGGCCGGGGGAAGGTTTCGCCATTCGGTGTCCTCCTGGTGGTAGAGAAAGCGCGCCAGGGCATCGAGGCGGCCGGTCCAGAACTTCTCGTAGCGCGAGAGCCACACGGCGGCCTCCTGCATCGGGCCCGCCGACAGCTCGCAGCGCACGACGCGGCCCGCCTTCGTGCGCGAGATGAGGCCGGCGCCTTCGAGCACGCGCAGGTGCTTCATGAAGCCGGTCAGCGACATGCCGTGCGGTTCGGCGAGCTCGGTCACGCTGAGACCGCCCTCACCCTCACCCAGCGCTTCGAGCACGCTGCGGCGGGTCGGGTCGGACAGGGCCGCAAACACGGCGTCCAGGGCATCTGAGTGAACCATGCGGTTGAGTATCTGGAGCGACCCGTGAGCCGTCAAGCAATGGGCCGTGCGCAGGAACGGTTTATGCATGCTGCATCGCAGCATCATCCCCCGCGAAGGAACGCCCATGCTGGACCGAACCGCCACCCAGTTCTCCCACGTCAAGCCCGGTGACACCGAGTACGTCTCGGGCGGGTTGCGAGACTTCTTCCTGTACCGCGACCTCGGCATTGCAGCCGCCACGCACGGCAAGGTGATCGCGCACCTGGTCAAGGCCAACATGGCACCGGAAGCGGGCACCGGCTGGCACCGCCACGAGGCGGACTTCCAGATCGTCATCATGCTCAAGGGCTGGGCGCGCTTCATGTACGAGGACAAGGAGACGCGCGTCGAGGCCGGCGACGTGGTGCACCAGCGCCCCGGCATCCGCCACTTTCTCTTCGACTACTCGCCCGACATGGAGTACCTGGAAATCGTCTCGCCGGCCGCCTTCAAGAGCATCGACGTCGAGCCGGTCTGCGAGATTCCGCCGCCCACGCCCTGGCCCTGAAACCCACGGCCGGCGCGGCTTTGCGCGCCGATAAACTCCTCGCGTCTCACCAGAAACGACAACAACCGAGGAGAGAGAACTTGCGTATTCATACTGCCCGCCTGACGGCCGGCTTGCTGTTCGCGTGCGCCCTGACGGCCACCCACATCAGCAACGCCGCATCACCCACCACCGCTTCCACAACCTCGACGGCGAGTTCGCTCGAAGCCGAGCAGGAAGCCGCCTTCAAGGCCGCCAAGGCCGTGCAGAAAGCCGGCCCCGCCGACATCACGCTGCGCGACCAGGCCCACCTGAAGCTGCCCGCCGGCTACGTCTGGGTGCCGACGCCCGCCGCCGCGCAGCTCATGCGCAGCATGGGCAACCGCACCGACGACACCTTCATCGGCGCCATCTTCCCCGCGGACGACGGCGACTGGATGGCGGTCGTGAAGTTCGTGAAAGAGGGCTACATCAAGGACGACGACGCCAAGGACTGGAACGCCGACGAGCTGCTCACGAGCCTGAAGGAAGGCACCGAGGCCGCGAACGAGGAACGCGCCAAGCGCGGCATCCCGGGTATCGAGGTCACGGGCTGGGCGCAGAAGCCGCAGTACGACGCCACGACGCACCGGCTGGTGTGGTCGGCCCTGTCGAAGAAGAAGGGCAGCGACGGCGGCAACCCCGGCGTCAACTACAACACCTACGCGCTGGGCCGCGAGGGCTACCTGAGCCTGAACCTCATCACCAACGCGAACGACCTCGAGAAGTACAAGCCCGACGCCACCCAGCTGCTCGGCGCGCTGCAGTACGACGACGGCAAGAAGTACGCGGACTTCAATTCGTCCACCGACAAGGTCGCCGCCTACGGCCTGGCCGCGCTGGTGGCCGGCGCCGCCGCGAAGAAGCTGGGCCTGTTCGCGGTCGCCCTCGCCTTCCTGGCCAAGTTCGCGAAGGTCGCCGTGGTGGCGGGCGGCGCGGCGCTGTGGGGCCTCACGAAGCTCTTCAAGAAGAAGAGCTGAGCCTGCAGCAGTCCGCCGCGCTCAGCGGCCCGAGAAGCGCGGCGCGCGCTTCTCGGTGAAGGCCTTCACGCCTTCGCGCCCGTCCGCGCTGCCCGCGCGTCGGCGCAGCAGGCGGTGCTCCATCTCGAAGTGTTCTTCGATCGGGCGCTCGGTGGCACCGCCGCACAGCGCCTTGATGCCCGCGAACGATGCGGTGGCACCGTTCGCCAGCCGCGTCACCAGCGCTTCCGCAGCCGGCGCCAGCTCGGCGTTCGGGTACAGCGCATCGACCGCGCCCGCCGCCAGGCAGCGCGCACTGTCGATCGCGTCACTCAGCATCAGCCATTGCTGCGCGCGCACCGGCCCGATGCGCCGCGACAGGAAATACGAACTCCCCGCGTCCGGCGAGAGCCCGATGGCCGCGTAGCCCGTGCGCAGCTTCATCGACTCGGTGGCGAGCACGAAGTCGCCGCACAGCGCCAGCCCCACGCCGGCGCCGCCCACCGTGCCGTTCACCGCCACCACCAGCGGCGCCGGGTTCTGGGCCAGCCGCAGCAGCGCGGGATGCAAGCGATCAAGGATGGCGTCGACCAGCTCGGGCAGCTTGTCGCCGGCCGCCACGAAGCTGTCGATGTCGCCACCCGCGCAGAACACGCGGCCCTCGCCCGTCAGCAGGATGGCGCGCGGCGCCGCTTCGAGCACCTCGTCGATGGCGCGCGCCAGCGCATGGCTGCTTGCGAGCGACACCGAGTTGGCGCGTTCGGGCCGCTTCAGCACGATGCGGCCGATGCCGTCCTGCACGCCCCAGGCAATGCCTTCTTCGAACTGCATCTCAGATCCCCGTCAGCCCGCCGGTGCACATGAGCGTCTGGCCGCTCACGTAGTCCGACTCGGGCGCGCACAGCAGGTACACCGCGCCGGCCGCCTCTTCGGGCGTGCCGCCACGGCCCAGCGGGATCGACTGTTCCATCATCGCCAGCAGGCCGGGGTTGACGCCGACCTTGATCTCGCGCCCCTCGATGTTCGCGGTGGTGGCCTCGGCCGTGCTGGCCGTGAGCCGCGTCTGGATGAAGCCGAAGGCCACGCAGTTCACCGTGACGTTCATGCGGCCCCACTCCTTGGCCAGCGTCTGCGTCATGCCGACGATGCCGGCCTTGGCGGTCGAATAGTTGGCCTGCCCCGCATTGCCGAAGAGCCCGGCCACCGACGAGATGTTGACCACCTTGCGCACCACGCGCCGGCCCGCTTCGCCCTCGGCCTTGGCCAGCGCGCGGATCACGGGCTGCGCGGCGCGCAGGATGCGAAACGGCGCCGTCAGGTGCACGTCGATCATGGCGTACCACTGCTCGTCGGTCATCTTCTGCACCACGCTGTCCCAGGTGTAGCCGGCGTTGTTGACGATGATGTCCAGGCCCTTGAACTCGTTCACCGCCGTGCCGACGAAGCGCTCGGCGAAGTCCGGCGCCGACACGCTGCCGACGCAGGCCACGGCCTGCCCGCCCGCGGCGCGGATGGCCTGCACGGTCTCCTCGGCCGGTGCGGCGTCGAGGTCGTTGACGACGACGCGCGCGCCTTCGCTGGCCAGCTTGAGCGCAATCGCGCGCCCGATGCCGCGGCCCGAGCCGGTGATGAGGGCGACCTTGCCTTCGAGTTTGGATGTCATGTCTCTTCTCTCTTCTTTCTTTGGTTCGTTCAAGGGGTCAGCGCAGCGCCACCAGCGCCTCGCCCGCAATGCGCGTCTGGCCGTGCTGGTTGGCGCTGAGCACTTCCACGCGCACGCAGCGCTCGCCGTTGTGCTCCAGCTTCTCGACCACGCGGCCGGTGCAACGCACGGCATGGCCCAGGTGCGTGATGCCCTGGAAGCGCACGTCGAAGCGGCGCAGCTGCGCCTGCGGCACCCACTGCGTGAGCAGCCGGCCGAGCCAGGCCATGCCCAGCATGCCCTGCGCGAACACGTCGGGCATGCCGGCCTTGCGCGCGAAGTCGGTGTCGATGTGGATGGGGTTGTGGTCGCCCGAAGCGCCCGCGAAGAGCGCGAGCGTGGTGCGGTTCACCGGCGGGAGTTGCAGCGCGGGAAGTTCATCGCCGACCTGGACGGTGTCGTAGCGGAGGGTCATCGCAGGTTCTTTCTTCAGTGGCGGCAGACGATCACCGTGCGCAGCTCGGCCACGAGTTCGTCGCGCTGGTTGGTGGCGCGCGAGGTCTTCACGACGAACTCGAGCGCGCCGTTCTTCTTGTCGTAGATGTCGCTGACGGTGGAGCGCACCGTCACCGTGTCGCCCACGCAAGCGGGGCGGTGGTAGCTGAAGCTCTGCTCGCCGTGCAGCAGCTTCGACAACGGAATCTGCAGGTCAGTGAGCAACTGGTCCGACGCCCCAGAGTCCAATTCGGCGGCGAACAGGAACGTGGGCGGTGCGGGCAGGTCGGGGTAGCCCGCATCGCGCGCGGCGGCGGCATCGGTGTAGACCGGGTCGGTCTCGCCGATGGCCTTGGCGAAGAACTGCAGCCGGCTGCGCTCGATCGGCAGCACCGAGGCGGGCAGCTCGTGGCCGATCCATTTCTTGTCGATCATGGGTGGCCCTGCCCTCAGACGCGTTCGTACAGCGTGACCACGCAGGCGCCACCCAACCCGAGGTTGTGCTGCAGCGCCATCCGCGCGCCTTCAACCTGGCGCTTCTCGGCCGTGCCGCGCAGCTGCTGGACCAGCTCCGTGCATTGCGCGAGCCCCGTCGCACCGAGCGGGTGGCCCTTCGACAGCAGGCCGCCCGACGGGTTGGTGACGACCTTGCCGCCGTAGGTGTTGTCGCCATCGACCACGAACTTCTCCGCGCCGCCCACCGGGCACAGGCCCAGCGCTTCGTAGCTGATGAGTTCGTTGTGCGCAAAGCAGTCGTGCAGCTCGACCACGTCGATGTCCTGCGGGCCGACACCGGCCGCGTCGTAGACCTTCTGCGCGGCTTCCTGCGCCATGCTGAAGCCGACGACCTCGCGCATGTCGCGCGCCTCGAAGGTGATGGCGCGGTCGGTGGTCATGGCCTGGGCCTTGATGCGCACGCTGCGGTCCAGGCCATGGCGCTCGGCGAAGCGCGGCGAGCAGACGATGGCCGCGGCCGCGCCGCAGGTCGGCGGGCAGGCCATGAGCCGCGTCATCACGCCGGGCCACATCACGGGCGCGGCCATCACTTCGTCTTCGGTGACGACGGTGCGGAACAGCGCCACCGGGTTGTTCGACGCATGGCGGCTGGCCTTGGCGCGGATCTTCGCGAAGGTCGACATCTGCGTGCCGTACTGCTGCATGTGCGCCAGGCCCGCGCCGCCGAAGTAGCGCAGCGCCAGCGGCACCTGCTCGTTGCCGACCAGCTCGTCGGTGATCGACTCGAAGTGATCGAACGGGCTCGGACGGTCGTTGAACACCGCGCCCAGTGCGCCGGGGCTCATGTGCTCGAAGCCCAGCGCCAGCACGCAGTCGGCCGCGCCGCTGGCCACGGCCTGGCGCGCGAGGAACAGCGCGGTCGAGCCGGTGGAGCAGTTGTTGTTGACGTTGACGACCGGAATGCCGGTCATGCCCACTTCGTACAGCGCGCGCTGGCCGGCGGTGGAGTCGCCGTACACGTAGCCGACGTAGGCCTGCTGCACCAGCTCGTAGCCGATGCCGGCGTCTTTCAGCGCGGCGTTGGTGGCGTGCGCGGCCATCTGCGGGTAGGGCTGGTTCGCGCCCGGCTTGGTGAAGGGGATCATGCCGACACCGACGACGTGGACATCCTGGCTCATGAGGGGCTCCTGAAGTGAATGAATGAGTGAAATGGGAAGGGAAACAGGGCTCAGGCTACGCTTCGTTGGCGCCCTTGCCAAAACGGTTCGCGCAACCGGGTCTTGAGCACCTTGCCCGCACCCGAGAGCGGCAGCGCCTCGACCACCGCCACGCTGCGCGGGCACTTGTAGGGTGCAATCAGCGCCTTGCAATGCGCAATGAGCGCCTCGTCCGCCAGCTGCTGGCCCGGCTTGAGCACGAGCACCGCGTGCACGGCCTCGCCCCACGCCTCGCTGGGGATGCCGATGACCGCGCAGGCCGCCACGGCCGGGTGCTGGTTGATGGCGTTCTCGACCTCGGCCGAATAGATGTTCTCGCCGCCGCTGATGATCATGTCCTTCAGGCGGTCGACCACGAAGATGTAGCCGTCGTCGTCCATGTACGCGCCGTCGCCCGTGTGCATCCAGCCGCCGCGCACGGCCGCGGCCGTCTGCGCGGGCTGGTTCCAGTAGCCCTGCATCACGTTGGGGCCGCGCACCGCGACCTCGCCCACCGTGCCGCGCGGCACCTCGATGCCCTCGCCGTCGACGATGCGCACCTCGGTGCAGTAGCTGGCGCGGCCGGCCGAGCGCAGCTTGCCCCGGCGCTGGCCTTCGGGCGTGTGGTTGCGCGCGGGGTTGATGGTGGCCAGCGGCGACAGCTCGGTCATGCCGTAGGCCTGCACGAAGTCCACGCCCGGAAAGGCGTCCATCGCACGGTTCAGCACCGCCTCCGAGATCGGCGAGGCGCCGTAGGCGATGCACTTGAGGCTGCCCAGGTCGCGCGGCTCGCGCATCGCCGGATGGTCGACCAGCATCTGGATCATGGTGGGCACCAGCAGCGCGTGCGTGACCCGGTCGTTCTCGATGGCGTTCAGCACCGCCTCGGGGCTGAACGCCGGAATGATCGCGTGCGTGTTGCCCTCCAGCCAGTGCGGCGCGGCCAAACCCATGTCGGCCAGGTGGAACATCGGCGCGGCATGCAGGTAGCAGCCGTCGGGCGAGGCCAGGCCTTCGGCATGCAGGGCCAGCCCCGAGCTGCCCATGTTGGTGTGGCTCAGCATCACGCCCTTGGGAAAACCCGTGGTGCCGCCGGTGTAGAAGATGCCCGCCAGGTCGTCGTCGCAGCGGCCCGCGTCGGGCACGGGCGAGGCGGCTTCCAGCAGCGCCTCGTAGCCGAGCATGCCGGGCGGCGTCGGGCCGTCGCCGCAATAGATCACCTCGCGCAGGCTGGTGGCCTGCCCGCGCATCTGCTCGACCACCGGGCGGAAGGTGTCGTCCACCAGCAGCAGTGTGGAGCCCGAGTCGTCCAGCGAGTACAGGATTTCGGCCGCCGACCAGCGGATGTTGCAGGGGTTGAGCACGCCGCCGCCCCAGGGCACGGCCATCTGGTACTCGAGGTAGCGCGCCGAATTGAGCGCCAGCATGGCGACGCGGTCGCCCGGCTGCATGCCGAGGCCCTGCAGGGCGCCCGCCAGGCGCGCGACCCGCTCGGCGTAGGCGCGAAAGCTCAGGGTGCGGCCGGCGGCGCGCACGGCGATCCGGTCGGGGTGCTGCTGCACGCTGCGGTGCAGCGACTGGGTCAGGTACATGGCGGTTGTCTCCGTTCGGTTCTTGTGTAGGCGCATGGTAGAAACCGCGCCGTGCCGCGGCGATTGCGCATCGCATCGCCCGCATGGCAGAAAACCTCAATCGACACCCGCGCCGCCGTCGGGTCTGATCCGCTCACGCATGCTGCAACCGCCCGTCACCATCCCGATCGTGTTCGTCCAGGGCATGCTCTCGGGCGTGCGCGCGCGCGGCGACGACGCCCCCATCTGCATCGACACCGCGCTGCAGGACGCCGGCATCGCCCCCGCCCTGCTCGACGCACCGGGCGCGCGCGTCACGGCCGAGCAGTACGTGGCGCTGTTCGCGCTGCTGATGGAGCGGCTGGACGACGAGGCCCTGTGCTTCCTGTCGCGCCGCCTGCGCCGGGGCAGCTTCGCGCTCATGACGCGCGCCACGCTCGGCGCGCCCACGCTCGAGGTGGCGCTGCGGCGCGTGGCCCGCGCCTTCAGCCTGCTGCAGGACGACCTCGAGATGGTGCTGCTGCGCGAAGGGCCTCTTGCGGGCTTCGGCCTGCGGGTGCAGCAGCTGCCGCGCACGCCGCTGAACTTCCTGCACGAGCTGATGCTGCGCGTGTACTGGCGGCTCTTCGCCTGGCTGCATGGCGGCCGGCTGACGGCGCGCCGCTTCGACTTCGGCTTTGCTCAGCCGCCCTACGCGGCCGGCTACACCAAGGTGTTCCCCGCGCCGCTGCAGTTCGGCCAGCCGCTGTCGGCCGTGTGGTTCGACGCGAGTGCGCTGGCCACGCCGATCCACCGCGACGCGCGGGCCATGAGTGACTTCCTGGCCGCCGCGCCGGCGCACGTGATCCTGCCGCCGCTGGGCGAGCTGGCGGTGAGCGCTCGCGTGCGCACCGTGCTGCAGCAGCACCGCCCGGCCTGGGTCGACCTGGCCACGGCCGCGCGCAGCCTGCACATGTCGGTGAGCACGCTGCAACGCCACCTGGCCACCGAAGGCACTTCGTTCCAGTCGCTCAAGGACCAGCTGCGGCGCGACGTGGCCATCGTGCGCCTGAACACCAGCACCGTGCCACTGGCGGCGCTGGCCGAGGAGCTGGGCTTTTCGGACAGCGCGGCATTCCAGCGCGCGTTCAAGACCTGGACCGGCGGGGCGCCGGGGTCGTACCGGCGGCGGCCCGGGCCAGACCCCGAGGCCTGAAGCTACCCGCCTACCACTTGACCCGCACGCCGAGCGAGCCGTTGATCGCGCTCTTCACCTTGGCATCGCCGCCTGAGGACCACAGCTTGCCGACTTCGCCGTAGAGGCTGGTCGCCTGGCTCAGCGCCAGCGTGAAGCCGCCCGCCAGTTCGGTGCTGGTGCCGCCGGTGGGCGCCACGATGTCGGTCGTGGTCGCTCCGTTCACGAAGCGCGCGATGTCCGTGCCGCTCGAGGTCTTGTAGACGTTGACGCGACCGTACGGCTGCAACACGCCCAGGCCGGTGTCGATCTGGCCCTTGACCCGCACGCCCGCGCGGGCGATCCAGCCGCTGTCGGCTTGAGGCTGCGCGATGGCACCGGCGATGGCCGAGTTGCCCAGGTCCATGTGGTGGTGGATCAGCTGCAGCTGAGGTTCGATGCGCCAACCGCTGCCGCCGATCGCGAAGGCCTGCCCCACTTCGATCGAGCCCAACAGGCTGTTCCCCTTGCCGCCCACGCCCGCGCCGAGCATCGGCTCGACCGTGTAGCGGTGGCGGCCCGACTGCACCACGGCATCGGCATAGAAGCCGCTGTCGGCGGTGTAGGTGCCGTACACGCCGACGTACTGGCTGCGCAGGTCGTTGCGGCCCACCGCGAGGTTGCGGATGCCGCTGGCAAAGCCGCTCACGCGGGCATCGCCGTCGAGCTGGCCGACATACAGGCCGGCGCGCCAGTTCGGCGTGGCGAGCAGGTCGGTGCCGGCCTGGAAGCCGGTGAGGCGCCCCTTGCTGGTGGGCGAGACGGTGCCGCCCTGCTGGATGTCGATGTCGGTGGAGAGCACGCGGGCCCAGGCGCGGCGGTCCGATCCCGTCGGTGCGCTCGCGGCGCCCTTCACATCGTCGTCGCCCACGCGCTTGCGCACATCGCCCAGCATCGCGAGGTTGCCCTGGCGCAGCTGGCTCGGCAGTGCGGCGTACAGCGCGGCTTCGGGGCGGTAAGTGACGACGGGCAGGACCACCGGTTGGCCCGGCGCGACCGCGTCGGTGGTGGAGCGCAGGTACCAGTTCTCGCCCGTGCCACTCGCATCGGCGGCATGCAGGCGGTATTCGTAGGCGCCTGCGTCGACATGGCCACCGGCCAGCGAGAAGGCGTCCTTCGTGGTCTGCGCGGTGCTGGTCGCGCCGTTCTGTGCAGTGATGACCTCGATGCCGTTGCCGCTCGTGAGGGCGCCCAGGCCGCCGAGGTTGCTGATCTGCACCTGGGTCTTGCCGCTGGCGACGGCGCTGGGGCCATCGAGCACGAGGCGGTCGGAGGGGCCGGTGCCGTTGAGTGCCGTGCTCAGCTTGAGCACGCCGTTCGTGCCGACGTAGGCGCCCTTGACTGTCAGCGTGGTGCCTGCGGTCGCGCCGGCCAGGGACACGGTGCCGCTGTTCGTCAGAGACGCGACGGTCTGGTTGAAGCCCGCCAGGTCGAGCGTGGCACCTGTGGCCACGCTGTGCGCCGAAGCCGCGCTCAGCGTGTTCGCCGCGCCGGCCTTCAACGTCCCCTGCGCCACATTCGTCGCACCGGTGTAGGTGTTGGCGCCCGACAGCGTCAGCGTGCCCGTGCCCTGCTTGGTGATGAAGCCACCACCGCTGATCGCGCCGCTCAGCGTGCCGCTGAACGCGCCCGTGTCGATGACCGGGTCGTTGTTGCCGGTGAGCTTGATCGTGTTGGCGATCGTCAGCCCGTTCGCGCTGAAGCCCAGCGTGGTGTCGTCGTCCATCGACAGTGTGCCGGTGCCCAATGCCTGGCTGTGGCCCACGTTCAGGCGGCCCTGGCGCAGGGCGGTGCCGCCGGTGTGGGTGTTCTCGCCCGACAAGGTGAGCGCGCCCGTGCCGACCTTGATGAGCGAGCCGCCGACGCCGGAGATCACGCCCGAGATTTCCGTGTCGGTGTTCAGAGCGCCCGTTGTCAACGCCTTGGCGCCAAGCAGCACGCGGCCTGCGCCTTCGAGCGAACCGATGGTGATGCCGGGTGTGCCGAGCTTGGACAAGAAGACCGTGCCACCGGCCTTGTTCACCACGCTCGCCTGGGCGGCCGTTGCGTTGTCGCGAATGTCCAGCACGCCATCGCGCTCATTGACGATCGTCGCTTGTCCGGCCGAGGCATCGTCCCAGAGGTTGGTCGCGCCGCCGGCGAAGTTGGTGATGTGGGCCTTGCCTGCGTTGGCGTTGAACCAAACCATGACCTCGCCACCGCGGTTCTCGATGGTGGCATTGCCGGCCGTCGCGTTGCCGCGGAAGTCGATCGAGCCGCCGGCATGCGCGGTCAAGGTCGCGTGGCCGGCCGAGGCGTTGTCCTGGAACTGGACGAAGCCGCCGTTGCCCGACTGGGCGGCGCCTGCCGTGATCTTCAGGCTTTCCGCATCCGCACTGCCGCTGAAGATCAAGGCCGCGCCACTGCTCACGCCCACCGGGCCGGTGCCCACTGCGCCTGTCACGCCCACATTCAAGCTGCCGCCATCGACCTGCGTGCCGCCCTTGTAGCTGTTGGCCGCCGTGAGCAGCAGCTCGCCGCCGCCGATCTTGCGCAGGCTGCCCGCGCCGCTCATCGTGCCCGCGAAGCTGCCGCTGGCCACCTGGTCGAAGGCCACCCGGGCGTCGTTGACGATGGCGCCGCGCAGGCTGGTGGTGTCGCCCTGCAGCGTGCCGGCGCGCACGAGCGTCCCGCCCGTGTAGGTGTTGGCGCCCTGGAGGACCAGCGTGCCCAGGTCGTCCTTCGTGAGGCCGCCCGCGCCGGTCAGCACCGACGCGATGGTGGCCTGCATCTGCGCCCCCGAGGCCGTGCCGTCGCCGACCTTGATGACGGTGTTGGCGTTGCCCAGCGTCAGCGCGTCGCCGGTGACGACATAGCCGCTGGTGGAGAACTGCGCGCCATCGATGCTGATCGCGCCGCCGGTGTTGTCCACCCGGACCGTGCCGGCCGCGCCGCCGAACAGCGCGAACTGGTTCTGCTGCCAGCCGGTGTTGGTCTTGCCGTTGGCGCCGGTCCAGCTGTCGGACGGGTCGTTGAGGGTGGAGTTGCCGAGGCGCCAGATGCCGGAGCCGCCGCTGATCGTGCCGTCGTTGTAGGTGGAAGCGTCGCCGCCCGCGCCGTCCCAGAAGCCGAGCGACACGCCCTTGCTGTTGATCAGGTTGATCTCGCCCAGCACCGACGACTGCACGTGCAGGTCGCCGGCCGCCGTGCCTGCGGGCGCTGTGCCGATGTTCAAGCCGTTGTCGACCAGCGAACCGGTGTAGCTGATCAGGCGGTACAGGCCGGGTCCGAAGGTGCCGCCGGGCGATTGCGCCACGTTGAGCGTGCCGTCGAGCACGAGGCCGTTGTTGACCTTGACCAGGTC
>NZ_JBWKPT010000003.1:0-699228 GCF_059418385.1 Variovorax sp. GW821-FHT09A10
TGAAGCCTTCAGGCTCACAAAGCGGGTGGGTCAGTATTCGACGGAAATCTAGGGTCAGAGATTGGCGGAATCCAACAACCGCTATTACCGCCGCAACCACACGGGGTCCCGTGAGCGCGTGCAAGGCTGGATGACGGAAAAAGCCAGGGGCGAATACGCCGCAGGCACGCTGGCCATTCCGCCCCAGTCGCTGGCCGAGTACCACGCGGGAGCCCTTCAGGAGGCGGCAAGCCGCACCAGGCCGATGGGCAACGGATTGCACGACCCCCATCGCGAACTGGCGCTCCTGCGGGCCTGCTTCATGAAGGCCCGCATGGACAGCCGGTAAAGAGCCACTGCGGCGCTTGCGCGAACCGACCCGCGGATGCTCAGCACCTGGCCCTGAACTGCGCGTCGCGCGCCTCCTTGCGTTGCTGGGCAATCCACGATTGGGACGCGCCGCTCTGCGGCTGTCGCGCCAGGCGGTCGTAGTGCGCCACCTGCTGGTTGAAGTGTGCGCAGCGCGACGTGTCTTCACCCGCACCCGCCCCGCCTGTCACGCCCGGCAGGCTCGCGCCGCGCTGCTGCGCGGCCTGTTGCTGGACGGCGTGGCCCTGCCTGGTCTGCTGGTCGGCAATCTGCACCTGTTGCTCCCACGACAGCCCGCCGGGAACCGGCTCGATGCGCTCGACCAGCGCGCCGCGTTCACGGCAATGCTGGGGTGACCAGAACCGACCTCCGCTGTGGCTGACGCAGAGAAACACCTCGGCAGCGCCGGCCGCATCGAGGTTGCGCACCGGGGGCGACACATCCACCAGCCGGCCGCCGCCGCCGCGTGCACACGGCTCGCTGCTGTACTGGTTGCCGCATCGGTAGACCTGCTGCCCATAGGCCATGCCGCAGGCGGCCAGGAGGAGGCCGGCGAGGAA
Organism: Variovorax sp. GW821-FHT09A10; assembly: GCF_059418385.1. NCBI lineage: Bacteria > Pseudomonadati > Pseudomonadota > Betaproteobacteria > Burkholderiales > Comamonadaceae > Variovorax > Variovorax sp. GW821-FHT09A10. The sequence goes on from NZ_JBWKPT010000003.1 coordinate 909, forward strand.
GGTGGCGGTGTTGCGCATGGCGCGATGGTAGCGACGCCCCGCCAAACGCGGTGACCCGAACCACCGGTTCCCGTGGACTCCCACAAACGCGGTATTTGGTTTGCAGACCGCTTCGCTAGATTCGGCCGATCGCAGACCGAGGAGAGACGCCATGACGACGAAGACCACCGTGCGGCCACCCGCCTGTTCCCATGTACTGTCGGCGCTCGTGCTCTCGGCCTGCGCGCTGGCCCTTCCCGCAGTCGTCCGGGCCCAGGTCAACCCCGAGATCGCGAACTGCACCGAGCTCAAGGACGAAGCCACGGTCACCCAGGCCGATCTTTGTTCGGCCCACATCGGTTGCCGTTTCGTGCTGAGCGCACAGAAGACCTGCGCGCGCGCCAAGAGCTACATCGAGCGGCTGCAGACGGCCATCGGCGAAGGCACGCGCAACTTCCTCGGCTTCTACCGCAAAGAGGTCACGCCCGACGCCATCTTCACGGCGGAGCTGAACAGCGAGGAGCGCAGCAACGAACGCGCGTTGGGCACCCGGCCCGACGTCCAGCCCCGCGCGCAGGACATCGGCACCCACGTGCGCGATGCAGGCAGCGGCGACACCCTGAGCGGCAAGGGCAACAACGGCACCACCTGGGTCTACTACGGCCAGACCCGGGACGGCCAGGAGGAAGGCGCCGGCACGACGATCTTCTCCAGCGGCGAGATCCAGCGCGGCCAGTACCGGCAAGGCGAGAGGCAGGGGGCATTCGACGTCCTGCACTCCACCGGCGACCGGTTCGTGGGCGAGTATGTGAACGGCAAGCGTGTCGGCGCGGGAGCGTACGGCTTCAAGAACGGCGCCACCCTGGTCGGCCGCTGGACCGACACAGGCGCCGTACAGGGCACTTTTACGCGCGCCGACGGCTCCCGCTTCGAAGGCCTGCGCGTGGACGGCAAACCCGCTCAGGGCCGCGAGTACCGCGCCGACGGCTCGCTATCCGAGGAAGGCCGCTACGACAAGGGCGTGCTGTCGGTAGGCGCGCGCATCGACACCGAGGGCAACCGGATCGACGTCAACCTGCCGCGCGACCGCGAGGCCGCCGCCCGCGCCGAAGCAGAAAAGAACCGGCTCGCGGCCGAAACCGAACAGCAACGCAAACGCGAGCAGGCGGCGCAAGCCGAACAGCAATTCCGAACCAGCCTGCAGACGATGAACCCCGGACAGCTGTTCGCACGCGCCGACGAGCTGAATGCCCAAGGCGACCGCGCCCGTGCGCGCGAAGTGCAGCGCACGTTGATGAGCCGCTTCCCCGACCATCCGCTGGCGGCCACGACGGCGTGGCAGATGACGGGTGAGTCGGGTGGCAGCACGGCGACGGGTGGAGGTTCGTCGTCAGGGGGCACCGCCAACGCGGCCAGCCGCCCTGCCGGAACGCGCCTTTCCAGCCAGAGCTGCGAGGCCATGAAGCAGTCGGTCATCGCGACGAAGGTCGCACCCAATGCCTCGATCACCGCCAGCCAGGAAACGGTGATGTACATGACGAAGACGGTGCTGGACATGATCGCCGCCAACTGCCCCACCGAGCCCGGCGTGACACCCGCCCAGATCGCCGCGGAACGCCAGACGCGCCAACAGCAGTACGCCGCCGCCGAGAACGCCTGCAATGCCGTGCAATCCGGCGGGCGTCGGTGCGTTGCGCAGAATCATTTCGGGCCCGGCCGCTGAGGCTCTTGGCCCCTCGCCGTCCGAGCAAGGGAAGGAGCACCTGAGTACGAGTCGTCGTTGAAAGAATGGCACGGGCAGCGGACGCCGACCCTGGCCGCTTGCGCCTTCAGCGTGTCTTGCCGCGCAGCCTGGTGGTCAAGGTGTGCCAGCCGTGCTTCATGATGAGCAGCGACAGCACCCCCAGCACCACCGGGACGATGATGTACTCGGCCATCGAAGGCAGGTCCGTCATGGCCGTTCGCGACTTCTTGATCGTGTCCCAGACGGCGAAGGCGCCCATGGCGAAGCCCCCCAGGTGACTGAAGACCGCATCCGTGAGGAAACCGAACCAGGCCGCGAACCTGGACAGCGGCACGGCGCCCGGCCAATCCAACGCCAGCCACAGAAGGCCCAACCCGAGCAAGGCGACCATGGCCACGAACCAGGCCACGAGCCCGTAGACAAGCAAGGGCACCATCGAGGAAAGGGCTGCGGACATGGCGGCCATCAGCGTCCGTCGGCGGCAGCGGCCTGTGCACGCGTGGACAACGGCACGCCCGGCGGCAGCAGCGCCAACGCCTGCGCACCGCGCGCCGCAGTGCCCACATTCGCCACGAAAGTCCGCCGCGTGTCGTGGAACTCGAAGATCAGGTTGAAGGTGCCGTAGGCCTCGCGCACATCGACCTGTCGTATCTCCGCGAAAGGCCGCTGGCGCTGGCGCAGCACGCGGTACACCAGCTGCTCGCTTTCGATACGGAAGACAGGGTTCAGGCTGTTGGTCGCCAACGCGATCCACGGCATTCCGCGCAGGCCGGTGAACGTGGCCACGGCGGGGATCACCCCGCCCTTGATCACAAGAGGCGCAGCACCCGCCCGGGGCGCCTTGGGCGTGCGAAGCTTCTTCCAGAGCCAGTAGAGGAACCAGAACGACAGCCCCTGCAGGACGATCACTGCGACGGTCCCAAGGACGGTCATCCAATCCATCTGCACGTTGCCTTCCTCTGTGAAACACAGCCTGGGCCCTTCCGGGCAAGGCGCCATTAAAGCAGAGGGTTCCAAGCGTCAGATGTACGCCGCCTGTCATTTGAATTCTGGATTCAATACTGTACATTTAAACAGTATTCTCAAGGAATCCACATGCCGAAGAACGCATCCCAGTCCACCGCGTGGGTGAGCCATGACCCAAGCTGAACTCTTCTTCCCCCGGCCGGCCACGCCGCCCTCGACCGTCTTCCACTTTCACGAGCCCGCCCCTATGGTCCTGCCTGAGGCATCCGAAGATGAACTGGGCGAAGCCTTCTGCGCCAAGCTGATCGACTACCCCCATTCGTCGGCCGACGCGGTCAGGGTCGCAGAACAACGCTTCCGGCGCGAACTCGAAAAGCAGCTGGGCGCCGACGTGCTGCCCGTGATGCGCGCGTTCCAGAACGCCAGCGAATCGAGCGACACCGACCTCACCAAGACCGAGATCGCCCTGGCCGCGCGCTGGATCAAGGCCTACGACGCCGCGCGCAAAGCAGGCTTTCGCGACCTGGGCGATACGGACGAGGCGTACTTCGAAGTCAAGGCGATCTAGCACCCCGGCGAGGGCTCGTACCAGTTTTCGGTGATGGCCTCCTCGAAGGCGAAAGGACACACTTCGACGCGTTTGTCTTGTTTGCTTTCACAGGGGAAGAGTCCATGCCGAGCCACGTCCACATCCATGGTGTCCATGGACAACCACCGCGCGTCCGCGCCCTTCGGCATCTGGCTGCCGCGGCCTTGCTAGCCGCAGGCAGCGTCCATGCGGCCGGTTTGACGCACGGCGATACGGGCAGCGCAGGCGCGGGCAGTTCCGGTGGCACGGGCGGCCTCGGCGGTGCTGCAGCCTCGGCCGCCTTCGATGGCGCGACAGCACTGGGTGCGGGCGGCAATGGCGGGTCCGCGACCTCTGGCGGAACCGGTGGCTCGGGTGGCACCGGTGCCAGCGCTACCACCGGCGGCGCAACCGCCATCGGCGGCGGAGGGACCGGCGGATCGAGCGACGCAGGCGGCACAGGCGGCGCCGGAGGACGTGGCGCCGTGGCATCGGCGGGCGGGGCCATCGCACTCGGCGCGGGAGCCGCAGGCGGCAACGGTTGTTGCACCGGCACCGGCCCGTCGGGCGGCAGCGGCGCACAGGCATCGGGCAACGCCGCCGTCGCCATCGGCAGCGCCTCGGGCACCAGCCAGGGCGCCGTGGCATCCGGCAACGGCAGCACGGCCATCGGCGGCGCGGACAACGGGGCCTCGGGCGCCGCTGCACTGGCCACGGGCAGTGTGGCGATCGGCTCCGGCAGCCGGGTCGTGAACGGCGCGAACGGCGGCGTGGCCATCGGCGCGAACTCGGTCGCCACATCGGCCAACACCGTGTCTTTCGGCAGCGCGGGACAGACGCGCGGCCTCGTGAACGTGAGCGCCGGCGCAGTGAACGCCACCAGCACCGACGCCGTCAACGGGGGCCAGCTGTACACCGTGCAGCAGAGCGCGGCCAATGCACAGGCCACGGCCTCCGCCGCCAGTGGCACGGCCCTCACCGCCATGGTCGACGCGGGCGCAGCGCAAGGCACGGCCAACACCGCCCTGAGCGCCGCGCAAACCGCGCAGGCGGGCGTCGCCACTGCGCAGGCCGCGGCGGCGGCCGCCCAGGGCACGGCCAACACCGCGACCACAGCCGCAGCCACGGCCCAGGGCACCGCCAACACGGCCCTCGGCGCGGCGCAAGGTGCGCAAGCCAGCGCCACGGATGCCAAGGCCACCGCCGTCGCCGCGCAAGGCACGGCCAACACGGCGCTGGGCGTGGCGAACAACTCCGTGCAGTACGGCGCGGGCGGTGCCCAGGTCGCGCTGAACGCCAACGGCGGCGCCGGCACCACGCTGAGCAACGTGCGCGCGGGCGTCGCCGCCACCGACGCCGCCAACGTCGGCCAGCTGCAGCAGGTGCAGCAAGGTGCGCTGACCACCGCCAATACCTTCACGATGCAGCAGATCGCCGCCTTGCAGGGCGTCATGAACCAGGCGCTGTCCAACGGCCTGTGCAGCTTCAGCGGCGGCAACGTGACCTGCGGCACCGGCACGCAGGCCACGGGCACGGGCGCCACGGCGCTGGGCACCCACGCCACCGCCAACGGCGACAACACCACGGCGATCGGCAACGGGGCGCAGGCGCGCTACGCGGGCTCGGTGGCGATCGGCGCGGGCGCGAAGGCGCTGGCCGATCCGACGACGGCCGTCGGCAACGACGCCGTCGCCACGGGCAACAACGCGGTGGCGCTGGGCGCCAACACGCTGGCCGCAGGATCGAACTCGGTCGCTCTGGGCCAAGGCTCGGTGGCCACGCGCGACAACTCGGTGTCGGTGGGCAATGCGGCCACCGGCCAGACGCGCAGCATCGCCAACGTCGCGCCGGGCGTGCTGCCCACCGACGCGGTCAACCTGCAGCAGGCGCAGCAGCTCAATGCAGCCGCGGTGTCGGAAGCACGCACCTTCGCAGCGAAAGGCGTGGCCGCGGCGATGGCGATGGGCGACGCGCCGATGCCGTCCGCCCCCGGCAAGACCAGCTGGGCCGCGCAGCTGGCGAACTACAAGGGCCACTCCGCGATGGGTGCCAGCGTCGTGCACCGCCTTGCGACGGACATGCCGCTGGCGCTCTCCGCCGGGGTCAGCGGCTCGAGCGGATCGGTGGGCGTGCGCGTGGGGCTGAAGGGCGAGTTCTGACGCGATGACACAGCACACCTGCCGCGCATAAGAAAACACGAAAAGCGTATTTCCCCCCGAGGGCATGGCGCGGGCACAGTCCCACGCCTGTATCGCTCTTTTTCCGGCGCGCCCTCGGGGCCGCCCGGCTCGCCATGGCATCCCTTCACGACACGCCGACGCGCCCAGCCGCGCCCTCGGCTCCCACCCGCCCTTCCCCGCCCGCGCCCTCTTCGCAGCTACTTGCCGAGCGCTTCCGCCCCGTCTTCGCACGCATCGCCGAACACGCGGCACAGCGCGAGAACGAGCGCGAACTGGCCTACGCGCCGGTAGCGTGGCTCAAGGCCGCCCGCTTCGGTGCGCTGCGCGTGCCGCTCGAACACGGCGGCCTGGGCGCCTCGGTCGAGCAGCTGTATGACCTGCTGATCGAACTCGGCGAGGCCGACTCCAACCTGCCGCAGATCCTTCGCGCGCACTTCGGCTTCATCGAGCGCCTGTTCGCCGAGATCGACCCCGCGCTGCACGGCCCGTGGATGCGCCTGGCGGCCGACGGCGTGATCTTCGGCAACGCCACCACCGAACTCGGCGAAGGCGCGCTCGGCGCGCTGCAGACCACGCTCACGCGCGACGCGCAGAGCGCCGACACATGGCGGCTCGACGGCGACAAGTTCTACAGCACCGGCACGCTCTACGCCGACTGGATCTCGGTCGCGGCCCAGCGCCTGAACGACGACGGCAGCAGCGACCGCGTGATCGCACTCGTGCCGGCGGAAGCCGCAGGTGTCGAACGTGTCGACGACTGGCGCGGCTTCGGCCAACGCCTGAGCGCTTCGGGCACGACGCGCTTTCGCCAGGTGCGCGTGAAGCCCGAGCACGTGCTGCTGTACGTGCGCGACCAGCCCACGCCGCTCACCGCGCATTTCCAGCTCACGCACCTGGCCACGCTGGCGGGCATCGCACGCGCCATCGTGCGCGATGCGGTGGCCTTCGTGCAGCCGCGCAAGCGCGTCTACAGCCACGGCAGCGGCGCCACGCCGCGCGAAGACCCGTTGGTGCAGCAGGTGATCGGCCAGCTCGCGAGCACGGCCTTCGTGGCCGCGTCGACGGTGCAGGCGGTAGCACGCGGCCTGGGCGAGGTCGATCGCCACCTGCAGCGCGGCGAGGCCGTGCCCGAGCAGCTGCTGTTCGAGGTGGAGCTGAACACCGCCAAGGCGCAGGCCGGCATCGTCGACGCGGTGCTGCAGGCGGGCACGCGGCTGTTCGACATCGGCGGAGCTTCGGCCTTGCAGGAAGACCGGCGGCTCGACCGGCACTGGCGCAATGCGCGCACGCTGGCGTCGCACAACCCGACGATCTACAAGGGGCGCGTGGTGGGCGACCACCTGCTCAACGGTGCGCGGCCGACCTTCTACTGGGCGGTCGGTGCCATTGCCAGCTGAGACGAGCAGCGAGAAAGGTGTTCAGACCCGCGGCAACGCCGCGAGAAAGGTCGACACCACGATCGCAGCCGCGCGGTCGAGCTGCAGGATGTCGGCCACATCGAAGGCGTTCGGCGCGGTGTGACCGCTGGTGCCGAGCGGCTTGCGGATTTCCACCAGCACTTCGGCGGCGAGTTCGCGATCGCTGCGCGGCCGGCCATCAGGGTGCATCACCCAGGCGTCGACCTGTTCGATGGGAATGCTGCGAAACACCCCCACGATCGGGACGTACTTGTAGCGGTCCTCGCCCACGAGGATGGGCACGCTGAGATTGCAAAAAAACGTATTCGTCGACATGCAGGACGCCGTCGCTAGCCAAAGCAAGAAGTTGATTAATTGTTTTCGAGTGTGACTCCGATAGCCATTTCCCCGACCGAGGGCATACGACAAGTCGTGATCTTCCGCACACTAAGTGCGGTCAATTCCGTCGAATTACTCGGGAAAACAACTACTTAATTCTTACACGAAGACACGGATGGTGCACTTTGTGTACGATTTTTGGCATACGAAATGTTGCGAACGCCCCTTTGACCGCTCGAAAAAGGCGCACGAGCAGTTGCGCCTCGCGGTGTCCGCACCGCGAGGAACGCAGGAAAAACCAGAAGAGAAAACTCAGGCCGGCGCGCTGAACTGCGGCGCCCGCCGCTCGATGTTGGCCTTCACGGCCTCGAGCTGGTTCGGGCTGCCGATCAGCGCCTGCTGCTCGACCGACTCGGCGATCAGCAGCTCGGCGGCGCTGTGCGCGAGCGACGCATTCAGCAGCCGCTTGCCGGCGCGGATGGCGTCGGGGCTCTTGCCGGCGATCTCGTGCGCCATCTGCAGCGCCTCGGCCAGCGGATCGGCGGCCACGCGCGTGGCCAGGCCCAGGCGCACGGCCTCTTCGCCCGAGAAGATGCGGCCGGTGAAGGTGAGTTCGCGCACGACGTCGGTGCGCGCCAGTTCGCGCATCAGCACCATGCCCGCCATGTCGGGCACGAGGCCCCACTTGATCTCCATCACCGACAGCCTGGTGTCGGCCGCCACGAGCCGGATGTCGGCGCCCAGCGCCACCTGCAGCCCGCCGCCGAAGGCCACGCCGTGCACGGCCGCGATGACCGGCACCGGCACTTCGCGCCACACCATCGCCACCTGCTGCGCGGCGTTCGAGAGGCCGTGCGTGCGCGCGACCAGGTCGGTGCCGCCGGCCGAGGCGCCCAGCACGTCGCTGGCGGCGCCCTGCCCCATGCGTTCAAACGACGCCATGTCGAGCCCCGCGCAGAAGGCCTTGCCGCGGCCCGCGATGACGACGGCGCGCACGCTCCTGTCGTCGCGCAGCGCTTCGCCCGCCTGGACCAGCGCGTCGAACATCGCGGGGTCGAGCGCGTTCATCTTGTCGGCGCGCGCCAGCTGCAGTTCCACCACGCCGTCGGCGTGGCGGGTCCATTCGATACGGTCGCTCATTGCATGTCTCCTGTCGGTGTCCGGGTATCGGTCCAGTATCGCGCGACCGGGCCGCTGGGCGATGATGCGCACTGTCGCCGACCCAACACCTTCGCCGCCTCGCCATGACCCTGGACCGCCGTCACTTTCTCCTGCAATCGGGCGCCACCGCCGCCGTCGTCGCGCTGTTCGGCCAGGGCTGCGCGCGCTCGCAGCTGCCGCCTTCCACGGGCGCGACGAACCCGTCGGGCTTCTTCACCAGCGTGCCCATTTCGCAACGCGATGCGGTGGTGGTGCCGCCGGAATACGAATGGCAGATGCTCTACCCCTGGGGCGCGCCCACGGGCGTTGCGGGCCGCATGCCGGCCTTCGCGCCCGACGCCGGCAACAGCGCCGACGAGCAGGCCCTGCAGGCGGGCATGCACCACGACGGCATGCACTTCTTCGCGCTCGATGCGCGCGGCGAACGCGGCCTGCTCGTGATGAACCACGAGTACACCGACGAGCAGCTGCTGCACACCGACGGCGTGAAGGCCTGGAACGCCGACAAGGTCCGCAAGTCGCTGCATGCGATGGGCGTGTCGGTGATCGAGGTCCGCCGCACACAAGAAGGCTGGCGCCAGGTGCTGCCCTCGCCCTACGCACGCCGCGTGCACGGCCGCACGCCGATGCGCATCGCCGGCCCCGCCGCGGGCACGCCGCTGATGCGCACCGCCGCCGACCCGGCGGGCACCGGCGTCTTCGGCACCTTCGCCAACTGCGCGATGGGCGTCACGCCCTGGGGCACCTACCTGACCTGCGAGGAGAACTTCCACGGCTACTTCGGCGGCCCGAAAGAGGCTGCGAACCGTGCGACACCCGCGCAACGCCGCTACGGCACGGTGCCAGGCGCGCAGTGGGTCGAGTACTGGCGCTTCGACGAGCGCTTCGACCTGAGCCGCCATCCGAACGAGCCGCACCGCTTCGGCTGGGTGGTCGAGATCGATCCCTTCGACCCCGAGTCGGTACCCGTCAAGCGCACCGCGCTCGGCCGCAAGCGCCAGGAAAGCGCGACCTGCACCGTGGCCAAGGACGGCCGCGTGGTGGTCTACATGGGCGACGACGCGCGCTTCGAGTACATCTACAAGTTCGTGAGCCGCGACCCCGTGCGCCCCGGCACCGATGCCGCCGCGCGCGCCGCCAACCGGCACCTGCTCGACGAAGGCACGCTGCACGTCGCGCGCTTCGACGCCGATGGTCGCGGGCGCTGGCTCGAACTCGTGCACGGGCGCCACGGCATCGACGCGGCCAGCGGCTTCGCAGACCCGGCCGAGGTGCTGATCCATGCGCGGCTGGCGGGCGACATCGTCGGCGGCACGAAGATGGACCGCCCCGAATGGATCGCCGTGCATCCGCACAGCGGCGAGGTGTACGTCACGCTCACCAACAACACGCAGCGCGGCGACCTCGGCAAGCCCGGCGCCGACGCCGCCAACCCGCGTGCGCCCAACTTCTTCGGCGGCATCCTGCGCTGGCGCGAGGACGGCGGCGACGCGGCGAGCACCACCTTCGCGTGGGACCACTACGCGCTCGCAGGCGACCCCGCGCAGCCCGGCGCCGGCACGCGCTACCCCGGCGACCACGCCGACGCGTTCGGCTGCCCCGACGGCCTGCACTTCGACAGCGGCGGGCTGCTGTGGATCCAGACCGACATGAGCGGGCAGTCCATGGGCAAGCCGCCCTACGCCGCGCTCGGCAACAACCAGATGCTGTGCGCCGACCCGGCCACGGGCCGCATCCAGCGATTTCTCACGGGGCCCAACGGCTGCGAGATCACGGGCTGCGTGGTCACGCCCGACCGGCGCACGCTGTTCGTCAACATCCAGCACCCGGGCGAGTCGCGCGACGACGGCGACGCGAAGCACAACAGCGCCTGGCCCGACGGCTCGCAGCCCGGCAGCGCGCGCCCGCGCTCGGCCACGCTGGCGATCCGCCGCCGCGACGGCGGTATCGTCGGCACCTGACAGTCGAACACATCACAACAACAGCCCCAGGAGATCCCCGTCATGAGCATCCGCATCGTCCGCCTCGGCACCCCGCGCGCACCCGGCGAGGGCCTGCGCATCGGCACCGTGCGCCGCCCGCCGCGCGGCGTGCCGAAGACCGAGTTCGCCTCGCAGAACTGGTACGACGTGTGGTACCCCAACCTCGCGCCATCGGCCGAGACGATGAAGCTGGGCCAGGAAGCCGAGACGCCGGCGCAATGGAACGCCTTCATGCGCAAGTACAAGGCCGAGATGGCCGAGGCCGACGCGAGCCGCAGCCTCGACCTGCTCGCGGCGCTCTCGCACACCACTGCGCTCGCGGTCGGCTGCTACTGCGAGGAGGAGTCGCGCTGCCACCGCTCGCTGCTGCGCGGCCTGCTGACCGAGCGCGGCGCGGACATCGCGGCCTGAGCGCGGTCGCTCAGACCAGCGGCGCGCCGACGAACACCGGCAGTTGCTCGGCCTGCGCCGTGTAGGCGGCGAGCAGCACAAAGTCCGACGGGCGCACGGCGTCGGGCAGGATGAATTGCGTGAAGGTCCAGGCCACCGCCGCCGAAATGCCGCCCTGCGTGATCGTGTTTTCTGCGGGTGCCGCCAGAGGCGCAGCCGCTAGTTCGCGCTCCACCTCGGCATAGGCCAGATTCAACTGGCCCTGCACGCGATCGACCCACGGCTGGTGCTGTTTCTCGCTGGGCCGCAGGTTGCGCTCGTAGACGATCTGCACCGTCTTCTCACAGGCCGCGAGTGCCAGCCCCGTGAGGCGCAGGTCGCGCAGCCGGGCGGCCGGGTCGGCCGGCCACAGGCTGCGGCCGGCGACCGCCTGTGCGTGGTCGATGATGAGCGTCGAATCCATCAGCACCGTGCCGTCGTCGCACACCAGCGTCGGGGCCTTCACCACCGGGTTGATCGCGCGGAACTGCTCGAAGGTGCTGAAGACCGAGATCGAGCGGTGCTCGAAAGCAAGGCCGAGCAGGCGCAGCGAGATCGCGGCGCGGCGAACGAAGGGCGAGTCGAGCATGCCGACGAGTTGCATGGGGTCTCCTGGAGAAAGATGACCGCCACCATAGCGGTTGCGTCGCGCGCGCAAAAGGGCAACCCATCGAAAATCGGCGCCACGCACCGATCGATCATCGGTCTCCTCTTCTTTCGCCGCACGCCATGACCCTCGACAAGAAAGACCGCCTCATCCTCGAAGCCCTGCAGACCGACGCGCGCCAGAGCCTGGCCGCGATCGGCAAGCGCATCGGCCTGTCGCAGCCGGCGATGAGCGAGCGCGTGCGCAAGCTCGAGCACGCGGGCGTGATCGAGGGCTACGGCGCGCGCGTGAACCTGCGCGCGCTGGGCGTGGGGCTGGAGGCCATCATCCGCATCGACACCACGCACGCAGCCATTGCGCGCTACCTCGCGCTCTTCGAGGCCATGCCCGAGGTGCTCGCGGTGGACCGCGTGACCGGCGCCGACTGCTTCTTCGTGCGCTGCGCCATCGCCGAGCCGACCGACCTGGAGCGCGTGGTGGACGCGCTGGCGGTCGATGGTTCGGTGACCACCTCGCTGGTGCTGTCGAGCCCCGTGCGCAAGCAGGTCACCGTGGGCGCGGCAAAGGCGCCGCGCAAGTAACTTTCAGCGCTGCGCCTTGTCCTTCTGGTTCTGCGCCTCGATGCGTTCGCGCGCGGCCAGCCAGTCGGCGTCGCTCCACTCGCGCAGCTCGTAGAAGTTGCCGCCGGTGGCCAGCGCATTGCCGCCGTCCATCATGATGCTCTGGCCCGTGAGCCAGTCGCACTGGCCCGGCGCCATCAGGAACGACGCGAGGTTCTGCAGCTCGCTCATGCGGCCCACGCGCGCCATCGGGTTGGTCTTGATGCTGCGCGCACCGGGTTCCTCGCCGGGGTTCAGGCGCTTGCTCATGCCCTCGGTCGGGATCTCGCCGGGGCCCACGGCGTTCAGGCGGATGCCGTGGCGCGCCCACTCCACCGCGAGCGACTTGGTCATGACCTCGATGCCGGCCTTGCTCATGGCCGAGGGCACGACGTAGGGGCTGCCGTTGTCGACCCAGGTGACGATGATGCTCATCACGCTGCGGAAGGCATCGCCCGGCTTCCATGCGCCCGACCTGGCCTGCGCCACCCAGCGCTTGCCCACCGCCTGCGTCACGTAGAAGCTGCCGTGGAACACGATGTTGGCCACGGCGTCGAAGGCGCGCGGCGAGAGGCTCTCGGTCGGCGAGACGAAGTTGCCCGCCGCGTTGTTGACGAGCCCGGTGAGCCCGCCGCTCTGGAACAGGCTCTCGACCATCTCGTCGACCTGCTGCGCGATGCGGATGTCGACGCCGAAGGCATCGATGCGCCGATCGGGAAACTGCTGGCGCCAGGCGGCGGCGGTCTCTTCGCAGACCGCCTGGCGCCGGCCGCAGATGGCGACATCGGCGCCCAGGCTCAGAAAGCGCTCGGCCATGGCACGGCCGAGGCCGGTGCCGCCGCCGGTGACGAGGATGCGCTGGCCGCGCATCAGGGATGCTTCGAACATGAGGGGTCTCCTTGGCGTTGCGGCAGCGGCAGGAGCGCATGCTGCCATCGGCCGCATGCTACGACCGACAGGCCGCCGTGGCTTGCGGAATCTGGCTCTGCCGGCGGGTGAAAATGGCCGCGCCCCCTTCCCTTTCACCCCTGGACCTTCCGGACACACGACCCATGCCCCGTTCCTCCGATGCTTCCTTCCTGCCGCTCGACGGCGTGCGCGTGCTGAGCCTGGCGCTCAACCTGCCGGGCCCCGCCGCGCTGCTGCGCTGCCGCACGATGGGCGCGGCCTGCCTCAAGCTGGAGCCGCCCGGCGGCGATCCGATGGGGCTGTACAACCGGCCCGCGTACACGGCGCTGCACGAGGGCGTGGAGGTCCGCACCGTCGACCTGAAGACCGAGGCCGGCCAGGCGCAGCTGCACGCCGAGCTGGCCCGCACCGACGTGCTGCTGACCTCGTTCCGACCCTCGGCGCTGCAGAAGCTGAAGCTCGACTGGGCCTCGCTGCAGGCGCGGCACCCGGCGCTGTCGCAGGTCGCCATCGTCGGCGCCCCGGGCGAACGCGCCGAGGAGCCGGGCCACGACCTGACCTACCTCGCCGAAAGTGGCCTCGTCACCGGCACCGCGCTGCCGCCCACGCTGTACGCCGACATGGGCGGTGCGCTGCTCGCGAGCGAAGCGGTGCTGAAGGCCGTGCTGCAGCAGACGCGCCAGCGCGGCGGCGTGTACCTCGAGGTGGCGCTGAACGCCTCGGCCGACTGGCTCGCCCTGCCCCGCACCTGGGGCCTGACGAAGCCCGACGGCGCGGTGGGCGGCGCGCACGCGGGCTACCGCGTCTATCCCTGTGCCGACGGCCGCGTGGCCGTGGCGGCGCTGGAACCGCACTTCGCCGCGCGCCTGTGCGACGTGGCCGGCGTGGCGCCGCCGGACATGATGGCGCCGGCCACGCACGCGGCACTGGCCACCTGGCTCGCGACGCGCACGCGCGCCGAGCTGGAGGCCATGGGTCGTGAGCGCGACGTGCCGCTGCTCACGCTGGCCGACTGACGGCGCTCAGGACGCCGGCAGGCGCAGGTCGCTCAGCTTGCGATCGAGCTTGATGAGCCAGATGCGCGTCGGCCGCTCCAGGTCGGAGCCGCGCGTGATGCGCGCCCGGGTTGCGCCCGCGGGGCAGCCGCTGAGCTGGCCGTCGACGGCGGCCGTGCAGTCTTCCACGCTGCCGGCCAGGCGGGTGCCATCGGCGCCGAGCAGCACGGTGCCCAGGCCGAAGTCGTTGTCGTTCACCAGCGCCAGGGTCTGGTCGTCGACGATGGTCAGGCCCTCGGCCTTCTCGGCCAGCCAGCCCAGCGCGTTGAGGTCGAGCAGCTCGGTCTTGCGCATCGTCACCACGGTCGAATAGTCGGCGCCGTTCGACGCGGCCTGCGTGATGCTGCTGATTTCCAGGTTGTGATCGAAGGCCTTGATGTCGGTGGCGTTGGCCGGCAGCTCCACCAGCATCAGCTTGTTGAACACCTTGCCGTCGCTCTTGCGCGCGCCCTGCTCGATGACGATGAAGCGGCCGTTGCCCAGGCTCATCATGTCGCCGAGCTTGGCGTTGCCGGTGCGGTCCTTGTCGTACTGGCTGCCGTCGATCGGGTAGGCGTAGAGCTTCGAGGTCTCGGTGGCCGGATCGAACGCGAGCCAGCGCGTGAACTTGGCGATGTGGCGCACGTCGGTGTTGCTGCCGCCCGGCGGCTTGGCCTTGATCGACTTGCCGTTGGCGTCGCGCGGGTCGATCGGGCTTTGCAGGAAGCCGTGCAGCACGCCGCTGGCCACATCGAGCGTCAGGCCTTCCATGCCGCGGTTGGGGCGGCGCTGGGCCAGCACGGCCGGCAGGTCGGTGGCGCCGGGGCCGGGCGCGTACTTCTTCTCGATCACGCCGCTGGCGATGTTCAGGCGCGCGATGAAGGGGCCGTACTCGTCGCTGGTCCACAGCACGTTGCGCGCCTTGTCGAGCACCAGCGTCTCGGGGTCGAGGCCGTTGGCGTCGTAGCCGGCCTTGGCCTCGTCGAACGTGTACTGGTCGGTCAGCGGGGTTTCGCCCGTCGAGCCCACGCCCGAGCGCGGTGGCAGGCCGGTGATCTTCTTGCCGGCGTCGAGCCGCAACGGCACGCTGGTGCTGAGCACCGCGCCGGTCTTGCCCACGCGCACGATGCCGAAGCTCGGTGCGAACGACGGCGCCGGGAACACCTTGCTGATGTTGGTGGCGCCGTTGCCACCGGGCACGGGCGCGGTCGGGCCGTCGCCGTTGGGGCCGCGGTCGGTGATGGCGTAGAACTCGAGCGTGCCGTCGTCGGCCTTGCCCTTGAACGCCAGGCCCGAGCCGTAGGCCGGCAGGAAGCCCTGGGGGAAGTCGGCCTTGATGTCCGGGTTGTCGCCCTCGTAGGGCACGTGGAAGCGGGCATCGGCCTGCAGCTGGTAGCGCGTGACGGCGATGCCGATGGCGCCGAGCTGGTTCGTCTGCTTCGATGCTTCGGTGACCGGTGCCCCCAGGCGCGAGGCCAGCGTGTCCTCGAAGTGTTCGCGGGCCAGCATGCGGCGGTTCGCATCGACCGTGCGGGCGTTGTAGGGCGCGGGCAGCGCGGCCAGCACCGCGTTGAGCGCGGTGTGGAAGGCGTCGGGCGCGGCGTTGAAATCGAGCGCGCCGGCCGTCAGGGCGGCCTTGAGCGCGGGCGTCAGGCGGATGCCGTTGGCGGGGTCGCGGTCTTCGTCGAAGCTTTGCAGCGCGAGCAGGCGGTTGACCACGGCATCGGCCTTCACGTCGCTGCCGCCGGCCAGGGTGAGCGGCGTGATCGCTTCGCCGCAGGCGGCGCTGCCCAGGGCCAGCGCGCCGGCGCTGAAGGTGACGGTCTCGCCGTCCTTGCAGATGAACTCACCCTTGGCGTTGGTGGCGGCCTTGGCGGCGCTGCCGGCCACGTAGTCGAGGCCTTCGACTGCGGCATCCAGGAAGGTGCCGGTCTTCGACTGTGCAGCGGGCGGATTGGTGGTGCCGCCACCGCCCACCGGGAACGACCAGCCGCCCCCGCCGCCGTTGCCGCCGCCACAGGCGGTCAGCACCGCGCCAGCGCCCACGAGCGCCAGCCATCCCATCCTCGATCCTCTTGTTGTCTTGCGCATTGCTTGTTGTCCTTGTGATGCGCCCGCGCAAAGGCGCAAGCCCCGGCGATTAATGCCGAGGCAGATGACAAGCCCGTGAAATTGCAACCGAAAGGTTGCGGTGGTCGGCGCCTTTTCAGCGGCCGTTGCCGTCGCGCTGGCGGTCTTCGCGCTTGACCGCGAGGTAGGTGTCCAGGTCGACCTCGTGCAGCTGGCGCGGGTAGCGCTCGGCCGCCGCGAACCAGTAGCGCTGCCGGCGCTCGGCCGGATCGTTGGCGCCGGTGGCCAGGTAGGCGTCGAGCGTCAGGAAGTAGCGCATCGCATTGCGCTCCACCAGGCCGCGCAGGCCCCGGATGTACTCGGGCTGGCCGTCGGGGCCCTTGCCCACCACGGTGAAGCCCACCTTGCCGCTGCCGAAAGTGGCCAGGTAGGCCTGCGTGGCCAGCCGCACCATCGTGT
The DNA here is from genome assembly GCF_059418385.1 of Variovorax sp. GW821-FHT09A10. Lineage (NCBI taxonomy): Bacteria > Pseudomonadati > Pseudomonadota > Betaproteobacteria > Burkholderiales > Comamonadaceae > Variovorax > Variovorax sp. GW821-FHT09A10. Next base: position 17,332 of record NZ_JBWKPT010000003.1, read on the forward strand.
TGTGGTCGTAGCCGTAGCTGAAGTGCAGGAAGGTCTTGCGCTCGTCGAGCGCCACTGCCTCCAGCCGCACGCGGTAGTTGCTGGTGCCGAACGGGCCGGTGTCGGCCGACATCTCGACCTGCAGGTGCTCGGGCGTGGCGCTGGCCACGCGGTAGGCAAACGGCAGTTCGAAGGCCTGGTCGACCGGCTTGTCGTAGCGGCGCACCACGAACAGCGTGAGCGTCTCCTTGCCCTGCGGCGAGGTGCTCACGCGGCAGCGCCGGTTGTTGATGTGCAGCGTGAGCAGTTCGCACCAGTGGTCCGAGCCCTTGAGCGCCGCGCTGACCTTCGACAGCGGGTGCTCGACCACGGCGTAGATGTCGCCCTCGAGGCCGCCGGGCGTCTCGGTGGAATCGAGTTGCACGGGGCGCCCGAAGCGGCTCTGGTCGAGCTTGTCGCTGAGCTTCTGGTGCTCGGCCCGCAGGGCCTGGGCACCCGTGGGCGCGGAGGCCTCGGGAGCCGCCGCCTGCGCCAGCAGCGACACAGCGCAGCATCCGGCCATCGCCAGGATGCGCTTCCACGAAACCGGCACGGGGGGCGAACTGCTCGTCATGGGGCTACACGATACCCCGGTTCCGCCGCACCAGCAGCAGCATCGCCCCCGCCAACAGCGCCGCGCCCAACCATTGGCGCGGCGCCATCGGCTGGGCCAGCCACAGCGCCGCCAGCCAGGCCGCCACCAGCGGCTCGATCAACGTGCCGACCACCGCCGCCGTCGGCGAGAGCCGGCGCGCACCCCAGGCGAAAGCCAGGTAGGCCACCGAGGTGGTGGCCACGCCGGTGTAGGCCGCGCCCGTCCATTGCGCCGCGCCTTCAGGCCAGGTGATGCCGTTCGCCACGGCGACGCCGAGCATGCACAGCGCCGCGGCACTCATACCCCAGGCGGACGCGGTCACGGCCGGCACCCGCGCCGGCATGCGCGCGTTGCCCAGCACCACCAGCGCATAGCAGACGGCCGAGCCGAAGGACCATGCCAGCCCGGCGCCGTAGCCTGTCGGCAAGGCGCCCCAGCCGGTGGCCGGCATCACCAGCAGCAGCACGCCCGCCAGCGCCAGCACGAGGCCGCCGAGCAGGCGCGCGCCGAAGGGCTCGTAGCCGCGCAGCACCGACACGCAGGCCACGATCAGCGGCGCGCAGCAGATCGAGATCACCGTCGGCAGCGCGGCGCCCAGGTGCGCGATGCCGGCGAACCAGCAGCTCACGTTCAGCGCCATCGCGGCGCCGGTGCCGACGACGTGGCCCTGCTCGCGGCGCGTCAGATGGCGCCACTCGGCATGGGCGACCGGTGACCGTCGCGTCGCTTGCCAGTGCAGCCACCACAGCAGCGGCATGCCCAGCGCGAAGCGCGCCAGCGACAGGCTGTGCGGCGCGATGCCGCCGTCGATCAGGAATTGCGCCACCAGGGCGCCGCCGCCCCAGAGCACGCCGGCCAGCAGCACGCCGCCCCAGGCCAGGGCGGCCGTTGTTCTTGCATTCATGTTGAAACTCTCCGTGAGGCCCGCTGCCTCGGCGTCGCGTTGACGCATTGCCGGGGGCGGGCATGACCATCCGGCCACCGCCCGGCCTGTCTTCGCTCAGCGGAAGAAGGCGGACGGCAGCGACCACTTGCGGGCCTGACGGGCGCGGCGCGAGGCGCGCGCGAACGTCAGCGGCAGGTCGACGAAGGGGGAGAGTGATGCAGGTGCATGAGCGGTCGATGATAGGAGCGGTGCACCGCGCCCACAAGAGAGAATCGCCCGCATGTGCCCTGCTCTCTTTCATCGCATGCCATGAAGCGCCAAGGTCGACTCGTTCGTTGGGAGGCCGAGCGCGGCTTCGGTTTCATCCGCAGCCCGGAGGTGTCGGCCGACGTCTTCGTGCACCTGCGCGACTTTCGCGACCGCCAGCTGAAGCCGCAGGTCGGCATGGCGGTGCACTTCGAAGAGATCCATGTCGGCGGCAAGGGGCCGCGGGCGATGGCCGTGGAGGCTGCGGCCTCGGCGGGTGCCGCACCCCGTGCAGCATCACGCCCGCAGCCGCGCCGGTCTTCGGGTCGCAGCACGGCCGGCACGCCGTGGGGCGCGTGGCTGATCGGGGTCTATGTGCTGGGCCTGGGCGCCGCTGTCTGGCTCGGTCGCCTGCCACTGCTCACACTGGCGGTCGTCGCGGGACTGAGCCTGCTCACCTTCGGCGCCTACGCCTTCGACAAGCGCGCGGCGCAGGCCGGGCGCTGGCGCACGCAGGAAAGCACGCTGCACCTGCTCGCGTTCGCGGGCGGCTGGCCGGGCGCGTGGTGCGCACAGCGGTTGCTGCGGCACAAGTCGAGCAAGGCGAGTTTCCTGTGGAGGTTCTACGCCACGGTCGCGCTGCATTGCGCGGCGCTGGGGGCGTGGGTGTTCTGGCTGTCGAAGCACGCGGTCTTTACCTGACCGCGCCTTCTTCAACGCATCAACGCACCTTGCGTGAAGGCTTGTTGAGCGGCTTGCCGCCGCTGCCGTTGTCGCGCGGCGGCAGGCCCGTGTGCTGCGTGAGGATGCGGCCCTTGGAGGGCTTCACCGGCGCCAGCCGGACCGGTGCCGTGGCCTTGGCGGCCACCGGCGCAGAGGTCGAGTTCTTGCGGCGCGCGCTCGTGTAGCCGCCATCGGTCAGCGGCTGCCACGTCGGGATCAGGTGATGCTTGCCGTTGCCGATGAGGTCGGCGCGGCCCATGCTCTTGAGGGCCTCGCGCAGCAGCGGCCAGTTGTTGGCATCGTGGTAGCGCAGGAAGGCCTTGTGCAGGCGGCGGCGCTTGTCGCCGCGCACGATGTCCACCGTCTCGCTCTCGCGCGTGATCTTGCGCAGCGGGTTCTTGTTGGTGTGGTACATCGTCGTCGCCGTGGCCATCGGGCTCGGGTAGAACGTTTGCACCTGGTCGGCGCGGAAGCCGTTCTTCTTGAGCCAGATCGCGAGGTTCATCATGTCCTCGTCGCTGGTGCCCGGGTGCGCGGCGATGAAGTACGGGATGAGGTACTGCTTCTTGCCTGCCTCGGCCGAGTACTTCTCGAACATCTGCTTGAACTTGTCGTAGCTGCCGATGCCGGGCTTCATCATCTTCGTGAGCGGGCCCTGCTCGGTGTGCTCGGGCGCGATCTTCAGGTAGCCGCCGACGTGGTGCTGCACCAGCTCCTTCACGTACTCGGGCGACTGCACGGCCAGGTCGTAGCGCAGGCCGGAACCGATGAGGATCTTCTTGATGCCCTTGAGCGCCCGCGCGCGGCGGTAGATCTTGATGAGCGGGTCGTGGTTGGTGCCCAGGTTCGGGCAGATGCCCGGGTACACGCAGCTGGGCTTGCGGCACGCCGCCTCGATCGCGGGGCTCTTGCAGCCCAGCCGGTACATGTTGGCCGTGGGACCGCCCAGGTCGGAGATGGTGCCGGTGAAGCCGCTGACCGAATCGCGGATGGCCTCGACCTCCTTGATGATCGAGTCTTCCGAGCGGCTCTGGATGATGCGGCCCTCGTGCTCGGTGATCGAGCAGAAGGTGCAGCCGCCGAAGCAACCGCGCATGATGTTCACGCTGAAGCGGATCATTTCCCACGCGGGGATCTTGGTCGCGCCGTCGTGGCTGCCGTTCTCGTCGGCGTAGCGCGGGTGCGGGCTGCGCGCATACGGCAGGTCGAACACGTGGTCCATCTCGGCCGTGGTGAGCGGAATGGGCGGCGGGTTGATCCACACGTCGCGCGCCGTGGCGCCCTCGCCGTGCGCCTGCACCAGCGCGCGGGCGTTGCCGGGGTTGGTCTCGAGGTGCAGCACGCGGTTGGCGTGGGCGTAGAGCACCGGGTCGCTGCGCACCTGCTCGTACGACGGCAGGCGGATCACCGAGCGGTCGCGCGGCGGCACGGCGATCTTGCCGCGGCCTTGCAGCGCCGGGTTGGGCACGAAGTTCAGCGGCTTGATGGCGGGGTTGACGACCGAACCGGCGGCAGAGCCCGCGGCTTCGGCGGCCTTGGCGACGGCTTGCGCCTCGTCTTCCTTCGCGCAGGTGGCGCCGTTGGCCTTGGCCTGGTCGGACACCATCAGGTACGGGTTGACGTGCGCCTCGACGCGGCCCGGCTCGTCGACGCTGGTGGAGTTGATCTCGAACCAGGCCTCGGGCGTTTCGCGCCGCACATAGGCGGTGCCGCGCACGTCGGTGATCTGCTGCACCGGCTCCTTGGCGGCCAGGCGGTGCGCGATCTCGACGATGGCGCGCTCGGCGTTGCCGTACAGCAGCAGGTCGCACTTGGCGTCGACCACGATGGAGCGGCGCACCTTGTCCGACCAGTAGTCGTAGTGCGCGATGCGACGCAGGCTGCCTTCGATGCCGCCCAGGATGATCGGCACGTCGTTCCAGGCTTCCTTGCAGCGCTGCGAATACACGATGGCCGCACGGTCGGGGCGCGAGCCGCCGACGTCGCCGGGGGTGTAGGCGTCGTCGCTGCGAATCTTCCGATCGGCCGTGTAGCGGTTGATCATCGAATCCATGTTGCCGGCCGTGACCCCGAAGAACAGGTTCGGCTTGCCCAGCACCTTGAAGGGCTCGGCGCTTTGCCAGTCGGGCTGCGCGATGATGCCCACGCGAAAGCCCTGCGCCTCGAGCATGCGGCCGATGACCGACATGCCGAAGCTGGGGTGGTCGACGTAGGCGTCGCCCGTGACCACGATGATGTCGCAGCTGTCCCAGCCGAGCGCGTCCATCTCCTTGCGCGAGGTCGGCAGGAACTTGGCCGTGCCGAAACGGGCCGCCCAGTACTTGCGGTAGCTGGTCAGCGGCTTGGCGGCACGCGCAAAAAAGGAGACGTCGACGGGGGCGTTCATCGGTGGGAGCGGACAGCGCCGGGGCGCCGCCTGTGTGGGCAACCCTCGATTTTAGGGTTTTCCAGCATTTCTGTCGCCCTGAAGATCCCTTGCCCCGGGATGAGAGGGCTCTTATTCAATTGCCAAAGTCAATCAATTTGAATGACAATGGCAACCATGTCCACGCCAACGCCCTCCGTCGACCCGTCCGCCGTCAAGGCCATCCGCCGGTTCAACCGCTTCTACACCCGCCGCATCGGCGCCCTCGACCCCTACCTGGGCAGCGACCTGTCGCTGACCGACGTGCGCGTGCTCTACGAGCTGGCGCACCGCGAAACCCCCGTCGCCAGCGAGATCGGGCGCGACCTGGGCTTCGACGCCGGCTACCTCAGCCGCATCCTGCGCCGCTTCGAAACCCACGGCTGGCTCACGCGCGAGCTGCACCCGCGCGACGCGCGCCAGAGCGTGCTGCGCCTGACCGAAGCCGGCCACGCCGCATTTGCGCCGCTGCAACAGAAATCGCGCGATGAAGCCGCCGCCCTGCTCGCCGCGCTGCCGCCGGCACAGCAAAACCAGCTGGTGCAGGCCATGGACACGGTGCAGGCGCTGCTCGAACCGGCCGCGTCGCCCGCGCGGCCCCAGGCTGCCGTGCTGCGCGACCCGGCACCCGGCGACATCGGCTGGGTGGTGCAGCAGCACGGCGAGTTGTACGCGCGCGAATACGGCTGGGACCATCGCTTCGAAGCGCTCGTGGCAGGCATTGCGGGCGAGTTCCTGCTCAAGTTCCAGCCCGAATGGGAGCGCTGCTGGATCGCCGAGCTCAACGGCGAGCGCGTCGGCGCGATCTTCGTGGTGCGCAAGTCGGCCACCGTGGCGCAGCTGCGCATGCTGATCCTCACGCCGGCCGCGCGCGGCCTGGGCCTGGGCGGACGCCTCGTGGACGAGTGCATCGCCTTTGCGCGCCGCAAGGGCTACAAGAAAATGACGCTGTGGACCAACAGCTGCCTCACGGCCGCGCGCAGCATCTATGCCAAGCGCGGCTTCCAGCTCACCCTTTCGGAGCCGCATGAGGGGTATGGCCAGCCGCAGGTGGGTGAGACCTGGGAGTTGAAGCTGTAGCGTTTGCCTTGCTCCTTCCCCCGTTGGGGGAAGGTTGGGATGGGGGCATGCCTTCGATCAAGCGCGCGGCCGAATCAGCGCCGCCGTGCCCCCACCCCTGCCCTCCCCCAGAGGGGGAGGGAGAAATTCACTGCATGAACCAGCCGTGGCTCACCACGAGCGACTGACCCGTCAGCGCATTCGTCGGGAACCCCGCGAACAGCAGCGCCACGCGCGCCACGTCTTCCGTGGTCGTGAACTCGCCATCCACCGTTTCCTTGAGCATCACGTTCTTGATCACTTCCTGCTCGCTGATGCCCAGCGTCTTGGCCTGCTCGGGAATCTGCTTTTCCACGAGCGGCGTGCGCACGAAGCCCGGGCAGATCACATTGGCGCGCACGCCGTGCTTGGCGCCTTCTTTCGCGACCGTCTTGGCCAGCCCGATGAGGCCGTGCTTGGCCGTGACGTAGGGCGCCTTCAGCAGCGACGCCTCCTTGGAGTGCACCGAGCCCATGTAGATCACGCTGCCGCCACGGCCTTGCGCATACATGTGCTTGAGGCAGGCCTTCGTCGTGAGGAACGCACCGTCGAGGTGAATCGCGAGCATCTTCTTCCAGTCGGCGAAGCTGAACTCTTCGACCGGATGCACGATCTGGATGCCTGCGTTGCTGATGAGGATGTCGATGCCGCCGAAGGCCTTCGCGCCCTCTTCCACCGAGGCATTGACCTGGTCTTCGTTCGTCACATCGACCGCCACGCCGATGGCCTGCGCGCCCGTGGCCTTCAGTTCGGCAGCGGTGGCGTCGGCCGCTTCCTTGTTGAGGTCGGCAATGATGATCTTCGCGCCTTCCTGCGCGAACAGGATGGCGATTTCCTTGCCGATGCCGCTGGCCGAGCCGGTGATGTAGGCGACCTTGTCCTTGAGTTGCATGGTGAATGTTCCTTGAGGGTTGGATGAAAAGAAGACAGCAAGAATCAGGCGAGATAGTCGTGTTCGACCGTGCCCAGCGCGAGCGTCATGTCGGCGATGTAGTGCACCGCCGATTCGACCTTCAGCACCGGCAGGTCGGCCACCGGCGCCAGCGCATGCGGGTGCAGTTCGAGCGAGGCCGGCGCGGTCCACGCGCCGTGCAGCGTCACGTCGACCATGTGGTAGCGCACCAGCTCGCAGATGCGGGCCGTGCCGTCGACGTGCGGAATGATCTTGAGCAGGAAGTTGGGTTGCGCAATGCCCGCAAGGATCGGCGCGGGGTCGAGCGCGCGGTGCTTGAAACCCATCGTGGCCTTGGCCACGCGCACCTTGCCGTAGTCGAGCGTGCCGACGATCACATCGGTCTCGTAGTCGAGCGACGGCGAGGCCAGCTTCTTGGGAAAGCCCCACAGCTCGCGGCCGCCGGCAATGGGCGGATGGTCGTTCAGGTACATCGCGTGCACGTACGCGCCCTGCTCCACGCCCTTGGCCGTACGCACCTGCACGGGGATCACCTGCCCCGACTCGGTGTAGTCGCCGAAGCCGGTGGAGTCGGGCATGCGGATGAATTCGTACTTGACCAGCGGCTCGACCACTTCGAGCGGCTCGGGCACCACGGCGCGCAGCGCGTCCATGTCGGTGCGGTAGGTGACGATGAGAAATTCGCGACGCGTGAAGCGGTAGGGCCCGGGCGGAAACGCCGGGCTGGTCAACGGCATGGCGAAAGCCGTTCGTCGCACATCTTCAATGTTCATGAAAACATTTCCTCCTGTTGAAGTGACGACCCAGTCTGGCGCTGGTTTCTTAGCCCAAGCTGAATGGCAGCCGCTCGCTGAACGGCGGTCACTGCGACGCTCAGCGCGACAGCCCCGGCCGCTTGATGCGCCCGGTGCCCGGCTCGCCGAGGTCAAAGGTGGTCACGCCGTTCACCGTGGCGTCGGCGCGCAGCGTCTCGGGGTGCGCGAGCGTCTTGCGCATGTCGCGCACGCCCGACTCCCAGTGCTCCTCGACCGCGGCGCGCGAGAACTCGTAGTCCTTCGACTCGAGTTCGTACGACTTGTCGCGGTAGATCAGGTGAAAGATGTCGATCGGCTCGTGCGTGAGCTGCGCCTGCACCTCGACCACGCTCGGGTCGCTGCGCAGGCCGGGCGGCAGCTTGGCGATGAGGTCGGCAATGGCCTGCTGCAGGTTCATGTTGGCCGCGAGCGCATCGGTGTTCATGCGCGTGCGGCTCGAATAGGTGATGTCCTTCTGGCGCTCCATCACGCCCGACAGCGTGTGCGGCATCTCGCCGCGCGCGTTGAACAGGTCGACCTGCAGCACCACCAGCGCCTCGGCGCGCGGATGCGTGTCGAGCACGTACTGCAGCGGCGTGTTCGAGACGATGCCGCCGTCCCAGTAGTCGTCGCCGTCGATGTGCACCGGCGCAAAGCCCGGCGGCAATGCGCCGCTGGCCATGATGTGCTCGGGGCCGATGCGCTGGCGCGTGTTGTCGAAGTACACCGAGTTGCCGGTGCGCACATTGACGGCGCCCACGCTGAAGCGCGCCTCGCAGGCGTTGATGCGGTCGAAGTCGATGAGCCGCTCCAGCGTGGCCTTCAGCGGCGAGGTGTCGTAGTAGCTCAGGAGCGGCGCCGCACCGCCCATCAGCAAGGCCGGCGAATAGCGCGGCTCGAAGAAGCCCGGAATGCCGACCAGCGAGGCCATGGTGGCGCTCCACTGGTTCTGCGTGGCGCGGTCGCCCAGCCACGACGGCAGGCGCTGCGCCGGCCCCGAAGACACCAGGTGCCAGAACTCGCGCAGCCGGTCGACCCGCTGCGCGGGCGCGTTGCCGGCGATGAGTGCAGCGTTGATGGCGCCGATCGACACGCCCGCGATCCAGTGCGGCTGCAGCTCGGTCTCGCTGAGCGCGGCGTACACGCCCGCCTGGTAGGCCCCAAGCGCACCGCCGCCCTGCAGCACGAGCGCCTTGCGGGCGGCGCGCATGTCTTCGCGGCGGGCGATGAACGGATGGGGCGGTGCAGTGGAAGAAGCGGGAGAAGAAGAGGAAGCAGCGGTGGCGGCGCGAGGCTTTTTCTTGGGTGTCGTCGTCATGCGTTCATTGGACACCAGCCTTGCGACAGCTACCTGACCTGGGGCCTTTTCGCTGCTTCAGCCCGGACGAATCTCACATCTTCGGCAGCATCTGCCCGCGGATCTCGCCGCCCGGGTTGGCGGCCGTGTGGATGTTGGCGTACCACTTGCCGGCCACGAGATCGGCCGCTTGCGCCGGCGTGAGCGTGGCCTGCCCCTCGATCGGACTGGCCGCACTCGCGAAGGGCAGCACCACGCCGGCATTTGCGCCTGCAGCGGCAGGCCCGTGGAAGTGGGCCGCCGTGGCCGGGCCGCTCAGGCCGTTGTAGGTGATCTTGTACTTGAGCACGTTGGTGTCGCGGTTGAGCCAGGCCTCGGCCATGCCGCTGCCGCGCGTCATGTTGGGCGGCACCTCGCTGGCCGCGTTCATCGCGCCGCTGAAATTCGCGACGTTCGACTTCGACATCATTCCGCAGCCGGCCAGAGCGACGGCGGCCAAGCCCGCGACGAGGGTGGTGCGCCAGAGTGTGCGAGTGCTGTTGTTCATGGTCGTTGTCTCCTGAGGATGTAAAACATTCAGCATAGGCAGACACCGCCTGCGGCCTTGTCGGCCAGCACCCCTTCTTCGCACGCCTGTGCAAGAGAATGCAACGATGATTTCCGACGACACACTCCCTTCCGCGCGCGACGTGGTCGCCTTCTGGCGCGATGCCGGACCCGAGCGCTGGTTCGCGAAAAGCGATGCCTTCGATGCCGCCTGCATCGACCGGCTGGCCGCCGCCCACCAGGCCGCGGCCGGTGGCCGGCTCGACCACTGGGCCGACACCGCCGAAGGCGCCCTGGCGCTGCTGGTTCTGCTCGACCAGTTCCCGCGCAACGCCTGGCGCCAGAACCCGCACATGCTCGCCACCGACGGCCTTGCGCTGGCCGTGGCGCGCCGCGCCGTCGAGGCCGGCTTCGACCAGCAGGCTGACGCTCTGATGCAGCGCTTTTTCTACCTGCCCTTCATGCACTCGGAGGTGCTGGCCGAGCAGGAGCGTTCGGTCGCACTCAACGCCACGCAGGACGCCAGCACGCAGCACTTCGCCGTGCTGCACCGCGACATCGTGGCGCGCTTCGGACGCTTTCCGCACCGCAACCGGATGCTCGGGCGCACGTCCACGCCGGAAGAGCAGAAGTTTCTCGACGAGGGCGGCTTCGCAGGCTAAGCCGCATCGACGTGCGCGGGCAGCGGCACGTCGCGCGTCGGCGAGGCGTGGCCTGCCGGATCGGCCACGGTGTCTTTCATCGAACCATAGGTGCGCGCATAGACCCAGGTGAACTCGGCGCCCAGCAGGAAGATCTGCGCCGAGTAGTACACCCACACCAGCACCACCACCAGCGAGCCGGCCGCGCCGTAGCCCGAGGCCACGCTGCTCTTGCCGATGTACAGGCCGATGAGGTGCTTGCCCACGGTGAACAGCAGCGCCGTCACCGCCGCGCCCACCCACACGTCGCGCCACTGCACCTTGGCGCGCGGCATGATCTTGTAGATCATCGCGAAGATCACCGTGACCATCGCGAAGCTGAAGACGAAGTTCACCACCTGCGCCAGCGTGGCCCAGGCACCGAACACCGGCGACCACCACTTGCCCAGCGCAGCCAGCGCCGCGCTCGCCACCAGCGACACCATGAGCAGGAAGCCGATGCCCATGATCATGCTGAACGACAGCAGGCGCACGCGCAGCATGTTGAAGACGCCCTTGTTGCGGGTGCGCGCGGGGGCGCGCCAGATGCGGTCGAGCGCGTCCTGCAGCTCGCCGAAGACGGTGGTCGCACCCACGATCAGCAGCGCGATGCCGACCACCGTGGCCACGATGCCCTCGGTCGGCTTGTTGACCGCCTGCAGCATGCCCTGTACCGCCGCCGCGCCCTGCTCGCCCATGAGGCCCGAGAGCTGCGCGAAGATTTCGCCGCGCGCGGCCTCCTGCCCGAACACCAGGCCGGCCACCGCGATCACGATCAGCAGCAGCGGCGCGATCGAGAACACCGTGTAGTAGGCCAGCGCCGCACCCATGCTCGGGGCGTAGTCGTTGGACCAGGAAGCGAAGGCGCGCCGGCAGAGATCGAAGAGTGCGCGAAGTTGCATGAGCATGGCGTCGGGTCCCGGTGAAGCAGTGCGCCTACGATAATCGTTCCACATGCATCCGTCCGCCCCCGCCGCGGCATCGCCGCCCGACCACCCGCAGCCCGCGTCGCCACGCGACCTTTTTGTTTCATTCACCTGGCTCGCGCTGCAGGGCTTCGGCGGCGTCCTCGCCATCGTCCAGCGCGAGATGGTCGAGAAGAAGAAGTGGCTCACGCCCGACCAGTTCCTCGAGGACTGGGCCGTCGCCCAGGTGATGCCGGGGCCGAACGTGATCAACCTCGCGCTGATGATCGGCGACCGCTACTTCGGCCTGCGCGGTGCCGTGGCCGCGGTGACGGGCATGCTCACCGTGCCGCTGTTCGTGATCCTTGCGCTGGCCGTGCTCTACGCGCACTACGCCGCCAACCCGCAGGTGGCCGCCGCATTGCGCGGCATGGGCGCGGTGTCGGGCGGGCTCATCGCGGCCACGGGCATCAAGCTGATCCCGCAGCTGCGCAAGCACCCGCTGGGCTTTGCGACCTGCCTCGCGTTCGTGGCGCTGGTGTTCGCGGCCATCGCGCTGCTGAAGATTCCGCTGGGGTGGGTGCTGCTCGCTGTGGGCGGCGTGGCCTGCGTGTGGACCTGGAAGAAGATCGCTCCATGAACATCGTCATGCAATGGCACGACTGGCTGGCCCTCTTCGGCCAGTACCTGCTGCTGTCGCTGCTGTCGATCAGCGGCGCGATCACCACGGTGCCCGACATGCACCGCTACCTCGTGGCGCAGCACGGCTGGCTCACCGAGGCGCAGTTCACCTCCTCGGTCGCCATCGCCCAGGCCGCGCCCGGGCCCAACGTGCTCTTCGTCGCGCTGATGGGCTGGAACGTCGGGCTCAACGCGGGCGGCGGCATCGGCGCCGGGCCCATGGCCTGGCTGCTGGGCTTCTTCGGCCTGATGGTCACCATGGTCGGCATCATGCTGCCGAGCACCACCCTCACCTACGTCGCCACGCGCTGGGGCCACCGCAACCGCACGCGCCGCGAGGTGCGCGCCTTCAAGCAGGGCATGGCGCCGGTGGTGGTCGGGTTGCTCATCGCCACCGGCTGGGTGCTGGCCGGCGGCAACCAGTCGAGCGGCGTGCCGGCCTGGCACCTGTGGCTGCTCAGCGGCGTGGCCGCGCTGGTGGTCTGGCGCACGCGCATCCACCTGCTGTGGCTGCTGGGCTGCGGCGCGGCGCTGGGCGCGGTAGGCTTCGTTTGAGCCCCCTTCCTTTCTGCATACTTTTTCTTTCAGGAGCCCTCTGCCATGTCGCAACTTCGTCCGCTCGGCCGTTCCACCCTCCGGGTGTCTCCCCTCGCCTTCGGCGGCAACGTGTTCGGCTGGACCGCCGACGAGGCGACCTCGTTCAAGCTGCTCGACGCCTGGCTCGACGCCGGCTTCAACTTCGTCGACACCGCCGACGTCTACTCGGCCTGGGTGCCGGGCCATGTGGGCGGCGAGTCGGAGACGATCATCGGCAAGTGGCTCAAGCACAGCGGCAAGCGCAACCGCCTGGTGCTGGCCACCAAGGTCGGCAAACCGATGGGCGAAGGCAAGGTGGGCCTGTCGCCCACCTACATCCGCGAGGCCGTCGAGGCGTCGCTCAAGCGCCTGCAGACCGACTACATCGACCTGTACCAGTCGCACGACGACGATGCCAACACGCCGCTCGAAGACACGCTGGGCACCTTCGACGCGCTCATCAAGGAGGGCAAGGTGCGCGCCATCGGCGCCTCGAACTACACGGCGCCGCGGCTGGCCGAGGCGCTCGACGTGTCGGAGCGCCTGGGCATCGCGCGCTACGAGAGCCTGCAGCCGCTGTACAACCTGTACGACCGCGCAGTGTTCGAAGACGCACTCGAGCCGCTGTGCCTCAAGCGCGAAGTGGGCGTGATCAACTTCTACGCGCTGGCGGCGGGCTTTCTCACCGGCAAGTACCGCACCGAGGCCGATGTGGCCAAGAGCGCACGCGGCACCACCACGAAGAAGTACCTGAACCCGCGCGGCCTGCGCATCCTCGATGCGCTGGACAAGGTGGCCCAGCAGTACAACGCCAAGCCCGGCCAGGTCGCCATCGCCTGGCAGATCGCACGGCCCGGCGTGACGGCGCCGATCGCCAGCGCCACCTCGCTGGCGCAGCTCGAAGAGCTGGTGGTGGCCACGCAGCTCAAGCTGGACGCGGGCACCATCGACATGCTCAACCGGGCCAGCGCCGAGACGCCGGCCTGAGCCCCGGCTAGCCGTCGACCGGGTTCAGCGGCGTCGCCAGGATGCGCTGGTAGAACGCCACGTCGAGCCAGCGGCCGAACTTGAAGCCGGCCTGCCGCACGGTGCCTGAATGCGTGAAGCCCAGGCGCTCGTGCAGCGCGATGCTGCCGGCGTTCGAGGCGTCGATGGCGCCGACCATCACGTGCACTTCGCGCGCGATCGCCTCGGCCACGATCGCCTCCATCAGCGTGCGGCCCAGGCCCTCGCCGCGGTGCGCGGCATCGACGTACACCGAGTGCTCCACCGTGTACTTGTAGGCCGGAAAGGCGCGGAACGTGCCGTAGCTTGCGAAGCCGAGCAGCTTGCCGTTGTCGTCCACCGCACCGATCACGGGAAAGCCGCCGGCGCGCTTGGCGGCGAACCACGTCACCATGTTCTCGGGCGTGCGCGGCTTGTAGTCGTACAGCGCGGTGGAGTTGACGATGGCCTCGTTCAGGATCGCCAGGATGGCGCCTGAATGGGCTTCTTCGGTGCAGGCGATGAGACGCATGGTGTTTCTCTGTCGTTCAATATAAGAGAATAATAATCTCATATGGGAAACACTTCACCTTCCACCCCCTCGGCGGCGCCGGCCGACGGCCACATCGACGCGCTCATCGCCACCCGGCTGCTGGCGCTGCGCCAGGCGCAGGGGCTCAGCCTCGCGGACCTGGCCGAGTTGTCGGGAGTGAGCAAGGCGATGATCTCCAAGGTCGAGCGCGCGCAGAGCAGCCCCACCGCCGTGCTGCTGGGCAAGCTGGCCGCCGGCCTCGGGGTCTCGCTGGCGCAGCTTCTCACCGAGGACAAGGCGCAGCCGCAACGGCTGCGCAAGCGGGCCGCGCAGGAGGTCTGGCGCGACCCCGAAGCCGGCTATGTGCGCCGACAGGTCGCCGAGCGCAGCGCGGGCAGCGGCGTGGAGCTGGTCGAGGTCGAGCTGCCGCGCGCCGCGCAGGTCGGCTATCCGCGATGGAGCGGCACGCCGTACCGGCAGAGCCTGTGGATGCTCGAAGGCGCACTGCAGGTCGACTACGGCGACGAGCGCTTCGAACTCGCCCCGGGCGACTGCCTGGACTTCGGCGTCGACCGGCCGCTGGTCTTCAAGGCGCTGGGGCCCAGCGCCTGCCGCTACCTGCTGGTCGCCGTTCCCGATTGATTGAACAATTGCCTGACCGATGCGGTAGGCAAGCTCCCACACGCAGAGACGACTCAGGCCGGTCCGGGCCATGGGGTGCGTCGGGATACTGCAAGGCATCTCAGCTACCGGAGCCGCACGATGTCCTTTGCGCTTTACATGATCGGCTTTCTGATCTTCCTGGCCGGGGTCGCCTGGGGCGCCTCGGTGGCCGGCGTGCCCACGCTCTACATCGGCATCGGTGCGCTGATCCTGCTGGGCATCGGCATCTTCAGCGCGGTGGGCCGCACGCGCAGCAAAGACCCGTCCTGAACGCGCCTGTTGGCTTCACAGATCAGTTCACACAGGCTTCACGCCCGGCGCACATGGCGTCGCTAACTTCGCAGGCGCACCACACCCCGTGGTGCGCATTGCAAGTCAGCCTCCCATGCACGCCTCTTCTTCCTGTCTCTTTTCTCCCCACGCGCCGTCCTCGTCGGCCGCGCCCTGCCCCGCACCAGCCTTCGTGAGCGACCCGGGTACGGCCTGCACCCAGGTCGACCTGCTCGTCATCGGCGCGAGCTTTGCCGGGCTGGCCTGCGCCCGCGCCGCCGCCAAGGCCGGCCTGCGCGTGATGGTGCTCGAGAAGAAGGCCGCCGCCGGCGCCAAGCCGCACACCACCGGCATCATCGTCAAGGACGCGGTCGACAGCGTGCCGTGGCTGGCCGAAGTGCCGCCCGCGCTGGTGCGCCGCATCGAAGGCGTGCGGCTGTACGCGCCCGACATGCACCACGTCGACCTGCACGCGCCCGGCTACTGGTTCTGGGCCACCGACGCGCCCGCGCTGCTCGACTGGATGGTGGAGTCCACCCGCGCCTGCGGCGTCGAGGTGCGCCTGGGCACGCTGTTCGAGCAGGCGCTGTGGGCGAACGGCCGCTGGGAGGTGCCGGTGGCGCAGGGCCCGTGCATCCGCGCGACCTACCTCGTGGGCGCCGACGGTCCGCATTCGCGCGTGGCCAAGGCGCTGGGCCTGTCGCGCAACACGCGCTTTCTCTACGGCGTGGAGCACGAGTACCAGGGCGCACGCATGGCGCCCGACCTGCTGCATTGCTTCATCGATCGCCGGCTCGCGCCGGGCTACATCGGCTGGGCGCTCGACGGCGTCGGTGTGAGCCAGATCGGCCTGGCGCGCCGCATGGGCCGCCACGACACGGGCGCGCTGCGGCTCGATCCGCTCTTGCGCAAAATCGCCGCCGTGGTGTCGCCCGGCGAGGCGCCACCGGTCGCCGTGCGCGCCGGGATGATCCCCTGCGGCGGCGTGCTGCCCGTGGTGGCCCGCGAACGGGCGCTGCTGGTGGGTGATGCGGCGGGCATGGTGTCGCCCGTGACGGCCGGCGGCATCCACACGGCGCTGCAGCACGGCGAGCGCGCCGGCGAGGCCGTGGCGCGCTTCGTGCGCGGCGAGGCGGACGACCCCGCGACCTGGTTCGTGCGCGGCTACCCGCGCTTCCTGATGAAGCGCACGCTGCGCTGGGCCTTCGACCACTTCCAGAGCGACTGGATGTTCAACCGCCTGCTCGGCACGGCGCCGATGCGGCGTGCGGCGGAGCTGGTGTACTTCCACCGCAAGGGCAGCGGGCCGGTGGCCCGCTAGGCCTCGCTCAGGCGCTGCGCTGGCGCATCGCCTCGTAGAGGCACACGCCGCTGGCCACCGACACGTTCAGGCTCTCGACCGCGCCGGCCATGGGAATGCTCACCAGCTCGTCGCAGGTCTTGCGCGTGAGCTGGCGCATGCCCTCGCCCTCGGCGCCCAGCACCAGCGCCAGCGGACGCTTGAAGTCGCTCTGGTAGATCGTGCCCGGCGCGTCGTCGCTGGTGCCCACGCACCAGATGCTGCGTTCCTTGAGCTCGTTGAGCGTGCGCGCCAGGTTGGTCACCATGAAGTACGGCACCGTCTCGGCCGCGCCGCTCGCCACCTTGGCGACGGTGGCGTTGATGCCGGCCGCATGGTCCTTGGGGGCGATCACCGCATGGGCGCCGGCGCCGTCGGCCACGCGCAGGCAGGCGCCCAGGTTGTGCGGGTCGGTCACGCCGTCGAGCACCAGCAGCAGGGGCACGGTGCCGGCCTCCTCGAGGCCTTCGAGCAGCTCGTCGAGCGAGCGGACCTGGGCCACGGGCTCGACCCGCGCGACCACGCCCTGGTGGCCGTGGCTGCCGCTGAGCTTGGACAGCCGCAGGCCGTCGGCCTCGACCAGCCGCACGCCGGCTTCTTGCGCACGCGCGATGAACTGTTTCATGCGCGCATCGCGCCGGCTGGCGTCGAACATCACTTCGAGCACCGATTTCGGCGCGGTCTTGATGCGCACGCCCACGGCATGGAAGCCGAAGATCACTTTAGGGGAAGACATCCCCTGATTATCCCTACCCCCAGGCTTGCCCACTTCGTGTGGCCTCCTCCCCCCTGGAAGGGGGCAACACCAGCGGCCCGGCAAAGCCGGTTCCGCGGTGTTTCTCGAATAAATCCCTCGTCAGTCAGGCCAAGGGCAAGCCGCTGTTCGCGCGGGTGCGTTCGTCGTGCAGTTCCTGCACCACCAGGGCGTTCATGTGCACCTTCAGCGTGTTGCCCACGCTGCCCAGGTACTGGCAGGCGGCATACCCCTCGGCCGCCTTTTCGTAACGTGCCACCCAGGCGTCGCGCGCCGGCAGCCGGTCGGGCGACACGGGCCAGACGCCGGGGCGCGGCCGCAGGTGTTCGGCGATGCCCACGCGCCAGGGCTTGGCGCTCAGGCGGGCGCGAAAGCAGTTCTGGTTGCGGCACATGCGCGCGTAGACCTTGTCGGCGCCCAGCGTCTGGAACACGTCGGTCACGGCGGCGTCGGACGGTGCGAAGACATCGTGCATGGCCAGCACGCGCAGCCCGGCCGGCGTGCGGTACAGGCGAAGGTGCCAGTCGGGATGCTGGTGAATGAAGCGCTCGACACGCGCCCGTGCGCCCGCCAGCGGGTCGCTCTTGTCCTCGACCACGGGCAGCCCCTCCTTGTGGGCGCGCCAGAAGCCGAACGCCGCCACCAGCATGAACGCGGCCACGCCAGCCATCGCCGAGCGCGTGGCGTAGCCCGCGACCATCGCGCCGATGAACGCCGCGCCGATCACCGTCAGCCCGCGTGCGCTGCCGCGCGCGCCCTGGTTCTCGAAGTCGACGTCGACGAACAGCACGTCGGGCGTGTTGAGGCAGCGCGCGCCGTAGCCGTTGCGGGTGACGACGCTGTCGCCCTGTCGTTCGACGATCTCCTCGCGGATCGGCACGCCATTGGCGCCGTTGTAGGCCAGCTTGCGTTCGCGGCGCTCGAGCTTTTCGCCGTCGACCACGATGCGGTCATAGGCCTCGCGCGTGCGCTGGTCGGCATGGGCCTGCGCGGCGAGCGGGCTGTCGTCGGACCAGCCGAAGCGGCGCACGGTGACCTGCCGGCCGGCCACGCGCTCCTGGATGCGGCCTTCGGCCCAGAACTGGGGAACGATCACGAGGTCAGGCGCCCTTGAAATACGACCACGCTGCCGCCGCGATCAGCAGCACGACGATCACCGGCAACCACTTGAAGCCGCCGCCCGACACCCGGCCCGGCTCGGCCATCGGATTCACCGCCGCGCTCGACGGCAGGTGCCCGAAGTCGCCGGCGGCCGGGTTCTGGTGCGCCTCGACCAGCTGCTTGGCCTCGGCCAGGCCCAGGCCGGTGGCCTCGCGCGTGAGGCGCACAGCCTCGACCTTCTGGCCCCGCGCCAGGGCCGCGAGCGCGGCGGCCGGCACCGCGGCCGGGCCGTTGCCTTGCATGCCGCCCGTCTCGCCCCCTGCGTCGCCCCGGCCCCAGTCGCCTTCCTGCCAGTCGGCCGGCGCGCCCGCAGCGACCGCACCGCTGTTGGCATAGCGCTCGACGGCCTCCTTGGACGACTTGAGGTCCATGCCGGTGCGATCGCGCACGATCTTGATGGCTTCGATCAGATTGCCGCGCTCCAGGGCGGCAATGGCTTCGGGGGGAAGCTGGGTCATGAACTCTCCTCTGTGTTCAGGGGGAGCGCCGCGGGAGCCGGGCGCTGTCTTTTTTGCTGGCTCAGGCGGCCTGGGCGACGGTCGATTCTGGCGTTTTTTCGTTGAGCGCCACGCGCCCGGCCTCGATGGTGATGCGCCGCTCGCACTGCGAGGCGATGCCGCGGTCGTGCGTGACCAGCACCAGCGTGGTTCCCAGCTCGCGGTTCAGGTCGAACATGAGTTTCATGACCTGCTCGCCGGTGGCGAAGTCGAGGCTGCCGGTGGGCTCGTCGGCCAGCAGCAGGGCCGGCTGGACCACGAAGGCCCGCGCCAGCGCCACGCGCTGCTGCTCGCCGCCCGACAGCACCTTGGGGTAGTGGCCCAGGCGCTGGCCCAGGCCGACGCGGCCCAGCATCTCGGTGGCGGCCTTGCGCGCGTCCTTGCGGTTGGCCAGCTCCAGCGGCAGCATGACGTTCTCGAGCGCGCTCAGGTTGCCCAGCAACTGGAAGCTCTGGAACACGAAGCCCACGCGCTGGGCGCGCAACGCGGCGCGCTCGTCCTCGTCGATGGCGAAGATGTCGTCGCCCGCCAGCTTCACGGTGCCGCGCGTGGGCGTGTCCAGCCCGGCAATGATCGACAGCAAGGTGCTCTTGCCGGAGCCCGAGGCGCCGACGATGGCGGCGGTTTCCCGCGCGCCCAGGGTGAAATGGATGTCCTGCAGAATGTCCAGCGTGCCGGCCGAGTCGGTGACGGACTTGAAGACATGCTCGACGGCGACAATGGCATCAGACGGGGGTTGGGACATGAAAGGCTTTTCGTTTTGAATCGACGTGACTTTATCTTGACCACCGCCGCGCTCGGCAGCGCGGGGGCATGGACGGCTGCGGCGGCCCAGGCCCCGGCGGCACCGGCCGGCAAGCCGGTGATCCTGGTGCTCGGTGATTCGCTGAGCGCAGAGTACGGCCTCAAGCGCGGCGAAGGCTGGGTACCCTTGCTGGAAAAAAGGCTTGCGCAGCAGAAGATCGCGGCCTCGGTGGTCAACGCCAGCATCAGCGGCGACACCAGCTCCGGCGGGCGCGCCCGCTTCCCCGCCCTGCTGACGCAGCACAAGCCCAGCCACGTGGTGCTGGAGCTGGGCGCCAACGACGCCCTGCGCGGCCTGCCGCTGTCCAACACCGAAGACAACCTGCTGCAGATCACCAAGGCCGCCCAGGCCGCCGGCGCGCGGGTGCTGATCGTCGGCATCCAGGTGCCGCCGAACTACGGCGGCGACTACACGCGGCGCTTCGAGGCCGTGTTCGCGAAGGTGGCGGGCACGACCAAGTCGGCGCTGGTGCCGTTCCTGCTCAAGGGCGTGGCCGATGCGCCCGACGCCATGACGCTGTTCCAGGCCGACCGCATCCACCCGACCGCCGCGGCGCAACCGCAGATCCTGGACAACGTCTGGCCGGAGCTGCGCAAGCTGCTGCCCAAATAACGCGCCCTTGCGCGACCCCAAAAGAAAAAGCCGCAGCAGGCCTTCGCCTGCTGCGGCTTTTCTATGTCCGGGGGTGCAAGAAACGGGCAATCACCCGTTCTTGGTCGGCAACTCGGGCACCGTGGGAGGATCGCGTTCGAGCGAGGCCACGTCGGTTTCCGGATCTCCGGGCGCCAGCCCGTCGCTGCTCGGGCTGAGCTTGCGGTTCGCCTTCTCCCGAAGCTTTTCTTCCTTCTTCTTCTTCTTGGCCAGCTCTTTCTGGCGCTTCTCGTAGCCGTAATTGGGTGTTGCCACTGCTTTTCCTTCAGGCGAGGCAGTCAGGGTGACTGCGATTCGGCCTACTGTAAGCGATAACGGTGCACTCCCAGCCCGGCGGCGGCCCGGGCCTGGCGCTTTGCTTACATCTGCAGCAATGCCTGTTGCAGGTCAGCACGCAGGTCGTCCACGTCTTCCAGGCCGACCGAAAAACGCACCAGCGTGCCCTTGTAGGGCCAACGGGCGACGCTGGCGTCGCGCATCAAACCGATGTCGTAGGGCACGACGAGGCTGATCGGGCCGCCCCACGAATAGCCGAGGCGGAACAGCTTCAGGCTGTCGCAGAAGCGGTCGACCTGCTCCGTGCTGAAGCGCTCGTCGAACACCACCGAGAACAGGCCTGCAGCGAGGTCGGTGGCGCCGCACAGCGCGCGCCAGTTGGCATGGCCCGGCGAATCCTCGAGCGCGGGGTGCAGCACCTGCGCGATCTCTTCGCAGCCGTTGAGCCAGCCGGCCAGCTCGCGCGCCGCGCGGTCGTGCGCGGCGTAGCGCAGCGCCATGCTCGGCAGCGAGCGCAGCAGGGTTTCGACGTCGCCCACGCCGATGCCGAAGCCCGTGCGCATGTGGGTGAGCTTGAGCGCGCGGTGCAAGCGCTCGTCGCGCGTGACGACGCTGCCCATGAGCACGTCACCGCCGCCGCTGGGGTACTTGGTGAGCGCGTGCACCGACACGTCGACGCCCTGCCCCGTGCCGTTGAAATCGAAGGGCGCGAAGGCCAGGCCCGCACCCCAGGTGTTGTCCAGCGCGGTCATCACGCCGCGTTCGCGGCAGACCTCGGCCAGCGCCGGCAGGTTGGGGAATTCCATCGTCACCGAGCCGGCGGCTTCGAGCCACACCAGCCGCGTGCGGTGCGAGAGCTTGGCTTCCAGGTCGGACGGGTTCATCGCGTCGTACAGGCGGTGCGTGATGCCGAAGTTCGCGAGTTCGCCGGTGGCCAGCGCCTTGGTCGGGCCGTAGGCGTTGTCGGGAATCAGCACCTCGTCGCCGGTCTTGAGGAACGCGAACGAGACCAGCGAGATCGCGGCCAGCCCGCTCGGCACGAGCAGGCATTCGGTGCCGCCTTCGAGCGTGGCCAGGCGTTCTTCGAGCGTGAAGGTGGTGGGCGTGCCGTGCAGGCCGTAGGTGTAGCCGGCCTTGGTCTTCCAGTCGCGCGCGCGCATGGCGGCGACATCGGCGAAGAACACGGTCGAGGCCTTGAACACGCCGGGCTGCGGCGCGGCGAAGGTGTCCGGCGGCGTGTAGGGATGGTGGATCAGGGTCGTGGAAGGCTTGCTCATGTCCCGATGCTAGCGCCCCGCGAGGAACCCTCAATGGTCGTGACATTCTCCGTGCGATGTCGACGGCCTTGGCCGGAGCACCTGCGCATTGCGGATAGAGTTGCCCCTCCGAAAATAAAGGGAGGATTTTCTCGATGCGTCATCTGCTCATCACCATCACGGCCGCTGCGGCCCTGTCCGCCTGCGGCGGCATGAAGAACCTGGATTCGAACGCGCTCGCGGGCGCCGGCGGCAGTGCCTTCAAGGCCATGTCGCTCACCGACGGCGACGTGCAGGCACTGGCCAACCAGTCCTGCGCCGAGCTCGACAAGAGCTCCAAGGTCGCGGCACCCTCCGATGCCTACAGCAAGCGCCTGGAGCGCGTGCGCCAGGGCCTGCCGACCACCATCGGCGGCCAGCCCGCCAGCTACAAGGTCTACCTCACGAAGGACGTGAACGCCTGGGCCATGGGCAACGGCTGCATCCGCGTCTACAGCGGCCTCATGGACCTCATGAACGACGACGAACTGCGCGGCATCATCGGCCACGAGATCGGCCACGTCGCCCTGGGCCACAGCAAGAAGGCCATGCAGACCGCCTACGCCGTGTCGGCCGCGCGCGGCATCGCCGGCGCCACCGGCAATGCGGCGATCACGCAGCTGTCGTCCTCGCAGATCGGCGACTTCGCCGAGAAGCTGGTCAACGCGCAGTTCTCGCAATCGCAGGAAACCGACTCGGACAACTACGCCTTCGACCTGCTGACCACGCAGAAGCTCAAGCGCGAAGGCCTCGTCACCGCGTTCCAGAAGCTGGCCAAGCTCGACGGCGGCAAGAGCTCGATGCTCAGTTCGCACCCCGCTTCGGGCGACCGCGCGGCCAACATCCAGAAGCGCCTCGCAACGAGCAAGTAAGCAGCCTGGGCCCGGGCGGCTGCTCGGCGCACAATGCGCCGATGCTCACCCGCCCGGCCTTTCCGGGGCCCGTCGCGCCATGCAGCTGACGCGGCCCCCGTCCCCTCATCTGCGGCCCTTCCTGCGGCTGCTGTGGGCCTCGGCGCCCGAGGGCACACCCGACACACGCACCGGCGCCCGCGAGCACGTGCTGCCCACGGGCGGCATGCACCTGGTGTTCCGGCTTTCAGGGCCGCCGCTACGACTCTTCGACGACACACGCGACCTGCGCGGCCACACGGTCGGCCATGCCATCGTCGGCGGTGCGCGCGCCGCTTTCTACCTGCGCGATGTGTCGGTGGCCACACGCTCGGTCGGCGCGCAATTGCACCCCGGTGCCGCCCGGCTGCTGCTCGGCGCACCTGAAGACGCTCTGAGTGGTCGCCACACGCCGCTCGACGCGCTGTGGGGCGAGCGGCAGACCGCCGACGCACTCGAACAGCTGCATGCATCGTCCGACGACCCGGCCCGGCAACTGGACGTGTTCGAGGCCCTGCTGACCCGGCGTCTGGCCGCTGCCGCCCTGCCCCGCACCAGCCCGCGCGGCCTGCACCCCGCCGTGGCCGCCTCGCTTGGGCAGATGCACCGCGACACGCCCGCGCCGATCGCCACGCTGGTGGCGCACAGCGGCTACAGCCACCGGCGCTTCATCGCGCTGTTCCGCGCGGCGATCGGGCTCGCGCCCAAGGAGTACGCCCGCGTGATGCGCTTCGATCGCGTGCTGGCGCTGGCCGCCGACGATCCCGCGCGCGCCTGGGCCGACATCGCGCTCGCCGCAGGCTACAGCGACCAGGCGCACCTGAGCCGTGAGTTCTCCACGCTGGCCGGCCTGTCGCCGCAGGCCTGGCGGCAGACGGGGGCGGCCTCGCCCCGCCATGTGCCGGCTGTCAGTGCGGCAGGTCAAATTCCTTCAAGACGCTAGCGCCGGGGCTGCGCAGAATCGGCGCCACGGTCCCCGTTTCAACACGCTATTCAAGAAAGAAAGGCAGGTCCCGCCATGGCCATCCACGAGCTGTTTCCGTACCTCTGCGTCGACAACGCCGCCGCCGCCGTCGACTTCTATTGCCACGTGTTCGAGGTGAAGGAGATCTTTCGGCTGACCGAGCCCAGCGGCCGCATCGGGCACGTCGAGCTGGACTTTCACAACGGCGCGATCCTGATGATCTCGGACGAATTCGCCGAGTTCAACATCCGCTCGCCCAAGGCGCTCGGCGGCAGCGCGGTCACGCTGCACCTGCACGTGGACAACGCCGATGCGGTGGTCGCGCGCGCGGTCGCCGCGGGGGCCACGCTGGACATGGCACCGCAGGATCAGTTCTATGGGGAACGTTCCGGCGTCTTCCGCGACCCGTTCGGTCACCGGTGGAACGTGGGTCACAGCATCGAGAAGCTGACGCCGGAGGAAATGCAGCGGCGCTACACCGCGATGTTCGACACCCCCGGCGGCGGCAGCTGCAGCAGCAGTTGAGCGCGCCGGCCGGTGGTGCCAGGGCCAGTCGTCAGACCGACCACTTCTCGATCAGCTTCTCGGCGCCGAGCGAG
The DNA here is from genome assembly GCF_059418385.1 of Variovorax sp. GW821-FHT09A10. Classification (NCBI taxonomy): domain Bacteria; kingdom Pseudomonadati; phylum Pseudomonadota; class Betaproteobacteria; order Burkholderiales; family Comamonadaceae; genus Variovorax; species Variovorax sp. GW821-FHT09A10. The sequence goes on from NZ_JBWKPT010000003.1 coordinate 41,374, forward strand.
TCGTAGCCCTCGAAGGGCTGGTGGATCCACGGGTTGGTGGCCAGGAACTCGACCGAGTAGTCGGGCGTGAAGGTCGACATCGCCTTGGTCCAGATGACCGCGCTGCGCAGCTCCGTGATCGGCTTGTAGTTGTTGCGCAGCATGTCCATCACGGCATGCAGCGTGTGGCCCGAATCGGCCAGGTCGTCCACCAGCAACACCTTGCCCGCGATCTCGCCCTTGGGGGTCGTGATGAAGCGGGCGATGTCGAGATGGCCCTGGATCGTGCCGGCGTCGGCACGGTAGGAGCTGGTCGACATGATCGCCAGCGGCTTATCGAAGATGCGCGAGAGCACATCGCCGGGGCGCATGCCGCCACGCGCCAGGCACAGGATGGTGTCGAACTCCCAGCCCGACTGGTGCACCTTGATCGCGAGCTTCTCGATCAGGTTGTGGTACTCGTCGTAGCTGACGTAGAGATGTTTGCCGTCTTCGGTCAACATGGTCTGGTTCGTTCCTGTTCAGTCTGCGAGATAAGGGTGGCGCATCATGATCGTGTGATCGCGGTCAGGGCTGGTCGACACCATGTGGATCGGCACGCCCGTGATCTGTTCGATGCGCTGCAGGTACAGGCGCGCATTGACCGGCAGCTTGTCGTGCTGCGTGACGCCCACGGTGCTTTCGGTCCAGCCTTCGAGCGTTTCGTAGATCGGCGTGCAGCGCTCGATTTCGTCGGCGCCCATCGGCAGGATGTCGGTGATTTCGCCGTCGAGTTCGTAGCCGGTGCACAGCTCCAGCTTCTCGAGGCCGTCGAGCACGTCGAGCTTGGTGATGCACAGGCCCGACAGCCCGTTGACCTGCGCCGAGCGCTTGAGCAGCGCGGCGTCGAACCAGCCGCAACGGCGGCTGCGGCCGGTGGTCACGCCCTTCTCGGCGCCCACGGTGCTCATGTGGTAGCCGGGGGTGCCCGGCGTGGCCCAGTCGAGCTCGGTGGGGAACGGACCACCGCCCACGCGGGTGCAGTAGGCCTTGGTGATGCCGAGCACGTAGTGCAGCATGCCCGGGCCCACGCCCGACCCGGCGGCGGCGTTGCCGGCCACGCAGTTGCTCGAGGTGACGTACGGGTAGGTGCCGTGGTCGACGTCGAGCAGCGTGCCCTGCGCGCCTTCGAACAGCAGGTTGGCGCCGGCCTTGTGGGCGTCGTTCAGCTCGCGCGACACGTCGGCCATCATGGGCTTGAGCAGCACGGCGTGGCGCATGGCCTCGTCGAACACGGTGTCGTAGTCGATGGCGGGCGCGCCCAGCACCTGGGTCAGCACGTGGTTGTGCAACTCGAGCAGCACGCGCAGCTTGGCGGCAAAGCGCTCGGGGTGCTTCAGGTCCTGCACGCGCAGCGCGCGGCGCGCGATCTTGTCTTCGTAGGCCGGGCCGATGCCGCGACCGGTGGTGCCGATCTTCTCGATGCCGCCCTTTTCACGGTAGGCCTCGCGCGCGATGTCCAGCGCGGCGTGGAACGGCAGGATCAGCGGGCAGGCCTCGCTGATGCGCAGGCGCGAACGCACTTCGACGCCGGCTTTCTCCAGGCCTTCGATTTCCTCGAAGAGCTTGGCAGCCGACAGCACCACGCCGTTGCCGATGTAGCACTTGACGCCCGGCCGCATGATGCCGCTCGGGATCAGGTGCAGCGCGGTCTTCACGCCGTTGATGACCAGCGTGTGGCCCGCGTTGTGGCCGCCCTGGAAACGGACCACGCCTTGGGCGCTTTCCGTCAGCCAGTCAACCAGCTTGCCCTTGCCTTCGTCGCCCCACTGGGTACCGACGACGACCACGTTTCTTCCGGTGGTTACGCTCATGCTCGTTCCATTACTTCAAAAATTCAGATCGCTCGGACATTCCATTGGCCGGCCTGCTCGACGAGCTCGCGGTCGCAATGGAATTCATCGATTTCGCTGCCGTGGCCGGGCAGCACGCAGACTACCGTTTCGCCGGCCTTGCGCAATTGGGCAATCGCCTGACGCAGGCCGGCCGCGTCGCTCCAGGGCGCACGGATGGCGGCGCGCAGCGGACGCGCCGGCAGCACACCGACGAGTTCGCGCACATCGAGGCTGAAGCCGACGGCCGGACGGTTGCGGCCGAACACGGCGCCCACCTCGTCGTAGCGGCCACCGCGCACCAGCGAATCGGCCGCGCCCGGCACGTAGATGCCGAAACGCATGCCGCTGTAATAGGCATAGCCCCGCAGATCGGCCAGGTCGAAGCTGATCTGGCGCCCCGCCGTGCCATTCAGGCCAGCCGCAAGTTGCTTCAGGTCGGCCAGCGCAGCCGCCACGGCGGGCGTGCCCTTCAGGGCCTTGGCGGCCTCGTCGAGCACGGCCACGTCGCCGTACAGGCCCACGAGGGCGCGCAGGCCGTCGCGTGAGGCCGCGGGGAAATCCTTGGTGAGCGCCTGCAGCTCGCTCGCGTCCTTGGCGGCCAGCGCGGCGTGCACGCGGGCGATCGCGGCGGCATCGACCGGCACGCCAGCGAACAGCGCGCGCACGATGCGGGCGTCGGCCAGGTCGACGATCACGCCGTCGCGCAGGCCGGCGGCGTCGAGGCAGTCGAGCGCCAGCAGCAGGGTTTCGGTGTCGGCTTCCAGGCCGGCGTGGCCGTAGATCTCGGCGCCGAACTGCAGCGGCTCACGGGTGGCGTGCGGGCGGTCGGGCCGGGTGTGGACCACCGGGCCGCAGTAGCACAGCCGGGCCACGCCGTCGCGGTTCAGCAGATGGGCATCGATGCGCGCCACCTGGGGGGTGGTGTCGGCACGCAGGCCCATGCTGCGACCGGAGAGCTGGTCGACGAGCTTGAAGGTTTGGAGGTCGAGCGCCTCGCCGGTGCCCGAAAGCAGCGACTCCAGGTGCTCGAGCAGCGGCGGCATCACCAGCTCGTAGCCATAGCCACGGGCGGTATCGAGCAGCTGGCGTCGAAGTTCTTCGATGTGGCGCGCCTCGGAGGGCAGCACATCGGCAATGTGATCCGGGAGGACCCAGGCGGACATGGGGATCGGGGGCGTGGTTAAACCGGGATTCTACCGGGCCCGCGTTACCCCAGAACCCAAAGGAGTACCAAACCCAGCAGGATGCTGCAAAGACCGAAGAAACGCAGCTGGCCGTCGCGCAGCTGCAGCAGCTGGCTGAAGCCGCGCCGCCACCCGCCCGGCGAGATGAAAGGCAGGATGCCTTCGATCACCAGGACCAGCGCCAACGCGCTCCAGAGGGTGTCGGCGCTCACGGCTCCAGGCAGGACAGCGGAAACGGACGGCCTGTTGTTACTTGCGCGCCGAGCCGGAGCTCTGCATGGCGCGGAAGAAGTCCGAGGACGGGTCGAGCACCATCACGTCGCTCTTCTTGTTGAAGCTCTGCTTGTAGGCCTCGAGGCTGCGGTAGAACTGGGCGAACTGCGGATCGCGGCCGAAAGCCTCGCTGTAGGTCGCGGCAGCCTGGGCATCGCCCTCGCCCTTGATCTTCTGGGCGTCGCGGTAGGCGTTGGCCACGATCACTTCGCGCTGGCGGTCGGCGTCGGCGCGGATCTTCTCGCCTTCGGCCGTGCCGGTGGAACGCAGCTCGTTGGCCACGCGCTTGCGCTCGGCCTCCATGCGGCGGTAGACCGATTCGGTGATGGCTTCCACGTAGTCCACGCGGGTGATGCGCACGTCGACCACGTCGACGCCCCAGGGCTTGGCGCCCTTCACCACGGCCAGCACTTCGCGCTGCACGTCGGCCATCAGGGCCTCGCGGCGCACCGAGATCAGGTCGCGCACGGTGCGCTTGTTGATGTTTTCCTGGAACGCGTTGCGCACCACGCGGTTCAGCTGCATGGCGCCCGCGTTCTCGTCGAGGCCGACGTTGCGGATGTAGGCCTGCGGGTCGGAGATGCGCCAGCGCACGTACCAGTCGATCACCACGCGCTGCTTTTCAGCAGTGAGCATGGGTTCGGTGTCGAGGCTGGACAGCGTCAGCAGGCGCTTGTCGATGTACGACACGTTCTGGAACGGCGGCGGCAGCTTGAAGTTGAGGCCGGGCTCGGTGATCACCTGCTTGATCTGGCCGAGGGCATAGACCACGCCGAACTGGCGCTGGTCGACCACGAAGAGGGTCGAGCTCAGCAGCACGAGCAGGACGAGGACCGAGGTGGCGATGAAACCGATTCTGTTCATGTTGTTCCGGGCCTTTCTCAGCGCACGTCGCGATCACGCGAGCGGCCGTCACGGGCGCGCACGTCGGTGGTGGTGGGTGCCACCGGGATCACCGACGACTGGGTCGGTGCGGTGCCGGCCACGTTGGGGTTGGCGGCGTCCACGGGTGTGGCCGCGGTGTTGTTGCCACCTTGCTGCATCAGCTTGTCGAGCGGCAGGTACAGCAGGTTGGAACCCTGCTTGCTGTCGACCAGCACCTTGGTCGTGCTGGCGTAGATCTGTTGCATGGCGTCGGTGTACATGCGGTCGCGCGTCACCTGCGGTGCCTTCTGGTATTCGGCCAGCACCGAGCTGAAGCGGCCCGCATCACCCTGTGCCTGCGCCACGATCCGCGCCTTGTAGGCCTCGGATTCTTCCTTCAGGCGCGACGAGGTACCGGTGGCCAGCGGCACGACGTTGTTGGCGTAAGCCTCGGCGTCGTTCTTGGCGCGTTCGCGCTCCTGGCCGGCCTTGAGCACGTCGTCGAAGGCGGCCTGCACCTGCTCGGGCGGACGCACGCCGCCCTGCTGCAGGTTGATGCCAACGACTTCGACGCCGACCTTGTAGCGGTCGAGGATGGTCTGCATCAGCGCACGCACGCGGGGCGCGATCTGGTCTCGCTCTTCGGCGAGCGCCGCATCCATCTTCATCTTGCCGACCACTTCGCGCACGGAGCTTTCAGCCACCTGCACGATGGTTTCAGCGGGCGACTTGCTCTCGTAGAGCCAGGCGCGCGCGTCGCTCAGACGGTACTGCACGGCGAACTTGATTTCGACGATGTTCTCGTCTTCGGTCAGCATGGCCGATTCGCGCAGGCCGGTGGAACGCACGATGGCGTCGCGGCCCACGTCGGTGGAACGGATCTGCGTGACCACCACCAGCTCATGGCGCTGGATCGGGTACGGCAGGCGCCAGTTGAAACCCGCGCCCACGGTGCTCTTGTAGCGGCCGAACTGCGTGATGACGGCCTGCTGGCCTTCGTTCACGATGAAGAAGCCGGTGCCGAGCCAGATCAGGACCGCCACGATGGCCACGAGGCCGATGCCGAAGCCGGCGTTCTTCATGTCGGGCTTGTAGCCATTGCCGCCACCACCGCCGGTGCCATTGGGGCGATTGCCGCCGCCTTTGCCACCGCCGAAGAAACCGCCGAGCTTGCGATTGAGGTCGCGCCAGAGTTCGTCGAGGTCGGGCGGGCCCTGATTGGGGCCCTGGCCGCGCGGACGATTGCCGTTGCCGTTGTTGTTCTGGTTGCCGCTCGAAGGCGGCGGGATCGGGGCGCCGGGGGGATCGGCATCGGGCGGCCGGTTGCCGGCCGGGCGGTCGCCGTTGGAGGACGGCTCGTCGCCACGACCCCATCGGCCATCGTTCAGATTGAACATGCCCAGAAACCCTCTCCGCGCTGGCTTTGCATTCATTCGCTTCGTTCTCGTGTCAGTGGCGGGATTGTGCCCAATCAAGGGGCCGCATCGTGCAATTCAGCGTCCGCCTCAGGGGTCATCGTATCGGCGACGGAACCCGATTGCCGGGCCAGCTCGGCCCGCAGCAACGGCAGGCCTTCACCGGTCTTGGCGCTGAGGAAGATGCGGGGAACCTGCACGCCGTCGATTTCCATCTCGTCCTGCAGATGCAGCGGATGTTGCGCGCTTTCAAGGGCATCGAGCTTGTTGAACACCAGTAGTTGCGGCACGTCGCCTGCGCCGATGTCCTGCAGCACCGACTGGACCTCGGCCATCTGCTCGGGATAGTGCGGGTTGGAGGCATCGATCACATGCAGCAGCAGGTCGGCATCGACCGCCTCCTGCAAGGTGGCCTTGAACGCATCGACCAGGCCGTGCGGCAGGTCGCGGATGAAGCCCACCGTATCGGAGATCGACACCTGCCGGCGCGCGTCGCCCAGGTAGAGGTTGCGGGTGGTGGTGTCGAGCGTGGCGAACAGCTGGTCGGCCGCATAGGCGCGCGCCTTGACCATCGCATTGAAGATCGACGACTTGCCCGCGTTGGTGTAACCGACGAGCGAGATGTTGAAGGTCTCGCGGCGCTCGCGCTGGCGGCGCTGCGTGCTGCGCTGCTTCTGCACCTTGGCCAGGCGCTCGCGCGTGCGCTTGATCGACTCGTTGATCATGCGGCGGTCGAGCTCGATCTGCTTTTCGCCGGGGCCGCCGCGCACACCTGCTCCGCCGGTCTGGCGCTCCAGGTGGGACCAGCGACGGACCAGCCGCGTACTCAGGTACTGCAGCCTGGCCAGCTCGACCTGCAGCTTGCCTTCATGCGAGCGGGCGCGCTGGGCGAAGATCTCGAGGATGAGGAAGGTGCGGTCATAGACCGCGACATCGAGCTGGCGTTCGAGGTTGCGCTGCTGCGCAGGGCTCAACGACTGGTCGAAGATGACCTCGCTCGCCCGGTGCATCGCGGCGAGCTCCTTGATCTCTTCGGCCTTGCCGCTGCCGACGAACAGCGCCGCGTCGGGCGCCTTGCGCTTGCAGGCCAGGCGGGCAACGGGCGTCAGGCCCGCGGTTTGTGCGAGCAGGCCGAGTTCTTCGAGCTCGCTGTCGAAATGGGGCAGCCCGAAATCGACGCCGACGAGAACGGCGGCGCCTTCCTGGCGGGGGATCGAATCAGACAAGCGGAATCAGATATGGAAAAAGCGCGGCGGGGTTACCGCCGCGCTCCGCGCGATCAGGCGGCGGCGTCGTCGTTCTCGTTGGCCGAGAAGTTGACGGCACGACCCGGCACGATGGTGGAAATGGCGTGCTTGTAGACCATTTGCGTCACTGTATTGCGAAGCAACACGACGTATTGATCGAAAGACTCGATCTGGCCCTGCAGCTTGATGCCGTTCACCAAATAAATGGAAACCGGCACATGCTCGCGACGCAAGGTGTTCAGAAACGGGTCTTGCAGAAGTTGCCCTTTATTGCTCACGATATTCTCCGTGTTCAAGAGTAGTTGTTGGAGAGATGACCTTAACACAGGGTTTCTGCGCCGCAGCAATCGGGGTTAAAAGCCTTGAGAAAATAACGGTTCTCAAAAGACGGAACTTCCGCTCCTGCTGCGGCTCATCGGCTGCCATCGGCAGCCAAGCGCCCTCAGTTGTCCTTGTCCGCAAACGGATTTTGCGAGCTTTTGAACTGGATCCGCAAGGGCGTGCCCACAAGGTCGAATTCCTTGCGGAAACGCCCTTCCAGGAAACGCTTGTAAGCGTCGGTCACGTGCTCCAGCGAATTGCCGTGAATGATGATCACGGGCGGATTCATGCCGCCCTGGTGCGCATAGCGCAGCTTCGGCCGGTACATGCCGCCGCGTTGAGGCGCCTGGAATTGCACCGCCTCCAGCAGCAGGCGCGTCAGCACCGGCGTCGACATCTTGCGCGTGGCCGACTTGTGGGCCTGCGCAATGGCCTGCCACACCGGTCCCAGGCCTTGGCGCTTGATGGCCGAGATGAAATGCAATGACGCGAATTTCAGGAACGGCAGGCGGGTTTCGATCTGCCGCTGGATCTGTTCGCGCTGGTAGCTGTCGACCGCATCCCACTTGTTGATGGCGATCACCACGGCACGTCCGCTTTCGAGGATGTAGCCGGCAATGTGCGCGTCCTGGTCGGTCACGCCCTGCGTCGCGTCGAGCAGCAGCAGCACCACGTTGGCCGACTCGATGGCCTGCAGCGTCTTGACCACCGAGAACTTCTCGATCGCCTCGAAGACCCTGCCCTTGCGGCGCAGACCGGCGGTGTCGATCAGCTCGAAGCGCTGACCGTTGCGCTCGAACGGCACCGAGATGGCGTCGCGCGTCGTGCCGGGCATGTCGAAGGCCACCAGGCGCTCTTCGCCCAGCCAGGTGTTGATCAGCGTGGACTTGCCGACGTTGGGCCGGCCGGCCACCGCCAGCTTGATCGGCTTGTTGACCTCGTCTTCGTCTTCCTCATCGTCCGGGTCGGCCAGGTTCAGCGGCTCAAGCGCCAGCTCGACCAGGTCGCGCATGCCCTGCCCGTGCGCCGCGGACACGCCGTGCACGTCGCCGAAGCCCAGCTCGTAGAAGTCGACCAGCTTGGTGCCGTCGTGCATGCCTTCGGCCTTGTTGGCCGCCAGCACACAGGGCTTGCCCAGGCGGCGCAGCTCGTTGGCGATGTCGTGGTCTTGCGCCGAGAGGCCTTCGCGGGCATCGACCACGAAGATCACAACGTCGGCTTCGGCCACAGCCTGCCGCGTCTGCTTGGCCATTTCCTTGTAGATGCCGCTGCCGGCATCGGGCTCGAAGCCGCCGGTGTCGATCACGATGAACTCGTGCTTGCCCAGGCGACCGTTGCCGTAGTGGCGGTCGCGCGTGAGGCCGGCGAAGTCGGCGACGATGGCGTCGCGCGTCTGGGTCAGGCGGTTGAAGAGCGTCGACTTGCCGACGTTGGGACGGCCGACCAGGGCCACGACCGGCTTCATGGCCGGCCTTTCGATGGCGCGGTTTTCATGGTCGGGCCTTGGAAGTAAGAGAAAGACAAAAAATGATTATTCAGGGCGGTAACCGAAAACGCCACCCTTGGCGGTCACGACGACCACCGTGTTGCCGGCCAGCACCGGCGTCACGGTGATGGCCGAGCCATCGGGCGTCACGCGGTTCAGCAGCGCACCGTCTTCACGCGACACGAAGTGCAGCGTGCCGGTGCTCTCGCCGATGATCAGCGAGCGGCCCACGGCCAGCGGTGCGGTCAGTTCGCGGTTCTTCAGGCGGCTCATCTGCCAGGCGCGCTCGCCGTCGGCGCGGCGCCAAGCGGTGACGCTGCCGTCGGATTCGGTGCCGTAGAGAAAGCGCTCGTCGCCGCTCACGCCGTCGGCGCCCGAGGCCGGCTTGCTCCAGAGCAGCTGGCCGCGCAGGGTATCGACGCAGCCGACGCTGGCGTAGTAGGCGCGTGCGCAGACCGTGTCGCCGTAGCGGCTCACGCTGCCGGTCAGGTCGACCAGGCGTTCCACATCGTTGGTGCCGCGCGGCGCGGCGATGGGGGCCTCCCAGCGCGAGCTGCCGTTGCCGGGGTTCATGCCGACGAGTCGGCCGCCCAGACCGGCGACCAGCGTGTCGCCGACTGCGATCAGCACACCCGACTTGCGCAGCACGAGGTTTTCGCCTGGGCGCTGCTGCTGCCACAGGCGGCGGCCGCTCTGGCCGTCCCAGGCGCTGACGCTGCGGTCGGCGGTCTGCACGAAAACGCGGCGACCGGCCACCAGCGGCGCGGTGAAGGCCTGGGCCGACAGGCGCTGCTTCCACAGCACCTTGCCGTTCTCAATCGCCACCACTTCGTTGTTGGTCGTAACCACGGCCGTCAGCGAACCGTCGCTGCCGACACCGGCCGCCAGCGGCGCGCCGGCGCTGGCGCGCCAGGTCTCGCGACCGGCGCGGGCGTCGATGGCGACGACCGTGCCGTCGCTGCCGGCCACGGTCACGATGTCGCCGCTGACATCGGCGGTGAGCGGGAATTCGACGCCCGGAATCCGCACGTTCCAGGCCTGGCGCACGCCCATCAGGGACGGGTTGGCCGGCAGCTCGGCGGGCTTGGGCTTGCCGGAGCCCGAGCAGGCGGCCAGGAGCGCTACCAGAACAAGAGCAGAACCCGCGCGCAGGGCGGTCGATTCAGGCTTGAAACGCTTGAAATTCATGAGGGTGTGCGATCAGGAGTTCTTGGGGACGGCGGGCGTCACGGTGACGGTCGGCGCCAGGGTCTTCGGGTCGACACCGACCGCGTTGAGCTTGATCTCGACCAGCCGGCGGTAGTCCGAGCCAGCGCCCAGGCCGGTCCAGGCCTTGCGGTACTCGGCCTGCGCCTCGTCGCGCTTGCCCTGTGCCATGAAGATGTCGCCCTTGCGGTCGGCCACCAGCGGTTCGAATTCGGTCGGCACCTTGCCGTCGAGTTGCTTGAGCGCGTCGTCGTAGGACTTGGCATCGAGCAGCTCGGCCGCCAGCCGCAGCTTGGCGATGGCCTGGTAGCCCGGGTCGACGGCGTTCTGCGCGACCCAGCCCAGCGCCGCGCGCGAGCCGTCGGCATTGCCCTTGTCGAACAGCGTCTTGGCGACCAGCAGGCCGGCCTGTTGTGCGTAGGCGGTGCCAGCGAAGCGCTCCTTCATGTCGGTCATCACGCGCTGGATGCGCTCGACGTCGCCGGACTGCGTGCTGCGTTCGACCTCGTCATAAAGGGCCGCGGCCTGGGCAGCCTTGGTGCGCTGGAAATACTGCCAGCCGTTCCAGGCCACGAAGGCGCCGGCGACGAGCAGCACGGCCCAGGTGATCAGGGTGCCGTAGGTGTTCCAGAAATGCTTGAGCTGGTCGAGCTGTTCCTGTTCTTCGAGGTCGAGATGGGTGGCCATGCGCTGTCAGAGGTTGGGAGCCGGCGATTGTAGGGTGGCGGCCCAGGTGGTCACTTCAGCAAGTGAACGGGCGGACTGCGCAACGCTGGCGTCGCGCAAGGCCTTGAGAGTCACTTCACCGCGCGCAAGTTCATCGGCGCCGAAGATCAGGGCCCAGGCGGCGCCGCTGGCGTCCGCCTTTCGCATCTGCGCCTTGAAGCTCGCCAGGCCTTCGGCGGTGCTGGCGTGCATCTGGACGCGCACACCGGTTTCGCGCAGCTGCTGCAAGGCGCGCAGCACGACGGGCATCGAGGCGGCGTCGGGCACGATGGCATAGACATCGGGCACCGGTGCCGGCACTTCGGCGCCCTGCTCTTTCAGCAGGTCGAGCACGCGCTCGACGCCGATGGCCCAGCCCACCGCGGGCGCCGGCTTGCCGCCGATCTGGGCGATGAGGTCGTCGTAACGGCCACCGGCGCACACCGTGCCCTGCGCGCCGAGGCGGTCAGTCACGAACTCGAACACCGTGAGGTTGTAGTAGTCGAGCCCGCGCACGAGGCGCGGGTTGATCGTGAAGGCAATGTCGTTGGCCTTGAGGATGGCCTGCAGCCCCTCGAAGTGCGCCAGCGATTCGGCACCAAGAAAGTCGATCAGCTTCGGCGCCGACTCGACCACCTCTTTCATCGACGGATTCTTCGTGTCGAGGATGCGCAGCGGGTTGCTGTGCAGACGGCGCTTGCCATCCTCGTCGAGCTTGTCGGCGTGCTGTTCGAAGTGGGCAATGAGCTGGGCGCGGTGCAACGCGCGCTCGGCCGGCTGGCCCAGGCTGTTGAGCTCCAGGCGCACGTCCGTCAGGCCGATGGCCTTCCACAGCGCGGTGGCCAGCAGGATCAGCTCGGCGTCGACATCGGGCCCGGCAAAACCGAGCGCCTCGGCGCCGATCTGGTGGAACTGGCGGAAACGCCCACGCTGCGGCTTTTCGCGACGGAACATCGGGCCCGTATACCAAAGGCGCTTGGGGCCTTCGTAGAGCATGTTGTGCTCGATCACGGCGCGCACGAGGCCGGCCGTGTTCTCCGGACGCATCGCCAGATGCTCGGCCTGCCCATGCTTGTCCGAGCGATCTTCGAAGGCGTACATCTCCTTCTCGACGATGTCCGTCACCTCGCCGATGCCGCGCACGAACAGCGCCGTATGCTCCAGGATCGGGGTGCGGACGTTGCGATACGCATAGCGCCCCATCAGGTCGCGCACGATGGCTTCGAGCCATTCCCAGCGCGCCGATTCGGGCGGCAATATGTCGTTCATGCCTTTGACGGCATTCAGTTTTTCAGCCATGAGTCTGCGGAGGTGTCAGGCCAGGACAGCGTGCTCGCTGCCGAAGCGCTTTTCGATGTAGGTTTCGACGAGCTGGTGGAACTCGTTGGCGATATTGTCGCCGCGCAGCGTGAGGGCCTTTTCGCCGTCGATGAAGACCGGTGCAGCCGGCGCTTCGCCCGTGCCGGGCAGGCTGATGCCGATGTCGGCGTGCTTGCTCTCGCCGGGGCCGTTGACGATGCAGCCCATAACGGCCACCTTCAGCGTCTCGACACCGGGGTACTTCTTGCGCCAGACCGGCATCTGCAGGCGCAGGTAGTCGTCAATCTGCTTGGCCAGTTCCTGGAAGGTCGTGCTGGTGGTGCGGCCGCAACCCGGACAGGCCGTGACGCTCGGCACGAACACGCGCAGGCCCAGGGCCTGGAGGATTTCGTTGGCGATCAGCACTTCCTGCGTGCGCGACTCGCCCGGCTGCGGCGTGAGCGACACGCGGATCGTGTCGCCGATGCCCTCCTGCAGCAGGATCGACAGCGCCGTGGCCGAGGCCACCGTGCCCTTGGTGCCCATGCCGGCTTCGGTCAGGCCCAGGTGCAGCGGGTTGTCGCAGCGCCGCGCGAGTTCGCGGTACACCGAGATCAGGTCCTGCACACCACTCACCTTGCACGACAGGATGACCTGGTTGCCGGCCATGCCCATCGACTCAGCCAGCTTGGCGGACTCGATGGCCGAAGTGATCAGCGCCTCGTACATCACCTGCTTGGCGTCCCAGGGCGTGGTGCGCTGGCTGTTCGTGTCCATCAGGCTGGCGAGCAGTTCCTGGTCGAGGCTGCCCCAGTTCACGCCGATGCGCACCGGCTTGTTCCAGCGCATGGCCGCGTCGATCATCTGGCCGAACTGCTTGTCCTTCTTGTCGCCCTTGCCCACGTTGCCGGGGTTGATGCGGTACTTGCTCAGCGCCTCGGCGCAGGCCGGATAGTCGGTCAGCAGGCGGTGGCCGTTGTAGTGGAAGTCGCCGATCAGCGGCACGTCGATGCCCATGCGATCGAGTTGCTCGCGGATGTAGGGCACCTGCGCGGCGGCTTCGGGCGTGTTGACGGTGATGCGAACCATCTCGGAGCCCGCAATGGCGAGCTCCTTGACCTGGATCGCGGTGCCGATGGCATCGACCGTGTCGGTGTTGGTCATCGACTGCACGCGCGTGGGCGCGTCGCCCCCCACCGTGACGGTGCGCGGCCCCCAGACCACGCTGGCCTGGCGCGAGCGGCGCGCCTTGGGCGCGGCCGATTCAATGGGTTGGGGAGTGCAGTCGGTTGTCACGATTTCACCTCGAAACGCGCCACACCGCCGCCGCGGGTGACAGGCTTCAGATCGTAGGGCTTTCCGTTCACTTGCACATCGACTGCCGATGCGCGTCCGACCACCACGGACAGCGGCAGCGTGCCGGACAGGCCGACGGTTTCGCCGACCTGCAGGCTGCGGCGCAGCAACTGCTTGCCGCCGGCTTCGGTGACGGTGACCCAGCATTCCTCGCGCGCCACCAGGACGAGCTGCTGGCTGCTGGCCGTGCTGGTGTTGGCGACAGCTGCCGCGGGCGCAGAGGCCGGGGCGGCGGGCACAGCAGCCACCGCGCCGGCGACCGGTGCAGCGCCCACCGGACCGGTCGGCGCCACGGCCTGCGTCGGCACGGGCTCCGAGACGCCCCCCTGATCGGCAGGTGGCATGACCTCGGCATCGTTCTTTGCGGTCAGTCGCGCGACGGAGGCGCCGATCTGGTCGAACGCCGATTGCGGCATCCAGAACAGCACACCGGCGCCGATCAGCAGCAGCACGACGACCGTCAGCAACGCGCGCGATGGCAGGCCGCCGGAACGCCCACCGCTCCAGCGCGGCGTATCGGAGACCACGCGGGCATTCAGCGTGCGATTGGTTTCGGCCAGCGGTGCGCGTTGCGCGCCCGGCAGCTTGGCCAGCACGGGCGCCGGATCGATGCGCAGTGCGCGGCACACGCTGCTGGCCAGGGCCCGGGCGAACACCGGGTCGGGCAGCGAGGCGATGTCGTCGGCCTCGAGCGCGAGCAACTTTTGCGGCGGCACCTTGAGTGCCGCGGCCACCATCTCGATGTGCAGGCCATGCGCTTCGCGCGCCTCGCGCAGCATGTCGCCAGCCGTCTTGTGCGCGACGTCGCCTTCTGCCAGCGGCAGTGCCGCGGACGTCCCGAACTCCGAAACCCGTTCAGTCATTGAAATTCCCGCGCTCGTACGCCATTGCCTCCCGCGATTGAGGGAAACGTCGTTGCAGTTGACCGCCCAGCTGCGCGACAGCCTCGCGGTTGTTGAGCTTCCGTTCGACCTTGATGCCGAGCCACAGCGTCTCGGCATTGGCCGACGGGCTGTTGTTGACACGGCGGATGTAGAACTGCGCGCGCGACCATTCTTCGCGCTGCGCCAGCACCGAGGCCAGGTTGAAGCCGATCACCGGATTGCCGGCGTCGAGCTCGTAGGCCTGCAGGAGGCTGCGTTCGGCTTGCTGCCTCTGACCGGCCTTGAGCTCGCAGACCCCTTGGGTCATGAGCGTCTTGGCGCGGTCGGTGTAGCTGGGCACCGCCAATGCGGCGGCGAACTGCTGTGCGGCGTCGCCGTAGCGGCTCTGCTGGCACAGCAGCCAGCCGTAGTTGTGGCGCGTGTTGGCATCGCGCGGATTGATCGCGACGGCGCGGCGGAAGCTGTCTTCGGCCAGACCGGCATCCTCGAGCCGCATGTAGACCAGGCCACGCAGGTTGTAGGCGTCGGCGTAGTTCGGGTCGATGGTCAGCACCTGCTTGAGCTCTTCGAGGGCGACCGAGGTCTGGCCTTGTTCGAAGTAGCCGGCGGCCAGCTCCATCCGCAGGCGGGCACGGCGACGGTTGTTTTCGTCGACGTCGGTCACGACCGTGGTGCCGCTGTCGGCCCCGCTGCCGACAAGCCCGGTGGTGGTGGTTCGCGTGTTGACGCAGCCCGCGAGAAGAAGCACCACGGCGACGCTCGCGATTCCTGCGCTCAGCACTCGCTGCGCGCTCGCGGTCGTCGTCGGTAAGGCCATGCTCATTGCGTCAATGCTCCTGGGGAACGGTTGGTTTGGTGGTCTTGGCGCGGGGCGGGTGCAGAACGACGGGGCGCTCGGCCACCGCCGCACGGCGCTGGGCCATGCGTTCGGCCGCACGGGTGCGGTCTTTCACGTCGCCGGCGAGTTGTCCGCAGGCGGCGTCGATGTCGTCACCGCGCGTCTTGCGCACGGTGGTCACGAGGCCCGCTTCGCTCAGCATGCGGGCAAAGGCCAGCACGCGCGGTTGCGGCGAGCGCAGCAGGCCCGACGCCGGAAACGGGTTGAACGGAATCAGGTTGAACTTGCACGAGACGTCGTGCTTGCGCACGAGCTCGATCAGCTGGCGCGCGTGCTCGGGCTGGTCGTTCACGCCGTCGAGCATGCAGTATTCGAAGGTGATGAAGTCGCGCGGCGCATGCACGAGGTAGCGCTTGCAGGCCTCGAGCAGTTCGGCGATCGGGTACTTGCGATTGAGCGGCACGAGGTCGTCGCGCAGCGCATCGTTGGGCGCATGCAGCGAGACGGCCATGGCCACGGCGCAATCGGCGCCCAGGCGGTCGATCATCGGCACCACGCCGGAGGTCGACACCGTGACTCGGCGGCGCGACAGCCCGTAGGCGTTGTCGTCGAGCATGGTGCGCAATGCGGGCACCAGCGCCGAGTAGTTCTGCAGCGGCTCACCCATGCCCATCATCACCACGTTGGAGATGACGCGCTCGCTGCGATTCAGGTGCTTGCGCAGGAAGTGCTCGGCGAACCAGAGCTGGGCGACGATTTCGCCCGTGGTGAGGTTGCGGCTGAAGCCCTGATGCCCGGTCGAGCAAAAGCGGCAGCCCACGGCGCAACCCGCCTGCGACGACACGCACAGCGTGCCGCGGTCGTCTTCGGGAATGAACACGGCCTCGACCGCATCGCCGCCGCCGACGTCGAACAGCCACTTGATCGTGCCGTCCTTGGATTCATGCTGCGTGAGGACCGACAGGGCCTCCACGCGCGCGGTGGTCGCGAGTTTCTCGCGCAGCGACTTCGCCAGATCGGTCATCTGGGTGAAGTCGCTGGCGCCACGCTGGTGGATCCAGCGAAACAGCTGCGTGGCGCGGAATTTTTTCTCGCCGAGTTTTTCGCAGAACGCAGCCAGCCCGTCGAGATCGAATTCGAGCAGATTGGCTGTGGTCATGAATTCAGGCGAGAAACGGCTTCAGCGTGCGTAGACGTTGAGGCCGGCGAAGAAGAAAGCGACTTCGTTCGCTGCCGTTTCGGGCGCGTCCGAGCCGTGAACGGCGTTGGCGTCGATGCTGTCGGCGAAGTCGGCGCGAATGGTGCCGGCGGCTGCCTTCTTCGGGTCCGTGGCGCCCATCAGGTCACGGTTCTTGGCGATGGCGTTCTCGCCTTCGAGTGCTTGCACGAACACGGGGCCCGAGATCATGAACTCGACGAGGTCCTTGAAGAAGGGACGCTCCTTGTGCACCGAGTAGAACTGCTCGGCTTCGTTGCGCGACAGGTGCACCAGCTTGGCGGCGACAACCTTGAGGCCGGCAGCCTCGAAGCGGGAAACGATCTTGCCGATGACGTTCTTGGCGACGGCGTCGGGCTTGATGATGGAAAGGGTACGTTCGATAGCCATTGAAATGCTTCCTGAGCTTTGATTTTGAAGTGTTTTGTCACAACTGCAGCGAATTTGTTTCGCGGCCCGTCGACAAAGCCTCTGATTTTAACCGGCGCGACCTGCGGGATTGGTGAAAACCCCGCGAAAGGCCGCGCTCCGACGGCTGGCTTTCAGCGTCCGCGGCGGCGACTGCCGGCCGGACCACCGAAGCCACCACCGCCTTGCGAGCCGCCGCCCCCACCGCCGCGACGCCCCGGGCCGCCGCGCTGCTCCTTGCGCTGGCGCGAGAAGCTGTCGGCACCGATGTAGCCGAGTGAGGTCTTCATCGGATCGGGCTGGTTCGCGCCGCCGCCGCCACCACCCGCGGCCCGGTTGCCGCCGCCCTGCCCTTGCCCCTGGCCGCCCTGACGGTTGCCGGGACCCGCGTTGCCGCGACGCCCCTGTTGCGGCGGACCGCCGTTGCCGCCGCCCCGGTTCGGACCACCGCGTCCTCCGCGCTCGCCGCGCGGCGGACGGCCGTCGCCCAGCGGGCTCGGGATCGGCGCTTCGCCGCGTGCTTCACGCGGCTGACCGCCCCCCATGCCACCGTTGTTATTGCGGTTGTTGTTGTTGCCACGGCGCTTCTTGTTTCGACCGTTGCGCCCCCCGCCCTCAGGACCACCGGGGCCACGCTGCTGCTGCGGAGCCGGTCGCGCCTGCGCGCCGCCCGAGGCCTGGAACAGCGCTTGGATATCGCGCTCGTCGAGTTCCATCCAGGCACCGCGCTTGAGACCGCGCGGCAGCACCATCGCGCCGTAGCGGATGCGGATGAGCCGGCTGACCGCATGGCCTACCGACTCGAACAGGCGACGCACCTCGCGGTTGCGGCCTTCGGAAATGGTCACGCGGTACCAGCAGTTGGAGCCTTCGCCGCCACCGTCTTCGATGGTGCCGAACTGCGCCATGCCGTCGTCCAGGCGCACGCCCTCGAGCAGCTTTTTCTTTTCTTCGCCCGTGAGCGCACCCAGCACGCGCACCGCGTACTCACGCTCCAGGCCGAAGCGCGGGTGCATGAGCTGGTTGGCCAGGTCGCCGGAGCTGCTGAACAGCAGCAGGCCTTCGGTGTTCAGGTCGAGCCGGCCGACCGACTGCCACTTGCCCTGCTGCAGACGCGGCAGCTTGCGGAACACCGTCGGACGGTTCTGCGGATCGTCGTGCGTGACGACTTCGCCCACCGGCTTGTGGTACGCGATCACGCGCGGCGGCGGCGGTGCGATGCGGTAGCGGATCGGCTTGCCGTTGATCTTGACTTGGTCGCCGTACTGGATGCGCTGGCCGATGTGAGCCGGCTCGTTGTTGACCGAGATGCGGCCCTGCAGGATCAGTTGCTCCATCTCGAGACGCGAACCGAGACCGGCCTGCGCCAGCACCTTGTGCAGCTTGGGCGAATCGGCTTCGGGCAGCAGCACGCGCTTGAGCGGCGGCACCTCGGGGCTTTCTTCGTCCGCGTCGAACTGGCCGGAAATGACGTCGGCAAAGCGGATCGGCTCGGTCGGCGGCGCGTTGCGCTGCTCGCGCTCGGCGGCGCGGCGGGCGCGGTCGAGGTCGTCCTCCTCTTCGTCGGGCTCGTCTTCCTCGTCGTCTTCGTCATCCCCACGGTCGTCGCCCTCGTCCTCATCGGACGCCTGAGGACGCTGTGCTTCGATCGGTGCCGGCTCGCTTTCCTCGGTCGCCGCTGGCGCAGCAACCACGGGCGCCACATCGGGCTCCACCGTCGCGGGGGCTTCGGCCGCAGGAGCGACTTCCGCCGCGCTCGCCAATTGCTCATCGGCAGCCGGAGCCTCGACCACCTTCTTCTTGCGAGGTGCACGCGGCTTCTTCGGCGCTTCCTCGGCCTCGCCCCCTGCCGGCGCAGCGCCGGATTCAACAGCAACTTCCGTCACCTTCTTGGGCGTGGCTGGCCGCTTCCGCTTCTTGACTTCGGGTTCGACCGGCAGCATCGCTGCGTCGTCGGTGTCGGATGAGCTCATGGGGTTTTTCCGGGAGAAACAGCGGGGGGGTCGTGGGGGTCGGTCTCGTCCGCTGCGGGGGACGGGACCTCAGATTCGGGTTCTTCGGGCGCGGCGGCGACTTCGGGTTCGGCGGGCTGCTCGCCGGCTTCTGGCTCGGACGCCGACGGCGCTTCGTCTACAGGCTCGACGGCTTCGTCGCCCTCGGTGATCGCCACCACCTCTTCGGCAAATTCCGCCGCATCGGTCGAAACGACCTCGGCCAGCTCAGCCGACTCGGGCGGCACATCGACCATGCCGAGTTCGGGCTGCACGCCCTCTTCGACCGCAGCCACTGCAACCTCTGCAGATTCCGCAACCGACTCTTCCGCCGCGTCGACGTCGATCGGCAGCCCCGGCTGGTCGCCCGAGGCCTGCTGCAGTGCATCAACCAGCGCCGCCTGCTGCGCGGGCGTTTCCACCAGCGGCAACTGGTCGAGCGAGGCCAGCCCCAGGTCGTCGAGGAACTGGCGGGTGGTCGCGTAGAGCGCGGGCCGGCCGACCGTTTCGCGGTGGCCGATCACCTCGACCCAGCCGCGGTCTTCGAGCTGCTTCAGGATCAGCGAGTTGATCGTGACGCCGCGGATGTCTTCCATGTCGCCGCGCGTGGCCGGCTGCCGGTAGGCAATGATGGCCAGCGTCTCGAGGGCGGCCCGCGTGTAGCGCGGCGGCTTCTCGGGATGCAGGCGATCGAGGGCGTCGCGCATCTCGGGCCGGCTCTGGAAACGCCAGCCGCTGCCGACGCTCACCAGCTCCAGGCCGCGTTGCGCCCAGTCTTCCTGCAGTTCGAGCAACAGCACCTTGATCGTGTCCACGCCCAGCTCGTCGTCGAACAGCACACGCATGTCGCGCACCGGCAGCGGCTGGCTCGAACAGATCAAGGCGGTTTCGAGAATGCGCTTGGCATCCGCCGTATTCATGGTTCGCGTTATCCGGAAAAAGGCGCCTGGCGACGCTTGTTCAGATGGATGGAAGGGGTAGGCGTTGCCGGCACGCGGCGAGTGCAACGCAAGGCCGGCCTCGGGTGGCCGGCGCGGCCCTCGGGCCGTCAGGCGCGATTGTAATCCAGCCCCCAGGTCTGCAAAGCCTGCGCCAGATCGGGCGGCGGCGGCGAACGGAACTCCATCGCCTGCTGCGTGACAGGATGCACGAACGCCAGCCGGAACGCATGCAGCGCCTGCCGCGACAGACCGACCGCCGGCGCGCCGCCGTACAGCGCGTCGCCGACCAGCGGATGGCCGATCGATGCCATGTGCACGCGGATCTGGTGGGTGCGACCGGTTTCGAGCGTGCAGCGCACCGCGCAGCCGTCGGTATGGCTGTCGAGCCGCTCGATCAGCGTGCGCGCGGTCTTGCCCGCGTGGCGCTCCAGGTCGACCACGGCCATGCGCAGCCGGTTGCGCGGATCGCGGCCGATCGGCGCATCGACCTGCCGGGCCGCCGCGCCTTCCCAGGCCTTGTGCCCCATCGCCAGGTACTGGCGCTTCACGTCGCGTGCGGCGATCAGCGCCACCATGGCGTCCATCGCGGCCCGCGTGCGCGCCACGACCATCAGGCCGCTGGTGTCGCGGTCGAGGCGGTGCACGATGCCCGCGCGCGGCAGCAGCACGGCCTTCGGGTCGAGCGCCAGCAGCCCGTTCAGCAGCGTGCCGCTCCAGTGGCCCGGCGCCGGATGCACCACGAGGCCGGCGGGTTTGTCGATGATTCGCAGGTGTTCGTCTTCGTGGACGGTGACCAGGTCCATCGCCTCGGGCCGAAAGGCCTGGCTTTGGGGCGTGGGCCGCAGTTCGATGCGCCCCGACTGGCCGACGCGCACCGTGGCAGAAACCTTGGTGAGCGTGCGCCCTTGCAGCTCGACGGCGCCAGCCTCAATGAGTTGCTGAAGGTAACTGCGCGAAAACTCGGGCACCAGCGCAGCCAATGCGCGGTCGAGCCGCTGGCCGTGCTGCGCCTGCTCGATGGCGAAGGGCCGCAGCTCGCTGGGCTCCGCGAGATCAGCGCCCTCTTCAGGTTCAGGCCCTTCCGGGGGATCGGTCAGGGGGTCGGTCGATATAATTGAGGGCAACTGTTTCACGAAAGCCGTATGTGATGTTTCGCGCCAAATTATCGGTCCCTGCCTGGATCGCGCTCAGCGCGGCGGCCCTTCTCGTCGCCGGTTGCGGTTCCACCACCAAGGAAGACAAGACCGCGAACTGGAGCCCCAACCGCATCTACTCGGAAGCCAAGGACGAAGTCGGCTCCGGCGCCTACGACAAGGCGGTGCCGCTGTACGAGAAGCTCGAAGGCCGTGCCGCCGGCACGCCGCTGGCCCAGCAGGCCCAGCTCGAGAAGGCCTACGCCCAGCACAAGGCCGGCGAAAAGGCCAACGCCATCGCCACGCTCGACCGCTTCATGAAGCTGCACCCGGCCAGCCCGGCGTTCGACTACGCGCTCTACCTGAAGGGCGTGATCAACTTCAACGACGACCTGGGCATGTTCGCGTTCCTGACGCGTCAGGACCTGTCCGAGCGCGACCAGAAGGCCGCCAAGGAATCGTTCGAATCCTTCCGCGAGCTCGTGACGCGCTTCCCCGAGTCGCGCTACGCGCCCGACGCGCGCCAGCGCATGAACTACATCGTGAACTCGCTCGCGCAGTACGAAGTTCACGTGGCGCGCTATTACTACTCGCGTGGCGCCTACCTGGCGGCCATCAACCGGGCACAGATCGCGCTGTCCGACTACCGCGAAGTGCCGGCGCTCGAAGAAGCCCTGTACATCATGGTGAAGTCGTACGACGCGCTGGGCATGAAGGACCTGCGCGACGACGCGCAACGCGTGCTGACCACCAACTACCCGAAGAGCACCTACCTGGCGAACGGCTTCAAGGGCAGCAGCGACCCTTGGTGGAAGCTCTGGTAATCCAGCGCCCCCGGGTAGATCTCAGTAGGGTTTCCTGAGCGCGTCGATCGCGCTCTCGAAATCCGCTTCGGTTTCCAGCCGGCGCATCGGCGGCAACGCCGCCAGCAGCCGCCGGCCATAGCCCATCGCCACGAGGCGCGTGTCGCAGATCGCGAGCACGCCGCTGTCGGTTTCACGGCGAATGAGGCGCCCCGCCCCCTGCTTCAATGCCACGGCCGCTTCGGGCAGCGAGTAATCGCTGAACGAGCTGCGCCCCTGCGCTTCGAGCCGCTGCGAGCGGGCCTCCACCAGCGGGTCGTTGGGCGGCGGGAACGGCAGCTTGTCGATCACCACGAATTGCAACGCGTCGCCTGGTGCATCGAAGCCTTCCCAGAACGACGCCGACGCCACCAGCACGCAGCCCGCGCGCCCGTTGCTCGCGCCTTCGCGGAAGCGGTCCATGAGCACGCGCTTGGGCAGTTCGCCCTGCACCAACACCTCGGGCCGTGCTTCCGTCTGGAGCAGTTCGAACTGCTGGCGCATCGCGTCGCCGATGGTGCGCAGCGCGCGCAGCGTGGTGGTCAGCACCAGCGTGCGCCCGCCGAGCTCGGCGGCGCCATGCGCGGCCAGCTTGGCCACCTGCTGGCTGTGCGTGGGATCGTTGGGCTTCGGAAAGGTCCGTGGCACGTAGATCGCCGCCTGCGAGGCGTAGTCGAAGGGGCTCTGCACGCGCAGCACTTCGGCGTCGCGCAGGCCGCAGGGTTCGGTGAACCAGCGCAGCGTCGGGTCGTCGCCCAGCGTGGCGGAGGTGAAGACCCAGGCGCGGCGGCTGTCTTCCTGCGGTGGCGGCGGGACGGCGCCGTGCTCGGGGTCTTCCTCATCGTCGCCGTAGGGCAGGTCGGACTCCACAGGCTCGTCGGCCAGCTTGAGCACGCGCTTGCGCATCGCATCGGCGATGTCGAGCGGCGACTCGATCAGCCGCAGCTGCGTGCCCACGTCGACCCAGCGCACGGAATCGAGCTCGCACGGCTGCGCGAAACGCGCGGTGCGTTTCGCGAGCTGGCGTGCGCGCTCATGCAGACGCCCGAAGTCGGGCGATATCTCGCTCACCGTGTCCAGCCCGTCGGCAGCCAGCACGAAGGCGTCCTGCAGGTCGTCGAGCGCACCCTGCCAGGCTTCGGCATTCACGCCCTCGGGGGCGGGACCGATCCAGCGCAGCTTGGCGCCCGGCCATTGCTTGCCGACCACCAAGCGCAGTTCGCGCGCCGCGCGTTCGACGCCCGCCACCAGCTGCTGCCAGTCGACCAGCCCGCGCGCATGCTGCAGGCCGGCGCCGAGCATGTCGCGCGCGAAGTCGAGCGCCTGCCCGCTGCCGAGCTGCGCGCCCAGGAACTGCACGCCGGTTTCGTTGAGCTGGTGCGCCTCGTCGAACACCACGACGCTCACGGTCGGCAGCAGCTCGGCCATGCCGGTCTCGCGCACCGCGAGGTCGGCAAAGAACAGGTGATGGTTGATGACCACGATGTCGGCCGCCAGCGCTTCGCGCCGCGCCAGGTTGACGTGGCAGGCCTTGAACTGCGGGCATTGCGCGCCCAGGCAGTTCTCGCGCGTGGAGGTGATCAGAGGGATCAGCGGCGAGCGTTCGTCGAGCCCCGGCAGTTCGGCGAGGTCGCCGGTGCGGGTGGCTTTCGACCACTGCTCGATCTTCGCCAGCGTGCGCAGGCTGCCGCGCTCGGGCAGCGAGGCGTCGTGGCGCGCCATGTCAAGCCGGTGCAGGCACAGGTAGCTGCCCCGCCCTTTCAGCAGCGCCGTGCGTATCGGCAGCGCGAAGGCCTCGACGAGGCGCGGCAGGTCGCGGCCGAACAGCTGGTCCTGCAGGGTCTTGGTGGCGGTCGAGAGCAGCACGCGCTCGCCGCTCAGCAATGCGGGCACGAGGTACGAGAAAGTCTTGCCCACGCCCGTGCCGGCCTCGACCACGAGCATGCCGCCGTCGGAGATGGTGCGGGCCACGGCCATCGCCATCTCGGTCTGGCCGCCGCGTTCGCGGAACTGCTCGGCGGCCTGCGACAGCACCCCGTCCTGCGCGAACGCGTCGCGCACCTGGTTTTCGAGCGGCGACGTCACGCCGGCTCTTTCGGGTCGAGCGCGTTCTCGAGCTGGGCGATCTGGTCGCGCAGGGCGAGGCGGCGCTTTTTCAGGCGGCGCATCAGCAGTTCGTCCTGCGGCACGCCGTCTTCCGAGAGCCGGTCGATGGTGGCGTCGAGGTCGGCATGCGCAATGCGCAGCTCGATCAGCTGACGGGAAAGGGAATGAAGATTGGAGTCCAACGGTGGGGGTGCGCGTGCCACATGAGGCCGCGCGTGTTCATTCGATAATACGTCCTGACACGAACCCCAGAGAAGACAGAAAGCGCGCCTCTGGCGCCCCAGCGCTCATGACCCAAGGCTTTCGACTCGCCGCCGCCACCGGCCTCCACAAGGGGGATCGCCCCTACCAGCAGGACCAGGTGCTGTTGATGAGCCACCCCCGCACGCCGGGCTGCGTGCTCGGCGTCATCGCCGACGGCATGGGCGGGCGCAGCGGCGGGCGCAAGGCGTCCGACCAGGTGCTGATGACCGCGCGCCAGCTCTTCACCCGCTACAGCCCCGAGCGCGACGACCCCGCCGTCGTGCTGCGTCAGCTGCTCGAAGACGCCCACACGGTGATCAAGCTCACCGCGCTGTCGAGCGAACAAGAGCCGCACAGCACGCTGGCCGCCTTCCTGATGACTCCCCAGGGCGGCTGCGCCTGGATTCACGCGGGCGACTCGCGCATCTATCACTTCAACGACGGCGCGCTGGTCAAGCGCACGCGCGACCATTCGTATGTGCAGGCGCTGGTCGATCGCGGCCAGATCAGCGAAGCCGAGGCCAACATCCATCCGCAGGGCAACATCCTGCTGGGCTGCCTGGGCATGACGACCACGCCGCCGCCCGTCGATCCGCACCACATTGCCAAGCTGCAGCCGGGCGACCTGCTGATGGCCTGCAGCGACGGCCTGTGGCACTACTTCTCGCCCGAGGAACTGGCCAGCGTGCTGTACGCGCAGCCGCCGCGCGACGCGGTGGAAATCCTGGTGGGGGAAGCCCGGCGCCGTGCGCGCGGCACGGGCGACAACATCTCGATCGCGGTGCTCAAGCTCGATCCGCTGCCCGCGGCGGCCTGAGCGCCCTCTGCTCTTTCAGGGCGCCGGTGCCGGCGGCAACGGCGCACCGCGCGGCTTGGTGCGCTCGGCGTTCTGGCGTTCGCGGCTGGCGCGGTGTTCCGCCGCCCGCTTCTGCTTGTCTTCGAAGCGCGTGGTCAAGGCCGGTGCGTCGGCGCGGCGCTGCGCCGCCTTGGCCTGCTCGTCCGCGTGGGCCTTCTGCTTGTTCTCGAACTGGCGCTGGCGCGCGTCCGCATCGGCCGCCGTCGCGGCGCGGCTCGCGGCGTGGTCGGCGGCGCGCTGCTCGCGCTCTTTCTGATCCTGTTGCGACTTCTCGCGCTGTTCGCGCGAATCCTGCGGGCGCTGGGTGGCGGCCTTCTGGTCGAGCTTCTGCAGCTCGGCCGCGCCGCTGCGCTGGCGCTGGATGTCGTTGATCGCGGTTTCCTGCCGCTTGATGTGGTCGGTTTCCTTGCGACGGCGGCTGCGGCTTTCGCGCAGGCAGTCTTCGACCGCGAACTTCTTGTAGCAGGCCGCCCGCTCCTTGGTGTAGCGCGACTCGATGGCCTCGCGCTCGGTGGCCAGACGGCTGCGTTCGGCTTCGAGATCGGCGCTGCCCGCCGCCGCATTGGACTGGGCCCAGAGCGGCAGGCTGGCCAAGGCCAGGAACAGGGCAAGAGCGGTTTTTTTCATGTGAGTCGGGTGTCGACGATGCGGCGTTCGAGGGCGAGGAATTCGCTCGACTGCATTTCGGTGAGCCGGGACACCGTGCGCGGAAACTCGTGCGCCAGCGGCCCTTCGGTGTACAACGCCTCGGGCGGAACCTCGGCCGACATGATGAGCTTGCAGCGCCGGTCGTACAAGACGTCGACCAGCCAGGTGAAACGGCGTGCTTCCGAGGCCATGCGCACCGGCATGTGCGGCACGTCGGACAGCAGCACGGTGTGGAACTGGCTCGCGATTTCCAGGTAGTCGTTCTGCGAGCGCGGACCGCCGCACAGCGTTTTGAAGTCGAACCACACCACGCCGCCGGCCTTGCGCAGCGCGCGGATCTCGCGCTGCTCGATGTGCAGGATCGGATTTTCGTCCGCCGTCTCGGCCAGCTTGTCGAAGGCGTGGCGCATTTCCTTCTCGGCCGCCGCGTCGTTCGGTGTGAGGTACATGCGCAGCTGCTCCAGCGTGCGGCGCCGGTAGTCGGTGCCGTTGTCCACGCTCAGCACTTCGAGCTTCTGGTTGAGCAGCGCAATGGCGGGCAGGATGCGATCGCGGTGCAGGCCGCCGGGGTACAGGTCGTCGGGCTTGAAGTTCGAGGTGGTGACAAAGCCCACGCCGTTGTCGAACAGCGACACGAGCAGCCGGTGCAGGATCATCGCGTCGGTGATGTCCGCGACGTGGAACTCGTCGAAGCAGATCAGCTTGTAGCGCTTGGAAATGCGCAACCCCAGCTCGTCGAGCGGGTTCACGGTGCCCTGCAGGTCGCGCAGTTCGCGATGCACTTCACGCATGAACTCGTGGAAGTGCAGGCGCGTCTTGCGCCGCAACGGCACGGCGTTGAAGAACAGGTCCATCAGGAAGCTCTTGCCGCGCCCCACGCCGCCGTACATGTAGACGCCGCGCGGCAGCTCCGGCCGGTTGATGAGCTTCTTCAGCGCATTGGAGCGCCGGGCCTTGTACTCGCCCCACTCGGTGGCGCAGCGGTCGAGCGCCTCGACGGCCGCCAGTTGTGCGGGATCGCTCTTGAACCCGCGTGCCGCGAGTTCCGCTTCGTAAGCCTGTTTGACGCTCAAGGGATCGGATCGCTTCAAAAATGGAGAGCCCCGACCGCCCCGCGAGGGTCGATCGGGGCCGGGTTCGCTCAAGAACCGGGGATCAGAAGTTGAGCGTGCGCTTGTCCACGGCCAGGGCCGCTTCCTTGGTGGCTTCCGACAGCGACGGGTGCGCATGGCAGATGCGCGCGATGTCTTCGGCGCTCGCCTTGAACTCCATCGCCACGACGGCTTCGGAGATCAGCTCGCTGGCCTGCGGGCCCACGATGTGCACGCCCAGGATCTCGTCCGTGGCCGCGTCGGCCAGGAACTTGACCATGCCGGTCGTGTCGCCCAGCGCGCGTGCGCGGCCGTTCGCCAGGAACGGGAAGGTGCCGGCCTTGTAGGCGCGGCCCGCGGCCTTGAGCTGCTGCTCGGTCTGGCCGACCCACGCGATCTCGGGGCTGGTGTAGATCACCCACGGCACGGTGTTGAAGTTCACGTGGCCGTGCTGGCCCGCGATGCGCTCCGCCACCGCCACACCTTCTTCCTCGGCCTTGTGCGCCAGCATCGGGCCGCGCACCACGTCGCCGATGGCCCACACGTTGGGCAGGCTGGTCTTGCAGTCGTCGTCCACGGCGATGGCGCCGCGCTCGTCGAGCTTCAGGCCCACGGCTTCGACGTTCAGGCCGATGGTGTTGGGCACGCGGCCGATCGAGACGATCAGCTTGTCGACTTCCAGCGTCTGGGCTTCGCCCTTGGCGTTGGTCCAGGCGACGCTCACGCCCTTCTTCGACGACTTGATCTCGCCGACCTTGACGCCGAGTTCGATCTTCAGCTTCTGCTTGTCGAAGGCCTTCTTGGCTTCCTTGGCGATCTGCTCGTCCACGGCGCCCAGGAAGGTCGGCAGTGCTTCGAGCACCGTGACCTCAGCACCGAGGCGACGCCACACCGAGCCCATTTCGAGGCCGATGACGCCCGAGCCGATGAGGCCCAGCTTCTTGGGCACCGCGCCGATGCGCAGCGCGCCGTCGTTCGAGAGGATGTTTTCCTCGTCGAACGGCGTGCCCGGCAGCGCGCGGGCGTTGGAGCCCGTGGCGACGATGATGTGCTTGCCGCTGATCGATTCTTCAGCAGCGCCTGCCACCTTGATCTCGTAGCCGGTTTCGTCGGTCTTCACGAACGAACCGCGGCCATGGAAGAAGCTGATCTTGTTCTTCTTGAACAGGTACAGGATGCCGTCGTTGTTCTGCTTCACGACCTGGTCCTTGCGGGCCAGCATCTTGTCGATGTCCAGGCCAAGGCCTTCGACCTTGATGCCGTGGTCCGCAAAGTGGTGACCGGCCTGCTCGAAGTGCTCCGACGATTGCAGCAGCGCCTTCGAGGGGATGCAGCCGACGTTGGTGCAGGTGCCGCCCGGTGCGGGGCCGCCCTTGCCGTTCTTCCACTCGTCGATGCAGGCCACGTTGAAGCCGAGCTGCGCAGCGCGGATCGCCGCGATGTAGCCGCCAGGACCGCCGCCGATGACGACGACGTCGAATTGCTTGTTTGCCATCTGTGTCTTGCTCCCCGGATCAGATGTCGAACAGCAGGCGCGACGGATCTTCCAGCGCTTCCTTCATGGCGACCAGGCCCAGCACGGCTTCGCGGCCGTCGATGATGCGGTGGTCGTAGCTCATGGCGAGGTAGTTCATCGGGCGAACGACGATCTGACCGTTTTCGACCACGGCGCGGTCCTTGGTGGCGTGCACGCCGAGGATGGCCGACTGCGGCGGGTTGATGATCGGGGTCGAGAGCATCGAGCCGAAGGTGCCGCCGTTCGAGATCGAGAACGTGCCGCCGGTCATTTCTTCAATGCCCAGCTTGCCGTCTTGCGCCTTCTTGCCGTACTCGGCGATCTTCTTCTCGATGTCGGCGAAGCTCATCTGGTCGGCATTGCGCAGGATGGGCACCACCAGGCCGCGCGGCGAACCGACGGCGATGCCGATGTCGAAGTAGCCGTGGTACAGGATGTCGTTGCCGTCGACCGACGCGTTGAGCACCGGGTACTTCTTCAGCGCGTGCACTGCCGCCTTCACGAAGAAGCTCATGAAGCCGAGCTTCACGCCGTGTTCCTTGGTGAACGCGTCCTGGAACTTCTTGCGCAGGTCCATGACCGGGGCCATGTTCACTTCGTTGAAGGTCGTGAGGATGGCGTTGGTCGATTGCGATTGCAGCAGGCGCTCGGCGATGCGGGCGCGCAGGCGGCTCATCGGCACGCGCTGTTCCGGGCGCTCGCCCAGGTCAGGCGCGGCAGGCGCAGCCACCTGTTGCAGCGCGGGCTTGGCAGCCGGTGCGGCGATGGTGGCGGCAGGCTTGGCGCCGGCAGCCACTGCGCCGAGCACGTCGCCCTTGGTCACGCGGCCGTCCTTGCCCGTGCCGGCCACGTCGCTGGTCTTCAGGTTGTTGTCGGCCAGCAGCTTGGCGGCGGCGGGCATGGCCACGTCGGCCTTCGAACCACCGGTGGCGGCGGCTGCCGCTGCGGGGGCAGCAGCGGCCGGTGCGGCGGCGGGTGCAGCTGCTGCAGCAGGCGCTGCGGCGGCGGCCTTGCCGTCGGTGTCGATCTTGGCGATCAGCTGCTCGGCCACCACGGTGGCGCCGTCGGGCTGAACGATCTCGACCAGCACGCCAGCCGAGGGCGCGGGCACTTCGAGCACGACCTTGTCGGTTTCGATCTCGATCAGGATTTCATCGACGGCGACGGCTTCGCCGGCCTTCTTCTTCCACGTGAGCATGGTGGCCTCGGCCACGGATTCGGAAAGCTGGGGGACTTTGACTTCTACGATAGACATTTGGAGTGAGCTCCGTTTTGTTCTTGAGGGTGTTCGTGTGAAAAGGGACGGTTCTTACTTGGTCAGCACGAAGCCCTTGAGCTTGCCAAATGCGCCATCGACCAGCGCCTTCTGCTGTTCCTGGTGCAGGTGCGAGTAGCCGACGGCCGGCGATGCCGAGGCGGCACGGCCGGAGTAGCCGAGCTTCTGGCCTTCCTGCATGTTTTCGTGGATGTAGTGCTGCACGAAGAACCAGGCGCCCTGGTTCTGCGGCTCGTCCTGGCACCACACGATGTCCACGAGGTTGGGGTACTTCTTGACCTCGGCGGCGAACGCCTTGTGCGGGAACGGGTAGAGCTGCTCGACGCGGATGATCGCCACGTCGTCGGTGCCCTGCTCTTCGCGCTTCTTGGCCAGGTCGTAGTAGACCTTGCCCGAGCAGGCGATCAGGCGCTTGACCTTCTCGGCCTTCAGGCCCTTGCTGTCGGGAATGACGGTCTGGAAGCTGCCCTTGGTGAACTCGGACAGCGGCGAGGTCGCGTCCTTGTTGCGCAGCAGCGACTTGGGCGTGAGGATGATCAGCGGCTTGCGCAGGTTGCGCACCATCTGGCGGCGCAGGATGTGGAAGATCTGGCTGGCCGTGGTGGGTTGCACCACCTGCATGTTGGTGTCGGCGCTCAGCTGCATGAAGCGCTCCAGGCGTGCCGAGCTGTGCTCGGGGCCCTGGCCTTCGTAGCCGTGCGGCAGCATCATCGTGATGCCGTTGACGCGGCCCCACTTCACTTCGCCCGAGGCGATGAACTGGTCGATCACCACTTGCGCGCCGTTCACGAAGTCGCCGAACTGGGCTTCCCAGATGACGAGCGTGTTGGGGTCGTTCGAGGCGTAGCCGTATTCGAAGGCCAGCACGGCTTCTTCGGACAGGATCGAGTCGATGACGACGAACGGGGCCTGGTTCTCGGCCACGTTCTGCAGCGGCGTGTAGGTGCCGGTGTCGAACTTCTCGCGGTTCTGGTCGTGCAGCACGGCGTGGCGGTGCGTGAACGTGCCGCGGCCCGAGTCTTCACCCGACAGGCGCACCGGATAGCCGCTGGCCACCAGCGAGGCGAAGGCCATGTGCTCGCCCATGCCCCAGTCGACGTTGACGTCGCCACGGCCCATGGCTGCGCGGTCGTCCAGCACCTTCTTCACGAGCGGGTGCACGGTGAAGTTCTCGGGTGCCTTGGTGATGCGCTCGGCCAGGCGCTTCCACTCGGCGGAGGGAATGGCGGTGTCGCCGGCGTCGGTCCACTTCTTGTTGAGGTACGGGCTCCAGTCGACGGCGTACTTGCTCTTGAAGTTGGTGAGCACGGGGTCGACGGTGTTCTTGCCTTCGTCGAAGGCGGCGCGCTGCGCCCTGACCATGTCGTCGCCGAGCGTGTCGCCCAGGCCTTGCGCGGCCAGCTTGTCGGCGTACAGCTTGCGCGTGCCGGGGTGGGCCGCGATCTTCTTGTACATCAGCGGCTGGGTGAGCGAAGGCGTGTCCTGCTCGTTGTGGCCCAGCTTGCGGAAGCAGATGATGTCGACGACCACGTCCTTCTGGAATTCCATGCGGAAATCCAGGGCGAACTGGGTGGCGAGCACCACGGCTTCGGGATCGTCGCCGTTCACGTGCAGCACCGGCGCTTCGATCATCTTGACGATGTCCGAGCAGTACAGCGTCGAGCGGCTGTCGCGCGGGTCGCTGGTGGTGAAGCCGATCTGGTTGTTGATGACGATGTGCACCGTGCCGCCGGTGGAGTAGCCACGGGTTTCGGCCAGCGCCAGCGTTTCCATCAC
The DNA here is from genome assembly GCF_059418385.1 of Variovorax sp. GW821-FHT09A10. NCBI lineage: Bacteria > Pseudomonadati > Pseudomonadota > Betaproteobacteria > Burkholderiales > Comamonadaceae > Variovorax > Variovorax sp. GW821-FHT09A10. Next base: position 72,348 of record NZ_JBWKPT010000003.1, read on the forward strand.
GACGCCCTGGCCTGCGAAGGCGGCGTCGCCGTGCACGATCACGGGCAGCACCTGCTTGCCCAGCGGGTCGCCGCGGCGGTCCATGCGGGCGCGCACCGAGCCTTCGACCACGGGGTTCACGATTTCCAGGTGCGAGGGGTTGAACGCCAGGCTCAGGTGAACCGGGCCGCCGGGGGTGGTCACGTCCGAGCTGAAGCCCTGGTGGTACTTGACGTCGCCGGAGGGCAGGTCTTCGGGGGCGGTGTGGTCGAACTCGGCGAACAGGTCAGCGGGCATCTTGCCCAGCGAATTCACGAGCACGTTCAGGCGGCCGCGGTGGGCCATGCCGATCACGATTTCCTGCACGCCCTTGACGCCGGCCTGGTTGATCAGCTCGTCCATCGAGACGATGAAGCTTTCGCCGCCTTCGAGCGAGAAGCGCTTCTGGCCGACGTACTTGGTGTGCAGGAAGCGCTCGAGGCCTTCGGCGGCCGTCAGACGGTTCAGCACGTGCTTCTTCTGCTCGGCGCTGAGCTTCGGGTTGGTGCGGGCGCTTTCGAGCTTCTGCTGCCACCAGCGCTTGTGGTTCTGGTCGGTGGTGTACATGTACTCGGCACCCATCGTGCCGCAGTACGTTTCACGCAAGGCATTGAGCAGGTCGCGCAGCGACATGGTCTCTTTGCCGAAGAAAGTGTTGCTGGTGTTGAACACCGTCTCGAGGTCGGCGTCGGCAAAGCCGTAGAACGAGGGCTCGAGTTCCGGGATGGCGGGACGCTCGGCGCGCTTGAGCGGGTCGAGGTCGGCCCAGCGGGCGCCGACGTTGCGGTAGGCAGCAATCAGCTGCTGGACGGCGGTGCGCTTGCGGCCGAGTTCGGAGTCGGCACCGCTGGCCTGCACGACCTTGGTCGTGCCCTGCTTTGCCAGCTCGGCAAAGGCGTTGATGACCGGCAGGTGGGGGACGTCGCGGGCGCTGGTGCCGTCGGCGGCGGGAACGTTCTGCAGGGCGTCGAAATACGTGCGCCAGTTGTCGGGAACGCTGCCGGGGTTGGCGAGGTAGTTTTCGTACATCTCCTCGACATAGGGCGCATTGCCGCCGAAGAGGTAGGTGTTGCCTTGATAGGCGGTATACGCCGTGGGCGTAGAGGAATCGCTCATGATCCGCTGACCTTCGCTTCCCTGGAGGAAGCACGAGTTGGTTAAGAAACCTTCCGCGACACGGCTGGACCGATTGGCGGATGCGACTGTGGCTGGGGAAGGGCCTGAGTACCTTGGCATTGTGCCACGTCAACCATATGACGACAGAACGCGGCTGCGCAAGGCCCGCAACCCTACCCCGATTCGCGCCTGCGGTCAGGTGGCGGACAGTAACTGTTTGATCTGTTGCAGCGTGGCCGGGTCGTCGATGGTGGTCAGGTCGCCCGGATCGCGCTGCTCGCAGACGGCCTGGATCGCCCGGCGCAGCAGCTTGCCGCTGCGGGTCTTGGGCAGGCCGCTCACGAAGCGCACGCGCGCGGGCCGCGCCAGGGCGCCGAGCTGGTCGGCCACGACCTTCATGATCTCGCCCTCGAGCTTGAGCGCCGCGTCGGCATCGGTCACAGCCAGGCCGTCCTTCGGCACGACGAAGGCCATCGCCACCTGCCCCTTGAGCGTGTCGGCCACGCCGACCACCGCCACCTCGGCCACGTTGGCGTGGCCCGAGATGCTCTCCTCGATCTCGCGCGTGCCCAGCCGGTGGCCGGCGACGTTGATCACGTCGTCGGTGCGGCCCAGGATGTAGAAGTAACCGTCGGCATCGCGGATGCCCCAGTCGAAAGTCGAATAGACCATCTTGCCCGGCACGCTCTTCCAGTAGGTGTTGACGAAGCGGGCGTCGTCCTTCCACACGGTCTGCATGAAGCCCGGCGGCGTCGGGCCCTCAACCACGACCACGCCCTTCTCGTTCGCCCCGGTGAGTTCTTCGCCGGTCGACTCGTGCAGGATCTTGATGCGGTAGCCGTACATCGGCACGCCGGGGCTGCCGAACTTGCTGGGCTTGGCTTCCACGCCGTTGGCGATGGTGATCATCGGCCAGCCCGACTCGGTCTGCCAGTAGTTGTCGATGATCGGCACGCCCAGGCCGTCGCTGATCCAGCGCGCGGTCGGCTCGTCCAGCGGCTCGCCGGCCAGGAACAGCGCGCGCAGGGTCGACAGGTCGTATTTCTTGAGCAGCGCCGGGTCTTGTTTCTTGAGCACGCGCACGGCGGTGGGCGCGCTGAACATCACGGTCACCTTGTATTTCTCGACCAGGCGCCACCAGATGCCGCCGTCGGGCTGCTGGTCGATGCCCTGCGTGGGCAGGCCCTCGTACATGATGGTCGCCATGCCCGCGATCAGCGGGCCGTAGACGATGTAGCTGTGGCCCACGACCCAGCCGATGTCGCTGGTCGAGAAGTAGGTTTCGCCGGGCCGGCCATCGAAGATGTGCTTCATGCTCGCGGCCAGCGCCACGGCATAGCCGCCCACGTCGCGCTGCACGCCCTTGGGCTTGCCGGTGGTGCCGCTCGTGTAGATCGTGTAGCTGATGTCGGTCGAGGCCAGCCAGGTGCAGGGCACCTGTGCATTCAGGTGCTTGTGTCTCAGCTCGCCCGCCAGATGGTCGCGGCCGGCCACCAGCGTCATCGCCGCCAGGCCCCGGTCGGTCAGCAGCACGGCCTCGGGCTTGTGCTTCGACAGGCAGATAGCCTCGTCGAGCAGCGGCTTGTACGCGATGACCTTGCCGCCGCGCGAACCGGCGTCGGCGCTCACGACCACCTTCGGCTCGGCGTCCTCGATGCGGGTGGCCAGCGAGCCGCTGGCGAAGCCGCCGAACACCACGCAATGGATGGCGCCAATGCGCGCGCAGGCCAGCATCGCGAAGGCGGCCTCGGGAATCATCGGCATGTAGATGAGCACGCGGTCGCCCTTGCCCACGCCCAGTTCGACGAGGCTGGCGGCGGTGCGCTGCACCTCGGCATGCAGCTCGGCGAAGCTGTAGCTTTTTTCGACGCCGGTCTCGGTCGACACGAAGATCAGCGCCGGCTGGTCACCCCGATCGGCCAGGTGCCGGTCGACGGCGTTGTGGCACAGGTTGGTGGTGCCGCCGACGAACCAGCGCGCGAACGGCGGCTGGCTGGCGTCGAGGATCTGCTGCGCGGGCGTGTGCCAGTCGATCAGCTTCGCCTGCTCGGCCCAGAAGGCCTCGGGCGCGTCGACGGACTGGCGGTAGAACTCTTCATAGCGGCTCATCGGGATCTGTCTCCTGTTGTATGGGCTCCGTTTCAGGCTCGACGCCGAAACTGAATTCATAATTATGGGGACCGATCTTGCGGGAAGCTGACAGCCGCGGCAATCCGGGCGGCCCCCTTGCCGGGCCGCCCTTCACAGCAATTCAGTGAATCAGCGGACTAACGGATCAGTGCCTGCAGGTCGCGGAACGCCGGGTGCTCGGCGGTGCGCAGCCACTCGAAGCCGACCATCTCGGTGGTCACGAGCTCGGCACCGGCGCCGGCCAGCCGGTCGAAGGCGGCGTCGCGGTTGCGCTCGGTGCGCGAGCTGCAGGCGTCGGTGACGACCCACACGTCGAACTCGTCCTCGAGCAGGTCGAGCGCGGTCTGCAGCAGGCAGACATGGGCTTCGCAGCCGGCGATGACGATGGTGTTGCGCTCCTCGGCCGCGGCCGGGGGCTTCTGCAGATGCTTGGGCAGGCTGCGGGCATTGCCCTGCGGCGCCGCCTTGGCGGGCGGGCGCAGCCATTCGCCGAGCCCCTCTTCCACGCCGCTGAAATGCATCTTGGCCAGCGTCTTGCGGCAGAAGGCGCGGATCTCGGGCAGGTTCTCGCCCAGCTTGGACGGGTTCTGCTCGGTGCCCCAGACCGGCACGTCGACCCATTGCGCCATCTGGCCCAGGCGCGCCGCGTTGCGCGCCGCCGCCTCGCCCTCGAAGATCGCCGGCATCAGCCGCGCCTGGTAATCGACCAGGACGAGTTGGGATTGCGTGGCGTCGAGCAGCATGGACTTCTTCTTTCAGGTATCGGTTGAACTGGACTGAACCGTACCACCGAAAAGAGAGGGTTTCGCGGGATCGTCCGCCGTTGCTACCGGGGAAGATCGCTGCACCAGCTGCGCAAGGTAGGTCTTGAACAGCGCATCCGCCGACTGCCTGAACATGCGGATGCGCCCCGTGTGCTGCATCAGCAGCAGCCCGACGCCGTGCGCGAACAGCGCCGTGTTCTCCTGCTGCGCGAGGTCGGCATCGAGGCCCAGGGCGAGCAGCGCCTCCTCGCAGGGGCGCAGGGCGTCGTAGAGGCGGTCGTTCAGTTCGTGGTCGAGCGCGTGCGTCAGTCCCCGGGGCCGCATGCCATGCACCAGATAGAAGCCGAGGTCGAGATCGCGCGGGTTCGCCGCATAGAAGTCGAACCAGGCCTGGGCCTTGGCGGCCAGGGTCTGGTCGGGCCGACGCTCGGACACCGCCACCTCGGCCACGGCGGCCTGCAGGCGCAGCAGCGACTCGTCGAGCAAGGCCGCGTAGATCGCCTCCTTGCTCTCGAAGTACGAATAGATGGCGCCCGGCGTGTAGCCGGCTTTCTTGGCGATTTCCCGGATGCTCGCGCCCTCGATGCCGGCCTCCGCGAACACCGTTCGGGCGGCGTCGAGCACCAGGGCGCGGCGGGCGGCGGTGAGGGTCTGGCGGCGTTGGAGCTTGGCGTGCATGGGCGGGACTATAGCCCTCGATCTGGTCGTCGATCATTTTTTCGAACGTTGATCTAAATATTGAACAGTGTTTAAATCTTCACGCCAACAGCCCCAAAACCCCCACGAGCCCCTGGAGACAACACGCATGAATGCCCCGCCTTCCGACGCCATCCTCATGTCCGGCGCCGACTACCGTGAATCGCTGCGCCGCTACACGCCCACCGTGTTCGTCGACGGCCGCCGCGTCGCCAGCGTGGCCGACGAGCCCGCCTTCCAGCCCGGCATCAACGCCATCGCCCTCACCTACGACCACGCGCTCAAGTCCGAGTACGCGCCGCTCATGACCGCCGTGCAGCACACCAGCGGCAAGCGCGTGAACCGGCTCTCGCACATCAACACGAGTTCGGGCGACCTGCTCAACAAGCTCGAGGCCGTGCGGCTGGTCTGCCAGGAAACCGGCTGCGCCCAGCGCTACCTGACGCACGACGCACTCAACGCCATCGCCCAGGTGTCGGCGCGCATCGACGACGCGCGCGGCAGCACCGAGCACACGGCCCGCTTTCACGACTACCTGCACCGCATCCAGGACCAGGACCTGACCCTGGGCGTCGCCATGACGGACGCCAAGGGCGACCGCAGCCGCCGGCCGCACGAGCAGGCGAACGTCGACAGCTACCTGCACGTGGTCGAGCGCAATGCGCGCGGCATTGTCATTTCGGGCACCAAGGCCATCGTGACCGGCGCGCCGTATGTGCACGAATTGCTGGTCATGCCCTGCCGCAACATAGGCAAGGAAGACGCCGACTTCGCCGTCTGCTGCGCCGTGCCGCTCGATGCGCCCGGCCTCACCATCGTCGCGCGGCCGGCCGGGCGACCCGGCGAGAAGCTGGAGCACGGCGACGCCCTGTTCAGCCGCAAGTACGGCCAGAGCACCGGCGTGTGCATGTTCGACCGCGTGTTCGTGCCGTGGGAGCGCGTGTTCTACGCCGGCGAATGGGAGCACTCGGGCCACCTGACCTACAGCTACGCCACGCACCACCGCCACAGCTGCATCGCCGCCCGCGCCGGTTTCGGCGACCTGCTGATCGGCGCCGGCGCGCTGATGTGCGAGGCCAACGGCTTCGACCCCGGCAAAGAGAGCCACCTGCGCGAGCAGATGGTCGAACTCATCACCCTCACCGAGAGCTTCTTTGCCTGCGGCGTGGCGGCCAGCGTCTACGGCAAGGCCGACGACCATTGCGAGGTCTTCATGCCCGACCCGGTGTTCAGCAACATCGGCAAACTGCTGCTGGCCACCAAGATCTACGACATGCACCGCATCGCCCACTACGTGAGCGGCGGGCTCATCGTCACCCTGCCCGGCCCGGACGAAGACCACAACCCCGAGACGGCGGCACGCCTGTCCGACGTGCTGCGCGCCAACCCTGCCATTCCCTACGAGCAGCGCATCGAGACGGCCCGCTTCATCGAAGACCTCACGGCCGGCTATCAGGGCGGCTGGTACAGCGTGATCAGCCTGCACGGCGGCGGCTCGCCGGCGGCGATGAAGCAGGAGATCTGGCGCAACTACCCGGTGGGCTCGAAGGTCGAGTTGGTCGAGCGGCTGCTCGAGCGCGGCATCGCGGCCGACGGCACGCCGGCCGCCGCGCCGCACGACCCGCGCCGCGCCATCACGAAGAACCGCCAGCCCGGCAAGTGCTGCGACACCGGCTGTACCGTGCCGGGGCAGCCTGTGATGGTCGACCTGCCAATTCCGGTGTCGCGCACCTAGACTCCGGCGGATGCAGACCCTGTCGCTCCTGCGCCGCCGCCTCGCCCTGCTCTTCGGCGCCGCCTCGTTGCTGCTGCTCGCCGGCTGCGGCGGGTTGCGCGCCGCCGAGGCCCCGCTGGCCACCACACTGGAAAAGAGCAGTTGCACCCGCAGCGCCGACACGCTGGTCGTGCTGCTGCCCGGCGCCTACTCGGCGCCCGAGGAGTTCGTGCGCGAAGGCTTCATCGACGCGCTGAACGAGAACCGGCTCGCGGTCGACACCCTGCGCGTCGATGCCCACATGGGCTACTACCGGAACAAGACCATCCTCGATCGATTGGATCGGGACGTGATCGCACCGGCGCGTCGCCAGGGCTACAAGGCGATCTGGATCGCGGGCATCTCGGTCGGCAGTTTCGGCGGACTGCTGTATGCCCAGACACATCCTGGCGATCTCGCGGGCCTGGTCGTGCTGGCGCCCTACCTGGGCGAACGCGTGCTGAGCCAGGACATCGCCAATGCCGGCGGCGTGGCGCGCTGGCGCGGCCCGCTCGAAGCGCCACCCGGCAGCGACCCGCGCACGCCCAGCGACACGCAGCTGTGGCAATGGCTGCGCGGCTACGTCGGCCACACCCGCACCTTCGGCGACCGGCCGCCGCTGTACCTGGGCTACGCGCTCGACGACCGCTTCGCCTTCAGCCACCGGCTGCTGGCCGGGGCGCTGCCGGCGGAGCGCGTGGTCACGACCGACGGCGGGCACGACTGGCCCGAGTGGCGGCGGCTCTGGCGCCGCCTGCTGCCGACGCTGCCGCTGCCGGGCTGCCCCGGCTGAGGCGTCGGTCAGTTCGGCCGCAGACGCAGCAGCTTGCCGTCCGACTCGTCGGTGAGTACATAGAGCAGGCCGTCGGGCCCCTGCTTCACGTCGCGGATGCGGGCCCGGCCATCGGCCAGCAGCTTGTGCTCGGCGACCACCTTGTCGCCCTTCAACTCGATGCGGTCGAGGTAGCCGAACTTCAGCGAGCCCACGAACAGGTTGCCCTTCCAGCCGGCGCCGTAGCGATCACTGGTGAGGAAGGCCATGCCCGAGGGCGCGATCGACGGCACCCAGTAGTGCAGCGGCTGTTCCATGCCGTCCTTGCGGGTGATGCCCTCGCCGATCTTGCCGCCGCCGTAGTTCTCGCCATAGGTGATCACCGGCCAGCCATGGTTGACGCCGGCGCGCGGGATGTTGATTTCGTCGCCGCCCTGCGGGCCGTGCTCCGTCATCCAGAAGCGGCCGTCCGGCGCGAGCGTCGCGCCCTGGCTGTTGCGATGGCCGTAGCTCCAGATCTCGGGCAGCGCACCCGGCTTGCCGACGAAGGGGTTGTCTTTCGGCACGCTGCCGTCCTTGGCGATGCGCACCACCTTGCCGTGGTGGTTGTCGAGCGTCTGCGCATCGTCCTTGCGGCTGAAGCGGTCGCCGAGCGTGAGGAACAGGTTGCCGTCGCGGGCCTCGACGATACGGCAGCCGAAGTGCGCGCGGCTCGCGACCTTGGGCTTCTGGCTGAAGATGACCTTCAGCGCTTCCAGCTTCGTGCCGTCGGCCGACAGGCGGGCGCGTGCGAGCGCGGTGCTGTTGGCCGATCCGCCGCCCGCCTCGGGTTCCGAATAGCAGAAGTACAGGGTGCGGTTCTGCGCGAAGCCGCTGTCGACCAGCACGTCGAGCAGCCCGCCCTGCCCGCCCGCCGCGATGGGCGGCAGGCCCTGGATCGGCGCGCCCAGCTTGCCGTCGGCCGCCACCAGGCGCAGGCGCCCCGGCTTCTCGGTGACCACGAAACGCCCGTCCGGCAGGAAGGCCACGCCCCAGGGGTTCTCAAGACCGGAGGTGACGGTTTCGGCACGCACTTGCGCCATGGCCGCGCCAGCCAGGCCGCAACCAGCGAGCACCACGAGGCTTCCCAGGGAGCGACGAAAGGAGAGATTTCGCAAGTTCATGAAGATTTCCTGAATTTGAGGCCATCTTGACAACAAATGGAATGCACATGTCGACTTTTAAGACCGAAAAGTCATATCGACCGAGGCGTTTACATTCGAATCCTTATGCCGCATAAACGTTCACCGTTACATTTTTTCTTCCGCCGGATCGAAAAAGTTCATGTAAATCAATGGTTTACGCACGCATTCAACAATTCAGATTAAATTGACATAACTGCGCGTCATCAATATCCTACGCGCCATGCGTTTTTTCGTCCTACCCGTATCCCTCCTGTTCGCCGTGGCTGTCCACGCCGCCCCCCCTCAACAGGATCGATCGGATGAGATGGACCGAATCCTTGCCGAACGCGGCCTGGTCGGCCAGTTCCATCAGGTTCGCCAGACCGTCGCAGAGCGCACGTCCGACCTCGTCGTGACCGCCATCGGTTTCCTCGGCGTCCCCTACCGCCGCGGCGGCAACACCGCCGAATCCGGCTTCGACTGCAGCGGCTTCGTCCGCGCCATGTACAACCAGACGGTGGGCCACGTGCTCCCGCGCCGCGCCGAAGAGCAGGCCGCCGCCACCGAGAAGATCGACCGCAGCCAGCTCAAGCCCGGCGACCTCGTGTTCTTCAACACCATGCGCCGCACCTTCAGCCACGTCGGCATCTACGTCGGCGAAGGCAAGTTCATCCACTCCCCCCGCTCCGGCGCCCAGGTCCGTGTCGAAGACATGAACGGCAGCTACTGGCAGCGTCGCTTCGACGGCGCCCGCCGCGTGCTCAGCGGCCAGGGCGACGAGGTCAAGGCTGCGGCCATGGCCAACGCCAGCGACTGATTCAACTCCCCCGAATCCCGGACGAAAAAAATCCCGCCGCGGCGGGATTTTTTGTGGGCGCTCGACAGGCGCCGTAGCGCCTCTCGATCAGGCCGCCTTCTTCGCCGGCGGCAGGTCGGTACACGTACCGTGCGCCACTTCCGCCGCCATGCCGATGCTTTCGCCCAGCGTCGGGTGCGGGTGGATGGTCTTGCCGATGTCGATCTCGTCCGCGCCCATCTCGATGGCCAGCGCGATCTCGCCGATCATGTCGCCGGCATGCGTGCCGACGATGCCGCCGCCCAGGATGCGGTGCGTCTCGGCGTCGAACAGCAGCTTGGTGAAGCCTTCGTCGCGGCCGTTGGCGATGGCACGGCCCGACGCGGTCCACGGGAAGTGGCCCTTCTTGACCTTGATGCCTTCGGCCTTGGCCTGGTCTTCCGTGAGGCCAACCCATGCCACTTCAGGGTCGGTGTAGGCCACGCTGGGAATCACGCGGGCGTTGAAGGCGGCGCTGGACAGCTCCTTGTCGCCCTTCTGCTCGCCAGCGATGACTTCGGCCGCCACGTGCGCCTCGTGCACCGCCTTGTGCGCCAGCATGGGCTGGCCCACGATGTCGCCGATCGCGAAGATGTGCGGCACGTTGGTGCGCATCTGGATGTCGACCGGAATGAAGCCGCGGTCGCTCACCGCGATGCCGGCCTTCTCGGCGCCGATCTTCTTGCCGTTCGGGCTGCGGCCCACGGCCTGCAGCACGAGGTCGTACACCTGCGGCTCCTTCGGCGCGTTCTCACCCTCGAAGGTGACCTTGATGCCTTCCTTCGTGGCTTCGGCACCGACCGTCTTGGTCTTGAGCATGATGTTGTCGAAGCGCGGCGCGTTCATCTTCTGCCAGACCTTCACCAGGTCGCGGTCGGCGCCCTGCATAAGGCCGTCGAGCATTTCGACCACATCGAGGCGCGCGCCCAGCGTCGAATACACCGTGCCCATCTCGAGGCCGATGATGCCGCCGCCCAAAACCAACATGCGCTTGGGGTCGGTGCCCATTTCGAGCGCACCGGTCGAGTCGACCACGCGCGGGTCCTTCGGCATGAAGGGCAGGCTCACCGATTGCGAACCGGCCGCGATGATCGCGTTGCGGAACTTGACGGTCTGCTTCTTGCCCGTGGTGTCCCAGCTCGTGCCGGAGGTCTCTTCGACTTCCAGGTGGTACGGGTCGATGAAGTTGCCCACGCCGCGCAGCACCGTCACCTTGCGCATCTTGGCCATGGCCGTGAGGCCGCCGGTGAGCTTGCCCACCACCTTGTTCTTGTGGCCGAGCAGCTTGGCGCGGTCGACCGTGGGGGGCGCGAAGCTCACGCCGAGGTCGGCGAAGTGCTTGACCTCGTCCATGACGGACGCGACGTGCAGCAGCGCCTTCGACGGAATGCAGCCGACGTTCAGGCACACGCCGCCGAGCGTGGCGTAGCGTTCGATGAGCACGACCTTCAGGCCGAGGTCGGCCGCGCGGAAGGCGGCCGAGTAACCGCCGGGGCCGGCGCCGAGCACGACCACGTCGCATTCGACATCGACCTTGCCGCCGTAGCTGGACGCCGCCACGGGCGCTGCGGCGGCCGGAGCCGGTGCAGCCGCCTTGGGCGCGGGCGCAGCTGCCGCCGCAGGTGCGGGCGCTGCAGCAGCCGGCGCAGGCGCGGCGGCCCCGTCGACTTCGAGCGTCAGCACGACCGAACCTTGCTTGACCTTGTCGCCGACCTTCACAGCCAGCGACTTCACCACGCCGGCTGCCGACGAGGGAATCTCCATCGAGGCCTTGTCCGATTCGACCGTGATGAGCGACTGCTCGGCCTTGACCGTGTCGCCGACGTTGACCAGCACCTCGATCACCGCGACTTCGTCGAAGTCGCCGATGTCCGGCACCTTGATGTGTTGTTCGCTCATTTGGACACTTTCAGTTTGAGTGTGAGAACGTCGGCCGGCAGGGCCGAATTGCGATCGAATTCGCAGGCGGCGGCGATGCCCGCCTCCGCCACGTCGCGCGCGTTGCGCGACTTGTTGTCATAGGCCGCGTGCATGGCGCCGAGCGCGAAGCTGCGTCCCGAGCCGATGGCCCAATACTGCTTGAACTCGAACACCTCGCGGTAGCTGTAGATGCCGTAGATGCCGCTCGGGTTGGCCAGCAGCATCGTGAACTGGCTCGACTCGTAGGGCTCGTGCTCGTCTTCCTTGGTCTGCATGAAGAACGAGTCCTTCAGCACCGGATGCAGCTGCGTGAAGGTGTGGAACACCTCGTGCTTGCTGCCGAACTGCAGCGCCTCGCGCGGCTGGGCCGCCAACGCATGCTGGAGCACCAGCTGGTGCGCGGCGGCGCCCGCCACCGCGAACAGGCTCTGGCCCGCGGCATCCTCGACGGTGAAGATCTTCTGGTTCGCTTCGGCGTTGTGCGACATGCGCGTGTCGCCGAAGGTCACCAGCGAGTCTGACGCCATCGTGACCTGGCCACCCTTTCGGACGGCCACTACGGTGGTCATAGCGCCTCCCGCCGGGCCGCCCCAAGGGAGGCGCCCCCCTCAGGGGGGAGCACCGCAGGTGCTCGGGGGGTCATAGAAGAATACGACGGTAGTCCGCGAGCACCTGGCCCAGGTAGGCGTTGAAACGCGCAGCCAGGGCGCCATCGATCACGCGGTGGTCGTACGACAGCGACAGCGGCAGCGTGAGACGCGGCACGAACTGCTTGCCGTCCCACACCGGCTTCATCTGGCCCTTGGAGAGGCCGAGGATGGCCACTTCGGGGGCGTTGATGATGGGCGTGAAGTGCGTACCGCCAATGCCGCCGAGCGAGCTGATCGAGAAGCAGCCGCCCTGCATGTCGGCCGAGCCGAGCTTGCCGTCGCGCGCCTTCTTGGCGAGTTCGCCCATCTCGGCGCTGATCTGCAGGATGCCCTTCTTGTCGGCATCTTTCAGCACCGGCACCACGAGCCCGTTGGGCGTGTCGGCCGCGAAGCCGATGTTGTAGTACTGCTTGTAGACGAGCTGGTCGCCGTCCAGGCTGGCGTTGAAGTCGGGGAATTTCTTCAGCGCCGCGACCACCGCCTTGATCACGAAGGCGAGCATCGTGACCTTGATGCCCGACTTCTCGTTCTCCTTGTTGGTGGAGACGCGGAAGGCTTCGAGCTCGGTGATGTCGGCTTCGTCGTTGTTGGTGACGTGCGGGATCATCACCCAGTTGCGGTGCAGGTTCGCGCCGCTGAGCTTCTTGATGCGCGACAGGTCCTTGCGCTCGACGGTGCCGAACTTCGTGAAATCGACCTTCGGCCACGGGATGAGGCCCAGCGCCGCGCCGTCGCCACCACCGGCCGGCGCCTTGGCCGCCGAGGCCTTGGTGCTGGCCTGGCCGCTCATCACGGCCTTGGTGAAGTTCTGGACGTCGTCCTGCGTGATGCGGCCCTTGAGGCCGGAACCCTTGACCTCTTCGAGCGGCACGCCGAGTTCGCGTGCGAACTTGCGCACCGAGGGCGAGGCGTGCGGCAGGCTGCCGGTGGGAGCCGACGTCGGCTGGTGGGCCGGGGCGGCTGCAGCAGGTGCGGCGGCGGCCGGTGCAGGTGCGCTGGCGCTTGCAGCAGCGGGCGCGGCAGCCGCGGCCTGTGCCGGCGCAGGCGCCGATGCGGGTGCCGCAGCGCCAGCGGCGCCTTCGAGCACCGCGATCAGGTCGCCGATGTTGACGGTGTCGCCGACCTTGACCTTGAGTTCCTTCAGCACGCCGGCGGCCGACGACGGGATTTCCATCGACGCCTTGTCCGACTCCACCGTGATCAGCGACTGCTCGGCGGCGATGGTGTCACCCACCTTCACCAGCAGCTCGATGACCGCGACGTCCTTGAAGTCGCCGATGTCCGGCACCTTGATGTCGACCGGGCCCGAGGCCACCGGTGCGGCTGCGGCGGGCGCAGGCGCTGCAACCGCCGCTGCGGGTGCCGCGGCAGCAGGCGCAGCGGCCGGTGCCGGGGCGGCGGCAGCCGCGCCCTCGGCCTCGACCACCAGCACCACCGAGCCTTCCTTCACCTTGTCGCCCACGGCGACCTTGATTTCCTTGACCACACCGGCCGTGGACGACGGGATTTCCATCGACGCCTTGTCCGATTCGACCGTGATGAGCGACTGCTCGGCCTTGACCGTGTCGCCCACCTTCACGAGCACCTCGATCACCGCGACTTCATCGAAGTCGCCGATGTCGGGCACTTTCACTTCCACTGCTGCCATATCGTTGTCTCCCGCCGTCAGGCGCCGTTCGTTCGTTGGTTGTTGATGTTCAAGCGTAGAGCGGGTTGACCTTGTCGACATTGATGCCGTACTTCTTGATCGCTTCCACCACCTTGGCCACCGGCACGGTGCCATCTTCGCTCAGCGCCTTGAGCGCAGCCACCACGATGTAGTGACGATTGATTTCAAAATGCTCGCGCAGCTTGGCGCGGAAGTCGCTGCGGCCGAAACCGTCGGTGCCCAGCACCTTGTAGGTGCGGCCCTTCGGCACGAACGGGCGGATCTGCTCGGCGTACGCCTTCATGTAGTCGGTCGACGCGATCACCGGGCCGGTCGAGGCACCGAGCTGCTGGGCCACGAAGGGCACGCGCGGCGTCTGGTCGGGGTGCAGCAGGTTCCAGCGGTCGGCGTCCTGGCCGTCGCGGGTCAGCTCGTTGAAGCTCGGGCAGCTCCACACCGAAGCCGACACGCCCCACTCCTTCTCGAGCAGCTCCTGCGCGGCAAAGCTCTCGCGCAGGATGGTGCCGCTGCCCAGCAGTTGCACGGTCGGCGCTTCTTTCGCGCCCTTGGCGGCCTTGACCACCGGGCCCTGCTTGGACAGGTACATGCCCTTGATGATCTGCTCTTCGGTGCCGGGCTGCAGGCCGGGCATCGCGTAGTTCTCGTTGAGCAGCGTCAGGTAGTAATAGACGTTGTCCTGCTTCTCGACCATGCGCTTCAAGCCGTGGTGCAGGATCACGCCGACTTCGTGCGCGAAGGTCGGGTCGTAGCTCACGCAGTTCGGGATGGTGTTGGCCAGGATGTGGCTGTGACCGTCTTCGTGCTGCAGGCCTTCGCCGTTCAGCGTGGTGCGCCCCGAGGTGCCGCCCAGCAGGAAGCCGCGGGCCTGCATGTCGCCGGCCGCCCAGGCCAGGTCGCCGATGCGCTGGAAACCGAACATCGAGTAGTACACGTAGAACGGCACCATGATGCGGTTGTTCGTGCTGTACGACGTGGCCGCCGCGATCCAGCTGGACATGCCGCCGGCTTCGTTGATGCCCTCTTGCAGGATCTGGCCGGCCTTGTCTTCCTTGTAGTACATGACCTGGTCCTTGTCGACCGGGGTGTACTGCTGACCGTGCGGGTTGTAGATGCCGATCTGGCGGAACAGGCCTTCCATGCCGAAGGTGCGGGCCTCGTCCACCAGGATGGGCACGACGCGCGGGCCCAGGGCCTTGTCGCGCAGCAGCTGCGTGAGGAAGCGCACGTAGGCTTGCGTGGTCGAGATCTCGCGGCCTTCGGCCGTGGGCTCCATCACCGCCTTGAAGGTGTCGAGCGAGGGCACCGTGAAGCTCTCGTCGGCCTTCACGCGGCGATGCGGCAGGTAGCCGCCCAGGGCCTTGCGGCGCTCATGCAGGTAGCGCATTTCCGGCGTGTCGTCGGCCGGCTTGTAGAACGGCAGATCGGCGATCTGGCTGTCGGGAATCGGGATGTTGAAGCGGTCGCGGAAGGCCTTGATGTCTTCGTCGCCGAGCTTCTTGGTCTGGTGGACCGTGTTCTTGCCCTCGCCGATCTTGCCCATGCCGAAGCCCTTGACGGTCTTGACGAGCAGCACGGTGGGCTGGCGCTTGTGGTTCTGGGCGGCGTGGAAGGCGGCATACACCTTCTGCGAGTCGTGGCCGCCGCGCTGCAGGTTCCAGACCTCGTCGTCGGTCAGGTGCTCGACCATCTTCAGCGTGCGCGGATCGCGGCCGAAGAAGTTCTTGCGCACGTAGGCGCCGTCGTTGGCCTTGAACGACTGGTAGTCGCCGTCGTTGCACTCCATCATGATCTTGCGCAGCGCGCCGTCATGGTCCTTCTCGAGCAGGGCATCCCAGCCCTTGCCCCAGATCAGCTTGATGACGTTCCAGTTGGCGCCGCGGAACTCGCCTTCGAGCTCCTGGATGATCTTGCCGTTGCCGCGCACCGGGCCGTCCAGGCGCTGCAGGTTGCAGTTGATGACGAAGATCAGGTTGTCGAGGTTCTCGCGCGCGGCCAGGCCGATGGCGCCCAGCGATTCGACTTCGTCCATTTCGCCGTCGCCGCAGAACACCCAGACCTTGCGGTTTTCGGTGTTGGCGATGCCGCGGGCGTGCAGGTACTTCAGGAAGCGCGCCTGGTAGATCGCCATCAGCGGGCCCAGGCCCATCGACACCGTGGGGAACTGCCAGAACTCGGGCATCAGCTTGGGGTGCGGGTAGCTCGACAGGCCCTTGCCGTCCACTTCCTGGCGGAAGTTGAGCAGCTGGTCTTCGGAGAGGCGGCCTTCGAGGTAGGCGCGGGCATAGATGCCGGGCGACACGTGGCCCTGGATGTACAGCAGGTCGCCGCCGTGGTTTTCGCTCTCGGCGTGCCAGAAGTGGTTGAAGCCGGCGCCGAACATGCTGGCCAGCGAGGCGAAGGAGCCGATGTGGCCGCCCAGGTCACCGCCTTCGGGCGGGTGGATGCGGTTGGCCTTGACCACCATGGCCATGGCGTTCCAGCGCATGTAGGCGCGCAGGCGCTGTTCGATCTCGAGGTTGCCGGGGCTGCGGGCTTCCACGCCCGGCTCGATGGTGTTCACGTAGCCGGTGTTGGCCGAGAACGGCATGTCGACGCTGTTCTGGCGCGCATGTTCGAGCAGTTGTTCGAGCAGGAAGTGCGCCCGCTCGGGCCCTTCGCTCTGGATGACGGAAGACAGTGCATCCATCCATTCACGCGTCTCCTGGGCGTCCGCATCGTTTGCGGCCGAGCCGAACAGGTTCTCGGGATTTGCCGACATGCTTGTCTCTCCTTTTAGGGCTGTGGCTGTAATTTAGTGCGCTGGGCACCGAGCGCGCCGGAGTTTCGCATAGAAGTTTCCCTATTTCAAATAGTGCTTGTTGATTTCTTATTATGAAATATCAAGGAGGCACGTCCCCGGCAGGGCCTCTTGCCCGCGAAGGCCATCACCTAAACTCCGCCCATGCCCCTTTCCTCCCCGCTCGCGGTCGCCCGCAGTGCCGTCAAAGCCTCGCCGCTGTCCTGGTGGCGCACGTGGTGGCGCAAGCAGACACCGGTGCTGCAGGACGCCGTCGCGATGCTCGCGCCGATGGCGGCCGTGCTGTTGTTTCTCGCGGCCATCGTGTCGGCGTTCTGGTACCTGCGCTCCGAAGAAGTCGAGCGCGAGCAGGAGTCGGTGCGGCGCGATGTCGAGTACGCGCAACAGCGCATGCGCCTGCGCCTGCTGGAGCGGCAGGAACAGCTGATGCGCATTGCGCGCGATGCCTCCAACCGCGAGATCGATCCGGTCGAGTTCACCAGCCGCGCCGAGTCGCTCGTGAGCCAGTTCCCCGAGCTGCAGACCATCAGCTGGATCGACGACCGACGCCGCTTCAAGGCCGGCTATGCCGCACCCAGCGTGCACCCGGCACAACAGCACCTGATCGGCGACGTGCTGCGTCCCGGCGACATCGAAAGCAACTACGCGCTGGCGCGCGAGTTGCGCCAGCCGGTGTACTCGCAACCCGTGGCCGGCGGCGAACCGGCCGCGATGCTGCAGCTGCACATCCCGCTGTTCGACCAGGGCCTGTTCGCCGGCGTCGTGCTCGGCGAGTTTTCCATCGACGGCCTGCTGCGCTATGGCATGCCCTCCGAGGTGCAGGCGCGCTATGCCGTCTCGCTGCTCGACGCCAAGGGCAACGTCATCGCCGGCAACACCACGCCGCTGAAAAACAGCGGCACCCGCCTGCTGCCCTGGACCGAAGCGACCAACGAATACGAAGTGCCGGTGTCGCCCGTGGGCAATGCGCTGATGCTGCGCGCGCAGGCCTACCGCACCTCGCAGGGCGTGGTGGGCAACGGCCTCTTCTGGCTCGTGTGCGCGCTCAGCGTGATGACCAGCTGGATGCTGATCGGCACCTGGCGCCACACGCGCCGCCGCCTGCAGGCGCAGCAGCGGCTGGTGGCCGAAACCAACTTCCGCCGCGCGATGGAAAACTCCATGCTCACCGGCATGCGCGTGCTCGACCTGCAAGGCCGCATCACCTACGTGAACGCCGCGTTCTGCGCCATGACGGGCTGGAGCGAAGACGAACTGGTCGGCCAGACGCCGCCTTTCCCCTACTGGCTCGAATCCGACCGCGAGGTGATGAACGAGCGCCTCGAAGAAGAGCTGCACGGCCGCGCCCTGCCCGGCGGTTTCCAGGTGCGCGTGAAGCGCAAGAACGGCAGCGTGTTCAACGCGCGCCTGTATGTGTCGCCGCTGATCGACGCGCGCGGCCACCAGACCGGCTGGATGACGTCGATGACCGACATCACCGAGCCGACGCGCATCCGCGAGCAGCTGTCCGCCTCGTACGAACGCTTCACCACCGTGCTCGAAGCGCTCGACGCCGCCGTGTCGGTGGCGCCCATCGGCAGCGAGGAGCTGCTGTTCGCCAACAAGCTGTACCGCCTGTGGTTCGGCTCCGACACCGTGGGCCACCTGGGCATGGTGGCGCAGGCCGGCGTGCCGCCGTCGAATGCGCACGATGAAGGACTGGACGACGTCGATCCCTACGCCGGCCTGCCCATCGACACCCTCACCGCCGCCCAGACCGCGAACAACGAGATCTTCGTGCCGCACCTGGGCAAGTGGCTCGAGGTGCGCTCGCGCTACCTGACCTGGGTCGACGGCCGCCTGGCGCAGCTGGTGATCGCCACCGACATCACGCCGCGCCGCGACGCCGAAGAGCAGGCCGCCGCGCAGGCCGACAAGGCCCAGGCCGCGAGCCGCCTGATCACCATGGGTGAAATGGCGTCGAGCGTGGCGCACGAACTCAACCAGCCGCTGACGGCCATCGCCAACTACTGCAACGGGATGATGTCGCGCATCAAGGGCCAGACGATCGACAACGACGCCCTGCTTGCCGCGCTCGAGAAAACCTCGAAGCAGGCGCAGCGCGCGGGCCAGATCATCCAGCGCATCCGCTCCTTCGTGAAACGCAGCGAGCCCAACCGCACGCCGGCCGACGTCGCCACCATGGTGAGCGAAGCGGTCGAACTCGCGGGCATCGAGCTGCGCCGGCGCAACGTGCGCCTGAACCACTACGTGGCCGCGCGGCTGCCGGTGGTGCGCGTCGACCCGATCCTCATCGAACAGGTGATGGTCAACCTGCTGAAGAACGCGGCCGAATCCATCGACATCGCCGACCGCCCGCTGGCGCGCCGCAGCGTCGAGCTGCGTGTGCTGCCCAAGGTGATCGAGGGGCAGAATGCCATCGAGTTCTCGGTGCAGGACACGGGCAAGGGCCTCTCGCCAGAAGTCATGGACCGGCTCTACGAGGCCTTCTTCTCCACCAAGCCCGAAGGCATGGGCATCGGGCTCAACCTGTGCCGCACCATCGTCGAGTCGCACCGCGGCCGGATGCAGGCGGAGAACATCTACAATGGCCCGGATGTGATCGGATGCCGTTTTTCCTTCTGGATTCCGGTGTTGGACGCTATCAGTTCCGTAGCAAGCGACGAGGCAAAGGTACCTGCATGAGTTTGATTCCGAAGAAGGGCACGGTCTATGTCGTCGATGACGACGAAGCCGTCCGCGATTCACTGCAATGGCTGCTCGAAGGCAAGGACTACAGAGTCCGCTGTTTCGAGTCCGCCGAATCCTTTCTCTCCCGATACGACCCGCGCGAAGTCGCCTGTCTGATCGTCGATATCCGCATGGCCGGCATGACCGGCCTCGAATTGCAGGATCGACTGATCGAACGGCGTTCTCCGTTGCCGATCGTGGTCATCACCGGCCACGGCGACGTGCCGATGGCGGTCGACAGCATGAAGAAGGGCGCGATGGATTTCATCCAGAAGCCCTTCAACGACGAAGAACTCGTATCGCTGGTCGAGCGCATGCTCGAACACGCACGCGGCGCCTTCACGCAGCACCAGCAGTCGGCCAGCCGCGACGCGCTGCTGTCCAAGCTCACGGGCCGCGAGGCGCAGGTGCTCGAGCGCATCGTTGCCGGCCGCCTGAACAAGCAGATCGCCGACGACCTGGGCATCAGCATCAAGACGGTGGAGGCGCACCGCGCCAACATCATGGAAAAGCTCAACGCCAACACCGTGGCCGATCTGCTCAAGATCGCGCTCGGGCAAGCGGCCCCCACGGCCAAGGCCTCCTGAGCTGCAGCTATCCCGCCGATAGCCACGCACCTTCCCCACGCCTGCGCAAGCGGGCGTTTTTACTTGGAAAATCAAAACCGATGACCGCCCAACTGATCGACGGCAACGCCCTCGCCAAAACCATCCGCGCCGAGGTGTCCGGCCGCACCGCTGCGCTGAAGGCACGCGGCGTGAACCCGGCCCTGTCCATCATTTTGGTGGGCACCGATCCGGCGAGCCAGGTCTACACCAAGCACAAGGTCAACGACAGCACCGAGACCGGCCTCGCGGCCACGCTCGAGACCTACCCCGCCGACCTGAGCGAGGCCGACCTGCTGGCGCGCATCCGCGCCCTCAACGACGACCCGAAGGTGCACGGCATCCTCGTTCAATTGCCGCTACCCAAGCACATGGACAGCCAGAAGGTCATCGAGACCATCTCGCCCGCCAAGGACGTCGACGGCTTCCACGTGGCCAGCGCCGGCGCACTGATGACCGGCGCCCCGGGCTTCTGGCCCTGCACGCCGCACGGCTGCATGAAGATGCTCGAATCGATCGGCTACGACCTGCGCGGCAAGCACGCCGTGGTCATCGGCCGCAGCAACATCGTCGGCAAGCCGATGGCCATGATGCTGCTCGCCAAGAGCGCCACCGTGACCATCTGCCACAGCGCCACGAAAGACCTGGGCGCCCTCACGCGCCAGGCCGACGTGATCGTCGCCGCCGTGGGCAAGCTCGACCTGCTGACCGCCGACATGGTGAAGCCCGGCGCCGTCGTCATCGATGTGGGCATGAACCGCAAGGCCGACGGCAAGCTGGCCGGCGACGTCGATTTCGACGGCGTGAAGGAAGTGGCCGGCTGGATCACCCCCGTGCCCGGCGGCGTCGGCCCGATGACGCGCGCCATGTTGCTCGTCAACACCCTTGAAGCGGCCGAACGCGCCGCCAAGTGATTCACATGGCCATCACGAACAACCCCCTCCTCGACTTCACCGACCTCCCCCTGTTCGACCGCATCAAGCCCGAACACGTGTCGCCCGCGGTCGACGCGCTGCTGGCCGATGCCGAGGCCGCGCTGCAGACGGTAACGGCGCCTGAATTCCCGGCCGACTGGATCGCGATCTCCAAGGTGCTCGACGTGGCCTCCGAACGCTTCAGCCGCGCCTGGGGCGCCGTGGGCCACCTCAACGCCGTGGCCGACACGCCGGAGTTGCGCGCCGCCTACAACGAGGCCATGCCGCGCGTCACCGCCTTCTGGACCCGCCTGGGTTCCGACGAGCGCCTGTACGCCAAGTACAAGGCCATCGACCCGGCCACGCTCAATCCCGAGCAGCGCCAGGCGCACAAGAACGCCGTGCGCAACTTCGTGCTCGGTGGCGCCGAGTTGCAGGGCGAGGCCAAGCAACGGTTTGCCGACATCCAGGAACGCCAGGCCGAGCTGAGCCAGAAGTTCAGCGAAAACGCCCTCGACGCCACCGACGCCTTCGCGCACTACGCACAGCTCGGTGAACTCGACGGCGTGCCCGAAGACGTGGTGAGTGCCGCGCGCGCGGCCGCCGAGGCCGAAGGCAAGCAGGGCTACAAGCTCACGCTCAAGATGCCGTGCTACCTGCCGGTGATGCAGTTCGCCAAGAGCAGCGCGCTGCGCGAAACCCTGTACCGCGCCTACGTCACGCGCGCCAGCGAACTCGGCGATCCGAAGTTCGACAACACCGCGCTCATCACCGAGATCCTCGCGCTGCGCGAAGAAGAATCGAAGCTGCTGGGCTACAAGAACTTCGGCGAGCTCTCGGTCGTGCCCAAGATGGCCGAATCGCCCGAGCAGGTCGTCAAGTTCCTGCGCGACCTCGCCGCCAAGGCCAAGCCCTATGGCGAGCGCGACCTGGCCGACCTGCGCGCCTTCGCGGCCGAACAACTGAACCTCGTCGACCCGCAGGCCTGGGACTGGACCTACGTCGGCGAGAAGCTCAAGGAAGCGCGCTACGCCTTCAGCGAGCAGGAGGTGAAGCAGTACTTCCCCGCGCCCAAGGTGATGGCGGGCCTGTTCAAGATCGTCGAGACGCTGTTCGAGGTGTCGATCCGCCGCGACAGCGCCCCCACCTGGCACCCGAGCGTCGAGTTCTACCGCATCGAGCGGGCCGGCCAGAAAGTCGGCCAGTTCTACCTCGACCCCTCCGCCCGCGCCGCCAAGCGCGGCGGCGCCTGGATGGACGACGTGCGCGCCCGCTGGCTGCGCCCCGACAACGGCGCGCTGCAGACGCCGGTCGCGCAGCTGGTGTGCAACTTCGCCAGCGGCGTCGACGGCAAGCCGCCGCTGCTCACCCACGACGACGTGACCACCCTCTTCCACGAGTTCGGCCACGGCCTGCACCACATGCTCACGCAGGTGAACGAGCGCGACGTGTCGGGCATCAGCGGCGTCGAGTGGGACGCGGTCGAGCTGCCGAGCCAGTTCATGGAGAACTTCTGCTGGGAGTGGGATGTGCTTGCCCACATGACGGCCCATGTCGACACCGACGAGCCGCTGCCGCGCGCGCTGTTCGACAAGATGACCGCCGCCAAGAACTTCCAGAGCGGGCTGCAGACGCTGCGCCAGATCGAGTTCTCGCTGTTCGACATGCTGCTGCACACCGAGCACCAGGCCGCCGCCGCCCAGCCGGGTGCCGTGATGGCGCTGCTCGGCCAGGTGCGCGCCGAAGTGGCCGTGCTGCCCTCGCCGCCGTTCAGCCGCACGCCGAACACCTTCAGCCATATCTTCTCGGGCGGCTACGCGGCCGGCTACTACAGCTACAAGTGGGCCGAGGTGCTGAGCGCCGACGCCTACGCGGCCTTCGAGGAAACCGTGGGCGCCGACGGCGAGCCGAACATCGAGACCGGCCGCCGATACCGCCAGGCCATCCTGGAGGCCGGCGGCAGCCGCAGCGCCATGGATTCGTTCAAGGCCTTCCGGGGCCGCGAGCCGCAGCTTGATGCGCTGCTGCGACATCAGGGCATGGCTCAGGCCCAGCCCGCTTGATACGGCGCTGAAGCTTGCGATACTCGGGAGATATGTATCCGACTTTTTACAAACTCCCGATGCGCGGCCTGATCGGCCTGGTCCTCGTGCTGTCGACCGCCAGCGTGCTGGCACAGGCGGTCTACCGCCAGGTCGACAAGAACGGCAAGGTCACGTTCTCGGACCAGCCCCCCGTCGTCACCAACGCACCGACGGGCGGGCCGCAACCGGCCAGCGCCAACGCGCCGGCCAACAGCGGGCTTCCCTACGAACTGCGCCAGGTGGCACAGCGCTACCCCGTCACGCTGTACAGCGGCGAAGGCTGCGGCCCCTGCAACGAGGCGCGCACGCTGCTCACCACGCGCGGCATTCCCTTCGAGGAACGCACCATCAAGAGCAACGAGGACGTCGACGCCCTGCAGCGCCTGAGCGGACAGAACGCGCTGCCGCTGCTGACCGTCGGGTCGCAGCAGCTCAAGGGCTTCTCGGATGTGGAATGGTCGCGCTACCTCGACGCAGCCGGCTATCCCAAGAGCAACAGCCTGCCCGCAGGCTATCGCCCGCCCGCCGCGCGTCCGCTCGTTGCGCAGCAGGCACCGGCGGCGGCGGCGCCCCGCGCGACCGACACGCCCCTGCAGCCGCCAAACCCCGCGCCGGCACCGCCCTCGAACGCACCGGGCCCGAACAACCCGGCCGGCATCAAGTTCTAGAGACGACGGGGGCCTCGCCCCCGTGTTGCATCGCCGCCGGTCAGCCGGCGAACTGCAACGTCTTCACGCCCGACGCCGTGCCCAGCAGGCAGACATCGGCCTTCTGGTGCGCGAAGACCCCCACCGTCACCACGCCGGGCCACTGGCTCACTTCGGACTCGAAGGCGCGCGGGTCGGTGATCCGCAAGCCGGTCACGTCGACGATGTGCTGGCCGTTGTCGGTCACCAGCGGCAGGCCGTCTTTTTCGCGCACCTGGGCAATGCCGCCCAGGCTGGCGAACTGGCGCATCACGCGGCGCACCGCCATCGGGATCACTTCCACCGGCAGCGGAAACGCGCCGAGCGTCTCGACCAGCTTGGAGGCGTCGGCGATGCAGACGAAGCGCTTGGACTGCGCCGCGACGATCTTCTCGCGCGTGAGTGCCGCGCCGCCGCCCTTCACCATGAAGCCCCGGTGGTCGATCTCGTCGGCGCCGTCGATGTAGACGGCCAGTTCTTCCACCTCGTTGCTGTCGAACACCGGAATGCCCAGCGCGCGCAGGCGTTCGGTGGAGGCAACGGAGCTGGAGACCGCTCCCTTGATCTCGTCCTTGATCGTGGCCAGCGCATCGATGAACTTGTTGACCGTGGAGCCGGTGCCCACGCCGACGATCTCGCCCTTGACCACGTAGGCCAGCGCGGCAAGGCCGACCTGGGCCTTGAGTTCATCCTGGGAAAGAGGGGTTGGGGAGGCGGGTGCGGTCATCGCGGAGAATCCTTGGCTCATTGAAGTCGAGAATTATCCGATGCCCCTGCTGCTGCCCTCTTCGCTCTATGGCCTGGCCCGCCCTTTTCTGTTCGGTTTCGACCCCGAGCACGCCCATGAAATCACCCTCGACGGGCTGGCCCGCACCCAGAACACGCCACTGGCCTGCGCCTACGCGGCGACGCGCGTCGAGGACCCGATCCAGCTGGCAGGCCTGAATTTCCCCAACCGCGTCGGCCTGGCCGCCGGGCTGGACAAGAACGCACGCTGCATCGACGCCTTCGCGGCCATGGGCTTCGGTTTCGTCGAGGTCGGCACGGTCACGCCCAAGGGCCAGCCCGGCAACCCGAAGCCGCGCATGTTCCGCCTGCCGCAGCGCAACGCGCTGATCAACCGCCTGGGCTTCAACAACGAAGGCCTCGACGCCTTCCTGGCCAACGTGCAGAAGGCGCGCTTTCGCAAGCAGGCCGGCGGCGGAAAGTCGCCCATGCTGCTGGGCCTGAACATCGGCAAGAACGCGGCCACGCCGATCGAGCGCGCGGTGGACGACTACCTGGCCTGCCTGGACGGCGTGTACCCGCATGCGGACTACGTGACGATCAACATCTCGAGCCCCAACACGGCCAACCTGCGCTCGCTGCAAAGCGACGAAGCGCTCGACGCGCTGCTGGGCGCCGTAGCCGAGCGGCGTGAAGCGCTGGCCACGCGCCACGCCAAGCGCGCGCCGCTGTTCGTGAAGATCGCCCCCGACCTCGACGACGCCCAGGTCGCGGTGATTGCCGCCACGCTGCAGCGCCACGGCATGGACGGCGTGATCGCCACCAACACCACGCTCGCGCGCGACGCCGTGGCCGGCCTGCCGCATGCGCAGGAAGCCGGCGGCCTTTCAGGCGCGCCGGTGCGCGAAGCCAGCAACCGCGTGATCGCGCAACTGCGCGCGGCACTGGGCAAGGACTTTCCGATCATCGGGGTGGGCGGCATCCTGAGTGCGGCCGATGCCAAGGCCAAGATCGCCGCGGGCGCGGACGTGGTGCAGATCTACACCGGCCTGATCTATCGCGGCCCCGGGCTGGTCCGCGAAACGGCCCAGGCGCTGCAGCAGGATCGCCGCAAGGCCTGAGCCGGCTCTTCGTGCTGCCGGTGGCTCAGCGCATGCGCCAGAGCACTGGCGCGATGACCGTGGCCCAACGCAGCAGCCGCCTCGGGCGGATCACCGCCACAGCGGCGGCAGCGACCACCCCGGCAGCCACCGGGTGCTCGCGCGCAATGCGCAACGCCGTGGCCGCAGCCGATTCGTTCGCAGGCTCGCCCGAGGCCGGCTGCGTCTCGCGACCGCCCTGCAGGGTGGCGATGCGCTCGCGCTGGCGGTCCATGCGGGCCAACAGCTCCTCGCGCGTGGCGGGGCGTGGCGGGCGCGGTGCTTCGTCGTCCTGCTCCGGGTCCTTGCCGAGGTTGAAGCGGTCCTGGACCCAGGCCCAGTCGCGTTCGAACTCCTGAAAGGTCGGAACGAAGCTGTTGGAAGCATTGCTCAGGCTGCGCATCAGGCCGATGGCGGCCGCCAGCCACAGCACCACCCAGACAGCGGCCACCACCCAGGCGGCGGTGACGCGGTACGGCGTGTCCCAGTAATGCACGACCACCGCCATCGAGAGCAGCGCCACCGCGACGGTGGTCAGCCCCAGCACGGCGACGACCAGGACGAGGGTCAGCTTCAGGCGCTGCTTCTCGTCCTCCCAGGCCATGCGCAGCAACTGCACCCGGTCCTCGGCCGCCAGCGCACCTTCGGCGGCTGCGATGCGCAACCGGCGGATGCGGGCATCGAGCCCGAACAGGGACAGCAGTTTCATGCGCCGCCTCCGCCCTCACCGGCCACATCCGCGTGGCGACGGCGAACGAACGAACGGCGGTGTGCGCTCAGTCCGGTGCGGTGACGCTCAGCGGCGGCCAAGCAACAGACCCACCAGCACGCCGACCGCCAGTGCGGCGCCGGCCACCTGCCAAGGTTCGTCGTGGGCGTAGGTGTTGGTGGCGGTGGCCGCCTGGCGCGCCTTCTTGGCGGCCAGCTTGCTCTTTTCGGAAGCCAGCTCGCGCGCGATGGCGAGCTTGGTGTCGATGCGTTGGCGCAGCGCCTTGATGTGGGGAACCGAATCCAGGTCCTTGCTGGCCAGCACGCCGCGCACGTCGCTTGCGATGTCTTCGGCTGCTGCTTCAAGATTGTTGGATGCACTCATTGGAATCTTTCCTCCGTGATGACACCGGCACCGCGCCGGCGGCTTCACGCCAGCATATGGCGTGCTGTCATGTTACAGGCTCGAAAGCCCCTCATGCGCGACAGATGTGCTCAGTTGTGCCCGAGTGCATGCATCAGGCCTCGGCGAGCAGGTCTGCAACGTGCCGTCCGATGGCCAGGCAACTGGTGAGTCCGGGCGACTCGATGCCGAAGAGATGGACCAGCCCCGGCACGCCATGCGACGCCGGCCCCGCGATCACGAAGTCGGCCGCGGGCGCGTCCGGCCCCGAGATCTTCGGGCGCATGCCCGCATAGCCGGGAATCAGCGCACCATCGGGCAACGCCGGCCAGTACCTGCGCACCTCGTCGTAGAAACGATCGCCACGCGTCGGATCGACCACGAGATCATCGGCCGCCTCGACCCATTGCACATCGGGCCCGAACTTGGCCTGTCCGCCGAGGTCGAGCGTCAGGTGCACGCCGAGCCCGCCCGGCTCCGGCACGGGATAGATGAGCCGGCCGAAAGGTGCGCGGCCCGCGAGCGTGAAGTAGTTGCCCTTGGCGAAGTACTCGCGCGGCACGGCCGACGCCGGCATGCCTTCGAAACGACGCGCCAGTGCCGGGGCACCGAGCCCCACCGCATTGACCACGGTGCGACAACGCAGCGCCGTGCCATCGGCGGCGATCAGCACGACCGCGCCGTCCCCGCATTCGGCACGTTCGATGGGCGACTTGAGCGCCAGCATGCCGCCTGCGTTCTCGAGGTCGCCGAGCAGGCCCAGCATCAGCGCATGGCTGTCGACGATGCCCGTGCTCGGTGAATGCAGTGCCGCGACGCAATGCAGTTGCGGTTCCATCGCGAGGGCTTGCTGCGCGGTGAGCAGGACCAGATCGTCCACCCCGTTGGCCGCCGCCTTCGCGCGGATCACGTCGAGTTGTCCCACCTGTTCGGCGGAGGTCGCCACGATGAGCTTGCCGCAACGGCTGTGCGGCACACCGCGCGCCTGCGCGTAGCTGTAGAGAGCCTTGCGTCCTTCCACGCACAGCGTCGCTTTCAGCGAACCCTGCGGGTAGTAGATGCCCGCGTGGATCACCTCGCTGTTGCGCGAACTCGTTCCCGTGCCGATCGCCCCTTCGGACTCCAGCACCAGCACCTCCCGGCCCGCGAGCGCCAATGCACGCGCCACGGCCAGCCCCACCACGCCAGCGCCGATGACGGCGCAATCGACTTCATCCATCGCGCGAGCTTAGCGCGGCGCGAGGGGCGCTGTTCTCACCTCGCGCTGGGCGGCGGCTCGGGGTCGGTGGGCTCGTCGGGCGCGTGCTCCGGCCCTTCATCGGGCTCGACCGGCAGGTCGGGCGTGATCGGAGACGGAAGATCGGGTTGGGTGGCCATGGCTGCACTCCTTCGTTCCATCTCTTCGTTCTAGCGCGTTCTCACGCGCCTGCAAGCGGCCCGTGGCGAAAGGCGTCGTCGGTGCGCACCGACAGCAGACCTTCACCCAGGCGCTCCAGCAACAGGGCCACGCACGCTGCTGCTTCCTCGCCCCTCCCACACCGCACAGGGAGGATCACAGTGGACGATGCATGGCAGGGCCAGTCTAGGCATCGACGTGCCTTCGCACATGAGCCAAGCGCACCTTTGCGAGGGGGGCATGCGCCCTGCCCCGGTACGCCTGCGAGCGTGACAAAACGCCTGCCCGGGACCGGGCGCGTTCCGAGCATCGGCGTCGACAAAGAGGCGGCATCCGACCTGAAGAACCGTCCCCGCAACGCCATCCACGCCGCGGTGCGGCGATGAATTGCGGACGGACCCGGTGCGTCGATGTCCGGGGCCGGGTCGGACCTTCCGGCCAGTGCGACGGAAATCAACCGGGATCAATTCCGGCGCCCATGACGCCGCCGATCGCCCCAATTTCGCTGGCGGCTGCCGCGAGGCATCCGGGTGCTCCGCGTGCTGACAGAGGAGAAATCACCTCATTGGCCACCGCTCCCAATTCTCAAATAAACGATGGCGCCCAGCTAATTAAAGCCATCTTCAACGGTCAGGAAAAACTAAAAACAAAGCACCATCAAGGCATAAAAGTAACATTTTTAATTGAATTTCTCGAAATTCAAATTGAGCTAAAAGTTCAATCATCAAATAAATTGAAAGACAGATTTTTTCTTTCTCCGAAGAAAAACACCTACCCCATTTGAGCCGACAGGTTCTGAATGTCGATGTCATCCGTTTGTCTCAATTTGCGAAAAATCCAATCTCAGCCTTCCATTTTTGACTTAGTTTCACTACAAATCTGAAATTTATACCGAAATTAAGACTTTCGATCGTATCGACCGAAGAAGACGGAACAGCCATTTTTTTGAACTGACGTTCCGCTATAGCTTCAGAAAGGCGTGACAAACCGCCCCCCACAAATGTCCTTGGTACCTCAAATGTCACGGCTTAGGTAGTTCTATTCAGAAATATTTATATCAAAGTGTAAACAAACAGAAAAGACCCAAACAAACGCCTTGCCAAGTTCCTAGGATCGCAACAAATCAAGAACCAAATCCAATTGAAATCAATTCAACCCCTTCAATTGTATTTTTCATTCACAGTCTGCAGCCGGGCAATTGCATGGACACCCACATTGCTTCGTCGCCGGAGGCCACCATGGCTTCGCAGGCCACGCTGGGCGACCTGTTCGTCTCGCCGCCTGCGCGCGCGGCGGCAGGCGAACGGCTCGGCGTCTCGCTGGCTCTCGACACCGGGTTCGCGCAGCGCTGGCTCGCGTCGCTGGGCACCACGGGGTACCTGCCCGACACGCTCTTCGTGGGTGCCTGGTTGCTGCTGCAATCGCGCTGGCTGGGCGCGGCCCTGCCAGGGTCGCAAGGCATGCCGACGTCGCAGCCCGGCACCGCAAGCGCGTGGCTGACCCAGCTCGACCTCGCCCGCCGGACCACGCCGCCCACCGGCGACACCCCGCCGCCGTTGCAGCTCGAAGCCCGGGCGGAACGCCCCGCCAGCCTGCACCTGGACGTCGACGCGAGCCTGATGGACGCGCCCTGCGCCAGCCGCCTGCTCGCTGCCATCGCCGACACCGCCGCCGATCTGCTGGCGCACCCCGACGCAGCACTCCACGGCATCCGCGCCCTGCCCGACGCCGACCGCCACGACCAGCTCGCCAGCTGGACCACGCCGCCCGCCGCGCCCGACCTGTCGCTCACCGTGCCCGCCGTGTTCCGTCGCCGGGCCGCGGCCACGCCCGACGCGGTGGCGCTGGTGGAAGGCGACGAAACGATGACCTACGCCGAACTCGACGCGCGCAGCGACCGGCTCGCACAGCGCCTGCAGCGCGCGGGCGTGCAGGCCGGCGACCCCGTCGGGATGGTGTTCGAGCGCTCGACGGCCGCCATCGTTGCCATGCTCGGCATCCTCAAGGCGGGCGCGGCCTACGTGCCGGTACCCACCGACTTTCCGCCCGAACGGGTCGCCGCCATGTTCGACCAGGCCGGCGTGACCCGGGTCGTGACCACCGAGGCACTGGCCTCTCTCGTGCCGCCCCACCGCACTGCCCTGTGCATCGACGCGCCCGAAGACAGCGCGGACCCCGCGCCGTGGGCACCGCCGACCTTCGACGGCGAATCGCTGGCGTACCTCATGTACACCTCGGGCTCGACCGGCGTACCCAAGGGCATCGAGATCGGCCATCGCGCCATCCTGCGGCTCGTCGTCGATGTCGACTACATCGACCTCGCACCGGGGCGCGCGATGCTGCATGCCGCACCACTCGCCTTCGACGCCTCGACGCTCGAAGTCTGGGGACCGTTGCTCAACGGCGGGTGCTGCGTGATCCACGGCGAACGGGTACCCACCGGCGCCGGCCTCGCACGCACCATCGCCCGCCACGAGGTACACACCGCCTGGCTCACGGCCTCGCTCTTCAACGCCGTGATCGACGGCGATCCGCAGCACCTCGCGGGCCTGGCGCACCTGTTCACCGGCGGCGAGGCGCTGTCGGTACCCCATGTGCGGCGCGCGCTCGACGCACTCCCCGGGCTCACGATCAGCAACGGCTACGGGCCGACCGAGTGCACGACCTTCGCGGCCACCCACCGCATCGAACGCGCCGCGATCGCCGCGGGCCCGCGCTCGGTACCGCTCGGGCGCCCGATCAAGGACACCGTGCTGCGCGTGCTGAGCCCGACACTGGAGTTGCTGCCCAGCGGACTCGTGGGCGAGCTGTGCATCGGCGGACACGGCCTGGCGCGCGGCTACCTGGGCCAGCCCGAACTCACGGCCGCGCGCTTCGTGCCTGACCCCTTCGGCGCGCCCGGCGACCGGCTCTACCGCACCGGCGACCTCGCCCGCTGGCTGCCCGACGGCGCGATCGAGTTCATCGGTCGCATCGACGGCCAGGTCAAGATCCACGGCCACCGCATCGAGACCGGCGAGGTCGAGGCGGCGATCCTCGCGCACCCCGCGGTGCAGTCCTGCGCGGTGATCGCGCGGCCCGGTCGCGACGGCCAGTTGCGCCTGGTCGCCTACCTGGTCGCACGCACGCAGAAGCTGGCGTGGGACACGCTGCGCGCGCACCTGGCGACCCGCCTGCCCGCGCCGCTGCTGCCGTCGGCGCAGGTGTGGCTTGCGCAGCTCCCCGTCACGCCCAACGGCAAGCTCGACCGCAACGCGCTGCCCGAGCCGGCCGCCGAGCGCCCCGAACTCGCGCAGCCTTTCGAGGCCGCGCGCGACGCGCTCGAGCAGCAGGTGTGCGACGCCTTCGCGCGCGCCCTGGGCATCGACAAGGCCGGGCGTCACGACAACTTCTTCGACCTGGGCGGCAGCTCGCTGCTGGTGCTGCAGGTGCTGGCGGACCTGCAGCGCGAAGGCGCGCCGCCGCTGTCGACCAACCTCTTCTTTCGCCACCCGACGCCGGGCGCCATCGCGGCGCAACTGCAGTCCGCTGGCGAGGCGCCACAGGCGCCACAACCCGTGCCCGTGCGCGAGGACGCCGCCAGCGTCCCCGAGCCCATCGCTCTCATCGCCACCGCCGGTCGCTTCCCCGGCGCGGGCGATGTGGAGCAGTTCTGGGACAACCTCGTCGCCGGGCGCGACACCGTCAGCTTCTTCGATGACGCAAGCCTGGACGCCGGCGTCGGCGAGTCGCTGCGCCGCGACCCGGCCTATGTGCGGGCGCGCGGCGTGATCGATGGCATCGAGGGCTTCGATGCCGCCTTCTTCGGCATCGGCCCGAAGGAAGCCGCGCTCATGGACCCGCAGCACCGCGTGTTCCTCGAGATCTGCTGGGAGTGCCTGGAGCGCGCGGGCTACGTGCCCGACGAAGCGCCGGGTCCGGTGGGCGTGTATGCCGGCACGTACAACGCCACCTACTTCCAGCGCCACGTGGCCTCGCGGCCCGACCTCGTGGAGGCCGTCGGCGAGTTCCAGGTGATGCTGGCCAACGAGAAGGACTACATCACCACCCGCGTGGCCAACCGGCTCAACCTGCGCGGGCCGGCGGTGAGCGTCAACACCGCGTGCTCGACCTCGCTGGTCGCGGTGGCCCAGGCCTTCCACGCGCTGCGCACGGGCCAGTGCTACATGGCGCTGGCGGGCGGCGCCTCGGTCACCTGCCCGCCGCGCAGCGGCTACCTCTACAACGAGGGCTCGATGCTCTCGCCCGACGGCCACACACGCAGCTTCGACGCGCAGGCCAAGGGCACCGTGTTCAGCGACGGCGCCGCCGTGGTGCTGCTCAAGCGGCTGTCCGACGCGCAGGCCGACGGCGACACCGTGTATGCCGTGCTGCGCAGCGCCTGCGTCAACAACGACGGCGGCGCCAAGGCCAGCTTCACCGCGCCCAGCGTGGACGGCCAGGCGGCGGTGATCCGCGCCGCGCTGGCCGCGGCGGACGTGGACGCGCGCAGCATTTCCTACGTGGAAGCGCACGGCACCGCCACGCCGATGGGCGACCCGGTCGAGGTCGAGGCGCTGGCCGTCGCGTACGCCGAGCACACCGACGCGCGCGGCTACTGCACGCTGGGCTCGCTCAAGAGCAACGTGGGCCACATGGTCACGGCCGCGGGCGCCGCCGGCCTCATCAAGACGGCGCTGTCGCTGCACCACGAAATGATTCCGCCCACCGCGCACTTCACGGCGCCGAACCCGGCGATCGACTTCGCGCGCACGCCGTTCCACGTCAGCAACCAGCTGCAGCCGTGGCCGCGGGCCGCGCTGCCGCGCCGCGCGGGCGTCAGCTCGTTCGGCGTCGGGGGCACCAACGCGCACGTCGTGCTTGAGGAAGCGCCGGCGCGTCAGGCACGCACCACGCAACCGGGCGTCCACGTGCTGGCGCTGTCGGCCCGCTCGGAGGCCGCGCTCGCGGTCGCGACGCAGCAGCTGGCCACGCACCTGGAAGAACAGCCCGGCCTCTGCCTGGGCGACGCGGCGTTCACCCTGTGCGTCGGCCGCAAGGCCCATGCCTTCCGCCGCGCCGTGGTGGCCGGCGATGCGGCGCAGGCCATCGAGGCCTTGCGCTCGGAGAACACGGCGTGGCGCGTGAGCGACCGGATCGCCGAGCGCGCGCCGCAGCCCGTGCTGATGTTCCCGGGCCAGGGCGCGCAGTACCCGGGCATGGGCCGCGCGCTGCATGCGGGCGACCCGGTGTTCGCGGCCGCGTTCGACAACTGCCTGCGCGCCTTCGAGGGCGCACTCGACTTCGACCTGCGCGAGCGCCTGTTCGCAGACGACCCGCAGGCGCTCGCGCCCACGGCCGTCACGCAGCCCGCGCTCTTCACGCTCGAGTACGCGCTTGCACGGCGGCTGCTGTCGCTGGGCCTGCGCCCGCACGCGCTGATCGGCCACAGCGTGGGGGAATTCGTCGCGGCCGTGATCGCCGGCGTGATGCGCCTGGAAGATGCCGCCCGGCTCATTGCGCGCCGCGGCGCACTCATGCAGGCCCAGCCCGCGGGAACGATGCTGTCGGTGCGCCTGGGCGCGGACGCGCTGGCCGCGCGGCTCGCGTCCTCGCCGCAGGTCTCGCTCGCCGCGGAGAACGCACCCGGCGCCTGCGTGGCCGCCGGCCCCACCGAGGCCATCGCCGAACTCCAGGCCGCGCTCGAAGCCGAGGGCGTCGCCTGCCGGCTGCTGCAGACCTCGCACGCCTTTCACTCCGCCATGATGGACGCCGCGGTGGCGCCCTTCGAGGCGCTCGTGGGCCAGGTGGCGCTGCACGCGCCGCAGATCCCCGTTTACTCCACGTTCACCGGTCGCCTGCTCGAAGACGCACAGGCCACGAGCCCGGCCTACTGGGCGCAGCACCTGCGCGGCACCGTGCGCTTCTCGCCGGCGCTGCAGAGCGCGGCGGACGACGCCAGCCACCCGGTGTTCGTGGAAGTCGGCCCCCGCAACACGCTGGCCGCGCTGGTGCGCCAGCACCGCGTGCCAGGCCTTGTCGCGGCGGTGTCGCTGCTGCACGGCGAGCCGGCCGACGAGCCCCGGACCCTGCGCCTGGCCGCCGCGCGCCTGTGGACCTGCGGCGCCGAGGTCGACCTTGCCCTGCTGGCACCGCGCACCGGCGCCCGGCGCGTGTGCCTGCCCACCTACCCGTTCGAACGCAAGCGCCTGTGGGTCGACATCGCGCCCACCGCGCCGGTGTCGCCCGCCTTGCCTGTTTCCTTGGAGCCGATCGTGACCGCTGCAGCGCCCTCGCCTCACCTGCCTCCGTCTTCTCCCCTGCCGCCCGATGCATCGCGTGCGGCGTCGATCGACGCGCGATTGCGGGCCCTGTTCGAAGACATCTCGGGCATCGACATGGCGCAGGCTGAGGGCCAGGCCTCGTTCGGCGAGATCGGTATGGACTCGCTCACGCTGACGCAGGCGGCCACGCAGATCAAGAAGCGCTTCAAGGTCGAGCTGAGCTTCCGCCAGCTGATGGAGAACTACCGCAGCTTCGACGCGCTGGCCGCGTACCTGCAGCAGAGCCTGCCGCCCGAGGCCGAGCCGGTGGCCGTGCCCGTCATGCCTGCGGCCCCCGCCGTGCAGGCGTCCATGCCAACGCCAGGGCTCCCGCAGCCCACCGGCCTGCTGAACCAGGTGATCGCGCAGCAGATGGAGCTGATGCGCCAGCAGCTCGTGCTCCTGTCTGGCGGGGCCACGCCGGTCGCACCCGAGGCCGCGCCCGCCGTTCTGCAGCCACCACAGCCGCCCGCCGAAGCCCCGCTTCGCTACGACGTCAGCAAGGCCTTCGGCGCCATCGCCCGCATCCACACCCAACGCACCGCCGAGCCCAGCGCGCGGCAGAAGGCGCGGCTGGCGACCTTCGTGCGCCGCTATGTCGAACGCACACAAAAGAGCAAGCGCTTCACCGAGGACAACCGCGCCCACATGGCCGACCCGCGCGTGGTCAACGGCTTCCGTCCGCTGACCAAGGAGATCACCTACCAGATCGTGATCGAGCGCTCCAAGGGCTCGAAGATGTGGGACATCGACGGCAACGAGTACGTCGACGCGCTCAACGGCTTCGGGCTGAACCTGTTCGGCTGGCAACCCGACTTCGTGCAGGACGCCGTGCGGGCCCAGCTCGACGCGGGCTACGAGATCGGGCCGCAGCATCCGCTCGCGGCCGACGTGACCCGCCTCATCTGCGAACTCACGGGCAGCGAGCGCGCCGGCCTGTGCAACACCGGCTCCGAAGCCGTGATGGCGGCGCTGCGCATCGCGCGCACCGTCACCGGGCGCAGCACGGTGGTGGCCTTCACGGGCTCCTACCACGGCACCTTCGACGAAGTGCTGGTGCGCGCCGGCAAGGGCGGCAAGGGCCTGTCGGCCGCGCCCGGCGTGATGAGCGGCATGTTCGGCGACATCCGCGTGCTCGACTACGGCACGCCCGAGGCGCTGGCCTTCATCCGCGACAACGCCGCGGACCTGGCGGCCGTTCTGGTCGAGCCGGTGCAAAGCCGCCGCCCCGACTTCCAGCCGCGCGAGTTCCTGCACGACGTGCGCGAGGTCACCGCGAAGAACGGCTGCTGCCTCATCTTCGACGAGGTCATCACCGGCTTTCGCAGCGCGCTGGGCGGCGCACAGGAACTGTTCGGCGTGCGCGCCGACCTGGCCACCTACGGCAAGGTGATCGGCGGCGGCTTTCCGGTGGGCGTGATCGCCGGCAAGCGCGAGTTCATGGACGCGCTCGACGGCGGCGCCTGGCAGTACGGCGACGACTCGATCCCGGGCGTGGGCGTGACCTACTTCGCCGGCACCTTCGTGCGCCATCCGCTGGCGCTCGCGGCGGCCAAGGCCTCGCTCACGCACCTGAAGGAGGCCGGGCCCGCGCTGCAGGCCGGGCTCAACGCGAGCACGACCGCCATGGCGACGGAGCTCTCGGGCTGGTGCCGGGAGGTCGGCGCGCCGATCGAGATCCGCCATTTCGCGTCGCTGTGGCGCGTGAGCTGGCTCGAAGACCAGCCGCTGCAGGACCTGCTGTTCGCCATGATGCGCAGCCGCGGCGTGCACATCCTGGACAACTTCCCGTGCTTCCTCACGAGCGCGCACAGCGCCGAGGACATCGCCTTCCTGCAGCGCGCCTTCAAGGAGTCGGTCGCCGAGATGCAGGAATCCGGCTTCCTTCCGCGCCGCGCTCCCGTCCCCACCCGCTTCGACGCGCACCAGCCCGCCGAGGACGGCAGCGTGCTGGCCCGCGACAGCGACGGCCAGCCGTACTGGTACGTGCCCGAAGACGCCGCCTCGCAGGCGCGCCTCATCAACGGAAAGGCTGCAGCATGAACGCCGCACTCAAGCCCACCGCGAGCGGTGGCCTCGTCGAATGCATCATCGCGACCACCGAGTCGCAGCGCGAAATCTGGCTCGGCGCCTCGCTGGGCCCCGAGGCCTCGATGGCCTACAACGAGTCGGTCGTGCTGCGCCTGCGCGGCGCGCTCGACGCCGACGCCATGGCGCGCGCCACCGACCGGCTGCTCGAACGCCACCAGGCGCTGCGCGCCACGATCTCGCCGGACGGCAGCTTCATGCTGGTCAGCCCGCCCACCGGGAACCACCTGGTCCGCCACGACCTGGGCGGGCTGGCGCCCGAAGCCCTCGCGCAGGCGCTGCACGCGGCCCACGACGACGCCGTGTGCACGCCGTTCCCGCTCGAACACGGGCCGCTGTTCCGGGCCGTGCTGTACCGCCTGGGCGATGACGAGCACGAGCTCGTGATGTCGGCGCACCACGTGGTCTGCGACGGCTGGTCGTGGGCGGTCATCACCGAGCAGCTGGGCCACCTCTATGCCGAGGAAACCGGCGTCGGGCTCAAGCTCAAGGCCGCGCCGCTCTTCTCCGACTTCGCCGCCGAGGAAGCCGCCGCCGCCGCGAGCCCCGAGATGCAGGCGCACATCGACTACTGGCTGGCGCGCTTTGCCGGCACCACGCAGCCGGTGCTCGACCTGCCGCTGGACCGCCCCCGCCCGGCCGTGCGCACCTTCAACTCGCGCCGCGCCGAACGCCTGCTCGACCGGCGCGTGGTCGGCGCCGTGCGCATCGCGAGCACCAAGGCCGGCGTCAGCCTGTTCACGGGCCTTCTCAGCGGCTTCGTGGCGACGCTGCACCGCCTCACGGGCCAGGAAGACATCGTGGTCGGCATCCCGACCTCGGGCCAGCTCGCGCACGACGTGCCCGGCCTGGTCGGCCATTGCGTGAACCTGCTGCCGCTGCGCATCGCCGCGCACCCGGCCATGCGCTTCGACGCGCTGATGGACGAATGCAGCACCGCCGTGCTCGACGCCTTCGATCACCAGGCCCTGACCTACGGCGCGCTGCTGGGCCAGCTGTCGCTCGAGCGCGACCCGAGCCGGCTGCCGCTGGTGAGCGTGAGCTTCAACGTCGACCCCGACGTGGCGAGCAGCGCGCAGGCCTTCACCACGCTCGACGTGGTGCAGGACACCATCGCCCGGCGCTACGAGAACTTCGAACTGTTCGTGAACCTGCGCCCGCACGCCGGCAGCCTGCAGGTCGAGGCGCAATACAACACCGACCTGTTCGACGACGTGAGCGTGCAGCGCTGGCTCGACATGTTCGAGTGCGTGCTGCAGTCGGCCGCGCACAAGCCCGAGGACACCATCGGCGGGCTCGACGTGCTGTCCGCCGGCGCCGCGCGTGCGCTGCTGGCGCTGCAGCCCGCGCGCGTGCCGCTGCGCGGCGCGCCGCTGGCGCACGCCGGCTTCGTGGCGCGCGTGCCGCAGCAGCCGCACCGCCCGGCGGTGCGCGACGGCGCGCGCAGCTGCAGCTACGGCGAACTCGACGCGCTGTCCAACCGCCTGGCGCGTGCGTTGCGCGCGCGCGGCGTGGGCCGCGGCCAGCGCGTGGGGCTGTGCCTGGAACGCAGCCTGGAGATGGTCGTCGCGATGCTGGGCATCCTCAAGGCGGGGGCGTCCTACGTGCCGCTGGACCCCGCATTCCCGCCGGCGCGGCTGGACCACTACGCCAGCGACGCCACCCTCGCCCTGATGCTGACCTCGTCCGACATCGCGGTGGCGCCGCGCGACTGGCGCGTCGACGCCGACCAGCGCATCTTCGAGATCGATCGCGACACCGCCTGGCGCCAGCTCTCGGGCGAAGCCCTGCCGCCGAGCAGCGACGACCCCGGCTCCGAAGACGCGGCCTACGTGATCTACACCTCCGGCTCCACCGGCCTGCCCAAGGGCGTCATTGCGCACCACCGGGGCGTGGCGCACCTGCTGCAGTGGATGCAGCGCGAATCGGGCATCGGCCCGGCCGATCGCATCGCCGCCGTCACCACGCTGTCGTTCGACATGGCCGTGCCCGACCTGCTGCTGCCGCTGGCGACGGGCGCCGAGCTGGTGATGGTGCAGCGCGAGGTCGCCATGGACGGCAACCGCCTGTCGCAGGCGCTGGACGACGAACAGATCACGCTGCTGAACGCCACGCCCGGCATGTGGCAACTGCTGCTCGATGCCCAGTGGGCCGGCGGCACGCCCGGTTTTCGCGGCTGGACCGGCGGCGAGGCGTTGCGCCCGAGCATGGCGCTGGCGCTGTGCGAGCGCATGGAAGGCCTGTGGAACGGCTACGGCCCGACCGAGACGACGGTGTACTCCTCCGCCTGGCATGTGCGTCCCGAAGAGATCGCCTCGCGCGGCGTGTCGATCGGCAGGCCCGTCGACAACACCGAGATCTGGATCCTCGACGCCGACCTGCAGCCCTGCCCGATCGGCGTGCCCGGCGAAATCTGCATCGCGGGCGAAGGCGTCTCGCTGGGCTACCTCGACCGCCCCGCGCTGACCGCCGAGCGCTTCGTCACGGTGCGCATCTTCGGCGCCACCAAGAAGGTCTACCGCACCGGCGACCGCGGCCGCTGGCGCAACGACGGGCTGCTCGACCACCTCGGCCGGCTCGACTTCCAGGTCAAGGTGCGCGGCTACCGCATCGAGCCCGGCGAGATCGAGGTGCGCTGCTGCGAAGCGGCCGGCGTCTCGCGCAGCGTGGTCGTGGCCCGCGAGGACACCCCCGGCGACGTGCGCCTGGTGGCCTACCTGGCGCTGGTGCCCGGCGGCGGATTCGACCTCGATGCGCTGATGGTGCACCTGCGCAAGCACCTGCCGGTCTTCATGCTGCCGCAGCACGTGGTGACGCTCGACGCGCTGCCCACGCTGCCCAACGGCAAGGTCGACCGCGTCTCGCTGCCGCCGCCGCAGGCGGTGGCGCGCGACGAGGTGCGGCGCGGCGCCGGTCCGCGCAATGCGCACGAGCGCAAGGTGCTCGCGGTCATGGAGAAGGTGCTGAGCCTGCCGGGCCTGGACATGCACGACAACTTCTTCACCATGGGCGGCCACTCGCTGCTGGCCGCGCGGCTCACCACGCTGCTGAGCCACGAGTTCCAGGTCACGCTGCCGCTGCGCGCGCTGTTCGAGGCGCCCACGGCCGAGAAGCTGGCCGCGGCCATCGAGGCCCTGCAGGGCGCGGGCGTCGGCCTGCAGGCGCCGATTGCCTGCCACCTCGATCGCCGCAGCGCACCGCTCACGCCCTCGCAGGAACGCATCCGCTTCATGGAGCAGCTGTACACGGGCCGCTCGGTCTACAACGCGCCCTCAGCCCAGCGGCTCACCGGCAAGCTCGACGCCGCGCGCTTCGAAGGCGCGCTGCGCGAGATGATCCGGCGCCAGCCGACGCTGCGCACCTGCGTCGGCTTCGACGAGGACACGGGGCGGCCGATTCAATCGATCGCAGCGTCGGTGGAATTCGCCTTGCCGCTGGTCGACCTGCGCGGCCTGCCCGCGGACCAGCGCGAGGCCGAGCTGGCCGAGCAGATGCAGGAGCTGTCGGACCGGCCGATCGACATCCACAGCGCGCCGATGATGCGCGCGACCCTGTTCCAGCTCGACGACACCGAGCACGTCTTCCTGTTCGTGCCGCATCACCTGATCTGGGACGGCTGGTCCTTCGACCTGATGCAGCGCGAACTGGCTGCGTTCTACGACGCCGCCGAACGCGGCCGTCCGCACAACCTGCCCGCGCTCGCCACCACCCAAGGCGACTATGCCGAGTGGCTCGAGGCCTGGCTGACCGAACCGGCCTGCGAAGAGCAGCTCGCGTTCTGGCGCGGCCGGCTCGCGGGTGCCAAGGCCGTGCGCCCGCCCCGCACCGACATGCCGCGCCGCGCGGGCAAGAGCGGCCAGGGCGGCGCGCACTGGATCCACATCGACCTGCAGAGCACGCAGCGGCTGCGCGAGGTGGCGCGCGACATGGACGTGACGCTCAGCATG
The DNA here is from genome assembly GCF_059418385.1 of Variovorax sp. GW821-FHT09A10. Classification (NCBI taxonomy): domain Bacteria; kingdom Pseudomonadati; phylum Pseudomonadota; class Betaproteobacteria; order Burkholderiales; family Comamonadaceae; genus Variovorax; species Variovorax sp. GW821-FHT09A10. Next base: position 112,359 of record NZ_JBWKPT010000003.1, read on the forward strand.
CTGACCTTCGGCATCTACGCGCTGACCATGGCCCAGGCCACCGGCAACGACGCCATCGTCATCGCGAACCCGGTGCGCGGACGCCAGCAGGCCGAGACGGAAGACGTCATGGGCTTCTTCAGCAACGTGCTGCCGGTCTCGCTCGCGGTCGACATGGCGCTGCCGCTGCCCGACTTCATGCGCTACGTGAAGCAGGAGCTGCTGTCGATGATGAACCACCAGCAGGTGCCGTTCGAGCGCCTGATGGCCGAGCCCGGCTACGCGGGGCAGATCAAGGCGTCGGGCCCCTACCAGGCGATGTTCTCGTTCCAGGACGCCCGCGAGCGCGCGCGCACCGTCGGCAGCCTGCAGACCCGCCAGGTGCACGTGATGCAGCACGGCGCCACCGACGACGTCGGCGTGTGGCTGATGGACAAGCCGCACGGCCTGGAAGGCGCGCTGCTCTACAACGCCGACGTGTACCTGCGCGAGACCGGCGCCCAGCTGCGCGAGCGCTACCTCGAGGTGCTGGGCCGCATCGCCGACCACCCGAACGCCACGCTGGCCGAGATCGCCAGCACCGAAGGCTCGGCCAGCGCGCGCTATCTGCGCAAGCTGGCGGCCGACGACGCGGACAAGGGTGCGCCGGCCGAGCCCCTCAACGGCGCCGCGCGCGAGGCGAAGCCCGGACTGCTCAGCCCCGAGCACGCCCAGCTGGCCCAGATCTGGGCCGACGTGATCGGCATCGACGTCGACGAGATCCGCGCCAGCGACAACTTCTTCGACCTCGGCGGCGACTCGCTGCTGGTGCTGCGCGCCGTGCAGCAAGCGGCGCAGACGCTGGGGCACCGCGTGGAGCCGCGCCGCTACCTGTTCGAGAACCTCGGGCAGATCGCCTCTTCGGCGCCCGGCACGGCGCACGGCGTGCCCCCGGACCTCGCCGACCTGGCTGCCGGCACGGCCGCGCATGCACAGCGCGGCGGGCTGCTCGGCGCACTCGGCAGCTGGCTGCGCAAGGGGTGACCATGACCGGCGCCGCCCACGCACTGTCCATCGACGCACCGGTCTGCCGGTACGTCGAGCTGGACCACTTCACCGACACCCTGCCCGCGCAGGTGCTGTCGGCAGAAGAGTGCGCGCGTGCCGAGAGCCTGCGCTTTCCCGTCGACCGGGCGCGCTTCGTGGCGGCCCATGTCGCGCTGCGCCAGGCGCTGTGCGCGTACACGGGCCTGGCGCCCGATGCGCTGACGCTGGCCACCGGCGCCTTCGGCAAGCCGTCGCTGGCGGGCCACCCACGCACCCAGTTCTCGCTGAGCCACAGCCAGGGACTGGCACTGATCGCCATCGGCGGGCGCGGCCCGCTGGGCGCCGACGTCGAGTTGCTGCGCCCGATGTCCGACGCGGCAGCCTTGGCCGCGGCGCATTTCACGCCGCATGAACAGGACGCACTGGCCGCCCTGCCCGCGCACGACCGTGACCGCGCCTTCCTGACCTGCTGGACCCGCAAGGAAGCCTGCCTGAAGGCCATCGGCGTGGGCCTGCTGGTGTCGCCGCAGAGTTTCGAGGTGGGCGTGACACCGGACTGCCGCAGCGTCGAGCTGCCGGTGGCCGGACGTACCCTCGTGCTGGTGCTGGAGCCCGCACCCGCGCGGCCGGACAGCGTGGGATCGCTCGCCGAATGGCGCCACACCGAAGCCCGCGCCCAGGCATCGGGAGCCGGTTTCGAAGGCGGCCCCATGCGCGCCCTGAACGCGCGCCAAGGGATGACCGAGGCGCGATGCGCAGGGGGTGTCGCATGACCCTCTTCACACCGCTCATGTTCGGGCCGGCCTCGCGCCAGGTCTTCGGCGCGTTCCACGCTCCCGACGAAGACCGGGGCGAGCCCACCGCGGTGCTCCTGTGCCCGCCCTTCGGGCAGGAGGGCCTGCGCACCCACCGCTTCTTCAAGGTGCTGGCCGAACGCCTCGCGCGCGCCGGCATCGCCACGCTGCGCTTCGACTTCTACGGCGCCGGCGACTCGCCGGGCGACGAGAGCGAGGGCGAGCTCGACGGCTGGCGCCGCGACCTGTGCGCGGCGCACGAGGAGCTGCGGCGGCACGCGCCCCATGCCGCCATCGTGTGGATCGGTGCGCGGCTGGGCGCCACCCTGGCCGTGCTGGCCGCGCGCAACGGACGCTGCGACCCGGCGCGGCTGGTGCTCTGGGAGCCGGTGATCGACGGGCCGGGCTACGCGCGCCTGCTGCGCGAGCGGCACGTCGAGGCGATCGACACGACCTTCTGCATCCCCGACCTGTCCTGGCGCCGCAGCCTCGCGCGAGAACCCGACGCGCTGCCCGAGGAGGCGCTGGGCGTGCGCCTCTCGCCGACGCTGCAGGCGCAGCTGCGCGCCCTCACACCGCAATCGCTGCCGCTCACGGCCCTGCACGACACCCTGGTGCTGGCCCCGCCCGACGACACGCCCACCGCGCAATGGGCGGCCGAGCAGCAGTCGCGCCACATGCCGGTGCGCCTGGCCTACCTGAGCCATCCGCTGGACTGGACGTCCGACCCCTATCCCCACAGCGCGATGGTGCCGGCCGATGCGCTCAGCCGCCTGCAGGGAGCCATCCATGAATGACCTGACGCAGACCCCGGTGTGCTTCGGCCCCGGCAACGCACTGATGGGCATGCTCACCGTGCCCGCGCAGCGCGTGCCGGCGCCCGTCGCCTGCCTGATGTTCAACATGGGCGCGAACCACCGCGTCGGGCCGCGCCGCATCAACGTGAAGCTGGCGCACGTGCTGGCCGCACACGGCGTGGGCAGCCTGCGCTTCGACCTGGGCGGCATCGGCGACAGCGAGGCGCTGGACACCGGGCCCGACCTGCAGACGCGCGCGGTGCACAGCCTGCAGGCCGCCATGGACCTCGTGCAGCGCAGGCTGGGCATCCACCAGTTCGCGGCCGTGGCCATGTGCTCGGGCGTGGAGCACGCCATGTCGGCGGCCGCGGTGGACGCGCGCGTGGTGGCGCTCTCGCTGTTCGACGGCTTTGCCTTTCCCCAGCGGCGCACGCGCTGGGAGCTCACGGTGCGCCGCGCGCTCGCGGCGCCGCTGCACCCGTCGTTCCCCGGCAAGGCGCGGCGCTGGGTGCTGCGCCATCTGCCGGGCAGCACGGTGGGCAAGCCGCTGCCGGGCTACTTCGTGGACCGGCGGCCGCCCAACGTCAACGCGATCTGGTTCGAAGCCACGATGAAGCAGCTGGTCGAGCGCGAGGTGGCGGTGCAGCTGCTGTATTCGGGATCGCTGCACGTGCGCGACCGCGACCGCGACCAGCTCGGCGCCCTGCGCCACGAACCGTTCATGCAGGGCCTGCAGTACGAGTTCATTCGGGACGTGGACCACACCGTCTGCACGGTGAAGGGCCAGCAGCTCTTCCTGCAGTCCGTCGGCGACTGGGTGGTCGCGCACTGCCTGGCCACCCCCAGCCCGCAGCGGCAAGGCCGCCCGGCGACAGGCACACCGCGCGCGATCCCGGCCACGCTCGCCGCGCCCTGAAACAACAACCGAAGCCAAGGAGATTGCCATGACATCCGCAACCCCAGCGACCCCGCGCGGCGAGCGCCTCCTCGCCACCGAGGGCGCTTGCGCCCTTCCCGGTGGCCGCTTCCGGTCGCGCGCCATGGCGCTGCTGCTGTCGCTCGGGTTGTGCGGCTGCGCACCCGGCTTCGGCACGCCGGGCCCGTTGCAGTCCTCCGACGGCACGGCCGGCGGCCGGATCGCGGCCATCACGCCGGAGCTGATCCGCGCGCAGCTGGCCGGCAACACGGGCATCCCGCCCGAGGTGAAGGCGCTGTTCGGCCGACCCACGGCCTACACCATCGGGCCGGGGGACGTGGTGGGCATCACCGTCTACAACAACCCCGAGCTGCAGCCCAACCTGGGCGCGGTGATCGCGCAGCAGAGCGACCCGACCGGCGTCACCGTGGCACCGGGCTTCATCGTCGATGCCGCGGGCGAGATCAGCTTTCCCTACATCGGCCGCACCCGGCTGCAGGGCCTCACGGAAAGCGGTGCGTCGGAGCTGATCGCCAAGCGCATCGGCAACATCATCAAGGCGCCGCTGGTGAGCGTGCGCATCCAGTCGTTCCGCAGCCAGCGCGCCTATGTCGAGGGCGAGGTCCGCACGCCCGGGCTGCAGATCTTCACGGACATCCCGATGACGCTGTCCGAGGCGCTCAACCGCGCGGGCAGCATCACCGCCGTGGGCGACCGCTCGCAGGTGACGCTCACGCGCGGCGACCGCACGGTGGCCATCGACCTGATGCAGCTCAAGCGCTTCGGCGCCGACGCCAACAACATCCCGCTGCGCAACGGCGACGTGGTGTACGTCGGCACCCGCGACGACAGCCGCATCTACGTGATGGGCGAGATCCTGCGGCCCTCGGCGCTCTTGATGCGCAACGGCCGCATGAGCCTGAACGAGGCCCTGGGCGACGCGGGCGGGCCCGACCTGCTCACGGCCGACCCCGGGCAGATCTACGTGATCCGCAACTCGCCGCAGACGCCCGACACGCCGCAGATCTTCAGCCTGAACGCGAAGAACCCGGCCGCGCTGGCGCTGGCCGACCGCTTCGAGCTGAGGCCGCGCGACGTGGTCTACGTCGACCGCGTGCCGCTGGTCTCGTGGAACCGCGTCGCCACCCTGATCCTTCCCGCCGCCCAGGTGATCAACCTCGCGCGCGACACCGCCCGCAAATAAACCGCGCGGCGCCCCGGCCCGACCACGAACCCAAGGTGAAGCCCATGAATGCGCGTTGGTACCCCCCGCTTCCCCCGCCGTACAACCCGGAACCCGAGCGCCCCCGCTCGCGGTTCAAGGAGTACGTCGACCTCCTGCTGGACAACCGCTGGCTGATCGCCTCGGTCACCGCGGTGGCGCTGGTGCTGGGCACGGGCTACGCGCTGTTCGGGCCGCGGGTGTACGAGACGAACGTGCTGATCCAGCTCGAGGATGCCGAGCGTTCGCCCGGCGGCGCGGGCGATGCCGCGGTCAACGGCGTGAACGTGAAGACGCCGACCTCGGGCGAGGCCGAGATCCTGAAGTCGCGCATGGTGCTCGGCCAGGCGATCGAGAACACCAAGCTGTTCATCACGGCCCGGCCGCACTACATCCCGGTCGTGGGCGAGTTCATGGCACGGCATTCGAAGACGCTGTCCCGGCCGGGCTTCCTCGGCATGCGCGGCTACGTGTCGGGCACCGAGCGGATCGCGGTGCCGCAGATGGACGTGCCACCGGCCCTCGAGGGCAAGAAGTTCCTGCTGACCGCCGGCGCCAACGGCAGCTACACCCTGACGCACCCCGACCTCGACACGCCCCTGCACGGCCGCGTCGGCGAGCCGATGGACAGCTCGGTGCCGGGCGGCACGGTCCACCTGCTGGTGGCCTCGTTCGACGCCCTGCCCGGCGGCGCCTTCGAGCTGACCCGGCGCTCCACGCAGCTCACCATGCTCGCGTTGCAGCGCGAGCTGCGCGTGATCGAGAAGGGCAAGCTCTCCAGCGTGATCGACGTGAGCTGGCAGACCGACGACCGCGAGCACCTGGCGAACCTGCTCAACGAGGTGTCGCGCCTGTACATGCGCCAGAACATCGACCAGAAGACCGCGCAGGCCGAGCGCACGCTGAACTTCCTGGGCACCGAGCTGCCCAAGTTCAAGCAGCAGCTGGAACAGTCCGAAGAGGCCTACAACCAGTACCGCAACCAGAACGGAACCATCAGCCTGGACGACGAGGCGCGCAACGCGCTGTCGCAGAACGTCGACCTGCAGGCCAAGCTGCTCGACGCGCGCCAGAAGCGCCTGGACCTGGCGAGCCGCTTCACCAACGAGCACCCGATGCTGATCACGCTCGATGCGCAGATCGCCTCGCTGCGCAAGGAGCTGGGCGGCGTGGACAACCGCATCCGCCGCATGCCGATGCTGCAGCAGAACTCGCTGCGCATGCAGCGCGACATCAAGGTCAACACCGAGCTCTACGCGTCGCTTTTGAACAGCTCCCTGCAGATGCGCCTGGCCCGCGAAGGCCGCATCGGCAACGTGCGCGTGCTCGACCAGGCCCTGTCGCCCGAAAAGCCGGTGCGGCCCAAGGCCGTGATCTCGGTGGCGCTGGCGCTGGTCGTGGGGCTGTTCCTGGGCGCCCTCGCCGCAGTGCTGCGCCAGGCGCTCAAGAGCACGGTCGCGACCCCCGACGAGATCGAGATGCGCACCGGCCTGAACGTGTACAGCACCATCGCGCTCAGCGCGCGGCAGGCCGTGCTCGACCGCGCCATCCGCCACGGCAGGCCCGGGATCAAGCTGCTGGCGGCTTCGCACCCGGAAGACCCGGCGCTCGAAGGCGTGCGCAGGCTGCGCACCACGCTGGGCTTCCTGATGGCCGGCGCGCAGAACAACCGCATCCTGCTGACCAGCGCCACGCCGGGCGCGGGCAAGACCTTCCTGTCGGCGAACTTCTCGGCCGTGCTGGCGGCCTCCGGCAAGCGCGTGCTGCTGATCGACGCCGACATGCGCCGCGGCAAGCTGGCGAGCCAGTTCGGGCTGAAGGCGGGCACGGGCCTGTCGGAGCTGATCGCCGGCACCGCCACGCTCTCGCAGGCCGTGCACGCGCAGGTGCTGCCGCACCTGGACGTGATCACCACCGGCAAGCTGCCGCTCGACCCGGCCACGATGATGGGTTCCAGCGCCTTCACGCGGTTGCTGGAGACCCTCTCAGCGCTGTACGACGCCGTGGTCATCGATGCCCCGCCGATCCTGCTGGCGACCGAGACCGTGGCGATGTCCCCGGACATCGGCACCCTGATGCTCGTGGCCCGCGCCGGCGACAGCGAGCTGAGCGACTTGGTGGAAAGCGCGAAGCGGCTGGCGCACGTGGGCGCGGCGTTCCACGGCGTGGTGCTCAACGCGCAGGACGCGCGCCAGCGCCACAGTACCTACGGCTACGACTACGGCCCCAACCGCCTGCCGCCGAACATCTATCCGCCCGCGCTGGGGCACACGCCCCACGCCGAACCGGAGCGCGCGACATCATGAGCACGCACCTGTCACGCACGTCACGCACGTCACGCACGTCAAGCACGCCGCACCGCACCGCCGCACGCCCCGTGCCGGTGGGCGGCTCGCGGCTCCTGCAGGCCGCCAAGCGCGCCATGGACATCCTGCTGGCGGGCGCCTTCTTCCTGTTCCTGGGCTGGGCCTACGCGCTGATCGCCGTCGGCGTGCTGCTGACCTCGGGCGGCCCGGCCATCTACGTGCAGCCACGCTACGGCCGGGACGGGCGGATCTTCCGCTTCTACAAGTTCCGCACCATGGCGCCCAACGCCGATGCCCTGCTGGCCCGCCACCTGCGCGAGAACGACGCGGCGCGGCGCGAATGGGAGAAGTTCCAGAAGCTCGAGCACGACCCGCGGATCACCCGCTTCGGCGCCTTCCTGCGCCGCTACAGCATCGACGAGTTCCCGCAGTTCTGGAACGTGCTCAAGGGCGACATGAGCATGGTCGGTCCGCGCCCGTGCATGTTTGCCCAGAAGGAGCTGTACGGCCCCTACTGGGCGTACTACTGCGCGGTGCGCCCGGGCATCACGGGCCTGTGGCAGATCAGCGGACGCAACGAGGTGAGCTACCGCCGCCGCGCGGCCATGGACGCCGAGTACGTCGCCACGCTTTCGTTGCTGCGCGACGTGGTGATCCTGCTGAAGACCTTCCGTGTCGTGCTCGGGGCGCGCGGTTCGCGCTGAGACCCGCAGCGCCCTCCTCCTTCACTGAAAGAACGCCATGCGAATCTATGTTGCAGGTCATCGCGGAATGGTCGGCCAGACGCTCACGAGGCGCCTGGGCGAACTCGGCCACGAGGTCGTGACGCGCAGCCACGCCGAGCTCGACCTGCTCGACCAGGCAGCCGTTGCGCGCTTCTTCGCCACCGAGCGCGTCGACCAGGTCTACGTGGCGGCGGCCAAGGTCGGCGGCATCCACGCCAACATGACCTACCCCGCGCAGTTCATCTACGAGAACCTGCTGATCGCGGCGAACCTCACGCACCAGGCCTTTCTCGCCGGCATCAAGCGCCTGCTGTTCCTCGGCTCCAGCTGCATCTACCCACGCCTGGCCGAGCAGCCGATCCGCGAAGAGGCCCTGCTCACCGGCAGGCTCGAGCCCACCAACGAGCCCTATGCGATCGCCAAGATCGCGGGCATCAAGCTGTGCGAGAGCTACAACCGGCAGTACGGCGCCACGCACGGCGTCGACTTCCGCAGCGTGATGCCGAGCAACCTCTACGGCCCCGGCGACAACTACCACCTGGAGAACAGCCACGTGGTGCCCGCGCTGATCCAGCGCTTTCACCTGGCCAGGATCAGCCGCACGCCGAGCGTGCTGATCTGGGGCAGCGGCCGGGCGCGGCGCGAGTTCCTGTACGTGGACGACATGGTCGAAGGCTGCCTGGACGTGATGAACCTGTCGCGCGCCGCCTACGACCAGCACACCGATCCGATGCGCGGCCACATCAACCTCGGCACGGGCGAGGACGTCTCGATCGCCGAGCTGGTGGAACTCATCCGCGAGGTCGTGGGCTACGAGGGCAGCATCCGCTACGACCTGGCCCAGCCCGACGGCGCCCCGCGCAAGCTGCTGGACGTGTCGCGCGCGGCCAGCTTCGGGTGGCACGCCACGGTGCCGCTGGCCGAAGGGCTGCGCCGCACCTATGCGGACTACCAGGCGGCGCGCCGCAGTGCCACCGAGGCCGCGCACGCCTGAAGCAGAAACGGACCGCGCCATGCGAACCCTCGTCTTCTGGTCCGGCATCGTCTGCGCCGCGCTGTGCGGGCTGATCGATCCTGTCTGGGGCTACGGGGTGGTGTTCGTGCTGACAGTGGTGCAGCTGTCGATGCTGGGCACCGCCGGCGACAGCGTGTTCCTGTTGATCCACTACACGGCGGTGCTCATCTACTTCTCGCTGGCGCCGGCGATGCAGATCGCGACCGACACCGACTTCTGGGACGTCGGCATCGTCGGGCAGGCCGCGCACACGCAGGCGCTGATGCTCGTGTTGATGTACATGGCCGGCGTGGAGGCCGCACGGCTGGGCCAGCCCGCGCCGCCGGCCGGGCCCTGGCCGGCGCCCCGCACGCACGGAGCACACGCCGCCGGCGTCGCCCACCCCTTCCTGCTGCTGGCCTGCCTGGAGGTGGCGTTCGCCATGCTCTTCCTGCGCCCCGACATGAACTTCACGGCGCGCGGCGTGATTTCCGAAGAGGAGGCCGCGCCGGTCCAGTACATCGTCTATTCCACGCTGCCCAAGCTCATGGTGCTGCTGTGCTGCGTGGCGCTCGCGATCCACGCCACGCGCCAGCGCACGCTGTGGGCCTGGTGCGTCGCGGGCCTGTCGTTCGCGCTCGCCGCCATCGCCGCCAACCCGGTCAACACGGCGCGCCAGATCATCCTGATCGGGCTGCTGCCGCTGCTCATCCATGCCCTGGGGCGGCGCCACCGGTGGGCCCTCGTCGCCGTGATCTTCGGCGCCATCGCGGGCCTGGGGCCGGTGCTGAACCTGATCTCGCGGGACGCCATGTGGGGCGCGGAGCTGGCGTCGTACCCCTTCAGCCAGGACTTCGACGCGATGTTCGTCATCGCCGGCATCCTGGAGCGCGCGCCCTCGCCCGAGCTCGGCTATGGGCGCTACCTGCTCTCGGCGTTCTCCTTCGTGCTGCCGCGCGAGCTGAAGATGTTTCCCGAGTTCGATCCGCTCGGCTGGCCGGCCGTGCTGGGCAACTTCTCGCAGAGCAACCTGTCGCTGCCGCCCTTCACCACCGCGTACTTCGACTTCGGGCTGGCGGGCCCGGCGCTGCTGGGCTTTGCGGTCTCGGCGCTCTTTCGCGTCGTCGACAAGGCCGTCGACCCGCACCGCGCGCTCACGCCCGGCTCCCTGTGCGCGCTGGTGCTGCTGGCCGCCTACGTGCCGTTCCTGCGCGGCCCGATCCTGGGCTGGGGACCGTTCGCCGTCTCGGGGCTGGCCGCGGCCGTCGTCGCCGGCAGCCTCGCCGCGTGGTTCCGCCGGCCGGCCCCCCGCCCGGCGCGCCAGCCTGCCGACGGCCTGAGAACGTGAGCGCGACCATGGCCACCTACCTCTTCTACGACACCATCCGGCTCAACGCGTCGGCGGGTGGGGTGCTGAACGTGTCCGAGGTGCTGCTGCAGAGCATGCGCGCGGCGCCGGAGCACCAGGTGCAGCCGATCAGCGAGCGCCATCCGCGCCTGTACGCGATCGCGCGGCGGTTGAAGATCAGCCGCTTCGTGCTCGACACGCTGCTCTACAACCTCCACCTGGTGCGCGGGTGGCTGCACGGGGAGCGGGTGTACTCACTGTTCCCGAACTACTTCCTGCCCTTCTCGCTGCTGGCGCCCTTCGGCCGCCACCGGGACTCGATCGTGGTGGTGCACGACGTGCAGTACAAGTCGTACCCGCAGTACTTCACGCCGCAAAAGCGCCTCTGGCTCGACTGGAACCTGCAGCGCGTCGCGCGCAGCGCCGCCGACGTGATCTTCATCAGCCGCAGCAGCCAGGAAGATTTCGAACGCCACTTCAGGCGCTGCGCGCACCCGGCGGTGATCTTCAATCCCGTGGATGCGGGCGCCGCCCCCCCGGCTTCCGGCAACACGCCGGCGCCCGGCGAGCGCTACCTGATCGCGGCCTACCACTACTACCCGCACAAGAACTTCGAGGGCATCCTTAAGCTGTTCGTGCGCATGAAGCGCCAGGGCCTGGTCGACTGCCTCGACATCACGGGCAACGGCGCCAAGGAGGTCGAACGCATGATCTCGGCCCTGGCGCCCGCGTTCCGCGCCAGCGTGCGGCACCGGGGGCTGGTGTCGCGGGACGAACTGCTGCGGCTGTACCGGGGCGCGACGGCCTTCATTTCGCTGTCGACCTTCGAGGGCTTCAACCTGTCGGCCGCCGAGGCCGCCACGCTGGGCGTGCCGCTGCTGCTCTCGGACCTGCCGGTCCACCGCGAGCTCTTCGCGGGCTACGCGTTCTTCATCGGCAACGAATTCGGCGGCCTGGGCGGCATCGAGCGCTACCTGGCCGCGCACCAGCGCACGCGCCCCGCGTGGTCACTGTCGCGGGCCTGCGCACCGGGCGCGGTGGCGGCGAGCTACCTCACGCTCAAGCGCGGCGACGCATCGCTGGCGAGGGCCACGCCATGACGAACCGCGCACGCGCCCTGCTTCACGCGCTCGCGGCGCTGGCGCTCGGGCTGGCCGCGTGGGCCGGGTCGGCCGCGGCGGCCCTGCCCGAAGCGCAGGGCGTGCAGGGCTTCGGCGTGATGGTCCACTACCTGCCCGACAAGCAATCCATCGCCGGCATCGGGCGCTTCGACGTCGAGGCCTTCGCCGCCGCGCTCGCCGAGATGCGCGCCAGCCATCTCATCCTCACGCTCGGGCAGAACAACGGCCAGTTCATCGCGCCGAACGCTGCCCTCGAAGCGCTGTGCCCGCGCAGCGCCGCGAACCGTTCGCCGCGCGACCTGCCGATGGAGATCGGCCGCGCGCTGCGGCGCCACGGCATCGCGCTGATCCTCTACCTGCCGTTCCGCGCACCGCAAGGCGACCCCTACCTGATGGAATGCCTGGGCGACGTCTCCGAGCAGCAGCCACCGCCGGCGCGCTTCATCGCCGCCTGGTCGGCCGTGATCGACGACTGGTCGCAGCACTACGGCGCGCTCGCCACGGGCTGGTGGTTCGACGGCGTCTACAACACGACCGGCATGACCGCGCGCGACTGGGATCGGCTGTGCGCGGCCGCGCGCAGCGGCGCCCCCACCCGGTGGCTGGCCTTCAATGCCGGCGAGGGGGCGGCGCGCTTCAGCCTCAAGAGCGCGCCGTGCCAGACCCTCATGGCGGGCGAGTACCTGCAGCCCACCGCACGCCTGGCCTCGCCGCCCTCCGAACTCCGGCTGCATGTGCTGACGCCGCTGGGCGCCTCCTGGGCCCAGCCGAGCGCGCCGCGCTTCTCGGCGACGCAACTGCGCAGCTGGATCGGCGACGCGAACGCCCGGGGCGGAATGCTCACGCTCGACATGCCGCTGGACGCCGACTTCCACTTTCTTCCCGCCCACGTCGCGCTGGTGCGCAGCGCCACCGCGCCGCGGCCCTGAACCGTCTTGCCAAACGCCTTGCCCCGACCATGGACCACGCCCTCCCCTTCATCGTTGTGGAAGACCGCCGGAACACGGCCCTGCGCCTGTGCGGCGAATCCGCGGCCAGGGCGCAGGAGCCGCTGGTCGTGCTGTCGGACTCCGACGCCGGGCCGGCATACGAACGCTTCTGCCAGGCCTACGTGCACCTGTCGAGCAACACGCCGGCGTTCGAGAAGATCTGCTTCCGGCGCTACTTCCTGCTGGCGAACCATCTCGCAGCACACCCCGATTGCCGCGCCTTCGTGCTGATCGACAGCGACGTGCTGCTGTTCCGCGGCGTCGGCGCCCACATTGCGCGTCTGGTGGGCAGTGCCGATTTCTCGGGCTCCAGCATCCTGCCCACAGGCGGCTGGAACCCCTGCCAGGTTTCGCCGCACGTGAGCTACTGGACGGCCGCCGGCCTGCAGGACTTCGTCGCCTGCCTCGTGCGCATGTACAGCACGCCCGCCGGCCTGCACCAGCTGCGCGAGATCGCCGAGCGCTTCGCGGCCCGCAGCGTGCGCGGCGGGGTGTCCGACATGACGCTGCTGTACCTGTGGGCGCAGGCCACGGGCAACACCGTGCCGATCAACCGGGTGTTCGACGGCCAGGTGATCGACCACAACGTCAACGGCGGCACCAACCATCTCACGCGCGAGTTCCGCGTGCGCGGCGGCGCCAAGCGCCTGGCCTTCGTCGACGGCCAGCCCTGCCTGCAGACGCCGGCGGGCGACACGGTGCGCGTGCTCGCGCTGCACTTCCAGGGCTCTGCCAAGCTGGCGATGCAGCCCGCGCTGCATCGCCGCGTATACACGGTCGCGGCGCTCACCTGGGCACTGCAGATGGCACGCCGGGCCAAGAACAACGCGCACCGGATCGCCTCGCGCGCGCGCCGCATGGCCGACAGCCTGGGCTTCGCGGATGCGCCGGCAGCCAAGCACCCCGCGGACGGGAGCACGCCATGAAGCCAGCCGCCGGCACCTCGTTCGCCCTGCCCGGCGTCCGCCTGGCGCAGCGCCTGGGGCTGGGGGCGCTCGCATCGCGGCTGTATGTGTACCTGTCGGGTTTCCTGGCGATCTTTCTCATCGCGGCGCAGGTGGCGCCCGCGCGCTTCGGCGAGTACTCGATCTACCAGTCGGTGCTGGAAGTGGCGCTGGTCGTGGGCACGCTGGGCAGCTCGCTGCTGTTCTCGCGCAATGCCGCGAGCGTGCCGCCCCGGGTGACGCGCGGCGACCTGGTGCGCACGCTGGCGATCGGGCTGCCGCTCGCCGCGCTGCTCGCGGCCGGCGTCGTGGGTGCGCAGCGCCTGCCGGTGGTCGGCATGCCCTTCGTGCTGATCGTGTTGTCGCTCGCGGTCTTCGCGTTCAACAGCCTGCGCCTGTCGTACAGCCGGGGCCTGGGCCATGCAGGCCTGCTCAACCTGGAGTCGGGCGTGCGCGCGACCGTGCTGGTGCTGGGCGTGGCGGCGATGGCTGTGCTCGGTCTGGAGATCGGTGTGGCGCACCTGCTCGCCATCAACCTGCTGGCCTTGACGCTCGTGGGCGCGGCCATCTTCCTGACGGCGAACGGTGCTGCGCCGCCGGCCGGGCCGCCCGTGCTGGCGCTCGCGTCGCAGGCCAGCGCCACGGTGTATGCGCTGCTGACCTTCCTGCTGCGCAAGTCGGACCTGCTGCTGGTGGCGCTCTTCATGCCGCTGGGCTACGTGGGCGCGTTCAAGCTGGCCTTTCTTCTCGCGGAGGCGCCCTCGCAGTTCGTGCAGGCCTTTCTCGTCACGAAGACGCCGGCGATGCTGGACGCCAACGCGGGCAACCTCACGCGCGAGAAGCTGCGGCTGGCGCGGCATTCGTTCCTGCTCGGCTGCATGCTCTTCGTGGGGCTGGCGGGGCTGATGGCGGTGGCCGCGCCGTTGCTGAAGCTCGGCCCCGAGGCGCGCGACATCTTCGTGTGCATCGCGCCGTACTTCCTGCTGAGGACCTACACGGTCCATCACGAAATCATGCTCTCGCTCAACGCCACGATGGGCTCGCTCGGCTGGTGGACGCTGCTGGAGTTCGCGCTGCGCATCGCCTCGTACGGCATCGTGATCTCGCTCTTTCCGGACAAGCCGCACTACGTCTTCTTCATCGCCTTCGTCTCCGACTTCCTGCTGTACGAGCTGCGCATGCGCGCGCTGTTCGGCTTCTTTCCGATCGTGCGCCTGCTGCGCCCGGTCATGGAGACGTCGCCGTGAAGATCCTGCTGTACTCGATGAACTTCGCGCCCGAGCTGGCCGGCATCGGCAAGTACTCGGGCGAGATGGCCGACTGGCTCCAGGCCCGGGGCCACGACGTGCGCGTGATCGCGGCGCCGCCCTTCTTTCCGCACTGGGCGGTGTTCGAGGGGCATTCGGCCTGGGCCTATCGCAAGATCACCGGGCGCAACGGCCTCACGGTCTGGCGCGCCCCCACCTGGGTGCCTTCGCAACCGCGTGCGCTGGCGCGCGTGGCGCACCTGTGCTCGTTCATGCTGTCGAGCCTGCCGCTGCTGCTGGCGCAGGCGCGCTGGAAGCCCGGCCTCGTGGTCGTCGTGGAGCCGCCGCTTTTCTGCGCGCCTGCGGCGCTGTGCTTCGCGAAGCTGCTCGGCATCCCGTCGTGGCTGCACATCCAGGACTTCGAGGTCGATGCGGCGTTCGGCCTGGGCCTGCTGCGCGGCGCGGGCGTGCGGCGTGTCGCGCTGTCGCTGGAGCGCTGGCTGCTGGCGAGGTTCGACCGCGTGTCGACCATCTCCGCGGCCATGATCGACAAGGCCCGGAGCAAGGGCATCGGTGAAGGTCGCCTGGTGCTTTTCCCGAACTGGGTAGACGTCTCGGCGGTTCGCCCCGCCCCCCATGTGGACGGCGGCTACCGGGCCGAACTGGGCATTGCGCCCGATGCCGTGGTTGTGCTCTATGCGGGCAGCCTGGGCGCCAAGCAGGGCATCGAGCTGCTGGCCGAGGCGGCAGGCCTGCTCGCCGACCGGCAGCACATCCACATCGTGATCTGCGGCAACGGCCCGAGCCGCGGCCCGCTGATGTCGGCCTGTGCCAGCCTGGACCGCGTGCACTTTCTCGACCTGCAACCCGCCGAGCGGCTCAACGAATTGCTGGGCATGGCCGACATTCACGTGCTGCCGCAGCGCGCCGATGCCGCCGACCTCGTGATGCCCTCGAAGCTGGCTGGCATGTTCGCGAGCGGCAAGGCCGTGATCGCCACGGCGCACCCCGGCACCGAACTCGCCCGCGTGGTCGCGGACCGCGGCGTCGTGGTGCCCCCTGGCGATGCCGCCGTGCTGGCCGACGCGATCGCGCAGCTCGCGTGCTCGCCGGGCCTGCGCGCTGCGCTCGGCGCGGCGGGCCGCGCGTTCGCTCAGGCGGAGCTCGACCAGGACGCGATCCTGTCGCGCTTCGAGCAGGAACTGCTTCGCTGCGTGGCGCAGCCAGGCACGACCACGCCGTCTTCCCTTCACGAGTCACGGCCATGACCCCCTCCAAGATCCTCGTGACGGGTGGCGCCGGCTTTGTCGGAAGCCACGCCTGCGTGGCGTTGATCTCGGCCGGCTTCCTGCCGGTGGTGCTGGACACGCTGGTCAACAGCGATCCGCGTTCGCTGGAGCGCGTGGGGCGCATCTGCGGCGTGCAGCCGCAGCTCGTGCGCGGCGACGTGCGCGACGCGGCGGTGCTCGACCGCGTGTTCGCCGAGCACGGGGTCGACGCGGTGCTGCATCTCGCGGGGCTGAAGGCGGTCAGCCGCTCGGTGAGCGACCCGCTGGGCTACTACGACGTCAACGTGGCGGGCAGCCTGGCGCTGGCGCGCGCCATGGAGCGCGCCGGCGTGCGCACGCTGATCTTCTCGTCCTCGGCCACGGTCTACGGCGACATCCCGCGCTCGCCGATCCGGGAAAGCGCGTCGTACGCGGCCGTCAACCCCTACGGGCGCTCCAAGGTGATGGTGGAGCGCATGCTCGCGGACCTCTCGCGCTCCGATCCGCGCTGGGGCATCGCGTGCCTGCGCTTCTTCAACCCCATCGGCGCGCACGAGAGCGGCCTGCTGGGCGAGCACCCCCAGGGGCCACCCGACAACCTGGTGCCGTATGTCTCGCAGGTCGCGGTGGGCGAGCGCGGGCACGTCGTCGTGCATGGCAACGACTACGACACACACGACGGCACGGGGGTGCGCGACTACGTGCACGTGATGGACGTGGCCGAAGGCCATGTGGCGGCCCTGCGGTACGCGGCGCTCCATCGGGGCCTGCTCACCGTGAACCTGGGCACGGGGCGCGGCGCGTCGGTGCTCGACGTGATTGCGGCCTTCGAACGCGCGTGCGGGCACCGCATCGCGGTGCACATCGGGCCGCGCCGTCCCGGCGATGCCGCGGCCTACTGGGCGGATGTGCAGCACGCCCAGGACAGGCTCGGCTGGCGTGCACAGCGAAGCCTGGACCAGATGTGCGCCGACAGCTGGCGCTGGCAGCTGGCGAACCCGCGCGGCTTCGACGCGCCGGTGCCGGACTTCCCGGTCCACACCGCCGACGCCAGCGCCACATCGGCCTCCCTCCCTCACTCACTCCAACCGGGGCAAGAACATGGTTGACAACACGCTCATGACGTCCGGCGAACCCGCCCCCGCCGCGATGCTGCTGCGCCAGCAGGGCACTTCCACCACCCCCGCGTACGCGTCCGCCGCAAGGCTGTGGCCGGACTTCATGACGGGCCAGGAAAAGTCGCCGGTGCGCGTGCTGCTCATCGACGACGACGAGTACATGCGCCGGGTGATCGCCCAGGAGTTGCTGTCGGACCTGCGCATCCAGCTCGAAGGCCAGGCCGACAGCATCCGCGAGGGACGCAAGCTGCTGGCCACGCATGCGTTCGACGTGCTGATGGTCGACCTGCGGCTCAGCGACGGCATGGGCTTCGAGCTGATCACCGAGGCGCGCCGCCACCATGGCAACGGCGAGATCATCGTGATCTCCTCGCTCGAGGACGACGCCCACGTGCTGCGGGCCTTCGAGCTGGGCGCCACGGGCTATCTGCTGAAGAACGCCTGGCTGCAGAGCTTCGCCGAGGCGGTGCTGCACGTGGTGAACGGCGGCGCCGTCATCACGCCGCGGCTCGCGCGGCGCCTGCTGCACCGCCTGAACCAGCAGCCGCGCGAGCAGCCGCAGCAGCAGCCCGCCGACGACGCCATGTCGCCGCCGCACGGGGCCACGCTGACGCCGCGCGAGAGCCAGGTCCTTCGCCACGTGGCGTCGGGCTGCGTCTCGGCGGAGATCGGCGCCAGGCTCGGCATCACCGGCCAGACGGTCAACGTGCACATCAAGAGCATCTACAAGAAGCTGCATGTGCATTCGCGCGCCCAGGCGGTGAACTTCGCCGTTCACACGGGCCTGATCTGAGCGGCACGCCTTCGAAGCGATCCGATCCACCACCCACCGCACAACAAAGGCTGGTCACCATGAACACCCCCACCATCCATCCCGTGGTCCTGTGCGGCGGCAGCGGCACGCGGCTGTGGCCGCTGTCGCGCAAGGCCTTTCCCAAGCAGTTCGCGCCGCTGGTCGGCAACAAGAGCCTGCTGCACCTCACGCTCGAGCGGCTCGCCACGCTGAACCGGACGATCACCTGCGTCGCGTCGGAAGAGCATCGCTTCCTGGTGCGCGAGGCGATCGAGAACGCGCACGCGCAGGGCCGCCAGATCTTGGAGCCCGTGCCCCGCAACACGGCCGCCGCGATGGCCGCGGCGGCCCTGCTGGCCGAGCCCGACGACCTGCTGCTCTTCGCGCCCGCGGACCACCACATTCCCGACGTGGCGCTGTTCGAGGCCACGATGCGCAGCGGCGTCGATGCAGCCCTGGCAGGCAACATCGTCACCTTCGGCATCGCGCCCAGCTTTCCGAGCACGGCCTACGGCTACATCGAGGCGGCCGGGGCCACGGGCCATGGCCCCAGCCGCGCGGTGGCGCGCTTCGTCGAGAAGCCGACGGCGGCGGTGGCCGCAGCGCTGATCCTGCAAGGCAACTACTGCTGGAACGCGGGCATCTTCCTGGTCCAGGCGCGCACGCTGGTCGCCGCACTGCGCACGCATGCGCCCGACATCCTCGCCACCTGCGAACGCGCGACCGCCGCGGTGTCAGTCGACGGCAGCTTCGTGCGCCTGGACCGCGAGGCCTTCGAAGGTTGCCGCAGCGACAGCATCGACTACGCGGTCCTCGAAAAGCACGCCGACGTCGCGGTGGTGCGCTTCGAGGGCGCGTGGAGCGACGTGGGCAGCTGGAACGCGGTGGCCCAGTTGCACCCGGCCGACGAGGCGGGCAACCGCGTGAGCGGCACGGGCAGCGTGCTGAACTCGCGCAACACCTTTGTCCATGCGCCGCACCGGCCGGTGGTGGCGCTGGGCACCGAGGACCTGATCATCGTGGACACGCCGGACGCGGTGCTGGTCGCGGGCGCGGACTGCGCCGAACAGGTGGCCGAGGTGGTGCGCATGCTGTCGCGCGAGGGCACGGTCGAAGCCACCGAGCATCGCCGCGTGGTACGGCCCTGGGGCGCCTACGACAGCATCGACACAGGCGAGCGCTTCCAGGTGAAGCACCTGACCGTCAAGCCCGGCGGCAAGCTGTCGCTGCAGATGCACCACCACCGCGCCGAGCACTGGATCGTCGTCAAGGGCACGGCCAAGGCCACGCGCGGCGGCGAAGTCCTGCTGGTGCGGGAGAACGAGTCGATCTACCTGCCCTCGGGCACCATCCATCGGCTGGAGAACCCCGGCAAGACCATGCTGGAAGTGATCGAGGTGCAGACCGGCAGCTACCTCGGCGAGGACGACATCGTGCGCTTCGACGACACCTACGGCCGCTGTCCCGCGGCCGAGAAGCGCGAGGCGCTCGCGATGGCATCGGCCGTGGCGCTGGCGATCGAACGCGGCATCGATGCGCCGGCCTGACCCCTTCCTTCATCCCACTGCACCGAAGCCATGAAAAAACGCGCTGTCGTCACTGGCATTACCGGACAGGACGGGGCGTACCTGGCCGAGCTGCTGCTGGGCAAGGGCTACACCGTCTACGGCGCCTTCCGCCGAACCAGTTCGGTGAACTTCTGGCGCATCGAGTCGCTCGGCATTCAGGACCACCCGGAGCTGCAGCTCGTGGAATACGACCTGACGGACCTGGGCAGTTCGCTCACGCTGATCCGGGACGCAGAGCCCGACGAGGTCTACAACCTGGCGGCGCAGAGCTTCGTGGGCGCGAGCTTCAACCAGCCCGAAGCCACCACGCACACCAACGGCCTGGGCACCCTCCACCTGCTTGAAGCGATCCGCCTGACGAACCGCCAGATCAAGTACTACCAGGCATCGACGTCGGAGATGTTCGGCAAAGTCCAGGCCATTCCGCAGAAGGAAGACACGCCCTTCTACCCGCGCAGCCCGTACGGCGTCTCCAAGCTCTTCGCGCACTGGATGACGATGAACTACCGGGAGAGCTATGGGATCTTCGGTTGCTGCGGCATCCTGTTCAATCACGAGAGCCCGTTGCGCGGCCGCGAATTCGTGACGCGCAAGGTCACCGACGCGGCGGCCAAGATCAGGCTCGGCAAGCTCGATGTGCTCACGCTGGGCAACCTGGACGCCAAGCGCGACTGGGGCTACGCGAAGGAGTACGTCGACGGCATGTGGCGCATGCTGCAGGCCGACAAGCCGGACAACTACGTGCTCGCCACCCACCGCGCGGAAACCGTGCGGGAGTTCGTCGACATGGCGTTCAGGGCCGCGGGTTACGAGCTCCGGTTCGAAGGAATGGGACAGGAGGAAGTCGCCATCGACCGCGAGACCGGCAAGGTCCTCGTGAAGATCGACCCGAAGTTCTATCGCCCGGCCGAAGTGGACCTGCTCATCGGCGATGCGTCGCATGCCAGGAAGACGCTGGGCTGGGAGCCCCGCACGACGCTGGAGGAACTGTGCGCGATGATGGTGGAGGCCGATTTGCGGCGCAACCGCGAAGGCCATTCCTTCTGAGCGCCCGAGGTGCGCTGGCCGCACAGCAGACCCCTCCTGAATGGCGCCGGGATTTGCGCGGGACCAACGAAAACGGCACCTGATGGTGCCGTTTGTCGTAGGTCTGAATGGTGGGCGGTGGAGGTTTCGAACCTCCGACCCCAGCAGTGTGAATGCTGTGCTCTACCCCTGAGCTAACCGCCCTGAGACACTGCTTTTGAGTTCAGTGTCTTGAACACGTATCGCGTTGTGCGAAGCCTCAGATTATGCCATAGCTTTTCAGCCGTTTTGGCGAAATAAAGTTTTTCCGCCGCTGGATTTGTCGAGTTGCGACAACACGGCCTCGTGCGCGCTGAGTTCATGCTCGGCCGCCTCGATCACCGGCAGCTCGAACTGGCTCAGGTCGATGGCCACGACCGTCGTGCCCTGCGCGGGCTCGTTCGAGGCCACGTCGATCAGCAGTGCGTCCTGCCCGCGCGTGAGGTTGATGTAGACGTCGGCGAGCAGCTGCGCGTCGAGCTTGGCGCCGTGGAAGGTGCGGTTCGAGCGGTCGACACCGAAGCGGTCGCACAGGGCGTCGAGCGAATTGCGCTTGCCCGGGTAGACCAGCTTGGCCATGGCCAGCGTGTCGGTCACTTCGCTCACGAAGGTCTTGAGCGGCGGCAGGCCGGCGCGCTCGAATTCCTTGTTGAGAAAGCCGACGTCGAAGGCCGCGTTGTGAATGATCAGCTCGGCGTCGCGCAGGTACTCGATGATGTCCTTGCCCAGCGTGGCGAACTTCGGCTTGTCGCGCAGGAAGTCGGTGGTCAGGCCGTGAACCTTGAGCGCGTCCTCGTGGCTTTCGCGCTCCGGGTTGAAGTAGATGTGCAGGTCGTTGCCGGTGAGCTTGCGGGCGAACAGCTCCACGCAGCCCAGCTCGATGACGCGGTCGCCGTTCTCCGCAGACAGGCCGGTGGTTTCGGTATCGAGAACGATCTGGCGCGACATCAGTGGTTTTCCTTGGCGTGGTTGATCGTGTACTTGGGAATCTCGATCGTCACATTCTCCTGCGCCAGGATGGTCTGGCAGCTCAGGCGCGACTGCGGCTCCAGGCCCCAGGCACGGTCGAGCAGGTCTTCCTCGCCTTCCTCGGCTTCATTCAACGAATCGAGGCCCGCGCGCACGATCACGTGGCAGGTCGTGCAGGCGCAGCTCATCTCGCAGGCGTGCTCGATATTGATGTCGTTGTCGAGCAGGGCCTCGCAGATCGAGGTGCCGGCGGGCGCGGTGATCTCGGCGCCTTGCGGGCAGTACTCGGGATGCGGGTAGATCTTGATCGTGGGCATGAAATGGTTCTGTCTACAGGGATTCGACCTTGCGGCCTGCGAGCGCGCGTGCAATGCCCGCGTTCATGCGCTGGGCGGCAAAGGCCTCGGTGTCGTTGGCCAGCGCCTTCGTGGCGGCTTCGATCACAGCGGCTTCGTTGCTGCTCTTGGCAACATCGCGCAGCCGTGCCATCGAGGCGTCGATGGCGGCGCGTTCCTCGCTGTTCAGCAGATCGCCGTCGGCATCGAGCGCGCTCTGCGTGGCCAGCAGCATGCGGTCGGCATCGACGCGGGATTCGACCAGCGCACGGGCCTGCATGTCCTGCTGCGCGGTGGAGAAGCTTTCCTGCAGCATGGTCGCGATCTGGTCGTCCGACAGGCCGTACGACGGCTTGACCGCCACGCTGGCCTCGACGCCGCTGCCCTGCTCCTTGGCACTCACGCTCAGCAGGCCGTCGGCGTCGACGGTGAAGGTGACACGAATGCGCGCCGCACCCGCCGCCATCGGCGGGATGCCGCGCAGCGTGAAGCGCGCAAGGCTGCGGCAGTCGGACACGAGGTCGCGCTCGCCCTGCACCACGTGCAACGCCAGCGCGGTCTGACCGTCCTGGTAGGTCGTGAAGTCCTGCGCCATCGCGGTCGGGATGGTCTGGTTGCGCGGCACGATGCGCTCGACCAGACCGCCCATGGTCTCGATGCCGAGCGACAGCGGGATCACGTCGAGCAGCAGCAGCTCGCCCGCGCCGTTGTTACCGGCCAGCTGGTTGGCCTGGATCGCGGCACCGAGCGCCACGACCTCGTCGGGATTCAGGTTGATCAGCGGCTCGCGACCGAAATAGGCAGCCACTGCGTTGCGGATCTGCGGCATGCGTGTGGAGCCGCCGACGAGCACGATGCCCTGCAGGTCTTCGGGCTTGAGCTTCGCGTCGCGCAGCGCCTTGCGCACGGCTGCGAGGGTGCGATCGGTCAGCGCCTGGGTGGCCGCGAAGAACTGCGCACGGGTCAGCGTGAACTCAGCCTTTCCGCCCGCCAGCGCGGCGCTGAAGAGGGTCGACTCGGCATCGGTCAGTGCCTCCTTGGCGGCACGCGCGGCCACGAGCAGTGCGGCGCGGTCGTTGTCGCTGCCGGCCTGGCGGCCGGTTTGCGCGAGCACGAAGTCGGCGATGGCGTGGTCGTAGTCGTCGCCGCCCAGGGCCGAGTCGCCACCCGTCGCGATCACTTCGAACACGCCCTGCGTGAGCCGCAGGATCGAGATGTCGAAGGTGCCGCCGCCCAGGTCGTAGACCGCGTAGACGCCTTCGCTCGCGTTGTCCAGGCCGTAGGCAATGGCGGCGGCGGTCGGCTCGCTGATGAGGCGCAGCACGTTCAGGCCCGCGAGCTGCGCGGCGTCCTTGGTCGCCTGGCGCTGGCCCTCGTCGAAGTACGCCGGCACGGTGATGACGGCGCCGTAGAGCTCGTCGTCGAAGGTGTCTTCGGCGCGGTAGCGCAGCGTGGCCAGGATCTCGGCGCTGATCTCGACGGGCGACTTCTCGCCGGCGGAGGTCTGCACCTTGACCATGCCGCCGTCGTCACCGCCGATGCGGTACGACATGGCCTCGCGGTTCGCGATGTCGGCCAGGCCGCGGCCCATGAGCCGCTTGACCGAGGTGATGGTGTTGGTGGGGTCCTGCGCGCGCGCGGCCACGGCGTCGAAGCCAATCTGGCGACGGTCGCCGTCGAGGTAGCGCACCGCCGAGGGCAGCAGCACGCGGCCCTGGTCGTCGGGCAGGCACTCGGCCACGCCGTTGCGCACCGAGGCCACCAGCGAATGCGTGGTGCCCAGGTCGATGCCCACGGCAATGCGGCGCTGGTGCGGGTCGGGCGCCTGGCCGGGTTCGGAAATCTGAAGAAGAGCCATAGGGGCCTATTGTCCCAACTGATCGAATTTTTTCTCGACGTCCTCGCCGAAGCGCTCAATGAACATGAGGGCTCTCACCTGCTGCACGGCACCGGGGTAGTCGCCCTTCTCGTCGATCAGCCAGTCGAGCGACGAGAGTGCGCGGGCGCGCGTGGTTTCGACGTCGGCCTGCAGCAGCTCGACGGCGGCGATGTCGCGGGCGTCGTCGAGCGCTTCGCGCCACTCCATCTGCTGCATGAGAAAGGCACCCGGCATCGCCGTGTTGTTCTCCGCATTCAGCGGTGCGCCGTTGAGTTCGCAGATGTAGCTCGCGCGACGGATCGGGTCCTTCAGCCGCTGATAGGCCTCGTTGATGCGCACCGACCACTGCATGGCCACGCGCTGCGCGGCGGCGCCTTGCGCGGCAAAGCGGTCCGGGTGCGCCTCGCGCTGCAGTTCCTTCCAGCGCGCGTCGAGCACGGCGCGGTCCTGCGCGAAGGTCGCCGGGACGGCGAACAGTTGGAAGTCGGTGTCGTTGAGGTTCATGGCAATAAAAAGCCGCCAGCACATGACATGGTGGCGGCTGTGGTCGCGGTCAGCGACGACGCATCAGATGCGAAAACTTTCGCCGCAGCCGCAACGGTCGCGTTCGTTCGGGTTGATGAACTTGAAACCCTCGTTCAGGCCTTCGCGCACGAAGTCGAGCTGCGTGCCGTCGATGTAGGCCAGGCTTTTCGGGTCGACCAGCACCTTCACGCCGTGGTCTTCGAACACCACGTCTTCAGGCGTGAACTCGTCGACGTACTCGAGCTTGTAGGCCAGGCCCGAGCAGCCGGTGGTCTTCACGCCCAGCCGCACGCCCACGCCCTTGCCTCGTTTGCCGAGGTAGCGGGTGACGTGGCGCGCAGCGGCTTCGGTCAGCGTGACGGCCATCTCAGTGAACAGCAGCTTCGGCGGTCGACTCGGTGGTCTTGGCGCCGTGCTTGGCCTTGTAGTCGCTCACGGCCGCCTTGATGGCGTCTTCCGCGAGGATCGAGCAGTGGATCTTGACCGGCGGCAGCGCCAGTTCTTCGGCGATCTGCGCGTTCTTGAGGGCTGCCGCTTCGTCGAGCGTCTTGCCCTTGACCCATTCGGTCACGAGCGACGAGGAAGCGATGGCCGAGCCGCAGCCGTAGGTCTTGAAGCGCGCGTCTTCGATCACGCCGGTTTCGGGGTTGACCTTGATCTGCAGCTTCATCACGTCGCCGCAAGCCGGTGCGCCGACCATGCCGGTGCCTACCGAGTCGTCGCCCTTTTCGAAGGAGCCGACGTTGCGGGGGTTTTCGTAGTGGTCGATGACCTTGGAAGAATATGCCATGGTGTACCTCTCAAACTTTGTTCAATCGTGGAGCCTTGGGCTGGCCTGGGTCAGTGGGCCGACCACTGGATCGTGCTGATGTCGACGCCGTCCTGGAACATCTCCCACAGGGGGCTCAGCTCGCGCAGCTTGGCGACGTTGTGCTTGATGGTCGAGATGGCGTAGTCGATTTCTTCTTCGGTCGTGAAGCGGCCGATGGTCATGCGCAGGCTGCTGTGGGCCAGCTCGTCGCTGCGGCCCAGGGCGCGCAGCACATAGCTGGGCTCCAGGCTGGCCGAGGTGCAGGCCGAACCCGACGACACCGCCAGGCCCTTGATGCCCATGATCAGCGACTCGCCTTCGACGTAGTTGAAGCTCATGTTCAGGTTGTGCGGCACGCGGCGCTCGAGGTCGCCGTTGATGAAGACCTGTTCGACATCCTTCAGGCCGTCGAGCAGGCGCTTCTGCAGACGCGCTGCGTGGGCGATGTCGTCCTTCATCTCGAGCTTGGCGATGCGGTAGGCCTCGCCCATGCCGACGATCTGGTGCGTGGGCAGCGTGCCCGAGCGCATGCCGCGCTCATGGCCGCCGCCGTGCATCTGCGCTTCGATGCGGATGCGCGGCTTGCGACGCACGTACAGAGCGCCGATGCCCTTGGGACCGTAGGTCTTGTGCGAAGCCAGGCTCATCAGGTCGATGGGCAGCTTGGTGATGTCGATGTCGACCTTGCCGGTGGCCTGGGCCGAGTCGACGTGGAAGATCACGCCCTTTTCGCGGCAGACGTTGCCCAGCGCGACCACGTCCTGGATCACGCCGATTTCGTTGTTCACGAAGAGCACGCTGGCCAGGATGGTGTCGGGGCGGATGGCCGCCTTGAACTTCTCGAGATCGACGAGGCCGTTTTCCTCGACGTCGAGGTAGGTCACTTCGAAGCCCTGGCGCTCGAGTTCGCGCATGGTGTCGAGCACGGCCTTGTGCTCGGTCTTCAGGGTGATCAGGTGCTTGCCCTTGCCCTTGTAGAACTGGGCCGCGCCCTTGAGGGCCAGGTTGATCGACTCGGTGGCGCCCGACGTCCAGACGATCTCACGCGGGTCGGCGTTGATCAGGTCGGCCACCTGGCCGCGCGCCTTTTCGACCGCCTCTTCGGCTTCCCAGCCCCAGGCGTGGCTGCGCGATGCCGGGTTGCCGAAGTGTTCGCGCAACCAGGGAATCATGGCGTCGACCACACGCGGGTCAACCGGCGTGGTGGCGCCGTAATCGAGATAGATCGGGAAATGAGGAGTGACGTCCATGGCTGGCTCGGGCTGGCGTGGGGGTTGTTTTATGAGGTCGGGGCAAACTCGGGGCGATGCCCGCAGGCATCGCCGGACTCGATCAGGTCAGGACTTCGCGAAGACGTTGCCGAGAGCGAAGACCGAATTCGGCGCATTCACGCGAATGGGCTTGACCACCGGCTGGGCCGAGATGGCACGCTTGACGACCGGCTTGTTCTCGATCTGCACGCCCTTGGCGATCTGGTCGTCGACCAGCTTCTGCAGCGTGACGGAGTCGAGGAACTCGACCATGCGCTGGTTCAGCGAGGCCCAGAGTTCGTGCGTCATGCAGCGACCCTGCTCACCGAGGCAGTTTTCCTTGCCACCGCACTGCGTGGCATCGATCGGCTCGTCGACGGACACGATGATGTCGGCGACCGTGATGTCTGCCGCCTTGCGTCCGAGGCTGTAGCCGCCGCCGGGGCCGCGGGTCGATTCGACCAGCTCGTGGCGGCGCAGTTTGCCGAACAGCTGTTCGAGGTACGACAACGAAATCTGCTGCCGCTGGCTGATCGCAGCCAGCGTGACCGGACCGGTGTTCTGACGCAACGCCAGATCGATCATTGCTGTGACCGCAAAACGGCCTTTGGTAGTGAGACGCATCGCAAGCTCCTTCAAGTGCTTACCGTTGAAATGACACCACAGCCTTGGGCCGCGGTGACTTCGTCTCCGCCCTGCCCGACCCCGACGCTGGTGAACCAGCCGGTAGGAGTCGGTCCTTCATCGCGAAGTTCTTTGTTGTTGAGTATTTCGGTCAAGTATAGCAGATGCCCCTGAACTCTGCTCGGGTAAACCCCAGCGCGGTTCGCTTGAAGAAAGCGAACTTATGGCCTAGCCGAAATCAGGCCGCCAAACCGGGGATGTTGTCGCCGCCCGACGCCCCGAACGCCTGCTCGCGCAGCAGCGCCAGCTGGTCGCGCACCCGGGCCGCTTTCTCGAATTCGAGGTTGCGGGCGTGCTCCAGCATCTGCTTCTCGAGCCGCTTGATTTCCCGGGCGATGTCTTTCTCGCTCATGTCCTCGACCTTGGCGCGTTCCAGGTCGAGCTTGGCCATTTCCTTGCCGGTCTTCTCGCTGTAGACGCCGTCGATCAGGTCGCGCACCTGCTTCACGATGCTGCGCGGCGTGATGCCGTTCGCCTCGTTGTGGGCGATCTGCCGGGTGCGGCGGCGCTCGGTTTCGCCGATGGCCTTCTTCATCGACTCGGTCATCCGGTCGGCATAAAGAATGGCCTTGCCGTTCAGGTTGCGCGCCGCCCGGCCGATGGTCTGGATCAGCGAGCGCTCGGCGCGCAGGAAGCCTTCCTTGTCGGCATCGAGGATCGCGACCAGCGACACCTCGGGAATGTCCAGCCCCTCGCGCAACAGGTTGATGCCCACCAGCACGTCGAAAGAGCCCAGGCGCAGGTCGCGCAGGATTTCCACCCGCTCGACCGTGTCGACGTCGCTGTGCAGGTAGCGCACCTTCACGCCGTTGTCGCTCAGGTAGTCGGTGAGCTGCTCGGCCATGCGCTTGGTCAGCGTGGTGATCAGCACGCGTTCGTTCTTCTCGACGCGGATGCGGATCTCGCCCAGCACGTCGTCCACCTGGTGCGTGGCGGGGCGCACCTCGACCTCAGGGTCGATCAGCCCGGTCGGCCGCACCAGTTGCTCAACGACGTTGCCGGCGTGGTCCTTCTCGTACTGCGCCGGCGTGGCCGACACGAAGATGCACTGGCGCGCCCGCTTCTCGAACTCCTCGAGCTTGAGCGGCCGGTTGTCCAGCGCGCTCGGCAAGCGAAAGCCGTACTCGACCAGCGTGACCTTGCGCGCCCGGTCGCCGTTGTACATGGCGCTGAGCTGGCCCATCATCTGATGGCTCTCGTCGAGGAACATCAACGAGTCCTTCGGCATGTAGTCGGTGAGCGTCGCCGGCGGGTCGCCAGGCTCCGCGCCCGAAAGGTGCCGCGTGTAGTTCTCGATGCCCTTGCAGTGGCCGATCTCGGCCAGCATTTCCAGGTCGAAGCGCGTGCGCTGCTCCAGCCGCTGCGCCTCGACCAGCTTGCCCGAGCCGGTCAGTTCCTTGAGCCGGCCGGCCAGTTCGATCTTGATGGTTTCGACCGCCGCCAACACCTTGTCGCGCGGCGTCACGTAGTGGCTCGACGGGTACACCGTGAAGCGCGGCACCTTCTGGCGGATGCGTCCGGTGAGCGGGTCGAACAGCTGCAGCGACTCGATCTCGTCGTCGAACAGCTCGAAGCGGATGGCCAGCTCGCTGTGCTCGGCCGGGAACACGTCGATGGTGTCGCCGCGCACGCGGAACGTGCCGCGCGCAAAGTCCTGCTCGTTGCGCGTGTACTGCATGCGGATGAGCCGCGAGATCAGGTCGCGCTGGCCGACCTTGTCGCCGACGCGGGCAATCAGCCGCATCTCCATGTAGTCCTCGGGCGTGCCGATGCCGTAGATGGCGCTCACCGTGGCCACGATGACCGTGTCGCGCCGCTCCAGCACGCTCTTGGTGGCCGACAGGCGCATCTGCTCGATGTGCTCGTTGATCGAGGAATCTTTCTCGATGAACAGGTCGCGCTGCGGCACGTAGGCTTCGGGCTGGTAGTAGTCGTAGTAGCTCACGAAGTACTCGACAGCGTTCTTCGGGAAGAACTCGCGGAATTCGCTGTAGAGCTGGGCCGCCAGCGTCTTGTTGGGTGCGAACACGATGGCCGGGCGGCCCAGCCGGGCGATCACGTTGGCCATGGTGAAAGTCTTGCCCGAGCCCGTCACGCCCAGCAGCGTCTGGTACACCTCGCCGTCGAGCACGCCGGCCACCAGGCCGTCGATGGCCGTGGGCTGGTCGCCTGCCGGCGGATAAGGCTGGAACAGCTCGAACGGCGAGTCGGGATAGCGGATGAATTCGCCCTGTTTCGCCGGCCCGATCGGGTCGACTTTCTTCAGGTCTGCTATGGCTTCGGTGTTCTCTGGCATGGCTGTTCCCGACAGGTGGCGTGGCGCCGGTAAAATTCAAGGCAACCGGAAAGGATAAAGCCTCCTCCGGTTGCCAGCGAAGCTTTCATCCCAAAGGACCTTTCCATGTCTATGTTCACCGCGGTCGAAATGGCGCCGCGCGACCCGATCCTCGGCCTCAACGAGCAATTTGCAGCCGACACCAACCCCCTCAAGGTCAATCTCGGCGTCGGCGTGTATTACGACGACAACGGCAAGCTGCCCCTGCTCCAGTGCGTGCAGGCCGCAGAGCAGAACATGATGAAGGCCCCCTCGGCCCGCGGCTACCTGCCGATCGACGGCATCGTGGCCTACGACAACGCCGTCAAGGGCCTGGTCTTCGGCCCCGAGAGCGAGCCCGTCACCTCCGGCCGCGTGGCCACCATCCAGGCCATCGGCGGCACCGGCGGCCTGAAGGTCGGCGCCGACTTCCTCAAGAAGCTCAACCCCAACGCCACCGTGCTGATCAGCGACCCGAGCTGGGAAAACCACCGCGCGCTGTTCACCAACGCCGGCTTCACGGTCGAAAGCTACCCCTACTACGACGCCGCCCAGCGCGGCATCAACTTCGACGGCATGCTGGCCGCCCTGAACGCGGCACCGGCTGGCACCATCGTCGTGCTGCACGCCTGCTGCCACAACCCGACCGGCTACGACATCACCCCCGCGCAGTGGGACCTGGTCGTTGCTGCCGTCAAGGCCAAGGGCCTCGTGCCCTTCCTCGACATGGCCTACCAGGGCTTCGGCTACGGCCTGAAGGAAGACGGCGCGGCTGTCGCCAAGTTCGTCGACGCCGGCCTGACCTTCTTCGTGTCGACCTCGTTCTCCAAGAGCTTCAGCCTGTACGGCGAACGCGTCGGCGCCCTGTCGGTGCTGTGCGAGAACAAGGAAGAAGCCGGCCGCGTGCTGTCGCAACTCAAGATCGCCATCCGCACCAACTACAGCAACCCGCCGATCCACGGCGGCGCCGTGGTGGCCGCGGTGCTCGGCACTCCCGAGCTGCGCGCCCTGTGGGAAAAGGAACTGGGCGAGATGCGCGTGCGCATCAAGGCCATGCGCCAGAAGCTGGTCGACGGCCTGAAGGCCGCCGGCGTGAAGGAAGACATGAGCTTCATCACCACCCAGATCGGCATGTTCAGCTACTCGGGCCTGACCAAGGACCAGATGGTGCGCCTGCGCAACGAGTTTGGCGTGTACGGCACCGACACCGGCCGCATGTGCGTCGCCGCGCTCAACAGCAAGAACATCGACTACGTCTGCGCGTCGATTGCGAAGGTCATCTAGGTGACAACCGGGTGTGAGTGAATCGACTTTTTGACGATTCGTTCACATTCGGCCACAGAAGGCGAATCCAGCCCGCTTCGGGCTAGGGTTCGGCCCCCTGCGCCGCGGCAAATGCACTGATATATTGCACTGCAACATCCACTCAAAGACCCGCGATGCTCTATCAACTCTACGAAGCCCAGCGTTCCCTGATGGAGCCCTTTTCGGACTTCGCCCAGGCCGCCTCCAAGCTCTACGGCCCCGGCGCCGTCTGGAGCCAACTGCCGATGGCACAGCGCATGGCCGCCGGCTATGACCTGCTGTACCGGCTGGGCAAGGACTACGAGAAGCCCGAGTTCAACATCAAGTCCGTCAAGGTCGACGGCGAAGACGTCGTGATCCAGGAGGCCGTCGAGCTCGACAAGCCCTTCTGCGAACTGCGCCGCTTCAAGCGCTTCACCGACGAACCGCACATCCTCAAGACGCTCAAGAGCCAGCCCGTGGTGCTGATCGTGGCGCCGCTGTCGGGCCACTACGCCACGCTGCTGCGCGACACCGTACGCACCATGCTGCAGGACCACAAGGTCTACATCACCGACTGGAAGAACGCGCGCCTGGTGCCGCTGTCCGACGGTGAGTTCCACCTGGACGACTACATCAACTACGTGCAGGAGTTCATCCGCCGCCTGC
The DNA here is from genome assembly GCF_059418385.1 of Variovorax sp. GW821-FHT09A10. Classification (NCBI taxonomy): domain Bacteria; kingdom Pseudomonadati; phylum Pseudomonadota; class Betaproteobacteria; order Burkholderiales; family Comamonadaceae; genus Variovorax; species Variovorax sp. GW821-FHT09A10. The sequence continues at coordinate 143,299 of NZ_JBWKPT010000003.1, forward strand.
AGGCCGAATACGGCAACTGCCACGTGGTGAGCGTGTGCCAGCCCACCGTGCCGGTGCTGGCGGCCGTGTCGCTCATGGCCAGCCGCGGCGAAGCGCTGCCCCTCACGATGACCATGATGGGTGGCCCGATCGACGCGCGCAAATCGCCCACGGCGGTGAACAACCTCGCGACCAACAAGAGCTTCGAGTGGTTCGAGAACAACGTGATCTACCGCGTGCCACAAGGCTTCCCTGGCGCGGGCCGCAAGGTCTACCCGGGCTTCCTGCAGCACACGGGCTTCGTGGCCATGAACCCCGATCGCCACGCCAGCAGCCACTACGACTACTTCAAGGACCTGATCAAGGGTGACGACGCCAGCGCCGAAGCCCACCGCAAGTTCTACGACGAGTACAACGCCGTCCTCGACATGGACGCGGACTACTACCTCGAGACCATCCGCACCGTGTTCCAGGACTTCGACCTGGTCAACGGCACCTGGGATGTGAAGAACCCCGCCGGCCAGGTGGAGCGCGTGCGTCCGCAGGACATCCACGCCACCGCCCTGCTCACCGTCGAAGGCGAGCTCGACGACATCTCCGGCTCGGGCCAGACCCAGGCCGCGCACAGCCTGTGCACCGGCATCGCCGACGGCAAGCGCGAGCACTACGAGGTCAAGGGCGCGGGCCACTACGGCATCTTCAGCGGCCGCCGCTGGCGTGACCTGGTCTACCCGAAGGTCCGCAACTTCATCGCCGCCAGCGACGAGCCCCAGCGCCGCGCCGGTGCGCGCGAAGAGCTGCCGGCCGAAGACCGCATCAAGCCGGGCCAGAAGCTGAAGGCCGTGGCAACCGCCGCGGCCCGCAAGACGCCGGTCGCCGCCAAGAAGGCCGTCGCCGTGAAAGCCGCGCCGGCTGCCAAGAAGCCGGCCGCAGCGGCAAAGAAGTCCCGCGCCAGCGCCGCGCGCTGAGCCGCGCGCATCACCCACCGTGAACGGGCTGGCCGCACGCATCAACGACGCACTGCCTCAAACGCAGTGCACACGGTGCGGCTATCCCGATTGCGCGGGTTATGCGCAGGCCATCGCCGACGGCGAGGCCGACATCAACCAGTGCCCGCCCGGCGGCGCCGAGGGCATCGAGCGCCTCGCGCTGCTCACGGGCCGCGCCGCGCTGCCGCTCGATCCGCAGTTCGGCACCGAAGGCCCGCGCGCCATGGCGGTCATCGACGAGGCCTGGTGCATCGGCTGCACGCTCTGCCTCGACGCCTGCCCGACCGACGCGATCATCGGCATCAACAAGCGCATGCACACGGTGATCGAGGCGCACTGCACGGGCTGCGAGCTGTGCATTCCGGTCTGCCCTGTCGACTGCATCTCGCTCGAGATTGAAACCCCCGGCCGCAGCGGCTGGCAGGCGTGGTCGCAGGCACAGGCCGAGGCCGCATTGCAGCGCTACAAGCTGCACGCCCAACATCGCGAGACAGCGAAGCGTGAGGCCGAACCCGCACCTGCCGCCGCCGAACCGCAGGCCGCCGACACGCGCAAGCGCTCCATCGTCGAAGCCGCCCTGGCGCGTGCTCGCGCCGCCGCCGAACAGCGCCAAGGAGCAACGAAACCATGACCCTCGACACCCTGCTGATCTACGCCGTCGCCTCGCTCGCCCTGGCGGTGATCCCCGGCCCGACCATGCTGCTGGCGCTGTCCAACGGCATCGACGGCGGCATGCGCCGCGCCAGCTGGGGCATCGCGGGCGCGTCGCTCGGCAGCGTCTCGCTGATCGCGGTCGTGGCGCTCGGGCTGGGCTCGCTGCTCGCGGCCTCGGAATGGCTCTTCAACGCGATCCGCGTCGCGGGCGTGGCCTACCTGGTCTGGCTCGGCATCAAGCTGTGGCGCAGCGAAGCGACCGACCTGGGCACGGCGCTGGCCAAGTCGGCCGTCGAGGTCCGTCCGCACGGGCGCATCGCCCTCGTGCGCAGCCTCATGGTGGCGCTGTCGAACCCGAAGACGGTGCTGTTCTTCGCCGCCTTCCTTCCGCAATTCATCGACACGGCCAAGCCCCAGGGCATGCAGTACCTGGTGCTGGGCGCGATCTTCGTCGTGCTCGACACCTGCGTGATGCTGGCCTATGCCGGCGCCGGCACGCAGGCCGTGCGCTGGCTCTCGCGCCGCGGCCTCACGATGCTCAACCGCAGCTGCGCGGTCGGCATGTGGCTGCTGGCCGCCACCCTCGCCTTCTGGCGCCGTCCGGCCTGAGCTGTTCGATCAGCCCTTCTGCGGGCGCTTGAAGAGCAACAGCAGCACGCCCGCCAGCACCACGCCCACCGCGTACCACTCGAAGCGCGTGACCGTCTCTTGGGCGATCCACACGCCCAGCAGCATGGCGATCACCGGATTGACGAAGGTGTAGCTCGCCGCCAGCCCGGCCGGCGCCTGCGCGAGCAGCACCATGTAGGCGTTGAACGCGATCAGCGAGCCGAACACCACGAGGTAGACCCACGCCCCCAGCGCCACCGGCTGCGGCGGCCAGGTCATCGTTTCGCCCGACACCGCGGCCAGCACCATCAGCACCACACCGCCGCACAGCATCTCGCTCGCGAAGCCCATCGCACCGGGCGCCAGCGGCAGCTTGCGCTGGCTCAGCACGCTGCCGAGCGACCAGCAGATGCAAGCCACGCAGATCGCCACCAGCCCTTCAGGCGAGGCCTTGAAGCCGCTGCCCTGCGTGAGCATCAGCACGCCGACGAGCCCGAGCGCAATGCCCGCTGCTTCGAGGCGCGCCGGCTTCACGCCCCAGATCAGGTTCAACAAAGCAATCAGCAACGGGATGACGGCAATGAACGCCACCACCAGCCCCGAGCCGATCGACACCTCGGCCAGGGCCGTGCCACCCATGCCGCCGCCGAGCATCAGCGCGCCGACGACCAGCGCATTGCGCCACTGCAGGCGCGTCGGCCAGGGCGTGCCGCGCCAGCGCATCCACGCCGCCAGCAGCACGCCCGCGACCAGGAAGCGCGAGCCCATCTGCAGGAACGGCGGAAAGCTGATCAGCGCGTACTTGATGGCCAGGTAGGTCGAGCCCCAGACCACCCAGGTGGCGGCCAGGCAGAGCCACAGCAGCGGCGTCAGCCGGGGGCGCGAAGAAGCAGGCGCGGCCTGCGCAGTTGGTGCGAGTGTCGACATGGCGAGGGTGTCTCTTATTGGTATCAGGTGTCCGTCATGGTATGAAAGCCACCCGCCGGCAGCCATGCGAATTTCATGGTTCTGCTCGCACCGCACCGTCGAATTAAAGGACTTCCATGGACTTCACCTTGACCCCCACGCTGGACGCCCACGACACCCGCATCCTCGCCGAACTGCAGGCCGACGCGCGCCTGAGCATGGCCGAGCTGGGCCGCCGCGTGCACCTGAGCCAGCCGGCCGTGACCGAGCGCGTGAAAAAGCTGGAAGCCGCCGGCGTCATCACCGGCTACCGCGCCACCGTGAACCTCACGCGGCTGGGCTACGGGATCCGCGGGATCATCCGTGTCGGTCGGGCCGACTACGACCTCGTGGTGAAGCTGGTGCAGGAGACGCCCGAGTGCGTCAATGCCTACAACGTGACCGGCGAGGACAGCTGGATCCTCGAGATCGCCGTGATCGACGTGCCGCACCTCGATGCGGTGCTCGCCAAGTTCTGCATCCTGACCGAGACCGCGACCTCGATCATTTTGAACCCGGCGCGCGAGCACCAGCCGATGCTGCCGCCGCAGCGCGCCGACGTGAAGCCGCCGGTGCGCAAGGCGCTCAGCGCGTAGCGGCGAGCGCGTTGAAGGCCGTCACCACCTCGGGCGGCGCCTGCACCATCTCGACCAGCACGCCCTCGCCCGAGATCGGGAACTCGTCGTTGGCCTTGGGGTGCAAAAAGCAGATGTCGAAACCGGCCGCGCCCTTGCGGATGCCGCCCGGCGCAAAGCGCACGCCCTGCGCCGTGAGCCATTCGACGGCCTGGGGCAGGTCGTCGATCCACAGGCCGACGTGGTTCAGCGGCGTGGTGTGCACGGCAGGCTTCTTCTCGGGGTCCAGCGGTTGCATCAGGTCGACCTCGACCTTGAACGGGCCGCTGCCCATCGAACAGATGTCTTCGTCGACGTTCTCGCGCTCGCTGCGGAAGGTGCCCGTCACCTCGAGCCCGAGCATGTCGACCCACAGCTTCTGCAGGCGCAGCTTGTCGGGGCCGCCGATGGCGATCTGCTGGATGCCCAGCACCTTGAAGGGACGCGGCGTGGTCATGCGCAGCCGCCTTCTTCCGCCTGCTCCTGCGTGCGGTGCGAGCGCAGGCCGAGCTTGCGCAGCAGCTGCACATCGGCGTCGACGTCGGGGTTGCCGGTGACCAGCAGCTTGTCGCCGTAGAAGATCGAGTTGGCGCCGGCCATGAAGCACAGGGCCTGCACCGCCTCGCCCATCTGCTGGCGGCCGGCCGACAGGCGCACGCGCGCGGTCGGCATCGTGATGCGGGCCACGGCGATCATGCGCACGAAGTCGAAGGGATCGACCGGCTCCGAATCGGCCAGCGGCGTGCCGGGCACGCGCACCAGGCTGTTGATCGGCACCGACTCCGGGTACGGGTCCATGTTGGCGAGCTGCGCGATCAGCCCGGCGCGGTGCACCGGCTGCTCGCCCATGCCCACGATGCCGCCGCAGCACACGCTGATGCCGGCGCTGCGCACGGCCGCCAGCGTGTCCAGGCGGTCCTGGTAGGTGCGCGTGTCGACCACGTCGGTGTAGTACTCGGGCGCGGTGTCCAGGTTGTGGTTGTAGTAGTCCAGGCCGGCGGCCTTGAGCTGCTGCGCGTGGTGCGGCTCCAGCATGCCCAGCGTGGCGCAGGTCTGCAGGCCCAGGCCCTTCACGGCCTCGACCAGCACCGCCACCTTCTCGACGTCGCGGTCCTTGGGCGCGCGCCAGGCGGCGCCCATGCAAAAGCGCGTGGCGCCGGCGTCCTTGGCGGCCTGCGCGGCGCGCACCACCTCGTCGACCTCCATGAGCTTTTGCGCCTTCACGCCTGTGTCGAACTCGGCCGACTGCGGGCAGTAGCCGCAGTTCTCGGGGCAGCCCCCGGTCTTCACCGACAGCAGCGTGGCCAGCTCGATGTCGCCCTCGGGGAAATGCCGGCGGTGCACGGTCTGCGCCTCGAACAGCAGTTCCATGAAAGGCTTGTCGAGCAGCGCCTGGATGGCCTCCACGGACCAGGGGCCCTGGGGCGTCGCCACGGCCTTGGCCGGGCGGTGCAGCGTGATTGCCGCTTGTTGCAGGTCGTTGGCACCCATCAGTTGAACTCCAGAATGATTTGGTCGACGGCGAGCGATTCGCCCTTGGCCGCCGAGATCTTGCCCACCACGCCATCCTGCGCGGCGAACAGCACGTTTTCCATCTTCATGGCCTCGATCACGGCCAGCTTCTCGCCAGCCTGGACCTGCTGTCCCGGCTGCACCGACACCTCGACCAGCAGGCCCGGCATCGGCGACATCAGGAACTTGCTCAGGTCGGGCGGTGCCTTGTAGGGCATCAGCTCGAGCAGGCGCGCGCCCAGCGGCGACAGCACCATGGTCTCGATCTGCGTGCCGTCGTGCGACACGCGCAGCGCCAGCGGGTTCTTGCCCGCGCCGCGCTCCACCTGCGCCGTGAAGGGCTTGCCGTTGGCCGTGCCCTGCACGCGCACCGCACCCAGCGCGAAGTCGCTCTCGATCTGGTAGCGCTTGTCGCCCACCGTGACGGCGCTGGCGCCGGTCTTGTCCTGGAAGTCGCTCACCGACACCGCGTGCTGCACGTGCTTGCCCTCGGGGCCCAGCTCGACCACCACGAACTGCTCGCCCACCTTCACACCGTGACCTTCGAGCTGTCCGCTGATGCCCGAGGCGCGCGCGCGGTAGCGGCGGTTGACGAAGGCGGCCAACGCCACCAGAAACGACGGATCGGCATGCGGCACGTCTTCCGCGTGGAAGCCCTTGCCGTAGTGCTCGGCAATGAAGCCGGTGTTGAAATCGCCCGCCACGAACTTGGGATGCGCCAGCAGCGCGGCCTGGAACGGGATGTTGCTGCTGATGCCGCGGATCACGAAGCCGTTGAGCGCCTCGCGCATGAGCGCGATGGCCTCGTTGCGGTCCTTGCCGTGCACGATGAGCTTGGCGATCATCGAGTCGTAGTACATCGGGATCTCGCCGCCGTCGTACACGCCGGTGTCCACGCGCACGCCGTGCAGGTGGCCGGTGTCGCTCGCGAACATGCTCTCCGCCGGCGGCTGGAACTTCACCAGGCGGCCCGTCGACGGCAGGAAGTTGCGGAACGGGTCTTCGGCGTTGATGCGGCACTCGATGGCCCAGCCGTCGCGCTTCACATCGGCCTGCGCCAGCGGCAGCTTCTCGCCGGCCGCCACGCGGATCATCAGCTCGACCAGGTCCAGGCCGGTGATGCACTCCGTCACCGGGTGCTCCACCTGCAGGCGCGTGTTCATCTCCAGGAAGTAGAAGCTCTGGTCCTTGCCGACCACGAACTCCACCGTGCCCGCGCTCTGGTACTTCACGGCCTTGGCCAGTTGCACCGCCTGCTCGCCCATCGCCTTGCGCGTGGCGTCGGTGATGAAGGGCGACGGCGCCTCCTCGATCACCTTCTGGTGGCGGCGCTGGATGGAGCACTCGCGCTCGTTCAGGTAGATGACGTTGCCGTGCGAGTCGCCCAGCACCTGGATTTCGATGTGGCGCGGCTCCTCGACGAACTTCTCGATGAACACGCGGTCGTCGCCGAAGGAATTGCGCGCTTCATTGCGGCAAGAAGTGAAGCCCTCGAAGGCTTCCTTGTCGTTGAAGGCCACGCGCAGGCCCTTGCCGCCACCGCCAGCCGAGGCCTTGATCATCACGGGGTAGCCGATGTCCTTCGCGATCTCGACGGCGCGCTCGGCCGTCTCGATGGCGTCGTTCCAGCCGGGGATGGTGTTGACCTGGGCTTCGTTCGCAAGCTTCTTCGAGGCGATCTTGTCGCCCATGGCCGCGATCGAATAGTGCTTCGGGCCGATGAAGGCAATGCCCTCTTCCTCGACCTTGCGCGCAAAGGCTTCGTTCTCCGACAGGAAGCCGTAGCCCGGGTGCACGGCCTCGGCGCCCGTCTTCTTGCAGGCCGCGATGATGCGGTCGGCCTGCAGGTAGCTCTCACGGCTGGGCGCGGCGCCGATGTGCACGGCCTCGTCGGCCAGCTCGACGTGGCGGGCTTCCTTGTCGGCGTCGGAGTAGACGGCGACGGTGAGGATGCCCATCTTCTTCGCGGTCTGGATGACGCGGCAGGCGATTTCGCCACGGTTGGCGATCAGGATTTTTTTGAACATGGCGTGCCTAGATCTTGAATTTCTTCGCGCTTCCGAGCGCGGTGCTAGCAACTGTGAGGTTTTGCCTTATCAACTCAGCCTCTTCCTTGACGATCATCTGCGGACGCAGGTGCTCTAGCTCTCGAATCGCTGAGAGCGCGAGAGCGAGCTCAACTCCGGTCAGCACATACTTCGCGTCCGCCTCAAGCGAGGCGAGTTGGGTGTCCAGTTGTGCCGTTGTCTTTGGTGCCTGCATGGTGTTCTGGCTCAGAGCGGAATGTTGCCGTGCTTGCGCCACGGGTTCTCGAGCTTTTTCTCGCGCAGCATCACGAGCGAGCGGCAGATGCGCTTGCGCGTCTCGTGCGGCAGGATCACGTCGTCGATGTAGCCGCGCGCGCTGGCCACGTACGGGTTGGCGAAGCGGGCCTTGTATTCGGCTTCGCGGGCCGCGAGCTTCTCGGGGTTGTTCTTGTCTTCGCGGAAGATGATTTCCACCGCGCCCTTGGCACCCATCACCGCGATCTCGGCGCGCGGCCAGGCCAGGTTGACGTCGCCGCGCAGGTGCTTGGAGGCCATCACGTCGTACGCACCGCCGTAGGCCTTGCGCGTGATGACGGTGATCTTGGGCACCGTGCACTCCGCGTACGCGTACAGCAGCTTGGCGCCGTGCTTGATGATGCCGCCGTACTCCTGGCCGGTGCCGGGCATGAAGCCGGGCACGTCGACGAAGGTGATGACGGGGATGTTGAAGGCATCGCAAAAGCGCACGAAGCGCGCGGCCTTGATGCTGCTCTTGATGTCCAGGCAACCTGCCAGCACCAGCGGCTGGTTGGCCACGATGCCGACCGTCTGGCCTTCCATGCGCGCGAAGCCGATCACGATGTTCTTCGCGTAGTCGGGCTGCAGCTCGAAGAAGTCGCCGTCGTCCACCACCTTCAGGATCAGTTCCTTGATGTCGTAGGGCTTGTTCGGGTTGTCGGGCACCAGCGTGTCCAGCGAGTAGTCGGGCCGGTCGGCCGGGTCGCCCTGGCCGTCATTGCCCAGGCGCACCGGCGGCTTCTCGCGGTTGTTCAGCGGCAGGTAGTTGTACAGGCGGCGCAGCATCATCAGCGCCTCGACGTCGTTCTCGAACGCCATGTCGGCCACGCCGCTGCGCGTGGTGTGGGTGATGGCGCCGCCCAGTTCCTCGGCCGTGACGCTCTCGTGCGTCACGGTCTTCACCACCTCGGGGCCGGTGACGAACATGTAGCTGCTGTCCTTCACCATGAAGATGAAGTCGGTCATGGCGGGCGAGTACACGGCGCCGCCGGCGCAGGGGCCCATGATCATGCTGATCTGCGGCACCACGCCCGAGGCCATCACGTTGCGCTGGAACACGTCGGCATAGCCGCCCAGCGACGCCACGCCTTCCTGGATGCGCGCGCCGCCCGAGTCGTTCAGGCCGATGACCGGTGCGCCGACCTTCATGGCCTGGTCCATCACCTTGCAGATCTTCTCGGCATGGGCTTCGCTGAGCGCGCCGCCGAAGACCGTGAAGTCCTGGCTGAACACGAACACGAGGCGGCCGTTGATCATGCCGTAGCCCGTGACCACGCCGTCGCCGGGGATCTTCTGCTCGGCCATGCCGAAGTCGACCGAGCGGTGCTCGACGAACATGTCCCACTCTTCAAACGTGCCGTCGTCGAGCAGCAGCTCGATGCGCTCGCGCGCCGTGAGCTTGCCCTTGGCGTGCTGCGCGTCGATGCGCTTCTGCCCGCCGCCGAGTCGCGCCTGGGCGCGCTTCTTTTCGAGTTGTTCGATCAGTTCTTGCATGGTGTGCTTCCGAAGCTGTGGTTCTGGATTGCTGGGAGAGTCTTGTGGGGGCCGGGGTGTCACACCCGGGCGGTGATGGCGGCCGCGGCGAGCAGTTGGCGCGCCGCCGTCGAGGCCGGCAGGCTGCCCTGCGCCACCTGCTGCGTGAGTTGCGGCAGCAGCTCGCGCACCTGCGCGTGCTGGCGAAACGCCTGCTTGAGTCCGGCGTCGATGCGTTCCCACATCCACGCGGTCGCCTGTTTTTCGCGGCGCTTCGCGAGCTTGCCGTTGGCGGTCTGCAGCGTCTTGAATTCGAGCACGGCGTCCCAGAAGGCGTCGACACCGGTGCCGGCGAGCGCGCTGAGCTGCAGCACCTTGGGCAGCCAGAAGCGGCGCTCCACGCCGCTGTGGGCGTCGTGCACGGCGTGCGCGTGGTCGGGGTTGCCCTGGTGGCCGAACAGGCGCAGTGCCGAGGTGATCTGGGCCTGCGCGCGCGTGGCGGCGTCGCGGTCGATGTCGGCCTTGTTGATGGCGACCAGGTCGGCCAGCTCCATCACGCCCTTCTTGATCGCCTGCAGGTCGTCGCCCGCGTTGGGCAGCTGCAGCAGCACGAACATGTCGGTCATGCCGGCCACGGCGGTTTCGCTCTGGCCCACGCCCACGGTCTCGACGATCACGATGTCGTAGCCCGCGGCCTCGCAGACCAGCATGGCCTCGCGCGTCTTCTCGGCCACGCCGCCGAGCGTGCCGCTCGAGGGGCTGGGCCGGATGTAGGCGCGCTCGTGCACCGACAGGCGCTCCATGCGCGTCTTGTCGCCCAGGATGGAGCCGCCCGACACGGTGGACGAGGGGTCGATGGTGAGCACGGCCACGCGGTGGCCCTTGCCGATCAGCAGCAGGCCCAGCGTTTCGATGAAGGTCGACTTGCCCACGCCGGGCACACCCGAGATGCCCAGGCGAAATGACTCGCCGGTGCGCGGCAGCAGCGCCGTGAGCAACTCGTCGGCCTGCGCGCGGTGGTCGGCGCGCGTCGATTCGAGCAGCGTGATCGCCTTGGCGATGGCACGCCGCTGCGCCATGCCCGGCGCATCGGCGAGCGCGCGTTCGAGCGCGCCGACGGTGTTCAGCACGCGGCCTCCGACGCCACGCGCCAGCGGTAGTGCAGGTCGACGCCCTCCTCGCCTTCGAGCACGAAGCCGTGCCGCTGGTAGAAGCGGTTGGCGTCGCTCTTCACGAGCGCGGTGAGCTTGATGTCCAGCTGCTGTTCGCGCGCCTGCGCCTTGGCCCAACGCAGCGCCCATTCGCCGATGCCGCGTCCCTGGAAGCCGGTGCGCAGGTACAGGTGATCGAGGCGCAGCGCATCCGCGTCCTCGGGCTTGAGCGTGATGAAGCCCAGGCGCTGCTCACCGTCGAGCACGATGTGGTGCATGTACGGGACCACGAAACCGGCCGACAGGCGCTCGCGCGAACGCGTGAGGTCAAAGCGGCCGACACGCTCCAGGCTCGGGCGCATCGCATCGATGCGCACGGCCAGCATGTCTTCGAAATCGCTGGAATCCACGGGCTGCAGCGACAGCCGCGACAAGAGATCGCCCACGTCGCTTCGTCTCAGACTGCGACGGCCGCGCGGATCTGCTCCAGCACGTCCTTGGCGCTGGCCGGGATGGGCGTGCCCGGGCCGTAGATGCCCTTGACGCCGGCTTCGTAGAGGAAGTCGTAGTCCTGGCGCGGAATCACGCCGCCGACGAAGACGATGATGTCGTCCGCGCCCTGCTTGCGCAACTCTTCGATGATGGCTGGCACCAGCGTCTTGTGGCCGGCGGCGAGCGTGCTCACGCCCACGGCGTGCACGTCGTTTTCAATCGCTTGCCGCGCGCATTCTTCGGGCGTCTGGAACAGCGGGCCCATGTCGACGTCGAAGCCCAGGTCGGCGAACGCCGTGGCCACCACCTTCGCGCCACGGTCGTGCCCATCCTGGCCGAGCTTGGAAATCATCACGCGCGGGCGACGGCCTTGCGCCTCGGCGAAGTTGTTGATCTCGGTCTTGAGCGCTTCCCAGCCTTCGGCCGAGTCATAGGCGGCAGCGTACACACCGGTCACCTTTTGCGTGTCGGCGCGATGGCGGCCGAAGGACTTTTCGAGGGCATCGGAAATCTCGCCGACGGTGGCGCGCGCACGCACCGCGTCGATGCTCAGCGCCAGCAGGTTGCCGGTGTTGTTCTCGGCGGCGTCGGTGAGCGCGTCGAGCGCGGCCTGCACCTTGGCGTTGTCGCGCGAGGCGCGGATGCTCTGCAGACGCGCCACCTGCTGATCGCGCACCTTCACGTTGTCGATCGACAGGCTGTCGATCGCGTCTTCGCTCTTGAGCTTGTACTTGTTGACGCCGACGATCACGTCCTTGCCCGAGTCGATGCGCGCCTGCTTCTCGGCGGCGGCGGCTTCGATCTTGAGCTTGGCCCAGCCGCTGTCCACGGCCTTGGTCATGCCACCCATGGCCTCGACTTCTTCGATGATGGTCCAGGCGGCGTCGGCCATGTCCTGCGTGAGCTTCTCCATCATGTAGCTGCCGGCCCAGGGGTCGATCACGTTCGTGATGTGCGTCTCTTCCTGGATGATGAGCTGCGTGTTGCGCGCGATGCGCGAGCTGAACTCGGTGGGCAGCGCAATGGCTTCGTCGAGCGCGTTGGTGTGCAGCGACTGCGTGCCGCCGAACACCGCGGCCATCGCCTCGATGGTGGTGCGCACCACGTTGTTGTACGGGTCCTGCTCGGTGAGCGACCAGCCCGAGGTCTGGCAGTGCGTGCGCAGCATCAGGCTCTTGGGGTTCTTGGGGTTGAACTCCTTCATGATGCGGCACCACAGCAGACGCGCCGCGCGCATCTTGGCCACTTCCAGGTAGAAGTTCATGCCGATGGCCCAGAAGAAGCTCAGGCGCCCGGCAAAGCCGTCGACGTCCAGGCCCTTGGCCAGCGCAGTCTTCACGTATTCCTTGCCGTCGGCCAGCGTGAACGCGAGCTCCAGCGCCTGGTTGGCGCCGGCTTCCTGCATGTGATAGCCGCTGATCGAGATCGAGTTGAACTTCGGCATCTTCTGCGCCGTGTACTCGATGATGTCGCCAATGATCCGCATGCTCGGCGCCGGCGGAAAGATGTACGTGTTGCGGACCATGAACTCCTTGAGGATGTCGTTCTGGATGGTTCCGCTCAGTTGGTCTTGCGCCACGCCCTGCTCTTCGGCCGCGACCACGTAGCCCGCCAGCACCGGCAGCACGGCACCGTTCATCGTCATCGAGACACTCACCTTGTCGAGCGGGATCTGGTCGAACAGGATCTTCATGTCCTCGACCGAGTCGATCGCCACGCCGGCCTTGCCGACGTCGCCGGTCACGCGCGGATGGTCGCTGTCGTAGCCGCGGTGGGTGGCCAGGTCGAAGGCCACGCTCACGCCCTGGCCGCCGGCGGCCAGCGCCTTGCGGTAGAACGCGTTCGATTCTTCGGCCGTGGAGAAGCCGGCGTACTGGCGGATGGTCCAGGGGCGCACCGCGTACATGGTGGCCTGCGGGCCGCGCAGGTAGGGCTCGAAGCCGGGCAGCGTGTCGGTGTACTTCAGGCCTTGCAGGTCGGCCGCGGTGTACAGCGGCTTCACGCTGATGCCGTCGGGCGTGATCCAGTTCAGCGCATTCACGTCGCCGCCGGGCGCCGATTTGGCGGCGGACTTGGCCCAGGCGTCGAGATCGGCCGGCTTGTAGGTGGGTTCGGGTGTGCTGCTGCTCATGGAAGGCGCCGCTCCAGGCGGTGGTCTGACGGGATTCGCAAGGTCGCTTGCACGGATTTGCAAGCCGTTCACAAGTCTAACCCATCCGTAATTATTAATTCAAACGCATTTTTTGAAGTACAGTGCAGCCCATGTCCGCCGTCACCCTGACCCCCCGCGCCCTCTATGAAGAGGTGGCCGAGCTCCTGCGCCAACGGATCTTCCGCCGCGAGCTGGAGCCCGGCAGCTGGATCGACGAACTCAAGCTGGCCGAGGAATACGGCATCAGCCGCACGCCCCTGCGCGAGGCGCTGAAGGTGCTGGCCGCCGAAGGGCTGGTGACGATGAAGGTGCGCCGCGGCGCCTACGTCACCGAGGTGTCGGAGCAGGACCTGGCCGATGTGTATCACCTGCTCTCGCTGCTCGAGAGCGACGCCGCCGGCGTGGTGGCCGAGCGCGCCACCGACGACCAGCGCGCCGAGCTGAAGGCGCTGCACGCCGAGCTGGAAGCCGCCGCCGCCCCCGGCAAGGAAGACCGCGAGCACTTCTTTGCGGTGAACGAGCGCTTCCACATGAGCCTGCTGGCCATTGCCAACAACAAGTGGCGCGACCAGATGGTGGCCGACCTGCGCAAGGTGATGAAGCTCAATCGCCACAACTCGCTGCTGAAGGCGGGGCGCATTGGCGAGTCGCTGGCGGAGCACCGCGCGGTGATGGCGGCCATCGAGGCGCGCGATGCCGCCACGGCGATGGCGCGCATGCGCGAGCACTTCCTCAACGGCCTCGAGGCCGCTGTATAGGGCTCACCCCCAGGCTTCGCGCACTTCGTGTCGCTTCGCCAACCCCCTTCCGGGGGCGACGCCTGCGGCCCGGCAGAGCCGGTTCCGCGGCGCCTCCCGAAAGGGCCTGCGCCTTTGGCGCGGCCTCGTTCAGTCCAGGGTGAGGGTGCCTGCCTCTGTAGAGATGCGATGGGCGATTTCCAGCATGCGAGGGGCTACGCGGCTCAGCATGGTCTCCCTTGGCAGCAGGTACGCGGGGCCGCCGCAGCTCACGCCGTAGCGTTCGCCGCGCGGGCCTTCGAGCGCGAAGCCCAGGGCGTGGATCTGGGGGTTCCATTCGCCGAAGGAGGTGCAGTAGCCCAGGCGGGCGTACTCTTCCAGGCTGGCGATGAGGCGCGGCTCGATGGCGTGCCAGTTCTCGCCGGTTTCGAGCCGGATCTGCTCCAGCAGGGCCGACTGCTCGACCGAGGGCAAGGCGCCGATGTAGGCGCGGCCGGAGGCGGAGGTGGCGATCGACATGCGCGAGCCGACGTCGATGCGGGAGCTGATGAGCGCCGAGCGCGGACGCAGCGAATCGATGACCAGCATGTCCAGATCGTCGCGCACCGCCATGTGGATGCTGGCGCCCGACAGTTCCGCCAGGTTGCCGAGATGGGGACGCGCCAGCGACCTCAGGTCGAAATTGCGCAGGTAGCGGCTGCTCATGTCGAGCAGCACCGGCCCCAGGCTGAAGCGCTCGCTGTCCTGCGACTGCCGCAGAAACCCCGCCCCTACCAACGTCGCCGTGAGGCGCGACACCGTGGCCTTCGGGATGCCGGTGGTGTCGGCCAATTCCCGGTTTCCGACGGGTGCCGCTGACATCCCGATGACCTTCAGCAGCGACAACCCCCTGGCAAGCGCACTGACTTCTTCCTTGCCGCCCACAGCTTCACTCATAAGACAGAACCTTTTTCTTGTTTCCCTGACCGCCTTATTCTTGAGCAAAAACAGGTGCTTCGCTCACACTTGTTGTTGCATTGTCATGAAACTGTGTTCCATCGAGCGTCAACTTCGCTCAATTGTGTTGACTGTCTACAAAGTCGGGGGCGGGAAAGGAATCAGGCGGCTTGTGCGGCGGGTTCGTGCGCCAGCGCCATCACTTCGTGCGGCGGGCGGGTCTTCAGGCGGTGGTCGCTCCAGACCTGGCGCCAGCGGCGCGCGCCGGGCAGTCCGTTGCGCAGGCCCAGCATGTGGCGCGCGATCGACCACCAGTTCGTGCCATGTTCGGTCGCCTCGCGGAGCATGTAGTCGCACATCCGCGCCTCGATGTCCTCGCGCGTGAGCGTCTGCGGGGCGTCGCCGTAGAACTCGGCGTCCCACTCGGCCAGCCACCAGGGGTTGTGGTACGCCTCGCGGCCGATCATGGCGCCGTCGAGCAGCCGCAGGTGCTCGTGCACCTGGGCGTTGGTGGCGATGCCGCCGTTGATCGAAAACTGCAGCGCCGGAAAGTCGTGCTTCAGGCGGTGCACCAGCGCATAGCGCAGCGGCGGAATCTCGCGGTTCTGCTTCGGGCTCAGGCCCTGCAGCCAAGCGTTGCGCGCATGCACGATGAACGTGCCGCAGCCCGCCTCGCTCACCGCGCCGACGAAGTCGCGCACGAACTCGTAGCTCTCGATCTTGTCGATACCGATGCGGTGCTTCACCGTGACCGGCACATCGACCACGTCGACCATCGCCTTCACGCAATCGGCCACCAGCTGCGGCTCGTTCATGAGGCAGGCCCCGAACGCGCCGCGCTGCACGCGCTCGCTCGGGCAGCCGCAGTTCAGGTTGATTTCGTCGTAGCCCCACTCTTCGCCAAGCTTCGCGCAGTGCGCCAGGTCGTTCGGCTCGCTGCCGCCGAGCTGCAGCGCGACGGGATGTTCTTCTTCATGAAAGCGCAGGTGGCGCGGCACGTCGCCGTGGATCAGCGCGCCGGTGGTCACCATCTCCGTGTAGAGCAGCGCATGGCGTGTCATGAGGCGGTGGAAGACGCGGCAATGCCTGTCGGTCCAGTCCATCATGGGCGCGACGGAGATGATTTTTTCTTTCAGATTCAAGGACTTGTCGTTCATACGCGGGGCGCTCGCTCGGGGGCGTAGTTTCTCACGCGACGCTTCTTGGCGAGCCGCCCGCCCGGTAGTTCCCCGGCGTCACGCCGAAGCAGCGGCGGAACCAGCGCGAGAAATGCGCCTGGTCGGCAAAGCCGCATTGCGCGGCCACATCGGCCGGCCCGTGGCCTTCGCGCAGCAGCACCTTGGCGCGGGCGATGCGCGCCAGCCGCGCGTACTGCGCCGGCGCCATGCCGACCGCCGCGCGGAACAGGCGGTGGAAGTGCTCGCGCGACACGCCGAGCCGCTCGGCGAGCGACGTGGGCTCGATGCGGCAGGCGTCCTCGGTCGCGAGCAGGTCGCACACGGCCTCGACGCGTGCATCGCCCGCCGCCCGCGCGACCGCCACGAGGGGGTCGGTCGTCTGCGTGCGGAAGATGCCGTCGAGCAGCGCGTCGATGCGCGCACCGTTCTTCGCCGATGCCGCCTGCGCGAGCGCGTCGACGCTCGCCTCGTCGCGCCAGACCTCCTGCCGCAGCGCCCCTCGCCGACCAATTGGCCACCCCATTCGTGCCGCCACCCAGGCGTGCGGCACATACAGCATCACCATGCGAAAGCCCTGCGCGCTCACGCCGGCCGTGTGCAGCGCGAACGGCGGCATCAACACCAGCTCGCCGGCCTGCGCGGTACGGGGCGCGCCGGCGCAGACGAACTCGCAGCGGCCTTCGACGATCGCGCCCACGCTCCACTCCGCATGCCAGTGCAGCGCGAAGTGCGCCTTGGGATCGCCCGCGAACATCACCTCGACCGGCGTGCCGTCGCTCAGCAGCAGACCGATCACGTGCGAGGTCGTCGGGGCAGGAAGCGTCATGGCCCGCCGAGGGTAGCGCAGCCGCCCGCCGGAGGCAGCACCCTCCTCACACCGCGATCGCGCCGCGCACCGTGAGGCCCATCCAGCCCGCGCTGGCCTGCGTCGCCTGCACAGGCCCGAGCAATGCGAGTTCCTCCACCGGATGCTCGTGAAAGCGCAGCGTGGCCTCGCCCTGCACCCAGCCCGTTTCGACACGGTCGATGATGTCGGCGCGCAGGTAGCGCGGCACCGCCACGCTGCCTGCTTGCGTCAGGTCGGGCCAGCCGATGGCGCCGATGGTGGGCGCGGCCAGGAAGCCGAGCGGCCCGCTGGCCTCACCCGAGAGAGTGACCATGGCATCGACGAGTCGGCGCTCCTTCACGCTGAGGCTCGCGCCGAGCCGGCTGCCGGCCGCCGTCGGCGCGGCAGCCGGATGGATCAGCGGCAGGCTGCGCGTCAACCAGGTCTGGCCGATCTTCTTGGGCCAGCCCTGCAGCCAGCCGCGCAGCATCGAGATGTCCTGGTCGACGTAGATGAGCGGGCAGTAGAAGCAGCGGCGCGACGTGTCGCCGCGCGCCGGTTCGATCTCGAGCACCACGATGGTCTCGCGGTACTGCGCGTACACCGGGTCGAGCATTTCGCGCCCGTCGTCGCCGCACGATTGCCAGTCGGCGAAATGCACGCAGCCACTACCCGTGGCCACGCCGACCTCCGGCGGCACCAGCGCCGCGCCGCGTGCGGCATCGAACGAGAAGCCCACGTTGACCAGCCACCCGGCGTAGTGCCACGGCGGCGCCTGCACGAGCGCGCTGCGGCCCGAAGCGGTGAAGGGTGGAGCGAAAGAAGACGAAGAAGAACGCGGCATCGAACAACCTGTCGTGACGGAGTCAAAGAAGCCCCGCACGATAGGCACGCCCCGCGCCCGCGTCTTGTACGCCAGTGATGCAATGCACAAACAGCGCTTTCGCGTGCGCGGGGGACGCCATGTGGCGGCGTTGTCCGACTCCGCCCCGCCCTCGCCTCGTGACAATGGACCGGCCCGGCAGACCCGCGCCACAAGCGCAGACGAGCCGACGCATTTCATTTCCAGGCTACGCACCGATGACCCGCATCTACCTCATAGAAGACAACCCCCTGATCGCCACCACCCTGACCGATGGACTGAGGGAATTCTCCGGATGCGAAGTCGTCGCCACCGCCAGCAGCAGCGACGAAGCCATCGACTGGCTCGACGCGAACCCCGACGCCTGGGACGCCGCCGTGATCGACGTGTTCCTCGCGCAGGGCAACGGCCTGACCGTGGCCAACCACCTGAGGGAACGCAAGTCGCCCGCGCAGCGCACCGTGGTGTTCATGAACCACGCGACCTCCGAGGTGCGTGAAGGCGCGCTGTCGGCGGGCGTCGATGCGGTCTTCGACAAATCGCTGCAGCTCGAAGACTTCTACGACTTCTGCCGCACGCTCGGCATTTCGCCGCGCCGTTAGTCGCTCAGACGTTGGCCGCGCGCACCGATTCGGCCAGCAGCCCCAGCCCTTCTTCAAACACCGCCTCCGGAATGGTGAGCGGAAACAGGAAGCGCACCACGTTGCCGTGCACACCGCAGGTCAGCAGCAGCAGACCGCGCTCGAGCCCGGCCGCATGCACGCGCTTCGTGAACTCGGCATCGGGCTCCCCGCTGTGCGGATCGCGAAACTCCACCGCCACCATCGCGCCCAGCCCGCGCACATCGCAGATGCGCGGCACCTCGGTGCGCAGTGCCGACAGGCACGCCGTCAATCGCTCGCCGAGCATGCGGGCGCGGGCGACCAGCCCTTCGTCCTCGATCACGCGCATCGTCTCCAGCGCCGCGGCCACTGCCAGCGGATTGCCCGCGTAGGTGCCGCCCAGGCTGCCGACGCGCGTGGCGTCCATGAGTTCGGCGCGCCCCGTGAGCGCCGACAGCGGAAAGCCGCCGGCCAGGCTCTTGGCGGTCGTCACCAGGTCGGCCTCGATGCCGTAGTGCTCCAGCGCGAACAGCTTGCCGGTGCGCCCGAAACCGGTCTGGATTTCGTCGACGACCAGCAGGATGCCGTGGCGGTCGCACTCGGCGCGCAGGTGTTCCATGAGTGCGGCCGGCGCCACGTAGAAACCGCCCTCGCCCTGCACCAGCTCGATGACGATCGCCGCCACGCGCTGCGGGTCGACGTCGGTCTTGAACAGCCGGTCGAGTGCCGCGATGCAGTCGTCCACCGTCACGCCCAGCGGCGCGGCCGGAAAGGGCATGTGCCACACGTCGCCCGGCATCGGGCCGAAGCCGGCCTTGTACGGCGCGACCTTGCCGGTGAGCGCCATGCCCATGAAGGTGCGGCCGTGGAACGCGCCCGAGAACGCCACCACGCCGCTGCGGCCGGTGGCGGCGCGCGCCACCTTCATCGCGTTCTCGATGGCCTCGGCGCCGGTCGTGAAGAGCGCGCTCTTCTTGGCGCTGGGGCCGGGCACGAGGCGGTTCAGCTGCTCGCACAGCGCCACGTACTCCTCGTAGGGCGTGACGTGGAAACAGGTGTGATGAAAGTCGTCGAGCTGCGCACGCACCGCCGCCACGATGCGCGGGTGGCGGTGGCCGGTGGCGAGCGTGGCGATGCCGCTGGCAAAGTCGACAAAGCGCCGGCCTTCCACGTCCCACAGCTCGGCGTTGTCGGCGCGGGCGGTGAAGTGCGGCGTGAGCGTGCCGATGCCCTGCGCGCAGGCGGCGTTCTTGCGGGCCTGCAGGCTCGCGTTGGTCGTGACTTGGGTGAGCATGAAGAAGAAAAATCAGAAAGGAGAAACGAAGGAAATCAGCCGCGCATCAGGTGCTCGGCCATCGCGCGAAAGGCGTGCATCGAGGTCGGCAGGTGCGCGTTGGCGGCCAGCGGGTGCGAGGCGAAGCGCGCCACCACCATCTCGGCCTCGGGGTCGATGTGCAGCGCCTGGCCGTGGATGCCTTGCGCGGTGAAGGTGCGGCGCGCGTCGTGCGCCACCCACCACATGTTTCTGTAGCTCCAGCCGGCCAGCCGCGTGTAGCCCGCGAGCGCGAAGCGCGCCGGATCGGCGCCGCGGCGGATGTCGGCCACCACCGCCTCGGGCACGATCTGCGTGCCGTTGAAGGCCCCGCCGAGCCGCATCATTTCGCCCAGCCGCGCCAGGTCGCGCAGGCCGGTGCACAGGCCGCCGCCCGCGAACTCGGCGCCCTGCCCGTCCACGGCAAAGGCCGCGTCCTGTTCGGCGCCCAGTCGCGACCAGATGCGCTCACTCAGCACCCGCGCCAGCGACTGGCCCGCCACGCGGCTGATGAGCCAGCCCAGCACGTCGGTGTTGACGGTGCGGTAGGCAAAGGCCTCGCCGTGCGTGCCCTGCCCCTGCACGGTCTGCAGGAACTGGCGGTAGCCCTCGGCGCCCGCATAGCCCGCGGGGCGCGGCAACAACTGACCGGCGCGCGCGTGCTTCCACACGCCAGCATCGGGGTCTGTGTAGTCCTCCGAGTAGTCGATGCCCGTCGTCATGTCCATCACCTGGCGCACGGTGGTATGGCCGAAGGCGCTGACCGCCAGCTCGGGGATGTAGTGCCGCACCTGCGCGTGTTCGTCGAGCGCGCCCTCGGCCGCGAGCATCGCGCCGACCGTGCCGACGACCGACTTGGTGACCGACATCGCCATGTGCTGCCCCTGCTCGTCGAGCGCGCCGAAGTAGCGCTCGTACACGATGCGCCCGCGGTGCAGCACCACCGCGCCGTCGGCGCAGATCGTTGTGAGCGCGCTGCACCAGTCGGTGCGCGAACCGTCGGCGGGCAAGGTGAAGGCCAGCGTGTCGAGTTCGGGCCGCTCGGCGCACGGCAGCACCGACACCGGGCCGGTGCCGCGCGACACGTTGCGCGTCGGCTGCAGCTCGCGCAGGTGCGAGAAGGCCCAGCGATTCTCGGGGGACTGGAAGATCGGGCGTTCGCGCGGGCGCTGCACCACGGTGCCGGCCGTGGGAAAACCATCGCGCCAGCCGTCGGCCATCGCGGCGTTGGGAGCCGTCGTTTCTTGGGGGGTCATAAAAGGGTGCGGTGGCTCATTCGCCGAGCGCATCCAGGTCGCCCATCACGCGGCGCTCCAGGATGTCGCTGGCACGACTCAGGTGGGCGTGCATGTGCTTCGCGGCGACTTCGAGCTTGTTCTCCTCGACCGCGTCGAGGATCTGCAGGTGCTCGCGGCACGACTTGCGCAGCAGGTCGATGTTCACGAGCGGGTAGTCCGACAAGTCGGAGATGCGGCGCAGCCGGTTCTGCTGCTTCACGGCATCGAGGATGAAGCGGTTGCCCGAGGCACTGGCCAGCAGCTCGTGGAACTGCGCGTTGGCCTCGAAGAACTCCATCCACGAATGGCGCGAGGCGTGCGTGAGCAAGGTCTGCTGTTGTTCGCGGCAAGCGAGCAGCCGCTCGTGCTCGACCTTGAAGCCCGGCTCGCGCAGCGCCGCGCATTCGACCACCAGGCGAAAGCGGTAGCTCTCGCGTTCGCTCTCGACCGAGTCGAGGGTTTCGGTGAACTCCCAGCGCTGGTAGTGGCGCCCGCGCAGCACGCCGTCCTGCAGCAGCGTGGTCATCACGTTGCGCAGCAGCGGGCGCGGCACGCTGTAGGTCTGGGCCAGCTCGAGTTCGTTGACGCGCGTCGGCAGCTTGCCCGCAAGGCGGTCGCGCAGCACGCGGTAGTAGAGCGTCTTCTCCTCGTCTTCCGGCATCTCGCGGCGTGCGCGGTCGAGCGCCTCGCGGTCGGCCACCAGCGTGTAGCCGCGGTTGGGCACGTGCGCCAGCAGCGCACGCTCATGCAAGAGGCGCAGCGCGGCGCGCACCGGCGTGCGCGAAATGCCGAGCCGGCCCGCCAGGTCGGTCTCGGTCATGTGGCGGCCGTTCTCGTAGCCGCCGGCCAGGGCCTGGTCGAGGATGTAGCGGCTCACGCGCTGGGTGAGCGGCGGGACCGACTTGTTGTCCATCTGCGTCTGCATCTGCTGCTGCTGCTGCTGCGGGGCCATCCATGGGTCTCCGGAAACACGGGCTGGGTGCCGATCATCGCGGGTTCTTTGTATTTTTGGCCCTAAAAAACCATGTACATCTCGCGCCAAAAATACAATTTGGATTTCAAGATCGGCCCCACGCCGACCCGGACGACGGGTCGTTTCCCCAAGGAGAAAAACACCGTGGCTTCCGCCGATACCCTGACAACGCCACCCGGTTCGCTCGACGCGTTCTGGATGCCCTTCACGCCCAACCGCAAGTTCAAGCAGGCGCCGCGCCTCATCGTCGGCAGCGAGGGCCTGCACTACGACCTGGCCGACGGCCGCCGCGTGCTCGACGCCATCGCCGGCCTGTGGTGCGTGAACGCCGGGCACCGCAACCCGCGGGTCAGCGCGGCGATGAAGGCGCAGATCGACGTGCTCGACTACGCCTCCAACTTCCAGATCGGCCACCCCGCCGCCTTCACGCTGGCGCAGCGCCTCACGCAGATGGCGCCGGCCGGCATGGACCACGTGTTCTTCACCAACTCGGGCTCCGAGTCGGTCGACACCGCGCTGAAGATCGCCGTGGCCTACCACCGGGCGCGCGGCGACGCAGGCCGCTACCGGCTCATCGGGCGCGAGCGCTCGTACCACGGCGTGGGCTTCGGCGGCATCTCGGTGGGCGGCATCGGGCGCCAGCGCAGCACCTTCGGGCCGCTGCTCAACGGCGTGGACCACCTGCCGCACACGCTCGACCTGGCGCGCAACGCCTTCTCGCGCGGCGAGCCGCCGCACGGCATCGACAAGGCCGATGCGCTCGAAGCGCTGGTTTCATTGCACGACGCCTCGACCATCGCCGCCGTGATCGTCGAGCCCGTGGCCGGCTCCACCGGCGTGCTGCCGCCGCCGCGCGGCTACCTGAAGCGCCTGCGCGAGATCTGCGACAGGCACGGCATCCTGCTGATCTTCGACGAGGTCATCACCGGCTTCGGGCGCGTGGGCAGCAACTTCGCATCCGACCTGTTCGGCGTGACGCCCGACCTCATCACCACCGCCAAGGGCCTGACCAACGGCGCCGTGCCGATGGGCGCGGTGCTCATGCGCGGCGCGGTGCATGACGCCTTCATGCACGGCAGCGTGAGCGCGGTCGAGCTGTCGCACGGCTACACCTACTCGGGCCATCCGCTGGCCTGCGCCGCCGCCATGGCCACGCTCGACGCCTACACCGAAGACGGCCTGATCGCCCGCGCCGCCGAGCTGTCGCCCTACTTCGAAGACGGCCTGCACAGCCTGCGCGGCCTGCCGGGCGTGATCGACGTGCGCAACGTCGGCCTGCTGGCCGGCATCGAGCTGCAAGGCTGGGCCTCGGGCCCCGGCACGCATGCGCAGGCCGTGGCGCAACATTGCCTGGACGAAAGCGGCGTGCTGGTGCGCTCGGTGGGCGACACCATTGCGCTGTCGCCGCCGTTCACGCTGGAGCGCCGGCACATCGACCAGATCATCGACAGCCTGCGCGCCGCCATCGCGCAGACCGCACAAGCCACCGACACGGCAGCCTGATCGCATCAGGCTGCACACACAAGACAAGCCCCGGAGACAAGACACACCATGGACATCGAATCGTTCCCCCTGTACGACATCGAAGGCGACGCACAGCAGCGCGGGCGCCAGTACGGCCGCGCCGCCGGCGACCGCATCGACCTGAGCCTGCGCACCTACCGCGCCGCCTTCGAGCGCGTGGGCCTGAGCTGGGAGCGCACGCGCGCGCTGGCGCGCCGCTTCATGCCGATGGTCGAGGCCTTCGACGCCGGCATGCTGCGCGAGATCGAGGGCGTGGGCGAAGGCGCGGGCGTGCCGGCCGAGGACATCGTGGCGCTCAACGCGCGCAGCGAAATGCTCTACGCCTTCCAGCAGCTCGAAGCCACCGAGCCGCCCGACGGCTGCACCGGCGTGGTCGTCATGCCCTCGGCCGCGCGCGACGGCAAGCTCATCCATGCGCAGAACTGGGACTGGCGCGTCGAGAGCCTCGAACTCGGCGTGGTGCTGCGCATCCAGCCCACAGAAGGCCCGGCCATGCTCACCTTCGCCGAAGCCGGCACGCTGGCGCGCGCCGGGCTCAACAGCGCGGGCATCGCCGTCACCGGCAACTTCATCAAGGCCGACAACGACGGCAAGCAGCAGGGCGTGCCGCTGGCGCTGATCCGCCGCGGCATCCTGCAGTCGACGCTGTACGCCAACGCGCTGGGCGTGGTGTGCCGCAGCGCGCGCTCGATCTCCAACAACATGATCATCACGCACGCCGAGGGCGAGGCCGTGAGCCTGGAGACTTGCCCCGAGCAGGTGTTCTGGCAGCAGCCCGAAGGCGGCATCCTGGTGCACGCCAACCACTTCAAGACCCCGGCCGCGCTGGCGCGCGTGGTCGACCGCAGCCTGGAGACCACGCCCGATTCGCTCTACCGCGACCGCCGCGTGACCGAGGCGCTGCACAACCGGCGCGCTGCAGGTTTGCTCATCGAGCAGGACGTGCTCGACGCGCTGCAGGACCGCTTCGGTGCGCCGCGCGCCGTGTGCCGCAGCCCGAGCGCGGGCCCCGGCGGTGCTTCGTCGGCCACCGTGGCGACCATCGTCATGGACCCGGCGGCACGAAAGATGCGCATCGCGCCGGCGCCTTTCAAGGCGCACCGCTTCACCGAGTATTCCCTCTGATCCGCCCGCCCCGCCCAGCCATCGCCAGGAGTGTTGCCATGAACCTGCCCACGCCCCCGTCCCTCCCTCCCGCTGCGCGCACCGCCGCCGCACTGGCCCTCGGCCTGGCCGCCAGCGCGGCCTTCGCCCAGGCCCCGGCCGGCCAGACGATGCGGATCCAGATCAACTCCGACATCCGCTCCACCGACCCCGGCGGCAACCGCGACGACAACACCGACAACGTGCTCATCCACGTCGTCGAAGGCCTGGTCGCACTGCGCGAAGACACCTCGGTCGGCCCGATGCTCGCGAGCAAGGTCGACACCTCGGCCGACGGCCTGACCTACACCTTCACCTTGCGCGACGGCGTGAAGTTCCAGAACGGCGCGGTGCTCACGGCCGACGACGTGGTGTGGAGCTGGCAGCGCTACCTCAAGCCCACCAGCGGCTGGCGCTGCCTGCCCGAGTTCGACGGCAAGGGCATGACCAAGGTGCTCGCGGTGGAAGCGCCCACGCCCAAGACGGTGGTGTTCAAGATCGAGCGCCCGAGCGCGCTGTTTCTCACGATGATGGCGCGCCCCGACTGCGGCGGCGCCGCCATCCTGCACCGCAGCTCGCTGGGCGCCGACGGCCAGTGGAAGGAGCCCGTGGGCACCGGCCCCTACAAGATCAAGGAGTGGAAGCGCGGCCAGTACATCGAGCTCACGCGCTTCGACGGCTACAGCTCGCGCCCCGAGGCGCGCGACGGCCTCACGGGCGGCAAGAAGGCCGAGATCGAGAACCTGCGCTTCGTCGTCATTCCCGATTCGGCCGCGGCCAAGGCGGCGCTCTACAGCGGCGGCATCGACGCCTTCATCAGCCCCAGCCCGGCCGACGTGGTCGAGATGCGCGGGCGCAGCGACGTGCGCGTCGACACCACGCCGGTCATGACCATGGTGGCGCTGCTGCTGCAGACCACCGACCCGCTGCTGAAGGACGTGCGCGTCCGCCGCGCACTGGCACTGGCGCTGGACACGCCCGAGATCGCCAAGTCGGTCACCGAGGGCCTGTCGGCCGTCAACAACTCGGTCGTGCCTTCGTCCAGCCCGTTCTACAGCGCCGTGCAGGCCGGCGGCTACAAGCGCGACATCGCCGGCGCCAAGAAGCTGCTGGCCGAAGCCGGCTACCGCGGCCAGCCGATCAAGCTCGTCGCCAACAAGCGCTACGAGGCGCTGTACTCGGCCGCCGTGCTGGTGCAGGCCATGGCCTCCGAAGCCGGCATCAACATCGAACTGGAAGTGCTCGACTGGGCCACGCAGCTCGACCGCTACACCAAGGGCCAGTACCAGAGCATGGCCTTCATCTACTCGGCTCGCATCGACCCTTCGCTCAACTACGAGATGGTGTCCGGCGACAAGGCCACCCAGCCGCGCAAGGTGTGGGACAACGCCGCCGCGCAGACCCGGCTCACCGAAAGCATGGTCTCGCGCGACAAGGCGCGCCGCCAGGTGCTGTTCGACGAGCTGCACAAGCAGATGCTGCAGGACGTGCCGATGGTTGTGCTCTTCAACGCCAGCGACGCCACCGCCATGCGCAAGAGCGTGACCGGCTTCAAGGGCTGGGCGCCGGCCAAGCCCCGGTTCTGGAACGTCCGGCTCGACGCGCGCGGCTGACGGGGCCTCGCCGCCATGCTTGCCTACCTCTTGCGCCGGATCGCCATGACGGTCCCGACGCTGCTGCTGGTCTCGATTGCCGTCTTCACGCTCATGCGGCTGATTCCGGGCGACCCGGTGCAGCTCATGCTCGGCGAAGGCGCCGACCCCGCGCAGCTCGAACTCGCGCGCCAGCAGATGGGGCTGGACCAGCCCCTGGTCACCCAGTACGTCGTGTGGCTGCGCCACGCGCTCACCGGCGACCTGGGCGTGTCGACCACCAACGGCCTGGCCGTGCTGCCGCTGATCTGGGAGCGCTTTCACGTGAGCGCCGTGATCGTGCTCACCGCCGTGGCGCTGGCCTCGCTGATCGCCGTGCCCGCCGGCCTTATCGCCGCCTGGCGCAAGGACCGGCCGACCGACCTCGCCATCATCGGCGCGGCCACGCTGATGCTGTCGGTGCCGAGCTTCTGGCTCGGCCTGCTGCTGTTGATGTTCTTCGGCCAGTACCTGCACTGGCTGCCGGTGGTGGGCTACGTGCCCATGTCGGAAGACTTCTCGCAGGGCCTGCTCTACGTGATCCTGCCGATCGTCACGCTGGTGCTGGTCGAGACCGGCGTGCTCACGCGCATGTCGCGCGCCAGCACCATCGAAGTGCTGCGGCTCGAGTACGTGACGCACGCGCGCGCCAAGGGCGTGCCCGAGTCGCAGGTGCTGCGCCGCCACGTGCTGCCCAACGCCTTCAACCCCACGCTCACCATGATCGGCCTCATCCTGGGCCATCTGCTGAGCGGCATCGCGGTGCTCGAAACGGTGTTCACCCTGCCCGGCCTGGGTCGCCTGATGATCGATTCGATCTTCGCGCGCGACTACCCGGTGCTGCAGGGCTGCCTGCTGTTCACGGCCTGCATCTACGTGGTCATCAACCTGATCGTGGACATGTGCTATCCCCTCTTCGATCCCCGGGTGTCGGTTCAGTGAAAAAGATCAAGACCCATACCCTCGTGGGCGGCGTGCTCATCGGCGTGCTGCTGGCCCTGGCGCTGGTGGCCGCGCTGTGGACGCCCTACAACCCGCTGGGCATCGACCTGCGCGGCAAGCTGCAGCCGCCGTCGATGGCGCACTGGCTGGGCACCGACGAGTTCGGGCGCGACGTGGCCAGCCGCGCCATGCGCGCGGCCTCCACCAGCTGCCTCATCGCGCTGCTCACGGTGGCACTGGCCACCGCCGTCGGCCTCGTGGTGGGCGTGCTTGCCGGCTTCGTGCGCGGCTGGACCGACCGCGTGCTCATGGCCTTCAACGACACGCTGCTGGCCTTTCCGGGCCTTCTGCTGGCGCTGGGCGTGATGGTGATCGTGGGCGCCAACCAGTGGGGCATCGTGCTCGCGCTGAGCATGGCCTACGCGCCCTCCGTGGTGCGCGTGGTGCGCGGCACCGTGCTGTCGCTGCGCGAGCGCGAGTACGTCGAGGCCTCGCGCATGATCGGCAACGGCGAGATCTACACCATGTGGCGCCACATCCTGCCCAACTGCGTGGCGCCCGTCGCCGTGCTGGCCACCAGCATGTTCGGCTGGGTGCTGCTGTCGGAAAGCGCCCTGAGCTTCCTCGGCCTGGGCGTGCCGCCGCCGGCGCCCACCTGGGGCAACATGCTCTCCAGCGCGCGCCCCTACATGGCCTCGGCCGTGTGGCTGTGCCTGGTGCCGGGCCTGTGCATCGCGCTCACGCTGCTGGGCATCAACCTCCTGGGCGAATCGCTGCGCGACCGGCTCGACCCGCGCACGGAGAAGTCATGACCCATCCCACCTCTTCCGCAGCGCCCGTGCTTTCCGTGCGGCACCTGAAGATCGACCTGCACGGCGGCGCCCAGACGCTGGTGCACGACCTCTCGTTCGACGTGCGCCCCGGCGAGTTCCTTGCCGTGGTGGGCGAGTCGGGCAGCGGCAAGACCATGGCCGCGCGCGCCATCCTGCAGCTGCTGCCGCCCGGCATCGCGCAAAGCGGCGGGCAGATCGTGTTCGACGGCGAAGACCTGAGCACCCGCAACGTGAAGGCCATGCGCCCCATCCGCGGGCCCGGCATCGGCATGGTGTTCCAGGAGCCGATGGTCTCGCTCAACCCGGTGCACCGCATCGGCGAACAGATGGCCGAAGGCCTGCGCATGCACACGAAGCTGTCAGCCACCGAGATTCGCGCACGCTGCCTCGACATGCTGCGCCGCGTGCAGATCGCCGACCCCGAGCGTTGCCTGCACGCCTACCCGCACGAGTTCTCGGGCGGCATGCGCCAACGCATCATGCTGGCCAGCGTGATGCTGCTCCAGCCGCGGCTGCTGATCGCCGACGAGCCGACCACCGCGCTCGACACGCTGAGCCAGCGCGAAGTGCTCGACCTCATGGTCGGCCTCGCGAAAGACCAGGGCACGGCCGTGCTGCTCATCACGCACAACCTCGGGCTGGTCGGGCGCTATGCGCAGCGCGCCATCGTGCTGGAGAAAGGCAAGCTCGTGGAGACGGGCGACGTGCCCGCCATCCTCGTCGACCCGAAGCAGCCCTACACCCGCAAGCTGGTCGACGCCCTGCC
Organism: Variovorax sp. GW821-FHT09A10; assembly: GCF_059418385.1. NCBI lineage: Bacteria > Pseudomonadati > Pseudomonadota > Betaproteobacteria > Burkholderiales > Comamonadaceae > Variovorax > Variovorax sp. GW821-FHT09A10. Next base: position 171,735 of record NZ_JBWKPT010000003.1, read on the forward strand.
GCGCCGCCAGGCCGCGAAGCCGGCCCCGGCCGCGGCGCAGCAGCCGCTGGTGCAGGTGCGCGGCCTGTGCGTGAGCTACCCCGGCGCGCGCGCGGGCTTCTTCAAGCGCCATGCGCCGGTGCAGGTCATCGACCAGCTCGACCTGGACATCCACCCTGGCGAGATGGTCGCGCTGGTGGGTGGCAGCGGCTCGGGCAAGACCACGCTGGGCCGCGCCATTCTGCGGCTCGCGCCGTCGCACGCGGGGCAGATCCTGTTTCGCGGCGACGACGTGCGCAGCGCCGACCGCGCCGCGCTGCACCGCTTCCGGCTCGCCTGCCAACTCGTGTTCCAGGACCCGTTCTCGTCGCTCGACCCGCGCATGCGCGTGCAGGAAATCGTGGCCGAGCCGCTGCGCCACCTGCCCGCGCTCGATGCCGCTGCGCGCGTGAAGCGCGTGCACGAGACGCTCGACGAAGTCGGCCTGGACGGCCTGGGCGTGCGCTACCCGCACGAGCTCTCGGGCGGCCAGCGCCAGCGCGTGGCGATTGCGCGTGCGCTGGTGCGCCGGCCCGCCTTCGTGGTGGCCGACGAGCCCGTGTCCGCGCTCGACATGACCATCCAGGCGCAGGTGCTGCGCCTGTTCCAAAGCCTGCAGGCGCACCACGGCTTTGCGTGCCTGTTCATCAGCCACGACCTCGCGGCCGTCGAGCAGATCGCCGACCGCGTCGTCGTGATGGAGCGCGGCCGCATCGTCGAGCAAGGCCCGCGCGACGCCGTGTTCGACCGGCCGAGCCATGCCTACACGCAGGCGCTGCTGGCGGCCACGCCTCGGCCGCTCGTGTCGCTGGCCGAATCTGCCTCCTGCCCTCCCGAGAAAGTGTTTGCGTGACTGCCAACCCCTTGCCCGCCACCTGGCTGAACCCCACCGCCCCGCTCCCGCTCGACCCGCAGATCGTCGAGTTCATGCGCCTCATGGCGGCCGAGGGCGGCCGCTACCCGAAGCGCCACACCATCCCGATCGCCGAAGGCCGCGCCAACGCCGAGAAGGTGCGCGCGCCGTGGACCGAAGGCGGCCCGACGATGGCACGCACCGTCGAACAGCAGGTGCCCACGCGCCACGGCAACGTGCGCATCCGCGTGCACTACCCGCGGCACCGCAGGCTGCAGGGCGCGCTGGTCTACGTCCACGGCGGCGGCTTCGTGCTGTTCAGCCTCGACACCCACGACCGCGTGATGCGCGAGTACGCGGGCCGCGCGGGCATCGCCGTCATCGGCATCGACTACACGCGGGCGCCCGAGGCGCAGTTTCCGCAGCCGCACGACGAGTGCGTCGACGTGATGCGCTGGCTCGCGGCGAACGCGGGCACGCTCGACATTGACCCCGCGCAACTCTTCATCGGCGGCGACTCGGCGGGCGCCAACCTGTCGATGGGCGCCTGCCTCGTGCTGCGCGACGCGGGCGAGCCGCTGCCGCTGGGCATGCTGCTGAACTACGGCGCCTACAGCACCGAGCTGTACCGCGAGTCGGTGGTGCGCTACGGCGCAGGCGAGTACGGCCTGTCGCTGCACATGATGGTGTGGTTCTACGGCCTGTACCTGCGCCGGCCCGAAGACTCTCGCGACCCGCGCCTGGCCAGCCTCACGGCGCGGCTCGAGGGCCTGCCGCCCGCGTGCCTGGCGATCACCGAGTGCGACCCGCTGCACGACGACAGCGTGCTCATGGCCGCGCGGCTGCGCGAAGCCGGCGTGGCCGTGACCGACGTGCTCTACCCCGGCACGATTCACGGGTTCCTGGAGGCTGTGTCCATCGCCGACGTGGCCGGCCGCGCCTTCGACGACGCCGCCCGCTGGATGCACGCGCTGGCCGCGCGCTGAAGCCCTCGCCATGTACACGCCCAAGCCGTACATCGAAGACGACCTCGCGACGCTGCACGCTGGCATCCGCGCGTGGAGCTTCGGCACGCTGATCACCATAGGAGCCTCAGGCGCCAGCGCCACGCACCTGCCCTTCCTGCTCGATGCGCAGGACGACGGCCCCGGCCTGCTCACCACGCACCTGTCGAAGAAAAACCCGCAGTTCGACGAACTGCGCGCGGGCGCCGAAGTGCTCGCCATCTTCCAGGGGCCGCATGCCTTCGTCACGCCCAGCTGGTACGTGAAGCAGAGCACCTTTCCGACCTGGAACTACACCGCGATCCACGCGCGCGGCACACCCCGCGTGATCGGGGAACGCACGGCCATCCATGCCGTGCTGCGCCGCACCGTCGCGCTGTACGACACGCCGCTGGGCGGCAACTGGGACTTCGACGCCATGCCCTTCGACTTCGTGGCGCCGCGCCTGGACATGATCGCGGCGGTCGAGATTCCGGTGCGCGTGCTCGAAGGCAAGTTCAAGCTCAACCAGGACCGCTCGGAAGAGGACCGCAAAGGCGTGATCGCCGCGCTGGAGCGGCTGGGCGATCCGCAGGGCGTGGCCGTGGCCGGACTCATGCGGCAGCAGATGGCGTTGACGGTGGCGGGCTGACTCGCGGCGGCACAATCGTCCGCGTGCCACGCCTCCTTCACCTTCTGACCGCCGGCCTCGCGCTCGCATCCTCCTTCGCCCACGCAGCCGACCCGGTGCTGCTCGTCACCTCGCCCGTCGCGCTGCAGGCTGCCGAGAAATCCGGCGCCGGTTTCGGTCGCTGGTTCGACGTGCCCGTGGCTGCCAGCGGCATCGCCACCAATCAAGCACTTGCACGCTCGCCGGCCTGGCAATCGATCGGCGACCCGCTGAAGACCAGCCTCGCCGCCCTGCAGCGCCGCGACCCGCAAGCCGGCGTCGGCATTGCGCGCTACCCGCACCGGATCTTCGACGCGCGCTGGCTTGCCAGCCCCGACGCCTTCTTCGAGCTGGTCGGCGTGGCCAACCGCATGGACCGCCGCCCGTTCCAGCCCGGCGCCTGCGGCGAGACGCGGCTCGTGTACCGGCTCGCCTACCGCTCGGCCGCGATGCAGTCGCGCCTGCCGATGACCGTCGCCGTCGAGCTGCGCGGCGATGCGCCCGATGCCGACGGCGGCTGCGCCAGCGCCGCGCGGCGCTGGCAACCACCGCAGGCATCGATGAAGGACGAGGCGCTCGGCCGCTGGCTCGTGTCGGCCGACGGCCCGCTCGCGTCGCCGCGGCTTGCACAAGCCCGCATCGCGCAGGTGACGACCAATCTGCAGAGCGTGCGCTGGCCCTCGGCCGTGCGGCCCGACCTGGGCGGCCATGCCGAGTACCTGCTGCGCGCCTTCCGCTGGAACGCGGGCACGCAGCGCTTCGACGCGGGCCCGCTCGAGAACACGCCCGACGTCGCGAAGCTCAAAGCCGACGCCCCGCTGCGCAAGGCGCTGCTGCAATGGCTGCAGCAGCCCGACACGCTGCGCGCGCTCGACAGCGCCACCGTGCGCATCCCCGATCGCTTCCTGGCGACCGAGTCGGTCTCCGTCGCGCCGCGCGGCCTCGAGCGCCTGGCGAACCGCCCCTTCGAACAACTGTTCGCGCCCGGCGACTGGCAACCCGTGCCCGGCAGCCGCACGCTGCAGTCACCGCAGGCCGTGCTGCGCCGGCTCGACGACCTGAGCTGCGCCGGCTGCCACCAGAGCCGCGCGGTCGCGGGCTTTCACCTGCTGGGCGTGGACCGGCGCGGCGCCTCGCGCACCTTCACGACCGGCAACGCGCTCGCGCTGCCGCATTCGCCGCATCTGCAGGATGAGCTGGCGCGGCGCGAACGCTATGTGAAGGCCGCGTTGACGACGCCCGTGCCCGACCCGTTCCGCCCGCTGGCCTCGCCGGACGATGCGAACGCCTTGCCCGACAAAGCCACCGTCGGCGCCAGCTGCGAGCCCACGCGCATCACCGCCTCGGCCGACCCGTGGCGCGACCGCGCGCAGAAGCTGCCGCGCACCGCCGCCACGACCTGCGAAGGCGAAGACTCCGTGTGCGAGAAAACCTCGGTCGGCTTCCCCGGCGGCATGTGCTCAGGCCGCTGCGATCCGAAAGACCCGAACGGCACCTGCGGTGGCATCGCCATCCTCAGCGACTTCAACCAGTGCCTGGCAGCCAAGCAACCCTTCGGGGATTGCCTGAGCAAGCACACGCGGCCCGGCAACCTGCGCAGCTGCTCGGCGCAACAGCCTTGCCGCGAGGACTACATCTGCGCGCAAGCCGAAGGCCAGCCCGAAGGACGCGGGGCGTGCATTCCGCCCTACTTCCTGTTCCAGATGCGGGTGGACGGGCATTCGTGAAGGGGGCTCCCGTACGGCTCCCGAATGAATGACTCCCTCTCCCGCTTGCGGGAGAGGGTCGGGGTGAAGGTGAGCAGCGATGAAGGCCGCGCGACGTTGTCAGGTCCCCCTGGCTGGCGGACCAGGGCGCCATTGCTGGCGCCAGAAGAGAGGGCCGACCGCGAAAAATACCAAGTTCTGGGGATATCGAAAGACACTTTTTTTAACAATGATTGACATTTGGAAACCCCCTGCACGCCCGTCGACAGGGGGCTTCTTTTTGTTGAGTCCTACAACCATAAAGAGGGGTCAAGATGCTTTTCAGTCAAGCAAGTTCGGTCGCGCGAATCGGCGCCGTGGCCGGTGCGGTCATGTTGGTGGCATCGTGCGGCGGGGGTGGAGGTGGCGGTACTTTTCTGCCGATGGTCGCACCGCCCCCTCCGGCGACAGTGCCGCCCGTCGTGAAGCATTCCATCGGCGGCACGGTCACCGGCCTTGAAGGCCGCCTGGTGCTGCAAAACAATGCCGGCGACGACCTCCAGCTGTCGGCCGATGGCAAGTTCACCTTTGCAACGACCCTGGTCGAGGGCTCGGACTACAAGGTCAGCATCCGTACGCAACCCCTGTGGCAGGTCTGTACCGTCACCAAGGACACCGGCAAGGCCTCGGCCGACGTGAGCGACGTGACGGTGGCCTGCTCGGCCGCGGCGGCCAAGGTCGAGACGCTCGCCGGCACCGGCACCTCGGGCACTGCCGACGGCAAGGGTACGGCCGCATCGTTCGACCTCCCTTACGGCATCGCCCTCACCAAGAATGGGGGTCTGCTCGTCGGCGACTGGTCGAACAACCTCTTGCGCAAGATTTCGCCCGAGGCCGACGTCACCACGTTTGCCGGCAACGGAAACCCGGCGTCGGTGGACGGCAACGGCCTCAACGCTTCGTTCAAGGACCTCACCGGCTTCACCGTGGACGCGACCGACACCGCCTTCGTCGCGGACGCCCAAGGCCATCGAATCCGCAAGGTCACACCGGCGGCCGATGTGACCACGGTGGCGGGCAATGGCACCAACACCACGACCGATGGCAACGGAACCGCCGCCACCTTCAACACGCCCATCTCGGTGGCCGTGGATGCTGCCGGCAATCTGTACGTTCTGGAGTACTACGGCGGCGTCGTTCGCAAGATCTCCCCCACCGGCGATGTCACCACGCTGGCCGGCAGCAGCCCGCGGGGCTTTGCCGACGGCACGGGAAGCGCCGCGAAATTCGGGCTCGGCTACAACATTGCCATCGACGCGTCAGGCAACCTCTACGTCGCCGACAGCAGCAACCATCGAATTCGCAAGATCACCCCCACTGGCGTGGTCACGACCCTTGCAGGGACGGGGACGCCCGGCGCCACCGATGGACCCGGGAACTCCGCGACCTTCTCCGATCCCCGCGGCGTCGCTGTCGATGCGGACGGCAATGTCTACGTGGCCGATTTCGGGAGCAGCCTGTTGCGCAGGATCACACCGGCAGGGGTGGTCTCCACGCTCGCCGGCAAAGAGGGTCGTACGGGTAGCCAAGACGGCATCGGCGATGCTGCCAGGTTCAATCAGCCGCAAGGGCTCACGATCAACGCAGCGGGCACGCTGTATGTCGCCGACACCTTCGGCCAGTTGATCCGCAAGGTCACGCCGGTTCGGACGCCCTGAGGCGTGCTGCGGCGACGTGCGCCGAGCGCGTCGCCGCGTGTCAGGCCCCTGCCCTCACCCTGGCCCTCTCCCAAAGGGAGAGGGGACAAGACCGCAGGCCTCGGGCCAACGCGCCCTCACTCCCCCTCGTACCACCTGTCCTTCGCCAGCATCACCCGGTGGTGCCCGCACCCCGACGGCATCATCGGGAAGCAGTTCTCCTGCGCCGCCACCTGCACGTCCAGAAAGAACGGCCCTTCGCTCTCCAGGCATTCGGCCAGCGCCTCTTCCAGCTCCGCCGGATCGGACACGCGTCGCGCCCCCCAGCCAAAGGCCTTGGCCAACGCCACGAAGTCGGGCAGCGCCTCGTTCCAGCTGTGGCTCAGGCGGTTGCCGTGGTTCAACTCCTGCCACTGGCGCACCATGCCCATGTAGCCGTTGTTGCTCAGCACCAGCTTGACGGCAGTGCCGTGCTGCATGGCAGTCGACAGCTCCTGGATGTTCATCAGCACCGACGCGTCGCCACTCACGCACACCGTGAGCGCATCGGGGTGGCCGATCTGCGCGCCGATGGCCGCGGGCAGTCCGTAGCCCATGGTGCCGGCGCCGCCCGAGGTGAGCCAGTGGCGCGGGCTGTCGAAGCGCAGGTACTGCGCGGCCCACATCTGGTGCTGGCCCACATCGGTCGAGACGATCGCGTCGCGGCCCGCGATGGCCCGCTGCAGCGACGACATGAGTTGCTGCGGCAGGATCTCTTCGGTTGATGGTGTGAAGGCCAGGCAGTCTTCGGCACGCCAGCGCTCGATGCGCGCCCACCACGGCGCCAGCCGCTCGGGCGCAAACTCGTCCGGCAGCAGCCCCAACAGCGCTTCGACGATGGCGCCGCAGTCGCCCACCATCGGCACGTCGACGTGCACCACCTTGTTGATGCTGCCGGGGTCGATGTCGATGTGGATCTTGCGGGCGTGCGGGCAGAACTCGTCGAGCTTGCCCGTCACGCGGTCGTCGAAACGCGCGCCCACGCACACCACCAGGTCGGCCTCGTGCATCGCGAGGTTGGCTTCGAGCATGCCGTGCATGCCCAGCATGCCGACGAACTTCGGGTCCGACGCCGGGAACGCGCCCAGCCCCATCAGCGTGAGCGTGCACGGCGCGTGCAGCCGGTGCACGAGCTGCGTGAACGCCTCGCAGGCCGTCGGCCCCGAGTTGATGAGCCCGCCGCCGCCGTAGAGCACCGGCCGGCGCGCGGTCGAGATCAGGTCGGCGGCGCGCTGCAGCATCGCCCGCGGCGGCAGCGGCGCGCGGCCCGTGCGCAGCGCGCGCAGCGGGGCCGGTGCGGCGCCGTGCGTGAGGCGCATCAGCTGGATGTCCTTCGGCACGTCGAGCAGCACCGGGCCGGGGCGGCCGGTGGTGGCGATGTCGAGTGCGCGGCGCACCAGCGCGGGCACGTCGTCGGCCGCGCGCACCTGCCGGTTCCACTTGGTCACCGGGCGCGACATGCCCAGCGCGTCGCTTTCCTGGAAAGCCTGCGTGCCGATCACCGCCGTCGACACCTGCCCGCTGATGCACAGCACCGGCACCGAATCGCTCATCGCGTCGAGCAGCCCCGTGATCGTGTTGCCCACGCCCGGCCCCGAGGTGACCAGCACCACGCCCACGCGGCCCGTGCTGCGCGCATAGCCCTCGGCCGCATGCACCGCCGCCTGTTCGTGGCGCACCAGCACATGGCGCAGCCGGGGTTCGCCGTGCAGCGCGTCGTACAGCGGCAGCGCCGCGCCGCCGGGGTAGCCGAAGATCGTGTCGACGCCGCACGCGACCAGCGTGTCGAGCAGCGCTTCGGCGCCGTTGCGCACGCGGGGTGGGGTCTCGGGCATGGCCGGCGAGAGGGAGGGCGAGGATGTGGGGGGAAGGTCGAGCAGTCGCATGCCGTCAATTCTTCCGCTCTTGAGGCAGAATTTGCTTCTTTCTTTTGGCTGTTTAAGCTCGAAACATGAAAACCAATCGCCAAACATCGTCAGACATCGAAGGATCTTTCGACAAGACCGATCTGGCGATCCTGCGGGTGCTGCTGCTCGACTCGCGCAAGACCCTGCAGGAGATCGGCAACGAGGTCGGCCTGTCGCCCACCAGCTGCTGGACGCGCATCAAGAAACTCGAGGCCTCGGGCGTCATCAAGCGCTACACCGTCGACGTCGACCCGGCCAAGCTGGGCTACCACGACTCGGTGATCGTGCAGGTCACCCTCGAGAGCCACACCGACGAAACCCTGTACGACTTCGGCCGCACCCTCGCCACCATTCCCGAGATCCAGGAGGCCTACCTCGTGTCGGGCGACTACGACTACTACATCCGCATCGCCGTGCGCGACACGCGCGACTACGAGCGGCTGCTGCGCGAGAAGCTCTACAAGATCCCCGGCATTCGCCACAGCAAGTCGCACTTCGTGCTGCGGGTGCTGAAGGAAGCGACGGTGCCGCTGATCTGACGGGTCGACGGGCCCGCATGACCGAACGGTGGGTACGATCGCCGACGAACGGCCCTTCGCAGACGCCATCCCCTTCCCTTTCCATGAGATCGACTTCGGAACATCGAGCCCTGATCGTCCTGAGCGGACTGCCCGGCACAGGCAAGACCACCATCGCGCGCGAGCTCGTGGCGTGCGTTCCCTCTGTATACCTGCGCATCGACGCCATCGAGCATGCGCTGAAGACCGCGAGCGGGCGCGCTGACGGCGTGGGCCCGGCGGGCTACGTCGTGACCTACGCGCTGGCTCGGTCCAACCTTGCGCTCGGCATGTCCGTCGTCGCTGATTGCGTCAACCCGCTGTCGGTCACGCGTGAGGCGTGGCGGGCCGTGGCGGCAGAGACGTCATCGCATCTGGTGGAGGTTGAAGTCGTGTGCTCAGACGTCGTTGAACATCGCAGGCGGGTGGAGAACCGGGAAGCCGACATTGCGGGCTTTTCGTTGCCGAGCTGGGAGGCTGTGCTTGGGCATGAGTACGAGGCCTGGGACACGAGCCGTCTGGTCATCGACTCGGCGCTGGTGAGTGCAAGCGAGGCGGCGGACCTGATCTGGCGGCGAGTACGCGAGCGGTAAATCGATGCGCTCCCGTTTCATCGACGTCTTCCTGGGCACTATCGTGCTCGGCCCATGGGCCGCGATGTTTGCCTATCTGGGCCTCGCACCGCTGGCCGCCTACTGGCTGGACGGAACCAAACACCGCACGGGGCCCGGACGCGGCGCCTCCTATTGGTGGAGCTTCTCGGACGCCGTGACCACCCAGTACCCGGCTCTCACCTGGCTGCTGGAACTCAAGAGTCACGTCGTTGTGTGGAGCTGCCTGGCTGGCATGGTGATCGGGCCGGTGGTTGCGTGGATCATGAGCAGCCGCTTGAACCGCATGCGTCGCGACATCCGTCTGTGAATGGGGACCAGCGAGCTTCGATGAACCCAACCCTGCGCGCCGCCCTCGACTCGGATGTCGAATTTGCGTTCGATGCCAAGCGACAGGCACTCGGCCCCTACGTTGCAGCGCGGTGGGGATGGGACGACGATTTCCAGAGAAACCTGCATCGGAGCCGATGGCGAGAACGCCCGTGGTCGGTCATTCTCAAGGGTGCAACGCCGGTCGGCACGATCGCCACATGGGCGGTCGATGATCACCGCCGGATTGGCGAGTTCTACGTCTTGCCGGCCTTTCAGCGCGCCGGCATTGGTTCAGCGGTGCTTCGCCATGTGCTGGAGCAAGCTGACCGAGACCACCAAGCGGTGCGACTGGAGCATCTGAAGTGGAATCCGGTTGGCGAGCTTTACGCGCGTCATGGGTTTGCCCACGAGAGCGCCAACGCCACGCATTGTTTTTTGGTTCGTTGGCCGGTCGCGCCGTCTCGATGAGGCGGGTCGACGGGCAGAATTTGGTTGAAGCACTGATCGCGAGTTCAGTCCCTCAACTCTCAACCAGAAGGTGATTTTTTGATCTCAGTGCAACCCGCGAAATCAGATGAATGGAAGACCTACCGGGACATGCGCCTGCGGGCGCTGCTCGACTCCCCGGACGCCTTCGGAAGTACGCATGAAGCAGAGGCCACGAGAACCGACGCGATGTGGTCCGCTCGAATTGCTGCGGCTACGTCGTCCGGGAAGGATCGTGTCCTTTTCGCATTCAATCGCGACCACGCATGCGGTCTGATCTGGTGCAAGTTGTCCAGCGATGAACCGGCTGTCGCCGACCTTTTCCAGATGTGGGTCGATCCTGCATCGCGAGGAATGGGGGCCGGTCGCGCTTTGCTCAAGGAGGCGGTTTCTTGGGCTGAGAGCGTGGGAGTGAACCGCATTCGTTTGGGCGTCACTGCCGGAGATACGCCGGCGACGCGCCTGTACGCAGCTTGCGGCTTCTGCCCCGATGGCGCGCTGGAGCCACTGCGGGAACACTCGAATCTGATGGTGCAGCCGATGAGCCTTGCGCTCGGCCCTGTTGGGTCGACGGACTGACTTCCACCATCGACCACCTTGCCCTCGTTTAAGCTCAACCGACAAACTCTCTCTGAGGTTTCGCCATGCTCCAAATGCGCCCCGGGTGTGAATGCTGCGACCGAGACTTGCCGCCGGATTCGGCCGATGCCCGCATCTGTTCTTTCGAGTGCACGTTCTGCAGTGATTGCGCGAACCAACGCTTGGCAGGCACGTGCCCGAACTGCGGCGGAGAGTTGGTCCCGCGCCCATCGCGGCCAGCGGCCAAGCTTGAAAAGTTTCCGGCATCGACCACGCGGGTGTTCAAGCCTGAGGGGTGCGCGGCGGCATCGTGAAGGGCCGTCGTCAGGCATCCCGTCAACGCCAGATCATGGCCAAGGGCGATCACCCGCGACCAAGAAGAATTCGGGAGGCCTCGTCGGCCCACTTCAGGGATTCATTTTCAGGAGACCACCAATGTCGATGATCGGCAGCTACCTTCGAATCTCCCCCGACCAACTCACCGCGCTCATCAACGAGCCTGCCCTTGCTGCGGAACTGGCGTACCCGGACGATGGCGAGTTTCCGGAGCCTCCGATCAGCTTCGATCTGGACAAGTCTTGGCATCTGATCCACTTTCTCCTGACAGGAGAGGCATGGGGAGGCGAAGGTCCCTTTGCCATGGCCGTACTCGGGGGCGAGGCGCTTGCCGATACAGATGCTGGCTACGGCCCCTTCCGATACCTACGGCCTGACGAGGTGCGCGCGACGGCCAACGCGCTGAACTCCATAGACGCATCGACGCTGTGGAGCCGTTTCGATGCAGACCGTGCCAAGGCCGCAGAAATCTACCCGGGGTGGACTGGCGAAGACCTTGACCGTCAATACGTGTGCCATCACTACGAAGCCTTGCGCCAGTTCTACAACACCACCTGTTCGGCTGGCGAGGCTCTGCTCCTGTACATCTGCTAAGTCCGACTTGGCTCAGCCAGAAGAGCTCATTTTTCCGACAGTCCATGCACACAGCTTCAGCCAAAAGTAGACTCCCGAACAACGAAAAAATTGGCCGAAGAACACGTCACGCCCACTCGTTGGTAATCGAGTTGGACCTCAAGGAACTCAACATGCGTCTTCGTCTACCTGTCATCGTCCTCGCAGTCGCTGCATCGTTGCCGGCAATTACCTGGGCCGCCTTCAAGCCCATCCGTGTGCTGGCGCCTCAACTCGTTGGCCTGACATGCACTGACAACAACGTCTGCATAGATGACATGGCGAAAATGCCTGAAGCACTTGCCCTGAGGGCTGAGGCATTGAGTTTTGTATCCAACCGCGTTGATCGAGTTGCGAGCGTTCCGCGATTCGTGTTCTGTTCGCAGTCGGCTTGTGCCGAGAGTTTCGGGTTCACTCACCAAGGGGCATACCACGTGGGCACCTCCGGGGTCGTTATTGGCCCAAGGGGATGGCAACCATTCTTCGTAAGACACGAACTCATCCATCACGTACAGATGGAAAACATTGGAAGCCTGCATGCACTGCTGTTCACTCCAACGTGGTTCATCGAAGGCATGGCTTATTCACTGAGCGAAGACCCTCGCAGGCCGTTGCCAGAACCGCTTGAAGGTTGGCGCAGCCAGTTTGAAGCTTGGTACCCGAACGTGAACAAGCAAGAACTTTGGCCAGCTTCCCGCGCCCTCTGACGCCCGGCCCTGCCGCCGAGAGGACGCTGCCAGTGCACACCGTTGCGCTGCCCCGTCTCATCGCGACCCCACCGGCCGCTTCGGGCTCGCTCACGACGGCGTCTTGGAAGGCGCGCTCGATACTATCGATCAGCATCACCCCGGCGAGGTCGTCTGAATTGAAGCTGCGCCCCCCACAGGCTGACAGCGCCAGGCCAAGACCAGACCTTCACCGGGCCGACCACTTGCAAACCAGCGATGCCCTTTCGCAGCCTGACGTTAACCGATGGACTTCTACGACGACCTCGCCCCGCTGTATCACCTGATGTTCCCCGACTGGAGCAACAGCATCCGGCGGCAGGGCGAGCAGCTCGACAACGTCATCCAATCAGAATGGCCCGGACATCGCACGGTACTCAACGTCTCCTGCGGCATCGGCACCCAGACTCTCGCGCTTGCCGGGCGGGGCTACTCCGTCGTCGGGTCAGACTTGTCGAGCAGGGAAATCGAGCGTGCGCGACGCGAAGCAGACCTTCGTGGCTTGGCCATCGACTTCAAGGTCGCAGACATGCGCACGGCCCACCAGGACCACGGTACCGGATACGACCTCGTCATTTCGTGCGACAACTCGGTCCCTCACCTGCTGACCGACGAGGACCTGCTGCTTGCGTTGCGCCAGTTCCTCGCGTGCTTGCGCCCCGGCGGCGGATGCGTCATCACGGTCAGGGACTACGACAAGGAAGAGCGCGGGACGAACCTGGTCAAGCACTATGGCGCGCGGGTTGAGGACGGCAAGCGGTACGTGCTGTTCCAGGTTTGGGATTTCGACGACGACCACTACGACTTTGCCTTCTTCGTCCTCGAAGACGAACTGACTACCGGTCTGGTGAAGACCCATGTCATGCGCTCCAGGTATTACGCAGTCTCGGTCGACCGTCTTTGCGAGCTGATGCGAGAGGCGGGCTTCGAGAATGTGAAGCGACTCGACGCCGCGTTCTATCAGCCTGTCTTGATCGGAACCAAGCCTGCGACTGGCTCGCTTGCTTAGAGCCGACCAGAAGCGGACCTTCCGACGTACCTTGTTCAACCTAGCCACTCGCAACCGCCCCTCATCGAATGGAAAGCATCACATCACTTTCTCTGGAGAACATTTCCGAGTTCGTGCCACTGTATCGCTCAGTTTTCAATGCACCCCCTTGGAATGACGGCTGGACGGAGGCAGTAGCTGCTGAGCGGCTTACAAGTTTTGCGCAATCACCCGCGTTTCAAGGCATGGGCTTGTCAATGCATGGAGAAGCCATTGGCCTTGTTCTGGGCTGGGGCGAGCGTTGGGTGCAAGGCTGGGTTTTTCACATCAAAGAGATGTGCATCCATGAACGTTACCAAGGGCAAGGATTCGGCGCGAAGCTCATGCGGGGCTTCGAGGAGCACCTTCAAGCGCGCGGCTTCATGAGTGCGAATCTTCAAACCGGCGAATCAGTTCCCGCGAGGAAATTCTATGAAGGCCTCGGCTACAAGCAGTGCGGATACGTCAGCCTGCTCAAGAAGCTCGGTTGAAGCTGTATGTCGGCTCAGGCCCCCTCTTGCGCCGTCCATCGTGCAGCAGGCCGCGCACAGCATGGGCGGCAATGCGAGACTCGCGACAGGCCTCGATGACTGCGGCGTCGGGTTTCTGGTGAGCGTGCCGAACACGGACTTCCGGGCCGGCTGAACACTGCCATGCAGGAATGGCGAAGGACTCGCGCATGAAGAAGAAGGCTTCTGACACCCTGGGGTTCGCGCTGCGTTGCGGCGCGCTGCTGCTTTCGGGCCTGCTGGCCTTCGGCACCGCATGGGCACAGCCCCCCAGCTTCGCGACCGACCCCGCCGAGTTGGCGCGCATGGCACTGCGCGATGAACGCGGCTCGGCCTCGGTCGGCGTGTTGCACGCGGGTCAGGCACGCTTTGCCTTTCTGCAGAACGACGGCGGGGCCATTCCGCCCAATGGCGATGCGGCAGATGCAGTCGACGCCAATGCCCAGCCGCTCTACGAGATCGGCTCGATCAGCAAGGTCTTCACCGGCCTGCTGCTGGCGCAGAGCGTGGAGCGCGGCGATCTGGCGCTGGACGACAACCTGGGCGCGCTGCTCGAGGGCAAGGCCGGGCTCTCGCCGGCAGTCGCCGCCATCACGCTGCGCCAGCTCATCACGCACAGCGCCTGCCTGCCGTGGGACCCACCGGACTTCGAGGGCTACGCTTCGGGCGATCCCTTTTCGAGATTCAGCCGCCGCCGCTTGCTGGCAGCGTTGTCCAACCAGCCCATGACCGCCGCGCCGCCCTGTGCGGCGGCGTACAGCAACTTCGGCCTGGGGGTGGTGGGCCTGGTGCTCAGCGAGCGCTACGGCAAGCCTTGGCAGCAGCTGGTGCACGAGCACATCACCGGCCCGCTCGGCATGCAAGACACGGTGCAAGACCTCGGCGACAAGGCCGCGCGCGTGGCCCCGGCCTTCAACCACAAGGCCGCCGCCCCGCTGTGGGACTTCGATGCCCTGGCCTCCGCAGGTGCGTTGCGCTCCACACCCTCCGACCTGCTGATCTTCAGCCGCGCCTTGATGGCCGGCCGCAGCGGCCCGCTCGGCCCCGCCGTCGAACGCCTGCTCACGCCGCTGGGCCGCTACCGCGAAAGCGAGATCGGCTACGCCGTGATGATGCGCGGGCCGCCAGGCAAGCGCACCTACTTCCACTCCGGCATCACCGGCGGCTTCCGCGCGCTGTGGATGATGGCGCCCGATACACAAGAGTCCGTGGTGGTGCTCGCCAGCAGCGCGCATGCGCAGCCGGGGCGGGTCTTCACTGCCCTCGCGGCCAGCCGGTATCCGGTGGCCCTGTCGCCTGTCACGCTCGATGCCGCGTCATTGGCCACGTACGCGGGCGTGTACCAGGTCGACCGAAACATGGCCTTCACCTTCGTGCCGCAAAACGGCAACCTGTACCGCCGCGCCAGCGCGGGCGGTTACCGGCCACTGCGGCCGGCAGGCAACGACACCTTCATCGACACCGAGGTGGGCGCGGTCTACGTCTTCGCCCGCGAGAACGGCGCGCTGGCCCGCGTGGACATCACGCAGGGCGGCGGTCGCCTGCGGGCCACGCGCACCGACAAGGCCGCGCCGGCCGTGGCGGTCGTGGCGCCTGATCTCGAGGCGGACTACGCAGGCCGCTACCACCTCGCCCGGACCTTGCGGCGTAACCTCGATTTCGACGTGAAGGTCGAGGGCGGCCAGCTCGGCGTGCGTTCGGGCAACTGGGAACGCAGGCCCGTCTTCCCGATGGCGGATCGAACCGATCGCTTCGCCTACGAGAACGCGCGCAGCCAACTGCAGTTCGAGCGCGACGCCGAGGGCAAGGTGGTCGCGCTCGTGCTGTACGAAGGCGGCGAGTTCCGCATGCGGCGCTCGGCGGACTGAGTCCAGTCCTCGCGCGCGGTGGCCCGGCGATTTACCATCGCTGATTTTTGCGATCGCACCCCATGCATCAATCACTTGGCCTGGTGTCCCTCGTGGTCCCCGACTACGACAAGGCGCTCGAATTCTTCGTCGGCACGCTGGGCTTCGAACTCGTCGAAGACACGCCCGTGCCTGCGCAAGGAAAGCGATGGGTCGTGGTCAAGCCGCAGGGCGGAACAGGGGCGTGCCTTCTCCTGGCGCAAGCGTCGGCGCCAGAACAGCAACGCGCCATCGGCGACCAGGCTGGCGGCCGCGTGTTCCTGTTCCTGTACACGGACGACTTCTGGCGCGACTACGAAAAGTACAAGGCCGCAGGCGTCGAATTCGTTCGCCCGCCAGAGGAACAGCCACACGGGGTCGTGGCGGTGTTCAAGGACCTGTGCGGGAACATGTGGGACCTGATCCAGCCCAATGCCAGCAACAGGAGCTGGCAGCTGTAAGAATGCCCTCCTACCGTTGCACGAACCTCACTCTCCACCTGCGAAAGAACTGCCCATGACCGAGACCGCCAAGGTAAAAGGACCCGCCTCGTACTTCCCCTCCATCGAGAAGACCTACGGCCAGCCGATCGCACATTGGATGGGCATTCTTCAGGCTGCGGGTCCCCTCAAGCACATGGAGCTCGTGAGCCAGCTCAAGACCCAGCACCAGATGGGTCACGGGCATGCGAATGCGTTGGTTGCAGCGTTTCTTGCGAAAAAGTAGCACGCGCGATCGGCGCCAAGAATGCAGACCTTTGGCGCACGGAGGTGCGAATGGCCAACGACGCGTTCCCTTTTCGTCGAGCAGTTCCACCAGGAGGCACCATGCAGCTTCACACCGCCCGCATCTTCGTCCAGGACCTCGCCCTCGCCTCCCGCTTCTATGAAGACACCCTCGGCCTGCCCCTGAAGGCCGACGGACGCAAACAGGGCTTTTGCGTATTCGACGCAGGGCCAATCAGCCTTGTCGTCGAGTGTGTCGAAGCAGATGCCCCGCCAGAAGACCAAGCACTGGTCGGTCGCTTCACAGGCCTGTCTTTCGACGTGGAAGACATCCAGTCGAAGTACGCAGAACTCTCTTCACTCGGCGTGGCCTTCAGCGGCCACCCCGAGCCGCAGTCCTGGGGTGGCATCCTCGCCACATTGCGCGACCCCGCCGGCAACGAGCTTCAACTGGTGCAGCAGCCCCGAACGTAGCCATTGGTGCACAGTCGTCATACAATGAGAATAATTCTTATTTGGATGGCCTGGCCTCCGCACTACGTCCGCCATGGCCGCCGATCCCGCTCTGCACCCGCACATCCACACCCTCTATAGCGAGCACCACGGGTGGCTGCAGGGCTGGTTGCGCAGGAAGCTCGGCAATGCCTTCGACGCTGCAGACCTCGCACAAGACACCTTCCTGCGCATCCTCACCGCGCCAGACCACACGCCCGAGAAGCAGTGCGACTGGCAATTGCGGGAGCCACGTGCCTACCTGACGGTCGTTGCCAAGCGGCTGCTGGCCAACCTGTACCGCCGGCGTTCGCTGGAGCAGGCCTACCTCGATGCTTTGAGCGCGTTGCCCGAACCGCTGGCGCCCTCGCCCGAGCAGCAGGCGATCATTCTCGAAACCCTGCAGGAGATCGACGCGATGCTCGACGGCCTGGCGCCGCCGGTGCGCCAGGCCTTCCTGATGGCACAGCTCGAAGGACTCGGCTATGCGGAGATCGCTGCGAAGCTGGGCGTGAGCGAGCGCACCGTCAAGCGCTACATGGCCGAGGCCATGGCCCGCTGCATCCTGCTTGCCGCGTGACGGTGCAACGCACGATGGCGGTCGTGGTCGACAAGGCCGTCGCCTTTCAGGCGGCGCAGTGGTTCGTTCTGTTGCAGTCGGGCGAGGCCACGGCGGCCGATCGCACGCAATGGACGCGCTGGCGGGCAGCCGACCCCGCGCACGAAGCGGCCTGGCAGCGCGCCGAGCAAGTCAGCGGCAAGTTCGGCACGCTGCCGGGCGCGCTGTCGATGCCGGTGCTGGGCCGAGCGGTGCGAAGCGACCGCCGCACCGCCGCCAAGGCACTCGCCGTGCTGCTGACTGCGGCGCCCGCCGGTTGGCTGGCGTGGCGTGCGTCGCCAGCGCGCGAATGGCTGGCCGACCACCGCACCGCCACGGGCGAACGCCGCGAACTGCGACTTGCCGACGGCACGCGCATCCAGCTCAACACCGCGACGGCCATCGACGTGGCCTACGGCACGACGCAGCGCCTGGTGCGGCTGCATGCGGGCGAAATACTCATCGAGACGGCACCCGATGCCGTGCCCTCTTCCGACGCCGCCTACCGCCCCTTCATCGTCGAGACCGCGCAGGGGCGCCTGCGTGCGCTGGGCACGCGTTTCGTGGTCCGGCAGCACGAAGGCGATCGCAGCCATCTGACGGTGCTCGACGGCGCGGTCGAGGTTCGCCCCGACCACGCACGCAGCCTGGTGGCGGTGGTGCGTGCCGGCGAGCAGGCCATGTTCTCTTCGGCGGCCGTCGGCGAGATCACGGCAGCAGCGCCCGATGCCGACGATTGGTCGCGCGGTGTCCTGCGCGCCAGGAACATGCGGCTGCACGACTTCCTCGCCGAGCTGGGCCGCTACCGGCCCGGCGTGCTGCGTTGCGATCCGGCGGTGGCCGACCTGCGCGTGTCGGGCGTGTTCCAGCTGCGCGACACGGGCCCGGTGCTCGACAGCCTGCCGCAGGCCTTGCCGGTGGACGTGCTCTTTCGCACGCGCTACTGGGTCACGGTGGTGGCGCCGGGCGGTTGAGGCATCGGGTGCCGGCAGCGATTTCGGCCGCTGCGATTTTTTCTGTCGCGGCCTGTCCCCTTTTTTTTCCTCGCGTGTGAAGCCTTGAGGAACAGCAACTTCACACCCTTGCAGGAGAGAGAGAAATCCATGGCCCGTCGCCGACCGTCCCCCCTTAATTCCGACGCCGTCTCGTTGCGTGCGCTGTCGCTCGCCGTGCATGGCGCGTTGTTCGCCATGGCGTGCGCCGCCGCGGGGACGGTCGCCGCGCAGACACCGGGTTTGCCCAACGCACCAGCCGCACAAGCCGAAGCACGCAAGGCCTACAACATCGCACCCGGCCCGCTCGACGAGGCGCTGTCGAGCTTCGCCGCCTCTGCCGGTGTGAGCATCACGATTCCGCCTGCCCTCGCGCAGGGCAAGCGCTCGCCCGGCCTGCAGGGCCAGCACGCCGTGGGCGAAGGCTTCGCGCGGCTGTTGGCCGGCTCGGGCCTCGAGGCGGCGGGCGGTGCGGGCGGCGCGTATGCGCTGCGCCGCTCGAGCATCGGCGGCCCTGCAGACACCGGCGCCGACGGCAGCACCACGCTCGCACCGGTCACCGTCACGGCCGAGGCCGAACGCAGCGCCACCACCGAAGGCACGCGCTCGTACACGGCGCGCGCGCTGACGCTCGGCAAGGGCGAGCAGGCGCTCAAGGACATTCCCCAGTCGGTCAGCGTGATCACGCGCCAGCGCATGGACGACCAGGGCCTCGTCGACCTACGCGATGCGGTCAACAACGTCACGGGCGTGGTGGGCGTCAAGGGCGTGGGACCGGGCATGGTCCTCACGTCGCGCGGCTTCCAGATCGACGCCTGGCAGTACGACGGCGTGCCCGTGCCGCGCAACATGTACTCGCTGGGCAACTGGGCCACCGAAGACACGGTGTTCTTCGACCGCGTGGAAGTGCTGCGCGGCGCCTCGGGCCTGCTGCAGGGCACGGGCAGCCCGGGCGGCGCGATCAACCTCGTGCGCAAGCGCGGCCAGCCCGAGAAGACGCTCACGCTCACCGGCAAGGCGGGCTCGTGGGACCACTACGGCGCGCAACTCGACGCCGGCGGTCCGCTCAATGCCGAAGGCACGCTGCGCGGCCGCGTGGTGGTCGACGAAGACCGCAGCCACTCGTTCACCGACTACGTGTGGCGCAAGACGCGCTCGCTCTACGGTGCCATCGACTACGACATTTCGCCCGACACCACCGTCGGTTTCGGCGTGAGCCACTCGCACGCCAAGGGGCGTCCGATGCTGCGCGGTTTTCCGCGCTACCCGGACGGCACCGACATCGGCCTGCCGCGCTCCGTGTTCACCGGCGCCCTGTGGAACCACAGCGACGTCGAGCAGACCACCGTGTATGTCGACGCCGAGCACCGCTTCAACGACAACTGGAAGCTGAAGTTCTCCGCGCTCGGCATGAACGAGAAGAACAGCGCGCAGCACCAGCGCATGCACGGCGACGTGCAAGCCGACGGCAGCGGGCTGAACTTCGCCGACTGGGACACCCGCTTCGATTCGCGCAAGCTCGGCTTCGACGTCTACCTGCGCGGGCGCTTCGACGCGCTGTCGATGCAGCACGACCTGACCATCGGCGCCAACTACTCGAAGTTCGAGTCGACCGACCGGTATGCGCGCCGGTTCAGCGGCGGCGGCAACATCTTCGCCATCGACCACAACCGCCCGGCGCAGAACTACGACACCATCATGGCGGCGGGCGGCGGGAAGAGCCACACGCACTACGACGTGCGGCAAAAGGGCATCTACGGCAGCTGGCGGGCCCAGCTGGCCGAGCCGCTCACGGCCATCGTCGGCGCGCGCCTGAGCTGGTACGACTACCTCTATTCGAGCCAGTCCGCGGGCTTCACGAGCACCGTCAGCACGTCGGGCGAAGTGACGCCGTACGTCGGCCTCGTGTTCGCGCTCAACAAGCAATGGTCGGCCTACGCGAGCTACACCGACGTGTTCGAGCCGCAGACCGAGCGCACCGTCTCGGGCGAGGGGCTCAAGCCCATCATCGGCAGCAACTACGAGGTGGGCCTCAAGGGCGAACTGATGGACGGCCGCCTGAACACCTCGCTGGCCGTGTTCCGCTACAACCACACCAACCGCGCCGTGACCGACCGCGACGGCGGCTTTGCCTGCGACGGCTGGTACTGCTCCAAGTCGTCGGGCAAGGTGCGCAGCCAGGGCTTCGAGGCCGAGGTCAGCGGCGAGGTCGCGCCGCGGCTGCAGCTCACGGCGGGCTACACCTACAACACCACCAAGTTCCTCGAAGACCCGGACAACAAGGGCCAGGTCTTCAGCCAGTGGACACCCAAGCACATGCTGCGCGTGTGGACGAATTACCAGCTGCCCGGTGACTGGAGCCGGCTCAGCGTGGGCGGCGGCTTCAGCATCCAGAGCCACACGCTGGGCTACGACCGCACGTACAAGGTGCCCGGCTTCGCCGTGTGGAGCGCACGCCTGGCCTACCAGCTGACGCCGGAGGTGGCGCTGGCCGTCAACATCAACAACGTCTTCGACAAGCGCTACTACATCCCGGCCTACAGCGAGGCCAACGGGAACAACAACTACGGCGATCCGCGCAATGTGCTGTTCACGGTGAAGTACACGCCGAAGCTGTGAGTTGTGGGGAAGGGGCGCGCGGGTGGCGTGGTCCCTTCTTCGTTTTCGATGGCCGGAAATGGGAGGAGCGCTGATTGCCCCCCGGCGACTCGGCATGCGACAGCGCAGCGAACCGTCGCTGCGCTCAGCTGCGGTACGGGCGAATGTGATCCAGTTCAGTTTCGATGACGCCGCGCACGACATCCTTGAACGCCGACGCAAGCCGGGAACCAGGAGCATCGGGCGCAAGCAGGATCGCAAGGCGCACCGCTATTGCGGGTTTGAACGTTCGCACCTCGAAGTCGAAATTGCGCTGCTCCTCAAGCGCTGCCAGCGGATTGATCACGCTCACGCCCAGACCCGCAGCAACCAGTGAACATACGGAGGTGCCCAAGTCGGACTCCAGCACCGTGCGGGTTCTCACACCCGCGGCAGCCAACACCTGATCGACGCGCTCCCTGGGGCCGCTGCCCAGTGGGAACGAGATGAAGGCCTCGCCGTCGAGGTCCGATGCCCGGACGAACTTGGCCCGCGCCAGACGGTGGTTGCGGGGGAGCAGCGCGACGCAGTCCATGCTGAACAGTGACTCGACCTGCATGCCTGGTGGATCATCGCCATACAGGATGGCAAGGCCCAGATCGCACAAGCCCGAAGTCACCCAGGTGTTGACGGTGGTGGCCGCTCCTGAGTGAATGGTGACCAGCGTCTCGGGGTGGTTGCGCTTGAAGCCGGCGACCGCGTCACTGAGGATGCCCCCAGCGATTCGCGCCATGGCTGCGACGGCAAGGCGATCGCCACCGAACGTGCGAATGTTTGAAGCCGCGGACTCCAGGCTTTGCAGGCCGGCGAATGTCTTCTCGACTTCCTGGAAGAAGCGCTTCCCGTCCAGCGAAGACACCAGACGGGTGCCACTGCGCTCAAAAAGCGGAAAGCCCGTAATCGCCTCCAGCTGAGAAACGAGACGGCTCACCTGGGGCTGCGACGTGTGAAGCCGTCGTGATGCTTCGGTCATCGAACCGGTCTGCATGACGACACGAAACGCCTCAATATGCTTCAAGGTCATTCGGCGACTGCTCATATCAATATTGTATGAGGCACTCCGAGATACGCATTTGCAGTATCAGGCGCCAGAAAGAATACTTGCGTCCATGCCAGACAAGACCACGCAAGTTGTTGACCCGCAGTTGCCGCGCAGCCCGTACCTGGGTGCGCCCATGGTGGATCTGCGCAGCGACACCGTGACACTGCCCACACCGGCGATGTACGACCGCATGCGAACGGCCGCGCTAGGAGACGACGGCCTGGACGGTGACCCTACCGCGCGCGCGCTCGAGGTACTGGTTGCCAAGACGCTGGGCAAGGCGTCCGGTCTGTACGTGCCGACTGCCACGATGGGAAATCTCCTGGCGGTACTGACGCAGGCTGAGCGCCAGTCGCAGGTGGTGCTGGAGGCATCTGCGCACATGCTCGTCTCGGAGCGCGGAGGCCCCTTGTTCGGCGGCGTGACCTACACCGGTATTCCTGGCGTCGCCGGTGCGATGGACCTCGAGCAGCTGACGTTGGCGCTCAAGCCATCCGGCGCGTTGCGCACAGAACTGGTCTGCATGGAAACCACGCACGTCAACGCGGGCGGGGCCGTGCTTCCGCTTGATCACATGGAGGCAGTTTGGAACGCCTCTCGGCGCGCCGGGGTGCGCGTACACCTCGATGGCGCCCGGCTCTTCAATGCAGCTGCGGCGCTGAATGTCGATCCCGCCGCGATCGCATGCCATGCCGACACGGTGTCCATCTGTCTTTCCAAGGGCCTCAGTGCGCCTGCGGGCGCAGTACTCGCTGGGCCGTCTGACACGATCGTCCATGCCAAGCGGTTGCGCAAGATGCTCGGGGGCACACAACGCCAGACTGGCGTGGTTGCTGCAGCAGGCCTGGATGCGGTCGCAACGATGGCCGGCCGGCTGGCCCAGGATCATGCGTTGGCATCGCTTCTGAGTGAAGCATTGCAGGGCGTGTTGCCCGAGTCGGTCGTTGTCAGCACGCCGGCGACGAACATCGTCTTCGTCGACCTGCCCGAGGCCGTCGCAGACAGCGCCGCCTGGGCTGAGGCGCTCGAAAAAAACGGGGTCCTGATCCGGCCGTGGGGCGTGCGGCGGATCCGCCTTGTCACGCACCGTCACATCGACGCGAACGCCGTGAGTACCGCAGCGGCCGGATTCCGGCGTGCCGCGCAATCGCTGCTTGCCTGAACGAGTCCTCGCGAAAACGCACATCCCATCGAACACAGTGATTGCCAAATAGGAGTTTGACCATGCCGTACCTCTGCCGCCGTGAATTCATCGCCTCCACCTTCTTGATGACCACCGCTCTGGTGAGTGGCAAGGCATTGGCCAATGGCTTTCCCAATCGCCCCATTCGCTTGATCGTGCCGTATGGCCCCGGAGGCGGTTCCGATTTTGTCGGGCGCCTGATCGCGCAAAAGCTGACTGAAACGGCCGGATGGAATGTCGTTGTGGACAACAAGGCGGGTGCCGCTGGACTGATCGGCACGGATGCTGTGGCCAAGAGTGCTGCGGATGGATATACGTTGTTCCTTGCCGACGCTGCGCACGCTACGAATGCGGCGGTGCAGCCCAAGCTCTCGTTCGATCCAGTCAGCGATTTCGCGCCACTGACGCTCGTGGGATCTTCGCCGCAACTGTTGGTGGCGCACCCTTCGCTTCCAGCCAACTCCCTTCGAGAATTGCTGGCGCTCCCGCGTGATCAGGTCCGCCAATTCGGTGTGGGCACACCAGGCCAGGGGTCTGTACCCCACCTGCTGTACGAGACGCTGAAGCTCAAGACCGGGATGGAACTGGTGCATGTGCCCTACAAGGGCGGCAGCCTCGCCTTGACCGATGCCGTCGGTGGACAGATTCCCATGGTGATCAACTCCGTGCCCGCCTGCATGCCGCACATCGAAGCGAAGCGGCTGAAGGTACTTGCCATCGCCAGCGCTACGCGGCATCCGAAACTGCCCGCCGTGCAGACCTTCTCCGAAAGCGTTCCAGGTGTTGAGGGAAGTGCCTGGTATGGCGTGATGGCACCTTCCAAGGTCCCCGCAGGCTCGCTGCAACAGTTGAACGCAGCCATCGACAAGGTGCTGGATCTGCCTGAAGTCAAAGCCAAGCTGGGAAGCTCTTTCGTAGACCCCATGCCCCGAGGGCCTCAGGAATTTTCCAAGTTCTTGAACGAAGAAATTGCACGCTGGAAATCGGTTGTCAAACAGACGGGGGTCACGATCAGCAGCTGAGGTCGTTTCGCTTTGGCGTCGCCGCCATTCGGACAAGACGAACCGCCCCACGTCGGTAGTTGCAGTCACTTTGACGAAGCACCGCGAGCAGTCAAAACCTGATCCGCACCGAAGCCGCACTCCGATCGGCCACGCCGTGAAACACGGCCTCGATGTTGTTGCCGTCCGGGTCCAGCACGAACGCCGCGTAGTAGCCCGGGTGGTAGAGGCGCTCACCTGGCGGGCCGTTGTCCCGCCCGCCGTGCGCCAACGCAGCCTTGTAGAAGGCATCCACCATGGGCCGGTCTTGCGCCTGGAACGCGATGTGATGGCGTCCGGTCAGCGCGCCCTGCACTTCCTCGCTGCCGGGCGCCGAGACGAAGAGTTCATCGGCCCAGAAGTTGTGTTCGTCGGAGCCGCCCATCGGGATCTTCAGCGCTTCGAAGACGGCGCTGCAGAAGGCCTTGCTGGCCGCCAGGTCGCGAACGACCAGTCCGATGTGGTCGATCAGGCGGCCGCGATGCAATTCTTTTTGTGTACTCATGAAGCGCTCCTGTCGGTGGAGGTCGGAGTGGCGGAATCTACCAAAGCCAACCTCGGATATCGAGCGACAGGGTTTGCATCTCAGGGTCGACTCGGCTTCAGCAATTTCTTCCATGCGGCCAGCGACGCGCCATGCGATGGCGGGTGCGCCTGCAGCCATGTCTGCGCCGATGCGTGCGGCGGGTAGTGGCTTCGCAGCGCCGGATCGGCACCTGCCGCCACCAGCAGCCGCGCGATCTCGAGGTGGTTGCGCGCCACCGCGCGCATCAGGGCGTTGTCTGTCCAGAACCCGGCCGGCGGCAAGGCGCTTTCATTGCCGGGCGCGGGTGCGAACGGCAACCGGCCGACAGGCAGCGCGGCCTGCGGCAAAGTCGGTGAACCTGCCTGCGGCGCGAGCGAAGCGTCGTTACAAGGAGGCGGCAGCACATGGACCAGGCGAGGCAGCCCCGACGAGGTGTGCGGCTGCGGCACCAGCTCGCTGCGCAGCGGCGCGGGGGTCTGGTGGTTCACGTCGACGCCCAGGGCCAGCAAGGCCCGCACGGCCTCCACGTTGCCGGCATCGACCGCGGACGCCAACGGGGTCATGCGTCCGCACGCGACGGTTTCGAAGGCGCGGTAGGCGGCCAACGCGTCTTGCGGCTTCTGCTGCAGGATCAGCAGGTAGACCCGCGCCTCGGCCGGTGCCCCCGCTTCGAGGGACGGCCACTGCGGCGGGTCCATGGCCCGGTGCAGCAGGCGGGCGGCCTGCAGATGCCCCTGCGTCGCCGCTGCGCGCACGGCGCGCTCGGTCGCCGGCAGGCCCTGCGCCAGCAGCAGGCGAACGATCCCCGCATCGCCGCCCCTGGCCGCTGCATCGAGCGCGTTGTGCCCATCGGCATCGGTGCCCCGCACTGCATCCGGCGCCATGGCCGCCAAAAGCTGCCGGACGCTTTCCAGGCTGCCCTTCTCCGCTGCCATCGCCAGCGCCGACGCACCCTGCGCATCGCGCACATCAGGACGGGCACCGGCGGCGAGCAACAGCCGCACGCGCGTCG
This sequence comes from Variovorax sp. GW821-FHT09A10, assembly GCF_059418385.1. Classification (NCBI taxonomy): domain Bacteria; kingdom Pseudomonadati; phylum Pseudomonadota; class Betaproteobacteria; order Burkholderiales; family Comamonadaceae; genus Variovorax; species Variovorax sp. GW821-FHT09A10. The sequence goes on from NZ_JBWKPT010000003.1 coordinate 197,474, forward strand.
GGTCGTGCGCATGCTCGATCAGCGGCGGGTTCGAGCTCGCGGCGTTGGGGTCCGCGCCCGCAGCCAGCAGCGCCCGGATGACCCAGGTCGTGCGCGCGAAGAACAACGGAAGGCCGCTGTTGCGATCGGGCGTGTCGGGGTTCGCGCCCGCCTTCAGCAGCAGCGCCAGGGTCTGGCGGTGGTCGATGGCGTGCGTGTCGCTGATGCCGCCGGAGCCCGCGAACTTGGCTGCGCGCAGCAGCGCCGTCTCGCCGTCGTTGGCGTTGCGGTAGTTCACATCGGCTCGGCGACGCAGCAGCAACTTCACCATCTGCGCGTTGCCTTGCTGTGCGGCCTTCATCAACGGCGAGTCGCCGAGGTTGAAACCGTAGCCCTGCACATCGTTGACACCAAAGCCCCGCGCAAGAAATGCCTCGACCTCGCGGAGGCGACCGCGCTCCAGGGCATCGAAGAACGCGATCTGTGCTTGTGCGGACGTCGTGTCACCTGCAGGTTCGGCCTCAGCGGGGTGTGCGGGCATGTGGAGCATGAAAGCTGATGCGAGGGTGATGCACCAACGAAGGGACGGGTTTCGTGGGAACACTGGGGTCAGGCCTCGCTGGCCTGTCGATCGATGCCCGCCACGAGGCCTTGCAGCCACAGGCGGTGGTCACTGAAGGTGCCCAGCCGCTCCTCGGCTTCGTCCCTCGCGGCCAGATGCTCATCCAGGCACCGGAACCCGACCAGCCGTGCGGCCTCGCGCAGAACGTCCTCGGGCACATCGTTTTCATACAGCGCGTCGAAGCGGGTCAGCCAGAAGCCTTGCTCCGTCAACGCGATCCGCTCGAACGCGCGAGGGTCTTCCACGCTGAACTCGATGAACTCCAGGCCACCCAGATGCGCGCGCACGCCAGTGACCCGGCTGCTGCAATCCCACAGTGGAACCCATGGCGGCCCGTCAGGTGCACGGGCACCGTGGTACGCGAGGAACGGAGGCCCCAGGCAGACCGTGCGGAACGCTTCATGGAGGCACTCGCCCATCGCCAACTGCACCAAGGGCGCGGACGCGCCGAGCCGCTGCAGTGTCGACATTCGCAAAGTCTCTGCCACCACCGTCATCCTGCGTCCTCCTTGATGTGCTTTCGGCCGATGTTAGCCATGCCCGCCCCCCGGCCTAGAAGCGCCCCATGAAACAGCCGCGCGTCACCGAACAGGGTACCCACCGCACTGGCATCGCCTCCGCCGCAGGCGTAAGCTGACCACCGCCCGGCCAGCCAAGGCCATGCCGCCTGGCGGCACCCGCTGCGCCGCACTGTGCGAAAGGACCCACCATGCTGTCCGACTCGTCTGTCACGACCATGCTTCCGGTGAAGGACATGGACCGCGCGCGTGCTTTCTACGAAGGCTGCCTGGGCTTGAAGGCCGGTGGCTTGCGGCCCGACGGCAAGTTCGTCTACACGGTGGGCGGCAGCACGCTCGCGCTGTTCCCCAAACCCGAGGGGACCAAGGCCGACCACACGGCGATCAGCTTCCAGGTGCCGGACATCGCCGCCAGCATCGACAAGCTGAAACGCGCCGGCGTGGTGTTCGAGGACTACGACTTTCCCGAGCTGAAAACCGTCAACCATGTCTGCGTGCTCGGCTCGGAGAAGGCGGCCTGGTTCAAGGACACTGAAGGCAACTACCTTTGCATTCACGAGGACATTGCGCAGGCCCAGCCGTAGGCGGCTTGACCGCTTGTTCCATCGTACCGACCGGATCGTCGGCATCGCCCGTGAAGACTGTTGATTCCCGTCTACTCGTGACCGGTGGAGTCTTTCAACGGGTATGCAAGCCCTGCCCCCCAATCGGCGAGAGGCCATAGGGCGTCGTCCAGCGCAGCGCCCATTTCGGTTGCCGAGTATTCAACCCGGGGCGGGCTTTCTGCAAAGGTCTTGCGGCAAATGATGCCGTCCTCTTCCAGTTCCCGCAGCTGCTGGGCAAGCACCTTCCCGCTGACGTCAGGCAGGCACCGCCTCAAGTCTGTGAATCGCATCACCTTTGCGACCTTGATTTCCCACAGGATGCTGGCTTTCCATTTTCCTCCGATGACCTCGATCGCGGAGCCGAGGCCACGGCTGTATCGCTGTTTGTCTTGTGATTCTTTTTTCATACTTACCAATCAGTAAGTACATAACCAAATGGTAAGTACTTGTCATTTTCGATAGTTTTTTTAACATGCAAATCGGCGATCAACTCTTTACCAAGAGAGGTCTCAGGGGTTTTCAAATTGATTTTTCTTGATGGAGACACGCATGGATTCTTTGAGCCCTCATCTGCACGAGACAAGAACGGCACACCCTGCGTTGCACGCAGAGCAGGAATTCGCGAGCAGCCCCCTGGATGCGATCCCTGTCACTCTGCGAGTGAACGGGTCGGACCGTTCGCTGCCCCTTGACCCGCGCGCGACGTTGCTCGACGCACTGCGCGAACGCCTTGGACTCACGGGCACCAAGAAGGGCTGTGACCGCGGTGAATGCGGCGCCTGCACGGTGCATATCAACGGACACCGCGCACTCAGTTGCATGACGTTGGCCGTCATGGCGGATGGCAAGGAGGTGACCACCATCGAGGGTCTCTCACCCGAAGGCGAACTGCATCCGATGCAGGTGGCATTCATCGAACACGATGCCTTGCAGTGCGGGTACTGCACGCCCGGGCAGATCATGTCGGCGGTTGCCCTGATCCGCGAGGGCCATGCCGGTTCGAAGGATGAGATCCGTGAATTCATGAGCGGCAACATCTGTCGTTGCTCCGCATATCCCCAGATCGTTCAGGCGGTGCACATGGTTGCGAATGCCGGCGGAGACAACTGACATGCAGACCTTCAGCTATGCACGACCGGCCACGCTGGCGGACGCCATCGACGCCACCTCTCAAGCAGGCACATGGGCCATCGCCGGTGGCACCGAACTCGTCAACTGGATGAAGGAAGGCATCGCCTCCCCCCGTCGCCTGATAGACCTCAATCACATCCCGGGTCTCGACCTCATCGAGGCCGACGACCGCGAACTGACGATCGGTGCACTCGCGCGCATGAGCGACGTCGCGGCACACCCGTCGGTGTGCCACGACTTCCCTGCCATCTCCGAGGCTTTGCTGAAAAGTGCATCGGCACAACTTCGCAACATGGCCACCATGGGTGGCAACCTGATGCAACGCACACGGTGTCCCTACTTTCGAGCGGAAGCAGAACTTCCTTGCAACATGCGGCGAGCGCGCAGCGGTTGTGGGGCAATGGACGGCGAAGACCGCGCGGGCGCGCTGTTCGGCTGGAACACGCATTGCATCGCGACCCACCCTTCGGATGTCGCGGTGGCCTTGACTGCATTGGATGCCGATGTGGTCGTCCAGGGGCCCGGCGGGCAGCGGCGCATCGCAATGACGGCGTTGTATCGCGCCCCGGGTGAAACGCCCGGCAACCCCACGGTGCTGGATGCGGGTGAACTCATCGTTGCCATCTCGGTGCCGCTCTCGCAGACGGCTCGCCTTTCGCGCTACGTGAAGATTCGTGAGCGAGCGTCCTACGAATTTGCGCTCGTCTCGGCCGCCGCCGGGGTGACGCTCGACGGCGAGGTGATCCGTTCAGCACGCATCGCTCTTGGAGGTGTCGCTCACAAGCCTTGGCGGCTGAACGCCGCCGAGCATGCACTCAAGGGCCTCGCTATTACCGACTCCGCGGCACTCGGACGAGCGCTGGAAGAGGACTTCGCCTCGGCACGCCCCGGGCGCCAGAATGCCTTCAAGCCCGAGCTTGCCAGGCGAGCCGCCATCCGGGCCTTGCAAACTGCGGGAGGTGCGGCATGAGCGGCGGCCTCATCGGCAAGGCTGTCAATCGGCTGGACGGGCCGGACAAGGTGTCGGGGCGCGCACGCTATACCGCGGACACCTTCGTGGCAGATGCGACACACGCGGTGATCGTGACGGCAAGGTGCGCCAAAGGAACGATCACCCGTTTCAACCTGACGGACGCGCTGGCCGCACCGGGCGTTATTCATATCTTCACGCACCTCAACACGCCGCGGCTCGTCAGCATCAAGGACTACCCGCTGGCGTCGCAGCATCTGCTGCCACTGCAGGACGACCGCGTGATGCACGATGGCCAACCCGTGGCGTTGGTCGTGGCCGATACGCTGGAGCACGCAACGGAGGCCGCCCGGCGTGTCGAAGTGCTGTACCGGAAAATTCCTTTCAATGTCGGCTTTCTCCCCGGCATCGATCGCGCCGAAGTGGCACCTGCCTTCTTCGATGTACCGCCCAACAAGAGTTTCGGCGACGTGGCCGCGGCATGGACCGAAGCAGACGCGACAGTGGATGGCGTCTACACGACCTCGGACCGGCATCACAACCCCATCGAACTTTCGGTGACCCTTGCCATTTGGAACGACGGCCATTTGCTGGTCCATGACGCGACACAAGGCGTCGTGGATACGCGCAACGTGCTGGCACGTGCACTGGGGCTGGACCCGGCGAACGTCCGCGTGCGGAACGAGAATCTCGGCGGCGGCTTCGGCTGCAAGCACTACGGCTGGCCGCACCAGATCCTGGCGGCGATGGCTGCGCGCGAACTGGGGCGACCGGTCAAGCTCGTGCTGACACGTGCACAGTCCTTCACCGGCCATGGCCATCAACCGGCCACCCGGCAAAGGGTCAGGCTCAGCGCCCGCGCCGACGGCGCCTTGACCGGCATTCGCCACGACACCATCGCGGCCGCCTCCCGGGCCGGCGACCATGTCGAGGGTGCGGGCTGGGAGACGGCGCCGCTGTATGCGTGCCCATCCGTCATGACCACGCACAGCATCGTGCGGCTGGACCGCAGCGCGCCCTGGTCGATGCGGTCACCGTTTGGCGGTGTCGGCCTCGTGTCGGTCGAGATCGCCATGGACGAGCTGGCCTTCACCTTGGGCATGGACCCGCTTGCGCTGCGGCTGAAGAACCATGCGGATTTCAACCCGGTGGACGGACGCGCCTTCTCCTCCAAGAAGCTGCGCGAGTGCTATGAGGTCGGTGCCCGCCGGTTCGGATGGGCGGATCGCTCACCCGCGCCGCGCTCGATGCGCGCAGGCCGCGACCTGGTCGGCTATGGCATGGCAACCGCCATCTTGCCGGCGTATCGCTACCCGGCGAAGGTCCGGGTCAGCATCGACCGAACGGGGCAGGTGCTGATCGAGGCCAGCACGCAGGAAATCGGCACGGGCACGCGCACGGTGTTTCCGCAGATCGCGGCAGATGTGCTGGGCATTCCGGTCGAACGCGTCACCATCGAACTGGGCGACACGGCACTGCCGACGTCGCCTGTCAGCGGCGCGTCGGCGACAACCATGAGCGTCGGCGCTGCGGTGATGGACGGCGCGCTGAAGCTCAAGGCCCTGCTGGCACAGGCTGGCGCCAGTGAACCCGCGGACTTTCCGGGCGCGCTGGCCCGGCTCGACGCCAGCCAACGCCTCTCGGCCGACGGCGAATGGACGCCGGGCGAAACTGCTGGAGCCATCTTCAGCTTCGGCGCGATATTCGCCGAAGTCCGGATCGACGAGGACCTCCCGATCCCGCGCGTCAGCCGCATCGTTGCGGTGTACAGCGCCGGAAAAATCGTCAACCCCAAGACAGCGCACAGCCAGATGACCGGCGGCATCATCTGGGGACTGGGGCAGGCGCTGCTCGAGCGATCGGAAACGGATCTGCGACTGGGGCGTTTCATGTCGAAGAATCTCGCGGGATATCTGGTGCCGGTGAATGCCGATGTTCCCGACATCGACGCGTCCTTCGTCGAGGAATTCGATACCCAGTCGTGCCCGTTCGGGGGGCGCGGCATCGGTGAACTCGGCGCCATCGGCGTCGGCGCGGCCGTCGCCAACGCCGTCTTTCATGCGACAGGCCATCGCGTGCGCGATCTGCCGATCCGTCCGGAACACCTCATGGAATCCAGCACGACAGGCACGGAAGCTTCACACGCCGCTTCTGGGAGAGCCGGGCATGGTTGAGGTTGAAGGTGCAGTCCTTCGATGGCACCTTCTCGTCGTCCGTACGCAATCAGGATCGGTCATCCGGCTAGTCCCACGCAGGAAGCTGCTGCAAGGCGTCGGTGGGGCGATCCAGAATGTCGACGCCAGCAAAGGCGGTCCCACCCGGCAAGAGCCGGGCGTCGCAAATGACTTCCCAGCCGTGGCTTTCGGTGCGCCGTGCCAGGCACACCTCCTCGCCAGCCGCAAGGAGCTTGACGCATTCGCCGACGCTGACGCGCTGTGCCGTGCCGAGAGAAAACTCCGTCGAACCGAACTCCTTCTCCACGACCGGGTGAATGGCGACGAGGTCCACCTTTGCGTCCTTGAAGTGAACCGCGGTAATTGCGTGCTGGGCCATCTTCGACCTCCATTCGTGCAGAGAGAGCCCCGACAGGCTCACACTTCGACTGTACGCCCGCGGCGGCAAGCGCTGCGCCGTCATGGCGGAAAGCCGATGCCGGCGAAGGGGGCGGCCCGCTCGCCAGCCGGCGCTACACGCTGCGGGCGATCTGCTCGCGCAGCCACCGATGTCCCGGGTCGCGATGCCGCCGCTCGTGCCACAGCATCGCCATCTCGTAGCCCGGCACGTCGAGCGGCGCTTCCACCACGCGCAGCCCCGGCGCGCCGCGCGCCAGGCGCTCGGGCAGCATGGCCACCATGTCGGTGCTGGCGAGCACGGACATCATGAAAAGGAAGTGCGGCACCGACAGCGCCACGCGCCGCGTGAGGCCCTGCGCCGCCAGCGCCTCGTCGGTGGGCCCGGCAAAGCCGCCGCCGCTGAGCGACACCACCACATGCTCCAGCGCGCAGAACTGCGCGAGCGTGGGCCGGCGCTTCAGGCGCGGGTGCCCTGCCCGTCCGGCCAGCACGTAGCGCTCGTGGAACAGCACGCGCCGGTGCAGGCCGGGCGGCGCGCCCACGCTGGTGTGGAAGAACAGGTCGATCTCCGCCTGCTCGAGCTGGCGCGCCATGCGCGTCGGCACGGCGTCGACCACGGCCAGCCGCGTGTTGGGCGCCGCCGCGCGCAGGCCGGCCAGCGCGGGCAGCAGGATGGCCGACTCGGCGTAGTCGGCCGCGGCCACGCGCCAGGTGGTGGTCGCCTTGGCCGGGTCGAAGGGCTGGCTGGGCGCCACCGCGCGGCCCAGCGATGCGAGCGCTTCGCGCAGCGGCTCGCGCAGTTCGTCGGCGCGTGCGGTGGGCCGCATGCCGCGCTGCGCGGGCACGAGCAGCGGGTCGTCGAAGAGCTCGCGCAGCTTGGCGAGCTGCACGCTCACCGAGGGCTGCGAAAGGTTCAGGCGCTCGGCCGCGCGGGTCACGTTGCGCTCGGCCAGCAAGGTGTCGAGCGTGACCAGCAGGTTGAGGTCGATGCGGCTGAAATTGTTCATGGCGATACCTGGAATTCAAACTATTCATTTCCAATATAGCGCGGCAATCCCTAACCTGAGGGCATCTTCACTCGAACCCTTTGACACCGTGAACATCCTGCTGGTCCTTGCCCATCCCGAAGCCGCCTCGCTGAACGGCTCGCTCCATCGCTTCATGGTCGAACGCCTCACGAGCGCCGGCCATTCCGTGCGCGTGTCCGACCTGTACGCGATGCGCTGGAAGCCCGCGCTCGACGCCGACGACTTCCCCGCGCGCGACACCGCCGCGCCCTTCGACCCCGTGCGCGACTCGCTGCGCGCCTTCGAGGGCGGCACGCAGACCGCCGACATCGCCGCCGAGCAGGAGAAGCTGCTGTGGGCCGACACGGTGATCCTGCAGTTCCCGCTGTGGTGGTACTCGATGCCCGCCATCCTCAAGGGCTGGATCGAGCGCATCTACGCCTACGGCTTTGCCTACGGCGTGGGCGAACATTCCGATACACACTGGGGCGACCGCTTCGGCGAAGGCACGCTTGCCGGCAAGCGCGCGATGCTGGTGGTGACCACCGGCGGCTGGGCCTCGCACTACGCCCCGCGCGGCATCAACGGGCCGATGGACGAGCTGCTGTTCCCCATCCACCACGGCATCCTCTACTACCCCGGCTTCGACGTGCTGCCGCCCTTCGTGGTGCATCGCACGGGCAAGGTCGATGCCGCAGCCTATGCGCGCATCACCGGCGAGCTGGGCGAGCGGCTCGACACGCTGTGGAGCACCGACCCGATTGCGTTTCGCCCGCAGAACGGAGGCGACTACGAAATTCCGGCGCTCACGCTGCGCGAACACATCGCGCCGGGCCGCGCGGGCTTCGGGGTACACCGCAAAAACGGCGAATCTGAAACTTTGGTTTTCGAACCCGGCCGCCTTTAACCACGCCGGGAACAGGTGGATTCGCAAGAGACTTCAAATCGTCGCGACATCGCAGCAAGATGCGCATCCGCCGATTCGTCCGAAGGAGCTTGTCCATGTTCGCCACGCCAGAACGCACCGTCAAGATTCCGGGCCCCGACCATGCGATCACCATCACGCCGAATCCGTTGCGCGTGGTGGTGTCGGTGGGAGGCCATGTCATTGCCAGCTCGCGCGAGGCACTGACCTTGCGCGAATCGCATTTCGGCACGGTGCATTACCTTCCGCGCAAGGACGTGCGCATGTCGCTGCTGGAGCGCACCACGCATGCGACCTACTGCCCGTACAAGGGCGAGTGCGCCTACTACAGCATTCCAGCGGGCGGCGAGCGCTCGGTGAATGCCGTGTGGACCTACGAGTCACCCTACGAATCGGTCGCGCCGATCAAGGACTACGTGGCCTTCTACCCGGACCGCGTGGGCACGATCGAAGAACGCTGCTTCTGACGACCGCCCCACCCCGTTCGTGAAAAAACCGGCCCTTGCTTTCGCAAGGCCGGTTTTTCTTTCCCTGGCCCGCCGACACCCGTCCCGTGGGGCCGAGTGGGCGTGCCTATCGCCGATCGGTTACAGCGGCAGTGCCTCGCCGCGTGCAGCGGCACGGGCCTCGGCGCGCACGCTGGCGCGGTCCAGGCCGCTGGCCAGCACCGGGGCCACGCGGGAGGTCACGGCTTCGCTGTAGGGGTTCTCGCTGCGGGCGGCCACCACGGCCTGGGCGCGCACAGCGTCACGGCTCACGGTCGACACGAACACCTGTGCGGGGCCTGCCTCGGCGCCGGTGGCATAGGGGTCGGCGCTGTGCGCGGCCACGACGGCTTGTGCGGCGACGTCAGCGCGGCTGGCGGCCGAGGTCAGGCGATGCACGCCTTCGTAGGTTTCAGCGTGGGCGGCACCGGCGACGGCCATCAGGGCAACAGCAACGGCGGAGAGGATCTTCGAGGCGTTCATGGCGGTTTCCTTCTTCAATTCAGTTCAGTAGTACAAGTGTTGGCTTGGATGGTTTGAACCGGTCTTGGGTGGGTCACCGTCCCTCTTCTTGAAGGGCGGCCAACTCGCTCGGGGCCTGTTCATCCGGGTCGGCTTTGGGGGCCGGTCCGTGAGATGAATTGTGCGGCGGGATCTAGGTAAAAACCCACAGCAAAAAGAACCACGGCGTTCCCGAAAAGGAAACAATGCGGCGCCCCTGCACGGCCTTCAGCCCCAGGTCAGCGGGTCGAGCCGAAGATAGAAGTCGAGCCGGCCGTCGTCGGGCGCGTCGATGCCCAACTGCGTGAAGAGCGAAGCATGCGCGGCGCGCGCGTCGGCCGCATCGCGCCAGCTCTCGCGCGCATTGCCCAGCAGCAGCGACAGGTCGACGCACCGGTCCGCCGTGCCCAGCCGCCCCACGTCGATGAGGCCCGTGCATTGCAGCGTCTGCGGGTCGACCAGGAAGTTCGGCAGGCAGGCGTCGCCGTGGCACACGACGCGGTCTTGCGCTTCCTGCGCGAGTCGGTGCGTCAGGTCGGCGTGCAGCCGTGCCAGCAGCAATGGCGGCGGCACGTCCTGCTGGTCGGGGTCGAGGAATTCCGGGTTCACCGCGCCGCGTGCGACAACATCGGCGGCGCGGTCGTACATCGCCGACAGCGGGCGCGCAAACGGGCACTCGCCCGCCGGAATCTCGTGCAGCGCGCGCAGGCGCCGCGCCATCGACGGCCAGGCACGCAGCAGCTCGGCCGCCGGCAGGTCGCTGGCCGGCACGCCCGGCACCGCGGCCGTGACCAGGCAGGCGCCCTCGGGCGTCGCGCGCCAGTCGAGCACGCGCGCGGAGCCGACGTTGTACGGCGCGAGCCACTCGGTGCGCCGGCGTTCCTCGTCGAGCTGCGCCGCGCCCGCACCTAGCGACACCTTCGCGAAGGCCGCGCCGTCGCTGCGGCGGAACACCGCATCGCCCGACTCGCCCTCGCTGACCGGCGTCCACGTCGTACCGGCGGGCAGCCGGGGCAGCAGCTGTTCAATCGTGCCCATGCCTCAGTGCCCCACCGACTTCGAGAACACGTTGACCACCACCACGCCCGCGATGATCAGCCCGAGCCCGACGATGGCCGGCGCATCGAGCGTCTGGCCGAACCAGAGCCAGCTCACCACCGAGATCAGCACGATGCCCACGCCCGACCAGATCGCATAGGCGATGCCGGTGGGCAGCACGCGCAGCGCGAGCGAGAGAAAGTAGAACGACACCGCGTAGCCCACCACCGTGGCCACGCTGGGCCAGAGCCTGGTGAAGCTGTCCGAGGCCTTGAGGAAGCTGGTCGCGAGCACTTCGACGACGATCGCGACAGCGAGGTATGCATAGGTCAGGGTCATCGCCGGACTCTAATCGCGCGCAGTCCGTGCGGCCTCGGTGGCCTTGCGCGATCCGGGGCCGAAGGCGCGTGCGTTTGACGCTCTCCCGAAGCTGTGCGCACAGCACCAGAAGCTTCAGGGCGGCAGCAACAATGGTCCGCAGTGGGTATCGGTGACGAACACCGCCATCAGCTTCGCGGGCTTCACCGGGTCGGGGTTCTCCGCGAACATGTGCAGCGTGTTGGGCGGCTCGAAGAAGGTCTCGCCGCTCTTGAAGGTGCCCACCGGGCCGCCGCCCAGCTGCGAGCGGATGGTGCCTTCGACAATGATCGCGGTCACCGAGCCCGGGTGCCGGTGCGCGGGCGAATAGGCCAGCGGCGGAAAGTCGACGAGCACCGTCGTCACCGACTTGCCGGGCACGTGCGGCAGCGCCTCGCACGACAGCACCTTGACCTGCGTCGCCGGCCGCGCCGTGGCCTCCGAGCCCGCAGGCACGGGTGCGGACGCGAACATCGGCCGCGCCACCGCGCTGCACACGTCGGCGAACCACTGCACGGCCTCCTGCTGGCCGGCGCGCGGCATCAGCGCCCAGCCGGCGGCGAGCACCAGCGACAGCCCCGCGAGGCCCGCGCCGATCGACGGCGTGCGATGCCAGCGTTCGGCCTTCATGACGCGACCTCCTGTGACGACCGGAATGCCGCGTGCCACCCAAGCTCACGCTTTGCCTTCTCGCTGCTGACCTCGGCGCTGTCCTCCGCGATGTTGAAGATGCCGCCGCGTGCATGCCGCATCGCGAGCAACGCAGCCCAGGCTGCGGCTTCGACGTGCACCGGGCTCGCGCCCTTCGGCGCCGCGTTCGAGGTGCCCGGCCCATGCAGCTGCCCATAGCGCAGCACCGTGCCCGTGAGGCCGACGGCACCCAGCACGCTGCGCTCCAGCGCCGCCACGCCGTCGATGCTGATGCGGCGACCGCCTTCAGCCCCGAGGTCGAGCGGGTCGCCCTCGGTGTGCGGCGTCGGCCCGGGCGCGTAGACCCAAGCGATGCTCTGCGCAATCAGCTGCTTCGCACCGGCCGCCAGCGCCGCCGCCACGAGGTGCCGCGTGCCCTCGATGCGCACGCGCGCATTGCGCACCACCGCCTCGGCCATGAGCGCCGGGTCCAGGTCCCGGGGCAGATCGGTGAGCTGATGGATGACGACCGTGGGCGCGATGCGCGCCAGCGCGTCGCGCAAGGCCTGCGCGTCGAACACATCGACGACGACCGGCGTCGCGCCGCGGGCCTCCAGCGCCGCCGCACGCTCGGCCCGGCGGGTGCCGCCGTACACCGTGTGGCCGGCCTCGACCAGCAGCGGGATCAGCGCCGAGCCCACGGCCCCGGTCACGCCCGCCACGAATACCTTCTCGCCCATTGCGTTTCCTTCTTTCCTGCTGGCTGTTCGAAGGCTTGAGCTTAGGATCGCGATGCACCAGACGAAAGAACCAAGAATCGTCAAAATGACTGGGCCATGATCGAACCGCCAGACAACGCCCTCCCCGGCATCGACCGCTCGACGACGACCCCGCTGCATCGCCAGGTCTACGGGCGCTTTCGCACGGCCATCGAACACGGCGTGCTTCGCCCCGGCGACCGCGTGGCGTCGGCGCGCAGCCTGGCCAGCGAGCTGGGCGTGGCACGCGGCACGGTGGAAGCGGCCTACAGCCAGCTCGCGGGCGAAGGTTATTTCTGCGCGCAGGGACAGGCGGGCACGGTGGTGTCGCCGTCGCTGCCGGTGCAACGGCCGGTGCGTACCGGTTCGCGCCCCGTCGCGGATGCGCCCGCACTGGCCGGGCCCGCCGCTCCGCCACCGCTGCAACTCGGCATTCCGGCACTCGATGCCTTTCCGCGCAAGCTCTGGGCGCGGCTGATGGCCCGCCGTGCGCGCGCCATGGGCGCGGCCGACCTGTTCTACGGCGACCCCGCAGGCCATGCGCCGCTGCGCGAGGCCATCGCGGCCTACCTGCGGGTGTCGCGCGGCTTGGCCTGCCAGCCGGCGCAGGTCTTCGTCACCGGCGGCTACCGCGCGTCGCTGGCGCTGGTCGCGCGCACGCTGCTCACCCGGGACGACCGCGTGTGGATCGAAGACCCGGGGTACGCGCCCACGCGCGACGTGCTGCACAGCGCCGGCCACCGCGTGGTGCCCGTGCCGGTGGACGACGAAGGCCTGGTCGTCGCGCGCGGCATGCGCCGCTCGCCGAAGGCGCGCATGGCGGTCGTCACGCCCTCGCACCAGGCGCCGCTGGGCGTGTCGATGTCGCTGGCGCGCCGCCTGCAGCTGCTCGACTGGGCCTCGCGTGCGAAGGCCTGGATCGTCGAGGACGACTACGACGGCGAGTACCGCTACGCCGGCGCGCCGCTGCCCGCGCTCAAGAGCCTCGACGGGCACGACCGCGTGCTGTACGCCGGCAGCTTCTCGAAGGTGCTCTACCCGGGCCTCGCGCTGGGTTACCTGGTGGTGCCCGAATCGCTGCGTGAACGCTTCGAGGGCGCAGCGCGCATCGCGTCCAACGGCTGCCCGCAGATCACGCAGGCCACGGTGGCCGACTTCATGCGCGACGGCCATTTCTCGCGCCACCTGAAGAAGATGCGCCTGCTCTATGCGCGCCGCCGCGCCCTGCTGGTCGAGGCCTTGCACAAGGCCTTCGGCGGCGTGCGCATCGACCTGCAGGCCGGCGGCATGCACCTGATCGCGCGCTTCGAAGGGCACCGCGACAGCGACGTGGTGCTGGCCCGCCGCGCGCAGGCGGCCGGACTGAACTGCCAGCCACTGTCGGCCCGGGGCACCACGGTCGTCAAAAGCCAGGGGCTGCTGATGGGCTTCACCAACGTCGCCTCGCCCACCCAGGCCCGACAGCTCGCGACCCGGCTGCGCGCGGCGTTGGGCTGAGGCTCAGGCGCGCAGATCGACTTCGGGCCGCATCGACGACGCGCCGTTCCAGCGCACCTCGAAGCCCGCGCCGCGGAACTGGCCGACCACCAGTTCGCCGACGCGCTGCATGTCGGCATCGCCGCCTTCTGGGGCGCCCCAGAACGCGAGCGAGAGCTGGCTGGTGCGCTTGGCGCGGTTCTGGTCCTGCCGCGTGTAGAAGCAGAAGCCGTGCACGCCGGCCTTCTTGCCGCCGCGCTCGCGGAACGCTTCGGAACAATCGGAGAAGCCGTCGGACTGCGTGTCGCCCGCGTCCTGCAGCGCGACCAGGCCTGCCTGCGTCAGTGCAGCGAACACCTCGGCGATGCGTGCCTCGGCGGCGCGCCACTGCGCGGCGCTCATCTTCACCGGGTCGGGCTCGGGCGGTGGCGGCTCAGGCAGCGCGTGGCCGGTGATGCGCGACAGCAGCTGCGCAACCTCTTCCTCCATCGCGTTCTCCGTGATGTGGTTGCCGTGGCTGTCGCGCACGTCGGGGTTCGCGCCCGCGTCGATGAGCAGTTGCACCGGCTCCGTGGTCGGTGAGAACTCGGCCGTGAGGTACAGCGCGGTGCGGCCGTCGGTGCCGGTGTATTCGAGCGGACTGCCGGCCTCGAGCAGCAGTTGCAGCACGGCGAGGATCGGCTCGAGCTCGGATTCGTTCGTGCCCATCGCGGCGCACTGCAGCGCGGTGAATCCCTGCTTGTTCACGGCGGCCAGGTCGGCCCCGGCCGCGATGCAGGCGCGCACCGTGTCGACATCGGCTTCGCGCGCCGCGTCGAAGATCTTCTTCGGATTCATGGCATCTCCCTGTTGGTTTTTGGATTCTGCCCCAGGCGCCTTGCACTTCACAGACCGCGCGAACCTCGCTACATTCGACGCCTCGATCAACAAACCGGACTGGAGGTGCGCGATGGAAGACACTGCTATTCACTCTCCCTCCCACGTACGGTTTGTCGGGTCGCATCCGAACTGCTGCTGAAGCGCTCCCCGCGCACCAGGTGCCGCTGAAGGCGCCACCAGCCAGCCCGTTCGACCCTCGCGGTGTCCTGCCGCGACACGCCGTCCGATTCAGACAACGCCACGCGGGTACACCTGTGCCGTGCGCGGTCCGTTCCCTTTTCGAATCAAGGCTCACCATGCTTGAAACCCGTGCCGCCGATGCGCGGCAGTTCGTGACTTCTCTTTTCGATCCGCAGCGGGCGTCCGCTGAAGAATGGGCGCAGGCGCTGGCCTACTGGCGCCAGCGCCACGACGAAGACTTTCCGGGCGAGCCGCAGCCCGACGACGCGCACACCCAGCAGAACGTGCAACAGCACACGCCGCTGCATGTGGTGCACCGCGCCTTCGCGCGGGACGCGCAGGGCCGCATCGTCGGCAGCCTCAACATGGGCGTGCGCCGCGAAAGCTCGCCCGACTACGCGACCTTCGCGCCTTTCATCGACGCGTGGGGCGGCGTGCTGCGATCGCACCAACGCCAGGGCGTGGCCAGCACCTTGCTGCACCGGCTTCTGGCGCTGATGGAGGCGCGTGGCCCTTCCACCGCGACCTTCAAGACCCACTTGCCGGAAGGCCGGGCGTTCCTCGCGACCATCGGCGCGACCGAGAAGCACCGCAGCATCGAGAACCACATGGCCTTCGCCGGCCTGGACGAGGCCGCGCTCGCCCGCTGGCGTGCCGACGCCCTCGCGCCCACGCACGGGCTGCGCCTCGAGATCCACGCAGGCCGCGTGCCCTTCGAACGGCTGGCCACGCTGATGGCGCCGCTGTCCGCGCTGCTCGAAGACGCGCCCACCAGCGCACTCGAACGCGCACCCATGCGCTTCGAGCTGGAAGGGTTTCGCGCCTGGTACGCCGAGATCGACCGCCGCGGCGGCGAGCACTTTCTCGTGCTGCTGCTCGACGGCGACAGCGTGGCCGCCGTGTGCGACGCCAGCTGGAACCAGCTGTACCCCGACCGCATGTTCCAGCGCCTCACCGGGGTTGCCCGCCATTGGCGCGGCAAGGGACTGGCCAAGGGCGTGAAGGCGATCATGTTGCAGCTCGTGCGCGAGCGACATCCCGAGGTGGCGATCGCCGTCACGCAGAACGCGGAGGCCAATGCGCCCATGCTCGCCATCAACCGCCAGCTGGGCTTTGCCCCGCACAGGCATGATGGCGCCTACCAGATCGGCACGGAAAGCCTGAGGGCCTTCCTCTCGACCCGCCCCCTGGCTGTGCCGGAGGCGCGCGCATGAAGACACCCCAAAGACTGCAATCCCTCGTCGACGAAGGGCTGATCGACAGCGTCGTGCGCCAGCTCATGAGCGGCAAGGAGGCCATGGTCTACGTCGTGCGCTGTGGCGAAGAAACGCGCTGCGCCAAGATCTACAAGGAAGCCGACAAGCGCAGCTTTCGCCAGGCCGTCGACTACACCGAGAACCGCCGCGTGAAGAACACCCGCGAGGCGCGCGCCATGGCCAAGGGCACGAAATTCGGCCGCCAGGTCACCGAAGCCATCTGGCAGAGCGCCGAGGTCGATGCGCTCTACCGCCTGGCCGCGGCCGGCGTGCGCGTGCCCACGCCGCACAACTTCCTCGAAGGCGTGCTGCTCATGGACCTGGTGACCGACGCGAACGGCGACGCCGCGCCGCGCCTGAACGACGTGGCCTTCTCGCCTGAAGACGCGTTGCAGCACCACGCCAGCCTGTTGAAAGAAGTGATGCGCATGCTCTGCGCGGGCATCGTGCACGGCGACCTGTCGGAGTTCAACGTGCTGCTGGCCGAAGACGGCCCGGTCATCATCGACCTGCCGCAGGCGGTGGACGCGGCGGGCAACAACCACGCCAAGCGCATGCTGCTGCGCGACGTGGAGAACCTGCGCAACTTCTTCGGGCAGTACGCGCCCGCGCTGCTGCAGACGCACTACGGCGACGAGATCTGGCAGCTCTACGAACGCGGCCTGCTGCGGCCCGAGACCGAACTCACGGGCACCTTCGTGCGCGAGACCGGCCCCGTCGACCTCAGCAACGTGCTGCGCGAAGTGGACGACGCACGCGCGGAAGAAGCGGCGCGCCAGCTGCGGATGCAAGCGCCGCGACAATAGCGGGCTGACTCCGCCCGCCCCGATGACTTCCAACGCCCTGCCCCAGCGCCCGCCCTTTGCTTCCACCGCCGTGCGCCACATCGCCCGGGCCGCGGCCTTCGTGGCACTGGGCCTCGGCCCGGCCGCACACGCGGGCGCCATCCGGCTGGAAGACGACCGCGGCCGCGTGCTCGAGCTGCAGGCGCCCGCCAGGCGCATCGTCTCGCTGATGCCTTCGCTCACCGAAACGGTCTGCGCGCTCGACGCCTGCGACCGGCTCGTGGGCATCGACCGCCACGCCAACTGGCCGGCGGCGGTGAAGGGCCTGCCGCAGGTGGGCGGCATGGACGACGCGAACATCGAGCGCATCGTCGCGCTCAAGCCCGACCTCGTGCTGCTGCGCCCGCGCAGCCGCGCCGCCGAGGCGCTGGAGCGCCTGGGCATCAAGGTGCTGGCGCTCGACGCCAAGACCCATGCCGACATGCGCCGCGTGATGGAAACCGTGGCCCGCGCCACCGGCAAGCCGGGCGCGGGCGAGGCCTTCTGGCGCAGCCTCGACGCCCGGCTGAACGCAGCGCGCGCCCGCGTGCCGCTGAACTGGCAGGGGCGCCGCGTGTACTTCGAGGTGCACGGTGGCGTCGCGGCGGCGAGCGAAAGCTCCTTCATCGGCGAGACCCTGGCGCGCCTGGGCCTGGCCAATGCGGTGCCGGGCTCGCTCGGGCCCTTCCCCAGGATGAACCCCGAGTTCGTGGTGCGCGCCAACCCCGACGTGCTGATGGTCTCGGCCCTGGGCGAAATCTCGGCCATGGCAGGGCGGCCCGGCTGGTCGGCGATGTCGGCCATCCAGCGCGGGCGCGTCTGCAGCTTTGCCTCGGCGCGTTTCGACCTGATGATGCGGCCCGGCCCCCGGCTCGACGAGGCGGCCGATGCCATCGTGAATTGCCTTGCGTCGCTGGATGCGCCGCGCAACTGACTCGCACACCCCATGAATTTCGATATCGTTCCCGCCGCGAACTTCGGCACCGACGAACTCACCGCCCTCTGGAACCGTTCCTACGAGGACTACTTCGTGCCGATCGCGTTCGACCGCGCGATGTTCGAGCGCCATGTGCGGCGCGCCGAAGCCGACCTGGCGCTCTCGCGCGTGATCGTCGTCGACGGCGAGGCCTGCGGCCTCTCGCTCGTTGGCCGGCGCGGTTCGCGCGCCTACCTCGCGGGCTTCGGCATCGCGAGCGCGCAACGGCGCCGGGGGCTGGCGAAGCAACTCATCGAGGCACAGCTGCGCGACCTGTCGGCGGCCGGCATCGCGCAGGTGCAGCTCGAAGTCATCGAACAGAACCCGGCGCGGCAGCTCTACCGGCAGGCGGGCTTCGTCGAAACCCGCACGCTCGAGGTGCTCGAAGGCAGCTTCGAACCTCGCGCCGATGCAGCTTCGACGGCGCCCGACACCGACGCACTCGCTGCCCTGCATGCGGCCTGCACCGCCGTCTCGCGCCCCACCTGGCGCCGCGAGTGGCCGACCGTGCAAGGCGCGCTCGCCCACGACGACGCCGCAGCCCTCGGCGCGGCAACAGGCGGCTACGCCATCCTGCTGCCGCCGGCCTTGCCGCTGCACATGCTGCTGGACGCCGCCGCGCCCGACGAAGCCTCGGCCCACACCTTGCTCGACGCACTCGCGCAGGCACGCCCCGGCGCACGCTGGCGGCTGGTCGACGAGCCCGAGGGCAGCGCGCTGCACCGCGCGATGGCCGCACGCGGCGCAACCGTTGTCATACGCCAGATCGAGATGACCGCGACACTCCAGCCCCAGCCCACCTCTTCTTCCGATTCCTCGCGCCCCGTCCGTTCATGAAGTCCCCCAAGCGAACCTCGTCCACCCCTTTCATCCGCGTGGGCCCCAGCGGCGTGCATGGCCTGGGCGCCTTCGCCACGCGCGACCTGCCGGCCGAAGCCTTCCTGGGCCTCTACGAAGGCCGCCGCTACACCAGGCAGGAAGTCGCCGCCAAGCTCTGGGACGACCAGCTCACCTACCTGTTCACGCTGACGACCGGCGAGACCATCGACGGCGCCAAGGGCGGCAATGCCACGCGCCACCTGAACCACTCCTGCGAGCCGAACTGCGAGGCCGTCGAGGAATACGACGAGGCAGGCGAAATGGTGCTGCGCTTCCAGACGATGGAAGCGGTGGAGGCCGGTGACGAGCTGTTCATCGATTACTCGCTGACGGCCGACGACGGCTCGCCGCCGTCGAAGTACCCCTGCCATTGCGGCTCGCCGAACTGCCGCGGGACGATGCTGGCGCCGGTGGAGGCGGTGGCGGAGAAAGACGGGCCGGACACCCCCGCCGATCTGGCGCCGGCTGTTTCAGACCCGCGCAGACCGCTCAGCGAGCTGCCCTGGTGACGTAGCTCAGGGCGACTCGCTCTTCACGCTGCGCAGCTGCGCCTCCGCGCGTTCGAGCTCGGTGCGCAGCGTGCGGATCTCGTGCTCCAGCTTTTCGATGCGCGCTTCGCGGCTCATCGGCGCAAGCGCCTGGCAGCGCAGCTGCAGCGCGCTCAGGGTGTCGGCCAACTCGCGCCGGCGCAGCATCTGGCCGCGCGAACGGGCCAGGCCCATGTCGCGCTCCAGCACGGCTTCCTGCGCCTTGCACTCTTCGGCATTCAACGGCTGCGCGGACGCCTCGGTTTGTGCAAAGGCGGCGGGCATGGCCAGGGTCAACGCAAGGACCAGGAGGCAGGGTTTCGGACGCATGCCGTACGGTACCCGAACTCCCTGGCGGAAACGGCCTTCAGCCCTTCAGGCTGCAGCTGTTCTGGCGATGCACTTGATCTCGATCAGCCAGTCCGCGCTGCCGAGCCGCGCCACCTGTACCAGCGTCTGCGAGATCTGCGGCTCCCCACCGAACATCTCGGCGCGCAGGGCGAACAGTGTGTCGGCCTGGCCGAGGAAGCCGTCGATGTCGGTCACGAACAGGGTTTCGTCCACCACGTCGGCCATCGAGGCGCCGAAGGATTCGAGCACGCTGCGCACGTTGGCGTAGGCCTGCCGCACCTGCGCCGCGATGTCGCCGGCGCCGAGGGTGCGGCCCTCGCCGTCCACGCTCACCTGGCCCGAGAGATAGATCGCGTCGCCGACCTGCACACCGTCGGCAATGATGTGCTTGAACGCGCCTTCGCGTACGACGCGGCGGGGAGTGACGGACATGGGCTTCCTTTCGTTGAGAGCGCGGCAGTATCGAAGGCGCCGCCTGCCGCGGTACGCCGCGCGGCGGATGCCCCTTCTCGCCCCAAGTCGATCCACGAGCGCCGAGGCGCGCCCCACGATCCTGTGATTCAGGCGCTCAGGTAGCGCGCGTCCCACCGAGCGGCCAGCTGCCGCGCCCGGTGCAGCGGCGTGCGGGCGCGTTCGAAGTCCATCACGCAGGCGACGTCCGCGGCGGCGGGGCGCGCGGGGCTTTCGTTGCTGCGGCCGTCCGTCAGCAGCCAGAGCCAGCGTTGGCGGGTCTCGTGCTTTGCCAGCAGCTGCTGCGCGCGCTGCACGCCGAGCGCCAACGGCGTGCCGCCACCGGCCGCGATGGGCGCGACCCAGTCGTCGTTCCAGGCGCTGGCGCGGCGCGGCGGCAGACGCAGCTCGACCACATCGCCGGCAAAGCACAGCAGCGCCACATGGTCGCGCCGCTGGTAGGCCTCCTGCATCAGCGCGAGCAGCTGGCCCTTGGCGCGCGCCAACTGGCCGTCGTGGCGCATCGACGCCGAGCAGTCGAGCAGGAAGCAATGCAGCGCACCGCTGCGCGCCTCCTGCGGGCGATGGTGCAGGTGCGCGGCCTGCAGGCGGTCCGCGCCGCGGGCGACGAGCGTGCGCGGCCAGTCGAACGCCGTGCCGGGCGCGGCGGCGCCATGCCAGGCGTCCCGTTGCGTGCCCTGCCTCCGGTCACCCTGGCGTGCGCCAGCGGGTGCGGCGTCCCGGAGGCTCAGGCTTTTTTTGGGGCGACCTGCTGCGCAGAGATCAGCGGGCGCAGCGGCTTCACGCGCTCGATGCCGACGGGCTCGGGCGGCATGGCGCCCCAGTCGCCGTCGCCGGCATCGCGTGCAGGTGCATCGCCCGGATGGCGATGAGGTGCGGGCGACGGCATGGGAGGCGCCACCGCCGCTTCGGCCGCCGGATGGCGCCGGTGCAACAGCACCGCCTCGGCGACGCGCTGCACATGGTCGTCGGTGATCGATGCCGCGCCTTCCCATGCCGCAAGCGCGCGTGCGGAGCGCAGCATCACGAGGTCGGCGCGCAGGCCGTCCACGCCGGCCGCGATGCACAGCGCGCCGACGGCTTCATGCACCGCATCGCCGTACGGCAAGGCCGCGGCGTCCGCCATGCGCGCGCGCGCACGCACCAGCGCCGCCGCGAGTTCGGCCTCCTCCTTCGCATGCGCCGCACGAAAGCCCTGCGGATCGGCGTCGAAGGCCAGCCGCGCACGCACGATGGCCTGACGCTCGGCCGCGTCCTGCAGATTGCGCAGCCGCACGCACAGGCCGAAGCGGTCGAGCAGCTGCGGGCGCAGCGTGCCCTCTTCCGGGTTCATGGTGCCCACGAGCACAAAACGCGCGGCATGCCGGTGCGAGATGCCATCGCGCTCCACCACATTGACGCCGCTGGCCGCCGCGTCGAGCAGCGAGTCGATGAGCGCGTCGGGCAGCAGGTTGATCTCGTCGACGTACAGCACGCCGCCGTGCGCGCGCGCCAGCAAACCCGGCGCAAATTTCAGTTCGTGGCCGGCCAGCGCCTGCCCGAGGTCGAGCGTGCCCACGAGGCTTTCGAGGCTCGCGCCCAGCGGCAGCGTGACGAAGGGCGCGCCGGGCAACAGCTCGGCGAGCGCACGCGCGGCCGTGGTCTTGGCGGTGCCGCGCGGGCCTTCGATGAGCACGCCGCCCAGCGCGGGATCGACCGCGGCCAGCAAGAGCGCCTGGCGCAGTTGCGGCTGGCCGGCGATCGCGGCAAAGGGGAACGGCACCGGCATCGGGGCGGCTGTGGTCATCGGGGGCTTCCTTCCATCTGCTGCTCGTGGTCGAGCAGCAGGTTTTCCAATTGGTCCTTGTAGTCGCCGGGCGACTGCCAGAGGCCGCGCTGCATGGCTTCGAGCAGGCGGTTGAGCATGTCCTGCAGCGCGCGCGGATTGTGCGCGTTCACGAAGTCGCGGGTGGCCTCGTCGAGCACGTAGGCGTCGGCCACCATCGCGTACTGGTGGTCGCCCACCACGCGCGCGGTGGCATCGAAGCCGAACAGGTAATCGACCGTGGCGGCCATCTCGAAGGCGCCCTTGTAGCCGTGGCGCTTCACGCCGTCGATCCACTTGGGGTTGACCACGCGCGCACGGATCACGCGGCTGATTTCTTCCTTCAGCGTGCGCACGCGCGGCGCTTGCGGGTTGCCGTGGTCGCCGTGGTACATCGCCGGCTGCTGCCCGCTCAGATGGCGCACGGCGGCGGCCATGCCGCCCTGGAACTGGTAGTAGTCGTTGGAGTCGAGCAGGTCGTGCTCGCGGCTGTCCTGGTTCTGCAGCACGACGTTCATGGCACGCAGCCGGCGCACCAGCGCATCGCCCGCCGGCACGCCGTCGCTGCCCTGGCCGTAGGCGTGGGCGCTGCCGCCGACGTAGGCCTTCGACAGGTCGTCGTCGGTCTGCCAGTCGCCGTGGTCGAACAGCGGCTGCAGGCCCGAGCCGTAGCTGCCGGGTGCGGAGCCGAACACGCGCCAGCCGGCCTGCGTGCGTGCCTCGCCGGGCGCCACGCCCTGCGCCTCGAGCGCGGCGGCCTCGCGCAGGATGCGCGCGCGGATCGGGTTGCGCTCGGCGTCTTCGTCTTCCTGCGCCGCCACGGCCTGCACAGCGGCGTCGAACATCTGCACGGCGTTGGGAAAGGCATCGCGGAAGAAGCCCGAGATGCGCAGCGTGACATCGATGCGGGGACGGCCGATGCCGACCGTGGGCAGCACCTCGAAATCGACCACGCGCTGGCTGCCCGGCGCCCACTTGGGGCGCACGCCGATGAGTGCGAAGGCCTGCGCCAGGTCGTCGCCGCCGGTGCGCATGGTGGCCGTGCCCCAGACCGACAGGCCCAGCGCCACGGGGTAGTCGCCGTGCTCCTGCAGGTGGCGTTCGACCAGCTGCGCGGCGGACTTGAGCCCGAGCATCCAAGCCGTGGGCGTGGGGATGGCGCGCGTGTCGACCGCGTAGAAGTTGCGCCCGGTCGGCAGCACGTCGGGCCGGCCGCGCGAAGGCGAGCCGCTCGGGCCCGGTGGCACGAAGCGGCCTTGCAGTGCGCGCGACAGCTGGCGCAGTTCTTCGGAGCCACACGCATCGAGCGCGGGCGCGAGACGGTGCGCGATGCGGCCCATCACGGCGGCGGTGTGCGGCAGTCCGGCCGGGCAGGCGTCCGCTTCGAGCAGTTGCTGCGCGAGCAGCTCCAGCCGCTCGCGCGTGTCGCCCTGGTGGCGCCAGGCCTCGTCGCTCACGGCCGCCAGGAGCGCGGGCCGTGCGCCGTGCCAGGGCTTTGCCGCGTCGATGTCGAGCGGGTCGAAGGCGTCGCCGGGCAACAGGTCGGCCGCGAGCGCGCCGAGCAGCCCGGCGTTCTCGCCCGCGCCATCGGCGGCCGGGTAGCGCGCGAGCGCGAGCAGCGTGTCGCGCCGCAGCCGCGCGCGCGGCGAATCGCCGAACACATGCAGGCCGTCGCGGATCTGGGTCTCTTTCAGCTCGCACAGGTACGCATCGACGCGCGCCAGCACGGCATCGTCTTCCGCGCCCGGCAGGCCCAGCTCTTCGACCAGGTGCTGGGCACGCACGGTCGCGAGGATCTGCGCACGCAGCACCTTGGCGCGGCGCGCATCGACCAGCAACGCGTCGTAGTACTCGTCGACCTGCCGCTCCAGGTCCTGCAGCGGGCCGTGGTTCTCGGCGCGCGTGAGCGGGGGCATCAGGTGGTCGACGATCACGGCCTGCGTGCGGCGCTTGGCCTGCGCGCCCTCGCCGGGGTCGTTGACGATGAAGGGGTACACGTTGGGCAGCGGCCCGAGGATGGCGTCGGGCCAGCAGGTGGCCGCGAGCGCGAGGCTCTTGCCCGGCAGCCATTCGAGGTTTCCGTGCTTGCCGACATGGACGACCGCGTCGATGGCGAACACATCGCGCAGCCAGAAATAGAACGCGAGGTAGCTGTGCGGCGGCACCAGTTCGGCGTCGTGGTAGCTCGCGTAGTCGGCCAGGCCCAACGGACCCAGCGCGCGCGCGGGCTGGATGCCGACGAACACGCGGCCCAGCCGCAGCCCGGCGATCATGAAGCGGCCCTGGCGCAGCATCGGGTCGTTTTCGGGCGGGCCCCATTGCGCGTCGATGGCGGCGGCCATGCCCTCGGGCAGCGCCGCGAGGCGGGCGCGGTAGTCGGCGAGCGCGTAGCTCTGCCACGCGGGCCGCGCGGCCCACTGCGCGGAATCGTTGGCGATGCCCTCCTGCAGCGTGCGCATCAGCGCATCGCCGTCCGCGGGCAGCGCGTCGAGCGTGTAGCCCTCGGCCTGCATCGTGCGCAGGATGGCCATCACCGAGGCCGGCGTGTCCAGCCCCACGCCGCTGCCGATGCGGCCTTCGCTGCCGGGGTAGTTCGCCAGGATGAGCGCGACGCGCTTCTCGTCGGCGCGCAGGCGGCGCAGGCTGCACCAGCGGCGCGCGAGTTCGGCCACGAAGGCGATGCGGTCGGGCTCGGGCCGGTAGCCGACCACCTCGGTCTGCGTGAGTTCGCAGCGGTGCGACAGGCCCTTGAAGCTCACGGCGCGCGTGACGATGCGACCGTCCATCTCGGGCAGGGCAATCTGCATCGCGATGTCGCGCGGGCGCAGGCCCTGGCTGTCGGCAAGCCAGTCCTCGCGGTTGCCGCCGCTCACGATCACCTGCAGCACGGGGGCATCGCCCGCGAGCGCCAGAGGCTCACCGCTTTCATCCGCAGCGCCCTGCCGCAGCGCGGCGAAGGCGGTGGTGTTGAGCACCAGCTGCACGTCGTGCTCGGTGCACAGCGCGCGCAACGCGGACAGGCACAGCGGGTCTTTCAGCGAATCGAGCGCCACGGGCAGCGGATTCAGCCCTTGCGCATGCAGCGCGGCGGCCAGCGCATCGAAGGCCTCGGTGTTGCCCGACAGCAGGTGCGAGCGGTAGAACACCAGCGCCACCACGGGCGCGTTCGCATGCCAGCTGGCACGCAGATCGTCGATGCCCGCGACCGTGTGCGTCGCGTCCATGCCGCCCGGCACATGCAGCGCGACCTGCGGCAGGCTGCGCGGCGGCAACGGCGCCTCGCCGTGGCCCAGGCCGTGGAAAGCCACCGCGCGCAGGAACTGCGCCGCATTGCCCGCCCCGCCCGAGCGCAGGTACTGCCACAGCTGCCGGCTCACGCCGCGCGCCGCGGTGCCGCGCGCGAGCAGGTCCTCGTCTTCCTGCAGGTCGCCCGAGAACATCGCGAGCTGCTGGCCCTGGCGCTTCGCAAGCTTCTCGAGCTGCTGCAGCCCATAAGCCCAGGCCGATTCGGCCCCCAGGTGATCGACCACCACCACGCGCGCGTGCCGCAGCACCTCGTCGACGTACAGGTCGAGCGACGCGGGCTGGCGCAGGTGCATGAGGTTGGCCAGCCGCAGCGAGGGGTAGCCAGGGTCGGTGGCCGCCAGCGCCGTGCGCGCGGCGGCGAGCAGCGCGAGCGTGGTGTCGGCCGAGCTGAGCACCACGATGTCGCCCGGCGTCTGGTCGAGCCGGGTGACGACGCTCGGATCGTCCTCGACGAAGCGTCCGGGCTGGGTGCTCAGCAGGTGCATGCGGTCAGGCGGGAACGGCCGCCACGCCTTCCAGTGCCTTGCGCAGCGCGCCTTCGTCCAGGTCTTCGCCGATGAACACGAGCCGCGTGCGCTGCGCCTCGCCGTCGCGCCAGCGGCGGTCGAAGTGGTGGTCGAAGCGGCGGCCCACGCCCTGCACCAGCAGGCGCATCGGCTTGTGCGGCACGGCGACGAAGCCCTTCACGCGGTAGATGGTGTGCTGTTCGACCAGTGCGGTCAGCACGGCAATGAGGCCATCGCGGTCCACGGGCGGCAGCTCGATCACGAGCGAGTCGAACTCGTCGTGGTCGTGATCTTCCTCGTGGTCGTGGTGGCTCTCGCGCAGGTGGATGGTGCTTTCGGCGGCGCGGCCCTGGCCCAGCAGCAGCGCGAGCGGCAGCTTGCCTTCGGTGGCGCCGACGATCTTCACCTCGGGCGGCAGTTCTTCGCGCACCAGCGCCTCGACCTGCGCGCGCGCGGCGGCGTCCATGAGGTCGGTCTTGTTGAGCACCACGAGGTCGGCGGCCGAGAGCTGGTCTTCGAACAGCTCGTGCAGCGGCGATTCGTGGTCCAGGTTGGGGTCGGCGCGGCGCTGCACGTCGACCTGCGCGGGGTTCGCCGCGAACTGGCCCGACGCGGCGGCAGGGCCGTCGACCACGGTGACCACCGAATCGACGGTGAAGATGTTCGCGATGTCGGGCCACTGGAAGGCCTGCACCAGCGGCTTGGGCAGCGCCAGGCCCGAGGTCTCGATGAGCACGGCGTCGATCTGGTCGCGCCGCTCGGCCAGCTGCAGCATCACGGGCAGGAACTCTTCCTGCACGGTGCAGCAGACGCAGCCGTTGGCCAGTTCGTACAGCGCGCCTTCGCGCTCGTTGCCCTCGTCGTCGCAGCCGATGCCGCAACCGCGCAGGATGTCGCCGTCGATGCCGAGTTCGCCGAACTCGTTGACCACCACCGCGATGCGGCGGCCTTCGGCGTTGCCGAGGATGTGGCGCAGCAACGTGGTCTTGCCGCTGCCGAGGAAGCCCGTGACGATGGTGACGGGGATCTTGGCGTTGCTTTGTGTCATGGAATGGATGCTTTCAGGCGCGCAAAGCGCGCGGGGAATCGGGCGCGCGGCGCGTGCATGGCGCACGCGCCGGCGAACGGCACGCCCTCTTCAACGAGGGGCAGCCGGCGCGAATCAGACGGCGCTGTACAGGCGGCGCTCGACCAGAGCAGTGCCCTGCAGGCGACGCCAGGCCTTGGCCGCGGCCAGCACGCCCAGGTCGACCAGCGGCTCGACCAGCACGACCGTCATGTAGGCCGCGCCGAAGCTGGCGATCTGGCTGAGGTTCTCGAGGCCCGTACCACGGCCGTAGAGGGCCCAGAAGCCCACCCACACCACGATGCCGCCCTGGTAGGCCACCGACAGCTTGAAGGCCTGCTGGTAGCCGATGTCCACGTAGGCCATGTTCGCGGGAATGATGCGGCGTGCCAGCGCGGCGGTCGCGAACAGCGGCACGAGCAAGGTGGTGACGTTCATGCCGTACTGCGGCAGGTCGGGCGGTGCGAAGAACAGGCTCTGGATGAGCAAGCCACCCGCCAGCCCGATGGCCGCGGGCGCGAGCCCGAAGAGCAGCATCAGCGTGGTGCCCAAAATCAGGTGCACCTCGGACACGCCCACCGGATGGTGCGGGAACACCTCGAAGAAGCAGAACACGAGCATCACGGTGAAGACCGAGCGCAGCAACAGGCCCACGGGGCCGTCCTTCAGCAAGGTGTCGAAAGCGACTTTGCCTGTGTAGGCCAGCGCAGCCGCCCCTGTGGCATAGCTGAGGAAGATCTTGGATCCGTCGACGAGTCCGGGTTCGATGTGCATCGCGCACCTCCTGAAATGCACCGAAGTGCGAAAGTTGATTGTTGGGGGATGGACCGGCTTGCGCAAGTCCCCGTCATGAAACCCGGGAGCCTTGTAGCCCCCGTTGAACAGGCGAAGGCCCTGGCTTGCGCCGCAGCCGCCGCCAGCCGATCACCACGCCGCTCGCCGAAGCGACGACGCCGATGATCGACAGGAACCACACCACCAGGTCCCAGGCCGGCCGGTACTGGATGAGCCAGGGAAAGTCGAGGCTGTGCGCGGCGTTGAAGAGCCAGCGGCGCAGCCGCGCGTTGCGGTCGTTGCTGCCGGCCACCTGGCCGCTCGTTGGGTCGATGTAGAGCCAGCTGCGCGCGGCGTCGTCGAACTCGAGCCGCCACACGGGCAGCACGCGCGTGCGGTGGTGGCCGTACCAGTGGAAGTCTTCGTGTGTCTGCAAGGTGGCCTGCGTGATCGCGGCGCCGGGGCGCAGGCGGGCGGCGGCGCGCACGATGTCGTCGCGGGCGATGGCAGCCGGTGCACCGGTCGTGGCATCGACCACCTGCACGCGGGCCTGCGCGTCACGCAGTTGCAGCAGCGGCTTCCCGTCGAACCACATCAGCAGCGCCTCATGCGGTGCGCCAGCGCGCTCGCCTGCCGGCACCACGGCCGGCGGCCAGGGAAACGGCGACGCGCCGGCGCCTGTGTAGCGCGCCATCGCGGCCGCATCGCCGGGCCCGCGCTGGAACCAGCCATTGGGGTTCATCGACAGCCAGCCGCTCACGATCCAGGTCAGCACGAAGAAGCCACCGATGAGCCCGGCGATGTGGTGCCAGGCCATCCAGCCGGTGTACGGCGTGACCGCGCCGCTGCGAAAGCGCCGCCGCAGCCGAAGGCGCAGGATGCCGATGACGATGCCCGTCACGGCCGAGACGATGCAGGCGGCCGACAGCCACACGACCACGTCGTGCCACAGCGGCGGGTCGGCGCGCAGCGGCGTGAAGTAGATCCAGTGCGGCACGGCGCCCAGCCAGTTCCAGAAGCGCTCGGTGCGCGTGGTGTCGCGCACCACCTCGCCGGTGCGCGAGGACACGTACAGCTCGGTGCCCGCCGCGTCGCCGACTTCGACGCGGTGCAGCGGACGCAACGGATTCAGGCCCTGCGGCACCGTCCACTGGTCGCGCTCCAGCGTCTCGGCCCAGCGTGCGCCAGGCTGCGCGGAGAACTCACGGGCGATGGCTTCGGCCTGCGCCGCATCGACCGGGCCGAGCACACGGGCGTCGCGCGCGGACACGGCATGCCGCCCGCCGCGCGCATCGACGATGCGCCACACGGGCTGCGCGTCGGTGCCGGCCTGCATCTCCAGCGCCATGCGCCGGGGCGGCTGCGTGCGCACCGCTTGCGGCAAGGCATCGAGCGCGGCAGCCGGCGTGACCACCGCCTGTTCGAAACGCACCGGGCCGAGCCCCGCGAGCCGCTCTTCGTCCGTGAGGTTCGGGTACCCCACGTACATCATGACCACGCCCGAGACGAACCACATGACGAACAGCAGGCAGCCGCCGATGCCCAGCCATCGGTGCGTCCAGTACAGCGCCCGCCGCAGCGGGGGCCATGTGCGTTGCCAGGGGGTACTCATGGGCCGTGCGCGTTCAGAAGGTCACGAACGCCGACAGCTCGAACGAGCGCGGCCGGCCCAGCAGCCACTGGTTGCCGCCGTTCGAGAACGAGACCGGGTACTTGCGGTCGGCCAGGTTGAAGGCGCGCAGCGCGAGCTTGAGCGACGGGTTCGCCTGCCAGCTCACGCCCGCGTCGGCCACGGTGTAGGAGCCGATGCGGCGCGTGTTGGCCGCGTCGACCTGCCGCGCGCCGACGTGGCGCACGCCGAACTCGGCCTCCCATTGCGGCAGGAAGCGCCAGTGCAGCCACAGGTTGGCCGCCACCTGGGGCACGCCCGCCGGCGTGTTGCCCGCGCGCGAGACCAGCGACTTGCCGACCGCTTCATTGAAGTCGTCGTAGCGCGCGCGCAGCCGTGCGGCGTTGGCTTCGAGGCGCAGCGTGGAGGTCAGCGCCAGGTCGAGCGTGGCCTCGATGCCTTCGGACGACTGCTTGCCGATCTGCTGCACGACGGTCGGGTCGTTCGCGTCGCGCGACAGCAGCTTGGTCTTCTCGATGCGGTAGGCCGCCACGCTCCAGGCGCCGCGGCCTTCGGCCAGCTGGCGCTTGTAGCCCACCTCGACCTGCTTGCCGACGCTGAGCTCGAACGGCACCTGCGTGGCGGACGTGCTGATGAGCCCGGTGAGCGGATCGGCCGCGCGCGCCACCTGCGCATAGAACGACTGCGCGGCGTCGGGCGCGTAGACCACGCCCAGGCGGCCGGTGGCGTACTCGAAGGTCTTGTCCAGGCGCGGGGCGCGGTTCTGCGGATCGGTGCGCACGATCTTCGCGTGGTCCCAGCGCAGGCTGCCGACCACCGACCAGTGTTCGTTGAAGGCCAGCTTGTCTTCGGCGAAGAAGGCGTAGGTGCTGGTCTTGGTCTTGTAGCGCGGCAGGTAGGGCGTGGGCGAAGCGTAGTAGCCGGGGTTGAACACGAAGGCATCGACCACCGAGCGCCCGCCGTAGGGCGTGTCGCTCGAATTCAGGAAGTCGATGCGGTTGGCGTCGAAGCCCACCAGCACCTGGTTCTTCAGGCCGAACAGCGCGTGCTTGAAGGTGGCGTCGGTGCGGTTGCCGATCTGCTCCTGGTCGTGGCCGATCTCCAGGTAGTCGCCGCGCGTCACGCGGTTCGTGGTGGCGCTGTAGGTGTAGGTTTCGCTGTCGCGCCAGTGGCGCTTGCTGTCCAGGCGATAGAGCTGGTTGCGCACGGTGACGGCGTCGTTGGGCGTCCACTGCGCATCGAGGCGGGTCCAGCGGTCGCGGTACTTGACCTCGGCGTCGTCGAGGTTGTAGTTCTGTTCGCGGTTCAGGCTGCTCAGGCGGCCGTTGACGAGCGGCACGCCAAAGTAGCGCTGCGGCGTCTGGCGGCCCTCGTCGTGCGAGAGCGTGAACTGCAGCCGCGGCGATACGTCGAGCCGCACGGCGCCGCCCACGGCCAGGCTCTCGGCCTCGCCGCGCCGCATGAAGCCGTCGGTCTTGCGGTGGCTGATGTCGAAGCGGTACGAGAGCATGTCGTTGATCGCCCCGCCGCTGCCGAAGGCAACCTGGCGCGTGGCGTCGGAGCCGACGGTCACGAGTGCTTCGTTCTGGATCGGGCCGCGCGTGGGCTTCTTGGGCACCACGTTGATCGCGCCGCCGATGGCGCCTTCGCCGAACATCACCGAGGCGGCGCCGCGCAGCACCTCGATGCGGTCGGTCGACCAGGTGTCGAACGGGAAGGTGACGGTGCCCGCGCCCACGTACAGGCGCGTGCCGTCGTACAGCTGCATCACCGAGCCATGGCCGTTGAAGCCACGTGCCGACAGCGCCGAGCCGCCGTTGCCCGGCGCGGGCGAACCTGTGATGCCAGTGGCGCGGCTCGCGGCCTCGACCACCGACACGTCGCCGCGTGCGCGGATCGCGTCGCCGGTGAGCACCTCGATGCTGGCGGGCGTTTCGAGCGGCGTGAGGCCCAGGCGGCTGCCGGTCTGCGTGGGTTCGTCCAGGGCCAGCGGCGTGTGGCGGCTGGCTTCGATCTGCACGGGCGTGAGGCTGGGGCGGCCGGCCGGGTCGCCCGACTGGGCGAGCGCTGGCCCGCATACGAGGCCGAGCCCCAATGAAATGCCGGAAAGACCCGAAAGGCGCGCCCGTTGCAGGGGCGGGCCCGGGCGATCGCGCAAGGGCAGCGATGCCTGATTCATCCGATTTCTCCTCCGGCCCGCGTCCCCGCAGGCTCCTGACCGATCGAGGACGCCGAGGGAGAAGAGACTGGGGGCGGTGCCGTTTCGCGCGAGGGAAAAGCGGCAGGCCCGGACACGCACTCCCGCAGCATCCGAAGGCGGTTGCGAAGGCCGGTATCCGGGCTCGCGGAGTGCGTCGGGGTGCAATGCATGCACCTCGGCGCCGAAGCCCTCGCCTTCCCACGCCGAAGCGCAGTGGCTGCCCCAGCGAAAGATCGCCGGGGCCTGAGGGTGTCGATGTCCGCTGACCGTTGCGGGGGCAGCGCAGGAATGGAAGGGTCGTTCGAAAAAACGACGCCTCGCACCTGCTTCCCGTTTAACCCCGCCGCCAATCCTGTGACTGGTCGTGCAGGGCACCTTCGAACCGTGGGGTGTTGGACGACACCGGTGTGAACCAATGTTTCCAACCGCCGGGATTATAGGGAGCGCCCTGCGGCGACGCCCCTGCGGGCCCCGTCAGGCGGGCTTGCCGTCGGGCCCGAACAGCCGCCGCAGCACCGCCACGCCGGCCACCAGCGCGTTCGAATAGGTGGCGTAGGGCGTGTGGGCGGCTTCGAGCGGCGCGTACTCATGGGTGATGTCGCCGGGCGAGCCGTCCACAGCCTCCATCAGCACCCAGTAGAACTCCCCTTCTTCCAGTTCGTGGACGGTGAGTGCGATGTCTCTGGGCGAAGGCATGACGGTCAGAAATGAAACAGGGAATGAACCCGCCTTTGAACGGGCTGGGGGCTGGCGCGGTTGTCAGTACTAGGGCTTCTCCTACAGTGCATGGACGCCGCGCGGCCTAATGTTAGGGGTGGGGAGCTGTATCAGAACAAGGAGTCAGCATGAAACATTTCACGCTTGAACCCAACATGCGCGCCAGTTTCGGCGGCGCGTTCTACCCGACCGGCTTCTCCCTGGTGATGTTCCCGAGCATCGAAGACGCCAGCCGCATCGGCCACGGGCTGATCGAGAAAGGCATCGTGAGCGGCGACGAGGTCTACCTGATACCGGCCGAAACCGTCCTGGCGGAAATCGCGCCGACCGTGCATGCCTCGCACAGCCCCCTGCCCTCCGCCGGCACCGACGGCGCCACGGTGCGCGCCTTCATCGAGCTGGCCCAGGAAGGCCACACGGGCCTCTTGATCCGCACCAAGGACGGCGCCATCACGGAGCGCGTGATGGAACTGGTGCGTACCGTGCCCTACTCGATCGCCGAGCGCTACCGCACGCTGGTGATCGAGGACCTTTGAACGCCGGCTGAAGCGCCGGTGTCAGCCCGGCGCTCTGCCTCCATCCCTCGGTAGCCGAGGTGGCAGGCGCCTGCGCCCAGCAACGCCGGCAGCAGCAGATTCACCACCGGCACCAGCGCCAGCAGCAGGATCAGCACACCGAACACCACCATCGCACCGCGCTGGCGGCGCACGACCCGCATGCGCTCCTCGCCGTTCGCAACGCCGGCCAGCGCGGGCCCCAGCAGAAAGCGCACATTGAGGTAGGCGAGCAGCAGGAACAGCAACACGCCGTTGACCACCGGCACCAGCAGGCACAGCAGCATCCCCAGGGCTCGCGCCCAGCCACGGCCCCAGCCACCCGCGCACGCCGGCCAGCCAGCCCGAGGGCCCGGGCCGTGGCTGCGCCAGCAGCGCCGGGTAACGCGCATGCACGCGCGCGCGCACCGAGCCCAGCAGCACCCAGCGCAACGCCAGGCGGATGGTGGCGACGATGACACCGGCGTACATCACCACCAGCACCGCGGCCGTGAGCACCGCCGCATAGACCAGCAGCATCGCCAGCGCAGGCGCGATGCCCGCCATGCCCGCGACGCTCCCTCCGGTGCCTCCCGTGCCGGGCAGCAGGCCGAGCACCGCACCGCCCATCACGACGAAGACCGACACCACGCCGGCCGCCATTCCGATCGGCTGGAAGTGACGGTAGAACACCCAGCTCCACACGGCGAAGACCAGCAGGCACAGGCCCGCGGAACGCAGCACGATGCCCGGACGCAGGCTGGAGCGAAAGGCCAGCGCGAGGCAGACCAGGGACTCGCGCACCGCGCCGAGCAACGAATGCCATCGGGCTTTCAGTGACATGGGATGGGAAAAAAGAGATCAGTGAAAAGCGCGGATGCATGCCGTGGCCGGGGAGATGACCCCCGACCGGCGCGACCCGCGACGAGCGCAGGCAGCCGGCTTTCAGGCCGGCACCGCCATCGCGGCGGCGCGCTGCACCACATCGCGGGCCATGGCCTGGGCGAGTTCCTGTTCGCCCAGAAACACCTTCGCATCGGTTTCGGCGGCCAGCAGGCGGGCTTCCTGCTCGTTGTGGCTGCGCACCACGGTCTGGATGCTGGGATTCAGCGTACGCGCGGTTTCGATCATCTGGCGCACGTTCATGGCGTCGGGTGTGGCCACCACGAGCACGCGGGCGCGCGCCACGTGCGCCTGGATCAGCACCGCCGGGTCGGCCGCGTCGCCCCACACGGCGGGGATGCCGGCCTCGCGCAGCTTCTCGACCAGCTCGCGGTTCTGCTCGGCCACCACGTAAGGGATGTCGTTGGTCTCGAGTTCGGCGGCGATGCGCCGGCCCACCCGGCCGTAGCCGACCAGCACCACCTGGCGCGACAGGTACTTGGCCTCGGTGGTCATGGGCAGCTCGGCCAGCGGGTCGCTGCGCGCGTCCAGCTCGCGTGCGAACTTCGAATGCGCGTGCAGCCATTTCTGCAGCGGCGCGATCAGGCTGAACCACAGCGGGTTGGTGGCGATGGAGATCAGCGCGCCCGCCAGCACCAGGCTTTGCCCTTCCACCGGCAGCAGGCCGAGCGACACGCCCAGCCCGGCCAGGATGAACGAGAACTCGCCGATCTGCGCCAGGCTCGCGCTCACCGTGAGCGCGGTGGCCAGCGGGTAGCGGAACACCAGCACCAGCGCACAGGCCGCGAGCGACTTGCCCAGCACGATGACCAGCACCACGGCCAGCACCTGCAGCGGGCGCTCCAGCAGCACCGACGGGTCGAACAGCATGCCGACCGACACGAAGAACAGCACGGCGAACGCGTCGCGCAGCGGCAGCGATTCCTGCGCCGCGCGGTGGCTGAACTGCGACTCGCGCATCACCATGCCGGCGAAGAAGGCGCCCAGCGCGAACGACACGCCGAACAGCGCCGCCGAGGCGAACGCGATGCTCACGGCCGCCGCCACCACGCACAGCGTGAACAGCTCGCGCGAACCGGTGCGCGTGACCTGCCAGAGAATCCACGGGAACACGCGCCGCCCCACCACCAGCATCAGCAGCACGAAACCGCCAACCTGCAGCAGCGTGAGGCCCAGCGTCTGCCAGACCGGCGCGCCGTGGGTGTCGGCATTGGTGCCGCCCAGCGCGCCCGCCAGCGGCGGCAACAGCACGAGCACCAGCACCATCGCGAGGTCTTCGACCACCAGCCAGCCGATGGCGATGCGGCCGGTGAAGGAATCGAGGATGCCCAGGCTCTCGAGCGCGCGCAGCAGCACCACCGTGCTCGCCACCGACAGCGCGAGCCCGAACACCAGCGCCGCGCCCCAGCTCCAGCCCCACCACACGGCCAGGCCGCCGCCGAGCAGCGTGGCGACGACGATCTGCGCGATGGCGCCGGGCAGCGCGATCTTGCGCACCGCGAGCAGGTCAGCCAGCGAAAAATGCAGGCCCACGCCGAACATCAGCAGCATCACGCCGATCTCGGCCAGCTGCGCGGCAATGCCGGCGTCGGCCACGAAGCCGGGCGTGAACGGGCCGATGATCACGCCCGCCAGCAGGTACCCCACCAGCGCCGGCAATCGCAGCCGCGCCGCGAGAAAGCCGAACACCAGCGCCAACCCCAGGCCGGCGGCAATCGTATTGATGAGGGAGACGCTGTGGGGCATCGGTCCATTTTGCAGGAACGGCCCCCAACCTTTGAAGCCCGCAGGCTTCTACGGGCCTGCGTCTACACCCCTACGGAAGCGACGCGAACTATCGTAGGCATAAAGCACTTCTATTCGCATCGACACCTTTCTCATCCAGAATTTGAGCGGTCCCCCCGTCCCCCCAACAACAGGAGCCTCCCCATGAGCAACGAGAAAACCGAAGCGAAGTGCCCGTTCAGCCAGGCCACCGGCGCCGGCACCACGAACCGCGACTGGTGGCCCGAGCAGCTGCGCCTGGACCTGCTGCACCAGCACTCCTCCAAATCCGATCCCCTGGGCACCGGTTTCGACTACGCCAAGGCCTTCCAGAGCCTGGACCTCGCCGCGGTGAAGAAAGACCTCGCCGCGCTGATGACCGACTCGCAAGACTGGTGGCCGGCCGACTTCGGCCACTACGGCCCGCTCTTCATCCGCATGGCCTGGCACAGCGCCGGCACCTACCGCATCGGCGACGGCCGCGGCGGCGCCGGCCGCGGGCAGCAGCGCTTCGCGCCGCTCAACAGCTGGCCCGACAACGTGAGCCTGGACAAGGCGCGCCGCCTGCTGTGGCCGATCAAGCAGAAGTACGGCCAGAAGATTTCCTGGGCCGACCTGTTGATCCTCACCGGCAACGTCGCGCTCGAAACCATGGGCTTCAAGACCTTCGGCTTCGCCGGTGGCCGCCCCGACGTGTGGGAACCCGACCAGGACGTGTACTGGGGCCGCGAGAAGACCTGGCTCGGCGGCGACGTGCGCTACGCACAAGGCTCGCCGGGCGTCGAAAAAGACCGCGGCGTGCTCGTGAAGGACGACGACAGCAAGGTGCCGCACACGCGCAACCTCGAGAACCCGCTGGGCGCCGTGCAGATGGGCCTGATCTACGTGAACCCCGAGGGCCCGGACGGCAACCCCGACCCGATCGCCGCGGCCCACGACATCCGCGACACCTTCGCCCGCATGGCCATGGACGACGAGGAAACCGTGGCGCTCATCGCCGGCGGCCACACCTTCGGCAAGACCCACGGCGCAGGGCCGGCCTCGAACGTCGGCAAGGAACCCGAAGCCGCCGGCCTCGAAGACCAGGGCTTCGGCTGGAAGAACAGCTTCGGCACCGGCAAGGGCGGCGACACCATCACCAGCGGCCTCGAAGTGACGTGGACCACCACGCCCACGAAGTGGAGCAACAACTTCTTCGAGAACCTGTTCGGCTACGAATGGGAGCTGACCAAGAGCCCCGCCGGCGCGCACCAGTGGGTGGCCAAGGGCGGCGCCGGTGCCGGCACCATTCCCGACGCGCACGACGCCTCCAAGCGCCACGCGCCGACCATGCTCACGACCGACCTGTCGCTGCGCCTGGACCCGGCCTACGAAAAGATCTCGCGCCGCTTCCTGGCCAACCCCGACCAGCTCGCCGACGCCTTCGCGCGCGCCTGGTTCAAGCTCACGCACCGCGACATGGGTCCGCGCGCCCGCTACCTCGGGCCCGAGGTGCCGGCCGAAGAGCTGATCTGGCAAGACCCGATCCCGGCCGTCGACCATCCGCTGGTCGACGCCAGCGACGTCGCAGCGCTGACGAAGAAGGTGCTGGCCTCGGGCCTCACGCCTGCGCAGCTGGTGTCAACGGCGTGGGCCTCGGCCTCCACCTTCCGCGGCTCCGACATGCGCGGCGGTGCCAACGGCGCCCGTGTGCGGCTGGCGCCCCAGAAGGACTGGGCCGTCAACCAGCCCGCGCAGCTGGCCCAGGTGCTGAAGGTGCTCGAAGGCATCCAGAGCGAGTTCAACGCGGCGCAGACCGGCGGCAAGAAGATCTCGCTGGCCGACCTGATCGTGCTGGCCGGCGGTGCGGGCGTGGAACAGGCCGCGCGCAACGGCGGCCGTGAAGTGAAGGTGCCCTTCTCGCCCGGCCGCGCCGACGCCTCGCAGGAACAGACCGACGTGCCCTCGTTCGAGCCGCTGGAGCCCGCGGCCGACGGCTTCCGCAACTACCTGAAGGGCCGCTACAGCGTGCCCGGCGAAGCGCTGCTGATCGACAAGGCGCAGCTGCTCACGCTCACGGCGCCCGAGATGACGGTGCTGGTCGGCGGCCTGCGCGTGCTCGACACCAACGTCGGCCAGACGCGCCACGGCGTCTTCACGAAGACGCCCGGCACGCTGAGCAACGACTACTTCGTCAACCTGCTCGACATGGGCACGGAGTG
This sequence comes from Variovorax sp. GW821-FHT09A10, assembly GCF_059418385.1. Lineage (NCBI taxonomy): Bacteria > Pseudomonadati > Pseudomonadota > Betaproteobacteria > Burkholderiales > Comamonadaceae > Variovorax > Variovorax sp. GW821-FHT09A10. Next base: position 234,796 of record NZ_JBWKPT010000003.1, read on the forward strand.
GAAGGCGGTGTCGGACGCCAAGGAGGAATACGAAGGCCGCGACCGCAAGACCGGCGCCCTCAAGTGGACCGGCACGCGCGTCGACCTGGTGTTCGGCTCCAACGCGCAGCTGCGCGCCATCGCCGAGGTCTACGGCGCGTCCGACAGCCAGCAGAAGTTCATCGACGACTTCGTGGCCGCCTGGACCAAGGTGATGAACCTGGACCGCTTCGATCTCGCCTGAGGCGGGGTGCCTGCGGGCACCTGCGCCGTTCGCGCCCCGGGGTTCTGTCCCCCGCGGGCGCGGACTCCCATGAACGAGGTATTCGGGTTTCAGGCCGGAACACTAGATTCGGCCCCATGAAATTCGCGAAGGCATGGCTTGCCGCCGGCGTCGTCCTGGCGGCCTCGCAGTTCGGCGCGCTGTATGCGCAGGACGGCAACCCCGAATGGCGCGCGCTGCGCCAGGAACTCGTGCAACGCATCAACGCCAACTGCTACGACGTCGGCACGCTCGAGCTGGCGCAGCAGGTGCTGCGGACGGCGCAACGCACGGGCGGGCCCGAGTCCGCCGACACGGCCCTCAGCCTCGTGCTGCTGGCCCATGTCCACCAGCGGCAGGGGCAGCTGACGCGGGCCGCGCAGTCGTACACGGCCGCGCTCGCCATCCAGGAAAAGACCGCCGGGCCGGACAGCCCGCGGGTGGCGTTCACGCTGAGCGCGCTGGCCGGCCTGCACTACCGCCGCGAGGCCTTCGACCAGGCCATCGCGCTGTACGAACGTGCCCTGGCGATCCACGAGAAGCAGCGGCGCCCCGACGCACCCGCCGTGCTGGTCAGCCGGCAGAACCTGGCCGCGGCCCATCGCGCCCAGGGCGCCCAGGGCGCCTACGCCAAGGCCGCCCCGCTGTACGAACGCGGGCTCGACGCCAGGGCGCAGCCGCTGCTCGCGGTGGCCCTGGTGCATTGACGCGCACTGAAGCGCACCGAAACGCGCCTCACCGCACCCAAACGCGCGGGCCGGCGCCCTGCGCCGGCTACGGCGCCATCTTCGATTCGCGCGCGTTCACCAGTTCCTCGGGCTCCTGCGACTCGACCCAGCTCTCGTTGTTGAGTCCGGCCTGCAGCCGCTCCTCGTCGAGTTCATTCGTCCACTTGGCGACCACGATGGTGGCCACGCCGTTGCCGATGAGATTGGTCAACGCACGCGCCTCGGACATGAAACGGTCGATACCCAGGATGAGCGCCAGCCCCGCTACCGGCACATGCCCCACCGCCGACAGCGTGGCCGCCAGCACGATGAAGCCGCTGCCCGTGACGCCCGCCGCGCCCTTCGACGTGAGCAGCAGCACGGCCAGCAGCGTGATCTCCTGCGTGAGCGTCATGGGCGTGTTGGTGGCCTGCGCAATGAACACCGCCGCCATCGTCAGGTAGATCGAGGTGCCGTCCAGGTTGAACGAGTAGCCCGTGGGAATCACCAGCCCCACGCAGGTCTTGTGGGCGCCCAGGTTCTCCATCTTCTCCATCATGCGCGGCAGCACCGATTCGCTCGACGACGTGCCCAGCACGATCAGCAGCTCTTCCTTGATGTACTTGATGAACTTCCAGATGCTGAAGCCGTGAAAGCGCGCGATAAGCCCCAGCACCACGAAGATGAACAGCAGGCAGGTCAGGTAGAAGGTGCCCATGAGCTTGCCCAGCGACAGCAGGCTGCCCAGCCCGTACTTGCCGATGGTGAAGGCCATGGCGCCGAAGGCGCCGATGGGCGCGAGCTTCATGATGTAGTTGACGATCACGAACAGCACGTGCGAGCCCTTCTCGATCACGTCGAACACCAGCGTGCCGCGCCCGCCGAAGCGGTGCAGCGCAAAGCCGAACAGCACCGCGATCAGCAGCACCTGCAGGATCTCGCCCTTGGCGAAGGCATCAACGATCGTGCTGGGAATCACGTTGAGCAGGAAGTCGACCGTGCCGGTCATCTTGCCGGGGCCGGTGTAGGCCGCGATGGCCTTGGTGTCGAGCGTGGACGCGTCGATGTTCATGCCCGCGCCGGGCTTGAGCACGTTCACCAGCACCAGCCCGACCACCAGCGCGATGCTGCTCACGATCTCGAAGTACAGGAGCGCCAGCCCGCCGGTCTTGCCAACCTTCTTCATGTCTTCCATGCCGGCGATGCCGACCACCACCGTGCAGAAGATGATCGGCGCGATGATCATCTTGATGAGCTTGATGAAGCCGTCGCCCAAGGGCTTCATCGACTCCCCGAGCGAGGGGTAGAAGTAACCGAGGAGCACGCCGATGATCACCGCGGTGATCACCTGCACGTAGAGGGAACGGTAGAGGGGGAGCTTCCTGGGTACTGTGCTTGTTGTATGTGCCATGACTGCCTCCTGAAAGGATGAAGGGAAACGAAAGGAAAAGGGTTCGTGTCGCGGTTGCTTTCGATGGGTGATGTCGTTCGTTCTGTGTCCGTGGCGCCGGCCCAAATGAAAAAACCCGCCGAGGCGGGTTTTTGTTTTCAGGGTGTGGCGCGCATGCTCAGTGCATGTGGAGGCCGCCGTTGACCGAGAAGTCGGCCCCGGTGCTGTAGCCGCCTTCATCGGTGGCGAGCCACGAGATGATGGAAGCAATTTCGCTCGGCTCGCCCAGGCGCTTGACCGGAATGGTCGCCACGATCTTGTCGAGCACTTCCTGGCGGATGGCCTTGACCATGTCGGTGCCGATGTAGCCCGGGCTCACGGTATTCACCGTGACGCCCTTGTTGGCCAGCTCCTGCGCCAGCGCCATCGTGAAGCCGTGCATGCCGGCCTTGGCTGCCGAGTAGTTGGTCTGGCCGGCCTGGCCCTTGGCGCCGTTGACCGAGCTGATGTTGATGATGCGGCCCCAGCCCTTTTCCACCATGTCGCCCACCACCTGCTTGGTGACGTTGAACATGCTGTTGAGGTTGGTTTCGATCACCGCGCTCCAGTCTTCCGGCGTCATCTTGAGGAACATGCGGTCCCGCGTGATGCCTGCGTTGTTGACGAGCACGTCAATCGCGCCGTGGGCCGCCTTGGCGGCGGAAAAAGCCTCGACGGTGGATTGCCAGTCGCCGACATTGCCCACCGACGCATGGAACTCGAAGCCTTCGGCTTTCTGTTCGGCCAGCCATTTGGCATGGTCGCGCGTCGGGCCGCAACCTGCGACCACAGTGAACCCGTCCTTGTGCAGACGCTGGCAGATGGCTGTTCCGATGCCACCCATGCCCCCGGTGACATATGCAACTTTCTTGCTCATGAGATTTCCTTGATTTGAAGCTAGCAAAAAGCCTGAACGGCCGCCTTCACTCTAGCCATTTTCAGGCCACACAACCCTGAGGGAGAACACTGAGCCAAGCTTGCAACCAGCTGTCACGGACATCACCTCGGCGGCACTCTATATGCTTGCGGCTGCGCGACCGTGACAGGGTCCCAGCCGGCCCCCTCCCATCCAGCCACCCAGGAGTTCGCACGCATGAATTTCGGAATCATCGTCTTCCCCGAGGTCGAGGAGCTCGATTTCATCGGCCCCTGGGAAATGCTCACCATGTGGAGCAAGCTGGCCGGCGGCCCCGCCAACTGTCTGGTCGTGGCGCAAACGCATGGCCCGGTCGTCTGCGCCAAGGGGCTGTCGATCAACCCGCACGTGTCGTTTGCCGACTGCCCGCCGCTGGACTTTCTGCTCGTGCCCGGCGGCATGGGCACGCGGCGCGAGGTCGACAACCCCGCCATGGTGCAGTTTCTGGCCGCCCAGGCGCCGGGCTGCAAAGCGCTGATGTCGGTGTGCACCGGCGCCTTCGTGCTGCATGCGGCCGGCCTGCTCTCGGGTCGCACGGCCACCACGCACTGGGGGTCGCTCGACCGCCTGCGCGCGCTCGGCGATGTGAAGGTGGTGGAGCAGCGCTTCGTGCAGGACGGCCATGTCTGGACCTCGGCCGGCGTGTCGGCCGGCACCGACCTGATGCTGGCCTTCATCGCGCATGCCGCGGGCGAGGAAGCCGCGGCCAAGGTGCAGCTGCAGGCCGAGTACTACCCGGCCGACACGGTGTACGGCCACACCTCGAGCCATGAGCGCGCGCCGTCGTATGTGCGGCGGCCGGGCTCGCGCGCGGGCACGGCCTGATCGTTCTTTCGCTTGTTTGCTTGATCGATCGAACGGTCGGTCATTTCTTCTTTTTTACTTCTTTAGACCTCCATGTCCACGCCCGACCTCACCGACCTCGAACCGCTTGCCGTGCTCGCCGCCCGCGTGGGGGCGACGCTGCGCGAGCGGCGCCAGACGGTGGCGGTCGCGGAATCGTCGGCCGGCGGCCTGGTCTCGGCCGCCTTGCTCGCCCTGCCGGGTGCCTCGGCCTACTTCCTGGGCGGCGCGGTCATCTACTCGCGCCGCGCCGGCAAGGCCCTGCTCGGCCTCACGCCCGAGGACATGGGCGACATGCGCGGCGAGACCGAGCCCTATGCACGCTTCATGTCGGGCCGCATCCGCGATGCCCACCGCTCGAAGTGGGGCCTCTGCGAGAGCGGTGCGGCGGGGCCGTCGGGCAGCCCGTACGGCGATGCGCCCGGGCATGTCTGCATCGCCGTGACCGGCGCGGACGGCCTCGTGGTCAGCCGCACGATCGAAACCGGCGCGACCGACCGGCCATGGAACATGGATGTGTTCGCGCGGCTGTTGCTGAAGTTGTTCGACGAGACCTTGCAGGCATGAGCAAAGCCACGCCGGTCTTTCGGCGTGTGGGCGCCGAAGATGCGGACTTCCTCTTCGAGCTCTGTGAGGCCACGATGCGCGGCTACGTTGAACAGGTATGGGGCAGCTGGAACGCGGCGGGCGTCCGGGCCCATCTTGCCGAACAGGCGCGCGCCGGCGCCTTCTTCGCACTGGACCTCGACGGCATGCGCGTGGGCGCTGTCGCGTTCGAGCAGCACGACACGCACGTCCAGATCGAAGAGATGTACATCGTCCCCTTGCGCCAGAACCAGGGCATCGGAAGCGCGGTCGTGGCGCACATCGTCAGCCTGGCTTCGCGTGAGCAGCTTCCGGTCCGGCTGCGGGTGCTGGCGTCGAACCCCGCACGCCTTTTCTATGAGCGGCTCGGCTTTCAGGTGACCGTTTCAACACCGGAACGGTATTTCATGGAGCGCCCCCACTGAGCGAGAGCCCGAGGGGCCGCGCCGCTCTCAATCCGCCTGCACCCCCGCAGCCCGGATCACCTTCCCCCACTTCTCGATCTCCGCCGCCAGGTGGCTGCGCAGCGCCTCGGGCGTGACCTTGTCCATCGGCACGGCCTCGGTGCTCAGCTCGGCGAAGCGCTTCTTCACGTTGTCGTCCTGCAGCGCGGCGCGCAGGGCCACGTTGAGCTTCTCGATCACGGCCGGCGGCGTGCCCTTGGGCGCGTACACGCCGTGCCACACCTTCACGTCGAAGCCCTTGAGGCCCTGCTCGTCGAGCGTGGGGATGTCCGGCATGCTCGACAGGCGCTTGGGCGTGGTCACGCCGAACACCTTCACGCGCTGGCCGTCCTTGATGACGGGCGCGGTCTGCGTGGTCTGGTCGCACAGCAGGTCGACCTGCCCGCCCATGAGGTCGTTGAGCGCCGGGCCTGCGCCCTTGTAGGGCACGGTCGTCAGCTGCACGCCGATCTGGTGCGCGAAGAGCATGCCGCACAGCTGCGAGACCGCGCCGATGCCCGCGTTGGCGAGCGAGACCTTCTCCTTGTTGGCCTTCACGTAGGCCAGCAGTTCCTTGAAGTTGTTGGCCGGGAAGTCCTTGCGCGACAGCAGGGTCATCGGCACGTCCATGACCTGGCCGACGTACTCGAAGTCTTTCAGCGGGTCGTAGTTGAGCTTCTTGTACAGCGCGGGCGCGGTGGCCATGCCCATGTGGTGGATGAGGATGGTGTAGCCGTTGGGCGCGGCCTTGGCCACGCGGGTCGGCGCGATGGTGCCGCCCGCGCCCACGGTGTTCTCGACCACCACGGTCTGCCCCAGCGACTTGCCCATGGGCACGGCGAGCATGCGCGCCACCACGTCGGTGGGGCCGCCGGCCGAGTACGGCACGACCATCACGATGGGCTTGTCGGGCCACGCGGCCTGCGCGGCGGCGGGCGATGCGGCGGCGAGCAGGCAGGCGCCCGCCGATGCGGCGATGAGGGCTTTCAGTTTCCAGGTCTTCGTTGCGTTCACTTCTTTGTCTCCTTTTGGTTTGTCTGTGGATCAGTGCGTCACGGATGAATCGCCCGGGCCGTGAACTGCGGCCAGCGCCAGCCAGCGCTCGGCCAGCCGCACCACGGGCCCGTCGACCATGCGGCCGTCGAGGCTCACGACGCCGCCGCCGGCCGCGCGCACGGCCTCGGTGACGCGGTGCGCCCAGGCCACCTCGTCGGCCGTGGGCCCGAGCGCGGCCTGCACGGGCGCGACCTGCTCGGGATGGATGCACAGCTTGGCGCCGAAGCCGCCGCGCCGGGCGCGCGCGGTGTCGGCGGCGAGGCGCTGCGCATCGCGCCAGTCGGGCGACACGCCGTCGATGGGCGTGGCCAGCCCGGCGCGGCGCGAGGCCAACACGAGCGCGAGGCGCACGGGCACCAGCTCGGCCTCGTCGGCGTCGCAGGCCATGCCGAGGTCGGCCTGGAAATCGAGGTGGCCGAAGGCCAGCCGCAGCACCTGCGGCGCACCCGCGATGGCATCGAGCGCTGCGAGTCCCGCGGCCGATTCGATGAGCGGCACCAGCACGGCCTTCGGTCCGACGGTCGTGGCGAGCCAATGCAACTCGTCGGCGTGCTCGGCCTTGGGCAGGACGATGCCGGCGATCAGGCCGTCGGCGATCCAGCCCGCCGCGCGCGCGCAGTCGTCGCCATGCCACGGCGTGCCGCTGGCGTTCACGCGCACGAGCAAGCGCCCTCGCCCTTCGGCGGGCAACGCCGCCAGCGAGGCGCCGAGCGCGTCACGCGACTCGGCCTTGCGCGCGGGCGCCACGGCATCTTCGAGGTCGATGATCACGCCGCCCGCGCCGGTCGCCAATGCCCGCGCATGGCGCTCGGGCCGGTCAGCGGGCACGAAGAGAAAGGCGCGCGCAAGAGCGAGCGCTTGATTGGCGGGCCCACTCATACCGCGCCGGCCGCGCGCAGCGCTGCAATCGCGTCGTCGCCGCGGCCCAGGCTGCGCAGGATCGCGTCGGTGTGCTGGCCGACCGCGGGCACCGGGTCCATGCGGTAGTCGAACGCACTCTGACGACCGGCGGGCAGCAGCGCCGGGATGTCGCCGGCCGGCGAACCCACCTGGCGCCAGCGCTCACGCGCCTGCAGCTGCGGGTGCGCCCACAGCCCGGCCATGTCGTTCATGCGCGCATTGGCGATCTGCGCCGCGTCGAGCCGTTCGAGCACCTGCGCCGCGCTGAGCGCGCCGAAGGTGTCGACGATGAGCGTGCGCAACGCCTCGCGGTGTTCGTTGCGCCGCGCGTTGCTGTCGAAGCGCGGGTCGGCCGCGAGCTCGGGGCGCAGCAGCACCTTGTCGCAGAAGGCACGCCACTCGCGCTCGTTCTGCAGGCCCAGCATCACGGTGCCGCCGTCGCCCGCGGGGAACGGGCCGTAGGGATAGATGGTGGCGTGCGAAGCGGCGCTGCGCGGCGGCGGCGGTGCGCCGTCGTAGGCGTAGTACATCGGGTAGCTCATCCACTCGGCGAGCGATTCGAGCATCGACACGTCGATGTGCGAGCCCTTGCCCGTCTTGCCGCGCTGGAGCAGCGCCGCGAGGATGCCGGTGTAGGCGTACATGCCCGCCGCGATGTCGGCGATGGAGTTGCCCGACTTGCACGGATCGTCGGGCGTGCCCGTCACCGAGAGGAAACCGGCCTCGCTCTGAATGAGCAGGTCGTAGGCCTTCTTGTCGCGGTACGGGCCGTCTTCGCCGTAGCCCGAGATGTCGCAGACGATGAGCGCGGGGTGCTTCTCCTGCAGCACCTGCGCGCCCAGGCCCATGCGCGCGGCGGCGCCGGGCGCGAGGTTCTGCACCAGCACGTCGGCACCGGCCACCAGCTCCTGCAGCACGGCGAGCGCGGCGGGTTGCTTCAGGTCGAGCGTGAGGCTTTCCTTCGAGCGGTTGACCCACACGAAGTGCGAGGCCTCGCCGTTCACGCGCTCGTCGTAGGCGCGCGCAAAGTCGCCGCCGCCGGGGCGCTCGACCTTGATGACGCGCGCGCCGAGGTCGGCGAGCTGGCGGGTGCAGAACGGCGCCGCGATGGCGTGCTCGAGCGAGATGACGGTGATACCGTCCAAGGGTCTTGTCATGGGCGTCTTTCTTTGCGTCAGGCGAGCACGGCCGTGGCCTGCATCGTGAGCCAGCCGTCGGCGTCTTCGCCCCACAGGCTGAAGGTCTTGCCGTCGGCGCTGCCTTCGGCGGGCTTGCCGTGCACGCGGAACGGCGCGATGTCGAAGGTCGGGCGCACGGCGCGGAACTCGAAGCGCGCGAGCTGCGCATCGGCCGGCGCGTTGCGGCGCAGCAGGTCGACCAGCAGCGTCGCGATCAGCGGCCCGTGCACGATGAGGCCCGGGTAGCCCTCGACCTGCGTCACGTAGCGGCGGTCGTAGTGGATGCGGTGGCCGTTGAAGGTCAGCGCCGAGTAGCGGAACAGCAGCACGTCGTCGGGCACGAGGTCGCGGCTGAAGGTGGCGTCCTTCGGTGCGGGCGTGGGCGGCGGCGTGGCCTCGCCGGGTGCGGCGGCGGCGCGGTAAACGATGTCGTGCTCTTCGGTGAGCGCCAGCCCGCGCGCGTTGCGCACCTCATGGCGCACCAGCACGAACACCAGCTCGCCCGTGCGGCCGGCCTTGTGCGTGACCGAGGCGATGGTCGAGGTGCGCTCGACCGCATCGCCCACCAGCAGGGGATTGCCCGGCTCCCACGTCAGCCGGCCACCGGCCCACATGCGGCGCGGCAGCGGCACGGGCGGCAGGAAGCCGCCGCGCTTGGCGTGGCCGTCTTCGCCGATCTCCGACTGGCGGTGGTGCGGCAGGAAGTAGAGCCAGTGCCACAGCGCGGGCAGGCGCGTGCCCGCCTCGGGCAGCGGGTCGTCGCGGTCGAGCGTGGCGGACAGCCCGCGCACAGGCGTGGCCGTGAGGTCGTCGCGCAGCGTTTCGGTGCGGCCCTGCCAGGCCTGCAGGCGCGCGAGGGCTTCGGCGTCGATCAGGGGAGAAGTCATGTCGTGTGTGTCGGGAAGAAGGATGAGTGGCGCGGTCAGTCGACCGCGGCGCCCGAGGCCTTGACGATGCGCGCCCACTTGGCGAGGTCGGCATGCAGCAGCGCCGAGAACTGCTCGGGCGAGGTGGGCGCGGCGATCTCCACGCCCTGCTGGTCGAGCTTGTCGCGCAGGTCCTTGGCCGCGAGCGCCTTGCGCGTGGCGTCTTGCAGGGTGGCGAGCACGTCGGCCGGCACGCCCGCGGGCGCGAACAGGCCGATCCACAGCGTGCCGTTGTAGCCCGGCACCTGCTCGGCGATGGCGGGCACGTCGGGCAGCACGGGCGAGCGCTTCTCGCCGCTCACGGCCAGCGCGCGCAGCTTGCCGGCCTTGATGTGCGCCAGCGCCGAAGGCAGGCTCGCGAACACGATGGGCAGCTGCCCGCCGAGCACGTCGTTGAGCGCGGGCGCCACGCCCTTGTACGGCACGTGCTGCATCGAGATGCCGCCCATGCTGTTGAGCATTTCGCCCAGCAGGTGGTTGAGCGTGCCGTTGCCGGCCGAGGCGTACTGGTAGTTGGCGCCCTTCTCGCGCGCCAGCTTCAAAAATTCGGCGAAGTTCTTCGCGGGGAACGACGGGTTCACCAGCAGCACGTTGGGCACGGCGCCGACCAAGCCGACGGGCTTGAAGTCTTTCTCGGGGTCGAAGCCCGGGTTCTTGTACAGCGCGGGGTTGATGGCCTGGCTGCTGCTGATCGTCATGAGCAGCGTGTAGCCGTCCTTCGGGCCCTTGGCGACCAGCTGCGTGCCGATGTTGCCGCCCGCGCCGGGGCGGTTGTCGACCACCACGCTGGCGTTGTTCAACACCTCGCCGAGCTTCTGGCCGACGAGGCGGCCGACGATGTCGTTGGTGCCGCCCGCGGCCTGGGGCACGACGAGCGTGATGGGGCGCGAGGGATAGGTCTGGGCGGTGGCCGGGTTGGCGGCCAGCAAGGCGGTGGCGGCGAGGCCGAAGGCGATCAGCGCCTTGGTGCGAAGCCGCAAGGCGGGGGTGGTGTCGTGTGTCTCCATGGCCGCATGGTCTTCTGCCCGCCCCGCCGGCGCAATCTGCGATTTCGGAAGCCAGGCTTCTGAAATTCCGAAGGCTTGACTACCATCGCCCCATGCTCTTCGACCTCACCGACCTGCGCCTGTTCGTGGCCACGGCCGAGCTCGGCAACCTCACGCGGGCGGCCGAGCGCCAGCACCTGTCGCTGGCCGCGGCCAGCGCGCGCATCAAGGCGCTCGAGACCCAGGCCGGCCTGCAGCTGCTGCAGCGCGAGGCCCGCGGCGTGCGCCTGCTGCCGCCGGGCGAAGCCTTCCTGCACCACGCCCGGCTGGTGCTGCACCAGGCCGACCAGCTGCGCGCCGACCTGCTCGAGTACGGCGGCGGCCTGCGCGGCCACCTGCGCGTGTTCGCCAACACCACGGCGGTGACCGACTTCCTGCCCGAAATCCTGCCCGGCTTCCTGGCCGCCAACCCGCGCATCAACGTCGACCTTCAGGAAAAACCGAATGCTCAGATCCCGCGCGGCGTGCGCGACGGGCGCGCCGACATCGGCATCGTCGCGGGCCAGATGGACACGCTGGGCCTGGACACCATCCACTTCAGCACCGACCGGCTGGTGCTCGTCACCTCGCGCCAGCACCGCTTTGCGCGGCGCCGCCGCATCTCCTTCGCCGAGACGCTCGACGAAGACGCCATCGGCATGCAGCAGGGCAGCACGCTGCAGGCCTTCCTGGGGCAGATCACCGACCACCTGGGCAAGCGCCAGAAGCTGCGCATCCAGCTGGGCAGCTTCGACGCCATGTGCCGGATGATCGGCAGCGGCGTGGGCATCGGCGTCGTGCCCGAGTCCGCGGCACGGCGCAACCAGGAGAGCATGCAGCTCGCGCTGGTCGAGCTCAGCGACCCCTGGTGCGTGCGCGAGCGCTACCTGCTCGTGCGCGACCGCGCCGCCCTGCCCGTGTACGCCCAGGCGCTGGTCGAGACCTTGTGCAAGCACTACGCCGAGGCGCAGGCCGAAACCGGCTGACGGCCGGATTTCCGGCTAAAAACAGGCACTTGCAGGCGGCTTGTGAGAAACCCGATGTCTTCCCCATTTTCTGTGCACAACTTTGGGGGTAAGTCAGGGGCAGCGTTGTAAAGCGATTGCAAGTCGTTGTTTTATAAAGGGAATAGTTAGTCTGCTTAAAATTTTTGCAGTGCACAAGTCTGGCGGTCGATGGGTCCCAAAATGGCTCTAAAACAGGAAAGTCAAGCGAAAAAACAGGGGGTTGCCTGTGCTAGGCCGCCCTTTGAAACCAACGACTTGCCGCCGGTTGTGAAGAAGTCCGCTTCAATCCCCACTTTCTGTGGGCAACTTTGGGGGTAACTGGGGTGGAGCTTTGTAAAACGAATGCAAGTTGTTGTTTTACAAAGGGATTCCACACATTGCTCAATTTTTGAGCGGTGAACAAGAGCGGCGGCCCGTGGCGGATGGCGAGGGCCGCAGGCGTTCGAATGAATCCAAAGGTTCTCATCGCCCGCAAATTTGATCGGCAAGGTGCGAACTGCCGGCTTCAAGGCATGGCTTGGGCGACGGCCGCTACAGTCGGGCACGAGCAACCGTTCGGATGCGGAGAGCACAAATGCAAGGTGTTGGCGAACTCATCGACCGCTGGAAAGCAGAAAAACTGACGCTCGTGCCGCCGGCACCGAAAGCACAGATTCTCGAAACTTTCGAAAGCTTGGGATCGACTGCAACAGCAGACGTCATCGCTCTCTACACCTCGCTGGGCGGCATGCGCGAGATGGACAAGGCGTTGTGGCGCCTTTGGCCACTCGAGGAAATCAAGGCCGAAAACTCCGAACTCTCCTCTCACGGCGTGCTCTTCTCGGACTACCTCATCTGCTGCTGGTGCTACAGGCTGAAGGCGAACCCGGACGGCACCAGCTCGGTGCTGGAAGATCGCTTCGATGGATCAGAGCCGCGCCTGGTGGCAAGCACGCTCGAAACGTTCTTCCATTCCTATCTGGCCGACGCCACGCGTTTGCTCGATGGCGCTGCACTCGATTGACGCCTGCGAGGCAAAGACATTCGCAGCAGAGAAACCATGCTCGAAGCCCTCAGCTCCCCCTGGTCCTGCCTCGGCGCCGTCGCCGGGCTGCTGATCGCCCTGCTGGTTCACTGGCTGGCACCCGCCGACATCGACACGGTGCACGCCGGCGCATGGCTGGTGGGCATCGGCTGGCTCGCGGGCCTGGCCTGGGACCTCGTGGATTCGGACCGGTCGAAGTAAGCCGCACGCGAAACCCGCAAACAGCGCGCACAAAAAAGGGAGGGGAGGCATTGGCCCTTGCGAGCCCCTGCCTCCCCTCCCCTCCCCGTACCGGTTCACCCGGTGATCAGGCTCAGCGCTCGATCGTCAGCGCCACGCCCATGCCGCCGCCGATGCACAGCGAAGCGATGCCCTTCTTGGCGTTCTGGCGCTGCATTTCGTGCAGCAGCGTCACCAGGATGCGGCAACCCGACGCGCCGATGGGGTGGCCGATGGCGATGGCGCCGCCGTTCACGTTCACCTTGTTCACGTCCCAGCCCATTTCGCGGTTCACGGCGCAGGCCTGTGCGGCGAAGGCTTCGTTGATCTCGAGCAGGTCGAGGTCGGCGGCCTTCCAGCCGGCGCGCTGCAGCGCCTTCTGCGATGCCGGCACGGGGCCCATGCCCATGATGGTCGGGTCGAGGCCGGCGGTGGCGTAGCTGGCGATGCGGCCCAGAGGCTTCAGGCCCAGGGCGGCGGCCTTCTTGGCCGTCATGACCATCACGGCGGCGGCACCGTCGTTCAGGCCCGAGGCATTGCCCGCGGTCACGCCGCCGGCCTTGTCGAAGGCGGGACGCAGGCCGGCCAGCACTTCGGCGTTGGTCTTGCGGTTGATGAACTCGTCCTGGTTGAAGACGATGGGGTCGCCCTTCTTCTGCGGAATGCTCACGCCGACGATTTCGTCCTTGAACTTGCCGGCGTCCTGCGCGGCGGCGGCCTTGGTCTGGCTGGCCAGGGCCAGTTCGTCCTGCGAGGCGCGGTCGATGTTGTACTTCTTGGCCACGTTCTCGGCCGTGATGCCCATGTGGTACTGGTTGTACACATCCCACAGGCCGTCGACGATCATGGTGTCGACCAGCTTCCAGTCGCCCATGCGCTGGCCGTTGCGCGAGTTGGGCAGCACGTGCGGCGCCATGCTCATGTTTTCCTGGCCGCCGGCAATGACGATCTCGGAGTCACCCGTGGCCACGGCCTGCGCCGCCAGCATCACCGCCTTCAGGCCCGAGCCGCACACGGCGTTGATGGTGAGCGCCGGCGTTTCCTTGGTGCCGCCGCCCTTGAGCCAGGCCTGGCGCGCGGGGTTCTGGCCGGCACCGGCCGCGAGCACCTGGCCCATGATGGCCTCGCCCACCTGGTCGGCCGTGAGGTTGGCGCGCGCGATCACTTCCTTGATCACGAGGGCGCCCAGCTCGGTGGCGGGAATGCCGGCGAGCGAGCCGCCGAATTTGCCGACCGCCGTACGCGCAGCCGAAACGATGACGATGTCTTCCATGAGGTTCTCTCCGTTGAGGTGATTTGAAATCGGTTGCGATCTTGCGGGCGCTGGCGCCCGTTCAGGCCTTGGCCTTCACGTAGCGTCCCGGCGCCGGTTCGATGGCCTTGTAGGCCTTGCCGTTGCCGTAGCCCTTGGGCGCGGGGATCTGCTTGCCCGCGTGGCCCTTGAGCCATTGTGCCCAGTCGGTCCACCAGCTGCCCGGCTGCTCCTGCGCGCCGGCCAGCCATTCGGGCTGGGTCTTGGGAAACTTGCCGTCCTCGCGCAGCCAGTGGCTGCGCTTGTTCTTGGCGGGCGGGTTGATCACGCCGGCGATGTGGCCCGAAGCGCCCATCACGAAACGCTTCTTGCCCGTGAGCAGTTGCGTGGAGGTGTAGGCGCCGCCGATGGGCACGATGTGGTCTTCGCGCGAGCCGTAGATGTAGGCCGGGATGTCGATCTTGCCCAGGTCGATCTTCTCGCCGCAGACGGTGAGCGCATTCGGCTTGGCCAGCTTGTTCTCGTGGTACGTGTTGCGCAGGTACCAGGCGTAGAACGGGCCCGGCAGGTTGGTCGCGTCGCTGTTCCAGTACAGCAGGTCGAAGGCCGGCGGCGTCTCGCCCTTGAGGTAGTTGCCGACCACGTAGTTCCACACCAGGTCGTTCGGGCGCAGGAAGCTGAAGGTCGAGGCCAGGTCACCGCCCGGCAGCAGGCCGCCCTTGCCCAGCTGCATCTCGCGGTACGCCACCATGGGCTCGTCCACGAAGATGTCCAGGATGCCGGTGTCGCTGAAATCGAGAAACGTGGTCAGCAGCGTGACCGACGCGGCCGGCTTCTCGCCGCGCGCCGCGAGCACGGCCAGCGCGGTGCTCAGGATGGTGCCGCCCACGCAGAAGCCCAGCGTGTTGATCTGCTTGCTTCCGCTGATCTCCTGCACCGTGTGAATCGCCTTGATGGCAGCGTTCTCGATGTAGTCGTCCCAGGTGGCCTGGGCCAGCGACTCGTCGGGGTTGCGCCAGCTCACCACGAACACGCGGTGGCCCTGCTCGTTCGCATAGCGGATGAGCGAGTTGTCGGGCTGCAGGTCGAGGATGTAGAACTTGTTGATGCACGGCGGCACCAGCAGGAACGGCCGTTCGTACACCTTGGCGGTGAGCGGCTTGTATTCGAGCAGCTGGAAATAGTCGTTCTCGAACACCACGGCACCTTCGGTGGTGGCCACGTTGCGCCCCACTTCGAAGGCGCTCTCGTCGGTCATGCTGACGTGGCCCTGCTTCATGTCGTGCAGCAGGTTCTGGATGCCCTTGGCGATGCTCTCGCCCTGGGTGTCGATGGCTTTCTTCTGCGCCTCGGCGTTGAAGGCGAGCGAGTTGCTGGGCGACGCCGCCGCCATCCACTGCTCGACCGCGAAGCGCAGGCGCGCCTTGGTCTTGTCGTCGGCGTCGATGGCCTCGGCCATGCGCATCATGGTGCGGCCGTTGAGCAGGTACACCGCGGCCGAGAAGGCGGCCATCGGGTTGCTGCCCCAGGCCTCGGCGGCAAAGCGCTTGTCACCCTCGGGGCGGGCACCGAAGCCGCGGCGCCACAGGTCGGTGGCATCGCTCAGGTACTGCTGCTGGATGGACTGCAGCTGCTCGGGATCGATGGAGAACTTGGGCAGCTCGGGCATGGCGGCTGCGCCCGGGAATTGCGCCATTTGTGGCAATTGCCATAGCGGCGTGCCGCCGACGTCGAAAGCGGCGGAACCACCTGGGCCCCCAGCTTTCTGGAAAGCCTCCATGGCCTGGGTCCAGCCCTGCGTGAGGGCTTTTTGAAAGGGCGCGAACGCATCGGCCCCCGTGTCTTGTTGCTTCATCATGTCTCCTGGCCGTGGCCTGGGTCGATACGAACGGATGGCTTGCGTGTTTTGAGTATGCTGCATTCGCAAGGCACTCACAACGCCGCGCTTTCACTAATCCCTTGAAACAAAACGTCTGCGCCTGTGTTCATCCATTTGATCGTGATCGGCTGGCTCTATGTGGCCGTGATGATGGCGGTGGCCGAGGCCACCCACACCACGGGCACGGTGCTGGGCGCCATCTTCACATTTCTTCTTTACGGCCTCGCGCCGGTGGCGCTGGTGATCTACCTGATGGCCACGCCGGCGCGCCGGCGGGCGATCAAGGAACGCGAGGCACAGGCCCAGGAAGCCGCCCGTCGCGCCGCCGCGGAGGCTGCGGCTTCAGACCTTCCAGACCAGCGCGGCGAAGCGCCCGCTGACGCCGTCGCGCCGGTGCGAAAAGAACCGTGACGGCTGCGCGACGGTGCACCACGCATCGCCGCTGTCGTTGCCGTGAAGCGACGCGACCCCCACTGCACGCAGCCGCTGCCGCGCCAGCGCAGGCAGGTCGGCCAGCCACTTGCCTTCGGCCGCCGCAGGCGTGAAGCACGACGCCGCCTCGGGCGACTGCGCCTCGAAGGCGGCCTTGACCTCCGCCCCCACCTCGAAGGCCTTCGGGCCGATGCAGGGCCCGAGCCAGGCCATGAGACGCGGCGCGTCTTCATCCTGCGCGAAGGCGCGCACGGTCTGCTCGAGCACGCCGCCGGCCAGCCCGCGCCAGCCCGCATGCGCGGCGGCCACGCGGTGGCCGCGTTCGTCGGTGAAGAGCACGGGCAGGCAGTCGGCCACCATGACCGTGCAGGCGCGTTCGGAGGTCGTGGTGGTGCAGGCATCGGCGACGGTGCCGTCGTGCACGGCATCGTCGAGCGACACGAGCCCCGTGCCATGCACCTGCTGCAGGAACACCGGCTGCGTGCCGATCGCCTGCTGCAACCGACGGCGGTTCTCGGCGACGAGCGCGGCATCGTCGGCCACGTGGTCGCCGAGGTTCAGGCTCTCATAGCGCCCGGTCGACACCCCGCCGTCGCGCGTGGTGCACAGCGCGCGCACGTTCGGCGGCACGGGCCACTCGGGCACCAGCCATTGCGGATTCATCGCGACGTGCCGGCTCAGGGTTCCGCGTCGGGCGACTGCGAGGGCTGCGCGCGCTGGAAGGCGTCGAGCTTCATGCAGGCGTCGAAGGCGGCCATGGTGCGCGGCAGGCCGCTGAAGTCGCAGTCGAAGCGGCGGCCATTGAAGATCTGCGGCACGAGGCAGCAGTCGGCGATGGTGGGCGTGTCGCCCCAGCAGTAGGTGCCGCCCGGGTGCTGCGCGAGCTGGCGCTCGAACGACAGCAGACCGTCGCGCACCCAGTGGCGGTACCAGGTGTTCTTGGCTTCGTCGTCGACCTTCAGTTCCTTCACGAGGTACTTGAGCACGCGCAGGTTGTTCAGCGGATGGATCTCGCAGGCGATCGACTGCGCCAGCGCACGCACATGGGCGCGGCCCACGGGATCGGTCGGCAGCAGCGCCGGCTCGGGGTGCGTTTCGTCCAGGTACTCGATGATGGCCATCGACTGCGAGAAGCGCTCGCCTTCGTCTTCGAGCAGCGGCACGAGCATGTCGGCCGAGATCGCCGAGTACGGGCCGGTGCGGTGTTCGCCGCGCGCGATGTGCACGGGCACGTAGTCGTAGTCCAGGCCCTTGAGGTTCAGGGCGATGCGGACACGGAACGAGGCGGAGGAGCGGAAATAGTTATGCAGCTTCATGATTTCTCGAGGATAGCGCCCTTGGATTTCACCTTCAGGAGCGGGGTGTGGCCGGGAGCACGCAGCGGAAGTCGTGCAACCGGGCTTCGGGGTGTTCTTGCTGCCACGCATCGAGCAGCTCGCGCGCGGCGGCCTCCTCGCGCGAGGCGATGCCCAGGCGCCACGGCCCGAGCGTGCCGGGCGCCTCGTCGGCGCCGTGGTTGTGCCGACCCTCGCCGAAAGGGCGGCCTTCGGAGCAGGCGCGGCAGAGCATCTCCATGCTGTCGGTCCAGTTCTCGGCGAAGCCATCGGCGGCCTTGAAGCGCTGCACCAGCGCCTCGATGTCTTCCGAGCTCACACCTTCCACCGAGACCTCGTAGGTCGCGTGCGCCGACGGCGCAATCAGTTCCAGCGCATCGAACACCGGCACCTCGCGCTCGCCGCGCAACCGGTAGCCGTTGGGCGCGCCGTCGTGCAGCACCAGGTCGCCGTAGCGGTGGCCGCAGGCGGGCGTGGGCACGTTGCGCAGGATGGCGCGCGCCGGGTCGATGCGGTCGGCCCACACCACCTCGGTGCCTTCGTCGCCATGCACGCGGATGGGCGTGAGACCGACGAAATAGTCGACCGGCCCTTCACCCTCGGGGATGCCGATGCCGTACTGGCGCCACGCGCGCCGCGCCGTGGGCCAGTCGCCCAGCGCGGTGGCCGCGATGCCCAGGTTCCACAGCGCGCCTTCGTTGCGCGGCTCGCACTGCACGGCGCGGGCGTTGGCCTGCAACGAGGCGGCCCAGTCGCCGCGGTACTTGTGGATGAGCCCGGCGTTGTACCAGGGCGCCGCCCAGTAGGGATGGATGGCGCTGGCCTGCGCGTAGGCGGCCAGCGCGCCTTCCTGGTCGCCGGCATCGTCGCGTTCGCGGCCGAGTTCGTTGAAGGCGGTGGCCTTGCCGGCTTTGCCGAGTCGGATGGGCATGGTGAAGCGAGAGAGAAAAGAGGTCGGGGAAACGCGCAGAAGCGCCTATTGTGGGCCGCCGCAAAATCCCGAGTCCGGCGTGCCGGCAAGCCCGTGCGGCCTCTGGCACACTGCCGGTCTCCCCTCCCGTTTCGCTGAAAAAGGACACCTTCCCATGGCTTCCGAGTTTGTTTTTGCCCCGCCGGCCACCGTTTCCGTGCCGGTCGTCGGTCAGCCCGCCCGCTTTCCGGTGCATCGCATCTACTGCGTGGGCCGCAACTACGAAGATCACGCCAAGGAAATGGGGTTCACCGGCCGCGAGCCGCCCTTCTTCTTCATGAAGCCGGCCGACGCGCTGGTGACGGTCGATGCCGGCCAGACCGGCACCATGGCCTACCCCACGCTCACGAAGAACCTGCACCACGAGATCGAACTCGTGGTGGCCATCGGCACCGGCGGCAAGAACATCAAGGCCGCCGACGCCCACAAGCACATCTACGGCTACGCCGTCGGCCTGGACATGACGCGCCGCGACCTGCAGAACGACATGAAGAAGCAAGGCCGCCCCTGGGACATCGGCAAGAGCTTCGAGCAGAGCGCGCCCATCGGCCCGATCGTGCCGGTGGCACAGGCCGGCAACGCCGAACAGGCCGAGATCTCGCTGCAGGTGAACGGCGAAGACCGCCAGCGCAGCACCGTGAGCAAGCTGATCTGGAACGTGGCCGAGACCATCGAGCACCTGTCGGCGGCCTGGGAGCTGCAGCCCGGCGACCTGATCTTCACGGGCACGCCCGAGGGCGTCGCGGCCGTGGTGGCCGGCGACACGCTGGTGGGCCAGGTGGCCGGCCTGCCCGCGCTGACCGTGAAGATCGTCTGACGCCAGGCGGTCCCGCTTCATGTTTCTTCGCGTACCCATCAAGCATTGCAAGAACTGCGGCACGACGGTGGTCTACCGCGTGCCGGACGACGGCGACACCAAAGAGCGCGCCGTCTGTCCGGCCTGCCACACGATCCACTACGAGAACCCGCTGAACGTGGTGGGCACCATCCCCGTGCTGGGCGACAAGGTGTTGCTGTGCAAGCGCAACATCGAGCCGCGCTGGGGCAAGTGGACGCTGCCCGCGGGCTTCATGGAGCTCGAGGAAACCACCGCCGAGGGCGCGGCCCGCGAGACCAATGAAGAGGCCGGCGCGAACTTCGAGATCGAGGGCCTGTTCGCCGTGATCAGCGTGGTGCGCGTGGGCCAGGTCCACATGTTCTATCGCGCGCGCCTGCTCGACGACCGCTTCGACCCGGGCCACGAGACGATCGAGGCGCGCCTGTTCACCGAGGAAGAAATTCCCTGGGACGAGATCGCCTTTCGCACCGTGCGCCAGGCGCTCGAACACTTCTTCGAAGACCGCAAGCGCGGCAGCTTCGACCGCGTCCACGAACTCAGCATCGTTTGAAAAATTCCCCCATGCTCAAGACCCTGCGCGCCACCCTCCTCTGTGGCGCCAGCCTCGGCTTCGCACTCGCGGCTTCGGCGGCCAAGGCGGACACGGTGGGCGAGGTCGACACGGCCTTCAAGCTCATCGGCCCCGACCACAAGATCGTGGTCGAGGCCTACGACGACCCCAAGGTCAATGGCGTCACCTGCTATGTCTCGCGCGCCAAGACCGGCGGCATCGCCGGTGCGTTCGGCGTGGCGGAAGACAAGGCCGAGGCCTCCATTGCCTGTCGCCAGGTCGGCCCCGTCAGCATCACGCAGCCGCTGCCCAAGCGCGAAGAGGTCTACAGCGAACGCCTGTCGGTGCTCTTCAAGCGCCTGCGCGTGGTGCGCATGGTCGACCCCAAGCGCAACACGCTGGTCTACCTGACCTACTCCGATCTGCTGATCGACGGGTCGCCCAAGAACAGCATCACGGCCGTGCCGGTCGATCGCGGCACGCCGATCCCGCTCAAGTGAAGGGGCTGCTGAAGGGCTCGGCGATGCGAGTTTGCTAGCATCGTCCGAGCGGCCGACACTGCGGTGTCGGCCTTCGACGGAACCCTCCGCAACGAATCCGTTCCAACAGCGTCATGCACCTTCAGACTTTCGTTTTACGTACCGCCGCCACGCTGCTCGTGGCCGGGGGCATTGCCGCCTGCACCACGCCCGGACCCACGCCGCCACAACAGCCTGGGCCAGGCGCAACGCCGCAGCCGCCACGCCAGGCGCTCTTCATCCGCCCTGCCGCCGGCACCACCGTGGGCCGCTTCGACGGCGTGCGCAACAAGGGCCTGGACATCGCGGGCAACCTGGGCGACCCCATCGTGGCCTCGGCCGACGGCCGTGTGGTGTACGTGGGGGGCGAGCTGCGCTCCTACGGCAACATGGTCATCGTGAAGCACAACGAGACCTTTCTTACTGCTTACGCGCACGCCAAGACCATCCTCGTGAAGGAAGGCGCCGTGGTGCGCCAGGGCCAGAAGATCGCCGAGATGGGCAACAGCGACGCCGACCGCGTGAAGCTGCATTTCGAGATCCGCAAGAACGGCACCGCCGTCGATCCCGAGCCGTACCTCAACGGCCGTTTGCAGCAGTAAACGTAAGAGCCGTTACAGCAGGCTTTCGGGCACCAGGGGCGCCAGCAGCTCCAGCCGCCAGCGGGCCCAGAAATGGGTTTCGGGCTCGGTGTGCAGGATGGTGTCCGCCCCGTCGCCCGACGCCGGGCTCACCCACTCGATGCCGCCGCGCGGCCCCAGTTGCAACTGGTAGGCGCCGTCCAGCCGCATGAAACCGATCAGGCTCGTGAGCTGCTGCGCAATCTGCGGGCTGAAGATGAAGATGCCGATCTCGGTGTTGTGCAACGCCGAGCGCGGATCGAAGTTCATCGAGCCGACGAACACCACCTGCTGGTCGATCACGGCCGACTTGCCGTGCAGCCGCCCGCTGGCCGAACCGTAGATGCCGAAGCGCTTGGTCTGCTCCACGCGCTTGGGACTCAGCTCGTACAGCTCCACGCCCAGCCGCAGCATCTGCGCGCGGTAGCGCCGGTAGCCGATGTGCACCAGCGACTCGTCGGTGGCCGCCAGCGAGTTGGTGACGATGGTGTAGCCCACGCCGTTGCCGCGCACGATCTGCATCGTCTCCATGCCGCCCCGCCCTGGGATCAGGTACGGCGTGGTCAGCAGCACCCCGTGCTGCGCGCCGCGCAGGTAGCGCTGCACGTTGTAGAGCACGCTGTCGGTCGCCTGGTCGGCCGGCAGCCCGCGCCCTTCGTCGGTGGGCGCCAGCGCCTTGGCGGGCGCGTCGGCATACGCCTCGGCGCGCGCCCAGCTCAGCGAGAGCTTGCCGGCATTGAGGTCCTTGGCCAGCGGGTTGTGGCCCAGCAGATCGGTCGATTCAGGCTCTTCGGGGTGCAGCGTCTCGGGCCCCGTGGTGAGCCGGTCGAAGCGCTCGCGCAGCGCCTGCGCCGACTCGTTGCCGCGCGGCACCAGCGACTCGATGGGGTACACGTACGGGCTGTTCCAGTACATGTCGAACAGCGACGACAGCCGCGGCACCACGGCGCCGGCCACCAGCGTGTCGATGTCGATGAAGTTGGAGCCGCCGTCGCGCAAAAAGTACTCGTTGGCGATGTTGCGCCCGCCCATGACCGCCATCGTGTTGTCGACCACGAACAGCTTGTTGTGCATGCGCCGGTGCACGCGGTCGAAGTCCAGGATCGACCACGCCCAGCGCGTGCCGAAGCGCGAGCGCCCGGCCGGGAACGGGTTGAACAAACGCACCTCGACGTTCGGGTGCGAGGCAAAGCTGGTGAACAGCGGGTCGGCGCCCGCGGTGTACAGGTCGTCCACCAGGAGGCGCACGCGCACGCCGCGGTCGGCCGCGTCGCGCAGCGTGCGCAGCAGGTAGCGGCCGGTCTCGTCGTTCTGCACGAGGTAGTACTGCACGTCGATGGAGCGCTGCGCGCGGCGCGCCAGCTCGATGCGCGCATGCAGCGAGAACTGCGGCATCGGCAGCAGGCGAAAGCCGCTGAGCGGCTCGCCCGGCGGTGCGGCAGCGCGCACGAGCCGGCCCAGCGCGGTGTCCGCGCCATCGGTGATGGCGCTCGAGGGCTTGCGCACCACCTCGGTCGGCAGGCCGGCGCAACCGGCGAGCACGAGCATCGCCAGGCTGCACAGCAGCCAGGCGAACCACCGGGCGCGCGGCACGTCAGCCCGGGCAAACAGGTTCTGCATGAACGACAGGAAATGGGGAGGGCAAGGGCACGGAGCGAAGGGAGAAAAACACCGCTGCCGCGCGGCGCAGTGCACGACCGCGCCCACGGGTGGCGGTTTCTACCATGCGCGGCGCCGGCGCGCTTTCAATGCCCCGCCGGCGCGTGTCAGTGCCCGCGCTCGGGCGACCACTGGCGCACGAAATGCTCCGCGCGCACGTTCGCGCGTGCCACGGCCGAGTCCCACGACAGCTGCTGCGTGATGACCAGGGCGCAGCGCGTGATGCCGTCCAGGCTCAGCGCCGCGATGCCGGCGTAAGTGCCCTTCGGCGTGCGCGTGAGTTCGAACCATCCCGTCCAGCCGTCTGGAACGTGGAGATCGAGTCGGGCCGATTCCATGATGAATTCATCATAGGCCTTTAGTTTTCATTTGCAAACATTGCATACAAAAGAGACCGCCTAGACATGCATGCCTGACCGGCGACCCGACGGCAGGCGTTGCATCGCCTGGCGCAGCGTGGAATCCACCCGCCGGAGCGACAGCCCGTGCCGCACCGCCACCTCGTGCCGCGTCAGCTCGTGCACGCGCAAGGCCACAAAGATGTCCTGGTGGCGGTGCGGCAGCCCCTGCATCGCGCGTTCGACCGCCTTCAGGTCGGAGCGCGCCTCGGCGATCAGCTCGGGCCCCGGCGCGTGGTCGGCCACCTGCGCGAGCGTGTCTTCCGCCTCGCCGGCGTACTGCCAGGGGCGCTCGGCGCGCAGGCGGTCCATCGCGGCATTGCAGGCCACGCGGAAGATGTAGGCCACGGGGTTCTGCAAGGTGTCCGTGAAGGCGGCCTCGCCCAGGCGCAGCCAGGCATCGTGCAGGCTTTCGCTGGCGGCGTCGCCACACCCCAGGTGCAGCGACAGCCGCCGGTGCAGCTGCGCGTAGTGCGCCACCAGCAGTTGCTGGACATCCGGTGGCGCAGGGGCGGCTCCCGCGGCATCGCCGCGGGGCAACAGGCAGACGTGCGACATGGTGCGTCGCCGGCTAGCGGCCGCGCGGCAGGCCGCGCCGTTCGGGCTCGTTCAGGCGCGTCAGCTGCGCGTCGGTGAGCGCACCGTGCCCGACCATCTGGACGAAGCCCGACGGGTCGTAGCTCGCCTGCTCCGCCGGCCTGCGCCGCATCTCGGGGGCCTCTGGCGCGCCGGACGCGGGCTCGTTGCCGAAGCCCAGCACGCGCACCGAGAACACCGACGGCAGGCTCTGGCGCGCCGCCGCGCGTTCGCGCTGCATCACGTCCTGCGCCGCCGCCGTGGCCTGCGACGCCGCGGCGCTGGCGTTGGTGAGGGCACCGACATTCACCGACGCCACCACCGGCAGCCCCGTGCTCTTGCCCTGCACCGCCACGTTGGCGGCATTCACGATCTGCAGCGCCGCCAGGTTCACGTTGCCCGACACGCGGATGCCCGCCTCGCCCGCGTCGATGGTGCCCAGCGGCGCGATCAGGTCGATGTCGCCGGCCGGCACCTCGGGAATCGGGTTCAGCGTGGCAATGCCCGCGCCCGTGCTCGGCACGTCCGATGACAGCACCACGTTGCCCCAGCGGTCGTACACGCGCTTGGGCGGCGTGTAGACCACCGTCGTCTTCGAGCCGCGACCGGCGTTGATGTCGCCCTCGGCCGACCAGCCCAGCACGCTGCCGCCGAAGGTGGTCATGATGCGGCTCTGGCCCAGCAGGATGCTGCCCAGCGCATAGAGCGAGATGTCGCCCGCCCCCTGCGTGATGACGCCCGGAATCAGCGTGCCCACCGCCTCGGGCGCCGCGCCCTCGATGCCGAACACCTGGCGCCCGCCCGGCGTGAGCATCGCGATGTCGCCACCGAACAGCGTGTTGACGCCGGCCGCGCCGAACATCGTGATGTCGCCCCTGTAGCTGGTGCCCGGAAACAGCGACGCGATCGCGTTGCGCCCGCGCAGGTAGCTGCCGTAGCGCACGCCGCGCTCGTCGTTGTATTCGCGCCCGCCCTTTTTCAGCTCCGCGAAGTACACGCCGCGCAGGTAGCTGCGCTGCTGTTCCGGCGGCAGTGCGTTGAAGAAGGCGAGCGCCTCCTGTGCGCCGCCCTTGCCGCCGTAGCCCTGCGAGGCTTCGAGCCAGTTCACGAGGTACAGCTGGCTCGCCTGCCGGTAGTCGTTGGCGAGCACGCGGCGCGGCGTGCCGGTGTCCGCGTCGAGGCGGGCTTGCCGCTGCGCCATCCAGGCCGCCGCGCCGTTGTCGTCGCCGCTGTAGCCAAGCTCGGCGCGCAGCCAGTCGCCCAGCGTGAGCTGGCGGTTGTAGTTCTTCACCACCTTGCCGGGCTGGTCGGCCAGCGGCTGGCCGCTCTGCATCAGGTGGGCCGGATCGAGGTAGCGCTGCGCAAAGCCCGCGTAGTCGGGCCCGTGGGCGCCCACGCCGGCCAACATCGCAATGCCCGCACCGGGCCGGCTGTCGCCCGGCACCACCGCGCCGAGGCTGCTGACCGAGGCCCTGTTCTCCATGCGGATGTCGCGCCCGGCCGTGATCTCCAGCGTGCCGGGGCCGGCCACGTTGAAGGTGCTGAACAGGATGTCGCGGCCCGCCGAAACCACCGAGATGTCGCCCGGCCTTGCGTGCGCGAACAGGTTGCCGCTGCTCTCGAAGTAGGCCTGTGCCAGGCCGTTCGAGGGCTCGGTCTGGCCGACGGGCGTGCCGCTCGCGACGATGTCGCGCCCGGCCCGCATCCACACCGGTTGCGCGCCCTCGTACCAGGTCTGGCCGGCACGCGTTGCGTCGTCCGGCCCGAAGCGCAGGATGCGCCCGCTGCTCACGCCGACCAGGTCGCCATGCACGGCGTAGAAGCGCGCCGGCTGCTCGCCCACCGCTTCGCCCGACACCGTGTTGGGGCCGAAGGCGAACAGCGGACGCACACCGCCGCCATCCAGGCGGTTGCCGCCCGACAGGTTGTCCAGCACCGTGCCATCGCCGGTCGTGCCCTGGAAGGCCGGACGCAACGGCGTCGCCAGCGCAGAGGCCGCCGCGCCCGACTGGCTGACGGTGTTGCCTCCCGCATAGATCGAGTCGCTGGCCAGGAACTCCAGCGTGCCGTGGGCCGAGGGCGCCAGCACCAGCGGCGTGCCCGTGCCGGTGTTGTCGAAGGTCGCCGCATCGCCATAGAACAGGCTGCCACTGGCGGCAACCGCACTCAGGATCGAGGGGTACACGAAGGCCGAGTCGGTCACGGGCACGCCCGCGCCACCCGTCACCGGCACCAGGTTGCCGCCTGCGCCGAAGAGGCGGATGGCCGTGTGCGGCGTCCACAGGGTGAACCAGCTCTGGCCCCGTCCTTCCAGGCCGTTGGCGCTGAACGGCGTGGCATTGGGGAGGTCGACGCGCGTCGGATCGATCACCCCCTTGACCACCAGGTCGCCACGCGTGGCGAGCGTGTAGTTCGCATCGCCCGGGGCCAACACGATGCCGCCTTGCGCCATGCCGCGGGTTGCCGTGTAGAGGTCGTAGGCGCGGGTCTCGCGGGGCGACTGCGCCCGCTCGGAGAGCCCATAGACCCGGGGCAGGCTGCCGAGGGTGCCGGCCTGCAGCTGCACGTCGCCCCGGAGGTTGACGATCGCCCCGTTGAGCCCGGCGTCGGAGTCGCCACCGGCACCCTCGACGTAGGGCGTGTGGAGCGGATTGAAGGCGCCTCCCACGCGCACGAGCACGTCGCCACCGCCCGTCAGGCTCAGGCTGCCGTCGGCCAGCACACGGCCGGTGCCGCCCACCGCCAGCACCAGGCCCTGGCTGCGCCGGCTGTCGGTGGACGAATCTGTCTTGGCGCCGCGCCGTCCCTGCAGGCCCGCGTTGCCGCCCACGTCCACGCGCAGGTCGCCGCCGCCCAGCGTGCCGAAGCCGGTGAAGCCGAGCAACTTGTCGGCCGCCCCGTTCGTGCCGACATAGGAGCCGAAGTTGATCCACCACGCCGTGGGCTGGTCCTGCGCGCCACCGAAGCTCTCGCCCGTGCCCTGGCGCCACAGCCAGTTGCCGATGGCGCCGCTGTTGAAGCCCTTGTCGGCCGGATTCGGCCGCCCCAAGCCGCTTCCCCCGGAGATCAGCGTCATGTCGCCGGTCAGGTCGCCGCCGGCCTTGAGCGTCAGGTTGCCGCCGGAGGCCGGGTACCAGGCGCGGGCCAGGCTCTGCGCGCCGCCGTCGACGAACTTCTCGTAGCCACCGCTCGCGTCGTTGAGCACCGTGCCCTTGGCGCCCACCGCGCGCGGCAGGTTGTAGGGGTCGCCGGCCCGCGTGGCCTGCGACGAGGCGCCGGCGGTGTACACGCCGAACAGCGAATCCATGCGCAGGTTGCCAGCGGCCAGCAGGTCGAGATCGGCCGCGCCGGTGCGCACCACGCTGAAGCGCGTGCTGCCCGGCAGGTAGCTGTACTCCGGGGCGGCGATGACGCAATAGCTGGGAAGGTCCACGCAAAGCTCCGGGTACTGGATGTCCGCGAAATCGATGGGCTTGCCAGCCATGCTCTCGTCGCCCACGAAGTTGATGGACCCTTCCACGCTCCACAACGCGCCGCCGGGCTTCAGCTTGCCGAACATGCCGTAGTGGCTGTCCGCCAGCCGCAGGTCGCCCCGGCCCGCCGCCGGATGCACCTGCACGATGCGGTTGTCCGCTGCGTTCAGGTCCGCACCCGCGGCCAGCCGCACCGACCACGACTGCGAACCTTCGGGCAGCATCGCCGCCGCGGCCCACAGCCTGCCGGCGCCGTCCGGGCGCAGGTTCACCGAAGTCACCCCGCCGGGCAGCTTGATGTTGGTCGCGGCCGGGAGCAGCGCGCCCAGCGGCAGCGTGAGGGCGCCGTTCAGCACGAACTTCTTGCCGTTGCCGGGCAGCGGCACGCCCTTGGGCCACACCACGCCCGACAGCGTGGCCGCCGACGGCAGGCGCATGCCGGCCCCCAGGCGGGTGCCCACCGGCAGCGTCACGTTGGCGCCGCCCACGATGCTGCCCGCTGCGAACAGCAGCGTGCCCGAGGCGTTGCGCACGTCGGCGCTCAGCACCGTGCCCACCTTCAGTTCGAGCGCCTTGGCCAGCACGCTGGCCACCGGCATCACCTGCCCGGCCCCGAAGGCCGTCGACTTGATCGGCAGGTCGTAGTTGAGCGTGCCGGCGCCTCCCTCGAAGGTCGTGCCGTCGGCCAGCACCACGCCGCCGCGCGGCACCACGGTGTCGCCGCGCAGCAGGTTGACGCCCGGCAGCAGCAGCCAGCCGCCGTCGTCCTGCGTGGCGGGCGGCGGCGCGAAGCCGTCGTTGACGCTGCCGAAGATGTCGAGGTTGCCGCCCGCGCGCAGGGCCAGCGCGCCCACCTCGCCCGAGCCGTACACGCCGGTCTTTTGCGTGTGCGGATTGGCGCTGGCGTAGCGGTAGCCCGACAGGTCGATGTCGCCCTGCACCACCAGGTCGCCGCCGGGGGTCTTGCTCACGATCTCCACGCCGGGGCGCAGATGAAAGGCGTCGGCGTAGCGCGCGTTGTTCAGGCCCGCGAGCTTGCCGTTCATCAGCGCGCCGTTGGCCAGCGCGTTGTCGATGAAGACGGTGCTCTGCAGGTGCTTGGCGTCGAGGTACGCCTGGTCGATGACCTGGTAGGGCCGGCCGGTGGCCGCCGCGTCGGTGCCGAAGCGGGCATCGTCGTAGCGCCACATGCCGTTCACGGCGATGGAGCGCGCGCCCTCGATGGCGAGGGTGCCGCTGGCGTCGATGCGGATGTCGCCTGCCGTCTCGCCGGTGCGGCCCGCGTTGAGCTCCAGCGTGCCGCGCGCCCGGCCGTCGTTCTGGCCCGGTTCGCCGCCCACCTGGGCATCGGTGCCGTGGCGCAGGTCGATGCGCGAACCCGAGGCCAGCGTGAGCTGCCCGTCGTTCGACGTGAGTTCGACCATCGCGCGGTTCGGCGAATCGATGATCTGGCCGTGGCTGTCCACGCGCAGCGTGCGGCCGTGCGCGTCGAGCACGGCGCTGCCGGCCAGCGTGAGGTTGTTCTTTGCGGCCAGGCTGATGCGGCCCACGCGCTCGCCGCTCGCGTCGATGGTGCCGGTCACGGTAAGGCTGCCGTTGTCGAGCGACACGTTCACCTCGCCGGCCTTCAAACCGTCGCCGATGGCGAGGTCGCCCTGGCGCAGCTGGAAGCTGCGCGCGCCGAACACGCCGCCGTCGTTCAGCCGCTGGTTGAGCGCCGCGAACTCGGCATCGCCGAGCTGCCGCGCGCGCACGTCCACGCTGCCCGCCGCGAACGGCACCCGCGTGCCGCCCGCGTCGTAGTGGCCGCTGCTCGCGCCGAGGATGCGGCCCTGCAGGTCGACCTGGCCAGCCGCATCGTCGAGCGCCATCGCTTTCAGCGTGCCGGCGCGGTTGTTCTGCGCCGAGATATCGATCACCGAGCCGGCCGCCTGCCGCAGGTTGCCGTGCAGGCTTTCGAGCACCACGTCGCCGCCGGCGCTGTATTTGCTCACGTCGTTGAACACCATCTTGCGGCCCGACAGGTCGAGCACCGCGCGGTCGGTCAGCGTGAGGTCGCGTTCGGCGCTCAGCGTGAGCTTGCCGCTGGGCAGCGCCACGGCGGTGTCGAGCGTCAGGTCGCGCCCGCGCAGGCTCAGCTCGGCGCCCAGCGCCGCATCGCCGGTGGCCGCCGCCGGCGCACCGGCCGGTGCGGCCACGCGCAGCGTGCCGCCCGCCGTGATGCGGTTCACCGAGCCTGCCTCGCCCGTCAGCAGCGGCGCCACGATGCGCAGGTTGCCGCCGCTGTACGCATAGCCCTTGCCCGCTCCGTACGCGCCCTGCGACTGGTAGACCGAGAGGCTGCCCTTGCCGTTCGCGCTCACGCGCTCGCTGGCCTTGAGGTTCACGTCGGCAAAGCCCAGCACCAGGCGACCCGCGTCTTCCAGGCCGCTCGGCTGGCTGTTGGGGCCGTAGCCGAACTCGATGTGCTCGGCCTCGATGTTCAGCGTGCCGCGGCCGGTGCCCGCGCCGTCGCGCACCACGGCAGCAGCCGCCGTGGTCGCGCCCTGCCACACCAGGCGACCGGTGCGGATGGTGGCCACGTCGTCCGCGCCGCCCTGGCCGTAGATGGCGGGCGTGGCCAGCACCAGCTGCGCCATCGTCGCCTTGCCGGTGGCGGGGTCGATGGTGTCCAGCGCCGCGGTGCCGAAGAAGTTGACGCCGCCGCTGGCGCTCAGTTCCAGCGTTTCGAGCGCGGGCGCGCCGTACTGCCGGTCACCGCGCAGCAGGCGGTCGAGCAGGGCCTGGCTCATGGCCAGTCCCGGCGGCAGCGTGTGGTTCTGTGCGGCGGCGGCCAGCGCGGCGCTGTCGCCCACGTTGATGCCGCGCACCGCCAGCGTGAGGTGGCGCGTGCCGTAGCGCACCGCCTCGTTCATCTCGAAGCGGTCGGGCGTCACCATGGCGATGGTGCCTTCGGAATACAACTCGGTCTGCCCGCTGCACGACGCGCTGGCACACACGCCGATCTGCAGGCTGCGGTTGTCCGACGCGGCCTGGGTCTGGGGCACCGGCAGCGTGCTCACCCGGCCGTTGGAAACCATCACCATCTGGCCGGTCGCGGCGTAGACGAAGCCGTCGCCGGCATCGTAGGCGGCCTTGCCACGGCCGAGCGTGTGGATGCGCGCGCCCTGCTCGACCACCACGCTGAGCGGCGTGCCCTCGGTCACCGCGACTGCGGCCAGGAACACCTCGGGCGCGGACAGCACCGCCCCCTGGCGCAGCACCACGCTGTTCCCGCCGTCGCCGGTCTGGATGACGTTGCCGCTCTGCCCATAGTCGGCGCCCTGCAACCCGCCGATGACCAGGCGCGACGCGCCCATGCCGCTGAGCGCGCCCGCATCCAGCGTGACCCCCTGGAAGCCCGCCGTCGCCGACGCGCCGGCCGCGACGATCTCGAGGCCCCATTGCTCCTCGCTGCTCGTGGCCACCACGGAACCGCCCCGCCCGCCCGCGCCCACCTGGAAGCGTGCCGTGCCGTCGAAGCGGAAGGCATCGGCGCCCGCGCCGGGCGCGAGCTTCAGGTGCAGGTTGCGCGCGTCCGCCGGCAGCATGGCGCGCGGCACGCCCACGCGCAGCGCATCGGCGCGCACGAAGTCGGCGTAGCCCATCTCGTTGTATTGCGAGTAGCTGCGCAGCACCTCGCCCGACGTCACGATCGCCTGACGGAACAGCGTGTCGCCGATGCCGGTGCGGCCCACGCCCAGCTGCGCGGCCGTGAGCCACGAGCCGTTGCGCATCGCCAGCGTGCCGGTGGGCGCGCCCAGGCCGGCCGCGCCGTTCAGCTCCACGCGGAAGGCGCCCTGCTGCAACGCATAGGTCGAGGGCATCAGCGTGTAGGTGCCCGCGGGCAGGCCCGGCACGCCAGCGCCGATGGTGATGTGCTGACCCACGAGCGGATCGACCGCGCCCTTCTCTGCACCCGTGGGCGCCACCGCCGGCTGCACGCCGGGCACGATGGCATACACCGGGTTGGTCGCGAGCCCCGGCAACGTGAAGCCGCCGCGGGCGCCGACCTGCATCAGCGGGCTGAAGCGCGCGTCGGTCGAGCCGCCGCGTCCGCTCACGAAGCCCGCGCCGGTGAGGTTGCCGCCGCCCGACAGGTCGAGCGTGGCGCCTTCCTGGCCCTGCACGCTGGCCCCCATGAACGTGAGGCCGATCGTCTGGTTGCGCTTGTAGCCGTCGCCCGCGCCCACGCCAGTGAGCTTGACCTGCTTGCCGTCGTACAGGTAGTTGATGCCGTCGACCGTGCCGCCATAGGGCATGTTCAGCCCCTCGCCGCTCACCGAGGTGAGACTGCCGGGCAGCAGTTTGACCTTCGTGGTGAGCGCGTCGCCGAGCGTCAGCTGCCCGAGCGGCACCCGCACCGTGCCGCCCTGCTCGATGACACCGGCGCGCAGCGACAGGTCGCCGAAGGCCGAGTACGGCACCTGCGGGGTCGCGCCCGTGCCCTCGATGCGCAGCGCCGTGTCGGGCAGGTAGGTGCCGTCCGGCGTCAGGCCCGCGGACACGAGCGCCACCACGCCCGTGGCCGGGTAGATCTGCGCGGCGCGCAGGGTCAGGCTGCCGGGAACGACGAGGCTCGTGGAAACGCCGACGTCTTGCCTGCCCTGCAGGAAGCGCAGGTCGCCGGTGCTGGCCAGCGTGACATGGCCGAAGGCGGCCAGGTCGACCGTGGGCGCTTCGCTCGCGCCGTCGAGCACCGGGACCTTGCCGTTGACGCCGAAACCCATGCCGTCGCGGATGTCGATCAGCTCACCGGCCACATCGAGGCGGGTGCCGGACGGCACGCGCACCACGCCGCCTTCGGCGACGGGCGCCCTCAGGACTTCACGCGAGAACGAAGGCATCGCGCCGGCCAGCCGCACGTGCGCGGCCGACAGCGCCACGTGCGCGTCGTCGGGCGCGTCCTTGCCGAGCGCGAGGCCGCCGGCATAGATCTGCAGGCCCTGCCGCAGGCGCAGGTCGACGCCGTCTTCAAAGGCGAGCGTGGAGCCGGCGAACAGCGAGAGGCTGTCGAAGCCGCCGCGCCGGACCGTGTCGGTACCCAGCCGGCCCTGGCCGTAGACGAGTGCCCCGTCGTCGACGCCGGCTTGCAGGGTGTCGGGCGCAAGCGGTGCGCCCTGCTCTACGCCCAGCACCAGCACGCGGTGCAGGCGCACACGGTCTTCCGCCTGCTGCAGCGGGTCCAGGTGCAGGCGCAGGCCCGGCGTGCCGAGCACCACCGCCAGCGTGCCGCCGGCCGCGCGCGCGCCGCCCGCGACGGCGCGCAGTGTGCCGTCCAACTGCAGCCCGTTGTACGACGCGAGCGAGATGCTGCCGCCATTGCTGCTCACATCGGTCGCGCCCATGCCGGGCACGTCGAGCACCGCATGCGTGCCGGAGGCATCGAGCAACGCGCCCGGGCGCACGACGACGAAGTTCTGCGACGCGGTGGCCTTGCTCCCCACCGGATCGATCTCGCCGCCGACCACGATGCTGCCGCCGTCGCGCACCAGGCCGTAGCGCTTGCCGGTGGTGTCGGTGGCGGTGGCCGCATGTGCCGACGCATCGAGCACCGCCTGCCCACCGATCCAGATCGAGCGGGCATGGGCCGTTGCATTGGCAATGTCCGATTCGAGGTCGGTGATGTCCACCGTCTTCAGCACGATGCGCCCGCCGTTCGCGCGCAGCGTGCCGTCCACCGTGAGCTGACCGGCGCTGCGCACCTCGATGGCCTGGCCCGGGTCGACGTGGATCGCCGCGCCCTTGCCCACCACGGCCTGCACCGTCGGCAGCTCCTTGGCTAGCGTGGTCGTCGTGCCGGCCTGCAGCGACAGGCTCGCGCCCTTGCGCTGCGTGAGCACGGCCTGGGTCGCGTCTTCCTGGTAGAGCGGCGGCGTCCACACCTCGAGCGCGTCGGCCGGACGGCTGCCGGTGGCGATGTCCTGCGCGTGGGCGCCGAAGCGGTACACCGGCATCGTCACGTCGATCTGCGCACCGTCGGCCACCGTGAGGCCGTGGTTGCCGATGAGCGCATAGCGGCTGAAGCCCTTGTCGAAAAAGCCGGCGTCGAGCATCAGCGTGTCGGCCCGCGCCGCGCCCGAGGTGTCGCCGATGGCGACGCGCATCGTCTGCACGGTCAGCGTGCCGCCGCCGTCCACGCCGTGGCCGCGCAGCACCGCGCCGTCGAGCGCGACATGGCCGCTGCCCGTGTTGAAGCCGTCCGCCTCGAGCGTGACGCTGCCGCCCTTGCCGCCTTGCTGTTTGGCCTTCGACAACAGCACCGCGCCGGACGACACGTCGATGACGCTGCCGGTGCCCAGCACCACGTCGCCGGTGCTGCGCAGGGACACGCTGCCGCCGTTGCGGTACGCCACGCCGCCCGCGTCGGCCGGGTTCGTCAGCAGGTGGGTCCACAGGCCGCGGGTGTCGAGCGTCGCACCGCCCGCGAGCACCACCGAGCTCGTGCCGCCGTCGGGCGCGGTGAGGGTGCTGGTGTCCTTCAGGTAGTTGAGGCTGATCTGCTCGAGCACGTTGCCCAGCTGGATGCCGCCGCCGCGCGCGACGAGGTCGGCGTTGACCTTCACGTTCGGGCTGTACAGCACGAGGTGGCCGCCATCGCCGACCTGCAGCGCCTTGTCGACCGCGATGCTGTCGCTGGCCGCGATGCGCACCGCGCCCAGTCGGAAGCCGCTGAGCTGCGCCGCATCGAGCACCAGCGTGTCGCGGCGTTCGGCTGGCAACGCAGTCGCGAGGTCGAGACCGGCCGCAATGCTGTCGGCCGTATCGCCCAGCACCACGTTTTTGATGCCGGCGCTGTCGAGCCGCCGGTGGATCGCACCGGCCGTCTTGTCGTAGTAGGCGTCGTAGCGGCCCACGACGAGCTGCCCGCGCTGCGCCACCGCGCCGGTCGACTGCTGGTAGCCATCAAGCCCGGCCTGCCGCGCCTGTGTCTGCCGGTCGCCCTGGAAGGTCTCGCCGACGATCTCGCCTTCGAGCACCGCGGCCTGCGTGCCGACGATGAGCAGGCCGGCGTCGCGGCCCACGGTGTAGCCGCTTTCCAGCCGCGTCTGCGGGCCGATCAGCGGGTTGTAGAAGAAGCCCGTCGTCTTCTTGCCCCAGCGCGCGTGTTCGTCTTCGAAGCCCTTGTAGACGCCCGTGTAGCGCAGGTCGCCCGGCGCCTTCGACACTTCGTAGAGCCGACCGTCCGCGCCCTTGAGCCAGCTCTGGTTGAGCTTGCCCGTGAGCACGTCGAGCGTGCCGCCCGAGATGTTGATGCTCGCGCCGCGCTGCGTGACCAGCTCGCCGCCGCTGAAGCCCACCACGCCGCCCTGCGCCATCCACTCGCCCACGCCGTGCGCCTGCGTGCCCAGGTAGCCGCCCACCTCGAGCAGGCCGCCGCCGGTGTACCAGCGCTCGCCCTGGTAGCCGCCGGTGCCGCCGGGCACGAAGACCAGCGAGCGCCGGTCGATCCACAGGTCGTTGTTGTTGAGGTTCTTGCTGTCGCGGTTGAGCGGCGCATCGCGCTGCTCGTTGCCCTGCACGTTGATCTTGATGTTGTTGGACTCCATCGCGAGCTTCACGCCCACCGCGCCCGACACGTCGATGCGCGCGCCCTCGCGCACGAGGCTGCGCTGCTTCGCGTCGACCACCACCTGGCCGCCGGTGGCCAGCGTGAGCGAGCCGGTCTGGAACTCGACCGTGCCGCCGCTGGCGACCTCGACGCGCGACAGGTCGCGGCGGTCGTTGCCCGCCAGCACGATGGTGCCGGTGCCCAGCTGGACCGCCGGCGCCATGAGCCCGGCGCGCTGGCTGTCGAGCGCGGTCGCGCCGCTGGTGTCGAGCACGATGGCCGTGGTGCTGCCTTCGCCGAGCGTGACCTTGCCCGTGGCGCCGGTCGCGTTCAGATGCACCGTGCCCCGTGCGTTGACCGACGTGCTGGACAGGACGACGCCGCCTTGCACCACCTCGCGGCCCGCCAGCGTGACGTCGCCGGTGGGCGCCTGGATCAGGCCCGAGTTGCGGACGAGGCCGGCCTTGCTGTCCGCGGCCAGCGTGACCGCGACTTCATTGCCGCGCGTGGTCGAGGTCTGGTTGCCGTCGGTGCCCACGCCCTTGCGGATGGTGAAGTGGTCGCCCGCCGCGAGCAGCGTCTGCCCGCCGGGCGTGGCGATCTCGCCGGCATTGTGCACTTCGGCGCCCAGCAGCAGCACGTAGCCGCCGCCCTGCGTGGCCGAAGCGGGTGCGGGCGTGGAAAGCCTGGCACCGGCCTGCACCTCGACGCGGCCTTGCGCGTTCCTGACGTTGGGCGCGCTGCCGTTGGCGTACACGCCGTGGGCCTGGAACTGCGCGTCGTCGATCTGCGCCGCCGCGGCCACGAGGTTGCGCGTGTCGACCTGGCTGCTGCCGCTGAACACGATGCCGTTGCGGTTGGCGACCATCACCGTGCCGTCGGCCTTGATCTGCCCCTGGATCTGCGAAGGCCGCGCCAGCGGGTCGTTCACCTTGTTGAGCACCGCCCAGTCCTTGCGCTGCGCGAAGGCCACGGTGGTGTTGCGCCCGACGTTGAAGGTCTCCCAGTTCAGGATGGCCTTGTCGGCCGTCTGCTCGACCGTGACGACCGTGCGGCCGTCGACCTGCTTCTGCGAATCACCGGTCAGTGCGCGGGCATTCGACCAGCCGGCGGTCAACGCATTCGTATCGACCTTCAGGCCGCCTTCGGCCAGGCCGTCGGGCACCGAGGGTTCGTTCTGCGCGGCGCGCCGCGCAGCCGCCTGTGCCGCCTGCTGCGCCGCGATGCCGCGCGCCGCCAGGTTCAGGTTGCCGATGGACTGCTGCAGCTGCTCGCTGGCGCGCTGCTGCTGCGCGAGCGGACTCGTGAGCTGCGCCGCCGGCGACCCGTTGGGCATCAGGCCGGTGGCCGTGGCGGTGGCCTGCGCCGCGCCCTTGGCGTTGAACCAGGTCGGGCTGAAGGCGCGCTGCGCATGCGCCGGCGCGGCGGCCGCACCGGCGGCCAGCGCCAGCGCCATGGCATGTGCCAGCGGCGAAATCCGGAAGCTCCTCGCCTGCACGGCAGCGCCCTGGCGGCGGCTGCGGTGTCCCTCGTGTGTGTTCATCTGACGCCCAGTAAAGAATGACATGCACCGGCACGGAATCCGTGCCCCTTACTGGACAGACCGACAGACGCAAACAAAACCGCTAAGTTTCTGGAGCAATCCTGAGCGCACGCAAGGGCCAATCAGGCTGTCACATTCATCAGCTAAGCAGCAGCACGCCACCCGGCAGTGCACGCACTTCAAGGTCGTACGAGCGCTGGATCTGCACCAGAACCGTGTCGAGCGAAGCGATGGCAAAACGCCCGCTGACTTCGCGCCCGGCCAGGCGCTGCGCCAGCAGCACCACGCGGCCCGGCCGGTAGCGGTTGATCTCCTCGATCACGTGCGCCAGCGGCGTCTGCCTGAACACCAGCACGCCGCTGCGCCAGGCCGAGGCCTCGCGGCTTGCCACAGCCGCCACCGGCCCGAGCGAACCCGCGTCGTACAGCACCTGCTCGCCGGCCTGCAGATCGCGCGTGCCTCTCGCGTGCGTGACGCGCACGCGCCCTTCGAGGCAGGTCACGCAGCCCCGGCCCGCGAGGTAGCGCACCTCGAAGCGGCCGGCCTGCGCCTCGCTGCGGGCCGCGCCCGCCACGACGCCGAAGGGCTGCGGCCCGGCCACCAGGTCGACCGCCGCCTCGCCCGCGATCAGGTCGATGCCGACGACGCGGCCCTCGACGCTGCGGCGCTGCACGCTGGTCTGCGTGTTGAGCATCAGGTCGACGCCCTCGGCCACCTGCACCGCGCGCTGCTCGCCGGTGGCCG
The DNA here is from genome assembly GCF_059418385.1 of Variovorax sp. GW821-FHT09A10. NCBI lineage: Bacteria > Pseudomonadati > Pseudomonadota > Betaproteobacteria > Burkholderiales > Comamonadaceae > Variovorax > Variovorax sp. GW821-FHT09A10. The sequence goes on from NZ_JBWKPT010000003.1 coordinate 271,672, forward strand.
TGCGGTAGTCGGCGCTCCATTCGCCGAGCGAGGGCCACAGGCCCAGCGGCGGAGAGACCACCGCCACGCCCGCGGCGCCGGCGGCGCCCACCGCCGCGCCGAGGAACGCGCGGCGCGCGGCCACCGGCCGCGGCGACACCACGGGGGTTCGTTGGACCTCGGCCGGCATGCCGCCGATGGCCGGGTCGAGCGCCTGCCACAGGCGCCGGGCCTGCGTGAGCGCAGGCTGGTGCAGCGGGTTGCCATCGCGCCAGCGGCGAAAGCCCTCGACGTCGTGCCGCGTGGCCGCGCCGGACGACAGCCGGCGCAGCCAGGCCTGCGCTTCGCGCAAGGCCTGTGCGTGGGCGTCGGACGGGGTCATCGGGGCTTCAACCCGTGCACGCTGAAAGATGTCGCATATCCATGAGACGGCTCTCGACGCGGTGAACCGCACTTTATTTTTCATGCGGCTCCTTCGCGTCGGGTGCGCGGTCCGCGCGGCCCATGCGGGCGGCGATGTGGTCATGCGCTTCCTTGAGTTCCTTCTCCACGGTGCGCAGCGAGATGCCCAGCCGCGCCGCCACCTCGCGCTGCGGCAGGTGCTGCCAGCGCACCATCACCAGCACCTGCCGGCGCCGTGGCGGCAGCCGCTCGATGAGTGCGCGCAGCGCGGCCAGTTCCGCGCGGTCCTGCGCGATCTGCGCGGGCCCCGGCGCGGGATCGGGGGTTTCGTCGAGCAGCGCCTCGATCTCGTCGGACGTGGCCAGGCGCCCCTGCTTCGCGACCTGGTCGTAGGCCAGGTTGACGGCCACGCGCAACAGGTAGGCGGCGGGGTCGTTCACGCCGTCGATGTCGTCGCGGCTTTCCAGGCGCAGCCAGGTGTCCTGCAGCGCGTCGCCGGCGCGCTCGGCATTGCCCAGTCGCCGCGCAAGCCGCTGCTTGAGCTCGTCGTAGCGCGCGACCAGGAAGTCGCGCAACGCGGGCAGCGCGTTCTCGGGCATGGCGGTGGCGTCAGTGGCGCACCGGGCACTCGAGCCCGGGCGTCTGCGAGCGCGGCAGGATCAGCATCGTGAGCGGCTGCGCCATGTCCGGCGGCGGCGCGCGGTCGATGCGCAACTGCCGCAGGGTGTCGAGGATGGCGTCGTCGCGCGCGCGCTCGCCGCTGGTGTGCAGCAGGAAGGCATGGGCGATGCGGCCGGTGCCGTCGATCACGAAGCGCATCGCCGCGCGGTAGCCGCCCGGTGCCGCGCGCGGGTGGGCGCACAGGGCTTCCCAGACGCGGGTCTGGACCAGCCCGTCGTAGCCGCGGTGCGCGGTGGCGGGCACGGCCTGCGCCGCATCAGCCGGCCGTGCCGGCACCGGCACTGCTGGCGCGAGCCGGAGCACGAAGGCGGTCGTGGCCCCCGCGCCGGCGTCGTCGGCGACCAGGTCCGTTCCCGCGAGCAGCGCATCGAGGGCAGCCTGCGCATCGAACAGGCCGTGCACGGGCGCGGCATGGCGTCCGGCCACGCGTTCAGCATCGAAGAACACGGGCAGTCCGGTCGCGCGGCCGTACTGCTCCAGCGCCCCGGCCAGCGGCTGGGCTGCGATGTCGAAGGCGATGCGCGCGGCCTGCGGCCGAAGCGGCGCCGCGTCGGACTGCGCGCGGGCGCTCATCCACGGCCCGGTCATGCAGGCGACCAGCGCGATGCCGGCCAGGGAGACGAGAGGAAAGGAAAGAGGTGCATGCCGCATGAGTTCGATACGCCCGGCGAAAGCCGCCGCCCGGGGGGCATGTCGAAGCGGATGCTAGGTTCGCTCCATGACGCTCGAATGACGCGGCCGGTCAGCGCGACGCCTTGCTCAGCACTTCGGCGACCCGGCCTGCGCGCAGATCGGCACGAAGATCCGCGCCCCCGCGCGCTGCACCAGCAGCGCCGCCGTGCCGTCGGCCCCCTCCAGCGCCTGGGCCAGGGCTTCGGCACTGTCGATCGGCTGGCCGTTGAGCGCCAGGATGACGTCGCCCGGCTGCACGCCCGCGCGCGACGCCGCCACGTTCACGCGCTGCACCAGCAGCCCGCCCTCCACGCGCAGGAACTGCCGCTCGGCCGGTGCCAGCGGGCGCACCGCGAAGCCCAGGCGCGAAGGCACCGAGGCCGCTGCCGCCGCGTCGCCCTGCAGGCGCGGCGTGTCGTAGCCCTCCACCTTCACCTCGACCACGTGCTCGGCGCGGTCGCGCCACACCATGAGGCGCGCGCGCTGCCCCGGCACCTGCTCGGCGATGAAGCCCAGCGCGTCGGCCGCCTGCACCACCTCGCGGCCCTGCACCGACAGGATCACGTCGCCGGTCTTCAGCCCGCCGCGCGCCGCCGCGCCGCGCGACTCCACGTCGGTCACCAGCGCGCCGGCCGGGCGCGGCAGGCGGAAGGTGTCGGCCAGCGCCTGCCCCACCTCCTGCACGGACACCCCGATGCGCCCGCGCGTGACGGTGCCGGTGGCCAGCAACTGGTCCTTGATGCGCATGGCGGCGTCGATGGGAATGGCGAACGACAACCCCTGGTAGCCGCCGCTGCGGCTGTAGATGCGCGAGTTGATGCCGATCACCTCGCCGCGCAGGTTGAACAGCGGCCCGCCCGAGTTGCCGGGGTTGATCGGCACGTCGGTCTGCAGGAACTGCATCGACTCGGCGCCCGGCAGCAACCGCCCCTTGGCGCTGACGATGCCGGCCGTCACCGAGTTGCCGAAGCCGTAGGGCGAGCCGATGGCCGCCACGCCGTCGCCGGGTTCCACGTCCGCCGGGTCGCCGATGCGCACGGTGGGCAAGCCGGTCGCGTCGATCTTCAGCAAGGCCACGTCGGCCAGTGCGTCGAGGCCGATGAGCCGCGCCCGGAACTCACGCCGGTCGGGCAGCTTCACGCGGATCTGCGTGCCGTGCGCGACCACGTGCGCGTTGGTGAGGATCAGCCCGTCGGCGCTCACGAGGAAGCCGCTGCCCAGGCTGCTCTCGTCGGCCTCGGCCGGTGGCGCGCGCAGCAGCCAGCGGTCGCTGAAGCGGCGCGCCGGCACCGACGGCCGCTCCACGCCGATGTGGACCACGGCCGGCCCGAAGGCCTTCACCAGCGCCGCGAGCCCCGGCACGGGCCAGGGCATGGCGGCGTGCAACGGGACTGCAGCCGCAAGGCCCAGCAGCGCCACGCAAAGGCGGCGCGATCGGTCAGGTGCGCGCGACAAAGCTCAGCGTGAGTTGCAGCACCATCGGCTGGCGCATGTCGCGCGGCGGCGGCTCGGCCAGCGGCTGCGCGGTGAGCAGCGCGCGCAGGTCGGTGTCGGCCTGCGCATCGCCCAGCGAATCGAAGGCCACGCGCTCGACCTTGCCGCTGCCCGCGACCCACACGCGCACCACCACCGGCGCAGGCGGCACGGGCTGGCCTTCTTTCAGCATGCGCTCCTGCATCCACGTGTGCAGGCGCACCACGGTGTCGCTGGCCGGATCGCTGAGCGAGGACTGCAGCTGGTTGCTGGCGAGGTTGGCGTAGCTGATCCAGTGCTGCGGCACCTGCGGCTGGGCCTGCGCCGATGCGGCCAGGGGCGCGGCGACGGCGGACAGCCCGAGGCCGAGCCCGCCGAGCGCCAGGCGCAGGCGGCGCCAGCCGCGGATCTTGCCGAAAGAAAAGGTCATGGGAGTTCCAATGAAAAGTCGACGAAGGACGTTCAGCCGCACAGCACGCCGACCGCCAGGGTCGAGGCCCGTGCGGCGGGCGACTGCTGGGGGCCGAGCTGCGGTTCGCGGCTGTGCGTGTAGGCGATGCCGTGGGCGTCCAGGAAGTCGCGCAGGCGCGCCGCCGGCACCGCGCGCACCCGCGTCACGCCGCCCGCCACGCCCGCGGCCGAGGCCGCACGGCTGAGCACCATGCCCGACGCATGCGGCGCGGCGGCGACACGTTCGACCACCACGCCGAGCAGCAGCCCGTCGGCGCCCAGCACCGCGCTGCCGCTGGCGCCGGGTTGCACACCCGACAGCAGCTGCAGGCCTTCCACGCCGGGCACGGTCATGGCGTTGCTGAGCAACGCCGCGCGGTCGGGCATGCGCTGCAGCACCGCGTAGGCCTCGGTGAACACGCCCACGCTGCCCGGGGCCGGCGCGCGCGCGTCTGCCGCGAGCGTGGCGTGCAGGTACGGCGTGAGGGTGGTGCGCAGCACCGCGACGTCGAGCTCGGCGCTCTCGGCGATCACCCGGGCCTGCGCCACCTGCGCGTCCTTGACGGCGAACAGCGAACGGCAGTCCGCCACCGCATGGCGCGCGGTCAGCACGTCGCCGGCGGCGTTGAGGAACACGCCGCTGGCATTGGCCTCGGGCGGCGCGCCATGCGCCGCGCCGGCCAGGGCGGCGAACGCCGTGGCCAGCAGGAACGACGCCCACGGGCGCGGGCGGGCGGAAGACGACAGGAGGGGCATCGGGCGGGCAGTCACAGGGCTCTCAGTCCAAGACGAAATGGCGCGTCCTCGACTGTCGTTTGTCACAAAAATTTCATGAACTGCCGCGCGCCGCCCTGCCCCGTCACTGCCCCAGCAAACGCCGCTCCTGCGCCGTGAGCTTGGTCTTCTGCGCATCGCCCAGCGGCCCGCGCCCCAGCACCTGCACCGGGCTGTGCTCGTCGTAGCCCACCGGGCGCGCCGCGGCGCGGCCCGCATCGGACGGCGCCGCGGCACCGTCGGCAGGCTCGTTGCCGAAGCCCAGCACGCGCACCGAGAACACCGACGGCAGCGCCTGGCGCGCCGCCGCGCGTTCGCGCTGCATCGCCTCCTGCGCCGCGCCCACGGCCTGCGAGGCCGCCGCGCTGGCGTTGGTCAGCGCGCCCACGTTCACCGACGCCACCACCGGCAGCCCGGCCGACTCGCCCTTGACCTGGATGTTGGCCGCGTTCACCACCTGCAGGGCCGCGAGGTTCACGTTGCCCGACACGCGGATGCCCGCCTCGCCCGCGTCGATGGTGCCCAGCGGCGCGATCAGGTCCATGTCGCCCGCCGGCACTTCGGCGATGGGCGCCAAGGTGGCCAGGCCGGCGCCCGAGCTGGGCACCTGCGACGACAGCTTCACGTTGCCGATGTTGTCGTACACGCGCTTGGGCGGCGTGTAGACCAGCGTGGTCTTGGAGCCCCGGCCGGCGTTGATGTCGCCCTGCTCCGACCAGGCCAGCACGTCGCCGCCGAAGGTGGTCATCACGCGCGACAGGCCCAGCAGCAGGCTGCCTTCGCTGAACAGCTGGATGTGGCCCATGCCCTGCGTGATCACGCCCGCGCTGCCCGGAGGCACCGCACCCTGCACGCCCACCACGATCTGCCCGCCCGGCGCGAGCATCTGGATGTCGCCGCCGAAGTCGGTGTGCACGCCCGAGGGGCCGTACAGGATGATGTCGCCGGTGCGCACGATCTCCTGGCCCGCCGCGTCGAGGTCGGGGAACAGCGTGGCGATCATGCCGCGCCCGCGCAGGTAGCTGCCGTAGCGCGGGCCGTCCACGTCGTTGTACTCGCGGCCCCCGGCGCGCAGCTCGGCGAAGTACACACCGCGCAGGAACACGCGCTGCTGCTCGGGTGCCAGCGCCTTGAAGTACGCGAGCGCGCTGCCCGGGTCCTTCGCGTCGGCGCTGGTGGCCACGAAGCCGTAGCGTTCCTTGAGCCATGCGGCCAGCTCGGCGTCGTAGGTCTTCACCACGCGGCCCGGCTGGCTCGCCAGCGACTGGCCGGGGCCCGACTCGGCGCGCTTCGCGGGGTCGAGGTAGCGATCGGCGATGGCCGAGAAGTCCGGCCCGCCCACCCCCATCGCGCCCATGCCGGCCATCATCGCAATGCTCGCACCGGGGCGGGTGTCGCCCTCGGCCAGTGCGCCGCGGCTGACCACGCTGGCGCGGTCGTCCTGCGTGATGTGGCGGCCGGCCGAGACCTCCAGCGTGCCGGGGCCCGCCACCTGCAGGTTCGCGTACAGGATGTCGCGCCCGGCCTGCACCAGCGACACGTCGCGCGGGTCGTTGTTCACGATCAGCGCCTCGGTGCCGACGATGTCGCGCCCGGCGCGGATGCGCGCCGGCGCGGCCGAGCGGTACCAGGTCTCGCGCGCGAGTTCGCCGCTGGCATCCACCTTGCGCGCCGTGCCGCTGGCCAGGCCCAGGATGTCGCCGCGCACAGCGTAGAACAGCGAGGGCGGCGCATCGGCCGGGTGCAGCGCGCGGGGGCCCAGCGTGTCCGGCCCGAAGGCGAACAGCGGATGGCGGTCGACCTCCCCGTAGTTCGGCACGCTGGGCGATCCGACCATCGAGCCCTCCGGGCTGGTGTTGTAGACCACCGGCCGCTGGAAGCGGTCATAGCCCACGAAGGCGGGCGCCCAGGGCGTGGGCAGCGGCGTGACCGCGCCCGACATCCCCACCGGATAGCCGCCGCCGAACAGCGAGTTGCCCGCCAGGAACTCGAGCGCGCCCGACGGCGACGGCGCGAGCACCAGTGCGCGGCCGGGCGCCTGCGTGGCGGGCGTGGCCGAGAAGCCGTAGTACAGGCTGCCCGAGGCCGCCGTCGCGCGCAGGATCGACGGGTAGACCGTGACGTTGTCGCTCATGTTGATGTTGCCCAGGTACCGGCCGCTGGGCTGCCGGTTCGCCAGGTCGGTGCCGGGCGTGAGGTTGCCGCCCGCGCTGAACAGGTTGATCGCGGTGCGCTCGGTCCACAGCGTGAACCAGCCCTGGCCGATGCCGTACTCGGTGCCGCCGAACTTGAACGCCGAGCTGTTCGGCACCCGCGCGCGGCCCGCGTCGGCCACGCTCGTGAGCACCAGGTCGCCCGGCGTGTCCAGGTACATCGCCGAGTCGCCCGGCACGAGCACGATGCCGGCATTGCCGATGCCGATGGTCGGGGCGAAGGGGTCGATGGGGCGCGTGTCCTTCGCATCGCCCTCCTGGCCCGGCTGCGAGAACGGGGACTTGCGGTAGCGCACCTCGACGCCGCCGATGGCGGAGGCCGACACGGTGGCCGCGCCGCGCAGGTTGACCAGAGCGCCGTTGAGGTCCTGGTACTGCGCATTGGTGCCATAGCTGGCGTACTGCGCCGCGGCCAGGTTCGGATTGACCACGCCGCCGATGCGCAGCTGCAGGTCGCCGCCGCCGGTGAGCGTCAGTTGCCCGTTCGCATCGACACGGCCCGTGCTGCCGACCGCCGCCACGATGGCCTCGCTGCGCTGCCAGACCTGGCCGTTGCCCAGCCGCGTGGTGAGGCCTGCGTCGCCGCCCGCGCGCAGCGTGAGGTTGCCGCCGCCCAGCGTGCCCATGCCGGTGAAGCCCACCAGGAAGGGCTCGGGGCTGCTGTCGGTGCTGAACTGCGCACCGGCCGGCAGCGCGTAGGTGCCGAAGTTGATCCACCACGACGTCGCGATGCGGTCGCTGCCGGCCAGGGCCGTGCCCGAGCCCTGGCGCCACAGCCAGCTGCCCACCGCGGCGCTCGGCGCCTGTCCGCGCTCGCCCCCGAAATGACCCCAGACGTCGCCGACGACGTTGCCGCCCACCGTGATGTCGAGGTTGCCGCCCTGCTCGGGGTACCAGGCCTGGTAGGCCGCGAGCGCAGCGCTGTAGTCCGCCGTCTGCGGTCCGATCACCGAGCCGCCGACGGCCTTGCCGCGTGCGAGGTTGAAAGGGTCGAGCCCGTTGGCGTCGAGCAGCGGCGCCGAGCGCGTGCCGGCCGTGTAGACGCCGAACGGCGACTCCATGATGAAGTTGCCGGCCGCCGCCAGGCCCAGGTCGCCGGTGCCGGTGCGCAGCACGCTGAACATCGGCGACAGCGGCGTGTACTTGGTGACGTCCTTGACGGGGTTGATGACCGTCGTGCAGACGCCCGGCCCCCACTCGCAGATCGTGACGTATTCCGGGGACACCGGCGTGCCCTCGACGAAGCTCGGGTCCCAGTCGCGGCCGTTGGGCCCCCAGAAGTAGGAAAGGCGCGCCGGGTCGACCACGCAGGTGCCCGCACCGCCCCAGTCGCAGTAGCCCGCCTCGAAATCCAGCAGGTCCATCGGCGTTCCCTCGTCGTGGCCCCACATGGGCCCGTTCGGACCCCACAGGAAGCCGCTGCCGCCCGGCGTGAGCCTGACGTTGTACATCGCGTGGCTGTCGGCCAGGATGAGCGCGCCGTGCTTGGCCGGATCGACCGCGCGGCGGTCGGCCGAGTCCAGGTCGGCGCCGGCCGTGAGCTGCAGGCTCCAGCTCGTCGCGCCCTGCCCCAGCATCGGCGCCACGGCCCAGTTGCGGCCCTGCACGCCGTCGACTTCGGGCCGCAGGTTCACGGCCGCGTCGTTCGGCAGCTGCACATCGGTCAGCGACGGAATCACCGCACCGCGCGCCAGCGCGATGGTGCCGTCGGCCTTCATCGCGACCGGCAGGCGCACGCCCTTGGGCCACACCATCGCCTGCACGCTGGCCTCGGCGCGCAGCGCGGTGCCCGCGCCCAGCTTCATGCCGCTGTCCAGCACCATGGCCTCGCCCAGCACCGTGCCGGCCTTCAGACGCACGCTGCCGTCGGCGTTGTAGACGTTGGCGCGCAGCACCGTGCCGGCGGGCAGCGTGTAGGCCGCGCCCAGCGTCACGGTCACGGGCAGCACCGTGCCGGCCGGCAGCACCATGGCTTCGGCAGGCACGTCGTAGTTCAGCAGCGCGTCCTTCGGGAACACGGTGCCCTTGTCGAGCACCACGCCGTCGATCGGCACGACGATGTCGCCGCCGTCGGGCGTGAACGGCGTGCCGAACTTCGTGCGCTGCTCGGTCAGGTACCAGCCCTTGTCGTCGGGCGTGGCCGGCGGCGGTGCGAAGCCGTCGTTGATGCTGCCGTACACGTTGAGGTTGCCGCCCGCGCGGATCACCAGCACGCCGGGCTCGCCGAAGCCGCGCCGCGCCGGGTCGGTGCGGTTCGCACCCGGGCCGTAGCGGTAGCCCGAGAGGTCGATGTCGCCGACCACGCTGAGGTCGCCTTCGCCGGTGCTGCTGACGATCTCCACGCCCGGGCGCAGGTGGTAGCTGCCCAGGCCTGCGAGGCGCGCCGACAGCGAGGTGTTGGCCAGCGCCTTGTCGATGAAGGCGACGCTGTGGCCGTCGATCTCGTCGAGGTACTTCTGCGTGATGAGCTGCGGCACGTGGCCCGTGACGTCGGGCGCGTCCGCCAGCGGTGCGTCGCTGTAGGTGCGGAAGGCGTTGACGGCGATGGTCTTCGCGCCCTGGATGGTGGGCGTGCCGCCGACGTTCACCGCCACGTCGTTGTCGCCGCGCCGCGGCGCGTTCAGTGCGAGCGTGCCGCGCGCGATGCCGTCGTTGCCTTGCGCCGCGCCCACGGCCGTGCCCGCACGCAGGTCGACGGCCGCGCCGCCGCCCAGCGTCAGCGTGCCGTGCGTGCTCGTGAGGTCGACGATGGCGCGGTTCGGGCTGTCGATGATCTTGCCGTAGCTGTCCACGCGCAGGCCGGTGGCGTGCGCGTCGAGCGTGCCGTTGACCGTGAGGTCGCCCTTGGCGGCGAGGCGGATCGCGCCCACCTGGAAGCCGCTGGCGTCGATGCGGCCGTTCACCGTGAGGCTGCCGCCGTCGAGCGTGACCTCGACCACGCGCGCCTTCACTTCGTCGCCGATGGCGAGGTCGCCCTGCTTGATCTGGAAGCGGCGCGCGCCCGTCACGCCGCCTTCGTTCAGGCGCGTGTTCAGGCCCGCGAAGTCGGCCACGGTCTGGCCGCGCACGCTGATCTCGGCCGCGTCGTAGGGCACCACCGTGCCGCCCGCGTCGTACGTGCCGCTCGCGGTGCCGAGGAGGCGTCCGCCCAGGTCGATGCGGCCCGCACCGACGCCCAGCGCCGTCGCCTGCAGCGTGCCGCCGCGGTTGTGCGTGGCCGACAGGTCGATCACCGAACCGGCCGCCTGCGCGATGTTGCCGGCCGTGCTCGTCACCTCCAGGTCGCCGCCGCGGCTGTAGCGCGTCTGCTCGAAGAACGTCACGGCGCGGCCCGCCAGGTCGATGCGCGAATCGGCGCCCAGCGTCACGTCGCCGCTGGCCGTGAGCTGCAGCTTGCCCGAGGGCAGACCGACCGTGCCGTCGATGGTGATGTTGCGGCCGGTGAGCGCCAGTTGCGCGCCCAGCGCCGCATCGCCGGCCGACTGCGCGCCCGCCAGAGCGCTCACCACGATGTCGCCGCCCGCCGTGATGCGGTTGTTCGAGCCGGCCTCGCCGGTGAGCAGCGGGGTGCGCAGGTTCAGCTGGCCGCCCGTGAAGTCGTAGCCCTTGCCCGTCACGTACTCGCCCTGCTGGTGGTACACGGCCAGCGTGCCCTTGCCGTTGGCGGTGATGCGCTCGCTCGCGTTCAGGTTGACCGTGCCGAAGCCCAGCGCCAGGCGGTCTGCCGAGAAGCCCGCGTCGGGTTGCGTGCTGGGCGCGTGGCCCAGCACGATGCGCGCGGCCGACACGTCGAGCGTGCCGTGGCCCAGCAGGCTGCCGATGGCGCCACCCGGCGCGTTCTCACCGGGAAAGATCTGATCGCTGCCGGGCGGGCGCGGCGTGAGGCCGGTCCAGATGAATTCGCCGGTCGTGATCTTCGCGGTGTCGCCTGCGCCGCCGTAGCCGTAGATCGCGGGCGTGCCCAGCACCAGCCGTTCGATCGACGACACGCCGGTGACGGGGTCGAGCGTGTCCAGCGACACCGCGCCGTAGATGTTCACCGACTCGCGCGCGTTCAGCACCAGCGTCTCGACCGCGGGCACGCCCTCGCCCTTGTTGCCAGCCAGGAGGCTCGCCAGGATGCCCTGGTTCATCGACAGGCCCGACGGCAGCTGGCCGTTGGCCGCGGCCTGCTGCAGCGCCGCGTCGCCGCCCAGGTTGACCGAGGACACGGCCAGCATCAGGTTCTTCGCGCCGTAGCGCACGTTGTCGGCCATCGTGAACGAGCGGTTCGTGGCCACGGCCAGCGTGCCCTCGCCGTACAGCGTGGTCTGGCCGGTGCAGGCGCCGCTCGCGCACTCGCCGATCTGGACCGTGGCGGGCACGCCCTCGCTGACGGGAGGCATCAGGTTGATCCAGCCGTTCGACAAGCCCAGCACCGCGGCGCGGCCCGCCGAGAACACCACGCCGTCGGTGGAGTCGTAGGCCGGCGCGCCGGCGCCCAGCGTGTTCAGCGAAGCGCCCTGCTCCACCTGGATGCCGTCGCCGTAGCCGCCGGCCACGAGGAAGATTTCCGCGCCGCGCAAGGTCGCGCCGCTGCGCACAACGACATGGCCGGTGTTCGAATTGAAGGTCGCGAAGTTGTCCGCGTAGCGCAGGTCGACCCTGCCGCCCAGGATCATCCGGGGGGCGCCGAAGGCGTTGAGCTGGTCGGCCTGCAGCGAGGCGCCCGTGAACCCGGCCGTGCGCTGCACGCCCGGCGCCGTCACCTCGATGCCGATGCCATTCACCGACAGCGTGCCGCCGAAGCCCGTGCTGCCGGCCGCCGGGTTGAACAGCGCCTGGCCGTCGAACCGCAGCATCGACACGCCGTCCTTCGGCTTGGAATAGAAGTAGTCCAGCAGCAGGTTGCGGGCATCGGCCGCGATCTCGCCGCGCACGCCGCCGCGGCGTGCCGCGTCGGCTGCCACGAAGGCGTCGTAGCCCATGTCGTTGTAGCTGGCGTGCTGCTTCACCAGCGCCGCCGGCGTGAGGACCAGCTGGTTGGCCAGCGACGACTTCACCGCCGTGTTCGCCACGCCCAGGGTGCCGCTCGCCGCGTACGAGCCGTAGCCCACCGGCAGTGGCGCCGCGGGCTGCGCGGTCGGCGCGCCCACTTCCACGCGGAAGGCGCCGGGCAGCAGTGCGTAGGTCGAAGGCAGCAGCGTGTAGGTGCCGGCCTTGAGCCCGCCCACGTCGTGGTCGAGCGTGACCTGCCGGCCGACGGCCGGCTCACCCGCGCCTGCGTCGGGCGACACCGGCGCGTAGCCGCCCTGGAAGCCCGGCACGATGGCGTACACGCCGTTGCCTGCCTTGCTGAAGGTGTTGGCCGGGTTGGCATTGGCCAGCGGCGTGCGCAGCACGTCCACCGAGCCGCCGCGACCGCTCACGAAGCCCGCGCCCGTGAGCTCGCCGCCGCCCGACAGGTCGAGCAGCGCGCCCTGGTGCCCGACCACGCTGTCGGCGGTGAGCAGGATGCCGCTGCTGCCGACGCCGCGCTTGTCGATGGGCGTGCCCGCCACGCTGTAGCCGATGCCGTCGGTCGTGCCGCCGTAGGGCATGAGCAGGCCTGCGCCGCTGACCGAGGTGATGCTGCCCGGCAGCAGCTCGAGCAGGCTGGCGCGCGCCTCGAAGGTGCTGCGCCCGTCCTGCCCCACGATGAGATTGCCCAGCGGCGCGCGCACGATGCCGCCCTGGCGCACCGTGCCGCCGCCGAGCGCGAGCGTGCCGAATGCCGACTGCGGCATGGCCACGTCGCCCTCGACCTGGCGGCGGATGTCGAGCACGCGGCCCTCGTCGTAGCCTGCGCGGATCTGCGCGTTGGCGCCGGTGGCGGGGTAGATCTGCGCGGCGGTGAGCGTGAGGTCGCCCAGCGTCGCCAGCTCGGTCGTGATCGCGCCCAGCAGGCCGAGCGACGGGCTGCCGCCCAGCAGGCGCAGGTCGCCGCGGCTGGTCATGTGCACGGCGTCGAAGCCGCGGCGGTCCACCACCTGCGCGGGGCCGGTCTTCCTGGCGATCTCGCCGTGCGCACCGAAGCCCACGCGGTCGCGGATGTCGATCAGGTCGGCCTCGGCCGTGAAGGCGGCCTCGCTCGTGCGCGTCGATGCGCCGTGGCGCCAGGTGGTGGTGTAGATCACCTCGCTGTCCTGCTTGGGCACACCGGTCACGCCGGCCAGCCGCAGGTAGGACGAGGCGAGCCGCACGTTCGAATCGGTGGCCGCGCTGTCGGCCAGCGCGAAGCTGCCGGCGTACAGGCGCAGGCTCTGCGCGGTCGTGAGGTCGACGTGGCCGTCGAAGCTCAGCAGGCCGTTGACCAGCAGCGAGAGGTTGCCGAAGCCGCCGTCCCGCACCTGGTCCGCGCTCAGGCGCCCCTTGCCGTAGGCCAGTGCCGCATCGGCCTGGCCCGGCTTGAGGGTGGCCGGCAATCCGCTGGGCTGCTGCGTCTGCGAGATCACCAGCTCGCGCGCCTGCCGCACCGCGTCGTCGACGGTGTAGATCTTCGAGAACACCGGCGCTTCGAGCGCCACCGCGAGCGTGCCGCCCGCCGCATTCGCGCCGCCCGCATGGGCGCGCAGCGTGCCGTCCAGGTACAGGCTGTGCGCCGACTTGAGCACGATGCTGCCGCCGTCGCTGGCCACGTCGAGTTCGCGCCACAGGCCGCCGGCCGCCGGCACGTCGATACGCGCATGGCTGCCCGAGGCATCGAGCAGCGCGCCGGGGCGGATCACAACCGCCACGTCGGGCGCGTTGGCCGCACCCTTGGCCTCCCAGTCGAGCGCGCCGCCGATGGAAATGGTGCCGCCGTTGCGCACGCTGCCGTAGCGGCGGCCGTCGTCGTCGATGCCGGTCTGCGCGCGCGCCGCCACGTCGAGCACCGCGCCCTCGCCGATCCACACCGAGCGGTTGTGCGGCTGCAGCGAGGTGCTCACCGGGGAGTTGAAAGCCGGCGCCTCGATGCCGATGGCGATGCGCCCGCCCCAGGCGTTGAGCCGGCCGTCCACCACGACGCTGCTCTTGCCGCCGCCGAGCAGCTGGATCGAGCGGCCCGGATCGACCGTCACCACCGCGCCCGCGCCGATGGCGATGTCTGCGCCTTCGGTGACACGGCGCTGCGCGCGCAGCACGAGGTCGGCGCCCTGGCGCTGCACGACCTGGCGGTTCACCGAATCCTGTTGCAGCAGCGGCGGCGTCCAGAGTTGCAACCCGATGCCGCCCTCCTGGCCGGCACCGGCCTCGGGCGCGATGCGGTAGACCGGCATCGCCACGTCGAGCTGCGCGCTCGGCGCGACCGTGAGGCCCGCGTGGCCGTTGAGGTCGTAGGTGGAAAAGCCCGACTGCAGGCGCGACGCGTCGAGCACGAGCTGCGTCGCATCCGACAGCGCCGGGTCGAGGCCGAGCACCAGCGCGTGGCCCGTTTCGATCTTCAGCGTGCCGCCGCCGTTCACGCCGTGGCCGCGGATCTCGCCGTCCAGCGACAGGCGCCCCTGCGCGTCGATGGGCGACGCGGCCGAGTCGGCCACCAGCGTCACGTTGCCACCCTTGCCGCCCCTTGGCTTGCCCTTGGCCAGCAGTGCGGCGCCCGACGACACGTCGATCAGGCTGCCCTGCCCGATCGTCACGCCGTGCGTCGATTCGAGGCGCACCGTGCCGCCGTCGATGGCGGCGAGCAGGGCCGTGTCTTCGGGGGCCGTGCCGACGTCGACGCGGCGCCCGCGCAGGTCGAGCACGACGCCGTCGCGCACCCGCACGCGCGCGCCGCCCTCGTCCATGAGCGCCTGCGTCACCGTGCCGGACACCGGCGAGGTGAAGACGTTGCCGGCCTCCAGCGTGCCGCTGCGCACCGTGACGTTCGCGCCGATGTCGATGAACGCGCCGAGCAGGTTCATGCGCCCGCCGTCGGCGAGCGTGAGCGCCTTCTCGACGTTGACGCTGCCGCGCGTGCCGATGTCGAGCACCGACAGATGCTGCGCATTCAGGTGCGCCGCGTCGAGCCACAGCGTGCCGATGCGCTCGGCGGCCAGTGCGTCGGCCGCGGCCATCTGCTGCGTGACCGGCGCCACATCGCCGAAGCGCACGTCGGTGTCGAACAGGTCGACGCGGCCCAGCGCGCCGTAGCGCCCCACCGCCAGCACGCCGCCGCGCGCCACCGCGCTCTGCGACTGGCGGTAGCTGTCGTCCAGCGCGGCGTCGCGGGCGCGCGTCTGCTGCGCACCGTTGAACACCTCAGCCACGATGTCGCCTTCGAGCACCGCCGTGGGCGCGCTCACCACCAACCGGCCGGCGTCGCGCCCGACCGTGTAGCCGTTCTCCAGCGAGCGTTGCGGCGCGATCAGCGGGTTGTAGAAGTAGTCGGTGTTCTTCTTGCCCCAGCGCACGTGCTCGGCCTCGAAGCCCTTGTAGACACCGTCGAAGAGCATGTCCGACGGGGCCTTGTCCAGGCTGTACAGGCGCCCGTCGCTGCCCTTGAGCCAGGTCTGGTTCAGGAAACCGGTCTGCACGTTCAGCGAGCCGCCCGACAGGTTGACGTTCGAACCCGCCTGCGTGACGACCTCCGCGCCGCCCAGCACCACGGTGCCGCCCTGCGCAGCCCATTCGCCGATGCCGTGGCCCTGGTTGCCCAGGTAGCCGCCCACCTCCAGCAGGCCGCCCGCCGCGTACCAGCGCTCGCCCTCGTAGCCACCCACGCCGGGCGCCACGCGCACCAGCTTGCGCCGGTCGATCCACACGTCGCTGTTGAACAGCTTGCCGCTCTCGCGGTTGCGCGGGGCGTCGCGCGTCTCGTTGCCCTGCACGCTGACCTTGACGTTGTTCGATTCCATCGTCACGTTCACGCCCACCGCGCCCGACACATCCAGGCGCGCCTTGTCGGCCACGAAGCTGCGGCGCGCGGCGCTGGCCGCGATCTGCCCGCCGGTGGCCAGCGTGAGCGACTCGCCCTCGAAGCGGATGTCGCCACCCGAGACGATCTCGATGCGCGACTGGTCGCGCCGGTCCGACAGCCGCGAGAGGTTGTCGAAGAGTGCGGGCGGCACGAGCGCGCGCGCGGCGTCCTGCGCGGCCGATTCCTTGATGAGCGCGTCGCGCTGGCTGTCGAGTGCGCTGGCCTTGCCGTCGTCCTCGATCAGCACGGCCGTGACCGCGCCCTTGCCGACGGCGACGTTGCCGCGCGTGTCGGCGGCCGAGTTCAGCAGGTGCACCGTGCCGCGCACCGCGACGGTGGAGGTGGCCAGCGCCACGCCGTCCTGGCGCACGTCGCGGCCGGCCAGCGTGATGTCGCCTTCGCGCGCCACGATGAGGCCGGTGTTGCGCACCGTGCCCGCCGTGCTGTCGGCCGCGAACTGCGGCGCGATCTCGTTGCCGCGCGTGGTCGAGAAGGCGTTGGCCTCGGTGCCCATGCCCTTGCGGATCACGAAGCTGTCACCCGCGGCGAGCTGCGCCTGGCCCTTGCGCGCGGCGATCTCGCCGGCGTTGGCCACTTCCTTGCCCAGCAGCAGCACGTAGCCGCCGCCCTGCGTGACGGAGGCGGGCTCCTTGGTGGTCAGGCGTGCGCCGGCCTGCACCTCGACCTTGCCCTGGTCTTCCTTGCGCGTGGTGAAGCTCGGTGCGGTGTCGTTCGAGTAGATGCCGCGCGCCTTGAACTGGTCGTCGCCGATGTGGGCGGCGGCGGCCACGAGGTTGCGCGTGTCGGTCTGGCTGGTGCCGCTGAACACGATGCCGTTGCGGTTGGCGATGAGCACCGTGCCGTCGGCCTTGATCTGGCCCTGGATCTGCGAGGGTCGCGCCTTCGGGTCGTTCACGCGGTTGAGCACGGCCCAGTCGGCCTGCTGCTTGAAATCGACCGTGGTGTTGCGCCCGACGTTGAAGGTCTCCCAGTTCAGGATGGCCTTGTCGCCGGTCTGCTCCACGGTGACGACGGTGCGGCCGTCGACCTGCTTCTGCGAATCGCGGTTGAGCGCGCGGGCGTTGAGCCAGCCGGCGCTGAGCGAATTCGTGTCGACCTTCAGCCCGCCGTCGGCCAGGCCGTCGGGCACCGAGGGTTCGTTCAGCGCGGCGGCGCGTGCGGCGGCCTGTGCGGCCTGCTGCGCGGCAATCGCCTGCGCCGCGAGGCCCAGGTTGCCGAGCGACTGGCGCAGCTGCTCGTTGGCCTTCTGCTGCTGCGCCAGCGGGTTCGTCAGCATCGAGGCCGGCGTGCCGTTGGGCAGGTAGCCCGTCGCGGCGGCCGTGCCCTGCGTCACGTTCTTCTGCGCCATCCACGCGGCGCTGAAGGCGCGCTGCGCCTGTGCATTGCCCGCCAGGCCCGCCATGGCCAGCGCGAGGGCGGCGGCGTGCGCGACCGGCGCGCGGCGGAATGTCTTGTTGCTCATGTCATACCCCAGAGAAAAACCGTTCTGGAGAAGAGACCGGGCTCACCGGATGCGACCGACACGCGCGCTGCAAAAGTTCGGGAGAATTTGCGAACGAAGACGACGCGCCGTTTTTTTCACAGCCGCGTCACACAGCGCGGCTATCCGAGCAGCACGATGCCGGCGGGCAGCGACGTGAGCTTCGCGCCGTAGCTCACGGCGATCAGCGTCTCGACATGCGGCAGCTCGTCCAGCCGCAGCCGCGCCTGCACCTTGCGGCGGCCGAGTTCGGCGCGCGTGACGATGAGGCGCCCCGGCCGGTAGCGGTTGATCTCGTCGACCACGGCCGCCAGCGGCGTGTCGTCGAACACCAGCACGCGCTCGCGCCAGGCGGCCACCGCCGCGAGGTCGGGCGCGCGCGCCACCTCGGCCTCGCGCCGGCCGCCGTAGCGGATCTGCTGCGCCTCGCCCGCCACCAGCACGCGCTCGCCGTCGCGCAGCTCGACCGAGCCCGCGAAGCAGGTCACGCACACCTCGCCGCCGGTGGCGCGCACGTTGAAGCGGCTGGCCGACGCGGCCACGAGGCGCGCGCCGCCCACCGTCATGGTGAAGGGCGCGCGGCGCGCCGCGTCGAGCTGCACCTGCGCCTCGCCGCCGAGCATGTCGAGCACGGGCGCCTCGCCCTCCGCGCCGCGCGCGAGGTTGAGGCTGGTCTGCGTGTTCATCTCGACCACCGCCGCCGCATCGGCCAGCACCACGCGGCGCTGCTCGCCGGTGCCGGTGCGGTAGTCGGCCGTCATGTCGGACAGCGCGGGCCACAGGCCGGCCGGCGGGCGCACCACCACGAAGGCGGCGGCACCGGCCGCGAGCGCGGCGCCGAGGAACTGGCGGCGGCCGAACATCGGCGGGCGCGACACGGCGATGGCCGTGGCCGCGCGCGGCGGTGTGTCCATCGCGGGCATGCGCCGCGCCACCGCTTCGGCGGCGGGCCGGGTCAGGTCCCACAGGCGCGTCGCCTCGGCCATGGCCTGCGCATGCTGCGGGCTGCGGGCACACCAGCGGCGGAAATCCTGCGCGTCGCCGGTGGTGGCGCTGCCGGAGGTCAGGCGCACGAGCCAGTCGTGCGCCTGGGCGTCCAGGGCGGCGCGGTCGGCGTCGTCGTCGTTGATCGGGGTACGTGCGGCCATCATGTCTTCTCAGACTGTTTTCCCGCCCCGGGACCGAACCGCTGGATCACATCGCGTCCCAAACGGCCGGCGCAATGCACCAGCGCGGCCTTCACTTCACGCTCGACGATGCGCACCGACACGCCGTAGCGCCGCGCCAGGTCGGCATGCGGCGTCTCGTCCACGCGCGAGGCGATGAAGATGTCGCGGCGGCGGCGCGGCAGCTCCTCGAGGGCGCGCTCCAGCGCCTGCACCTCGCTGCGCGCCTCCGAGACGCGGGCCGGGTCGTGGCTGTCGTCCGAAAAGTGCAACAGCTCCTCGACCTCGACGAAATCGAGCAGGCGCCCGTGGGAGATGCGCCGGTCTTCCGCCACGTTCGACGCGATGCGCAGCAGGTAGGCCATGGGGCTTTGCACCGGGCCGGGGTCGCTCATGCGCTGCACGCGCAGCCAGGTCTCGTGCAGCACGTCGTCGGCCTGCTCTTCCGAGCCCAGGCGGCGGCGCAGCCGGTTGCGGAAGTCGATGTAGCGGCTGGTCAGCAGGCTGCGCAGAAAGCCGGGGGTGTCCTGTTCCACGGCGTGCTCAGGGAGAAACCGCTGCGTCGCAGACGTCGGGGCGGTCGCCGGTGCGCGGCAGCAGCAGCACCGTGAGCGGCTGGTCGGCCTCGCCTTCGGGCGGGCGCTCGAGCACCAGCGTGTTCATCGCGGCTTCGAGCGCGGCGTCGCGCTGCGCCAGGCCGGTGGAGCTGAGCAGCCGCGTGCGCCGCACATGGCCACCGGGCCCGACCCACAGCTGCACGAGCGCGCGGTAGGTGCCCGGTCGCGCGTGCGGCCAGCGGCACAGCGTGCGCTCCAGCGCCTGCTGCACCACGCGCGCGTCGCGCGAAGACATGGCGGGGACAGCGGGCGCGGCCGGCGCCATCGCAACCACGGGCGGCGGCGCCTCGGCCTCGACCAGCGTGAAGGTGCGCGCGTCGGTGTGGCGCGCGGCCAGCCGCGTGCCGGCCAGCAGGCGCTGCAGCGCCTCGCGCGGGGTGAACAGGCCGTGCAACGCGGCGGATTCGAGGCCGGCGGTGAGCTGCCCGTCGAAGAACACGGACTGCCCCGTCGCCTGCGCGTAGACCTGCACGGCGGTGGCCAGCGGCTGGGCCGGCAGGTCGAAGGCGATGCGCCCCGCCACATCGGGCGAAGGCGCAGGTTCGCCGGCATGCGACACGGCCGCGAGGGACAGAATTCCGAGGATCAGGGTCAAGACACACACCCACCGTGACCGAGCAACGCGAGACATGCCGGGTCCTGTGACGAAGGAGGAATCGCAGGCGCCGGGTCGGTGCCGGGTACTGCTTTGGTGCTCGGAATGCTAGTGACGCTTTGTGACAGCTTGAATGCATCGCAGCCACGGGCCACGGTCCGAAGCGCCCCTGCCGCTGGCGACAATGCCCCCATGACGTTCGACCTCTTCGACGCCCCGCCGCGCGCCGCGCGCGAGCCAATCGGCCCGGCCGCCTTCGTGCTGCCGGGCTTTGCGCTGCCGCGCGCCGAGGCGCTGCTCGACGCCATCGACGGCGTGACGGCACGCGCGCCGTTCCGCCACCTGGTCACGCCGGGCGGCTTCACGATGTCGGTCGCGCTCACCAACTGCGGCGCGCTCGGCTGGACCAGCGACCGGCGCGGCTACCGCTACAGCGCGGTCGACCCTGACAGCGGCGTGCCCTGGCCCGCGATGCCCGAGGCCTTCGCACTGCTCGCGCGCGACGCGGCGGCGCTGGCCGGCTTCGACGGCTTTGCGCCCGACGCCTGCCTGGTCAACCGCTACCAGCCGGGCAGCCGGCTCTCGCTGCACCAGGACCGCGACGAGCGCGACCACGGCGCGCCGATCGTGTCGGTGTCGCTGGGCATGCCGGCGGTGTTCCAGTTCGGCGGGCTCGCGCGCGCCGACAAGACCACCCGCATTCCGCTGGTGCACGGCGACGTGGTGGTGTGGGGCGGCGTGGACCGGCTGCGCTTTCATGGCGTGCTGCCGCTCAAGGACGCACCGCATCCGCTGCAGGCGCGGCTCGGCGCGCAGCGCATCAACCTCACCTTCCGCAAGGCGGGCTGATGCGCGCATGACGGGTTTGACGACCTCCTCCACCGAATCTCCCGGCCGCGCGATCCGCGCGCTCTACGCCGCGCTGTGGCACTTCGCGGCCGGCGCGCGTGCGCAGCTGCTCGGCGCCACCGCGTTGCTCGCGAGTTCGCAGCTGATCCGCCTCTCGCTGCCCTATCTCGCGGGCCAGGCCATCAATGCACTGCAGCGCGGCGACCTGCCCGCGGCGGGCCGCTGGATCGCCACGCTCGCGGGGGTGTACGTCGGCGCGTGGGCGCTGCACGGGCCGGGCCGCATCCTCGAGCGCAACGTGGGCCTGAAGGTGCGCGAGACGCTGGCCGACCAGCTCTATGCGCGCATCGCCGCCGCGCCGCTCGCCTGGCACGACAGCCACCACTCGGGCGAGCTGCAGCACCGCGTGCACCAGGCCAGCCGCGCACTCGCCGACTTCGCGCAGAACCAGTTCATCTGGCTCACCAACGCCGTGAACTTCGTCGGGCCGCTGGTGGCGCTGGCGCTGCTGTCGCGCACCAGCGGCGTGACGGCGCTCGCGGGCTATGTGCTGATTGGCGTGGTGATCGTGCGCATCGACCGCGCGCTCATGAAGCTCGCGCGCGCCGAGAACGACGCCGACCGGCGCTACGTGGCCGCGCTGCTCGACTTCCTGGGCAACGCCTCCACGGTGATCGGCCTGCGGCTGCAGGGCGCGTCGCGCCTGTTGCTGCGCCGTCGCATGGCGGCCGTGTCGCTGCCGCTGAAGCGCACCGTGGTGCTCAACGAGGGCAAGTGGTTCGCGGTCGACCTGATGGGGCTGGCGCTGACCTGGGGCCTGGTCGTCATCTATGTGTGGCAGGCGCGCGCGCCGGGCCAGGCCGTGATGCTGGGCGCGGTGTTCATGATCTACCAGTACGCGCAGCAGGCGGCGGGCGTGGTCACCTCGGTGGCGGCCAACTTCAGTTTCTTTGCGCGCATGCACACCGACTACAGCAGCGCCGAGCCGATCTGGCACGCGCCGACGAGCCCCACGCTCGAGGCCCCGCCCGAAACAGTGCCGGCGCACGAACGCATCGACGCGCAGGCGCCGTGGACGCAGCTGCAGGTCGCGCAGCTGCAATGGCGCTACGCCCCGCGCGGCGCCGTCGCCGTCACCGTCGCCGATGACCCGGCGGCGCCCGCGCGCAGCGGCCTGCACGACGTGGCGCTCTCGCTGCGCCGGGGCCAGCGCGTGGCGCTGGTCGGCCCCAGCGGCGGCGGCAAGAGCACGCTGCTGCGCGTGCTGGCCGGCCTGTATGCGCCGCACGGCGGCACGCTCTTGCTCGACGGTGCGCCCACCGACTGGGCCCGGCTGCGCCAGCTCGCCACGCTGATCCCGCAGGAGACCGAGCTGTTCGAGGCCAGCGTGCGCGAGAACCTGGCCTTCGGTCGCCCCTGCGACGACGAGCGGCTGCGCGCCGCACTGCACACCAGCACCTTCGACGAGGTGCTGAAGGCCACGCACGGCGACCTCGACAGCGCGATCTCGGAACGCGGTTTCAACCTGTCGGGCGGCCAGCGCCAGCGGCTGTGCCTGGCGCGCGGCGTGCTCGCGGCCGAAGGCAGCTCGCTGCTGCTGCTCGACGAGCCGACCAGCGCGCTCGACGCCGCCACCGAGGCGCGCGTGCTGGGGCGCATCGCGGCGGCGTTTCCGCAGGCCTGCGTGATCGCCTCGGTGCACCGGCTGAGCCTGCTCGAGCGCTTTGACACCGTGATCCTCATGGAAGCCGGCCATGTGCGCGACCACGGCCCGCGCGACGAGGTGATGGCGCGCCAGCCGATGCTTCGGGAGGCCGTGTCCGGCAATAAGCAGTAGGAACCCTCCTGCGCCAGGACGCGGCGTTCACACCCGTCGCGCTGGCATGCCTTCTGCAACAGTATCGGCATCCATTTGTTCACGCTTGGCCGGCGCAGTCCCTTTTTTGCGCCCCGGCTGCGTTCCAATCACATGGTTCTTCATTCCGCGAGCGTTTCCCGCCTCATGCGTTCTTCCCGCGCCACCCTTCCGCTCGCCCTGCTCGGTGCCCTGCTGGGCCTGTCCGCCTGCACCACCGGCACCACCGCCGAACAGCGCCAGGCCGCCGCCAGCAAGCCGCCGCCCACCGACTGCACGGCCTGGGTGGGCGCCGACCGCAACGCACGGGTGGGCGGCTACCTGCTGCCGCAGGCCGGCACCGCCGTGAACGCCGGCGGTCCGCGCGTGTGCGTGCCCGTGCTCATGAGCGCCTACCCTGTGCCCACCAACTATGCGGGCGGCGACTACCACGTGGGCGCATTCACCGACGACCAGCTCAAGGCGCGCTGGCGCACCTGCAAGGCCGAGCCGGACTGCTTCGCGCGCGTGAACGCACAGATGCAGCGCTGGCTGCCGCCCAACAAGGCCCGCGCCACGCGCGTGACGGGCGCGGTCGATCCGGCCGGGCGCATCGATGCCGACAGCCCGAACGTCGACCTGAAACAGATCCGCCGCCCCGCCTTCTTCGCGAAGGCGCCCTACCGCGAAGGCATTGCCGAGGCCGACGCGCGCACCCACATCGTCGAGTTCACCGTGCCGCGCGACACCTTCGAGCGGCTCGACCTGAAGCTCACCGACCCGATCAGGCTGCGCGGCTGGTACCTCGAAGGCGCGGGCGTGGACGACGGGCGCGGCCGCAAGGTCCGCGCCCTCGCCGTCATGGCGGCGGGCGGCGGCGGGCAGCTCACGGCCCTCCAGCACCCGGACGAGGTCGCCCACCGCATCGACGCCGCTAGCGGCAAGGCCGTGCCGGTGTCCTTCCCCAACGGCACCACCGAGGCCATGGGCCAGCGCTGGTGGCGCGAGAACCTGCATGCGCTGAACCAGGCCGGCTTCGACGTGCTCGCCTACGACCGGCGCGGCGAAGGCCTGTCGGGCGGCGTGAGCGACACCAACACGCTGGAGCAAGGCGAGGACGTGTTCCGCGTGCTCGCCCAGCTCGAGCACGGCCAGGGCTTGCGGCTGCTCACGCCGGCGGGCCAATTGCTCGAAGGCAATGCCGCGCGCGGCCGGCTGCTGGCGGGCCAGAAGGCCAGCGAGATTCCGCTGGTGCTCGGCGGCTACTCGCGCGGGTCGATGTCGACCGCCTGGGCCCTGACGCGCAACTACGTGGCTGCCTGCAGCTTCGACATGCCCGTGCCCAACTGCACGCCGGCGCGCGGCTGGCGCAACATCCGAGGGGCCATCCTGCTGTCGTCGTTCGCCAGCGGTGCGGGCTACCTGCCCGACGCGCCCGACCTGGCCGACCGCAACCTCTTCTTGGGGGGCATGGCGGCGGACCACCACATCCTTTTCTATCCGAACTCCGCCACGCTCGCGGGCATGGACCGCTGGCCCGCCGCCTTCTTCGGCAAGGGCCTGTGGGACCGCGCCGAATCGCTCGAAGGCACCGTGGCCGCCTACAACCGCATCCGCGGCGTGAAGGAGATCGTGCTGTCGCGCGGCCCGCACGCCATCGAGACCTGGCCCGAGTCCGAGCGCCGCTACCTGCGCGAGCGCATGGTGGCCTACGCGAAGGTGGTGATCGTCGGCGGGCGCACGGTGCCGGGCGCGCGGCCGTGGAAGGACTTCAAGTCGCTGGTCGCCACCACGCCCGATGTGTGGGAGCCGTCGTCGCGGCCGGGCACCGGGCCCGGACGACAGCCTTAGTCGCCAGGTGGCCGCCACAATGGCGGCCATGGACCTGCTCAAGACCCTCGGCCTCTTCATCGCGACCGCGCTCGCGGAAATCGTCGGCTGCTACCTGCCCTACCTGTGGCTCAAGCAAGGCCAGTCGGCCTGGCTGCTGCTGCCCGCCGCGCTGAGCCTGGCGCTCTTCGCGTGGCTGCTCTCGCTGCACCCGACGGCTGCCGGCCGCGTGTATGCGGCCTACGGCGGGGTCTACATCGGCGTGGCCATCCTGTGGCTCTGGGCCGTGGACAAGGTGACGCCCTCGGCCAGCGACTGGGTCGGCGTGGCCGTGTGCTTCGTCGGCATGGGCATCATCATGTTCGGGCCGCGCAGCGCGGGCTGAATCACCATGAACTTGCGCGACTGGGCGCGCCGCATCAAGCGCGACGCCGTCACCCTCTGGTTCGCCTGCCGCGACACGGCCACGCCATGGCTGCCGAAGGCGCTGTGCTGGTTCACGGTGGCCTATGCGCTCAGCCCCATCGACCTGATTCCCGACTTCATTCCCGTGCTCGGCTACCTCGACGACGTGCTGCTGCTGCCCGCACTGATCTGGCTCGCCGTGCGCCTGCTGCCGCCCGAGGTCATCGTGCGCAGCCGCGCGCGGGCCGAGGAATGGATGGCGCAAACGGGCAGCAAGCCGACGAGCAAGACTGGCATGGCGCTGGTCATCGGCATCTGGGTGCTGGTTGCAGCCGGGCTGGCCTGGTGGCTCTGGCCGCGCTGACGACAATCCGCTGGAAGTTCATCCGCTTCACAAGGAGCCGAAATGTTCTCTCATGTCTTCTTCAGCGTCTCCGATTTCGACCGCGCGCTGGCCTTCTACGACGCGGTGATGGACGGCCTCGGCCTGGAGCGCCGCTTCTGCGACCCGGCCAAGCCCTGGGCGGGCTGGCACAGCGCAGGGCGCGCGCGACCTTTCTTCGTGATCTGCCAACCCCACGACGGCCGGCCGCACGACGCGGGCAACGGCCAGATGGCGGCGTTCACCGCCGGCACGCGGGCGATGGTCGATGCGGTGCACCGCATCGCGCTCGCGCACGGCGGCAGCTGCGAAGGCCCGCCGGGGCTGCGCACGCACTACCACCCCGACTACTGCGGCGCGTACTTCCGCGACCCAGACGGCAACAAGCTGTGCGTCGTGTGCCACGACGCGGCGGGCTGAGCTTCTAGCTCGCGCGGCTGCGTGAACTCTTGCGCGGGCTCTCGGTGCGCGCCACGCGCGCGGCCTCGGCGGCGGCGTTCACCTGCTCGATCCACAGCAGCGCATCGACGTGTGCCATGAAACGCTGCAGGTACTGCGGCGACAGGTCGCGCATCAGCGTGAGCGCGCGCTGCACGAGGTGGTGCGTGTTGAGCGGGCCGGCGTTCTTCGGCACCTTGGCGAGCGACTGCGTCACGCGCTGGTCGGCGGCGAGCTTGGACCAGGTGCCGCGGAAGTAGCTCAGCGTCTTGAGCTCGGGCGCGGTTGAGAGGCTCGGCACGGTGTCTCCGTCGGTCGCCTCCGCGTCGGGCGGCGGCGGCAGCGGTGCGAGCTGGGCGATGTGGTTCATCAGCTCGGCGAGCGCGGTGTGCAGCGGCGCATCGGCCGGCGCTTCGGCCTCGGGGGCGACCTTCTCCAGATCGGCGCGGTAGGTCGCCATGAGGCTGGCCAGCCGCGCATCGAGCAGGCGCCGTGCCTCGCCTTCGTGCGCCGCCGCGCGCTGCGCCATCGCCGCGATGAAGCGGAAGCGCACCGGGTCGAAGCGGTCGTCGCCGCGCGCGCGCCAGGCGTCGAGCGCCGCGACGGGGTCGACCTGATCGTCCGGTGCGGTGTCGTTACTCACGGGGCTTCGCTGCGTCGGGTGCGTTCTTGGGTCGGGGCGTCGGCGCCATTTCCACGCGCCGGTTCTTCGCGCGGCCTTCGGCGTCGCCGTTCGAGGCCACGGCCTGCTCGGCGCCGAAGGCCGCAGCGAACACCGACGACGAGGGCACGCCCTCTTCGATCAGCGCGCGCGTCACAGTGAGCGCGCGCTGGGCCGACAGCTCCCAGTTGTCGGCGAACAGGCGCGCGCCCTCGCGCATCTGCCGGTCGTCGGTGAAGCCGCTCACCATCAGGATCTCGTCGCGCGCCTTCAGGTAGGCGCCCAGCGGACCGGCCAGGCTTTTCAGCAGTTGCCGGCCGCCGGGTTGCAGGTCGGCGGAATTGAAGGCGAACAGCACGCTGCCGCTGATGCCGATGCGGCCGTTGTTGAGCGTCACGCGGCCCGCGGCGAGCGGACCGGCCAGCGCCTGCTCGAGCGCCTCGCGGCGCTGCGATTCGGCGCGGCGCTGCTGCACCTCGGTTTCGAGGCGGCTCGCCAGGTCCAGCTGCATGCCGAGCACGCACACCAGGATCAGCACGAACGCGCCCAGCATGCCCGCCATCAGGTCGCCGAACACCGCCCACACGGGGACGGTCGGCTCCAGGCCGGCGTCGAGGTCGATCTCGTCGCGCACCATTTCAGGCCTCGCTGCCTGCGGTCTGGCGGCTGGCGAACTGCTGCAGGTCTTCGACGATCTGCTTCTGCGACATGATGCTCAGGTCGATCACCTCGCGCGCCTGCGCCACGTAGTAGGCCAGCTGCTCGTCGCTGCGCGCCAGCGACTTGCCCAGCGCGCCTTCGATGCGCTGCAGGTGCGCCACCAGCTTGTCGTTCGATTCGCCGAAACGCTGCACGGCAAAGCCGAAGGCCTCGCCCAGGCTCGCCACCTCGACCGCGCCGCCGGTGATCTGCGCGGCGATGCCGGCCATCTTCTCGGTCTCGCTCTCGACCTTCTCGGTGAAGCGGCTGCCCACGCGCTCCATCATGTCGGCCGAGGCCGTGACGAGCGCGTCGATGGCGCTGCGCTGTTCGGTCGAGGCATGGTTCACCGCGCCCAGCAAGGTTTCGAGCGTGCCGAGGATGCGGCTGCGCTCTTCGAGCATGTCGTTGTCGCGCGCCATGCCGTCCGACAGCTTCTGGCGCAGCTCGGCGATCACGTCGGCCGCGGCCTTCGGTGCCTCGGCCGCCACCTGCAGCAGCTGCGCGACTTCGGCCACGGTCTGCTTGGCATTGGCCTCGGCCTGCGCCGACATGTCGCGCACGGTCTGCGCCAGCGTCTCGCTCATCTGCTGCTGTTGGCTCAGGCTGTGCGCGCCGGCCTGCTGCCATTCCTTCTGCAGCGAGGCGGCCATGGTCTCGAGCGAGCCGCTCCAGGCCGCGAGGCGCTGCGCGTCGCGCGTGGCGAGTTCGGTCTGCAGGTTGGCGTGCGCCTCGCGCACGGTGTCGAGCAGCGACGCGGCGGCGCGGGGGGCGTCCGACGCGGCCTGCAGCAGCTGTGCGACTTCGGCGACGGTCTGCTTGGCGTGCGCTTCGGCCTGCGCCGACACGTCGCGCGCGGCCTGCGCCAGCGTCTCGCTCAGTTGCTGTTGCTGGCTCAGCGTGTGCGCGCCGGCCTGTTGCCATTCCTTCTGCAGCGACGCGGCCATGGCTTCGAGCGACTGGCTCCAGGCCGACAGGCGCTGCGCATCGCGCGCCGCCAGTTCGGTCTGCAGGCTGGTGTGGGCCTCGCCCACTGTGCGCAGCAGCGACACCGAATGCTGCTCGAAGGTGGCGGCGGCAGCGGCGAGCGCCTGGTGCGAATCGCCCGACAGTTTTTCGCTGACGCGCTGGTGCTGCGCGAGCGCGCTGCCCCAGGTGTCGGACACGCTGCCCACGGTGCTTTCGAGGCGGGCGGACACGCCGTCGACCAGCGCGGCCGAGCGCTGCTCGAAGGTCTCGGCAAAGCGTTCGAGCGTGCCGCGCAGGTCGCTCGACAGCGCCCCGCTCGCGCGCTCGTGTTCGGCCAGTGCGGCCTTCCAGGTGTCGGCGACGCCGGCGGTCGAGGCCTCGAAGCGGCCCGTGAGGCCTTCGAGCTGCCGTTCGACAGCCTGCGCCATGCCGCCCTGCAGCGAGGCCGCTTCGCGCGCGATGCCGAGCATGGCCGCCTCGACCACGGGCTGGATCGTTGCGCCGGCGATGCGGGCGGTGTCGGTGAGGCTGTCCTTCAGCGAGCGATCGACCGAGGCGGCCAGACCGCTGTAGGCGGCCTCGGCCTTTTCGTGGAAGCTGTCCTGGCTAGCGACGAGACGGTCGTTCTGCGACTGGCCCTGGCGCTCCAGCGCGGCCATCATCGTCTGCAGCTGGCCGACCAGTTCGGGCATCACCTTCGCCACCGGCTGGATGGTTTCACCGGCGATGCGGGCGCTGTCGGCCAGGCTGTCCTTCAGCGAGCGATCGACCGAGGCGGCCAGCCCCGTGTACGCGGCTTCGGCCTTCTGGTGGAAGCTGTCCTGGCTGGCCACGAGGCGGTCGTTCTGCGTCTGGGTCTGGCGCTCCATCGCGGCCATCATGGTCTGCAGCTGGCCGACCAGCTCGGGCATCACCTTCGCCACGGGCTGGATGGTTTCTCCGGCGATGCGCGCGCTGTCGGCCAGGCTGTCTTTGAGCGAGCGGTCGACCGAGGCGGCGAGCCCCGTGTAGGCGGCTTCGGTCTTCTGGTGGAAGGTGTCCTGGCTGGCGACGAGGCGTTCGTTGATCGACTGGCTCTGACGGTCCATCGCGGCCACCATGGCCTGCAGCTGGTCGACCAGCGCGGGCATCGCGTGGGCCTGCTGCTGCATCAGCTTGAACGACTCTTCGCGGCGGTGCGCCAGCGAATGGCCGCGCAGCGACGTGGCGATCAGCGTGTCGAGCGACTGCCCGGCCAGCAGGCGTTCACGCCGGCACAGCGCCGAGGCCAGGCCCAGCATGGCCGATGCGGCCACGCCCGCCACCGAGGTGCCGAAGGCCAGGCCCAGGCCGCGCACGGGCGCCGACAGCGAGTTGCGGATGGCCTGCACGTCGGTCGCGCTTTCGAGCGCCAGCCCCGTGCCGTTGAGCGTGACCACCATGCCCAGGAACGTGCCCAGCATGCCCAGCAGCACCAGCAGGCCCGCGAGGTACGGCGTGAGCGCCGGACCCGGCAGGCCGACGCGCTCGCCTTCGATGCGCAGGCGCACCGCGTTGCGCAGCGAGGGATGCAGGCCGGCGAGCCAGTCGCCAAGGCTCGTCGGCGGCGCCGACAGGTCGTTCACCGCGTGCGAGAGCGTGCCGGTGGCCTGGTGGAAGCGGTGCAACTCCAGCGCGCCCATCAGGTAGAACGCGCCGATCAGCGCCGTGATCACCAGGGCCAGCGGGTTGTGGCCGACATAGCTGGCACCGACCCAGCACACGACGGCCAGGCCCACGAGGAAGACGGCGTAATGGAAAAATCTGTTCATGGAAGCTTGTTGTCTCTTATGGGGCTAGCGATCGCGAAGGGCTTCTAGGAGGCCTTCGACCGGTTGCATGCGAATGTCCAGTTCGGCCCGCAACACGCTTTGCATGTCGCGGCCGAACACGTTCAGCCAGCCGCCGGCGGAATTCGGTGGCGGCTGGGGGGTGTCGGGGTGTGCGTCCTGCGCGGCCTGGTCGGCCTCGCGCAGACGCTTGAAGTGTTTCTCCAGCAGCGACGGCACGCTCGCCAGCAGGCTGCGTTCGCGGGCGCCCACCACCTGCTCCAGGATGGCGTCCACCGCAGCCAGCCGGGCCAGCTCGGGCGAGCGGGTGGCCAGGCGGGCCCGCAGGCGCGCGCGCAGCGGTTCGATGGCCGTTTCCATGGCCTGCTGGCGCGCGAAGTAGCGGCGGCGGTACGGCGGGAAGTCATCGTTCGCGCCGGGCAGCACAGAGGCCACGCCGCCGTCGGCATTGCCCTTGGCCAGCGCGGCCTTCAGGCGCGCGCACTCCTGCGCCTCCTCGGCGCCCTCGGACGCCCGGACGCCGGACACGGCGACGCCCAGATCGGAATCCAAAGCTGCAGACAAGGAGATGGCGTCGGTCCAACTGAACCACTGACTCAAACGATCCGCGAGGGCTTGCCTGGATTCGGGAACGTCGATGTCGCTCAATTGAGCGAGCAAGCGAGTGAGCGCCGAGCCGGTGAAGCCTGTGCGCCGTGACACTTGCACCATACCGCGAGAGAGGGAGAAAACCGGGCAGTTTACACCGGTCAACTAACGGCTTTCCCTCTGTGAACTGGTGCACACGAAGCGCGGGAGAAGTGAAACGGGGTGTGACAGGGATCGAGGAAATCCGGGCCTTCCCAGCCCGCCCGTTCCGCCTTTTTCAGGCCGCCCTGGCCTGCGCGCGCTGCGCCACCCCGATGCTGCAGATCACCAGCACGAGCCCTGCGACCTGCGCGGGCGTGAGCGTCTGCTGCAGGAACACGCCGCCCAGCACCACCGCCGTCAGCGGGCTCAGGAAACCCAGCGACGACACGACCGACGACTCCAGCCGCGCGATGCCGCGAAACCACAGGATGTAGGTCAGCGCCGCACCCACCAGCCCGAGCCACGCGAGCCCCAGCAGGCTGGGCGTCGTGAACGCGGGCAGCGCCGGGTCGAGCGCGAGCGACACCGGGACCAGCAGCAGCCCGCCGGCCGTGAGCTGCCACGCGGTGAAGGTGAGCGGCGACACCGGCGGCTGCCAGCGTCGGCTCAGCACCGTGCCACAGGCCATCGAGGCCGCGCCCGCCAGGCCCGCGGCGATGCCGACCGGATCGAGCGCCGCGCGCGGCGTGAGCACCAGCAGCGCGACGCCGCCCAACCCCGCCAGCGCCGCGACGATCGACCAGGGCCGGATCGGGCTGCGCAAGAGGACGTACGCCAGCACAATCACCAGCAGCGGCTGCACCGCGCCCACGGTCGCCGCCACGCCGCCCGGCAGCCGGTAGGCCGACACGAACAGCATCGCCCAGAAGAACGAGAAGTTGAGCGCGCCGAGCACGAACACCCGCCCCCACCACAAGCCGCGCGGCAGCTGCCGCACGATCAGCAACAGCAGCAACCCGGCGGGCAGCGCCCGCAGCATCGCGACGGTCATCGGCGGCCAGCCGGCGAGGAACTCGGTGGTGACGATGTAGGTGCTGCCCCAGATGGCCGGCGCGATCGCCGTCAGCCACAGATCGGTGGCGCGCGCCTTCACAGGATGTCGAGCACTTCGGCCAGCGGGCGGCGCGGCTTCTGCGGCCAGTTGCCGGGCGCGGCGCGACCCACGGCCACCAGCACCACGGGCACCTCGTGCGGCCGCAGGCCGAACTCGCGGGTCACGCCCTCGGGGTCGAAGCCGACCATCGGCCCCGACACCAGCCCCTGCGCCTCGGCCGCATGGATGAGCGTGGCGGCCCCGAAGGCGGCGCTGCGCACGGCCTCGTCGCGCGCGGTGCGCGGGTCGTCGGCGTACTGCAGGCGCGCGCCTTCGCGCCAGCCGGCCGCCGTGTCGGGCGACATGAAGCCGGCCTCCATGAACGGGCGCAGCCGGTCGGCGAGCGCCTCGGGGTCGGGCAGCAGGCCGCAGACGATGAAGGTGACGGCCGCCTCGCTCACCTTGGGCTGGTCCTGCGCCACCCGCCGCAGCCGCGCCTTGGCCTGCGGCGTGCGCGCGGCGATGAAGCGCCAGTTCTGCAGGTTGTAGGCCGTGGGCGCCCGCGTGGCGAAGCGGATCAGCGATTCGATCTCTTCGCTTTGCAGCACGTGGGTCGGGTCGAAGCGGTTGGCCGAGACACGTTGTTCGATGAGGGTCAGCGCAGGATGGGTCATGGCAAAGGAGAAGGAAGAGGAAAAGAAGAAGGGCGCGGTCATTGGCGATCGGGCAGCGCCTGTGCCTGCGCGGCGATGGCGGCTTCCTGGCGCGGGGTGTTCTGGCCGGCGGCGATCATCCAGCCGTCGCCGTGCTTGCTCATCACGTACAGCGGGCGTCCTTCGGCCCGTCCCGCCAGCGGCGCGCCGGCCGCATCGACCGGGCGCTGGCGCACGTTGACGACCGCGATGGTGTCGCTCAGGAAGGTGACGTGCTCCACGTCGTAGAACGCGTGCTCGTCGCCGATGGCGGGCGTGAGCACGCTGGCGGTGAACTCGCGGATCTTCGGCCAGTCGTTGAGCCGACGCCCGAAGGCGGTCACCCACACGGCCTCGGGCGTGAGCAGGCGGGTGAAGCCGTCGACATCGCGCGCCCGCTGCGTCGATTCGACACGGGCGACGACGCCGTCGATCAGTTCGATGTCATGCGTGCGCTGCCGCGGCGACGAGGCGGCATAGCTCACGGTCGGGCATGGGCGATGTCTCATGCGTGCTCCCCCGGATGCGTCGCATCGAGCGTGAAGCTGCCGATGCCGACCGGCGCCCTTCCCTGCACGGCGTCGATGACGGCGGCGGCGCCAGCGCTCGTGAAGCCGCCGTAGAGCTCGATGAGCCCGACGCCGTCGGCCACCAGCCCGCGCGCCGCGGCCACGGCCGCCGCCTCGTCGGGCACCGGCACGAAGGTCGTGTGCTCGCGCATGAAGGTCTGCACGAAGCGGTCGCGGCGCGCGTCGGCGCCGGGCTCCAGGAAGATGAAGGCGGCCGGCAACGGCGCACCGTCGGCGCGGGCCTGGCTGAAGCGCGCGGCCGGTGCCAGCGACTCCATGCCGAAGGTGACCGAGCTGACCTGCACGCCCGGGCCGGCCGCGGCACTGACCAGCGGGCGCCACCGCGGCGAGACGCCGCCGCACAGCTCGATGAGTTCCACGCCATCGCGCGCCAGGTCGATCGCCACGTCGGCCAGTTCGCCGGGGTGGCCGACCGCCACGATGGTCAGGTCCTTGCGCTCGAGATGGTCGCGCCGGGGGTCGGCGCCGGTGGCTTCGTAGACGATGGCTTTCTTCATGGCTTGCTTCCAGGAAAGGAGAAGAAGCCAATGCTCCCGCAGGCCATCGATCTGCACAATTGATAAAATTTAGATCGAATTGATCACAAAATCAGATCATGCTGGACGCCCTCACCCTCGACCAATTGCGCGTCTTCGTCTCGATTGCCGACCGGGGCTCCTTCCGCGCCGCGGCCGGCTCGCTCGGGCGAGCGCAGTCCGGCCTCAGCGCCGCGATTGCCAACCTCGAGTCCGAGCTGCGCCTGTCGTTGTTCGACCGCTCGCAGCATCGCCCGGTGCTCACCGAGGCCGGCGCGACGCTGCTGGCGGAAGCGCGCACGCTGCTGATCAAGGCCGACGCGTTCCGCGCGCGGGCCAACAGCTTCAGCGAAGGCGTCGAGGCCGAGCTGCGCATGGCGCAGGACCCGCTGCTGCCGCTGCCGCTCGTGGCCGACGCCATCTGCCGCTTCCAGGCGGAGTTCCCCAGCGTGCGGCTGGAGCTGGCAACCGCGCCCATGACGTCGGCGCTGACCGCCGTGCTGGAAGGCCGCTGCGACCTCGGCCTCACGGCCGCGGAAGAGCACGATCCGCATGTGGCGTCGGAGGGGATCGGCGAGATCGCGGGCATGGTCGCGGTGTGCCATCCGGCTCACCCGCTCGCGCAGGCAAGCGCCGCGCGATGGACGACCGTCGACCTGGCGGACCACGTGCAGGTCGTCGTGGCCGACCCGTCGGCGCGCTCGCAAGGGCGCAACTTCGGCGTGCTGTCGCAGAAGACCTGCCGCGTCAGCGAGATCGCGACCAAGCACGCGCTGATCCTGGGCGGCGTCGGCTGGGGCCACCTGCCGCTGTGGATGGTGCAGGCCGACCTGAAAGCGAAGCGGCTGGCGCACGTGCCGCTGGCCATGCAGCGCACGACGGCGCCGCGGCCGTTGCCGGTCTACCTGATCCGCCGCATCGACCGACCGTTCGGCCCTGCGGCATCGGGACTCAGCCGCATTTTCTCCACCGTTTTCCGTGGGCCAAAGCAGCCAAATACCCAGAACAGGTGAGTGTGCTTGTTTACATTTGTCGTAAGAATGAATACTTTCAATTCCCAGTAGCCGAAGAGCCACAGAGCTTGGTCAGGGTGGGATCTGGACAGCATGGTCATTCGGACAAATGTCGTCGTCTCATTCGGTTTCTGCCTGCCCCTGCCATCCTCAGGACATGGATCGCCAGCCGCGCGCCGCGTGGATGCGCCTGCTGCCCTGGCTGCGCCTGTACCGCTGTTCGAGCTGCAGCAAGATGCATCTTCTTTCCAAGCAAAAGGTCGACAACGCCCGCCTCCTGCACGCGGCCCAGGTGCGCGCGCGCGGAGGCTGAGCGCGCCCGCCGGCAGTTTCCCTGCTATCATTTTTTCGTTCGCGCGCCCTGCGCGAACCGGGCCGAGGACGACCTCGGCCTTGCACCTTCACCTTGCAAGGGACGGCCCTTTCCTGACTTCTCGCGAAGTTTCGACATGGCCGAACTGCTCCCTTCCTGGCGCCTCGCTGCGCTACGCCTCTTTTCCCTTTTCCGTCTTCCTCGGGCCCTTGGGTCGGATGCCTTCTGGCTGACGCTCGGTGCCGTGCGCCTGCACGTGCGCCCCGGCGCCACGCGGCTGTCGTACCGCGCCGAATGTCGGCGCGGGTTCGCCGCATCGGGAGCGAGACGATGAACGGTCTTGATCTGCACTGGCCCGCGTTGACCATGGCGGTGGCCCTGGCGTACGCCGCATGGCATGCGCGCCGCGAAGGCTGCGAGCCGCGCGACGTGAAGGCCCTGTGGGCCGCCAGCGGGCTCAGCCTCGCAGGCAGCGGCCTGCTGGCCCTGGCTTCCCTCTTGATGTCGGAGTGACAACGCACATGACCACAACCCACACCCCTGCCCGCCTCGTGCCGCCCGCCACCTGGGCCCTGATCGCCGCCGCCTGGCTCGTGGTCGGGCTCTTCGTCGCGTTCGGCGACCGCTGGCTGGCCGCGCCGATCAGCCCCGTGGTGGCCGGCTGCGTTTTTCTTGCGCTGTTCGTCACCATCCTGGCCGCGTCTTTCGGCGTGGTGCGCGAAGCCGATCACCTGGCGCACCAGTTGGGCGAGCCCTACGGCACGCTGATCCTGACGCTGTCGATCGTGTCGATCGAGGTGATCCTCATCGCCTCGGTGCTGCTCGGCCCGGGCGAGTTTCCGACCATCGGGCGCGACTCGATCTTCGCCGTGATGATGATCATCCTGAACCTCGTCATCGGCATCTGCCTCATCGCCGGTGCGGCGCGCCACGGCGACCAGGAATACAACGCGCAGGGCGCCGGCGCCTATGTGTCGATGATCGTGCTGCTGACCGGCACGGCGCTGGTGCTGCCCAACCACAGCTCGGGTGCGGGCGAGTTCACGCCGGTGCAGGCGATCGGCATGTCGGTGCTCACCGCCGTGCTGTACGGCGCGTTTCTCTGGATGCAGATGCGCAGCCACCAGCGCTTCTTCATCCAGCCGGCGCCGGGGCACATGTCGGTACGTGCGACCGCGCCTTCCCCCGCGACACAGTCAGCGCACAGCGGCCTGGACAAGCGCGCCGTGGTCGTGCGCTCGCTGCTGTTGCTCGCGATGATCCTGCCCATCGTGCTGCTCGCGCACTACCTCGCGGTGGTCACCGACTACGGCATCGCCGCGGCCGGCGCGCCCGCCGCGGTGGGCGGCGTGCTCATCGCCATCATCGTCTTCACACCCGAATCGATCACCGCCGTGCGCGCCGCGATGAACAACGAGATGCAGCGCGCCATCAACCTGTGCCTGGGCGCCTTCGTCTCCACCGTGGGGCTCACGGTGCCGGCCGTGCTGATCATCGGGCTGGTCACGGGCAAGCAGGTGCTCATGGGCATCTCGGGGGCGGAAACCCTGCTGTTCGCGGTGACGGCGGTGCTGACGATGCTGAGCTTCAACGGACAGCGCACGTCGCCGATCCAGGGCCTCATGCACCTGATGCTGTTCGCGGTGTACGGGATGCTGCTGTTCCTGCCCTGAGGGCGCGCAGCCGGGTTACCCCACCGCCTGCGCCTTCGCCAAGGCAGGCGGGCGCCCCGTTGAGGTACCTCGCCCTCTGCGGGGCCTCCCCCACCGCCACCAGGCCCCCTCGCCGCCCTCGTGCAGTGGCCTATTTATCCGCATGAAATTTAATGCAAATATAGTTACCAAAGGTTAATGGAATGAGATTTCAATTGCATCTGAACACCAAAGTAGTAATGTGAACTCGTCACACGTTGTGGTCTTTGGCAATAAAAATGTATTCCAAACTGTCACTGCCGAGCGCCCCCGCCTGTACCGCGATCACTCGCGGTGCCTGACATGGCCCATGCACAGGATGCATCCCCATGCAAGTTCGCGGCTCCGCCCCCAGCATCGACGCCAGCCTGGCGGCGGATGCGCTCATGGTGGGACGCATGCGGCTCGTGCTGTCGATTTCAGCCCTGCTGGCGATCACGGTCGACGCCGCCGATAGCCACAACCAGGTTCCCGCAGCGGTCTGGCTGGCCTTCTTCGGCTACATCCTTCACAGCCTGCTGATCCACGTCTGCACGGCGGTGGGACGGCCCTACTTCCAGGGTCGGGCGATCCACTGGTCCGACGTGCTGTGGTTCACGCTGATCATGGCGGTGACCGACGGCACCCACAGCCTGTTCTTCCTTTTCTACTTCTTCGCCATCCTCACCTCCTCGTTCCGCTGGGGCTTCGAGGAAGGTGCCCGCGTGACGGTGGCGTCGGTCGCCTCGTTCGTCGCCTGCGGGCTGGTCGCGTGCTCGGACGACACGCCGCAGCTGCTGATGCGCACCGCCTTCCTGCTGGCGCTGGGACACATGATCGTGTACTGGGGCGGCTCCAAGCTGGCGCTGCAACGGCGCCTGGCGCTGCTGGGCGACGTGAGCCAGCTGTCGAACCCGCGCTTCGGCGCCGGGCGCACCATCGCCCGCACGATGGAACGCACCCTGGCCTTCTTCAAGGCCAGCCATTGCATCCTGCTCACGCGCGACCGCGCCACCGGCACCTGGACTTTGCGCACGCTGCGCGAGGACGACACCTGCGAGCAGGTGAGCATCGAGAGCATCGGCCGCCTCGCGGAATCACCGCTCATGGCCCTGGCGCCCGACAGCATCGTGATGAGCAACCGCCTGCCCTGGCCGCTGAGCCACCTTCGCGCGCAGCACCACGTCTTCGCAGCGGGCGCGACCGCCTGGCGCCGCGCCGACGAAGAGGCCGCGCAACGCTGCGCCACCGTCGCCGCCATGCTGGAGGCCCGCGCTTTCATCAGCGCGCCGCTGCCGATGCGCCTGGGCGAAGGCCGGGTGTTCATCTCGTCGCGCGACGGGCGGCTCGGCAAGTCCGACGCGCTGTTCCTCGCGCACCTCATGGAGCAGATCTTCCCGGTCATCGAAACCATCGAGGTGCTCGACCGGATGGCCTCGGAAGCCGCGTCGGCGGAGCGCCTGAAGATCGCGCTCGACCTGCACGACACGGCCATCCAGCCCTACATCGGCCTGCGCATGGGCCTGTGCGCACTGCGCAAGCGCGCCGGCGCCGACAACCCGCTGCGCGAAGACCTCGACAAGCTCTCGGAGGTGGCCGACGGGGTGATCGCCGACCTGCGCCGCTACGCCGGCGAAGTCAGGCACGGCGCGAACGATCCGGGCGGACTCGTGCGGCCCCACATCGAGCGCCAGGCCGCGCGGATCAAGGGCCTGTACGGCATCGACATCGACATCGTGATGGCCATCGACGCCCCGCTGCACCTGGACGACCGCGTGACCGCGGAGCTGCTGCAGATGGTGAGCGAGGGGCTGAACAACATCTGCAAGCACACCCATGCGCGCCACGGCAGCGTGCGCATCGACTGCAAGAACGGCCAGCTGGCCTTGTGCATCGAGAACGACGCCTGCCAGGAAAGCTTCACCGCCTTCCACCCACGCTCCCTCACCGAGCGCGCCGCGGCCCTGGGCGGCCAGGCGCATGTCGACCGATGCGCGAACGGCGGCACGGCGGTGCGGATCGAAATCCCGATCTGACCGCTCGCCGCAGACACAGGAAGGAGTCCGTCATGCAAACCCTCGACCATCCCATTGCCGTGCTGCTCGTGGACGACCACAAGACCATGCTGTGGGGCCTGTCGAAGCTGATCGACGGCGAACAGCCGCGCATGAAGGTGGTCGGCACGGCCAGCTGTTGCGACGAAGCGGTGGCCACGGCGCAAAGCCTCGCACCCGACGTCATCGTGCTCGACCTCGACCTGGACGGCCACAGCGCGCTGGACATCCTGCCCCGGCTGCTGGCCAACGAGGTGTCGCGCGTGATGGTGCTGACGGCCGAGAAGGAGCAGCGCACGCTCGACCAGGCCGTGCTGCGCGGTGCACGCGGCGTGGTGGGCAAGGACGCCTCGGCGCAGCAGCTGCTCGACGCCATTTCGCGCGTCCACCAGGGCGAGCTGTGCGTCGACGCGCAGACCATGGGCCGCGTCTTCTCCGAACTCACGTCGGCCAGGAAGCCGCCGAAGGCCGACCCCGACACGGCGCGGCAGGCCACGCTGACGCACAAGGAACGCGAGATCATCCACATCGTCGTGACGGGCTGCGGCGCCTCCAACAAGGTGCTTGCCGAGCGCGCCTTCGTCACCGAGCACACGCTGCGCAACCACCTGTGCGCCATCTACCAGAAGCTGGGCGTCACGAACCGGCTCGAGCTGTACATCTACGCGATCAAGCACCAGCTCGACACGCTGGCGTCCTGAAACGCTGCGGCGGCTCCTGCTGCGCGCCGCCTGCGCGCCCTCTTACAGCTGCCCGCCGCTCAGCATCGGCATGATCATCCGGATCACGCGGATCGCCGCCGGCGTGAGGATCACGAGTGAGATGCACGGGAAGATGCACAGCACCAGCGGCAGCAGCATCTTGGTCGGCACCTTCGCGGCCAGCTCCTCGGCGCGCACCTGGCGCTTGTGGCGCAGGTCGTCCGAAAACACGCGCAGCGACTCTCCGATGCTGGTACCGAAGCGGTCCGCCTGGGTCAGCATGGTGGCGAAGGTGCTTATTTCTTCCACGCCCGTGCGCAGCGCCAGGTTGCGCAACGACTTCTCGCGCGTGCCGCCGGCGCGCATTTCCAGGTTGGTCCAGTGCAGTTCCTGCGCGAGCGCCTGGCTCTTGATCTTGATTTCCTCGGTGACCTTGGCCAGCCCGGCGTCCAGCCCGAGCCCCGCCTCCACGCACACCAGCATCAGGTCGGCGGCGTCGGGAAAGTTCTCGAAGATCTCGCGGCGCCGCGCGCGGATGCGCAGGCGCAGCACCAGGTTGGGCAGATAACAGCCGGCCAGCGCGGCCAGCGCAAGCCACAGCAGCATCGTCATGCCGCCATCCGCCCCCGCCGCGCGCATCGCGAAGAACGCGATGGCCGCGAAGCCCAGCGGCAGCAATGTCTTCAGGCCGAAGTAGACGAGGTAGGCATCCGGATGGCGGATGCCGGCGTTCAGGAAGCGCACGCGCAGCGGCGACAGGTCGGCGTCGCCGGTCGGCGACGACAGCTGCGCGAACGGGCCGACGAGCTTGATCGCCGTCTCGGTCCAGGCCGACTTGCCTGACGACGGCGCCACCGCCTGCAGCCGCTGCGCGGCGCGCGTCGGGGACAGCCACGCCGCCAGGCCGATGACGGCCAGCGACACGGACAGGAACACCAGGATGGGGAACAGCATGGCCATGGCGCTTCTCCTTCAGACGTGAATCTTCACGATCTTGCGCAGCAGCACGATGCCCACGAGCATCAGCACCAGCATGTAGCGCAGCACCGTCTCGCCGATCGGGTCGGTCCACAGCGGCGACATGAACTCGGGATTGAAGACGTTCATGAGCGCCGCCAGAGCGAACGGCATGACGCCCAAGATCCAGGCCGACAGCCGCCCTTCCGACGACAGCACCCGCACCCGCGCCAGCAGCTTGAAGCGCTCGCGGATGAGCCGGCTCAGGTTGCCCAGCACCTCCGTCAGGTTGCCGCCCGAGTCGCGCTGGATCAGCACCGACACCACGAAGTAGCGCAGGTCGGTGAGCGGCACGCGCTCGCTGAGGTTGGTCAGCGCCTGCTGCAGCGAGACGCCAAAGTTCACCTCGTCGGCCACCAGGCGGAACTCGCTGGCGATCGGCTCGGGCATTTCCTCGCCGATCATCTGCACGCCGCTGGCAAAGGAGTGGCCCGCGCGCAGGGCGCGCGTCACGAGGTCCAGCGCGTCCGGCAGCTGCTTTTCGAGGCGCTCCAGCCGGTGGCTGCGCTGATGCTGCAGGTACAGCACGGGAAGCACCGCCGCCACGGCCCCGGCGAGAAGCGCCAGCACCAGGGGCTGATGCGCCGCCCACACGGCGCAGAACGCGAACACGCCGAGCGCCCCGCAGGCCAGCAGGAAGCTGGACACCGTCCAGTCCAGCCCCGCCTGCAGGATGAAGCGGTCCAGCCGGTGCGCCCGCGGCAGCGCCAGCAACTGGCGCTGCATCCACGGCACATCGCTGAGCATGCGCTCCTTGGCGAGATGCGCCTGCGGCGTGCGGTCGACCGCGGCGGACATCGCCTGCAGACGCTTCTCGATCTTGCGTGCGTCGGGCCCCTTGTAGGACCGCCACAGCAGGTAGAGCCCCTCGATCATGAGCAGCGCGGTCACGAAGACCAGCACCGTGACCGTGATCAGCGTGTCACCCCCCAGGTTTTCGAACATGGCGCGCTCCTATTCGTAGTGCTTCTCGGGATCGAAGATGCTGTCGGGCAGGTCCACGCCGTACGCGTGCAGCCGCTCCATGAACTTCGGCCTCACGCCGGTCGCGTGGAAATGACCGCGCACCTGGCCGTCGGGGCCCATGCCCGTCTGGTGGAAGGTGAAGACCTCCTGCATGGTGACGATCTCGCCCTCCATGCCGGTGATCTCCTGGATGCTGGTGACCTTGCGCCGCCCGTCGACCAGCCGCAGCACCTGGACCACCACCGTGATCGCCGAGGCGATCTGCTGGCGCACGGTGCGGTGCGGCAGGTTCAGGTTGGCCATGCCGATCATGTTTTCCAGCCGGGCCAGCGCATCGCGCGGCGAATTGGCGTGGATGGTGGTGAGCGAGCCTTCGTGGCCGGTGTTCATGGCCTGCAGCATGTCGACCGCTTCGGCGCCGCGCACCTCGCCGATCACGATGCGGTCGGGCCGCATGCGCAGCGCGTTGCGCACCAGCGCGCGCTGCGTGATCTCGCCCTTGCCTTCGATGTTCATCGGTCGCGTCTCCATGCGCGCGACGTGCGGCTGCTGCAGCTGGAGCTCGGCCGCATCCTCGATGGTGATGATGCGCTCGGTCTCCGGAATGAAGCCCGAGAGAATGTTCAGCAGCGTGGTCTTCCCTGCCCCGGTGCCGCCCGAGATCAGCATGTTGACCTTGGCCTGGGCCAGGCCCTCGAGCATCTGCGCCATCGGCGGCGTGAGCGACTTGAGGTCGCTCACCAGGTTGCTCATGCGCAGCGGGATCTTCGCGAAACGGCGGATCGACATCATCGGCCCGTCCAGCGCCACCGGCGCGATGACGGCGTTGACCCGCGACCCGTCGGGCAGCCGCGCATCGACCATGGGGCTGGACTCGTCGATGCGCCGCCCCACCAGCGAGACGATCTTGTCGATGATGCGCAGCAGGTGCTTCTCATCGGTGAAGCTCACGTTGGTCAGCTCCAGCCGGCCCCGGCGCTCCACGTAGATCTGGTCCGGCGAGTTGACCAGGATGTCCGACACGGTCGGATCGGCCATCAGCAGCTCGATGGGCCCGAAGCCCAGCATCTCGTGCTGGATGTCGCGGATCAGCGTGCGCCGCTCGATGTCGTTGAGCGCCTCGGGCTCTTCCTGCAGCAGCCGCCCGACCATGGTCGAGATTTCCTGGCGCAGCGCGTCAGGCTGCAGGGTTTCGAGCGCCGCCAGGTCGAAGCGCTCCAGCAGCTTCAGGTGCATGCGCTCCTTCAGCAGCTTGTAGGTGTCCGAGGCGAAAGGCGACGCCGTCAGCTCGACGACCGGCCCCGCCGGGCGCGCGCCGGCATCGCCGTCGATCGCATTGAGTTGGTCCCTGAATGACATGGTTGGCACCTCCGCCTGGGTATGGATGGAAATCCGCGTGGTCTCAGGCACGGCGGAACAGCCGCCCCATGAAGCCGGGTGTTGCTTCCGGCCGCGGGCTGAGCGTGTGGGCGATCTCGTCGAGGCGCTTGGCGAGCGCGCTGCCGCGCGACATCTCCGACAGCGGCACGCCGCGGTTGATGGACGCATCGACGTCCTTGCCGCCGTCCGGCACCGTCGTGAACGTCGCGCCGGGCAGCGACCGGCGCATGTCCGACAGCCCGATCTCGCCGCCGCCTGTGCTGCGGTTCACCAGCAGCTCAACCTTGCCGGGGGCGTAGCCGAGCGACTTGAACACCTGCATCAGGCGCGTCACGTTGCGGATGTGCGGCAGGCTGGTCTGCAGCACCGGAAAGATGCGCTCCGCGCGGTCGAGCACGCGCAGCGTGAGCGTGTCGATGCGCGTGCCGAGATCGAAGATCACGAAGTCGTACTGCGCGAGCGCCACCTGCAGGATGGCGTCGATGTGCTCGGCCTTGACGTCCATCGCGCGCGCCAGGTCCTCGGGAGCGGGCAGGACGCTGTAGCTGGGCGACACGCGCACCACGCTCGCCGCCAGCAGCGAAGCATCGAGGCGTCCGATGTCGCGCGCCACGTCGGCCATCGTCGAGGTCGGGCGCAGGTCGCTCACATACGACAGCGCGTCGCCGAACTGCAGGTTCAGGTCGATCAGCAGCACCGAGCGCTCCCGCGACAGCTGGTGCGCGATGTTGGTCGCAAGAAAGGTCGCGCCGCTGCCGCCCTTGCAGGGCATGAACGCCACCACGCGCCCGGGGCTGCGCGCCTGCGAGCCGGCCATCTTGAGCGCGATGCGGCCGACAGCCGCTTCGAGCGCAGTGGTGTCAGCGGGCGACGGCAGCACCTCGCGCACGCCCGCGCGCATCGCGTGGATCAGGAACTCGGGCGTCTGCATGGCGCACAGCAGCACCACCGCCACCGCCGGGTGCCGCAAGGTCAGGGCCTCCACCAGCGAAAGCTCCTGCGGGTCGCAGCACATGCCGTCGACCAGCAGCAGGTCCGGCGCGACCTTCTCGACGACCGCCTGCATCCGGCTCTTGCCGCCTTCGAAGAGCGACACGGCATGGCCGCGCGGCTCCAGCACCTTGCGCATGTCCTGCAGGTGGTTCGGATTGGGGGAAACGATGGCGATCTTCATGGTCGTGTCCGGTGTGCTGTTAGGAACAGATGGCCGCGCTGTTCGGGTCCTTGCGCATGACCTCGCGCGGCAGGTACGTGGAGAACCCGGGCATGGGGATCAGCGGCCCGGCGGCGCCCACGATGGGAGAAATCCACTGGTAGTTCAGGCCGGTGATGCTGACGGTGACGCCCTGGCACGTGGCCGCCGTGCAGCCCGAAGGCGCCCACGTCACCGACACCGTGCTGATCTGCGGCA
This sequence comes from Variovorax sp. GW821-FHT09A10, assembly GCF_059418385.1. Classification (NCBI taxonomy): domain Bacteria; kingdom Pseudomonadati; phylum Pseudomonadota; class Betaproteobacteria; order Burkholderiales; family Comamonadaceae; genus Variovorax; species Variovorax sp. GW821-FHT09A10. The sequence continues at coordinate 314,954 of NZ_JBWKPT010000003.1, forward strand.
GCAGCGCCCGCATCCGGGCGAGCACCTGGGCCTGGTAGGCGGTGTCGTCGCACACCACCGCATACCGGGCGCCCGCGCGCGTGGCCTCCTGGGCCGCGCTCCAGGTGAACAGCATGCGCGAGAAATCGACGATGCCCAGAACGAGCATCAGGAAGATGAGCAGGCCCAGCGCGAACTCGACGGTGGTCGCGCCCTTGATGTGGTGTCTCATGACGCAGCCCTCATGGTGGCGGTGATGTCGCTGAAGACGATGTTGCCGTTCGCACCGGTGAAAACGACGCCCATCACCGAAGGGAACAGCGAATGAAAGGCGTAGCTGCTGACGCGCACCGTGACCGTGGTGATGATCGGGTTGGCCCCGGCCGCCTGCCAGGTGCAGCAGCTGCCGGCGGGCACGTTCGAAAGGCTCAGCCCGCGTGCCAGCGGCGCTCCGGTGCCGGCGGTATTGCCGTACACGATCAGGTTGCGCGCCTCGGTGACGTGCGTGTTGGGTGTCTGCACCGACAGGTAGCGCACCGCATCGCGGGTCGATTTGACGACCGCGTTGTACTCGTACACCGCGCGGCCGAACTCGGTGGTGATGAAGGTCAGCAACAACAGCACCGGCGTGATGAGCGCCAGCTCGATCAGCGCGGCGCCATGCTGGGTGCGACGGGACTTTTTCATGATGCTCACCTCACCAGGACCGGAACCAGCGGGCCTGCGGATCCACCGGCCAGCCCGCCGGTGGTGCAGGGGCTGGCGACGGCTCCCGCGTTGCCGAGGAATTCGAGTTGCGTGTCGGTCATCGGAATGCTCAGCGGCTGCAGCATCAGCATGCAGAGGTAGTCGATCACGTGGTTGCCGCCGTCGATGACCGGCACCGTGACGAAGCGGCGGTCCATGCCGTACTGCATGTGGCCTCCAGCCACGTTGCCGGGCGTGGCCAGCTTCTGGAAACTGTTGAGCGACAGCCCCGTGATCGACTCGCAGCTGTTCGAGCCCTTCACCTTGGTGCCAGTGTCGGCGCAGGACGCGAAGGCGGCCCGCTTGGTCACGAAATTCTGGGCGGTCGGGTCTGCGCCTGGGCCCGGTGCGCCCTTGTAGGCGTTGAACTTCGCGGGCCAGTTGAGCGCGGTGTAGGCATAGCCGGTGTAGTCGGGCCGGCTCACGCTCGGATCGCCGCTGTTCTTGTAGATGCCGAAGCGGTAGTTCCAGGTGTCGGCCACCGAGGTCTGCACGCCGGGGGTTCCGATCGTGTCGCCCACCCTGGCGCCACAGCGGCCGTTGAGTTCGCTTTCGGTTTCCGAGGCGCTGTTGCTGCCGTCGAGGTTGGCCCAGCCGATCTGGCCACCCGTGGCCGCGTTCTGCGCCATGATGAGCGTCACCCATTCGCCGACGGCAAAGCCGTAGTTCGGTGCCGCGCCGCCCGGCTTCGGCTTCGCCGCGACCGGAATGGGACATGCGGTCTGTGCGCTTGCGCGGGTGGCGACGGCGCTCGCCGCCACACTGCGTGTCGCGGGGTTGCCGGCGGTATCGCCCGAGAAGGCGCCGATGGCCTGCAGCAGCCACATCTTGATGTTGGGTTGGCTGTGCGTGCATTGCGCGTAGACGGCCACGGCAGGATCGATCGTGGACGCATAGGAGGCATCGCGGAACGTGACTTCTGCGGCCACGATCTGGCCTTCCCCGCGCCAGGTGGCCGACTGCATGTTCACCGGGTTCGCATTGCCGGCCGTCTGGCCGGCGCTCTTGCCCCGCGTGATCGCCGAGCTCGATTTATCGAGCTCGCGCGCCGCGGCCAGTGCGCAACTGTCCACCGCCGTCTGCAGCTCGGTCCTGACGACGAACAAATGGCCGAAGTCGAGCGCAATGCCCATGAACCCGAGCAGGAACAGCAGGAACAGCGCGGCCGTGATGATCATCGCGCCGCGCTGGCGGCGAGGGGAGCGGCGGGCTTTCATGATCGGCTTTCTGTGCAGAAGTGGCAGTTTGAAAAAGCCTGCGCTTCAGGCGCAGTTGACGCCGCCGTAGCAAGTCAAGACGCGATCAACGAGATCGCTGAGACCGGTGTCGGTGACCAGTGGTCGCAGCGCGATGATCAGCACGATAGAGATCACGGCGATGACCAGCGCGTACTCCACCACCTGAGCACCGCCCTCTTCTTTCAAAAAGGACTTGAACATGGGACTGCTCCTTTTTCATTGAAAAGAATGCGGACTCGATAAGGGAGGCGGCGAGCGTGGCGCATGCCCCGGATCGCCCGCCGAACTACCTACACGCAACCACCGGTCGTCGATGTCAGGCAGGTTTTCACTCGATCGATGAAGAGCGAGAAGCTGCCACCGTTGTCGGTGAGCGCCTTCAACGCGACGACCAGAGCGATCGAGACGACTGCGATGATCAGCGCGTACTCCACCACTTGAGCGCCGCTCTCGTCCTGCAAGAATGGCTTGAACATGGGACTACTCCTTTCCTGTTGAGAAGAATGCGGGTCCGATACGTGGAGGCGGCGAGCCTGGAGCGTGCCCCGGCTCGCCCCGCCAACTACTTACACGCAACCGCCGGTCGTGGAAGTCAGGCAAGTCTTCACGCGATCGATGAAGAGCGAGAAGCCGCCGCCGTTGGCGGTGAGCGCCTTCAGCGCGACGACCAGTGCGATCGAGACGACCGCGATGATCAGCGCGTACTCGACGACCTGTGCGCCTTCTTCCTCGAGCATGAAGCCGCGTGTCGATTGGCCGATGGCCTTCAGAAAGTTTTTCATGGTTCTTTCCTTTCAAGGTTTGAACAGTTGGAAATCGGGTTCGAAAAAGAGTGGTGGTGGAAAAATTTCATTGCAATTCGTCGCGTTCTCCTTTCCATGTGAAGACTCGAATGGAATGAATCCGCCTCACGCGGTCTGTCATTTCCCCGAGCCGCCGCCCTGACCACCGATCTGCCCGCCGATGTTGATGACGTTGGTCACCGGCGGCGGGGTCTTGTAAGAGTCCTGGTACTGCACCATCGACTCGCGCGCCGCGCGGCCGTCCATGCCCATCACCGGGTCGCCGTTCTTGCCGGCGTTCGGGTTCAGCGTCATCTTCTTCTTGGCGTCCCGCACCGCGTCGCCGAAGCGCGCGTCGTAGTGGGGTGTCACGCTGGAGCAGCCGGTCGCCAGAAGGCATGCAAGCGCAAGGGTGGTCGATCTGATGAACATGGCGGTTACTCCTCACGGGGTTTCGCTGGCCGGGGCGGCCGGGGCCGGGGTGCTGCTTTCGAGGGCCCCGTTGAGGTAGACCTCGGCGCGGCTGGGCGGGACGTGGTTGTCGGTCGGCACGCGCGGCGACTGGGCCAGCGGGCGCACCAGGCGCGGCGTGATGACGAACATCAGCTCGGTCTGCTCGTTCTGGAACTCGGTGCTGCGGAACAGCGCGCCCATCACCGGCACTTCGCCCAGCCCCGGGAAACGCTTGATCGCTTCGGTCGCGTTGCTCTTGATGAGCCCGGCGATGACGAAGCTCTGGCCGTCGTTAAGCTGCACCGTGGTGTCGGCACGCCGCACCGTGAGCGAGGGCAGCACGGACGTCACGCCACCGACCGTGGTGAAGGGCGAGCCGGTCTGCGACAGGTCCGACACCTCGGACACCATCTTGAGGTTGATGCGGTCGCCGTTGAGCACCGTCGGCATGAACTTGACGCCGATGCCGAACTCCTTCTCTTCCAGCGTGATGGTGGTGCCGTTGCCGCCGCCACCGGTTTGCGCCACCGGAATGAAGATCTTGCCGCCCGACAGGAAGCTGGCCTGCTGGCCGCTGATGGCCATGATGTTGGGCTCGGCAAGGACGCGCACCAGCCCGTCGTCCTTCTGGCCGTCGATGGTCACCGCGGTGCGTCCGATGCGCAGCGCCTGGACCAGCCCGCCGCCCGAGCTCAGGAAGTTCGAGATGAGCGAGTAGTTGTTCTGCCCCCCGCTGCCCGTGCGCGCCAGGCCGACGCGCGCGCCCAGCCGGTCGAGCAGGGTCTTGCTCACTTCGGCGATCTTCACTTCGAGCATCACCTGCTGGGACGTTCCGACGCGCAGCAGGTTCACCACCTTCTTGCCCTCGGCGCCGTAGGCCGAGGCCAGGTTCATCACGTCGTCGAGCTTCAGCGCGTCGCTGACCTCGCCGGTGAGCACGATGGAACGTTCGGCGCTGCGCACGCGGATGCCGCGCTCTTCGGGCATCAGCTCCGCCAGCTTGGCCTGCAGCGCGCCGGGGTCGATGGTGACGATCACGTCCTTGATGTGGCAGGTGCCGTCGGCGCTCTGGAGCACGACGTTCATCGAGCCGGCCTGGCGGCCCCGGAAGAACAGGTCGGTCGGGCTCAGCAGCGTGACCTCGATGTCGCCGACGCCGTCGCTGCGGGCCGCGGGGGGCGGTGCCACGGGCGCCGCGCCCTGCGGGGCTGCGGCCGGCGCGGGCGCCGGGCTCTGGGGCTGCGGCTGGCCGCTGACCACGATGCGCACCGCGCGCGCCTTCAACGGAATGACCACCGACTTGCCGAGCACGGCATAGGTCGGCTCGTCGTCCGGAATGATGGCGGTGCAACGCCGGCTGGTGGATGCATTGCCACCGGCCGCGGCAGCTGCGGGCCGTGCCGCGGCGGGCGTGGCGGCTGCAGCGGCTGCAGTGGCGGCGGGCATGGCGGCCGTGACCGGGGCGGTTGCCACGACCTCCGCGGCCAGGGCGGGTGTCGCCACGGTCGCGAGGGTCGCCAGCAGACGGGCGATGGTTGTTGTGAGTGGGCGCACTTGGTGTTCCTCCTGACGAACGATCAGAAACAGGTGACCGAACGCGAGGCGCTCTGGATCACCTCCACGCATTCGGAAGACCGCGGGGCGGCGGGCGCCGCCCGTTGCACACGCGGGCGGGCCGGTGCCGCGGTGGAGACCGGCACGATGTCCTTCTTCTCGCCGAACAGCTGCCCCTTGGTGATGCCCAGGGTGGCGACCGTGGTCTTGTCCATCTGGTTGCGCAGCACCAGCGACAGGGTGCCCACGCTGCGTGCCAGGTCGAGCTTCTCGGAGTCTTCGAGCGAGAGTTCGAGCGTCACCGCGCTCACGACCTTCGGCTTGGTGTCGTCGCGGTTGGCCTCCTGGGCCACGGCCAGCACCAGCACCTGCTCGAGCACGGTCTTGCTGATCTGCAGCGCGTCTTCGCCGCGCCCCTTTTCCTGCTGGGCGTTGACCATCACGTCGACGTAGTTGCCCGGCAGCGCGAAGCCCGCCACGCCGACCACGTCATTGACGCGCACCGTCATGGCCCGCTTGCCGCTGGCGATCACCGCCGACAGCCCGCCCTGCGTGCCCACCGGCGCCAGCTTGCCCTCGATGAGCGCTTCGCCGCGCAGCACGCCGACCTTCACCACGCGGTCGTTCAGCGCCTTGATGTCGCCGAAGGAGCCGTTGGGCACCGAGCCGCTGGGCCAGTCGACCGTGGACAGCATCTGCGCGTTGACGCGGCTGCCCAGGTCGATGTCGACGGCGGCCACGACCACCTTGTTGGACGCGATGCCGCTTTGCCGCGAGATCCAGCCGGTCGCGTAGACCGCGGCCGCCAGCCCGAACAGCAGGGCCAGAAAGATCAGCCCGATCGCCTTGATGTTCTTCATACGAACCTCCGCCAGGAATGAAACATGCAGGAGCTAGACAAAGCCCAGCTGGTGCGCCAGCACTTGGACCACCGTGCCCGCCGCGATGCACAGGCCGTAGGGCAACTTGCCCACGGACTGGCTCGCCTGCAGGCGCCCGTCGGGCCGCACGCCCGCCATACCGGAAATGAGCATCCCCTGCGCCGCGGTCTTGACGTTGCCCAGCATGTGGGCGAGGCGGCGGCGATGGATCGCGAAGGCCAGCGCCGCGACGCCGCCCGCAATGAAAGTGAAGAGCACGGCCATCAGCGTCTGCTGCGGCCCCAGGAAGGCGCCGGTCATGGCCATCAGCTTGACGTCGCCCGCGCCCATGATCCCGAGCGCATAGAACGGCAGCATCGCGGCGAAGCCCACACCCAGGCCACCGAATGCGCTCAGCGCACCCGACGTCGGCGTGCGTGCCGCCATCGTTCCGTAGATGAGGGCGAAGCTCGCACCGCCGAAGGTCAGCCAGTTGGGAATGCGGTAGGAACGCCAGTCGCTGACCGCCGCCACGCCGAGCAGCGCGAAGAGCGCCAGCATGCGGATGTCGGTCGCCAGCATCGCGAGCAGTTCGAGGACAGCGTTGAATTCCTGCATGGCGCGCTCCCCGTGTTCAGGCGCTGCGCCGCAGGGCGAGCAGCAGCAGAAGCACCACGACCATCACCAGCGCACCGATCAGTGCGAACTCCATGAACGACATGCCGGCGTCTTCGCGCAGCAGGCTCAGGGCGGTTCTCGGCAGGACTTCGAGCGGTTCCATGCGGCGTCCCCGGTGGTGGTGACCGGCCGAAACCGCTGGCCTTCCCGGCGTGGGAAGAAGCGTTCGGCATGGGGATGACTGTAGGAATCGCACCGCTTTCGCACATGAGCGGAGCGCCCTTTTCTGAGGGGGTCAGGTGCCCCGCGGCGGCGCGGGGGCGTGCATGACAAAACGACTACCCGACAGGGCGGGCGAAAGGGCGGGCGAAAGCGCAGGCGCGCCTCAGATCACCTGTGCGTCGCGCAGCGCCGCGAGCTGTGCCTCGCCCAGGCCCAGCCCGCCGTACACCTCGCCGTTGTGCTGCCCCGTGCGCGGCCCCGTGGCGGCCGGCCGCACGCCTTCGCGCCCCACGAAGCGAGGCACGGCCGCCGGCGCGGGCACGGTGCCGAACTGTTCGTCGGGCACGTCGATGAAGGCGCCGCGTGCCTGCATGTGCGGGTCGGCCCGCAGGTCGGCGATCGAATACACCTTGCTGTAGGGCACGTCTTCGCGGTCCAGCCGCACGGCCAGGTCCGCGAACGGCAGGCTCGCGCACCAATCGGCCAGGATGCGGTCCAGCGCCTCGAGGTGGCGCAGGCGCGCGGTGTTGTCGACAAAGCGTGCGTCGGTGAGCAAGTCGTCGCGGCCGATCGCGCGGCAGATGCGCGCAAAGATCGGCCCGCCCGTGCCCACCAGCGTGAACCACACGCCGTCGGCCGCACGGAACACGTTGGACGGCGCGGTGTAGGCGGCGGATCGGCAGTCGGGGTTGCGGTGAAGCGATGTCGCGATCAGGCGATTTCAGCTAGAAGAGTCCGCGTTGCGAGGTCGTCAAGGCCATGAAGCTGTCTCCCATGGGCTGAAGAATGGCATCGGCAATCGGCTGCAGCTGCCGGGTCAGGTAGTGCTCGTAGTCGATGCGCGAATGGCGGGTTTCCAGCGGCTCCGGTCCGTTCCGCGTCATGACGTATTGAATCCAGCCGCCCTTCTGGTACTGCTTGGGCCGGCCGATCCGTCCGTTGTGCTCGTCGGCGATGCGCGCGGCCCGCACCTGCGGCGGCACGTTGACCAGGTAGGCATCGAGCTGATGGCGCAGGCGCTTTCGGTAGATGAGCAGGTCGTCCTTGGCACCCGCCAGCGTCGACCTCGCGTAGTCAGTCACGAACGCCTTGTAGGGCTCGCCCTGGAAGATGCGCGACAGCAGGCCCTCCTGGAACTGGCGCGCCAGCGGGGTCCAGTCGCTGCGCGCCATCTCGAGGCCGCGGTACACCATCTCCTCCTTGCCTGCGGCATCCACGCTGAGACCCGCGTAGCGCTTCTTGCTGCCGACCTCCGAGCCGCGGATGGTGGGCATGAAGAACTTCTTGTAGTGGGTGTCGACCTCGATCTCGAGAAAGCTCTCCAGGCCCTGTTCCTCGCGCAGCGTGCGTGCCCACCACGCGTTGATGTCGGCCGCCAGGCGGACCGCGACGGCGTGTGCCTCGTCGTTGGTGTGGGTGCGCTTGAGCCAGATGAAGATGGAGTCGGTGTCGCCGTAGATGGCCTCGTAGCCCTGCTCTTCCACGAACTCGCGCGTGAGCTTCATCATCTCGTGCCCGCGCAGCGTCACGGCGGACACCAGCTTGGGGTTGAAGAACCGGCATTCGGAGGCCCCCAGCACACCGGCGAAGGAGTTCATGAGCAGCTTCAGCGCCTGCGACAGCGGCTCATTCTTCGCGCGCTTGGCCTCGTCCCGCGCGCGCCACAGCGTGGTCACGATCTCCGGCAGGCAGTGCCTGTCGCGCGAGAAGACGGTCTCCTGCGGGCCGTGAATGAGCCCGGTCGGATCGGCGGCGTTCGAGCCCTCGACCAGGCCCACCGGATCGACCAGGAAGGTGCGGATGATCGAGGGGTAGAGGCTCTTGTAGTCCAGCACCACGACGGAGTCGTAGAAGCCCGGCTTCGAGTCCATCACGTAGCCGCCGGGATAGGCCTTGCTCGCAATCTCGCCCACGTTCGGCGCCACGTAGCCCAGGCGGTGCATGCGCGGCAGGTAGTGGTGGCTGAACGCGGCAATGGAGCCGCCGAAGTGGTCGGCCTGCAGGCCGGTGACCTGGGCCCGCTCCATCATGAACTGCAGCAGCTTCGCCTTGTCGAAGATGCGCAGCACCAACTCGCAGTCGCGGATGTTGTAGAGCGCGAGCGCGGGCTTGTCGTGCTGGTAGCGCCGCTCGATCTCGGCCATCTTGTCGTACTCGTCGCCGATGGCCTTGCCTTCACCGAGCAGCGTTTGCGAGACGTTCTCGAGGCTGAAGGACGGAAAGCTCCACACCGCGGCCCGGAGCGCCTCGATGCCGTCGAGGATGACCCGGCCAGGCGTGGGCGCGAACAGGTAGCCCTGCTTGCCCGGATGGGTGCGCCATTCGATGGGGCGGCGCTCCCGTCCCAGGAGGAACGGCACGCCGCAGTCGTTGGCGGTCTTCTGCAGTACGCGCAGGTCGAACTGGATGACGTTCCATCCGATGACGACGTCGGGGTCGTTGCGCTCGAACCAGTCGTTCAGTTGCTCGATCATCGCCTTGCGGGTCGGGCAGTAGACGAGCGAAAAGCCCATCGGCTCATCCGGCTCGGGCGGCGGCTCGCCGAGCATGAAGACGACGCGCTCCGGCGTGCCATCCAGCGCAATCGAATAGAGCCCTTCATGCTGGCTCGTCTCGATGTCCAGCGACACGACCTTCAGCACCGGCCGGAACTCGGGCGCGGGCTTGAGCTTGCAGTCGACGATCGTGGCGCGCTCTGCCCGCCCGCCTTCCACCCGCACGCCGGCGGTGATGAAGCGCTCCATCAGGTAGCGGTCGTGCGGGCGCACGTCGGCTTCGAGCAACGGAATGCCCTGCGCCTGGAGGGCGCGTGCCAAGCGGCCGAGCTGGCGGAAGTGCGTCGCGTAGACGCCGAGAACGGCGTCCTGCTGGAAGCTCTGCAGCGCGAGTTCGCGCAGCTGCACGCCCGGCATGGCGGCGAGGTGCGCTTCCACCGCCGCCCGGTGTCGGGCGGCGACGAACGCGACGCTGCTGCGGGAGGTCAGGACCACTTTCCTCGGCCCGGCTTCGGTGGCCAGCCAGTACTCGATCTCCGTGCCGGTCGGTGCATCACGCCAGTGGCGCGTGAGGATGAAGCCCTGGAGGTCGGTGGAGGTCACGGGCGCGGGGAGATCGGGTGGAGCGGGAGGGCAAACTTGGGCACAGGCGATTTTCGCCTGCACAGCCGGACAGACCTTCGCCGCAGCCGGTTGCGCGTCTGCGTGCCGAATGGCGCGCTTCGATCAGACACCCGGGTGTGCGACCCGCGTCCATCGCTTGCCCGGAAGAGACATTCCAGGCTTCATGTTCAGCGCTTTGAAGCGGTCGCTCATGCGGGCACAAAAGGCGCGCTCATGCGCGTCAGGCCCTGGCGCGAACTACGCCCCCGGTTGGCGCGCGTGCTCGAAGATGGCTTCGAGCGCCTTGGCCTCGTCAAGGGTCAAGAGGGAAATGGGGTCCCCATGACCGTCGCTGTCCGTCCAATCATCGTATTGACCTTCTCTGCCGTCCGCTGCCACCGCCCTGTCGCAGTAGTCGAGGTGTCCTTCGCAATAGAACACGCTGACATGCCACCCACCCATTTCATACTGCATTTCACCCTTGTAGGGGCGACGCCCTGAGGCAGCGACCGGTACCTCGCCTCGGATGGTGCGCCGAAAATGCTCCGCGATGACTGCTGCTGACAAGGTTCTCATGTGTCGTTCGAGGGGATTGGGAGCGGTCGCCTGTCAACGACCGCAGTTGGCCGACTGTAGCCATCGGCAGCCCATGGCGTGATCTTCCGGCCCGCCAGAGCGCGAGAATACGGCCACCACTCCAGGAGAACTCTTCGTGACGACCGTCGCCATCACCCCCGCAATCAACGTCAGCAACAGCGACGGCTTTGTCCTGTTTGGCGGCGTGAACGTCCTCGAGTCGAAGGACATGGCCCTGCGCGCCGCGGAAGAATATGTCCGCGTCACGCGAAAGCTGGGCATCCCCTACGTCTTCAAGGCGAGCTTCGACAAGGCGAATCGCTCGTCGATCCATTCCTACCGGGGCCCCGGTCTGGAAGAGGGCCTGAAAATCTTCGAGGCCGTCAAGGCGGAGTTCGGCGTGCCCCTCCTCACCGACGTGCACGAGCCATGGCAAGCGAATCCCGTCGCCGAAGTGGTCGACGTTCTGCAGCTGCCTGCGTTTCTCGCCCGCCAGACGGATCTGGTGGTCGCGCTCGCGAAGACGGGCAAGGTCATCAACGTCAAGAAGCCCCAGTTCCTGAGCCCGTCGCAGGTGCTCAACATCGTCGAGAAGATCAGGGAAGCGGGAACCTCCCCCGTCATCCTGTGCGACCGGGGCACCTGCTTCGGCTACGACAACCTGGTGGTGGACATGCTCGGATTCGGCACCATGAAGAAGATCACCGGGAACCTGCCCGTCATCTTCGACGTGACCCATGCGCTCCAGCAACGCGAGGCGAACGCCGTCGCCTCGGGCGGGCGACGCGAGCAGGTGGCTGAGCTGGCGCGTGCGGGTCTGGCGGTGGGCCTGGCGGGCCTCTTTCTTGAAGCGCACCCTGACCCGGCGCAGGCCAAATGCGACGGTCCCAGCGCGCTGCCGCTGGACCAGCTGGAGCCTTTCCTCACGCAGCTGAAGGCGTTGGACGACCTGGTGAAGTCGTTCGCGCCCTTGCACATCCGCGCCTGAAAGAGACACCGCCGCCGCTCAGGCGGCCTTCTGCTTTTTCTGCACGGACCTGGGCGCCTCGCTTCGCGCCAGCCACAGTCCGCTCGCAATGATCAACGCCCCGCCGCCCAGCGTCCATGCATCGGGCGCGGCCTGCCAGAACACCCAGTCCAGCACCAGCCCCCAGGCGAGCGCGCTGTATTCGAAGGGGGCGATGGCGGCGGCCTGGCCGTGGCGGAAGGCCTCGGCGATGGCCAGCTGGCCCAGAAAGCCGCTGATGGCCAAGCCCGCCAGCAACCCCATGTGCTCGGCCTGGAGGGGCACCCATTGCGGCGCCGCCAACAGGCTGCCGCCGACAGCCATGCCCGCCGTGGTCCAGAAGACCAGCGCGGCGCTCGATTCGGTGCGGCTGATGAGCCGCCCCAGCATGTTCGACAGCGCGTAGCAGGCCGCGGCCACCAGGATCGCCAGCGCCCCCGTCGAGAGGAACGCGCCCTGCTCGGGCCGCAGCGCGATCACGACACCGACAAAGCCCAGCCCGATGGCGACCCAGTGGCGCAGAAGAATCGACTCGCCCAGCAGCGGCACGGCAATGAGCACCATCAGCAGCGGCGCGATGAACGTGAGCGTGTAGGCCTCGGCCAGGCCCAGGGTCTTCAGGCCATGGACGAAGAGCACGAGCATCGTCATGTTCAACGCGGTGCGCAGCAGGTGCAAAGGCCAACGCAGCCGGCGATTGAAAACGCCGGCGGTCTCGCGCCGCCAGGCGATGTACACGCACACCAACGGCAGGGCCGTGAGACCGCGCAGCGCCATCACCTGCACCGCCGGGTAGTGCCCGGCCAGGTTCTTGAGCAGCGCGTCCATGCAGGCGAAGAAGGCGCAAGCCAACAGCATCGCGGCGATGCCGCGCAGGGTTCCGGTCGGGTTCATGGTCGGGTGATCTCGCGGCAACGGCCGGGAGAAAGGGACGCGTCTTGTTCTTGACCGCCAAGCATAGACGCTGCGAACGCGTGGCGTTGGCCGGCTGTCGACGAAGCACTTCCGGCCGCACGGGACCCACAGCAGGCCTTGGCCATGGCCGCTACAGTGCCCTCATGACCGACACCCACACCCTCCCCCCCGACCTTCAAGCCGCCATGCGTGCACGAGACGAAGCCTTCTATGCCGTCGATTCGGCGCAGTGGGGCCGGTACACCGCGAGCGACTTCACGACGGTCCAGCAGAACGGCCAGTTCATGTCTCGCGCCGAACGGGTCGGCAACCTTCAAACGCAGAAGCAGCGGCCCTACGTGCCACGCGAACGCGAGCAGCACGAACAGCAAGGCGATCTTGTCGTCACCCGCTTTTTCAGCGGCGGACTGTGGGTGGTGGAAGTCTGGAAGCGCATCGACGGTGCATGGGCCACCGTCATGACCCAGGCCACCACGGCGACTCCCTGAAATCTTCCAGCCGCAGAACGCGATGACCGCTGCCGGCGACATGCCGCCGCCCGTCAAGGGCCGCAACTGCGAAGCGGGCCTGAAGGGCGAGCTGTTCCGCGGCAAGGTCCACACCGCGCTGGCGCTGTTCCGTCTCCACCGGCAAGGTGCGCAGCGAAGGGTTCGACGCGGAGATCAGCGGCGAAGTGGCGCGCGGGTGGCAGGTGTTCGCCGGCTGCACGTTCAACCACTTCAAGTACCTGAACCACACCGCCAATGCCGGCGTCGATTTCGCCAGCACCTGTTCGTCTAGGGGAAAAGAACAGCGCCCCCGCGGTTGAGGTCTGCCAGCAGCACGCCCTGAACATAGACGGCATAGTCCGCGAAGAACATCGCCGCGCCCCCGCTCGCTCCGGTAGGAATGCTCAAGCCGGCGTAGAAGAACCCCTGGCTCGCCTGGTCATTGAGCCGGGCCAGTCCCGCAGGCGTATTGATATCGACCGGGCCTCCATCAATTTCATCCGAGAAGCGATAGGCGACCGCCGAGGGGCGGCGGCTGTCCAGTTCGTAGGCATTGAAGACGCCCTGGACGGGCTGTCCGCCGGGGTTGGCGAAGTATTCGAAATAGCCCTTGTAGCGGAATCCGTCTTGACCGCGGCTGGTGAGTTGCGGCTTGGGATCGGAGACGATGGGATCGAACGCATAGCGGTAGGTCGCCCCTGCGGCTGCAGAGCTCTTGACGACGATCGCATTCACGCTCGGGCTGAGACCCCGCTCCGTGTTCAGGAAGCGATAGCCTTCCTGTCCCCATGCGTTCAACTGGGCGATGAAGTCTGCCGGCATCATCTGATCGAAGCTGAACTTCCGATAGGTGTAGGTGACGGGCTGACTTTCGTTCTTGACCAGGATGAAGCTGGCCTTGCGGATGGCGTTGAGTGAATCGTCCAGGGTATGCGTCTCCCCCACCAGGTGATGCAGCACATAGCCCTTGGCGCCCTCGTCTTCCAACCGCTGCAGCAGCGCGGTACTGGCCGGGTCCCAGCCATCGCGACCGGAGAAGGTGAGCGTGAATTCCTTGTAGCTGTACTTGTCGTTGGCGGCTTGCGGATTGACGTACAGAGAGTTGCTTCCCACGGGGCGCAGCCGGACGCTGCCTTTGGCGCCCTGGTCGTTCAGTTGCTGCACGACGGCCGGCACCGAGGCGATGTAGGAATCCTTGTCGCCATCCCAGGCAGAGGGGAGCGTCTCATACTGCGCGGGTGCCGGTGTTCCGGGTTCCTGGGTTCCAGGTTCCTGCGTTCCAGGACCTTGTGTTCCGGGCCCTTGCGTTCCGGGGCCTTGTGTTCCAGGCCCTTGTGTTCCGGCGCCGTCCGTTCCAGGCCCGACCGGCACCACTGGAAATCCACCGCCACCTCCGCCGCTACCACCACCACATGCCGCAAGCATCAAGGCGACTGCCGTTGCTGCAGCCACTGCAGATTTTTTGAATTTCATTCCCTTGCCTTTCAATTTTTCGAAGCCGATGCTGCCGATAGGGCAACGTTGTCCGTAGCGATCGGCAGCCACTGCGTGGTCCGTCAGATCGCCGTCAGCGTTTTTAGGGCACTCGGGAGAAATTTCCCCATGCCGAAAGTCACACCGACCGGAAAGGCATGGGAAATCGATATTTGGCGATGAGGCAGTTAGGACTCATGCGAACCATGAGACCGAAAAAGAGAAGGTTCTTTCTCTTGCCAATATCGAGAACATTCACAGGGTGATTCGTTCTTCGATGCCCAGGTCTATTCTTCTCACCCAACTTTGAAGTTGGCGCGAAAGACCTTCTATGCAAACGGCGATCGATCTCTGAAGTACCGAGTCGCTGGCGCAAGACTCCGTGCATGCCCCGTGACGGATGTCAGTTCTGCCATCGCCTGCAGCAGCGCGGCAGCGCTCACCGGCTTGAACAGCATCGGCACCCCCGATGCCTGTGCACGCCGCAGTTGTTGCGGGGCCGTCTCGCCCGTGATCAGGAGCAGGGGAATGTCGAGCTGAAAGCGCTCGAGCAGGCGCAGGCCGACCTCGAGTCCATCGCCCCCGTCGGCCAGCCGGTAGTCGCACAAGAGCATCGAGAACGGACTGCTTTTCGCATCCGGGTGCGTCAATGCTTCGACCGCATGCGATTCGTCGGTCACGGCCACGACATCGACCGAATGCGCTCGCAGCAGCGCCGCCATGGCCAGGCGAATCTCCGCTTCGTCGTCGATCAGCAGCACGGGGCCGTGCAGGTTCGGCGCCGCACGGCTGCGATGCCTGGGCATCTCCAGTTCATCGCGCAGCAGGTCGGCTGGCGCCGCCAGCGTTGCCTTGGCTTGCGGCAGGACCACGCGGAAATGCGTGCCACGTCCCGGGCGCGAGCGCACCACGATCGGGTGAGACATCAGGTGCGACAGGCGCTGGACGATCGACAGCCCGATCCCGAGTCCACGCGCGCGGTCGCGGCCCGGGTTGTCGACCTGATAGAACTCCTCGAAGATGCGGTTCAACTGTTCGGGTGCAATGCCGACGCCGGTGTCGCGAACCTCCAGCCACACCTTGTCTCCGCGCCGCCGCGCGACCACGCTCACGCCCCCCTCAGGGGTGTACTTCAAGGCGTTGTCGACCAGATTGGACAGCAGGCGGAACAGCAACTGAATGTCGCTGCGCACCCACATGCCGCTGGCACGTATGCGCAACTGCAGGCCCTTCTGTTCGGCGTGCGGGGCGAAGGTCTGGTTCAGCACCAGAAGCAATGCATCGAGTTCCAGTGCCTGCGGTTCGGACACGACAACGCCTGCATCGAGATGCGAGACATCGAGCATGGTGTCCAGCGATGAGCCCAGCGCGTCGACGGCGCGCATCAGGCGCTCGGCATTCTTTCTTTCGGGATGGTCATGCAGTGCGCTTTCCATGGCTGCGCCGAAAAGGGCAATGGCATGCATCGGCTGGCGCAAGTCGTGGCTGGCCGCGGCAAGAAAGCGGGTCTTTTCCGCACTGGCTCGCTCCACGGCGGCGATGCGTTCGCGCAACTGCGCAGCCAGCGTCTCGTTCTCGAATCGCAGGATCAAGGAGGCTGTCAGCCGCTGGTTCTGCTTCACCCCTTCGCGCAGTGTCAGTATCAGATGCGCGAAGCCGAAAAGCGCCAGGAACCCGTGCAGCGCGCCACCGTGCCAGATCAAGGCAAGGATCAGCCCGCCCATCATCGGAACGCCGCAGCCGAACATGGCCTTCTTGAGCGGCCAGCGGGCCTGAACAGCCCGGGTCCAGCTGACCATGATCACGACGATCACCACGGTCGCCATCGCCGGGCTCTGGATGAGCACGAGGAACAACGCGCATGGAATCGCCGTGGTCACGCTGAGCAGCGTGACGATGCATGTGTACCGGCGCGCCCAATGGCGGCTTTCGGACAAGGGGACATCCGGCGTCCACCGCGGCGCGAACAACGCATACAGGTGCATCGACACGACGGCAGCGACCATGCCGATCACCAGCAGGTGGTGGATCGGATCGACGTTGAAGTACCCGAAGATGCCGATGGCAATGGCGAAGCCCATGTGCGCACAGGTGACCGTGGTGTGCCCGGCATACACCGAGGCCACGTGCTCGCGGAGCACCCGATGGTCCAGGTCGGCGAACGCCGGGGCCTGATGCATCGATCGGGCAGCGTCATTCATGAGGGGGCCCTTCTTTCGTTTCTTCTTCGACGATCGCCTTGCACCTCCTCCGGTGAATCAGCGCAGGCTGCTGATCAGTTCCGCCCGCGACTGCACGCCGAACAGCAAGAGGATCGTCGAGACATAGTTCTTCACCGTGCCTTCGCGCAACTCGGCCAACAGGGCGATCTCCTTGTTGGACTTGCCTTCGAGAATCATCTGCAGCACACGCGCCTGGCTTCCCGTCAGGGCGCCCAGGCCACCGCTGACGGAACGGTGGGGCACCCTGGCCACCCACCTGGAAGTGCCTGGAAGGCCGTCGACCACGTCCCTCCCGAGCAGGCCGCAGGCACGGATGAAGCTCACCACCTCCTTGAGGTTGGCCGACTTCGGCAAGAACGCGCGGGCGCCCTGTGCCAGCGCACTTTGAGCAATGGCGCTTTGCGCCAGCGACGTGGCGCCGACACCCGACAACGCGACAACGCGGGCCTGCGGATAACGCTGGAGAAAAACGGACACGCCGCTCAGACCGCGGGTATCGGGAAGCGCCAGATCGAGCAGCACCCACCCGATGCTCGCCTGAAAGCGCTCATACACGGCCAGTGCCTGCGCCATGCTGCTGGCTTCGAAGACCTCGACCGCGGGCCCGGTGGGCGAGGCTTGCGCCTGGAGCAAGGCACGCACACCCAGGCGCACCAGGTCGTGGTCGTCCACGATCAGGATGGCTGACGCTCGGGTCGGCGCAAGGGTGCTCATGGCGCGCATGTTAGGGTCATGCGCCGCCGGCTGATAGTGACGAAAGTCAACTCACCCGCAGACCTCTACTCCTTTTTCAGACCCATCTGCAGCGCGGTCTGCCCAAAGCGCGCAAGGTCTGCCCGGGCCCGCGCCGCTGCATCGCCAGGCGAACTGCCAACCGGCATCCACCCCGCATCGATCAGGCGCTGGCGTGCCTCGGGCCGCGCCATGCCCTGGACGATCACCGCATTGAGCCTGTCGATGACGGCCTGCGGCGTGCCCTTGGGTGCGGCCAGCCCGAACCATCCCGAGGTCACGAAGCCCGGCAGCCCCGCCTCCTGCGCCGTGGGCACGCCGGCCAGCGATTCGCTGCGTTCGCGCGTGGTGACGAACAGCGCGCGCACCTTGGCGGCCTGCACGTTCGCCACCTGCGCGGCGGCGTTGTCGATCATGGCGTCGATGTGACCGCCGAGCAGGTCGGCGATGGCGCCGGTGCCGCCCTTGTAGGGAACGACGTTGGCCGAGATGCCGGCCGCCTTCATGAACATCATCTGCGTGAGGTGGGCCTGCGTGCCCACGCCGGCATTCGCGAACGAAACCTTCCCCGGATTCGCCTTGGCATGCGCGATGAATTCCTTGAGGGTGCGCGCGGGAAAGTCCGGCCGCGTCACGACCACGAAGGGAATGTCGACCAGGATCGCGATGGGCGCCAGGTCTTCCACCGGCTTGTACTTCAGGTCATACAGGTAGGGATTGACGGCCATCGTTCCGCTGGCCACGAGCACCAACGTGTGACCGTCGGCGGGGGCGCGCACCACCTGCTGCAACGCCATCGACCCACCGGCGCCCGGCTTCGCGTCGACGATGACCGGCTGGCCGAGCGCCTTGGCCATGAGGTCGGCGATCTGGCGTGTCATGGCGTCGGTGGCACCGCCGGCCGCATAGGGAAACACGATGGTGATCGGCTTGCTCGGGTAGCCTGGGCCGACTGCACGCGCCGCGGTGGCGAGCGATGCGGCGCAAAGCGATGCAGCGGTATTCAGCACGAAGGTTCGGCGAGGGATCGTCATGCGGGCATCTCAACGCATCGAAGCGGAAGAAGCAAGGGTGCGGCCTGTTCGGCGAAGCGCATGAGCGCGGGCACCATGTCGGGCTGGTACCAGTGTTCCCGGTGCAGGAGGTTCAGGGAACCGACAGTGCGGCCGTCGTGCCGGATCGGCACATTGATGGCAGACCGGCAGCCGAGCGCGTCGATCAGCGCATGGTCCGGGAACGCGCGGCGGCAGGCTTCCTGATCAACGCAGATGCGCGCCCGGCCGCCCTGCACCACCTCGCGAAAGAAGTCGTTGTCATGGTGCAGTGGCTTGGTGCCGCCGCACGGATACGCCACCGGGTCGCTCGTGTACAGGCGCCGGGACGCGGCAAGGCTGGGGTCGATCGCCAGCACGGTGAACAGCCGGTGCCCCGGAAACCGTCGCAGCGCGTGGTCCAGGGCCTCGAAGGAAGCCGGCTCGATGGCACTCACTGCGCAATGCCCAGGCGATCGATGATGGGCCCCCAGGCGGCCGACTCGCGCTGCGTGAACTTCAGGACATCGGCCGGCGTCGACTTGACGCCGACCAGCATCTGGCCGGCCAGGCGCTCCTTCATCTCGGGCGTGTCCAGGGCCTTGTTGATCTCGGCGTTGAGCCGCGCGACCGCGTCGCCGGGTGCGCCCGCGCGCGCCACCAGGGAGTACCAGCCGGGCACTTCCATGTCGATGCCCAGCTCCTTGAACGTGGGCACGTCGGGCAGTTGCGGCAACCGCCGCTCGCCGGTGACCGCCAGCGGCACCA
The DNA here is from genome assembly GCF_059418385.1 of Variovorax sp. GW821-FHT09A10. Classification (NCBI taxonomy): domain Bacteria; kingdom Pseudomonadati; phylum Pseudomonadota; class Betaproteobacteria; order Burkholderiales; family Comamonadaceae; genus Variovorax; species Variovorax sp. GW821-FHT09A10. The sequence goes on from NZ_JBWKPT010000003.1 coordinate 333,716, forward strand.
GCTTGCCGCTCTTGACCAGCGGCACGACGCCGACGGGAACGGTCGTCATGACCGGCGTGTCGCCCGCCATCACGCTGGTGAGCGCGTTGGGGCCGCCGGCGCCGCTGATGGGCACGTGCTGCATCTGGATGCCGGTGCGCGACTTCAGCAGCTCGCTCGCCAGATGGGTGGAGTTGCCGATGCCGGCGGATGCAAAGCTGAGCCGCTGCGGCTCGGCCTTGGCCATCTTGATGAGGTCGGGCAGCGTCTTCACGCCCAGGCTCGGCGACACGACCGTCACGAACGGCGTGTTGGCGATGACGGCGACACCGGTGAAGTCACGCGCCGGCTGGTGCCCCAGCGACTTGTACAGGTGCGGGTTCCACGACATGTTCGAGACGCCGGCCAGGAACAGCGTGTAGCCGTCCGCAGGCTGCGAAAGCACGTAGGCCGCGGCCAGCGTGCCGTTCGCGCCGGGCCGGTTCTCCACCACGACGCTCTGCCCGATGCTCTTGGCGAGCACGTCGGCCAGCGTGCGCGCCAACGTGTCCGGCCCCGAGCCGGCCGGCTGCGGAACCACCACCTTGATCGGTTTGGAGGGAAAGCCCTGCGCGAAGGCGGGTGCGGCGAGCAGCGAGGCTGCAACGGCCAACGCGGAAAGCATGGTGCGGCGGGTGGTCATGGTGAAGTCAAGGTCGGTGGTGGCGAAAGGTGTGAGGGGTCTCAACCGACGGTGGCGTAGTCGAGCGACTTGGGCGTGGCGGTGAACACGCGCGGCGTCGCGCCCACCACGACCGTGTCGTCGATGCGAAAGCCCCCCACGCCGTAGACGTACAGACCGGGCTCGGCCGAATAGACCTCGTTGTCGCGCAGCGGACGCTGGCTGAAGGCCATGTCCTCCGGGTACTCGTGGTGCACGATGCCGATGGCGTGGCCCGTGCGGTGGCGGATGCAGTCGGCAAAGCCGGCGCGCTCGATCACGGCCTGCGCCGCGGCGTCGATCGCACACACGGGCCGGCCTGTCACGGCCGCGCCGATGGCCGCATCGGTCGCGTCGCGCGCGGCCGTCCACAGCGCCTTCTTCTGCTCGTCGGGGCGCCCGCAGAACCAGGTGCGCTCGTTCTCGATCGTCAGGCCGTTGAGCCGGGGAATCACGATGTTGACCAGCACGTCGCCTTCGCGGATGCGCGCGCCGCAGGAGGCACCGTCGCCGTGCGGCGAGGCCGACGCCGGGCCGCTGAGCGTCCAGCAGCGCACGACCTCGAACTGTTCGCCGGGAAAACGCTCGGCGGCCTCCTGCACGAACAGGCTGGCCATGGCGCAGTCCATCTCCTGCACCAGGCGGCCGGGCTTGATCGCTTCGCGGTAGCGGTCCTGCAGCCAGTCCGTCAGCCCGGCCATGGCCTGCATCACGGCCAGTTCCTCGGCGTGCTTCTGCCAGCGCAGGCTGCGCACTTCCGCGGTGGCGACGCGCACGTCCAGGTCGGGCAGCAGGCGCTGCACGGCCGCCATCACGCCGCTGCCGGCATCCAGCGCGATGCGCGAGCGGCGCAGGCCGGCGCGGCTCAGGCGCTCGGCAAGGATCTCGGGGAGCTGCGACACGAGCGGCAGGCGGTTGCTCACCATCGGATGCTCGGCATAGAACGTCACGTCCGTGATCCACACCTTGTGCGCTTCCATCGAGAAGCGCATGTGGTTCGTGGACAGCTCGTTCATGACCAGGAAGCCCTCGCCCTGGCGCGGCACGACCGCGAAGATCGGCCGCTCCCACGGCTGCACGTCGGTGTGGAAGTTGGTCGCGAACTGAAAGAAGTCGGCGGTGGTGAACACCAGCGCATCGACGGCGAGTTCGTCCATCAACCGGACCATCTGGTCGTGGCGGTACCGCCAGACGGCTTGCGTCAGCTTGGGCATGTGTCGTTTCCTTGAAGGGGCCGGAGGCATCCGGCGGGTTGTCTGAACAGCTCGGGGGTGCGGGCTACAGCGCGTCGAACTCGACCACGCCGGCTTTCATCACCAGGGGAATGCGCTCGCCCTGCCCCCCCAGGCAATCGAGGTTGCGCATCGGGTCGCCGTCGACCAGCAGCAGGTCGGCCAGCGCGCCCGGGATCAGCCGGCCGAGCCGGTCGCTCATGCCCAGCACCTCGGCGCCGACGAGCGTGGCGCTGGCGATGATCTCGGCCGGCGACAGCACCTGCGCGCGCAGGCGGAACTCGTCGCTTTGCAGCCGATGCGACTCGCCCAGCAGGTCGGTGCCGAAGCCCATCTTCACGCCGGCCGACTTGTAGATCTCGAGCGAGCGCAGCCCGGCGCCGCGCACGTCCTCCACCTTGGCCACGCTGGCGGGCGGCAGCCCCAGGGCTGCGCCTTCGTTGGCGAGGGCGTCGTAGGTCACCAGCGTGGGCACCACATAGGCGCCGTGCTCGGCCATGAGCGCGGCGGTGGGCGCATCGACCAGGTTGCCGTGCTCGATCGTGCGCACGCCGCAGCGCACCACGCGCTGGATCGCGGCCGGGGTGTAGGCGTGGGCCAGCACGTAGGTGTTGCGGGCCGCGGCCTCCCCGACGATGGCGCGGATCTCGTCCTCGCTGTAGCCCAGGGCGTCGACCGGGTCGGTGGGCGACGCCACGCCGCCGCCGGCCATGATCTTGATCTGGTCTGCGCCCATCTGCAGTTCTTCGCGCACGGCCTTGCGCACGGCGTCCACGCCATCGGCCACGCGGGCCAGCATGCCCACGCGGGCGCAGTTGGGGCACACGGCGTTGGCCACCAGGTAGTCGGAGCGCGCGCGGCCGTCGCCATGGCCGCCGGTCTGGCTCAGCGCGCGGCCCGAGACGAACAGGCGCGGCCCCTGCGCCAGCCCCGACTGCACCGCCTGCTTGAACGCATCGCCCGCACCGGCGGCGTCGCGCACGGTCGTGAAGCCGCGGCGCAGCATGCCGCGCAGGATCGGCAGGCTGCGCAGCGTCGCCAACACGTTGGGCATCAGCGCCTGGCGCTGCAGGTTCAGGTCGACGGCCACCACGTGCACATGCAGGTCGATCAGGCCGGGCATCACGGTCTTGCCGGCGGCGTCGATGACCCGCGCATCGCGCGCCACGATCGGCCGGTCGGACACCTCGCGGATGGTGTCGCCCTCGATCAGGATGTCGTGGCGGTCCTGCAGCTCGGGCTTCAGCGGATCGAGCAGGCGGGCGTTCTTGACGAGGATCTGATTCATGGGTCTGTTTGCCGGGTTCCGAGGGCATGGGCGGTGAGGAATGACGGGATCGTAGGATCGCGTCACAATTCCGAAAAATTTATATGCTGAATCCACTCCATTGACCATGTGAATGGTTTCAGCAGCCTCCTCTTCTGCCCATGAACTACCGCAACGCCGATCTGAACCTGCTGAAGGTCTTCGAAGCCCTCATGAACGAAGGCAACGTGACGCGCGCCGCATCGAAGCTGTCGCTGACGCAGCCCACGGTCAGCAACGCGCTGCGCCGGTTGCGCGAGACCTACGGTGACCCTCTGTTCGTGCGCAACGGCGCGGGCATCCGCCCGACGCGGCGCGCCACGGAGTTGTGGGCGCCGCTGGCCCGGTCGCTGCGCACGATCCGGGGCACGCTCGAGGGCGAGAGCTTCGATGCCTCGCAAAGCGACGCACGCCTGACAGTCTCGATGACCGACTACGTGGCCTGCATCGTCGCCCCCCGCCTGCTCGAGCGGCTCGGCGACCTCGCGCCGGGCATGCGGCTGCACACCCACCCCGGCACGGTGGTGGACTTCGGGCAGTCGCTGGACGACAACCGGGCCGACTTCGCCATCGGCGCCTACAACGACGACGTGCAGCGCCCCGGCTTCATGCGCTCACGCAGGCTGTGGTCGGTGGACTTCGCCTGCTTCATGCGCAACGACCACCCGCTGGCCAAGCTCGACAAGATCCCGCTGAAGAAATTCCTGGCCGCGCGCCACCTCGACGTGAGCCTGGCGGGCCGTGTCGGCGGCGTCTACGACCGCGTGCTGCAAAGCCGCGGCCTGCAGCGCAACCTGGTCAGCACGGTGAGTCACTACTCCGCAGCCTACGAGGCCGTGCGCCGCTCCGACCTGATCGCCGTGCTGCCCTGGTCCGAGGGCCTGGAGACGATGCGATTGACGGGCCTGAAGCGCGTGCCGCCACCGGTGGCGGCGCCGGCGCGCACCGTCGAACTGGTCTGGCACGAGCGGCATGAGACCTCGGCGCTGCACCAGTGGTTCATTGCGTTGGTCGTCGAGATGCTGGCGCGGGAGCCGGCTGCGCGCACTGCGCGGGCTAAGCCCGGAACCAGATCTTGAGCGTCACGTACATCGCGTAGCCCAAGCCCAGGACGCACCACGCGATGAAAAACATGTTGGCCCAGTACTCGCCTGCATGCGCCGCCAGGGTGTAGACCTGCCCCGCGCACCCCTTGCCGACGCAAGGCACTTCGCCGCGAACCAAGGCGCGCAGCATGGCGAAGAAGAGGTAGCAGGTCACGCCAGCGGTCAGCAGGAATCCGACGGGCCCGACGACCCCCTGGGTGAGTTCATCCTTCTCATCGCGGTACCCCTTGCGCAGCAGCTTCTGTCCGTACCGGTACCAGGCGTATCCGAGCAGGAGCATCAAGGCGTAGTAGAGGAAGGTGCGCATGGGTCCTGTGATCGTCGGGGTGTGGCGGGCGTGAGTGCTTCGGCAAGGATCGTATCCGAGCCCGCCACGCTCGCCACCCGCGCCCGCTACCGCGCGCTGGCCACGATGGCGATGCCGCGAATCTGCCCGGCGCCGGGCGCCTCCACCGGCTTCGCGTAGCGCGATGGCGCAAAGCGGTGCAGCAGCTCGGCCTCGCGCAGGCGCGCCGCGTCCAGGTTCGCCAGCTTCACGTGGCCGAAGCCTCGCACCGACAGCGGCAGCGCCGCGATGCGTGCGGCGGTCGACTGGTTGTCGGGGGTCAGCGCGGTGGCCATTTCCTGCAGCAGGCGGTCGAAATGATCGATCAACGCGCGCTCGGTGCGACGCTCCGCCGTGTGGCCGAACAGGTCGAAGGGCGTGCCGCGCAGGCGCTTGCCGTGGGCCAGCCACTTCATGGCTGGCAGCATCCATGCACCGAGGCGCACCTTGGCGGGTGCCTGTCCGTGCGCGGGGCGCGAGAGCAGTGGCGGCGCCATGTGGAACTCGAGCTTCAGATCGCCTTCGAACTGGTCCTTCAGCTTCTGCAGGAACGCGCCGTCGGTGTACAGGCGCGCGACCTCGTACTCGTCCTTGTAGCTCATGAGCTTCAAGAGGCTGCGCGCCGCGTTGCGCGTGAAAGGCAGGCTCGCGTCGCCGCCCGGCAGTGCGGACTCGACCGCCTGCAGTGCGCGGATGCGCTGGTCGAAGCGCGCGGCCCACGCAGCGTTCTGGTAGCCAGTGAGATGGCGACGCGCATCGGCGAGCAGCGTTTCCAGCGGGCGGTCGTCGACCTGGTGTGCCGCCGCCTCGACCGGTGCCGCGCGCAGCTGGTCGAGCGCCGTGGGGTCGCCGGCCGCGAGCCTCCCGAGCGAGAACGCCGATTGGTTCGCCGCCACGGCCACGCCGTTGAGTTCGATCGCGTGCATGAGCGCCTCGAGGCTCAGCGGCACGAGGCCGCGCTGCCACGCATAGCCGGTCGCCACGATGTTCGCGGCCAGCGTGTCGCCCAGGAACTCTTCGGCCAGGCTCTGCGCATCGAAGGTCTCGACCTGTTCCTCGCCCGCGACGAAGCGCATCTTCTCCAGCAGCAGGTCGACATGCAGGTCGGCATCGGGGTTGCGCAGCGACTCGGCCACCGGAATCTCGTGGATGTTCGCGAGCACGCGCGTGCGCCCGTGCCGCACGGTCTGCAGCGCATCGGCCGAGGCGCCCACCACCACGTCGCAGGCGAGGATGGCGTCGGCCTGCTGCGTGTCGATGCGCACCTGGTTCAGCCGCTCGGGCGTGTCGGCCAGCCGCACGAAGCTCAGCACCGAGCCGCCCTTCTGCGCGAAGCCCATGAAGTCGAGCACGCTGGCCGACTTGGCCTCGAGGTGCGCGGCCATCGCGATGACCGCGCCCACCGTCACCACGCCGGTGCCTCCCACGCCGGTCACCAGCAGGTCGTAGGGGCCGGTCCATGCGTGCGGCGCGGGATGCGGCAGCGCGCCCACGCGGTGCAGGAAGGCATCGCGCCCGGCCGCGAGCGCCCCGCTCTTGCGGCGCAGCTTGCCGCCCGTGACGCCCACGAAGCTGGGGCAGAAGCCCTTGGCGCAGGAGTAGTCCTTGTTGCAGCTGGTCTGGTCGATCTTGCGCTTGCGGCCCATCGGCGTCTCGTGCGGCAGCACGGCCACGCAGTTGCTCTGCACGGTGCAGTCGCCGCAGCCTTCGCACACGGCCTCGTTGATGAACAGGCGCTTGGGCGGATCGGCCAGCTCGCCCTTCTTGCGGCGGCGGCGCTTCTCGGCGGCGCAGGTCTGCTCGTAGATGAGCACGGTCACGCCGGGCATCTCGCGCAGGCGGCGCTGCACCTCGTCGAGCGCGGCGCGGTCGTGGAACTCGGTGCCCGCCGGAAACTTGTTCTTGATGGCGTCGTAGTGATGGATGGCATCGCTCACGACCACCACCTTGGTGACGCCCTCCGACTCCACCTGCCGCGCAATGGCGTCCACGCTGATGACGCCGTCGACCGGCTGGCCGCCCGTCATCGCGACCGCGTCGTTGAACAAAATCTTGTAGGTGAGCGTGGCCTTGGCCGCCACGGCCTGGCGGATCGCGAGATAGCCCGAGTGGTAGTAGGTGCCGTCGCCCAGGTTCTGGAACACGTGCGGCGTCTTGGTGAACATGGCGTGCGAGATCCAGTCGACGCCCTCCCCGCCCATCTGGATCAGGCCCGCCGTGCTGCGGTCCATCCAGTTGGCCATGAAGTGGCAGCCGATGCCCGCGCGCGCCGTCGAGCCTTCGGGCACCTTGGTGCTGGTGTTGTGCGGGCAGCCGGCGCAGAAGTACGGCAGGCGCTTGACCGCATCGCTCGCGTTGGCCAGCAGCTCGGGCGGCGTGAAGTCGCGCACATGCTGCAGGTGATCGCCCAGGTCGTGGTTCTCGGGAAAGTGCACGGCCAGCCAGTGCGCGACCAGTTCGATGAGACGCGACGGCCGCAGCTCGCCGAGCGCCGACACCAGCGGCTGGCCCGCGTGGTCGTGCTTGCCCACGAGCACGGGGCGCGCATCGGGCGGCGCGTTGTAGAAGATGTCGCGCAGCTGCGTCTCGACCACCGCACCCTTCTCTTCCACGATGAGGATCTCGCCGAGCCCGCGCGCGAACTCCTTGAGACGCGTCTGCTCGACCGGAAAGCTCAGGCCCACCTTGTACAGCCGCACACCGGCGCGCGCGAGCTGCTCGGGCGAAAGCTCGAGCCGGCGCAGCACCTCCATCAGGTCGTGGTGCGCCTTGCCGCAGGTGACGATGCCCACCTTGGCATGCGGGCTCACGATGACGTGGCGGTCGATGCTGTTGCGTTGTGTGAAGGCGGCCACGGCGGCGAGCTTGTCCTCCAGCCGCGACTCGATGCGCAGCGACGGCAGGTCGGGCCAGCGGTAATGCAGGCCGTCGGACGGCGCGGCGTGGCCGGTGGCGGCGCGCACGGCGCCGGCGTCTTCCCAGGCGGCGACGCGCGCGTTCACCCCATCGAGGTCCACCGTGCCCGCGCTCTCGACGATTTCGGACAGCGCCGCCATGCCGACCCACGCGCCCGAGTAGCGCGACAGCTCGTAGCCGTACAGGCCGAACTCCAGGTACTCGGCCACGCTCGCGGGCTGCATCACGGGCATGCGCCAGGCCATGAAGGCGTGGTCGCTCTGGTGCGGCATCGACGACGACACGCAGCCGTGGTCGTCGCCCGCCACCACCAGCACGCCGCCGCGGGGCGACGAGCCGTAGGCATTGCCGTGCTTGAGCGCGTCGCCCGCGCGGTCCACGCCCGGGCCCTTGCCGTACCACATGGCGTACACGCCATCGACGGTGCGCTCGGGGTCGGATTCGACGCGCTGCGTGCCCAGCACCTGCGTGGCGGCCAGCTCCTCGTTCACGGCGGGCACGAAGCGGATGCCGGTCTTCTTGAAGCGCTCGCCGGCCTTCCAGATGGCCTGGTCGACCATGCCCAGCGGCGAACCGCGGTAGCCGCTGACGAAGCCCTGCGTGTGCAGGCCGCGCGCCGCGTCGCGCTGTTTCTGCATCACCAGGATGCGGATCAACGCCTGCGTGCCGGTGAGGAAGACCGAGCCGGCATCGGCCCAGAGGTTGTCGGAAAGCTGGTAGTCGGGCCGTCGGAGTGCGGTCGCTTCAAGTGGGGCGTTCATGCCCGGAATTGTTCTGCGCCCCCCCAAGTAAGTGTTTCTTCAATACACTGGCGCAGACCCTTGTTTGAAGAAGAATCCACTCCAAAATCACGATGAACGTCGGTTCTGTTTCTCTTGACGAGCATTGCCTCAAGATTCTTTCTGCACTGCAGCATGACGGCCGACAGACCGTGCAGCAGATTTCCGAGGCCGTGGGCCTGTCGCCCACGCCCTGCTGGAAGCGCATCAAGGACATGGAGGCGGCCGGCGTCATCCGCGGCTACACCGCGCTCGTCGATCCCGAGCACGTGGGCCTGCACGTGTCGGCCGTGGCCGAGGTGAACCTCGACCGCCACAGCGAGGCGATGGTGCAGCGCTTCGAAGAAGCCGTGGCCGCGAGCCCGCAGATCATCCGCTGCGTGTCGGCCACCGGGCCCGCGGACTACATCCTCAACGTGACCGTGCCCGACATGAAGCACTACGAGCGCTTCCTGCACGAGGTGCTGTTCAGCCTGCCCGGCGTGACGCACGTGCGTTCGAGCATCGTGCTGCGCGAGATCAAGTCGGAAACGGCGCTGCCGCTCGGGCACCTGCTGGATGCGAAGGCCGGGCTGGCGGGGTCACGGCGGTCGCCGTGAGGCGTGGCGCAGCGGCCTCTAGCGCTTGCGCCGGATGACGTACGCGTTCTGCGCCAGTTCGAAGCCGAGCGTCGGGTAGTAAGACATCGCGTCGGGGGCCGACAACAGGATCAGCGACACCTCCTCGCCGATGATCGCCTGCGTGCGCTGCACGAGTTCCCGGCCGATGCCATGGCCCTGGTACTTCTTGTCCACGGCCAGGTCCGACAGGTAGCAGCAGTACGCGTGGTCGGTCAGCGACCGCGACAGCCCCACCAGCTCGTTGTCGACCCAGGCCGACAACAGGAGGCTAGGCGCGGCGAACATCCGCGCAATGCGGGCGAGATCGTTCGTGGGGCGCTTGATGCCGGACCGGTCGAAGACGCGGGCGACGTCGACCGGGTCCAGGGGCATGTCCTGGCGGTAGTCGATGGTGATGTGGTTCATGTATTTCCTGGGTAGCGCCTGCGCCAGCGTCATTCCGTCTCGGAAGACCCCAGCTTCTTGAGTTCGGCGAACTTGGCCGCCATCGTCGGGTTGCCGCGTGTCAGCTTCTTGATCGTCACGTCCTGTGCCTTGTCGTTCGCAAGGCGAAGATTCCGGTCGGTGCCGAGCAGCGCTTCCTTCGTCTTCTGCAGGTGGTCGATCGACTTGTCGATCTCCGCGATCGCCTTCTGGAAGTGGCCGTGGGCCAGGTCGTAGTTCCTGCCGAAGGCGGCCTTGAAGGTCTCCAGCTCGGTCTCGAACTTCGTGATGTCGATGTTCTGCGCCTTCACCAGCGCCAGCTCCGACTTGTACTTGAGCGAGTTCATCGCCGCATTGCGCAGCAGCGTGATGATGGGCAGGAAGAACTGCGGGCGCACGACGTACATCTTCGGATAGCGATGGAACACATCGACGATCCCGGTGTTGTAGAGCTCGTTGTCGGGCTCGAGCAGCGACACCAGCACCGCGTACTCGCAGCCCTTCTCGGTGCGGTCCTTGTCGAGTTCCCTCAGGAAGTCTTCGTTCCTGTTCTTCGTGGCCGTGCGGTCGTTCTCGTTCTTCATCTCGAACATGATCGAGACGATCTCGGTGCCCGCCTCGTCCGCGTCGCGGAAGATGTAGTCGCCCTTGCTGCCCGTGCGCGCGTCGTTGTCCTTCTCGAAGTAGGCGCGGGGAAACGCCATCGACCGGATGCGGTTGAACTCGGTCTCGCAGTGCTGCTCCAGAGTCTCGCCCACCATCTTGGTCGACAGGCGCGCCTTCATGTCGCGCAGCCGCTCGATCGCGTCGTCGCGGTCCTTGATCTGCGTTTCGTACTTGTCCTTGAGCGACTTCTCGGCGAGTTGCTTCTCGAGCTCCGCCCGCTCGAGGCCGCTCTTCCACTGATCCCGCTCCTTCTCGACCACGCTCACGGCCTCGCTGATCGCGAGCTTCTTCGCCACCTCGATGGCGTCGAGCCGGGCCTTCAGTTCCTGGATTTCCACGTCCTTCGCGGCGGCGCTCTTCTGCAGCTCGCCCACGTGCCTTGCTTCGGCGAGCGCGGTGGCGGCCAGCTTGTCCTGCTTGGCCTTTTCAAGCTCGTTCGCGAGCGCATCGCGTTCCCGCTCCACGGCGCCCAGGGCCTCGCTCACGGCGAGCTTGCGCGCGACATCGCCGGCCTCGAGCTTCGCCTTGAGTTCCTGGATCTCGCCGTCCTTGGCGGCGGCGGCCTTCTGCAGTTCGCCGGCGGCCCGGGTCTGGGCGAGTTCGACGGCCGCGCGCTTGTCGCGCTCGGCCAGTTCCAGCCGCTCGTGCAGCTGCTTCTCGAAATCGCCGTCGCGCACCTGCTTCAGGATGTCCGCGTAACCGGCTTCGTCGATCTTGAATGCCTTGCTGCAATGGGGGCAGATGATTTCGTGCATGGCTATGTGCGCTCCGCCGTCGGGGTGGAGGTCGACAAGAAATGGGGGGCTGCGAAGCTGCGCGCGGTTCGGGCTGGGTCGCTGGGAATGATGTTGTTCATGGGGTCAAAGACATGGGGCCATGCGACTGTAGCTGGACAGGGAGAGCGGCGAACGGCAGGCGCTGGAAGACCGGGGCCGACGCCTGCGAACGGGCCATCTCTTGCGGACCGCGTGGCTAGAATCGCCGCCGCAAGAATCGACGCTGGTCTTGTTCAGTGCTCGATCAAGCCGCGAGCTTTGCGTCAACCGACACGCCTCTTGCGCATCACCGGCTAGGCAGGCGGGCATCCCTCTGCAACCAAGGTCCATCCGATTTCCGAACGATGCCGGGCTTCCAACTCTTGTTCGAATTGAAGAACTTTCTGAGCGTGCGTGGCCTTGCACATCACGATCAGAACCTTGTCTGGCTTGATCCGGACCACTTCATCCACGACGGGTGTGGCAAGCGCAGACTGGACCTCCCCCACCTGGTAGGCGGTTGGAGTGATTCGGACCTCGACGGTTCTGGACCCGAAGCAGCCGGCAAGCACCAGCGACGCGAACGCAGCAGACAAATAAACGAATCTCATGGTTCTCCAGAACTACCGAGGGAGCTTGCCGCTGAACTGGCGTAACGACCTTCCCGGTGTCGGTCGCATTCTGCATGCGCCATGACGCCTTCCTCGCGAACCCCGACGCGCGCACGCACGAATCTTTCGATCTGGGAGGCGACCTCGTCCGTTACGACATCGCTGCGGAAGCGGGTACACGGCATCGCCATGAACCTTGGAAATCGCGCCCGTATCCGTTGTTCCTCGCTGGTCCTGTCCCCGCGCAAATACGGTCGCGAAAGCTGGCGTTGCACGATCACTTCAACGCATCCTTCGAGTTCGAAGGCTGGCAGCAGCAGCGAGGTCAGCGCATCCACTTCGATGGCGCAACGCAGCGCTGGGTACCCGTCGTCCACGTCTTCCGGATACGTGAGGAATCCGGACGAAAGCGCGAGAACGGTGGGACGGGTCAACGCAGATCGAACCTCCCGATAGACGGCCACGTTTCGCCTCGCATAGCCCAAGTAGCCAGACGCCTTAATGACGGCGTCGATGCTCCCTTCGCGGGACATGAAGTGCTGGTCGAGATCGACGAACGCCCAGCCCAGTCGGCGAGCCAGATGCGGACCCACAGTGGTTTTCCCCGCCCCGCCGGGTCCGATGAGATGAAGGACTGCCGTCATTCCCGCCCGAGGTCGCTCTTCAAGCAAAGGACCGTCGATATTTGACGAGCCCACGCTTGATCGAGGCATCGAAGCCGCAGCGCTCGAAGAACCGATGAGCATCCGTGCGATCCACCGAACTCAGCAACATGATCTTCGAGCAATCGCTCGCCGCACAGAACGCCTCGACCTCCCGCATCAGCGCGGCCCCCACCCCTCGGTTGCGAGCGGCCGCGTCGACGACGACGTTCTCAACGACCGCGAACGGCTGCCGCTTGTACATCACGTCTTCGCACAGCGAGACCAGCACCGTGGCGCACACCTGGCCGTCGATCTCCGCGACAAGAAGCGCCGTCCGCGGGTCTTCGTACAACTCCTGCAGGCGTTCGGGCAGCACGCAGCGCGCCGCGTCTGCGACCAGTTGGCCGTAGAGCGCATCGATGCGCGCGGCGTCGTCGGACACGGCACGACGGACGCTGAGGGATGGGATGGGCATGCAGGCGGTCTCCGCAAAACGACGTCGGGTTCGGGCGAGGCCCGCTTCTGACTGGATTCTCCCGCAGCCCCACGCCTGCGAAGCGCGCGACGCCCACATAGACTGTGGAGATGTCCCAGCCCACCCCCGCCTTCAGCACGTCATCCACCACCAACAACTACGCCGAGAAGACCGCCCGCCTGGTGCCAGGCCTGCACGACCTGCAGACGATGGCGGCCCTGCTCGTCGCCGAACGCGCGCCGGATGCGGCCCACGTGCTGGTCATCGGCGCCGGCGGTGGCATGGAGTTGAAAGTGCTCGCGCAGGCGCATCCCCGATGGCATTTCGTCGGTGTCGATCCGTCGCAGCCCATGCTCGACCTCGCCTCGGAAACGCTCGGCCCGCTGGTCGAGCGGGTCGCGTTGCACCACGGCTACACCGACACCGCACCTGAAGGCCCGTTCGACGCGGCGACCTGCCTGTTGACGATGCACTTCCTGACGCTCGATGAACGCAGGTCGACGTTGATGGAAATTCGTCGCCGGCTGAAGCCCGGTGCGCCGTTCGTCATGGCGCATCTCAGCTTTCCCCAGGCAGAGGGCGAGCGCGATTTATGGCTCTCACGTTACGTCGCTTTCGCCGCGGCTTCCGGCGTCGATCCGGACAACGCGCGCAAGGCAGCGACGGCGATCGGGTCCACGCTGACGCTGCTCAGCCCGGAACAGGAAGAGGCACTGCTGGAGGAGACGGGGTTCACCAACGTTCGCCTGTTCTACGCGGGCATGGCGTTCAGAGGCTGGGTCGCCAGCGCCTGAGCGACACCTGCCTCACCGCGCGTTGCAGAACGCCTTGATGTCGTTCTGCGCCACCTCGCGATCGTAGGCGTCGGTGGGCTTGTTACGGCGTGCTCGGGCTCCGCTGAGGATGTCCCGGGCCAGCGCACATCGCGAGGCATTCGTGCCGTGGTCGATGCCGTCTGAAACCGCCTTGGGTCCCTTGCGTTCGGGCGGTCCATAGGGCCGGGGCGACTGGGTCGACGTGGGGAGGCCGAACCGGTCACGTGGACGCCAGTCGCTGGTGGGTGGCGTGAAGTTGTTCGACGTGTCGTGTGACGGGGGAATCTTCAGTTCCTCGGTCCTGGTACCACCCGCATCGGCCTTGTGCTGGGTGTAGTGCGTCTGGCCTTTGGCGTCGACCCACTTGTAGATCTCCGCATGACCCATGGAGGAAAAGAGCACGGACGTGAAGGCGCCCAGTGCAACCCGACGCAGTCCTGAAGTTTTCATTCCGTGGCTACCAGCAAGTGGCGAGATCGAACGAAGAGGTCGGGCGATTCTGCCCTACCCTTCGCGACCCCACCGCCACGCCGTCAACGCTCCAGATCGCGATCGAGCGAAGCGCCCCCGTCCCCCACCTGCCGCCACGCAGGCGCCAGCGCCTTGCGCGCCGCATTGAGCTCGGCCATCGAGATGTGCAGCTCCGCCATGGTCTGCACCAGCAGCTCGAGCAGCGCGGCGCGCTGGCGCAGCCGCACGGTCTCGGCGCGGCGCGCGCGCTGGGCCTGGCGCGCCGCGGCCTGGATGGCGCGGCCCGTGGGCGAGTCGTGCGAGGGATGGTGGTGGTCGTCCACGGACAGGCCGGATGCAGCGCGCATGGGCAGTGGCATCACGCGGCGGCGGGCACACCCTGGACGGCGGCGGTGGCAGCAGCAGCAGCGTCGGCATTCGCCGCGTCGCCGCGCGTCTCGGCGGCGGGGCCGTAGTTGCGCAGGTGCAGGAAGAACTCGCCCATCATCTGCATCCACAGGCGCACGGCGAACGCCAGGTAGGCGGGGCTGACGCCGCCGGCCACGACCACGTCCATCTCGAGCACGACGAAGTCGCCGTGCTGCGCCACGCGCGCAAAGCGCTTGCTGCGGTGCCAGGCGGCGAGCACGGCCTCGGGCAGCGTGCCGCCCTGCACGCGCAGCGGGCAGCTCAGGGTGAAGTCGGTGTACTGGGTGGTGGTGACGGCGTTGCCCCACAGCACCTGGAAGCCGATGCCGTGGCTGGCGCTGTGCAGGCGCACCACGCCATCCTGTTCGATGGCGGTGACGGCGCCGCCGGCGGCCTTGATGGCGTCCGACACCTGCTCGGGCGTGACGGCGTCGAGCATGTCGAAAGGCACCGGCGTGGCGGCCTGGTCGTCGGCTTGCGGGGTCGTGGCGGTGGTGTTCATGGTGTGCTTCTTCTTTCTGAAAAGGGGGAATGGGTTCAGTTGGTTTTCTTGAGCGCGGCGTCGAGCGCGGCGCTGTCGATGCTCAGTTGCGCCGGCGGCGCCAGCTGGGCCATGTAGGCCTGCACGAGTTGCTGCTGCCGCTGCTGGCGCAATGCGGCCTGCAGTTGCGGCTTCATCTCCTCGAGGGTGGCGGTGCGCGCGGGCTGGATGTCGATCAGCTTGACGATGTGAAAGCCGGCCTCGGCCTGCACCGGTTCGCTGACCTGGCCCTGCTTGAGCCTGGCCACGGTGTCGCGCAGCTCGGGCAGGATGCGCGCGAGCGGCAGCGTGTCGACCTCGCCGCCGCGCTCGGCGCTGCGGCGGTCCTGCGAGCTGGCGCGCGCCACGGCGGCGAAGTCGCCACTGCGGGCCTGCTTGGCGAGACGATTGGCTTCGTCGCGCACCTTGGCGATGGCGGCCGGGTCGCGTTCGGGCGTGGCCAGGTAGATCTGCGCCACGCGGTAGGCGGCCGGCAGGTTGAAGCCGGTCTTGCCCTGGTCGTAGGCGGCCTTCACCTCGGCGTCCGACGGGAAGCCCGCGGGCACCTGGCTCACGGATTCGAGGTAGCTGGTGGCGACGATGCGCGCGGTGATCTCGCGCGTGGCGGCGTCGATCCTGGCCTTCACGTCGGGCCGGTCGGCCCAGCCCTTGGCGCGGGCGTCGCGCAGCAGCGCTTCGCTCACGAGGCGCTGGCGCAGCCAGCCGTCGAGGCCCGCGCGGTCGGCCTTGACGGCAGCGCGTTCGGCCTCGGGCAGGGTCTG
Organism: Variovorax sp. GW821-FHT09A10; assembly: GCF_059418385.1. NCBI lineage: Bacteria > Pseudomonadati > Pseudomonadota > Betaproteobacteria > Burkholderiales > Comamonadaceae > Variovorax > Variovorax sp. GW821-FHT09A10. The sequence goes on from NZ_JBWKPT010000003.1 coordinate 349,249, forward strand.
CAGCAGCTTCTCGACCTCGTCGGGGCCGATGGTCACTTCGCCGATGCGTGCGACCACGGCGGGGCCGGGCGCGGCGGGTTGCTGGGCGGCGGCCACGCCGACCGACGAGACGAGCAGCACGCCGGCTGCCGCGCGCAGGCGTCGGCCGAGGCCGGCTGCGGGAGTGGATTGGGTCTGGGTCATTGGGGCTTTCCTTCCGTGGCGGAGGCAGCGGCAGCTGGCGCCGGCGCGCTCACCGCGCGCACGTCGAAGCGGCTCTCGTAGAGCTTGTCGCCGTACTGCTGCGCGATCTGTTCGTACTTGACGCGGCTTTGCGCCGCGAAGGGCTGGCGCGAGGCGAGCACGCTGCCCACGTCCATGGTTTCGTAGGCGCGCAGCACTTCCTGCCCGACGGCATACAGCTGCGTGTTCTTCGCCTCGCACTGCGTGAGCGCGGTGCGCTGCAGCGCGGCCTCGCCGGCCAGGCGCTGGCGCTCGGCCTCGGAAGAGCGCGCCATCTTCAGCAGCTCGTCGTAGGCGCCGCGGAACTGCGCGATCTGCGCGCCCGCCTTCTCGCCGGCGGCCTGGGCCTGCTCGCGCAGCTGCGCGTTGCCGGCGCTGGCCTGGCCGCGCGCGTGGCGCTCGGACGCGAGCTGGGCCTGGCTGGCGGCCAGTTCCTTCTTCAGCGTCTCGAGCTCGGACGCGGGAGCTGCAACGCCAGGCGCCTTGCCCGCGGGCTGGCCGGCCTTGAGCGCGGCCAGCTCGTTCTGCGCCTGTTGCAACTGGGTGGTGGTGGTGCGCAGCTGCGCACGCAGCCGCTCCTCCATGCTCTGGCCCTGCGGCTGCTGGGCCTGCGCGACGCCGGCCGTGGCGGCCAGCGCGGCCAGGGCCAGCGCCGGGAAGATCGTTCGGGACACGGCGGACTCCTTCTTCTTAGAAACGCGCATTGAATTCGAGCTGCAGGGTGTCGATCGACAGCGGCGGGCCGTAGACCTCCTTGGTCGAGATCCAGCGGCCGGTGAACCACATGTTCTTGTCGATCGCGTACGAGCCGCCCAGGAAGTAGCCGCGCGCATTGGTGCCGCCGCCGTGGAAGCTCGAATCGTTGTAGCCGTCGGGCATGGCATCGGGCTCGATGCGCTTGTAGCCCGCGAGCACGTTCCAGTCGCCGCGTGCGGCCGGTGCCGGCTTGCCGTAGGTGGCCTGCAGCATGTAGGCATTGCCGCCGCTCTTGAAGTCGGACTTGCTGGTGCCGCCGGTGGGGCCGAAGTTGTTGACGATGGCGCCGCGAATGCCCGCGCGGTTCCAGATGTCGTTGGCGTCGTAGGCGGTGTTGCGCACGAAGTTGGCGTCCAGGCGCAGGTTGTTGCCAGCCACCTGGGTGTCCCAGCGCAGGTTCAGGTCGATCAGGCGGAACTTCGAGGCCAGGCCCACGTACTGCGGCTGCGGCGTGCCGGCCGGGTTGAGCGGGTCGAGCGAGATGTCGCGCAGCAGCATGAGCGTGTTGCCCTTCTGCATGAAGGCCGGGCGCGACCAGTCGGTGCTGCAGCCGTCGGCGCCCGCATACAGCGCGCAAGGCTCGGAGACCTTGCCGCTGACGTTGCGGAAGTTGTAGTACGCCAGCGCGCCGCGTACGCGGTTGTCTTCGTTGATCTTCCAGTCGGCGCCCACCTGCGCGCCGAGCAGCCACTTGTTCTCGCTCTTCATCTTGCGCTGGCTGCGCGTGGGCGAACCGTCCGCCGAGTATTCGAGCGGAATGAGGCCCAGCGTGCCGAAGAGAGAGAGGTCGCGGTTCGAAGCCAGCTTCTTGTCGAACTGCGCGGCAATGCCGTCGAAGTTCAGGTCGCTCGAATACAGCAGGTCGGTCGACATGAAGGGGTTGCCGAAGCGACCGCCGGTCACGGTGAGCCAGTCGGTCGGCTTGTGCGAGATCCACATCTGGTCGAGCCACACGCTCTTCTTGCCCAGGCCGCCGCCCAGCGTGGTGGTGGTCGACACGGGGCTGTCGTCGCTGCCCGAGGCCAGGCGCACGCCGGCCTTGGTGTTCTCCGACAGGTCGGCCAGCAGGCCCACGCGTGCGCGGGCGCGGAACAGGTTGCGGCGGTCCTGGCGCGTGTTCAGGATCGAGGGCAGTGACAGGTTGGTGTTCGGGTTGACGTCGTAGCCGGCGCCCTGGTTGAGCGAGGGCCAGTTGATCTCGATGTCGCTGTTGTTGCCGGCGTAGCTGCGCGATTCGTTGCGCACGCGCACGTCGCCTTCGAAGCGGATGCGCTTGCTCCACTCGGGCGTCTCGTTGGGCGCGGCCCAGCCTTCGTCCTTGGCCTGGGCCATGACCTGCGCCTTGACCTCGTCGCGGATCTGGTCGCGCACGGTCTGCGAGATGTAGGGCACGCGCACGTCGCCCGCTTCGAGGCGCATGCCGCCCGCGACGGTGGCCGATGCGGCGGTGGCCGACACGGCCGCCTGGCGCTGTGCCTGCTGCGCGGCGATGGCTTCGGTCTGGGCCTGGGCCAGCAGCGCTTCGCCCACGTCCTTGGCGAGCGTGCCGCTCTGGATGAGGCCGCGGATCAGCTTGACCATGGCGGATTCGCCGGCGGGTGCGGCGGACTGGGCCATGGCGGTGCCGGCCGACAGCACGAAGGCGGAGGCCACGGCCGCCGCGAGCGCGCACTGGCGCAGGGCCGGCATCGCGCCCCGGCGCGGGAGGGTGTTGTGCAGGGTGTTCATCGCTTCGTTCACTGGAGGAAAGGAGTCGGGCCGGGCATCGGCCGTACAGGTGTGGAAAGTCATGGCCGGCGGCCTTTCATCGACACGCGCATCGGAAAGCGCATCGAGGCCGGCGGACGTTCGTCGACGCGATCGAGCCCGCGCACCAGCGCCAGCACGGCCTCGTCGATGTCCTCGGTGCCGGTGCCGCGCACCAGTTGGGCGCGCGTGGTCTTGCCGTCGGCGCCGAGCCACAGGTCGATCTGGATGTCGTCGAACACCAGCTGGCGCGTGCGCGGATCGCGCGACAGCGCCTGCTGCAACATGCTCGACACGTAGCGCGCATACGAGCCGCTGCCCAGGCCGCCGCCGGCGCCGGTGCCGCTCATGCCGCCGCCGCTGCCGGCCTGGATGCCGAAGGCGTCGTTGCCGGCCTGGCCGGCGCTGTCCATGGTCACCGGGTCGCCCAGGTCCTTCGAGGGGCTGGGCGGCGCGTCGTCCTTCGGCGCTTCCAGCGGCTCTACCGGCTTGGGCTCGGGCTCGACCACTTCGGGCTTGATCTTTTCCGGCTCGGGCTCGGGCAGCTTCTCGGGTTCGGGCGGCGGTGGCGGGGGCGGCGGCAGCATCAGCGTGGGCGCGTCGGCCACCACGCGCTTCTGGCTCGCGGTGTCGGACAGGAGCCGCCACACGAGCAGCGCCAGCGCCACGACGATCGCCAGGCCGATGACCACCCCGCCCCAGCGGCGCCACAGCGCGGCCGTTCCACCTGTACCACTGGAGCTCGGCGCAGGCAGGGCAGAAGAAATCGGGTCGCGAGGGTTCACGCTCCGGTCCTCACTTCTGCTTGCCGGTCACGAGGCCGATCTGGTTCAGCTCGATGCGGCGCAGCAGGTCGAGCACGTCGACCACCTTCGCGTACTGCACGCTGGCATCGCCGCGCACGATCACGGGAAAGTCGGGCGACAGCGCCTTCTCGGTGCGCAGGCGCTCCTCGAGCTCGGGCAGCGTGACCGGGTAGGCGTCCAGGAACACGTTGCCCGCGTTGTCGATCGTGATGGCCTTGGTCTTGGGCTTCTCCAGCGCCACCGAGGCGCTGGCCTTGGGCAGGTCGACCTTGATGCCCGGGATGCTGGCGTTGCTGGTGAGGATGAAGATCACCAGCACCACCAGCAGCACGTCGACGAAGGGCGTGATGTTGATGCCGCCCGTGCGCTTGCGCACGGCGAACTTCGCGGCTGTGTTTGCCATGGTGCGCGGTCCTCAGGCGCGGCGCGCCTGCACGGCCACCGGCAGCGAGCGGCCCTCGCCCTGCTCTTCGGCCAGGCGCGTGACGAACTCGTCGACGAACACGGCCATGTCGGCACCGATGGCGTCCGAGCGCGAGGCCAGCCAGTTGTAGCCGAACAGCGCGGGGATCGCGACGCCCAGGCCGGCGGCGGTACACAGCAGCGCGGCGGCCATGCCGGGCGCCACCGAGTTGATGTCCACGGCACCGGCCATGGCCGCCACCACGAACACCAGCATGATGCCGATCACGGTGCCGAACAGGCCCACGTACGGCGCGCCTTCGATGGTGGTCGACAGCCAGTTCATGCGCTTGGACATGCGCTCGGTCTCGCGCACCATCACGCCGTCCATCGCGGCGCGGATGGCGCCGATGGTGGAGGCCGACACGGCGTTCAGGTCGTAGCCGCGGTCATGGCGGCGGCGCATCTCCTCGATGGCTACTTCGTACAGGCGCCACAGCGAGGAATCGGCACGCACTTCCTGCGGCACCGTGTTGTTGGTGGCCAGGCGGTCCAGCGGCGCACCGGCGGCTTCGCGGAAGTGCTCGATGAAGGTGGCGTTGGCGCGCGAGGTGGCGCCGAAGTTGCGGCCCTTGCCGATCATGATGGCCCACGACAGCGCCATCATCAGGCCCAGCAGGCCGACCACGATCCACGCGTCCAGCGGCATCGCGGCCAGGATGAAGCCGAAGTGGCTCTTGCCGGCCTGCTGCTCGTCGGGGCCGAAGGCGGCCAGGCGCGACTCGGCGCCTTGCGACACGGCATCGGCCAGCAGCAGCGCGTCGGGGCGTGCGACCTTCGACAGGCGCACTTCGTCGATCGCACCGGTGAACGGCGCGAAGCCGGCGACGGGTGCGGCACCCGGCGTGGCGGGGGCAGCTGGTGCATCGGCACCGAGCGCGGCCGCGGTGTTCAGCGCGGGCAGCTTCGCCGCCAGCGACACGGCCGGACGGCCACCCACATACAGCGCGACGCTGTCGCCCTCGGCCTTCACCGCCAGGTGCGCCCACTGGCCGGCCTGCACTGGCTGGCCGGGCGTGCTGCGCTGGCCGTTCACCTGCACGAAGGGCACGCCCTGGTCGATGCCGACCACGAGCTCGCCGGCGCCGTCGCGGCGCGCATAGATCGCCTGGCGCGCGCCGAGCGAATCGGGCTTGATCCAGGCGGAGAAGGTCAGCGTGCCGCCGGCCGTCACGGCCAGCGAGGGCGTGGCGGGCAGCATCAGCGCGCCGTTGCCGAGTTGCGCGCCCTTGCCGATGACCGTGCCTTCGACGGGCACCGCCGCGGTCTGGCCGTTGTTGCCGTAGGCGGTGGTGTCGCGCGGCGGCACCGCGCCTTCGGCGAAGTGGTAGACCAGCGTGTAGTCGGGGTCGAAGCTGCGCTGGCCGTTGCCCGAGGCCGGGGCCTTGGGGTTGCCGTAGTACATCCAGAGCTTCTGCGGCGTGCCGGCCGAGACGTTGGGCACGTCGACCCAGATCAGCGCGATGCCCAGGAGCGGATCGAACTGCTCGATCTGGTGGTTGAGCACGGTCTTGTCGTCGCCCGCGACAAAGCGCAGGTCGGCGCCGGTCTCGCTCACGCCCTCGAACTTGAAGTTGCCCGTGTGCAGGCGCACCAGCACCGGCACGCGGCCGGCATCGCTGCCGATGGCGCCGGCCTGCGGGCCGCCGTCGATGGTGACGGGTTTGCGGTAGGCCCACTCGGCCTGCCACCAGGCATGGGCCAGGCCCGGCAGGAGCGTGCTCAGCAGCGTGAGCGCGATGAAAAGAAGTCGTCGCATGACAGGGTTCTCCGGAAAGCTCGTGGAATGAGAAAAAAATCGAAAAGAGGAATGGCTGTTGCCGTCGGTCGTTCGTTCGGTCAGTAGCTCGCGGTGATGCTGAAATTCACCTGCGTGTCGTGCTTCTTGGTGCGCGGGCCGTCGACCAGCGGATAGCCGATGTCGACGCGGCCCGAGAAATACGTGCCCACCTTGAAGGTCGTGCCCACGCCCACCGAATACAGCGAGAAGCGCTCGGCCTGCTCGGGCAGCGGACTCTTCAGGCGCAGCCGCGCGGCGTCGGCAAAGGCGTACACGCGCCAGTTCTCGACGGTGCTGCCCAGGAAGGCGAGCGGCTTGCTGCGCAGCTCGACCGAGCCGACCACGCCGTAGTCGCCGGTGGCCTCGGCCGAGAGGTAGCCGCGCACCGAGTTCATGCCGCCCGCGGCGATCTGCTCGCTCGAGACGAGCGGCGAATCGGTCATCTGCGCGTTGACGCGGAAGGCCACCTGCGTGCCGCCCTCGAAGCTGTGCGCGCCGTTGAGGTCGGTCTTCAGCACCATGAAGCTGGGCGAGGCCTTGTAGCGCTTGTAGTCGAAGGCCGCCCAGTCGCTGCCGTACTTGAACGAGCTGCTCGTGCCTGCCACCAGCGACACGCCCACGCCGTACTGGCTCTTGTCGGTCTGGCGGAAGCCCGAGTACGACAGCGTGATCGGCGCGTACTTGAGCGGCACGGTGTCGCCGCTGCCCTTGAGCGTCAGCGCTTCCTTGTTGTTCTTGAAGTCGACGCCCACGCTGAAGGCATGCCACCAGTTGCCGGTGTTGGGCACCGTGTAGGTGGCCTTCAGGCCGATCGAGTGGCCCTTGCCCAGCACGGTGGTGCCACCCACGGTGGCCACGTTGCTGTCGGACACGAAGGCGTTGGCTTCCAGGCTCCAGTTCGTGCCCTTGAGCGGCGCGTTGTACGAGGCCGAGAACACCTGCGTCTGGTTCAGGTCCTGCGGCGCGCCGAAGAAGCTGATGGAGGCGCTGTGGCCCATCTGCCAGAGGTTGTCGTGGCCCAGCGAGGCGCTGGCGCGCAGCTTGCGCGTGTCGGCGCTGTAGTCGTTGTTCAGGCCGACGCTGGCGCGCCACGGGCTCTGGTCCTCGACCTTCAGGTCGACGTCCATCGTGCCCGGCATCGCACCCGGTCGCACCAGCGGCATCACCTGGCGCTTGGGGCTGCGGTTGAGCGCGGTGAGCTCGGCCTGGGCCTTGTTGAAGTCGGGCACGCCGCCCTCCTTCAGCGCGGGCACCTGGTCGCGCACGTCGAGCGGCGAGTTGTACTCGGCGCCCACCACGCGCACGCGGCCCACGCGGGTCTCGTTGACCTGCAGGAACACCACGCCCTGCGTGACCTGCTGTTCGGGCAGGTCGACGTACACCGACTGGTAGCCCGCCGCCTGGTAGGCCGCGAGCAGCGCGTCGCGCGCGCCCTCCACGTCCTTGAGCGTGCGCTCGGGGCCGAGAAAGGGCGTGACCGCCTTCTCGATGGCGCGGGCGTCCAGCACGGTGTTGCCGCGCACGATGTATTCGGCGATGTCGACCTTGCGGGCCGGTTCGGTGGCCGCAGGCGCGGCCGGTGGGGTGGCCGAGGTCGCGGCCGGCGTGGAGACAGCGGCAGGTGCTTGCGCGAACGCTGCCGCCGGGGCACCGATCGCCATCACCGCCAGCCACACCGCTCTCCAGCAGGTCGGTGGGGCGTTCTTCTTCATGTCATGCATTTACAGCTCGGTTCTCAAGGATGAAGCTCGCGTGGCAGCGGCTCATGGTGGAGAGCCTTCATGTCGCTGCTGCGTACCGATACCTAGACGCACGGCGTGCGCGGCGACTGTCGTTTGTCACGAAAACTTCATCAAGAAATCGGCACGAGGTCCGGCGCGACGGGTTTCGCGCACATAAGAAGAAGGGCCTCCGCATGGGAGGCCCTTGTGTTTTTTTCGCCTGCGCGGGTAGCGCAAAGGTTCAGCCGCTCAGCGTTTCAGCCCCCGCTGCTCGCCCGGCGTGAGCGACTGCATCTGCGCGGTCGTGAGCGCGCCCGCGCCGAGCACCTGCACCACGCCCTTGGGGTCGTAAGCCGCGCCGCTGCGCTCGCGGCCGGCACCGCCGCCAGCGCCCTCGCCGCCCGCGGGTTCGTTGCCGAAGCCGAGCACGCGCACGGTGAACACCGAGGACAGTGCCTGGCGCTGCGCCGCGCGGTCGCGCTGCACGGCGTCCTGCGCCGCGGTGGCGGCCTGCGAGGCGGCGGCGCTGGCGTTGGTGAGCGCGCCCACGTTCACCGCCGCCACCACCGGGACGCCGGTGGACTTGCCCTGCACCTGGATGTTCTCGGCATTGGCCACGCGCAGCGCCGCCAGGTTCACGTTGCCCGACACGCGGATGCCCGCCTCGCCCGCGTCGATGGTGCCCAGCGGCGCGATCAGGTCGATGTCGCCCGGCGGCACCTCGGGGATCGGGTTCAGCGTGGCGATGCCGGCGCCGGTGTTGGGCGTGGTCGGCGACAGGCTGACGTTGCCGGCGTCGTCGTACAGGCGCCGCTGCGGCGTGTAGACCACGGTCGACTTCGAGCCGCGCCCGGCGTTGATGTCGCCCTGCGCCGACCAGGCCAGGATGCCGCCGCCGAAGGTGGTGAAGATGCGGCTATGGCCCAGCAGGATGCTGTCCAGCGAGTAGATCTGCACCTCGCCCGCGCCCTGCGTCAGCACGCCCGAGCCCTCGCCCGGCACGAAGCCGCCGTCCACCCCCACCAGCGTGCGCCCGCCCGGCACGAGGATGTTCACGTTGCCGCCGAAGTTGGTGTGGATGCCGGCATCGAGCGCGTCGTACACGCCGATGTCGCTGGGCCGGCCGGCGGCCGTCCAGGCGTCGCGCCGCAGGTAGCTCTTGCCGGCCTGCGGGCGCTTGGTGAACGGGTCCGAGCTGCTCGCGTAGTAGTTGGCGCTGCTGAACATGGTCAGGTCGCCCTGGTAGCGGCGCGCGCTGCCGTCGGCGCCCTGCGCGGGGAACAGCGTGGCGATGGCCTCTCGCCCGCGCAGGTAGCTGCCCCGGCGCGGACCGCCCTCTTCGTTGTACTCGCGCCCGCCGGCGCGCAGCTCGGCGAAGTACACGTTGCGCAGGTACACCTGCTGCTGCTCGGGCGGCAGCGCGGCGAAGAAGGCCTGCGCGTCCATGGTGGCGGCGTCGAAGTGGCGGCCCTGGCTGTTGCGCCCGCCGAAGCGATCGCGCAGCCAGTTCACCAGGTGCAGGCCTTCGGCCAGGCCGAACTCGCGCACCAGGTCGCGGCGCGTGCTGCCGCCGCCTTCGCTGCGCTGGCCGTCGATCTCGGCCTGCTTGCGCCGCAGGTAGGCGTCGGCGCCGGCCTCGTCGCCGCCGTAGCCGAACTGCTGCGACAGCCAGCCGGCCAGCGTGAGCTCGCCGCCGTAGCTGTACAGCGCGGTGCCGGGCTGGTCGGCGAAGGGCTGGCCGCTCGCGGCGCGGCGCTTGGGGTCGAGGTAGCGCGCGGCAAAGCCGGCCCAGTCCGGCCCGTCGCGGCCCACGCCCACCGCCACCGAGATGCCGGCGCCGCTGCTGCGGTCGCCCGGCTTCACATTGACGATGGCGCCCAGGCTCTTGAGCTCGCCCTTGTCGGCCATGTACAGCTCGCGCCCGGCGCTCAGTACCAGCTCGCCGGGGCCGGCGATGTGGAAGCTGCTGTTGCGGATGTCGCGCCCGGCCTCCACCACCGACACGTCGTCGGCGTGGCGGTGCACGATCAGGTTGCCGCGCGCCGAGGCGGCGTTCAGCGTCTGCGGCTGCGGCGGCAGTTCCGGTCGGCCGGGAAAATCGCGCCCGCGCCAGCCCGCGCCCTCCGACGGCACGAGATCGACCTCGCCCAGCGCGGTGCCGGCGCCGACGATGTCGCGCCCGGCGCGGATCGCCACCGGGCCCGCCCCTTCGTACCAGAGCCCGTTCGGCGTCGCCACGCCGGTGTTGGAACCGCGGTAGACGATCGAGCCGGTGCGCAGGCCCACGATGTCGCCCTCCAGCGCATAGAAGCGCGACGGCGGCTGGCCCGCCGGCGCCACGTCGGCCACGCTGGGCGAGGTGAGCGTGAACAGCGGAAAGCGCAGCCACGAATTCTGGCCGTCCAGTGCAATGGAGGGCAGCAGCGCGTCGGCGGCCGTGTTGTGGATCAGCTCGCGGCCGTACCAGAGTTCGCCGCCCAGCGCGGCGAAGCCCGGCTGGAACGGGTCCACCAGCCGCGACGGATCGGCGCCCGAGGGCGTGACGGTGTAGCCCGCCGCGTGAATGGAGTCGCGCGCCAGCAGCTCCAGCTGCGCAGTGCGCTTCACCGCGTACTGCGGGCCGACCGGCGACGGCGCCAGCGTGAGACTCCAGGGCGACAGCACCGGCCCGTTGCTCGACTCGTCGCGCACGCCCGAGCTCGCGCTGCCGTAGTACAGGCTGCCGCTGGCCGCCAGCGCGCGCAGCACGGCCGGGTAGACGAAGCGGCCGTCGGTCGCCTGGTGGTTGGTGCGATCGCCCAGGTCGGTCCAGCCCAGCGTCGGCGTGAGGTTGCCACCGGCGCTGAACAGGTCGATCGCGGTCGACGGCGTCCACAGCGAGAACCAGGTCCAGCCCTCGCCCGGGTGCTGCGTGCCGTTGGCGCTGAAGGGCGTGCCGTGCGTGAGCGTGGGCACGCGCCCCGGATCGGCCACGCCGCCCAGCACCAGGTCGCCGCGCGCGTCGAGCCGCACGCCGGCATCGCCGGGAATCAGCACCGGGCCGCCCGAGGCGATCGACGAGCCGGCGACGTAGGGGCTGAGCGCGCGCGAGTCCTTCGGGCCGGGGGTGCCGAAGTCCAGCTCGATGCCGCCCACCGCGCCGCTTTCCAGCCGCAGCGCGCCGCGCAGGTTGGCGAAGACCCCGTTCAGGTCCAGCCGCATGCGGTCGTAGCGCTGGAGGCTGCCGGCCTGCCAGGTGGTGCTGGCGGGCACCGCGCGCACCTCGGGCGCCGGGTTCAGCGTGCCGCCGATGCGCACGTCCAGGTCGCCGCCGCCGGTCAGCAGCAGCTCGCCCGCGCGCGTCACGCGGCCGGTGCTGCCCACCGCGAGCTGCAGGCCCTGGCTGCGCGCCACGTAGGTGGCGCTGTGGTCGCCCATCTGCTCCATCATCCCGGCGTTGCCGCCGGTCTCGAACACCAGGTTGCCGCCGCCCAGCGTGCCGATGCCGGTGAAGCCGACCAGGTAGGGCCAGAGGCCGCCGAGGTCGTAGGTCGTGCCTTCGTGGCCCGCGACGTAGCTGCCGAAGTTGATCCACCACGCGGTGGGCACGCCCTCGGCGCCCGGCACCACGCTGCCGGTGCCCTGGCGCCACAGCCAGTTGCCGAGCATGGCGCTGGGCATCTGCTTGCGAAAGACGCCCAGTTCGTCGGTCGTGCGGCGCATGTTGCCGCGCACGCCGATGGTGTCGCCGCGCGCATCGCCCTGCACGCGCATGCGCAGGTTGCCGCCGTGGTCGGGGTACCAGGCGCGGTACAGGCTCTGGCTGTCGACGAACTGCTCGAAGATGTCGTAGCCGCCGTTGAGCACCGTGCCTTGCGGGCCCTTGGCGCGCGGCAGGTGGAAGTCGGCGTCGTCGGCGCGCGCCGCGGCGCGGGTGCCGGCGGTGTAGATGCCGTAGGGCGAGCGCTGCGTGAAGTCGTTGCCGGCCAGCAGGTCCAGGTCGCCGGTGCCGGTGCGCACCACGCTGAACAGCGGCTGGCGCACGGGGTAGGACTTGAAGTCCCAGACCTCGGGGGTCTCGGAGACCAGGTCGCAGTAGCCGATGTCGCACATGCCCCAGGACACCTCCTCCGGCGTGAGGATGCTGCCCAAGCTGCCCCAGCCTTCGTCGGCCGCCTGCTGGTTCCAGGCCCACACCTTGCCGCCGGAGACCAGCTGCTTCGTGAAGGCGTTGCCGTAGTGCGTGTCGGCCAGCAGCAGGTCGCGCTGCGGCCCGCGCGGCTGCAGCGCGCGGCTGTCGGCGGCCTGCGTGTCGGCGCCGGCCACCAGGCGCATCGACCACGACTGCGAGCCCTCGGCCAGCATCGGCGCGATGGCGAAGTTGCGGCCCTGGTTGCCGTCGCCATCGGCCAGGCGCAGCCGCACCGACGCCGCGCCGCCGGGCAGCACGACCACCGTCTCGGCCGGGATGACGGCGCCGCGCTGCAGCGGCACCTCGCGCGCCAGCACCGGGCCGTTGTAGCGGTAGAAAGGCGGCTGGTTGATGTCCAGCACGGCGCCGTCGGGGAACGGCAGCGGCACGCCGACCGGCCACAGCATCGGGCCGACCTTGGCCGCGCCCGCCAGCCGCACGCCGGGGTCCAGCTGCATGTTCACGCCCAGCACGAGCGGCTGCGCCAGCACGGTGCCGGCCGGATGAAGGACCTGGCCAGACGCATCGCGCACCGCGCCGCCGAGCACGGTGCCCGCGGGCAGCGTGTAGCCCTCGGTGAGCACCGCGCGCACCGGCAGCACGGTGCCGGCGGCCAGGCTCATGGCCTTGAGCGGCGCCTGGAAGTTGAGCGCACGACCGGGCTGCAGGAAGGTGTTCTCGGCCAGCGTGACGGCGCCGCCGCGCGGCACCACCACGTCGCCACCGAAGGGCACGCGCCCTTTCAGCAGCACCCAGCCGTCGTCGTCGCGCGTGGCCAGCAGCGCCGAGGTGTCGAAGCCGTCGTTGATGCTGCCGTGGAGCTTCAGGTTGCCGCCCGCGCGCATCACCAGCGCGCCCGCCTCGCCCGAGCCGTAGACGCCGGTGCGCTGCGTGCGCGCGTTGAGGCTGTCGTAGCGGAAGGCCGAAAGGTCGAGGTCGCCGTCGATCTGCAGGTCGCCGTCGGGTGTCCGGCTCACGATCTGCACGCCGGGGCGCAGGTGGAAGGCATCGCCGTACGCGCGCAGGCCGGCCAGCCGGCCGTCGACCAGTGCGCCGTTGGCCAGCACGTTGCGCATGAAGGCCGTGCTGTCCCCGTGCTTGGCCTGCAGGTAGGCCTGGTCGATGCGCTGGTAGGGCCGCCCGCTGATGTCCGGGTCGGTGCCCGTGGGCGCGTCGTCGTAGCGGAAGAAGCCGTTGACGGTGATCGTGCGCGCGCCCTCGATGCGCTGCGTGCCGCCGGCGTCGATGTCGATGTCGTTGCCGCGCGCGCCGCCCAGCCGCGGCGCGTTGAGCTCCACCGTGCCGAAGGCGCGCGGCGTGCCGTCGGTGCCCGCGCGCAGGTCCATGCGTGCGCCGCTCTCCAGCACGAGGCGGCCCTTGCCGCTGTCGATCTCGATGGTGGCGCGGTTGGGCGCCTCGATGGCCTGGCCGTAGCTGTCCACGCGCAGCCGCGTGCCATGCGCGTCGAGCAGCGCGTTGCCGGCAATGGTGACGCCGTCGCGCGCCGCCAGCCGGATGCTGCCGACCTGCACGCCGCCGGCGTCCACGGTGCCGGCCACGGTGAGGTGGCCGCCGTCGATGGAAAGATTGATCTCGCGCGCCTTCAGCTCGTCGCCCACCACCAGGTCGCCCTGCTTGAGCTGGAAGCTGCGCTCGCCGACCACGCCGCCGTCGGTCAGGCGGCGGTTCAGGCCGGCGAAGTCGGCCAGGCGCTGCGCGCGCACGTCGATGCGCCCGGCCGCGTAAGGCACCGCCGTGCCGCCCGCGTCGTACTCGCCGCTGCTGCCGCCCGCAATGCGGCCCAGCAGCTCGACCTGGCCGGCGCCCGCGCCGAGCGCGGTGACGGCCAGCCGGCCGGCGCGGTTGTTCTGCGCCGAGAGGTCGATCTGCGCGCCCGCGGCCTGGCGCACGTTGCCCGTGCGGCTTTCGATCTCCACGTCGCCGCCCCAGCTGTACTTGTCGACGTCGAAGAAGCGCAGGCGCCGGCCGGCCAGGTCCAGCCGCGCGCCGTCCTGCAGCTGCACGTCGCCGTCGGCGCGCAGCACCAGCTTGCCGCTGGGCAGCACCACGGCGGTGTCGAGCATCACGCTGCGTCCGTCGATGGCGATCTCGGCGCCCAGCGCGCGCGATGCTTCGGCGTCGCTCATCGCGGCCGGCCGCATGCCTTGCGGCGCGGCCACGCGCACGTCGCCGCCGGCGGTGTAGCGCATCACCGAGCCGGCCTCGCCGGTCAACAGCGGCGTGTCGATGCGCAGCGCGCCGCCCGTGCGCACGTAGCCCTTGGCCGCCTCGTCCCACGCGCCCTGCGACTGGTAGACCGAGAGCGAGCCCTTCTGGCGCGCCGTGACCTGCTCGCTCGCGTTGAGTTGCACCTCGCCGAAGCCCAGCACCAGCCGGTCCATGTCGTGCACGGTGTCCACGCGCATGTCGCGCGCGGCGCCCAGTTCGATGCGCCGGGCGTCGATCTGCAGCCGGCCGCTGCCGGTGCCCGCCCCGCCAGTGGCCACCAGGCCGGGCGGCGTGCGCGTGCCGTTCCACACCAGCACGTCGGTGTGGATGCGCGCCACGCTGTCGGCATCGCCCCAGCCGTAGATGGCGGGCGTGGTCAGCATCAGGCGCGCGATCGTCGACTGGCCGGTGGCGGGGTCGATGGTCGACAGCTGCGTGGAGCCGAAGAAGTTGACCGCGTCGCGCACGGTGAACACCAGGTTCTCCAGCGCCGGTGCGCCGGTGCTGGTGTCGCCGCGCAGCAGGCGGTCGAGCACGGACTGGTTCAGCGTCAGGCCCGGCGGCAGCGCGCCACGCGCGGCGGCATCGCCCAGCGCGCGTTCGCCGCCGACGTTGATGCCGCCCAGCGCCAGCACCAGGTTGCGCGTGCCGTAGCGCGAGCTTTCACCCATCGTGAAGGCCTGGTCGGTTGCGGCGGTGATGGTGCCTTCGGAATACAGCCGCGCGCCGGCGCTGCAGCTGCCGCTGGGGGCGCACACGCCGATGTCGATGCGGCCGGGGCCCGTTTGGCCGCCGCTGGACGCGGACGGCGGCTGGATGTCGATCCAGCCGTTGGACACCGCCAGCACGCTGCGCAAGCCCGGCTCGTAGATGTAGCCGCGGCGCGAGTCCCAGGCCGCCGGCCCGCGGCCCAGCGTGTCGATGCCGGCACCGGACTCGACGGTGATGCCCGAGTCGCGGCGGTCGGTGACCAGGAACACCTCGCCCGCACGCAGCACCGCGCCCTCGCGCAGCACGATGCCCTCGGCGGCGCTGCTGAAGCCCAGGCGGTTGGCGTCCTTCAGCCGGTCGGCCGCGGTGGGGTCCTGCACGAAGGTGCCCGCCGGCGCGCCGCCGATGGCCAGCTGCGCGGCGCCGATGGCGTTGAGGTCGCGCGCATGCAGCGAGGTGCCCTTGAAGTCCGGCGTGGGCGCGGCGCCGTCGCCCAGCACCTCGAAGGAGCGCGCCGTTCCGCCGAGCACCAGCGCCGTGCCGCCCATGCCGTCGCCCACCGTGGCGTAGCGCGCGGTGCCGGCGAAGCGCAGCGCGGGTTCGCCGGGCATCTCGCCCGCCGAGCCCTTCAGGCCGAACTGGAAGCGCAGCGCCTTGGCGTCGCGCTCCAGCAGCGGGCGCGGCACGCCGTCGCGCAGCGCCTGCGCCACGGCGAAGTCGGCATAGCCGGTCTCGTTGTACTGCGCGTAGGTGCGCAGCACGTCGCCCGGCGTGAACACCGCCTGCAGCGGCAGCGCGTCGTGGATGCCGGTGCCGGCCACGCCCAGCTGCGCGGGCGCGGTGTAGGAGCCGTTGCGCATCGCCGTCGCGCTGCCCGGCGCGCCGACCTGCGCGGCCAGCCCGTTGAGCTCGACGCGGAAGGCGCCGGGCAGCAGCGCGTAGGTGGACGGCATCAGCGTGTAGCGGCCCGGCGGCAGGCCGGGCACGCCGGCGCCGACGGTGATCTGCCGGCCCAGCGCCGGATCGCTCGCGCCCTTCTCGGCGCCGAGCGGCGCCTGCAGCGGCTGCACGCCCGGCACGATGGCATAGACCGGGTTGGTGGCCAGGCCTGGCAGCACGAAGCCCTTGCGCTGCGCGCCCACCTGCACCAGCGGGTGCATGCGCGCGTCGGTGGAGCCGCCGCGACCGGCCAGGAAGGCGGTGCCGGTGAGCGTGCCGCCGCCCGACATGTCGAGCACCGCGCCCTCGCGCACGTCCACCGCGTGGCCGGACAGCGTGATGGCCGGGCCGACGCCGGCCACGCGGTAGGCCACGTCCTTGCCGTTGAAGAGATAGGTCAGCCCGTCCTGCGTGCCGCCGTAGGGCATCAGCAGCCCGTCGGCGCTGACCGAGGTCAGGCTGCCCGCGTGCAGCTGCACGGTGCTGGTGGCGGTGTCGCCGAAGACGCTGCCCAGCGCGATGCCGCCCAGCGGCGCGCGCAGCACGCCGCGCTGCTCGATGTGGGCGGCGTGGAAGGTGAGCGAACCGAAGGCCGACTGCGGCATGGCCGGCGTGTCGCCCACGCGCTCGATCACCAGCCGGCGGTTCATGTCCATCTCGGCCTGGCGGGTGCCCCACTTGTCGATGACGTTGCGCTGGCCGACCTGCACCAGCCCGCTGTCGCCGGTGGCCGGGTAGATCTGCGCAGCCGCCAGCGTGAGGTCGCCCGGCACGTAGAACCTGGCGTTGTTCGAGAAACGCAGGTCGCCGCTGCTGCGCAGCAGCGTGCGGTCGAAGGCGTTGCGCTCCACGACCAGGTCCTCGGGCACGTTGCGCACGATGGTGCCGCGCACGCCCTGCTGCACCATGCCCGCCAGGTCGATGAGCTGCGCGTCCAGCCGCAGCGAACTGCCGGCCGACACCAGCGGCACGCCCAGCGTGCCGGCCCCTCCGCCGGCGTTGCGCGAGCCGAGCACCGGGTTGGGCAGGATGTAGTCGTCGGGCTGGGTGCGCCCGCTGGCGGCCAGGCGGATGTAGGGCGCGGCCAGCGTCACGCGCGCATCGGGCGCGGACGCATCGGCCAGCGCCAGCGCGGTGGTGGTCAGGCGCAGGCTCTGGCCCAGCGAGAGATCGACGCTGCCGTCGAAGGACAGCATGCCGTGGCTGAGCAGCGACAGGTTGTCGAAGCCGCCGTCGTGGATGCGGTCGACGCCGATGCGCGCCGTGCCGTAGGCCAGCGCGCCGTGCGCCTGGCCGGGGCGCAGGCCGGCGGCATCGGCGACCGCGCTGCGGCCCTGCACCTGCGCCAGCAGCATCTCGCGCGGCACACGCACCGCGTCGTCGACGTTCTCGCCCTTCAGGTTGTAGCGCGCCACCTGGCCGTAGATGGGCGTGTCCAGGTTCAGCGCCAGCATGCCGCCGGCCGCGCCCGCGCCACCCGCGGCGGCGCGCATGTCGCCGTCCAGGAACAGGCCGCGGAAAGAACTGAGCGCGATGGTGCCGCCGTGGCTGGCGACCTCGGTCGCGCCACGGCCCGGCAGGTCGAGCGTCGCCGAGGCGCCCGAGGCCTCCAGCCGCGCGCCGGGGCGCAGCACCACGAAGGCATCGGCCGCGTCCACCTGCGTGGCATCGAGCACGTGGCGCGCGCCGATCTCGATGGTGCCGCCGTTGGCCACCTGGCCGTAGCGGTGGCCGCGCGCGTCGGTGGCCACCACCGGGCGCGCGGCGACGTCGATCAGCGCGTGCTCGCCGATCCAGTACGAGCGCGCGTTGGGCATGCCGTCGGCCAGATTGCGTGCGTTGCTCATGCCGTGCTCGCCCGGCAGCAGCGAGACGCGCCCGCCCCAGGCCGAGAGCGTGCCATCGACCGTGATCTGGTCGTTGCCGCGCAGCGTGAGCGTGCGGCCCGGATCGAGCGCGATGTGGGCGCCCTCGCCCACCACCAGCGGCGCGCGCTGGTAGAGCGTGCCGGCCTCCAGCGTCAGGTCGGCGCCGGCGCGCTGGGTGAGCTTCTGCTTCACCGGATCGTCCTGGTACACCGGCGGCGTCCACAGCGGCAACGCGATGGACGGGTCGGCGCCGGTGGGCGCGAGCGCGCCGGCGACCGGGTCGAAGCGCTGCACCGGCATGCGCACGTCCACGCGCGCGCCGTCGGCCACGGCCACGCCGTCCTGGCCGCGCACCGTGTACTGCGCGAAGCCGCTGCGGAACAGGTCGGTGTCCAGGCGCAGCAGCGGCTGCACCGCGACCGCGCGCGGCAGCGCGGTGCCGGCGACGATCGGCGTGCCCGCGGGCATCACGGTGTCGGCGGCGGCCACCGTGCCGGCCTTGTACGACGTGGTCTTGGGCGGGATCGGCAGGCCCGAGGGGAACACATCCCTGGGCAGCACGTAGCCCTGGGCCAGCAGGGTGATGGCCGCCAGCACGCTGCCGGCCGGCACCGTCTGGCCCGGCTCGTAGCCCTTGCCGTCGAGCAGGAACGCCTGCGTGCCCGGCGGCACCACCCAGTCGGCGCCGGTGATGACGGTGCGCGCGTTGCTGACGCCGGGTTGCACGCTCTCCTTGAGCGCCTCGCCCGGCAGCGCGCGCGACACCGTGACGGCGAAGTCCATCGGAATCTCGCTGCCGGCCGCGATCACGTAGTCGCCGGCCAGCCGCAGGTGCACGGTGCTGCTGCGCCCCGCCGCGAGCTGTCCGTCGCCGCCCGCGGGCAGCTCGCCGATGCCGATGGCCGCGCCGTTGGCCAGCGTCAGCTTGCCGCCGCCCTTCACGCCGTGGCCACGCACCTCGCCGTCCATGCGCAGCGTGCCGGGGCCCGCGCCATCGTTGCCGGGCTGGGCCGCCATCAGCGTCACGTCGCCACCACGGCCGCCGCGCAGTTCGTTGCCGGCCAGCAGGGCCGCGCCGCCCGACACATCGACCACGCTGCGCGCGCCGAGCACCACGTCGCCGGTGCTGCGCAGCGTGACCTGCCCGCCGTCCACGTAAGGCAGGCCCTCGATGCGATCGGGCGACTGCGCGATGTGGCTCCAGAGGCCGCGCGCATCCAGCCGCACGCCCTCGCCCACCGCCACGCGCGGCGCGTAGCCGATCGGCAGCACGTCGGCGATGGAGATGTCGACCCAGCTGCCGCCGTTGACGCTGGCGAAGCGGCTGACCAGGTCGCCCAGCGCGATGCTGCCGCCGCGCGCGACCAGGTCGGCCTCCACCGCCACCGTGGGTGCGTGCAGCGCGATGCTGCCGCCGGGCGCGACCGCGAGCGCGGACGTCACGGCCACCGTGTCGTTCGCATAGGCGACGACGCCGCCCAGGCGCTGGCGCTGCAGCCACTGGCTGTCGATGCGCACGTGGCCCGCAAGGTCCTTCGGCAGTGCCTCGCCTGCGGCCAGCGCATCCGCCAACGTACCGGGCGCATCGGCGAAGGTGACGCGGTCGACCCGCGCGGAAGGGTTGTCGCGCAGCAGGCCGGTGGCGGCGTCGTACACCGGCGCCACGCCGCCGATGACCAGGCGCCCGGCCAGCGGGGCCGCGGTCTGCAGCTGGCGGTAGCTGTCCAGCCCCGCATCGCGCTTGCGCTGCTGGCGCTCGCCCTGGAACACGGTCGCGTCGATGTCGCCTTCGAGCACCGCGGCGCGCGTGCCGACCTGCACCTGGCCGGCATCGCGGCCCACGGTGTAGCCGTTTTCCAGCCGCTCGCGCGGCGCGATCAGCGGGTTGTAGAAGTAGCCGGTGGTGGTCTTGCCCCAGCGCGCGTGCTCGTCCTCGAAGCCGCGGTACAGGCCGGTGTAGACGATGTCGGCCGGCGCGGTCGACAGGTTGTACAGGCGCCCGTCGGGGCCCTTGAGCCAGCTCTGCTGCAGCCGGCCGGTCTGCACGTCGAGCGTGCCGCCGGCCACGTTGATGCGCGAGCCGCGCTGCGTGACCAGCTCGCCGCCCGCGAAGGCCACCGTGCCGCCCGACGCGGCCCATTCGCCGACGGTGTGGCCGTCGGTGTTGAGGTAGCCGCCGACCTCCAGCAGGCCGCCGCCGGTGTACCAGCGCTCGCCGACGTAGCCGTTGACGCCGGCCGCCACGCGCACGAGGTCGCGGCGGTCGATCCACATGTCCAGGTTGTTCAGGCGCTTGCCGTCGCGGTTGAGCGGCGCGTCGCGCTGCTCGTTGCCCTGCACGTTGATCTTCACGTTGTTGGACGCCATGGCCACGCTCACGCCGACCGCGCCCGCCACGTCGATGGCGGCGCCGCTGGCCACGCGCGTGCGGCGCCCGGCGCGCGCCTGCACCTGGCCGCCGGTGGCCAGGGTGAGCGAGCCGCCGTCGAAGTCGATGTCGCCGGCCGAGTCGATCTTCACCAGCGACTGGTCGCGGCGGTTGTAGCCGCCGTCGCTCAGGCGCATCGAGTCTTTCAGCAGGGTGTCGCGCTGCACGTCGAGCGCGGTGGCGCCGTCGTTCTCCAGCACGATCGCGCTGGTGCTCTGCGGCGCCAGCGTGACGCGCGCCTCGCCGGCCTCGCCCACCGCCCGCAGGTGCAGCGTGCCGCGCGTGTTGACGGAGCTGCTGGACAGCAGCACGCCCTGCTGCTCCACGGTCTTGCCGACCAGGGTCACGTCGCCGGTCGGCGCGGCGATCAGGCCGGTGTTGCGCACGCGGCCGGCGGCGCTGCCGGCCAGGCGCAGCGGATCGACCTCGTTGCCGCGCGTGCTCGAGTCGCTGTTGCCGTCGGTGCCCATGCCCTTGCGGATCACGAAGGCGTCGCCGGCGGCCAGCACGGTCTGGCCGTTGGCGGTCGTGATGCTGCCGTGGTTGTGCGCCTCGCGCCCGGCCAGCAGCACGTAGCCGCCGCCCTCGGTCACGCTGGTGGGCCGGCGCGTGGCGATGCGCGCGCCGGGCTCCACCACCACGTCGGCGGTGGCCGCGCCGTGCGTGGCGCCGGTGGCGTGGAGCACCAGGTCGTTGGCCAGCACCGGCACCTGCGTGCTGCCGCGCGTTTCGCTGTACAGGCCCCGCTTGAACTGCGCGTCGCTCATGCCCACGGCCGCGGCCACGAGGTTGCGCGTGTCGACCTGGCTGCTGCCGCTGAACACGATGCCGTTGCGGTTCACGACCATCACCGTGCCGTCGGCCTGGATCTGCCCCTGGATCTGCGAGGGCCGCGCCTTCGGGTCGTTCACGCGGTTGAGCACCGACCAGCTGGCCTGCTGGTCGAACTTCACGGTGGTGTTGCGCCCGACGTTGAAGGTCTCCCAGTTCAGGATCGCCTTGTCGGCCGTCTGCTCGACCGTGACCACGGTGCGGCCCGCGGCCTGGCGCTGCGAATCGGGCGTGAGCGGGCGCGCGTTGTGCCAGCCGGCGGTGAGCGCGTTCGTGTCGACCTTCAGGCCGCCTTCGGCCAGGCCGTCGGGCACCGAGGGGTCGTGCTGCGCGGCGGCGCGCGCCGCGGCCTGCGCCGACTGCTGCGCCGCGATGGCGCGCGCCGCCAGGTTCAGGTTGCCGAGGGACTGCTGCAGCTGTTCGTTGGCACGCTGCTGCTGCGCCTGCGGCCCCGCGAGCATCGCGGCGGGCAGGCCGTTGGGCATGCGGCCGGTGGCGAGCGCGGTGCTCTGCGCCATGTTCTTCTGCGCCATCCACGCGCCGCTGAACGCCTGCTGCGCCTGCGCGCCGTCGAACGCGGCGCCGCCGGCCAGCAGCAGCGCGATGGCGCGCACCAGCGGCGTGAGCCGGACCTGCGCGAATGCGGCGGACGAATAAGAAGAAGAGGACGCGTTCGGCGGATTGCGCCGGGACACCGTGCGGCGGCTGCTGCGTTGCATGCGGACTTCCATGGGTTCGTGTTTCGTTGCTCGATCGGGGCCACGAAGCGCAAGGGCCCGTGGACTACCGAGCTATGACAGCGAAGGTCCGGCGCGACTGCACCATGTCACGAAATCTTCACGAACGCGCAGGTCGGCACGCTGCGACGCATCTCAGGCGCTCGCGGCGCCCAGCAGCACGATGCCGCCGGGCAGCTGCGTGAGTTCGGCGCCGTACACGTCGCGCACCAGGAAGGCCACGTCGTCCAGCCGGTCGATGGAGAAGCTCGCCTGCACGCGGCTGCGGCCCAGCGCCTCGTTCGTGAGGATGAGCCGGCCGTGGCGGTAGCGGTTGACCTCGGCCACCACCTGCGACAGCGGCACCTGGTCGAACACCAGCTGGCGGCGGCGCCAGGCGACGACGGGGCCGGTGTCCACGCCCGTCACGACGCCGAGCCCTGCGGGGCCATAGCGCAGCTGCCGGCCGGCGTCGAGCCGCGCCTGCTGCGTGCCTTGCGCCACGTCGACCTGGCCCGCCAGGCAGGTCACGCAGACCTCGCCGTCGAGGTGGCGGATGTTGAAGCGCGCGCGCGTCGCCGACACCGTGCCGCCGCCTGCCGCGACCGTGACGCGCGCCGAGGCCGGGCCACCGGCGAGCACCTCGGCCTCGCCGGACACCAGCTCGATGGCTTCGCCCGCGCGCTCCGTCGCGCCGCGGCGCAGGTTGATGCGCGTCTGCGTGTTCATCTGCAGCACCACGCCGTCGCCCATGGCGACCTCGCGCTGCTCGCCGGTGGCGGTGCGGTAGTCGTCGCCCCACTCGGCGACCGAGGGCCACAGCGCCAGCGGCGGCGACACCGCGAGGTAGGCGACCGACGCCGCGACCGCGCCGCCCAGGAAGGCACGGCGTCCGGGCACCGGCAGACGGCGGGCCGCCTCGCGCGCTTCCTGCTGGCGCACGCGCTGCGCGGCCGGCGCCATGGCCTGCCACACCTGGCGCGCCTGCACGAAGGCCTGCGCGTGATCGCGGCTGCGCGCGCACCAGCGCCGGAAGGCCTGGGCGTCGTCTTCGGTGGCCTGTTGCGAGCCGAGCCGCACCACCCAGGCTTGCGCTTCGCGTTGCAGGGTTTGCTTCATGGCCTCGGTCGCCTGGGGTTCTTCAGCGGTCATCATGGGGAGACTGTTTTCCGGCGCCAGGACCGAAGCGCTGGATGAAATCCCGCCCGAGCCGCTCGCAGCAATGTTCCAGGCCGGCGCGCAATTCCTTCTCGACAGTGCGCGCCGACACGCCGTAGCGCGCCGCGATGTCCTTGTGCGGCATCTCGTCGATGCGCGCGGCCAGCACGATGGCGCGGCGGCGGCGCGGCAGCTCGGCCAGCGCGCGCTCGAGCGCCTCGAGTTCGTTGCGCGCCTCGGCGCCGCGCGCGGGGTCGGCGGCCTCGTCGGCCATGTCGTACAGCGCCTCGACCTCGCCCACGCTCAGCAGCCGCGCGTTGCTCTTGCGCTGGTCTTCCGCCACGTTGAGCGCAATGCGGAACAGGTAGGCCGAGGGGTAGCGCACGGCACTGCGCACGGTCGAGTTCTCCACGCGCAGGTAGGCCTCCTGCAGCGCATCGTTGGCGAGGTCCTCAGAACCGAGGCGGTGGTGCAGGTGCTTGCGGAACTGCGCATAGCGCGCGAGGAACAGCGCACGCAGCGAGGCCTTGATCGATTCGGACATGCGACTCAACCTGCGCGCGCGCGCAGGTACGGCCGGCAATCGCGCGCCGGGTCCGGGCGCGGGGTCAGCAGGAGCGTGACGGGTTGCGGTAGCGCGGCCGGCGGCGGCATGTCCAGGCCGAGCGTGCGCAGGCTGGCGAGCACCGTGGCATCGCGCGCCGGCACGCCACTGCCCTCGAGCAGGCGGGCCTCGGTGACGGCGCCCGCCGGGTCGATCCACAACTGGACCGCGAGCCGGTAGCGGCCGAAGGCGTCGGGCTGCGCGATGCACAGCACGCGCGTGACCGCCCCTTGCAGGACGGCCGCGTAGGCCTGCAAGGCCGGGACGTTGCCGGCCGTGGGGGCGCCCACCGGCGCGGGTTCGTCGGGGACGACGGTCATCGCCGGAGCCGGCACGAGCGTGAACGCGCTGGCGCCGGTGTAGCGCGCCACCAGCCCGGTGCCCACGAGCATCCGCTGCAGCGCGTCGCGCGGCGCGAAGTCGCCCTGCACCGGCGACGCCTCGCGGCCGTCGGTGAGGCGGCTGGTGACGAGCACCGAGTGACCGGTGAGGTGACCGAAGACGGCGAGGGAGCGCGCCAGCGGCTGCGCCGGCAGATCGAAATGCAGCGCCGGCGCGTCGCTCGCCATGTCGTCGGCTGCCGCGGCGTGAGCGGCGCACATCACCAGCGCCATGACCAGGCACCAGGACAGTGTCAGGCCACCGCCCGATGCGGAAGTACGTGTCATGTGACGGAGGATCAACAGCAGCAACGAAGGATCTGGAAAGCGGCCGTCCGCCGTGCGGCCCGGGTGAGCGTGCGGGCGAGACTAGCGACCGCGCATGACCGACATGTGACGTTTCGTTCACACTTCAGGCCTCGCGAGATTCCGTCTTCTTCCTGACTTGCGCGCGGTCCAGACTGCCGGGTTGGCCGTGATCGCGGCACGGCGTTCCTTCTTCTTTTTTCCTGGGGTGCAACGATGCGCGTCGGTGTGTGGCTGTTCGGCGTGATGCTCTCGGTGATCGGCACCGGCGCGGCGGCGCAGACACCGCCCTCCGGTGGCGGTGAGGCCGACGGCAGCTGCGTCGAAGTGGTGGTGAACGGCGAGCGCACGCCCGCCTACGACTGCCTGACCCGCAAGCTCGCGCCCACGATGCCCGCGCGCGGGCCGGACGACGCGGCGCCCGGGCTGGCGTCGGAAGCGATCACGCAGCGGCCGGGCAATCAGCTGGGCTTGTTCAACCGCGCGGCGACCGGGCACCGCATGGGCAACACCTTCGGCACCTCGGTGTATCCGCAGCGTCCGCCGCCGGCGGTGTACACCTCGCCGCTGCTGCCGGCGCGGCCCTGAGCGGCGGCATGCGGGAAGAGAGGCCGGGCGTTCAGAGTTGCTGGGTCACCAGCACCACGAACCCGGCCAGCGAGATGGCGGCGCCCATGGCTTTCCTGAAGGTCTTCAACATGTCGTGTGCTCCATCGGTGAGATCCATGAGCCTCGATGGTGCGCCGCTTGCGAACGCAGCGGGTTTGGCAATCCCGATGGCCGGGATAGAGAAACTTCAAGCGCGCGGCGGGCCGCGTCAGTTCAGCGCGCCGGCGCGCGCGTCGGCCAGCGTGAGGCGCTCGCGGGCGAACTGGCTGGCCCGCAGTCGCACGCGCGCGACCGCGGCGTCCAGCGAGGGCTGCTGCATGAAGACGAGCACGCCGCGCTTGAGCCCGCGCAGGCGGAGCTCGGCAACGCCGGCATAGCGGCCACCGGTGGTCTGGCGGATGTCGATCTCGCTGGACCAACCGTCGGAAAGTTCGACGAAAAGATGTTGCTGTGTGGCGCTCATGTCAGTGAGGAGCTTAGGGCTACTGCCGGCGCCGCCCTAGGACATAGTTCCTAGGTATTAGCATTTAATTTCGTTTAATAACAATTTCACGCGCACCGCGCAAAGGGACACCATGTGTGAACACCCGCATGACTTTCGGCACTCGCGCCAAAACAGCCTGCCCTCTAGGATGGAGCGGCCGTGATCCGTCTCCCTCTTTCTGCGCATCCTCCTGATCGACCCGCCTCTCCCGTTGCCGCCGCATGAAGGACGAGATTCACACAGCCGAACACCTCTACACGGTCGAAGTCGAGGGGCGCAACGTCACGGTGCGGGACGTGATGGTGGCGGCGTTCACCTACCGCATCAAGCTTGAGGAACTGCTCGGCTCGCCCCGACAGGTCGCGCACTGCTACCGGCTCTGGCGCCGGCTCGAACAGCTCGACGAACCGCCCATGACCCGCCTGGACATCAAGTACGCGACCGCCTGGCGCGACGCGCATGCACAGGCCTGGCAGGTGGCGCAGGTCTTTCTCACCGAACCGCACGCCAAGACCTTCGTGCTCCGGCTCGCCATTCCCTGACCGGGCGGGTCAGCGCATGTGCGCCATGTCGCGGATGTCGGAGCGCAGCGCCGTGCGATCGGCGCCCACGAGCGGCAGGTTGATCAGCAGTTCGAGCCGCCGCCGCAGTGAGTACAGCACCTGGATCGCGCCATGTGCCGCGTCGTCCGGGCCGGTGCCGGCGCCCGCCACGTCCGGGTAAGGCCACAGCGCCGCATCGGGCTGGCCGGGCCATCGCGGCTGCAGCGGTTCCAGCGACGGGTCCAGCGTGATGACGAAATCCACCCGGGGCGAGCCCGCGCGCGCAAACACGTCCCAGCTGCGCGGCGGTGACATCGGCAAGGCGATGCCGGCGCTGCCCAAGGCCTCGACCGCCGCGGGGTTCACATCCGCCGCCAGCCGCCCCGGCTGCCCGCACGAGCGCGCCGCGAAACGCCTCGAGTCCAGGTGGGCCAGGCAGGCCTCGGCCAGTACGCTGCGCAGTGAATTGCGCCGGGAGACAAAGACGACTTCGATCCGTTGCTGCATGGTCAAAAGACTATAGCCACGCCGTGTGGCAGGTGTGTGCGGGGCTGCGCCGACCCTTCTGCGCACGCCTGTTTTGCCCTGCCTGCCGGGCGTGTCAAATAAGTGTAAACACTGGTAAACCTTGACGCGATGCACGGCGTTAGAACCCCATGTGGACAACCGACCCCTCCCTTGTAGTGCTTGCCTTTCTGGTCGGTCTTGCCGCGGGCGTGACGCTCATGAGCATGCTGGCAGTCCTGCGTTCCGACCAGGACATGCCGCCCTCCGAGCACACCCGGCTGTAAGGCAGACCGCGGGCCTCACCCGCCGGCACCGCGCCGGCCGGCGTAAGCGGGCGCGCTTGTTCAGAACCCCGACTGCTCGATCAGCACCGAGGTCGCCGCGTTGATCCAGCGGCGGGCCAGGCTCTCGCGGGTGCCTTCGAAATGCGCGCGCACCTCGCGCACCCCGTCGACCGGTGTGTCGTCTTCTCCCTCCACCGTCACCCGAAACCAGGCTTCGGCCGGGCGCAGGTCTTTCTTCTGCGCGGTCGGGTTGAGCGCGATCGGGCCGCCGTGGTCCTGCGCCAGCAACAGGTGCGGCAGCCGGCGCACCGGGCTGTTGTCGATGGCGCGCACCTGCCCTTCGAGCTTGCGCATGCGGCCCTTCACGAGGATCACCGCGCGGCTGCCGGCCGCCAGGCGCTGGCGGTCGTGCTCGGGCACCAGCGCTTCGACGCGCCAGCGCCGCCCGTCGACCACCATCGCCATCAGTTGCGACGGCGCGACCCAGGTGCCCGATTGCAGCAGCGGATCGACGTCGCGCATCGTGCCGCCGTGCGCCGCCACCAACCGCAGGCGCAGCAGCTCGGCGTCGCGCGCGCGCCGCTCGGTGTCCCAGCGGCTGGCCTGCTGTTCGGCCAGCACCTGCTGCGCCGCCGGGCGTTCTTCCAGGCCCATGGCGCCGCGCGCCGCGCGCGCGTAGGCGCTGGACATCACGCGCGCTTTCTCGCGCTCCTCGGTCTGGCCGGGCGCCTCGAGCGTGACCAGCGACTGCCCCGCCGCCACGGCCGCGCCGTCGTTCGCTTCCATCGCCGCCAGCCGCGCCGCATAGGGCGAGAACACGGGCTGTTCGACACCGGCCCGGAGCACGCCCGGCGCCGAGATGCCGCCGTGCCACGGCACCAGCAGCACCGCCGCCACGAGCGCGAGCAACAGCGCCGCCACGACGCGCCGCCGCGGCTTGATCTCGTCGCGCCGCGCGTGCCACACGCGCAGCTCCGCCATCACCGGCCGCACGACGAACACGCCCATCTCGACGATGAAAAGGAACACGCCCAGCGCCTTGAAGAACGCGTGGTACACCACGACCGCGATGCCGATGAACAGCACCAACCGGTAGACCCAGGTCGCGAACGCGAAGGCGATGAGAAAACGGCGAAAGCCCGGCGTGAGTGTCTCCGGCGACGGATCGTTGAAGCCCAACAGCCAGCGCCGCAGCGCGCGCTTCGCCTGCTGTCCGGCACGCTCGTGCAGGCCGGGAAAATCGAGCGCGTCCGTCAGCATGTAGTAGCCGTCGAAGCGCATGAAGGGGCTGGCGTTCACGGCAAGCGTCAGCACCCAGGCCGTGGTCGCCAGGAAGAACAGCGCGTTGCGCAGGTCGCCGTCGGGCATGAAGGCCCACAGCAGCGTCGACCACGCGGCCAGCACCAGTTCGGCGCAGATGCCGGCCGACGCGATGGCCAGCCGATGCCGCGAGCGCGCCAGCTTCCAGCTTTCGCCGGTGTCGGTGTAGGCCATCGGCCACATCACCAGCAGCGCGACGCCCATGTGCCCCACCCGCACGCCGTGGCGCGTGGACATGAGCGCGTGCCCCATCTCGTGCAGCAGTTTCGACACCACGATCGCGCCGGCAAAGCCCAGCACGCCCTCCCAGCTGATGGCGCCGCGCAGGTGGGCCGCCACCGTGTCCCACTGCCGCGCGGCCAGCAGCACGCCGACACCGGCGGCCAGCGCGGTGAGCGCCACGAACCAGCGGCTGTAGAGCCATTCGACCCAGGGCAGCATCTTCTCGAGCAGGCGCGCCGGCCGCACCAGCGGAATGCGCACGAACAGGTAGTTGTTGAGCAGCCATCGCCAGGCCGGCGTCGGCGGCTTGCGGCGCACGGTGCGCAGCAGCTGGTGCTGTTCGAGAAAGCCCTGGAAGCGCGCCACGTCGTCGGCGTCGGGCGCCAGCGTGGTGTCGCGCGCGATCTCCTGCGCGATGCGCTCGGCATCGGCCATCGGCCAGCGCAGCAGGATCTCGAACTCGAGCCAGCCGATGCGGAAGAACAGGTTGCGCACCGGGTCGCTGATGTGCCACGCCGGCGAGCCGTCGCGGTTGGCGCCCGTCGGATGGATCTGCAGTTCCTCGCGCAGCGCCGGCCAGGGCGGTGGCGACGCAGCCCCCGCACCCGCAGGGGCGCCACGGCCTGCGAGCGCCGCACCGCTCAGCACCCGCACCACTCCCGCGCCGCCGCGAACGGCCGGCGCAGCAGCAGATACCCGAGCACCGTCCAGCTGCCCGACACGCGCGCCGTGCCGCGCAGGCCGATGCGCGCCACGCTCGACGGCTCGCGCAAATGGCCGCGCAGCTGGTAGCTGGCCACGCCGTTCGGCGCCTCGACCGCCTGGTAGCCGGCGTAGTCGAGCTGCGCCGACACCGGGTCGAGCGGCGCCACGCGCAGGAACAAGGTCATGGGCGCACCCGGCGCCAGGTTGACCGCCTCGCTCACCGGCGCCCAGGCCTGCACGCCGAGCGCGGCCGGGTCGGCCAGCAGCCCGACGCGCTCGCCGGTCTGCACCGGGCGGCCGGCCCAGTCGTCGGGGTCGGAGTACACGAACACGCCCTTGGCCGGCGCCTTGATCTGCAGCTGCGCCACTTCGCGCTGCAGCGCATTCACCTCCACCTCGCGCTCGCGCAGCTTGCCTTCGGCCAGGCTCAGCTCGGCCTTGGCCGATTGCGACTCGATGGCCCGCTGCGAGGCCTGGTGCAGCTCCAGCCGCGCGGTCGACAGCGCCGCGCGCGCCACCGAGAGGCGGTTGTCGAGCGTGGTGTCGTCGAGCTCGGCGATGGTCTGGTCGGCCTCCACCGGCGTGTTGGGCGGCACGGTCATGCGGCGGATCACGCCGTCGCGCGGCGAGGCGATCACCTGGCTGCGCGTGGAGATCACCTCGGCCTGCAGCAGCGCGTACTCGCGCACCGGCACCAGGAGCGCGAGCGGCAGCAGCGCCAGCGCCCAGCGCAGCGGCTTGCGCGACCAGGCCTCGCGCAGCAGCGTGCCGACAGACCGGCGCCGCCCGGTCAGCGCCCACCACGCGTGGCCGTACATCGCGGCGGCCTGCAGCAGCAAGAACTCGGGCGCCTTGGCGTCGAACTCGGTGGGCCACGGCGCCTCGCGCGCCAGGAACAGCGCGGCACGCGCGCGGCCGTCCGGGTCGGCCATGGGCAGCACCCACACCTGGTCGGGCAGCCAGTCGGCCCACGACGCGGCGAGCGCGGGCGGCAGCATGCCGGGCGACAGCGCCAGCACGCGCGCGGCGGCCGGCAACTCGTCCAGCCGCGGCTTCAGGTGGTCGGCCACCGACGCCAGCCACAGCGCATAGGGCGAGTCGGACTCGACATCGGCCAGCCCCGAATGCGCCACCAGCCGCGTGCGGCGCGCGCCGAAGAAACCGACCAGCGCGGCCTGCCGGTACGGCGCGAGCGCGTGGGTCTCGTTGCAGATCAGAAAGGCCAGGTCGGCCGGACGCTGCGCCGCGCGCACCTTCGCGGCCAGTGCATGGAACGCGAGATCGGTCACGAAGAAAAATCCTTGCTGCGTGCGGCGCTCATCCCTTGCTGGCCGGCGCGCGCACCTGCCCGCTCATGCCCGGCAGCACCTGGCCGGCCGCATCGCCCGCCAGCTCGGCCTCGATCTCGATGGTCTGGCTCACCGCGTCGACGCGGCCCGACACGCGCGTGACCTTCAGCGCCACGGTGCCACCCGTCTCGTCGACCGTGCCCTCCAGGCGCTGGCCGGTCTTCAGCCACGCCAGCCATTGCGAGGGCACGTTCATGCGCGCCTTCAGCGGACCGTTGCCGACCAGCTCGACCACCGGCGCGCCGGGGTTCACGCCCTGCCCCACCTTCACGTGCACGCGCGCCACCTTGCCGGCGAACGGCGCCACGAAATTGCACTGCGCGATCTGCGCATCGAAGATGCGGACCTGGCTCTGGGCCTTGTTCACGTTGGCCGCGGCCAGCTCGACCTCGATCTCGGCCGCCGACTGCAAACCCTGCAGCTTGAGCTTGCCCACGTACTGCACCTTGGCGGCCTCGTGCTCGGCGCGCGCGGCGGCACGCCGCGCCTGGATCTCGTCGCATTCGTAGGCGGCCAGCACCTGGCCCGCGCGCACCGTGTCGCCCAGGCTCACCGGCACCTTCGCGAAGCGGCCCGGCGCCGAGGCCGAGAGCACGCTTTCCTGCGCGGCCACCACGAGAAAGCGCACGGGTGCCAGGTTGCCCGGTGCACCGCTCGGGGCAGCGCGTGGCGGCGCCGCAGCCGGCGCCGGTTGGGCGCCGACATGCATGGCACCCACGGCGCACGACACGAGAACGAGCGCACGAAGAACGGACAGGTGCGGCGGCTTCATCAAGGACCTGCCCGCTTTCACTTCTGCGTCACCGTGGCACCCGTGCGCGCCAGGCGGCGCACATCCGAGATCACCGACAGCGTCGCCGCCTCGGCGAAGGCGCTCACGGCGCTTTCCGTCGTCACGGCCGGCACGTAGCTCGCGTAGTTCTGCGACAGCAGCTCGCGCCCGCCCGGCTCGGCCAGCGTGAGCCGCCACTGGGCGCGCGTGGTGCCGCGCACCTGCGGCACGTTGCGCTGGAAGGCCAGCGTGAGCACCAGCGCGTCGGCAGCACCCGACGACACCAGCTCGTTGCGCGTGACGATGCGTTCGACCGCGCTGCGCACCGCCGCTTCGCTCACGCCCGATGGCAGGTCGCGCACGCGCACGGTCACCGGCCGGTTGCGCGTCTGGATCAGCGCCGCTTCGAGGAACACCGCCTTCTCGCCCTCGGCCATGCTCTGCTCGATGGCCTTGGCGACGGTCTGGATGTCGGTGCTGGCCACGGAGGCCGGCATCAGGTCGACGCCGACCGAGTTGAGCACCCGGCCGTACGAGGTCTGCGTGGCCGCATAGGCCGTGGCGAGCTGGAAGCGCGACACCAGCGCGCGCGAATCGACGCGCAGCGCCTCGAGTTCGCTCTCGAGCTGGTTGCTGGCGCCGGCCCGCGCCACGCTCGACATGCGCTGGTCGACGCGGCTCGACTCGGCCGCCAGCTCCTGGTCGACCACCGCCAGCTTGTAGCGCTCGGCCGACACGCGCACCTGCGTGATCACCGCCATCGTCAGCGCCAGGCGGCGGGCTTCGTCGGTCTTCTTGCGCGCGTCGTTGGTGCGGTTGATGGCCGGAATGGCCGCCAGCCGGAACAGGTCCATCGACAGGCTCACGCCCGCGTCGCTCCAGTTGCTGTTGTAGAGGAAGGAGTTGGAGTCGTAGCGCGCCCCGGCGTAGAGGTTCAGGCTGGGGAACAGCGAGGCGATCTGCTTCTTGGTCTCGGCGATGCCGATGCGCGCCTTGTAGTCTTCCTCGCGCAGCTCGGCGCGGTTTTCCAGCGCGGCAAGCTCGAGCTTGTCGATGTCCAGCGTGACCGGTGCGCGCCCGTCCTGCGGCCCTTCGACCAGCGTGAAGTCGACACCCGGCGGCAGGCTCATGAGCGCGGCCAGCTCGCGCTTGGCGAACTGCATCTCCTGGCGCTTGGCGTTGACCAGCGACATCGCATCGAGCAGCGCGCGCTGGTAGGCCAGGCCCTGCGCGGGCGGCAGCACGCCGGCGCGCTCGGCCTCGCGCGACTTCTTCAAGGCGTCCTCGATGCGCACGGCCAGCCGGTCGGCATCGCCGATGAGCTGCTGCGCACCGATGGCGCGCCAGTAGGCGCTGCGCACGTCCTGCGCGATGTTCTGCAGGATCTTGCGGCGGCGCTCTTCCGAGATGTTGACCTCGTCGGCCGCCTGCTTGGCGCGGAAGTAGCTGATGCCGAAGTCCAGCGCGTTCCACGACAGCGTGGCGCGGCCGTAGTAGTGCGAGCGCTGCTCCGAGGTCGAGGGCCGCAGGCTCACCACGCGGTCCTCGATGCCGATGCTGGTGCCGCCCGAATCGTTGCTGCGGTCGTTGTAGCCGGCGTCGGCCACCAGCTTGGGCAGCATGTCGGCGGCCGACACGTCGAGCAGGCCGCGCGCCAGGGCCGACTCCATGAGCTTCAGGCGGTAGTCGGCGTTGTACTTGAGCGCACGCGCCAGCACCTCCGAATAGGTCATCGGCGTGGCCACCGCCGCCTGGTCCTTGTAGAGCTGCTTCTGGTCGTGGCGCACGCGCACCACGATCTCGTCGCGCGTGAGCTGCACCGGCGTCATGCTGCAGCCGGCCAGCATGAGCGCGGCCGCGACGGCGGTCCACGACAGGGGGGAACGGAACGTCGATTCTTGTGGGTGGTGCATATCGGTCCTGGTGCTCGCTGGATATGAAGGGGGCGGTGGTTCCGGGAAGGCTCTGGCGTCGGTCAACTCGAGGGCACGCGCACGGTGGGTTCGGCGCGCTGCGGATGCCGCATCGCATCGCGCACGGCACCGCGCTCGGCGGCGGCTGCGGCCACGCGGCTGGAGAAGGAGCGGGCCGGCCCGTCGGCGGCGGGCGCCACCGGCACGGCCTTGCCGGCCGCAGGCATTGCTTCGGCGTGTGCGGCCTCGGCGGACGGATGCGCCGCGTCGGCACGCGGCACCACGATGCGCCCGCCGTCGCGCGCCGGCGCCTCCTGCGGCGCTTGCGGGTGCGGCGCCGAGAAGCTGTCGAAGTCGCCGAACAGCGGGCTCGCGCCGTCGATCAGCTTGCCGGCCGTGACACCGCGCAGCGCCAGCGTCTGCTCCACATCGCGGATCATGCGCAGCGAGAACGACACGCCGTCGCGGCTCACGTGGTCGGCATAGTCCACGCCTTGCGGCTCGCCCCACAGGTCGGTGGGACGGTCCTCGCCGAAGATGCGGTCGCCGCCCAGCGCGCGCGCGGCGATCGCGCCCGACAGCGTCTGGCTCAGGCGCTGCGACTCCTGCACCGCGATCTGCACGAACAGCGCCGGGGTCATCGACTGGTCGATGCGGCGGCTGGGGTCGCCGAAGTCCGCCGGGAACACCTGGTCGCCCGTGAGCGGCCGGTGCTGCGAGGTGCCGTTGATGGTGACGACCAGCTTCGCCGTGCTGGTGCTGCCGTCGGCGTCGGTGATGACGTAGTCGAACACCTCGGTCAGCGTCTGGCCGTCGCCCAGCGAGGCCACGCGCACGTTGCTGGCGTTCACCGAATAGCTGTAGCTGCCGTCGGCGTTGAGACGCAGGTTGCCGTAGCGCCCTGCCGTCGCGCCGCCGATGGCGCCGGCCACGCCCTCGAAGGAAACACCCGTGACCGGCGTCGGCGTGCGGTCGGCGCCGAGGCGGTCGGCCACGTCGTTCGCGCCCATGCCGTCGCCGCCGAACACGTTGCCGGTGGCCGTGGCGCCGGGTCGCGTGGTGCCGATGGCGGTGGCGTCGTTGCGTGCCGTGGGCACGTCGTCGATCACCAGCACGCGCAGGGTGCCTTGCGTGGTGTCGCCGTCGCGGTCGGTCACCTGCAGCGCGATGTCGTCGGTGACCTGCCCGCCCGCGTGGTTCTGCGCGGCGCCCAGCACGTAGGTGTAGCGCACGGTGCCCGTGGCCGCATCGAAGCCGGTGAGCGTGATGCGCCCGCGGTCGGTGGCGATGGTGACCGGGCTCGTGCCGAGCGCGGCCAGCTGCGCCGGTGTGAGCGTGGTGCCGTGCACCGCGATGCTGCCCAGGCCGTCGGGCGCCGTGACGAAGAAGCTGCCCGAGACCGTCTCGCTCGCGTCGCCCGGCTCGACCAGGCCGCGCTCGTACACGGTGGCCTGACCGGCCGTGTCGGGGCCGTTGTTGTCGCCGATCACCAGCGTCACGCCGTCGTTGGCGCCGTGGATGGTGAGGGTCAGCGTGGCGGTGCTGGTGTCGCCGTCGTTGTCGGTGATCGTGTAAGTCACCACCTCGGTCAGCGTGTCGCCCACGACCAGCGCCTGCACGCGCGGGTCGGCGTTGTTCAGCGTGTAGGTGTAGCTGCCGTCGGCGTTCAGCACGATGTGGCCGTAGGTGGTGGTGATCGACGTGCCCACCGTGCCGGCCACGCCGCCGAAGCTCACGCCCGTCACCGGCACGCCGTTGGCGTCGTCGGCACCGAGGGTGTCGTTGGCCTTCACGTTGCCGCCCACCGTGTTCGGCGCGCCGTCCTCGGTGATGGCATTCGTGTCGTTCACGGCCTCGGGCACGTCGTCCACGATGCGCACGGTGAGCGTGCCCGTGGCCGTGTCGCCGCCGGCGTCGGTCACGAGCAACGTGATGTCTTCCGTGCTTTCGGTGGCGTTCGGCTGCGGCACCTGCGCGTCCAGCGTGTAGGTGTAGGTCAGTTCGCCCGTCGTCGGCACGCCGCCCACCGAGCTGGTGGGCGTGAAGCCGGTGAGCACCAGCGTGCCGCGCGGCGTGTCGATGGTGACCGGCGTCGTGCCCAGGTTCGCCAGCTCGGTCAGCGTCAGCGTGCGGGTGCCCACGGTGACGCTGCGCATGCCGTCGCTCGCCGAGACCACGATCGTTCCGGTGGTGATCTCGCGGGTGTCGGGGCCGCCGATGCCGTCGACCAGCCCGCGCTCGTGCACCTCCGCCTGCCCCGTGGCCGCGCCGTTGCCGTCCACCGCGCCGATGGCCGGGTCGCCGTCCAGGCGGCCGTGGATGGTGATCGTCAGCGTGGCGGTGCTGGTGTCGCCGTCGGCATCGGTGATCGTGTAGCGCACCGTCTCGGTCAGCTGCTCGTTGGTCTTGAGCGCATTGACGGCGGCGTTGTCGTTGTCCAGCGTGTAGGTGTAGCTGCCATCGGCGTTCAGCACGATGGCGCCGTACGTGGTCGTGAGCGACACGCCCACCGTGCCGGCCGCGCCGCCGAAGCTCACGCCCGTCACCGGCACGCCGTTGCCGTTGTCCGCGCCGTCGCGGTCGTTGGCCTTCACGTTGCCGCTCACCGTGTCGGGCACCGCGTCCTCGGTGATGGCGGCCGTGTCGTCGGTGGCCTGCGGCGTGTCGTTGATGATGAGCACGGTGAGCGTGCCGTTGGCCACGTCGCCGTCGCGGTCGGTCACCGACAGCGGGATCTGCTCGGTCACTTCGGTCAGCACGCCGCCGGAGCGATGGCTCTGCGCAGCGCCCAGCGTGTAGGTGTAGCTGACCGCGCCGCCGGTCACGATGCCGTTGGGCAGCGTGGTGCCGCTGAAGCCCGTCAGCTGGATCTGGCCGTCGGGCGTGGTGATCGTGATCGGCGCGCCCGGCGTGAGCGCCTGCAGCTGCGCCAGCGTCATCACCGTGCCGCCGACGTTGATGCTGGCCACGCCGTCCGCCGCGGTGATGTTGAAGCTGCTGGCGGCGCGCTCGCCCGTGTCGGTGATGCTCACCAGGCCCGACTCGAACACCGTGACCTGCCCGGTCGCCGCGCCGTTGGCGTCGGTGACGGCGATGCCCGGCAGGTCGTTGGCGCCGCGGATGGTGATCGTGAGCGTGGCGGTGCTGGTGTCGCCGTCGGCATCGGTGATCGTGTAGCGCACCTGCTCGGTCAGCGTCTCACCCACCGACAGCGCCTGCACGCGCGGGTCGGCGTTGTTCAGCGTGTAGGTGTAGCTGCCGTCGGCGTTCAGCACGATGGCGCCATACGTGGTCGTGATCGACGCGCCCACCGTGCCGGCCGCGCCGCCGAAGCTCACGCCCGTCACCGGCGCGACGTTGCGGTCGTCCGCGCCGATGGTGTCGTTGCTCGCCACGTTGCCCGACACCGTGTTCGGCGCGGCGTCTTCGGTGATGGCGGCCGTGTCGTCGGTGGCCTGCGGCACGTCGTCCACGATGCGCACGGTGAGCGTGCCTGTGGCCGTGGCGCCGCCGGCGTCGGTCACCTTCAGGTCGATGGCTTCGGTGCTCTCGGTCGCGTTCGGCTGCGACACCTGCGCGCGCAGCGTGTAGGTGTAGGCCAGGTTGCCCGCCGTGGGCACGCCGCCCACCGAGGTGGTGGCCGTGAAGCCCGTCAGCGTGATCGTGCCCAGCGGCGTCGTGATGACGACCGGCGTGGTGCCCAGGTTGGCCAGCTCGGCCAGCGTCAGCGTGCGGCCGCCCACGGTGACGGTCTGCAGGCCGTCGGCCGCCGACACCGTGACGACGCCGCTGCCGTTCTCGCGTGCATCGGGACCGCCCAGGCCGTCGACCAGGCCGCGCTCGTAGACCTCGGTCTGGCCCGTGGCCGCGCCGTTGCCGTCCACCGGCACGATCTCGGGGCTGGCGTCGGTGCGGCCGTGGATGGTGATCGTCAGCGTGGTGGTCGAGGTGTCGCCGTCGGCATCGGTGAGGGTGTAGCTCACCGTGTCCGTGAGCGTCTCGCCGTCTTTCAGCGCGTTGACGCGCGGGTCGGTGTTGTTCAGCGCGTAGCTGTAGGTTCCGTTCGCGTTCAGCACGATGCTGCCGTATTCCATGCCCAGCGCGCTGCCCACCGTGCCTGCGTTGCCGCCGAAGCTCACGCCCGTCACCGGCACGGCCGTGTCCGCGCCCTCGCGGTCGTTGGTCTTCACGTTGCCGCTCACGGGGTTCGGCGCGGTGTCTTCGGTGACGCTGTTGGTGTCGGGGTTCGCGGTGGGCACGTCGTTCACGATCAGCACCGTGAGGGTGCCGCTGGCCACGTCGCCGTCGCGGTCGGTCACGCTCAGCGGCACCGCCTCGGTCACTTCGCCCGCGCTGTGGTTCTGCGCCGAGGTCAGCGTGTAGGTGTAGCTGACCGTGCCGTCGATCACGACGCCGTTGGACAGCGTGGTGCCGCTGAAGCCCGTGAGGCGGATCTGGCCGTCGGGCGTGTTGATCGTGATCGGTGCGCCCGGCGTGAGCGCCTGCAGCTGCGCCAGCGTCACCACCGTGCCGCCCACGTTGATGCTCGCCACGCCGTCGGCCGCCGCGATATTGAAGCCGGCGCCCGCTGTCTCGCTCGTGTCGCCCACGCTCGTCAGGCCCGACTCGTGCACCGTCACCTGGCCGGTCGCGTTGCCGTTGGCGTCGGTCACCGTGATGCCCGGCACGTCGTTGTTGGCGCCGCGGATCGTGATGGTGATCTGCGCGGTGTCGGTGCCGCCGGCGCCGTCGGAGATGGTGTACGTGAACAGGTCGGTGAGCGTCTCGCCGGCGATCAGCGCCTGCACGCGCGGGTCGCTGTTGTCCAGCGTGTAGGTGTAGCTGCCGTCGGCGTTCAGCACGATGCTGCCGTAGGTGCCGGTGAGCGGGTTGCCCAGCGTGCCGTTCGAGCCCGCACCGAGCTCGGGGCCGGTGCGGATGCTGGTGACGCTCAGCTGTGCGGTGGTGTTGTCAGGGTCGGAGTCGGCCTCGCCCGGAATGCGCCCGGTGATGACATTGCTGCCGACCGACACCGTGTCTTCGTCGATGCTGTGCGTGTCGTCCACCGCGATCGGCGGGTCGTTCACGGCGGTGATGGTCAGCGTGCCGGTGAGCACGTTGCTGTTCAGCGGCTGCGGGCCGCCCGCGTTGCCGCCGGGCTGCACGTTGTTGCCGTCGTTGAGCACGATGGTGTAGACGCGCTCGTTGTCGGTGCCGAAAGCGGTCGGGTTGTCACTGCTGCTGCGGTAGGACAGCTGGTCGAGCACCGCGCGCACCTCGGCCACGGTGGTGTCGGCGTCGAACTGCACCACCAGTGGTGCGCCGTTGCCGCCCGAGACGGTGACGCCCGCGGGCAGCGCGCCGTTGACGAACAGCTGGTCGCCCGGCTGGTAACCGTCCAGGCTCACGGTGAGCGAGCCCGCGCCGAACACGCCGGCGGCCAGGCCGGGCGTGGTCGCCAGGTCGAGGTCGCCGACCGTGCCGCCGCTGACCAGCGCCACGGGCGGAATGCTGACGCCGGTGCCGGTCTGGTTGTTCTCCACCGCGGTCGCGCCGGTGGTGCCGCCGATCACCGGCGCGTCGTTGCGCGGCGCGATGGTGGTCGACACGTTGCGCAGCACCGACCACTGGCTGGTGTCGTCGTTGACGGTGGCGCTGATGTCGCCACTGCCCGCCGCCACCGGCGCATCGGACACGCGCACGACCAGCCCGCCGGGCGTGCCGTTGAAGTCGGCCGCCGGCACAAAGCGCAGCTGCGCGCTGGTGGGCAGCAGCAAGGCGCTGGTGTCGGACGCACCCGTCGGCACGGCGAGCCAGTCGGTGCCGTTCAGGCTGTACTCCCACGCGCCCTGCGCGGCGTTGGCGTTGTTGCCCACGATGGCGATGCCGCCGAACGAGGTCGATGCATCGCCGCCGCCGCTGATCGACGTCTGGTTGTCGATCGCGTCGCCGTAGCCGCCGCCCAGGAGCGTGTCGACGCGCACGCCGGCACCCGTCACGTCCTCGACGCCGGCGGGCACGGTCGCATCGGTCGCCGTCGGCCGGTCGTTCACGTTGATCACCGTGGTGCTGAGCACGATGGTGCCGCCGCTGTAGACGGTGCTGCCGCCGTTGTTGGCACCCGCCACGTTGACCGTCGAGCCCGAGGTGGGATCGGCCGTGGCGCTGTCGTTGTTGGTGTCGGTCTCGACCAGCCGCACGGTCAGCGTGGTGGGCGTGCCGTGGAAGTTCGCGGCGGGCACGAAGCGCAGCTGCGCGTCCGCACCGAGCACCAGGGCGTTGGCGTTGGTGCGCGCGCCCACGTCGGTCCAGGCCCCGCCTGGGAGCAGGTACTGCCAGCTGCCCTGCGCGGCGTTCGGGGTGTGACCGGAAATCGCGACCCCGAAGAAGGTGTCGGACGAGCTGCCGCCGGTGCCACCGTTGCCGCTGTTGTCGATCTGGTCGGCGCCGTCGCGGTAGTGGCTGCTGAACAGCGTGTCCACCCGCGTGCCTGCGGCGCTGGTGCCCACGTCTTCGTTGACGGGCGGCAGGGTTTCGGTACTGCCGCTCACCACGGGCGCATCGTTGACCGGTGCCACCGTGAAGACGAAGGTGCGTGTGGTGACCAGGTGGTTGCTGACGCCGTCCTCGTAGGCGAAGGTGCCGGTCGTGCTGTTGTCGCCGGGCGCCAGGGCCCCCGGGCGCCCGCCGGTGTTGCCCTCGTCGTCCACCACGACGGTCACGGTGAACGCGCCGTTCCAGTCGGCCGCCGTTGCCACGCCCGGTGCGTTGGGCAGTGCGACGGAAATGGCGTTGATGCGGCTGTTGATCTCGGCCAGCGTGCCGGTGATGGTGATGGTGGAGCCACCGGTCGCACTGACTATGCCGCCGCTGCCGCCCACGTCGCTGATGACGAATCCGTTGGGCACCGACACCGTGGCCGTCAGCACGCTGGTGGCGCCCGCGTCCTGGTCGGTGACCGTGAGGCCGGTCAGCGTGACGCTGCCGTTGCCTTCGTTCACCGTCGGGTTGCCGGCCGCGATGTGGGCCGGGTCGTTGATCGACGACGGGAACAGCGTGCGGTAGGCCGAGGCCACGTTGGCCGTCAGCCCGGCGGGGATCAGCGCATAGGGATCGACGTTGGTGGTGGGCACCACCACCGTGCCGCCGCCCGTGTTGTTGTTGTCGCCGCCGTTGGCGCCGCCCGCCAGCGCGCCGCTGCTGTTCTCGCGCAGGCGGTCGTCCACGACGACTTCGACACGGAAGTTCTGGTCGGTGTTGGCCAGGCCGCCGCCCAGCGCCACCTGCAGGCCGTCGAGGTAGGCCTGCACCTGCGCGCGGGTGCCGCGGATGACGAGCGCGCTGCCGGTGCCGTCGAAGGTGCTGTCGATGGTCACGCCCGAGCCGGCTGCATTGACCGAGGTGATGGTGATGACGTCGCTGCCGCCGTCCTGGTAGAACGACGCGCCCAGCGGTGCGCCCGCGCCGTTGGTGATGCGCACGGTGACCTGAAGGAAGTCGGCCTCGCCGGGCGCGATGCCGCCGCCGTCGCCGTCGATGTCCAGGTCGCCCACGACGAAGCCCGGCACGGCCGACGGCGTGTCGCCGCCGGTCAGGTTCAACGGCGTGTTCGGGTTGATGCCCGGCGTGAGCCCGGCCGTCGGTGCGTCGTTGACCGCCACGATGGTCAGCGCCATCGTCATGTCGGGCGGATTGTTCGACACGCTGCCCCCGCCGGTGTCGCCGCCGATCTGCGAGCCGGTGTCGTCGAAGGAGACGAGGAGCGTCACGTCGCCGGCGTCGGCGCCGTTGAGGTCGTGATTGACGTCCGCCGCGCTGCGGTAGGTCAGGCCCGTGGCGGCGCCGCCGGTGATCAGTTCCTGGATGTCGCTGGCACGCCCGGTGAGCGTGAGCGCGCCGGTGTTGTCGCCGGCGATGGTCACGATGCGCCCGCTGGGCAGCGTGAAACTCGTCTGGCCTCCGGTGCCGCCGATGCCCAGCGTGCCGTTGGGCACGGTCAGCCGCAGCGTGATGGGCGTGTCGAAGGCCGCCGATTCGGGGTCCGACACCACGAAGCCCGCGCCGATGTAGGTCGGCTGGTCTTCGTAGACCGTGTGCGCGGGCGGCACGACCAGCACGCCCGGGTCGTTCACGCTCGACGCGCGCACCAGCACCGAGGCCGCCGCCATGTTGCCCTTGATGTCGCCGGTGGTGGGCACGGTGTCGGTGTACCAGTCGTACTCGGTG
The DNA here is from genome assembly GCF_059418385.1 of Variovorax sp. GW821-FHT09A10. Taxonomy (NCBI): domain Bacteria; kingdom Pseudomonadati; phylum Pseudomonadota; class Betaproteobacteria; order Burkholderiales; family Comamonadaceae; genus Variovorax; species Variovorax sp. GW821-FHT09A10. The sequence goes on from NZ_JBWKPT010000003.1 coordinate 390,016, forward strand.
GTCGGGACCGGGATGTTCGGCCCGCCCGGCACGGTCGGCTCGTTCTGCGGGCCGCCGTTGGCACCGGGCTGCAGCACGCCGGTGGCGGTGTCGCGCACGCGGTCGTCGACGATGACCTGCAGGCGCAGCGCCTGGTCGCGGTCGGTGGCGAAGGTGAGCGTGAGGCCCGCCAGCGCCGCGTTCACCTGGGCGCGCGTGCCGCGCAGCGTGAGGAAGTCGCCGATGCCGTTCTTGTCGGGGTCGACGGTGGCGCCGCTGGCCAGCGCCCAGCCGATGTTCACGTCCGCATAGTCGGCCGCGGACAGCGGGTTGCCGCTGGCGTCGGTCAGCCGCACGGTGACCTGCAGGAAGTCGGTCTCGACCGGAAGGATCACGTCGAGGTTGACGTCGTCGACGCTGAAGCCGGGCACCGGGTTGTTGGCCGGGGTGCTGCTGTCGATGTCGATCGGCCCGGCCGGCGCGGTCACCGTGGGCGCGTCGTTCAGCGGTGTGACGTAGATCCAGAACTGGCCGCCGGTCTGCTCCTTGTCGCCGTCGCTCAGCGTGAAGGTGAAGCGGTCGCTCGGCGGGCCGGGATAGGTGGCGCCATCGGACTCGTCGCCCGAGTTGGTGTAGTAGATGTAGCCGGCGTTCACGTCGGCCTGCGTGAACGAGGAGCCCACGCCCAGCGCCACGAAGTTGACACCGTCGGTCGAGTACATGATGCGCCCGTGCGTGGTGACGGAGGTGATCGTGTACTGCAGCTGCGTGAGCGTGCTGTCGGGGTCGAAGGCCGTGAGCATGCCCGGCGTGATCTGGCCGCGCCCGCCCTCGGTCACGACCAGCGGGTTGTTGGCCGTGGTGCCGCCGGGCGGGTCGGGCTGCGTCGGATCGGCCGCGATGATCGGCGCGTCGTTGACGTTGGTGATCTGGATGCCGACCTTCACCTGGTTCGACGCGGCGCCCCAGCGGTCCACGGCATGCACGTTGAACTCGGTGACGCGCACCTCGGAGCCGTCGCTCACGAAGCGCAGGCCCGTGGTGCCGGCGCTGCCGGTGATGAGCGACGCGTCGATGCGCATCCCCACGGTCACGGTCAGCCAGGTGGTGCCGCCGTCGGGCGAGTACTGCAGCACGCCGCCGGTGGGCAGGCTGTCGAACTCGAACTGCATCGCGCCGGGCCCGCTGGTGCCGTTGTTGAAGGCGTAGTTCGGGTCGCCGTTCAGCAGCGTGGCCGAGCCTTCGAGGTAGCTCTCGCTCGCGGCATCGTCCGCGTCGACCACGCGGATCTGGCCGGTCGTGAGGTAGGCGGTCTCGCCTTCGCGGATGACCGTGTTCGACGAGCCGGTGGCCACGGGCACGTCGTTGACCGGCGTGATGAAGAACGCGAAGCTGGTGTTCCAGACGTTGCGCACGCCGCCGACGGCGACGCCGGCCGTCACCGAGAGCGACACGGCCGATTCGAAATCTTCCACGTCGCCGTCGTGCTGGAAGCGGATGCGCCCGGCGTTCAGGTCTTCCTGCGTGAAGGTCTCGTAGGTGTCGATGTCGATCCAGTTCGCACCATCGAAGCGCTGCAGCACGCCGTTGCGCACGGGCCCGGTGGTGCCGGTGTAGTCGGTGACGGTGTAGATCACCTGCGACGGCGGCACGCCGTCGACCGTGTAGCTCAGGCCCGGCACGATGTTGAAGTCGGCGCCGGTGCCGCCCAGCACCACCGAGCCGCCTTCGCTGAGCGTGCCGCGCGTGGCGCCGTTCTGGTCGGTGCCCGCGTGGTTCGAGCCCGAGGTGGTGACGGTGCCGTCGATGGTCTGCAGCGGATTGCCGTTGCCCGTCGGGGTTTCGACGAGGTTGATCGTGAACTCGTAGGTCTTCAGCGTGCCGTCGGGGTTGCGGTCGGCGCCCTCGCGGATCACGGTGTTGCCGTTCGCGTCCCAGGTGGGCCCCAGCGTGTTGTCGACCACCTGGAAGCTGAAGGTGTCGGTGTCGCCCGCCGCCGCGCCCTGCGTCTGCACGTACTGCACGCGGCCCGAACGCACGTCTTCCATGGTGAACGTGCCGCCCGGCGGCAGGATCTTTCCGTCGAGCAGCAGGTAGCCCTGGTTCAGGCCGTTCATCGAGGTGACGGCAAAGGTCAGGTTGTCGTCGCTCGAATCGACGTCGGTCGCGCCGAGCATGCCGGGCGTGAGCGTCACGGTGTAGCCGCCGCCCGCCGGGTCCACGGTCGCCTCGAGCGTGCTGCCGGGGTCGAGCACCGGGTCGTCGTTGGCCGGGCGCACGTTGATGGCGATGGTGCCCGAGGTGGACGACGGCGTGCCCGTGCCGCCGCCGGCGTCGCTCACCGTGACGCCGAAGCCGTCGGTGAACGGGTAGCTCTGTCCGTTGTTGTCGCGCTGGCCGTTGTTGCCGTAGGTGAGGCCGCCGCGGTCCTCGTAGCCGAACACGAAGCCGGCGTCGATGTCGGCCTGCGTGATGGCGCGGTTGGTGACGTTCTGGGGCACGCCGCCGATCAGCACCGTGCCCGTGAAGTACAGCGTGCCGTCGGTGGGCAGGCTGGTCAGCCGCACCGTGAGGTCGCCGCTGGCGTCGTCGCCGCCGCCGTCGGCGACGATGAAGTTGCCCACGACCGAGGCCGGGTTGCCGCTGGTGTCGATGGCGTTGGGCGGCTGCCCTTCGAACACGCTGCCCCCGCCCGAGACCACCGGCGGCTGGTTCAGCGGCGTGACGTTCAGCGTGATGGTGGCGTGGTCGGAGCCGGCCAGCGGCGTGGCGCCGTCGTTGACCACGACGACGAAGCTGTCGTCCAGGTTCTGGGCCGCGCCGGTGGCCGTGTGAACGTAGGCGACGCGGCCCGCGAGCACGTCGGCCTGCGTGAAGACCGAGCCCACGCCGATGCGTTCGCCGTTGAGCGTGAGGTAGCCGTGCGCGGTGTTGGTCGCGATGCCGTAGACGATCTGGCCGGTGTTCTGCGAGCCGATCGTCACCTCGGGGTCGATGGCGTTGAGCGTGGTGCCGGTCAGCAGCGTGGTGCCGCCCTCGGAGACCGCCTGCGCCGCGTCGGCCACCGTGGTCGGGTCGTTCGACGGCGTGATCGTCACGTCGAGCGCGCGGTTGGCGGTGAGCGCCGGCGTTTCCGAATCGGTGATCGACACCAGGATGCGCGTGGTGGCCGTGGCGTTGCCCAGCTCGGTGTCGGCGGCGGTGAACACCAGCTGGTTGATCCAGGCGTTGGCATCCGCCACGCTGCCGACGAAGCGGTAACCGCCGGGCACGGTGGTGACGCCGCTCATGCTGGCGCTGGACAGCGCGCCCAGTGCGGGGTTCTCGACGGTCACGTCGACCGTGACGTTGCCCGCGCCGTCGTCGGTGAGCGTCCAGCCGCTGAGCGTGGCGCGGTCGGCGCCCGGCGCATTGAGCGTGCTGGGTTCGCTGACCGTGATGCGCGGCGTGGTCGTCGAAACGGTCGGCGCGGCCAGCAGGCCGTCGTAGCTGGCGGCGGCAAAGGCGCGCGTCTCGATGAGGCCCGTCGCGACTTCGAGCGACCAGTCGCCCCGGCGCGACGCCGCGCCGGTGGCGTCGTTCGACGCCGCGACGTCCGCGCCGGTCGCACGGCTCAGGGCCTGCGCGAACTGCTGCCCGTCGGCCCCCACGTCGCACCCGTAGAGCAGGATGTCGCCGTTCACGTCGAGGCTCGCACCGATCGCCTGCCAGGCGCCGGCCGACTGCGCCAGGCTGGCGACGCCGAGCGTCTCGTTGCCCAGTGTGATCTCGCCCGCGGTGCCGTGGCTGAGGATGTGCAGCGCCGTGAGGCCGGTGCGCCCTTCGAGCGCCTGGCGCAGCTGTTCGACGCCGGACGATCCGGTGTCCAGCAGGATCAGCTCGGCGCCCTGCGGCACCGCGGCGGCGAGCTGCTGCCAATTGGCAACATTCTTGTCGACGACGTAGACCTCGCTGGCCGGGCCCGATCGCGCGTCCGCTTGCGCAGGCGCGCGAGCCGCCTCGGCCATGCTTTCACGCCCATGCGGCACGGTGACCGGCGCAGCCGCGTCGGCGGCATGCGGCGCCTCCACGTGCTGGCCCTGAGACGCATCCGGAGGTGCCGCGGCGGCGGCTTCTACAAAAGCGGCCCCATCAAAAAGCTGCCGGCTTTCCAGCGCAAATCGATGAGAACGAGGGCGGAGGAATTGGGGCAGTTTGGAACTGGGCATGCGCCGAAGTGTGACGACAAATACTCAATTGTGTCCACCGTTAACGAACGCAAACTTCGCCAAATCAATGCCGTTGAACATAAAGCAACGTTCAATCGGTGTTTTTACTATTTGCCGAAAACAATTGTTACCCTGATGACGTCGCATTCACCTACGGATTTCCGTGATATTCCGCTCCACCCCTGACAAGAACCCCGGCCAGCGGTTAGCGAACGCCTTGAATCGCGAGCGACGGGCGCGCGTCGGCTTTTCAGCCGAACGAGAGTCCGGCAATGCGCGGGTCGGCCAATTGGAATGTAAACAGCGTCCATCGAAGCGCTGAACTTCAATTCGACGGAGCGAGCGGCGACACGCGATCAACGCAATTGGCGTGCGGCATATGAATCACCAAATAATGCGTATTTTCTCAATGCATGTAGTTATTTTTACTACATGCAAATCGAATTGAAAAACAACTGCACGCCAATGCGGGAAGTTCATTGCGACGCTCGCGATCGCTGTGCTGACAACAGCGCAACCGGTTGCACATGCGCCCAGCCAACGCCGCTTCAGATCCAGCTTTGGATTGATGTAATACCAAATGATCAATTGGATTTCACTGAATCGCAGCTTGATGCGTGCGCCCCGGACTTGCCGGCCTTGCGCTGCGGCCGCCAGCCTGCGCGGCACGGCAATCACAGCCCGGCAAGAATTAACAATAAGAGACGATTTTTGTGCCATTTGCGTCGCTGCAAACCAACTGACCACGTTCCAGTCACAGGCAAGCCACTGCAACACGGCGATACTGAAATGGCCTTGATATTTGCGTTCCTGGCGCACTCAGCGCGCGCTGCGGGACACGAGACGAGGCACATCATCCAACTCGCTCATGTAAGACAAAAATGAACAAACTGCTCGCACTCATCTTCGCGGCTGCCGCCATCACCGCTTGCTCGAAGCAAGAGTCCACGCCCGCAGCGCCGGCCGCTCCCGCAGCACCTGCTGCCACCGCACCGGCCACGCCGGCACCCGCTCCGGCCGCCAGCGCGCCGGCTGCTGCAGCGCCTGCCGCCACCACCACGGCATCGGCCGACGTGCCCAAGGAATGCCAGGAGTACCTGGACAAGGTGAGCGCCTGCGTGGGCAAGCAAAGCGGCGCCGCCGCCGACGCGCTCAAGGGCAGCCTCGAGCAGACCAAGGCCACCTGGGCCAGCTACGGCGCCAACGCCGCACAACTCGGCGCTGCATGCAAGGCCGCTTCCGACGCCTTCGCCGCACAAGCCACGGCCATGAAGTGCTGATGCACTGAGTCGCTGACGCCGGCGAGGTTGCCCTCGCCGTGCGATGCGACACACCTCCTCGTCACCGACGAGGAGGCGCCGCTCCCACTACAGCGGACGGCGCACCAACGGTTCCTGTCAGACCGAAAGAATCCAGTCCCATGACAGACCTCCTCACCAACCTCACCTGGCACGCCCTCTCGGGCCCGCATGCGTCTTTTGCCGCCGGCACATCGACCGCACGCCGCTACGCCACAGGCTTCTCCCCCATCGTCGGGTTTGCCGACGCACTGCACCCCGACCTCGACGCGCTTCTGCCCTTCTGCACGCCGGACGAGCACTTCTATGCCATCGGCTGGTCGGGCACCGCGCCGTCCACCTGGCAGGTCGACATGGAGTCGGTCATCGTGAAGATGATCTGGGACGCGCCTGCGCCCGTGGCCGACTCGCTTCCTGATGTGGTCCGGCTGGGCGCAGCAGATGTAGAACAAGTGCTGGCCCTCGCCGCCCTGACGCGCCCCGGCCCCTTCTCCACGCGGACCATCGAGCTCGGCGAGTATTTCGGCTGCTTCGACGACAACGGCCGGCTCGTGGCGATGGCCGGCGAGCGCATGGCCGCCGGCACGCTGCGCGAGATCAGCGGTGTCTGCACGCATCCCGATGCGCAGGGCAAGGGCTACGCGAAGCGCCTCGTCACGCGCTTGGTGGCGCAGCAGATGCAGCGCGGCGAAGTGCCGGTGCTGCATGTGATGCAGGGCAACGCGGGCGCGCGGCGCATCTATGAGCGCATGGGTTTCCGCGTGCACAGCGAACCGGTGGTTCGCGTGATCTCGCGGCGCTGAGCGGCGGTACGGCTACCGCCTCAGGAATTCGCGCAGCGCATCAAGGGCGCGCAGCACGCCGGCTTCATCCACGTCCCGGTGCGTGACCAGGCGCAGCCGGCCGTACAGCATCGAGACGCGGATGTCTTTCTCTTGCAGGTGCTGTTGAAGCGCACGCGCCGTGTCCTGCCCCCGATCGGCCAGATCAAGAAACGCGATGTTGGTCTGCGGCGCCTCCGCACGCACCCCGGGGCTGTCGCAAATGCCTTCGTACAACAGCCTTGCCAGCCGGTGGTCTTCGGCGAGCCGATCGACATGGTGGTCCAGCGCATGCAGCGCCGCGGCCGCCAGCACGCCGGCCTGCCGCATCGCACCACCCGCGGCCTTTCTCACACGCCGCGCCCGCGCAATGAAGGCCGCACTGCCACACAGCGCACTGCCGACCGGCGCGCCCAACCCCTTGCTGAAGCACACCGACACGGAGTCGAAGTGCCCCGCGATGCGCCGCGCGCCGGCCTCGGGCGACGTCGCCTCTGAGGCCGTGGCCGCGTTGAACAAGCGCGCGCCATCCAGGTGCGTCGACAGGCCGTGCTGCCTCGCCAGATCGGTCGCCGCACTCAGGTACGCATCGGGCAGGCATCGCCCACCCAACGTGTTCTCGAGCGCGAGGAGCCGCGTGACGGCAAAGTGCTCGTTGTCCGGTTTGATCGCGTCGGCGATCGCCGCCAGCGGCAAGGTGCCGTCTTCTGCATGGTCGAGCGGCTGCGGCTGCACGCCGCCGAACATCGCCGCGCCGCCGGCCTCCCAGCGGTAGCAGTGCGCCATCTGGCCGACGATGTATTCGTCGCCGCGCCCGCAATGCGCCAGCACCGCGCACAGGTTGGCCTGCGTGCCCGACGACACGAACATCGCCGCCTCGAAGCCCAGCATGCCGGCGATGCGCGACTGCAGTGCGTTGACGGTCGGGTCTTCGCCATAGGTGTCGTCACCCACGGGCGCGCGCTGCATCGCCTCGTACATGGCGGGCGTGGGCCGCGTGACCGTGTCGCTGCGCAGATCGACGCACGCGTTCATGCCGCGCCCAGCGTGCCGCCGAGTTCCTTGTTGACGACCGAGAGCCAGTAGGCGATGCCCAGCGGCAAGGCCTTGTCGTTGAAGTCGTAGTACGGCGTGTGCACGTCGCCCTGGCCGTCACCCTTGCCCAGGCCGTTGCCGATCAGCATGTAGGCACCGGGGCGCCTGCGCGCGAAGAACGCGAAGTCGTCACCGCCTGTCAGCGGCGCTTGCTCGGGGTTCACGGCCTGCAGGCCCACCACGTCGTGCGCAGCGCGGATCGCGTTGCGCGTGGCGTCGGGGTCGTTCACGAGCGGCACGGAGTTCCACCAGCACTTCACGTGCACCGACGCTCCCTCGGTGGCGGCCGCGTGCTCCGCATGCTCGCGCAGGCGCTTTTCGAGCAGCACCTGCACCTCGTCCGAGAACGCGCGCATGGTGCCGGAGATGCGCAGCTCCGCCGGAATCACGTTCATGGCCTCCGGGTCGCCCGCGCCGATGTGGCCCACGCTGAGGGTGGCCGGGTCGGTCGGCGCCACGTTGCGGCTGACGATCGACTGCAGGCCGAGGATGAAGTGCGCCAGCACCACGCTCAGGTCGGTCGACAGGTGCGGGTAGGCGCCGCCATGGCCGCCGGTGCCGTTGAAGCGCACCTGCCATCGCCCCGACGCCGCCATCATCGCGTGGCTGCGGATGCCGAACTGGCCCAGCGGCAGCGCGGGCATGGTGTGCATGCCGAAGATGCGGTCGCAGGGAAAGCGCTCGAACAGCTGCGCCTCGAGCATCGCCAGCGCGCCGCCGCGTCCTTCTTCCGCGGGCTGGAAGATCAGGTGCACCGTGCCCTCGAAGTCGGGGTTCTCGGCCAGGGCCTGGGCCGCGCCGAGCAGCATCGCCGTGTGGCCGTCGTGGCCGCAGGCGTGCATGCGGCCACGGACCGTCGAGGCATGGCCCAGCGTGTTCTGCTCGCACAGGGCCAGGGCGTCCATGTCGGCGCGCAAGCCGATGGCGCCCGCCCCCACGCGCCGGCCGCGCACGACACCGACCACGCCGGTGTTGCCGACCTTCTCGTGGGTCTCGATGCCCCAGTCGCGCAGCTTGCCGGCGATCAGCGCGGAGGTGCGGATCTCTTCGAACCCCAGCTCGGGGTTGGCGTGGATGTCGCGGCGGATGGCCGCGATCTCGTCGATGTGCCGGTTGGCGAGGTCGAGGAGGCTCATCGCGCCACCTCGCTCTTCTCGGGCGGCATGCGCGAGACGATGCCCTGCATCTTGCCTTGCGTCTCGGCCACGACCTCGGCGAAGCCCGGGCGCGCGCCCGCGGCGGCCGGCATGAAGCCGATGCGCCGCAGGTTCGCCGCCACCTTGTCGTCGGCCAGCACGGCATCGACAGCGGCCGACAGGCGCTGGGTGACGTCCGGCGGCGTGTGGCGCGGCACAAAGAAGCCCAGCCAGGTGTTCAGGTCGATGCCCTTGAGGTACTTGCTCTCGTTGAGCGTGGGCACGTGCTTGAGCAGCTCGTCGCGCTGCAGGCCGGTGGTGCCGAAGCCGCGCACACGACCGCTCTCGATGGCTTCTGGAAAGGTGGCCGGGGCCACCAGCGTCAGGTCGACCTGGCCGCCCAGCAGGTCGGTCACCTGCGTGGAGCCGCCCTTGTACGGCACGTGCAGCATCGAAGTGCCGCTGCGCTCCTGGATGTCGCGCATGACCACGTGCTGCAAGGTGCCGATGCCCGAGGTCGCGTAGCTCAGTGCGCCGGGGTTCTTGCGCGCGAACTCGATCAGCTCGTCGGTGGTGCGCGCGGCAATGCCGGGGCGCCCCACCAGGACGAACGAAGAGTCGCCGACACGCGCCACCGGCACCAGGTCGTCGGTCTTGTAGCTGACGGCGCGATTGACCAGCGGTGCCAGCACCACTTCATTCACCGAGCCGAGCAGCAGCGTGTAGCCGTCGGCGCGGGCACGCACCACCTTGGCCGCACCGATGGCGCCGGCACCGCCGCCGAGGTTTTCGATGAGCACCGGCTGCCCCAGCTGCTTGCCGAGCGCCACATGCAGCGCCCGCGCCATGGCATCGACGGAGCCGCCCGCCGGGTATGCCACCACGACCGTCACCGGCTTGTTCGGGTAAGCCTCGGGCGGTGCGGCATGGCCGTGAAAGGCCGCGGCGCACAGCAGCGCGGCGGCGAGGAGTCGGGTTCTTCTTGGCATGGTCGGATGGATGTCGCTGGAATGAACGGGAAAGGCCATTCTTCAATGGCGCCCCGTCGAGAACCAATGCCTTGCATGCCCCAGCCATGCATCCTGCTTATAGCTTCAGGGGTGCTTCGCAGCGAAGCGGAACAGATGGTCCTTCAGCAGGTTCGCGGCCTCGCCGCGCTCGTCGCGCACGCTCAGGATGCCCAGCGGCGGCAACGCGGGCAGGTCGGTCACATCGATCAGTGCGATCTGCCCCATGTCGATGAACTGGCGCATCGCGCTGTAGGGCGTGAAGCTGAGCAGCGTCTCGCTCTGCAACTGAGCCAGCACCATCGCGCTGGAGCGGACCTCGAGCTTGCGGTAACGCGCTGCCGTGCCGTGCGCGGCCATGAGGGCGTCGAAGGTCTTTCGTGCGTGGGTCGCGGGATGCAGCATGAGCCACATCTCGTCCAGCAGGTCCGACAGGCGCAGCCCGCGCTTGCGCACCAGCGGATGGTTCGGGCCGGCGACGACCACGAGCCGGTCGGGCAGAAGGTCGGCGAACTCCCAGCCCTCGGGCCACACCGGCGGTTCACGGCACAGCATGAGGTCGACCTCGCGATTCGAGATCAACGCGCTCGATTCCGCGGCATTGGCCTCCTGCAGCTGCACGAGGATGTCGGGCTTCGATTGCCCGAAGGCCGGCAGCGCCCGCACCAGCAGCCCGTTGATGGCGCCATGGATCGCACCCACGCGCACGATGCTGTGCCCGCTCGATTGGCGAAAGGCCACGAACTGCGTGCCCGCCTCGAGCGTGGCCAGCGAGCGCTGCACGAAAGGCAGCAGCTCGCGCGCCATGTCCGTCATGCGCATGCCGCGCGCATGGCGATGGAACAGCGGGCACTGAAGAAACTCCTCCAGGTCGGCCACCAGGTGCGTCACCGCGGGCTGCGTCAGGCCGATCGCGTCGGCCGCGCGCTGCGCACTGCCGAACTCGGCGATGGCAGCGAAGGCCTGCAGATGGCGAAAGCGCGCCCCCGTCATGAGACGCGCATAAAGAACAGCAGACGACGGAGTCATGGCACGGGAGCAGGCCGCGACGGCCTCGGCGGGAAAGCCCGGATGCTAAGCGCCCCTTGCACGCGCGGCCATGGGTTGTGTCCCTGAGGCCGGGGCACCCAGCCATAAGCAAAGCAGACCTCTCGGTCTCAATTTTCATTTGTTGTGCCCCCGCCCCAAAAGAAGAATCGCGGCCGGCAACGCAGCCCTCAGCACAACAACGGAGACACAACGCATGAAGAAGAGATCGATCGCCCCGGCCACCCTGGCCCTGGCCCTTGTCGCATCGGGTGCGGCGCACGCCCAGTCCACCCTCACGATCTTCGGCGTGCTCGATGCCTCGATCACCTCGACCACCAACCGGGCGCAGAACCTGTCGCCGCTCGGCGGCAGCGTCTCGCTCTCGCGCACCGAACTGGCCAACAGCCGCAGCGCCAGCAGCCGGCTGGGCTTCATGGGGCAGGAAGACCTCGGCGGCGGCATGGCGGCGGCGTTCTGGCTCGAAGCCCCCGTCACCAACGACGACGGCGCCACCGGCATCGCCACCTTCTCGCGCCGCTCGACCCTGAGCCTGCTGGGCACCTTCGGCGAGCTGCGGGTGGGCCGCGACTACATGCCGGTGTTCGTCAACGACGTGCTCGTCGACCCCTTCAGCTTCAACGGCGCCGGAGCCGCCCTCACCTTCATCGCCAACACCGGTTCGCGGCTCGACCGCGTCTCGCGCGCGAACAACTCCATCGCCTACTTCCTGCCACCGAACCTGGGCGGCTTCTACGGCCAGGCGATGTACGCGCTGCACGAAGGCACCAAGCAGACGCTGTGGACCACGCCGCCACCGCCCAACAGCACGCGCACCGGCCGCCACATCGGCGCGCGCTTCGGCTACGCCAAGGGGCCGCTGGACATCGGCATTGCCTTCGGACGCAGCACGACCGGCGACGACTACAACGCAGGCACCACCGACGAAGTGCAGCTCGCAAGCCTGGGGCTGACCTACGACTTCAACTTCGCCAAGTTCTACGCAGGGGTCAACCGCAGCAAGGCCGGCCGCGACTACGCGAGGCCGCCTGTCTCGCCGCTGCCCGACGCCACGCTGAACAGCGCGCTGGTCGGCGTCACCGTGCCGGTGGGTGTGGGCGTGATCCGTGCGACCTATTCACGGGCCGTCTACGACGAGCACCTGAACGACAACCGCCCCGACCCGCAGGCCAGCAAGCTCGCGGTGGGCTACCTGCACAACCTGTCCAAGCGCACCGCGCTGTACGCCACCGTGGCCCGGCTGCGCAACAAGAACGGCGCGGCGATCACCATCGGCGGCCCGGCCTACCTGCGCAGCGCGTCCCTCGTGCCGACGACGTCGACCGGCTACGACGTCGGCATCCGGCATGCCTTCTGACCGGCCGCAGATCAGGCCGCAGCCGCCCCGCGCTCGCTCGTGATCTCCGCGCCTTCGCGCATGGTCTTCGTGACCGGCGTGTTGGCCACCACCTCGAGCAGGCGGCTCCACTGCGCATCGGTGAGCGGTGCGCTGGCGTGCAGCACGCGGTGGATGTGCGCCTTGCCGTCCGCGTCTTTCGTGAAGCTCAGCTCGGCCTTGAACTCGCCGAGTTCCCAGCCCTTGCGCTGGGCGTACATCCGCAGCGTGATCGCGGTGCAGGCGGAGAGCGCGGCCAGGTAGTAGTCGTAAGGCGCCGGCCCCGCGCCCTGCCCGCCCAGCGATGCCGGCTCGTCCGCCACGAGCTGGAACTTGCCGACCTGGATGCGGTGGTTGAAATTGACGTCGGTGGAGACGATCGTTGCGGTGTGGCCCATGGGGTGTGCTCCTGTTGACAAGCAAGCATTCTGGCGTGGCCGGACCGCCCTAAAACATCAGCGCCAACGCGGTTGATCCAGGCGCTCATAATGCTCGCCGGGCGGCCATGCCAGGGGTCGCCAGCCACCCGGCACAAGCGGGTGCGCCGCCTTCCTGCCTGGCATCGACGGAACGACACCATGAGCGCACTGCACATGTTTCTACCGGTCTGCGAGCCCGCGCGCAGCGAGGCGCTGGCACTGTTCATCAAGACACACCACGTCCCCCGCCATCTCGTGAGAGGCATCTCGCGCAAGATGCCTGACGACTGCGGACCGCCTGCGCCGATTCATACCCCGCAGGAAGTGCCGCAGGCGTCTGCCCAGGCACCCGCCGGATCGGCCTAAGGCTCGCAGACAGCGAAGAAGACAGCCCTCGTCTCGCCCGCCGTGCACAGGGCGCGCATGTGCGCGCCCTTCTTCCAGAGAAACTTGCAGGCGCCCACGCCGGTGCCCGCACACGCCACCATCTCGGGCCTGTTGACGCAGCGCGCGTCGTAGGCGCTGCACCTGTCGGCGTCGGGGGCGTGGTACGGCCTCCACCCCGCCTGGATCATTCGCGTGCGCACCACGCCGTAGTCTTCGCCCTTCGTCAGGCGGGGCAGGTCACCGGCCGCAGATGCGGGCGGCACCAGGAGAAACATGGCCATCCAGAAGGCCAGGAAGCGGGTGGTCACGCGCTTCGGAATATTCGACATGTCGGCTCCCCGTCCAAGAAACAAACCCTGCGGGGCATTGCCCGGCTTTCATGATTTTCGATGACGGCGATGGTGCAACCGGATTTCTCCGCCTACACCGAAAAGGCCCATTCAAAACCCCACCCATCGGTCACACTGGCGACACCACGGAAAGGATGTGCGTGCTGCTGCGACATACTTCACGTATGCGAATTAATCACATGGAAACCAGCCATCCATCGATGCGCTCGTTTCGCGGCCGGCCATGACGGAGTTGAGGGTCAGCTGGGAGCACACGTTTCCCGACGACGGGACGAAGCTGGTCGTCCATTCGAACTGGGTTTCCAACACCCCCGCCACGCAGGCCTATCTCGAGGCCCTGATCGCGCGGGTCGCGCAGATGGACCCCGCACCCCACTGCGTTTTCGAGAAACGCAAGGCGGTCCCCTCGCGATCGTTGCCGCCCGACGTGGGCACCTTCACCTCGGCCGAGTTCTGGCAAGTGGCCGGGCTGCTGCACCTGCAGGCCACCCCCTCCCTTGCCGCCGCGCGGCTGGTGCTGGTCGAGGGCATGCGCCCGGCCAAGGCGGCGAGGCAGCTCAACACGAGCCCGCAGGCGTTGACGAACACGCTGCGAAAGATCCGCACGGAGCGCGCCACCTCGACGCGACTGGGCAGGCTACCGCCCGAAGGCCTCGCGCCGCAGGAGCCCTGAGCGGCCGCCGTGAGGCCGCGCGTCGTGCCTGAGCCAGACGCCCGATAGCGGGCCCTCCCCAGCTTGCATCGGCACGGTCAATCCCGTACGCTGACCCGGCGTCCACGCGCAACACCCGAGCCCCTGCGGGCCGCCGGGCCGGTCTTGCGGACGCGCAAAGGAGACCCGCCATGCCAAGCCGATCGAACGGCCTCGCGGCCGAAGTGGAAGCCGTGCGAACGCTGGCGCTCGTGGGCGCCGCGGCTTCCGGCAAGACCTCGCTGGCCGAGGCCTTGCTGTTCAAGGCCGGTGCCATCGGCGCATGCGGCAGCATCGAACGCGGCAGCACCGTCAGCGACCACGACCCGCTGGAACGCCGCATGCTGCATTCGCTCAATGCCTCGGTGATGCACCTCACGCATGCCGCCACGCGCATCCACTTCATCGACACGCCCGGCGGCCCCGATTTCCTCGGCCAGAGCCTGCCGGCGCTCGAGGCGGTCGAAACGGTCGCGGTGGTCATCAATGCCGCCACCGGCATCGAGCCGATGGCGGTGCGCATGATGGCGTACGCGGCCTCGCGCCACTTGGCCCGCATGATCGTCGTCACCAAGATCGACTCGCAGGGCGTCTCGCTGGCGGGCCTGCTGGCCGACATCCAGGCCACCTTCGGCCGCGAATGCCTGCCGTTGAACGTGCCCGACGGGGTCAACCGGCAGGTGATCGACTGCTTCTTCAACCGCTTCGGGCGCTCCGACTTCGGCCCCGTCGAAGCGTCGCACCGCGCGCTGGTCGAGCAGGTGGTCGAGGTCGACGCGGCCTTCGTCGACCGCTACCTCGAGGAAGGCGACGTGGACCCGTCCGAGCTGCACGCGCCGCTCGAGCAGGCGCTGCGCGAAGGCCACCTGATCCCGGTGTGCTTCGTGTCGTCGCGCAGCGGCGCCGGCGTGGCCGAGTTGCTGGACGTGATCGTCAAGCTCCTGCCCGACCCGACCGAGGGCAACCCGCCGGAGTTCATCGTGGGTGAAGGCGCGCAGGCCCAGCCCATGAAGGCCCTGCCCGATGCGTCGCTGCACGTGCTGGCGCACGTGTTCAAGGTCACCATCGACCCCTTTGTCGGCAAGATGGGCATCTTCCGCGTGCACCAGGGCACGGTCACGCGCGACAGCCAGCTCTACATCGGCGACGGCCGCAAGCCGTTCAAGGTGGGGCACCTGTTCATGCTCCAGGGCAAGGACCATGTCGAGGTGTCGCGCGCGGTGCCCGGCGACATCGTGGCGGTGGCCAAGGTCGACGAGATCCATTTCGATGCCGTGCTGCACGACGCGGCCGAAGACAGCCACGTGCACCTCGCGCCGCTGCCGTTCCCGGTGCCGGTGCACGGCCTTGCGGTGGAGCCCAAGCGCCACGGCGACGAGCAGCGCGCCTGGGAAATTCTCGGCAAGCTCGCGGCCGAAGACCCGTGCCTGCGCATCGAGCATGTGGCCGCGACCAACGAGACGGTGCTCTACGGCCTCGGCGAGCTGCACCTGCGCCTCGTGCTCGAGCGCCTGCGCGAGGTGTACCGCTTCGAGGTCCTGACGCGCCCGCCGCGCATCGCCTACCGCGAGACCGTGACCGCGTCGGCCGAGGGCCACCACCGCCACAAGAAACAGACCGGCGGCGCCGGCCAGTTCGCCGAAGTCTTCCTGCGCATCGAGCCGCTGGCGCGCGGCGCGGGTTTTCAGTTCGCGGACGAAGTCAGGGGCGGCGCCATTCCGAACCAGTTCATCCCCGCGGTCGAGAAAGGCGTGCGCGAGGTGCTGGCCTACGGCGCGATCGCCGGCTACCCCGTGGTCGACGTGCGCGTGGTGGTGTACGACGGCAAGCACCACAGCGTGGACAGCAAGGACATCGCCTTCGCGACCGCCGGCCGCAAGGCCTTCATGGCGGCGATCCGCGAGGCGCAACCGGCCGTGCTCGAGCCGATCGTCCAGATCGAGATCGCCGTGCCCGAGCACGCCGTGGGCGACGTCACGAGCGACCTGTCGTCGCGGCGCGGCCTGGTCACCGGCACGTCGGGCCTGGGGGCCGGCACGGTGGCCATCGGCGGACAGGTGCCCGAGGTCGAGCTGGCCAACTACCAGTCGCGGCTCAATGCGATGACCAGCGGCCAGGGGCGCTACACCCTCACGTTGTCGCACTACGAGGCCGTGCCGCCGACCGTGCAGCGCACGCTGATGGGGCAGTACCGGGTGCGCGACGACGACTAGGGGCACGCCGGGGGCATGACGCTGCGATGGCCTAATGGCCTGCATCCGTCGTTCGTCCGCACGGGCTCCCCGATGAAGAAACTGCTGCCGCTGGTCCTGTCTACCCTGCTCGTCCTGTCCGCCTCCCAGGCCCACGCCGCACCGCGCCAGCCGTACACCCCTGACCAGGCGCGGGCGCTGGGCGATTCGGGTGGAGCGGGAAGGCGGAGGGGGTCGATGGATTCTCGCCCGGCCGTGCTCACGTTGCGGTCAGAGCTGGTGGTCCGAAAACCAGTCCCATTCGTCAAAGCCAAAGAAAGACGGGTCAGAGCTTGTGGCTCTGACCCGTTCATCTATTTACTGAGTTGGTCGATGTGAAAGGGCCTGCCCCCGTTCGTTTTTCGAGGGTGGCACGCCCGCCGCTCCGTCATCGGGTCCGTCCGGCTCCGAACTGAGCGCTGAGCTTTCGAAGAGGACGAGTCACAGCCCACGACCGCGACGCGTGGATGCTTCTCAACTCGCCACTCAAATGCTCGACCAATTTTTCGGCAGAGTTCTTCTGGGCATTCAACTCCTCGATTTGCCTTGTCTGAGCTTCGATCTCGGGCAGCGCACTCTCTTTCAGAGCTTCAATTTCGGCCTGCAAACTCTCGTTTTTCGACTTGATGGCGGCGACAACATCCTTCTCAGGAGTCTGGTCCACGAACACCTCGCTCCTGTCCAGATCAACACTTCCCTTTCGAAGCACCGCCGTGAACTCTTGCGTTGCAAATCTCGTGTGATAGACGCGCTCGACGGAAAAATCGATGAACCCTGCCCCATGCAGGAAATTGATTATTTCGAAGAATGAAGTGGGCGTAAATTGCCACGCATGGGCATCGTGGTACGCCTCGTCGCCCGGAAGATCGACGAAGATTTCTTCTTTCAAATCTCGATAGTTCTGACCATCCGGCGCGCCGTGGTCCCCCGCCCAATGTCGGGCAGCATCGTTGTGGGATCGATGCAGTCTTTGCGCAAGGAAACTCCTTGCGGAATGCACTCTGCGTTGGGCATGGTACGCCGCAAGAATATCCACCACGGCTGTTTCCGGCAGATAGTGGTCGAAGCAATAGCGCCGGTCCGGACAGGCGATGTAGTAGCGGCCACCGTCTTCAAGGACACTGGAGACACCCTGAAAATGCCTGATCAGATCAGGTTGATGTTCAATGCAATGGCCGCTGAAGACGGCAGCAAATTTCCGGTCAACCATGTCGAATCCGCCTTTCGGCGCGACATAGTGAATCTCTGGAACCCTTGATGTCTCATGCCCGGCCTTCTTGACTGCTGCGAAGAGTTCCTCGGTGGATAGAACGTCCATATAACGAACGTTCTCACCAGTGATGGAAGGCGAATGAAAAGGGCCAATCTCCAAAATTGAGCCTTCTTTCTTCGCAAAATCAAGAAGATGGCCTCGCAGTGCCCCGTGGCTGCACAAGTGCCCCTTGGAAATTCCCTCTGTTCGATAGTTTTCCAGCGCATCTTCGTAAGCGAGATGAGACAACTCGGGTTGTTGTTGCCGATAAAAATCCAATTCGAAGATAGAAGGAAGCTCGACTTTTTCCACGTTTGTACCTCTGCGCTGGTTGCTGGGCTCTCGCTGCCGTTCAATTTGAACACCAACTCGTCCGCCACAAACGACTAGAAGCCCCAGCCAAAGCCTGGGAGTACCCGGTCGGCAGTGACAGCAGCGCGCCCCGAACGATTGGAGGTTCCATGCCGGCCAGCACCCGGCGACCGCAATCCGTCCGAACGGGACTGCCGAAGGTTGACTCGAAGCCAGATGGAACAGATGAGCAGACAGTGCTGAATAGCCTTCCCCCGTTCGCCGCGTTGCGATGAAAGCACCCTCACGGGCACCCAAGCCCACGTCAGCTGGCTGCGCCTCAGCGCAAGCCGGAGCGCTTCATCCCGACGCTTTCGCCCACGAGGCCCACTTTCTCTCGAGGTCGAGCTTCTCGAAGCGCTCGACCAGGAACTCGGTGAAGACCTTCAGCTTCGCAGGCTGGTGCCGGCGGCTCTGGTAAGCGATGTTGATCGTCAGCTGCGGCAGCTCCCAGTCGCGGAGCACGGGGATCAGCCGGCCCGCCACGATGTCGTCGTGAATGATGTACTGCGGCTGGATCAGGATGCCCAGACCCGCCAGGGCCGCGGCCCGGATGACCTGGCCTTCGTTGGCGTCCAGGGTCGGCGCGATGCCGATCGCCTGCGCCTCCTTGCCGCGCTTGAAGTGCAGCACGTAGGGATCGTTCGCCAGCGAGTACACGAGCATCCGGTGGGCGGGCAGCTCCCGGGGCGAGGCCGGCTGGCCGTGCGCGGAAAGGTAGGCCGGCGATGCGGCCAGCACGCGCCGCATCTGCGCGAGGCGGCGCACGGTGATGCCCGAGTCGCCTTCGTGCTCCCGGGTGCGGATGGCCGCATCGATGCCCGCCTCGATGAAGCCCGGGTAGCGGTTGGCCGCGGTGATCTGCACGGTGAGCTTGGGGTAGCGCCGGTGGAACTCCGGCAGCGCCGGCGCCAGGTGGATCATCGCGAACGACACGGAGCTCGTGATGCGCAGCACCCCGCTGGGGTTGGTGCTGGCCGAATTGACCTCGGCCTCGGCCTCCGCCATCTCGGCCAGCATGCCACTGCAGCGCTGGTGGTAGCTGCGCCCCGCGTCGGTCAGCCACATGCGGCGCGTGGTGCGCTCCACCAGCCGCGCACCCAGTCGCTCCTCGAGCCCTGTCAGGTAGCGGCTTGCCGCCGCGTTCGACAGGCCGAGCCGCTCGGCCGCCTTGGTGAGGCTGCCCAGCTCCGCGACCTGCACGAAAAGTTCAATCTGTGCCCAGCGGTCCATGCTCAAAAGATTCTTCCATTTTTAGGAAATGACATTTCGTAAGTGGCTCTTTTTTTCCGTTCTTTGACGGTACATCATTCGCCCATCGAGGGCCAGGGTTGGTTCACCAGGAGCAAAGCACCGTGCGCAATATCAATGAAGACACCATCACCCAGGCCGTGATCGCCGCGATGTGCCGCTGCGAGAATCCGCGGCTGCTGACGGTCATGACCAGCCTCGTGCAGCACCTGCATTCCTTTGCACGCGAGGTCAAGCTGACGGAGGCCGAGTGGATGGAGGCGATCCGCTTCCTCACCGACGTCGGGCACATCACGGACGACAAGCGCCAGGAGTTCATCCTGCTGTCGGACACCCTGGGGCTCTCCACGCTCGTCACGGCGCAGAACAACGCCAAGCCGCCGGCCTGCACCGAGGCGACGGTCTTCGGGCCCTTCTTTGTCGAAGACGCGCCGGTGTACGAACACGGCGCCGACATCGCCAACGGCGCGCGCGGCGAGCCCTGCCATGTCAGCGGCCAGGTGCGCGACCTCGAAGGCCGCCCCATCGCCGGCGCGTGGATCGATGTGTGGCAATCGGACGAGGACGGCCTGTATGACGTGCAGCTTCCCGATGCCTCGGGTACCCACGAGCACCGGGCGCGGGGCCGCCTGCGCAGCGGGGTCGATGGGCGTTTTCACTTCCGCTCGATCCTGGCGGTGCCCTACCCGATTCCGCACGACGGCCCGGTGGGTCGCATGCTGTCGGCGCTGGGCCGGCATCCGTGGCGCCCGGCGCACCTGCATTTCATGATCGAGGCGCCCGGCTGCGAGCGGCTGCTCACCCACATCTTCCGCGAGGGCGACAGCTACCTCGATTCGGATGCGGTCTTCGGCGTGCGCTCGACGCTGGTGGCCGACTGGGTGCGCCACGAGGCCGGCCCGGCGCCTGACGGGACGCACTCCGACGTGCCGTTCCACACGCTGCGGTACGACTTCGTGCTCAACCCCAAGGCCCCCAAGGCCGAGGTGCGGGCGTGATCCGGCACATCGTCATGTGGCGCGTCGCCGGCGAGTCGCCGGAAGAAAGGATGCATGCACGCAAACGCGTCAAGCAGGCCTTCGAAAGCCTAGTCGGACGCATTCCCGGCCTGCACCACATCGAGGTGGGCATCGACCGCAGCGACGTGGACCATGCCTGCGACGCCGCGCTGGTGGCCGACTTCGAGTCGCAGCAGGCACTGGACGCGTACGCGGCCCACCCCGAGCACCTGCGGGTGCGCCAGGAACTCGGTGCGCTGCGCACATCGCGCCACCAGGTCGACTACCAGCGCTGAGACAGGAGCCTCGCATGCCTTCATCCTTTGTCTACCAGTCGCTGCCGGGCCGCGTCGTCTTCGGCGCAGGCGCCCTGCTGCAACTCGAACCCGAACTCGACGCACTCGGCGTCCGGCGCGCGCTGGTGCTGTGCACGCCCGACCAGCGGCACGCGGCCGAAGCGATCGCCGCGCGCCTCGGCGCCCGCGCCGCCGGCGTGTTCGACCGGGCGACCATGCACGTTCCGCTCGAGGTGGCGCGCGAAGCGCGCGAGGTGGCCCGCGAACGCAACGCCGACTGCGCCATCGCCATCGGCGGCGGCTCCACCATCGGCCTGGGCAAGGCGATCGCACTCGACAGCGGCCTGCCGATCGTGGCGATCCCGACCACCTACGCCGGCAGCGAGATGACGCCCATCTACGGCATCACGCAGGACGGCGAGAAGCGCACCGGCACCGATGCGCGCGTGCTGCCCCGCACCGTCATCTACGACCCGCAACTGACGCTGACGCTGCCGGTGGGCCTGTCGGTCACCAGCGGCATCAACGCCATCGCGCACGCGGCCGAAGGCCTGTATGCCGCCAACGGCAACCCGGTCACGCGCCTGATGGCGCAGGAAGGCATCCGCGCGCTGGCCGCCGGGCTGCCGGCCATCCATGCCGACCCGGCGGACCTCGAGGCGCGCGGCTCGGCCCTGTACGGGGCGTGGCTGTGCGGCACGGTGCTGGCCCACGGCGGCATGGCGCTGCACCACAAGCTGTGCCACACGCTGGGCGGCAGCTTCAACCTGCCGCATGCGCCGACCCACACGGTGGTGCTGCCGTATGTGCTGGCGTTCAACGCCTCGCGTGCCGAAGAAGCGATGCGCCGCATGGCCGAGGCGCTGGGCACGCACGACAGTGCCGCCGCCGGCGTGTGGGAGCTGGCCCATCGCAACGGCGCGCCGACCTCGCTGCGCGAGCTGGGCATGGCCGAGAGCGATCTCGACCGCGCCGCCGACATCGCCACCGAGCGCCCGTACTGGAACCCGCGGCCCGTCGACCGGGCCGCCGTGCGCGCCGTGCTGCAGGCGGCCTTCGATGGCGTCAGGCCGGACTGAATTTCCCGTTCTTTTCTTTCGCTCGTTCGTTCATGGCGCAGCCCGGTTGCGCCCCCCCCCAAAAATTCCCAGGAGACAAACAATGAATCCCCCTCAAGCGAATCCGCAACCCGACGCCAACGCGTCCTACGACGTGGCCGTGATCGGCTACGGCCCCACCGGCCTGGTGGCGGCCTCGCTGCTGGGCCAGGCCGGCCACCGGGTCGTGGTCGTCGAACGCTGGCCCACCATGTACGGCCTGCCGCGCCTGACGCACATCGACGGCGAGGCGGCGCGCATCGTCCAGGCCTGCGGCAATGTCGACCAGGCCATGCGCGACTCCCTTCCGCTGCATACCTACCACTACGTCAATGCCACCGGCGAACTGCTGCTGGAGCTGGAATGGAAGGGCAAGCAGTGCGGCTACGCGGCGCACAACTCAATCTATCAACCCGATATCGAGGACGCCATTCACGACCGCGTGGCCACGCTGCCCAATGTCGAACTGCTGCGCGGCTGGGAGGCTGTGTTCCTCAAGCAGGGCGCCGACGGGGTGACGGTGGCCATCCAGCGCACGAACAGCGGAAAGGACGGCGCGCCCGAGGCCCGCGAGGAGCAATGGGCCGAGCCTGCGCGCACGTTCAATGCCCGCTACGTGATCGGTGCCGACGGTGCCAACAGCTTCGTGCGCCGCGCGCTGGGCATCGAGCGCAACGACTACGGCCACAAGCACCGCTGGCTGAACCTCGACTCCGAGAACACGTCGGACGCCGCCGAGCGCTTCAAGCGGCTGACCATCTTCTGCGACCCGGCACGCGGCCACATGTACATGCCCATCGGCGACAACCGCACGCGCTTCGAGGTGCGCCTGCTGGACGGCGAAAGCATCGAGGCGTGGGAAGACCCGGCTCACGGCTGGCGCTGGCTGGGCGAGAAGTACGGCGTCGGGCCGAGCGACTTCAAGTTCCTGCGCCACGTGGTCTACACGTTCCAGACGCGCATGGCCGAACGCTGGCGCGAAGGCAACGTGCTGCTGGGCGGCGACGCGGTCCACGCCATGATGCCCTACATGGGACAGGGCGCCTGCTCGGGCATGCGCGACGGCATCAACCTGGCCTGGAAGCTCGACCTGGTGCTCAGCGGCCACGCGTCGCCCGCGCTGCTGGACAGCTACGAAGCCGAGCGCCGCCCGCACGCCCAGCAGATCATGGAGATGTCGCTGTTCCTCGGCCAGGTGACCAACGAGGACGACGTGGAGAAAGCCGCTGCGCGCGACGAGGCCTTCCGCACCCACACCATGCCGCCGATGCCGCCCTTCCCGAAGGTGGAGAACGGCGTGCTGCACCGCGAAGCCGACGGCAGCCTGCTGGCGTCCACGGGCGTGCCGGGGCCGCAGGCGCTCGTGCGCCGTGGCGAGGCCGAAGGCCTGCTGGACGATGTCGTGGGCCATGGCTTCCTGCTGGTGGCGCACGAGGACCCAGCGCCGTTCCTGGGCGCCGGCCAGAAGGCGTTCCTGGATCAACTCGGCTGCCACGTCGTGGTGCTGGCCCAGGACGAGCGAGTGCCCGGTGCGGTGGTCGAGCTGGACGGAGAGATGTCCGGGTTCATGGCCGAGCATGGCCTCCAGGCCTACATCGGCCGCCCGGACTTCATCGTCTTCGGCTCCGTGCCCCGCATGGACACGCTCGCGGCCCTGGTGGACGACCTGCGCCGCAAGCTGCACTGGCTCGACAGCGACGACACCGGCGGGCGGGCCGCCCCGCTTGCCGCGGAGCAGGCCGCATGAGCAGCGCGCCCTCTTCTCCCTCTTCTTCCGCCACGCTGGCCTTCCAGCGGGCCATGCCGATGACGCGGCTGCTGGACTGCGGCATGGACTTCGCCGACGCCCAAGCCCTGTTCCAGCGCACCAGCGCCGGCGAGGCATGGGACCAGGTGGCCGAGGCACTGGCCCAGGCGCAGCTGGAGCGCGCCCGCCAGGCCGAGGCTGCGGGCCATCGCGTGACAGCGGCCGAGGCCCAGGCGGCGGCGTTGGCCGACCTGCTGTTCGCCCAGATGGCCTTCAACCACGACACCCCGCGCAAGCGCGCCCTTTACAACCAGCTGGCCATGGCGACGCGCCAGCTGTGCGAGGGGTCCGAAGGCCGCATGACACGGGCCGAGGTGCCCTTCGGCCCGAGCCATCTCGTCGGCTGGCTGGTGCGGCCGCATGCTGTGCCAGCGCGCGGCACGGTGCTGGTGTTCGGCGGCCAGAGCGGTTGGGGCGTGGCCTACCTGCCCATTGCCCGCGCGCTCGCGCGACGCGGCCTGGCCACCCTGCTGGCCGAAGGGCCGGGCCAGGGCGAGACGCGCATGACCCAGGGCATCCATGTCGATGTGGACATGGAAGCGGCCTACAGCCAGTTCGTCACCTTCATCGCGAACGACGCCTCGCTCGGTGCGCCCGGCATCTGGGGCAACAGCGTCGGGGGCCTGTGGGCCGCGCGCACGGCCGCGGCCGATGCACGCATTCGCGCCTGCTGCATCAACGGCAGCCTGGCCGCACCGACGCTGCTGCCCTTCCGGACCTTCGCGGAGCAGGCCGCGGCCATGCTGGGCTCCGACGACGAGCAGGCCATCCAGCAGAACTTCGAGCGCATGCGCTTTCGCCCCGGGCGGGACCGCATCGACTGCCCCTTGCTCGTGCTGCACGGCGGTGCCGATCCGTTGGTCCGAATGGAGGACCAGCAGCCCTTCCTGGACGCCGCAACGAATCCCGACGTCACCTTGCGCGTGTGGGAGGACGGCGAGCACACGATCTACAACCACGCGGCGCAGCGGACCGCTGTCGTGGCGGACTGGTTCGCCCAGCGACTCGCGCCGGGTTGAGGCTTCGCCCCGGCCCCTCAAAGCACCCCAGCCTCATCCCCCTGCACACCGTCGTCCAGCACCGGCACCTCGCTGGCCACCAGCGGTTGGCCGATGGGCGCGCCGGCCTTCCCCACCCGGACCGCCGCCATGTCGGCGTCGTTCGGGTACTGCCCCGCAATCCAGTAGTCGAACACCCGCCGCACGATCGGCGCCGCGTGCGCCGCGCCGAAGCCTGCGTTCTCGACGATCGCGGCCACCGCGATCGTCGGGTCTTCGGCCGGGGCGAACGCCATGTACAGCGCGTGGTCGCGCTGGCGCGCCTCCAGGGCCTTGCCGCTCGCGCGCGCCTTCGGGCTCAGGCCCACGGCCTGCGAGGTGCCGGTCTTGCCGGCCGAGGTGTACGCGGCGCCCGCGAACACGCGCGTGCCGGTGCCGCCCTTGGTGACCGCCACCATCGCGTCGCGCACCACCTCGACGTGCTTGCGCGCATAGCCCAGGTCCTGGGCCGGCGGCTGGACCTGCCGCACCACCTCGCCGGTCGACGTGTCGCGGATGGCCCGCACCAGGTGCGGCTGGTAGCGCACGCCGCCGTTGGCCAGCGTGGCATTGGCCGAGGCCAGCTGCAGCATCGTGAAGCTGTTGTAGCCCTGGCCGATGCCCAGCGAAATCGTCTCGCCCGGGTGCCAGGTCTTCATGTCGGCGCGCCGGTAGGCCGCGCGCTTCCACGCCCTGCTGGGCAGCACGCCGCGCGACTCGCCCTGCAGGTCGATGCCGGTGAACTGCCCGAAGCCCAGCGGCGCCATGAAGTCGTGGATCAGGTCCACGCCCATCTCGGCGGCCAGCGAATAGAAATACGTGTTGCTTGAAAACTGGATGGCGCGGTGCATGTCGACGCCGCCCAGCCCGCCCCGGTGGCTGCGGAAGGTGCGCCCGCCGAAGTTGTAGAAGCCCGGGTCGTTCTCCACCTTGTCGGCGCTGCGCTTGCCGGTCTGCAGCGCCGCCATCGCCATGAAGGGCTTGTAGGTGGAGCCGGGCGGGTAGGTGCCGCGCAGCGCGCGGTTCAGCAGCGGGTTGTCGGGCGACTCGGTCAGCGCCTTCCAGTTCTCGGTGTCGATGCCCTCGACGAACAGGTTGGGATCGAAGGTGGGCTTGCTCACGAAGGCCAGCACCTCGCCGGTCTTCGGGTCGATGGCCACGAGCGCGCCCCGGCGCTCGCCGAACATGTCTTCCACGAGCTTCTGCAGCTTGATGTCGAGCGACAGCATCACCGTCTGGCCCGGCCTGGCAGGGTGGCGCGACAGGCGGCGCACCGCGTGCCCGCCGGCCGAGGTTTCCATCTGCTCCACGCCGGTCTGGCCGTGCAGCGCCTTTTCGTAGCTCTGCTCGATGCCGACCTTGCCGATGTAGTCGGTGCCCCGGTAGTTGGCGCGCTCGTCTTCCTCCCAGTCGTCCATCGCGGTCTTCTCGCGCTGGTTGATGCGCCCGATGTAGCCGATCACGTGCGCGCCCACCTCGCCGTGCGGGTAGGTGCGAAACAGCCGCGCCCGGATTTCCACGCCGGGGAAGCGGTAGCGCTGCGCCGCGAAGCGCGCCACCTCTTCGTCGCTCAGGCGGGTGCGGATGGGCAGGGAGTCGAAGCTGCGCGAATCCTCGCGCAGGCGCTGGAAGCGGCGGCGGTCCCTGGGCGTCACTTCGAGCAGCTCGCCCAGCTCGTCGATGACGGTGGCGATGTCGCCCACCTTCGACGGCGTGATCTCCAGCGTGTAGGCGGCGTAGTTGGACGCCAGCACCACGCCGTTGCGGTCCAGGATCTGCCCGCGGTTGGGCACCACGGGGACGATCGCGGTGCGATTGCTCTCGG
The DNA here is from genome assembly GCF_059418385.1 of Variovorax sp. GW821-FHT09A10. NCBI lineage: Bacteria > Pseudomonadati > Pseudomonadota > Betaproteobacteria > Burkholderiales > Comamonadaceae > Variovorax > Variovorax sp. GW821-FHT09A10. The sequence goes on from NZ_JBWKPT010000003.1 coordinate 415,974, forward strand.
CCCGGTCCGCCAGCGTTTCATGGCGCACCACCTGCAGGTAGACCAGCCGCGCGCCGATCAGTCCGAATCCGAACAACACCGCGCAACCGACCACCACCACGCGGCGGCGAAAAAGAGCGAGCTCGGCGGCGGCATTGCGGATTTCATTCATCGGGCGAAACGGGGGGAAAGAAGCGGAGAAGCCAGATAGGAGGCCCTGCCCGCCCGAAGGTTCCGCGTCGACGGTCGACGAAACGCGATCGTCCGCTCAGGCCCACGCTTCTTCGGCACCGATGCGAACCTGGCGCGTCGGCACCACCTGCTGGAGGCCGTACCCCGTGCGCTCGTCCCCTTCGGAGATCAGCCGCATCATGGCCTCGCGCAGCGCGGGGCACACGCCGGTGCCTGCGTGCAGGTCACGAAAGAACCGCATCGTGGCGCCCGCCACCACCTCGGCCATCTGCACGCCCGCCGCTTCGTGCGACTGCCTGAAATCGAGGGCGGCCACGTCTTCGAAGCGGTGGTCGGACGGGGGCGTGCACAGCAGCTCCATCGCACGGTCCGGTCCTTCGGCCGCGGCCGCCCCCTGACCCAGGATGCGCTGCACGTCGAAATTCTGGTCATGCACCAGCCGGACATCGGCCAGGCTGTGCCGGTAGTAGAGGTCGATCCGAGCGTAGATGCGCATGAACGACGTCAGGTTCGGCAGCGTCCAGGCCTGTGTCGACGACGTGTTGAGTTCGGGAGGCGGAAGAAACTCCAGCCAGGGCTGATGCTGGGCCCCACTCAGCGCGTGGTACTCGGTGTTCGCCGCTTCGACGATACGGCCGAACCCCTTGGCAACCTGCGCCGCGGCCTCTTCCTCCTCCTCGGCGGTGTGCGTGGCCAGGTCGCGCAGGCTGGCAAACGATGCGTGAAGTGTTCCGGCCTCCGGCGTCAGGCAGGACGCGACGAAGCTGTCCAGCACATGCGCATCGGCATGGGCGTGCAGGAAATCCGAGACGGCATTCCTGAGGAAGTCCAGCCGCATCGACTCGGGGTAGCCCAGGCAGGACGGCAGCAGCTGGAACGACGTGATGCAGCTGCAGATGAAGTAGCGCTTGTCGACCAGCTCCACGAAAAGCGGGGCCCGCCGGTCGAGCAAGGCGTGGATCACCGCAGCGGAGAACTCCGGCCTGGAGGCCAGCGATCGGGCACCGGGTTCGCCCGAGGGAATGCGATGGCGATCGCGCAACGCCTGGAGGCGCGCATCCCACTCCTCCTCGTCTTGCAGCCCGACGCCCGCCAACGCGAAGTAGGGTTGCCGCTTGAAGTCGTAGCCCGTGCCGCTGCCGACCATGTCGCCGCTGTGGCCGCTTTCGTCGATGTAGATGGTGGTCATGGTGCCGGGGCGAACGCCTCGCGCCGTCGTGCGGTCACAAGGGCCTCTTCATGCGGCAGGTCGTGGGCTGCTCGGCCGCCTTGGCGTCCACGCTCGCGATCTGCTTCCAGCCGAAGCCGGTGCCTTCCTGGTCGTAGCGGACGCTCGAGCCGTCGACCTTCTCCCAGCTCTGGACGAACATCGCCTGCTGGGCCTGGTGGTCGGACTTGCGCAGCACCACGGGGCCGTTGATGCCCTCGAAGCGCAAGCCCTCGAGCTGGGCGGCCACCTTCGCCGGCTCGGCGGACTTCGCGCTGCGGATGGCGCCGGACAGCGCGACGACGGCGTTGTAGCCCATGCCGTTGATGAAGTCCTCGCCGAACTGCTTCTTGAAGTTGCCCAGCACGGCCGAACTCTTCGCACCGGGGTCGTTGGGGTTGAAGGTCGAGACCAGCTTGACGCGGCCCTCGCCCGTCGCGCCGATGGTGCCGGGCACGCCGTAGTTGCTGCCGTTGAAGGTGTAGAAGTCGACCTTCAATCCGAAGTCGTTGGCCGCGCGCACGATGAGCGCCAGGTCGGAGCCCGAGCTGGCCGTGATCACCGCGTCGGCGCCGGACTGGCGGATCTTGGCCATGTAGGGCGCGAAGTCCTTCACCTGCGCGGTCGGATGCAGGTCGTCGCCCACGATCTCGATGTCGGCGCGCTTGCGCGCAAGCGACTCGCGCGACGCACGCGCCGTGTCCTGCCCGTAGGCGTAGTTGGGATTGAGCAGGTGGACCTTGCGGATGTCCTTGCGGCCGGCCAGGTAGGTGGTGAGCGCATCGACCTTCATGTCCGAATGGGCGTCGGTGCGGAAGTGCCAGTAGCTGCACTTCTCGTTCGTGAGCACCGGCGCCTGCGACGCGTAGTTCAGGAACACGATCTCCTTGCCCGGATTGCGGGCGTTGTGCTTGTCGATGGCCTCGCCCAGCGCGATGCCCACGCTGGACGAACTCGCGCCCTGGACCACATAGCGGATGTCCTTGGCCACGACCGTGCCGAGCAGCGCCACGGCCTCCTGGGGCGACAGCTTGTTGTCGAAGGGGACGATCTCGAACTGATAGGGGCCGGCCCACTTCTCCTCGTTCGCGACCCGCGCCGCGTACTGGAAGCTCTTCAACACGTTCTGTCCCAGGCCGGCCATCGGGCCCGACAGCATGTCGAGCGTGGCGATCTTCACGGTCTGCACGGGTTGGGCGCCGGCGGCCAGGGCGATGCACAGCATCGGCGCGGCGATGGTTTTCTTCAGGCTCACGGTAAGTCTCCTTGTGGATGTCGATCTGCGGGTGTTCAGACGATGACGGCGCCGCCGTCGGCGACGAGCGTCTGGCCGGTCACGAACGCGGCCGCGGGCGATGCCAGGAAGGCGATGGCGCCGGCAATCTCTTGCGGCTGCCCGACGCGCCGCAACGGCAATTTCTTCTGCGTGAACGACTGGATCTCGGGGTCCGCGAGCAGCATGCCGGCCATCTTGGTGTCGATCAGGCCCGGCGCGATGCAGTTGACGCGAATGCCCTGCGGGCCCCACTCGACCGCCAGGTCGCGGGCCAGTTGCATGTCGCCGGCCTTGGACAACCCGTAGGCACCGATCGTCGAAGAGCCCTGCAGGCCCGCGATGGACGAGACGATCACGATGGCGCCGTTGCCCCTGGCCTGCATGTCGGGCCGAACGAGATTGGCCAGCCAGAGATTGCTCAGCACGTTGTTGCGCACGATCTTCATGAACATCTCGTCCGCGATCTCGGCCAGCGGCCCGTAGTGCGGGTTCGTGGCCGCATTGCAGACCAGGATGTCGATGGCGCCGAAGCGCTCGCGCACCTGCGCCACCATCGCGCGCAGCTCCTCGGGCTGCGAGATGCTGGCCTGGCAGGCAAAGGCCTGCCCGCCTTGCGCGCGGATGCCCTCGGCCACTTCCTCGCAGGCCTCGAGCCGCCGGCTGGAGACGCAGACTTTGGCCCCGAGCAGCGCCAGGTGCTCGGCGGTGGCGCGGCCGATGCCGCGGCTGGCACCGGTCACGACGGCGACTTTTCCGTTCAGGTCGAACAGGTTCATGCGTGGATATCCTTGAAAGTGGAAAGAAGAGAAGGAGCCGGTGCACCGATGCCGTGTCGCAGCAGGTGCTTTTGCAACTTGCCCGACGGCGTGCGCGGCAGCGCGTCGACGCAGACGTAGTCGCGCGGAATCTTGTAGCGGGCCAGCTTGTCGGCCAGGAAGGCCTTGAGCACCTCGCTGTCCGGCTGCCGGCCGGGCCGGGGCACGATGACCGCCACCACGGTTTCGCCCCAGTCCGGGTGCGGGCGGCCGATGACGGCCACGTCGGCGAGATCGGGATGCGGCGACAGCGCGTCTTCCACTTCCTTGGAGTACACGTTCTCGCCGCCGGTGGTGATCAGGTCCTTGAGCCGGTCCACCACGTAGTAGTAGCCGTCCTCGTCGACCCGGGCCAGGTCGCCGCTTCGGTACCAGCCGTCGGACGTGTACGCGGCGCGCGTGCCCTCGGGGTCGTTCAGGTAGCCGCGCATGGCGGCTTCGCTGCGCAGCTGGATCTCGCCGACCTGGCCCGCGGGCGTCGCGCTGCCGTCTTCGGCAACCACGCGCACCTGCACGCCCGGCAGGCTGGAGCGGCCGATCGACCCGGCCTTGCGCAGCGCGTCCTCGGGGAACAGCGCGGTGCCGAGCGGGCCCATCTCGGTCATGCCGTAGACCTGCATGAACTGCGTCGTGCGATAGCGCTGCATGAGCCGCTTCGCCATGTCTTCGCCCAGCGGGCCGCCGCCGTAGATCCACAGCCGCATCGAGCCCAGGTCGTGGCGGTCGAAGTCGGCGAGCTCGAGGGGTGCGAGCAAGGCGATGGGCGCGCCGAAGGTCAGCGTGACGCGGTGCCGCGCAATCGCTTCCAGGAATCCGCGCGGCGCGTACTCGCGCAGGAAGACCAGCGTGCCGCCCATCAGCAGCGTTCCGAAGGTCCAGTTGTTGAGCGGCGCCGCGTGCCAGATCGGCATCGCGATGAGCATCCGGTCGTTGTGCGTCATCGACAGGGCCGCCGCGCAGACCAGCGCCGTGGTGAAGACCGCGCGGTGGCTGTGCAGGCATCCCTTGGGCTGGCCGGTGGTGCCCGAGGTGTAGAGCACCTGCGCCAGTGCGTCGTCGCCGACCGGTGCAGGCAGCTCGCCCGCTTCCGTGCGCTGCACCAGCGTGTCGAAGTGATCGAAGCCGACGTCCGCCGCGCCCGCCATGTCGCCGGTGCCCAGCAGGCAGGCCTCGGTCTCGATGCGTTGCGCGAGCGCGCCCAGGGCGACGTCGATGATGCAGAGCCTGGCGGCGCTGTGGTGCAGGATGAACTCGACCTCGGGCTTCTGCAGCTTGTGGTTGACCGGCACGATGACCGCGCCCAGGCGCAGCGCACCCAGCACGCCGATGAGAAAGTACGGCGTGTTGAAGCACATGAGCGCCACGCGGTCGCCCTGCCCCACGCCCCGGTCGCGCAGCACCTGCGCGGCGCGGCGGCTGAGCGCCTGGATCTGCGCGTAGCTGAAGGCCTCGTCGCCGCAGTGCAGCAGCGTCTTCGTCGGCCAGCGCGACGCGCTCTCGTCGAACATCGAGATCAGGTTCATGAAGTTTTTTCCAGTGGGATGCGGGTCCGGGCAGCGCGATGCCGCCGGGTTCCGCATCCGGTGTTTCTTGTGGGCGCGGCCGGGAGCGGCTGCGCGGCGGGATCAGAAGAAGTCGGCGTCCAGCGCCATCACGGCGTCGTCGTCCTGCGCGGCCACCAGCAAGTGCTGCTCGACCTCGGGAAACAGGTGCGCGAAATAGAAGCGGGCCGTGGCCACCTTGGCGACGTCGAAGGCATCGGACTGCCGCGCGTCGATCCTGCGCTGCGCGATCGAGGCCATGCCGATCCACTGCCACGCGAGGGCCAGCACACCGACGATGCGCAGGCAGCTGTGGCCGGACGCGCCGACCTGGTCGGGGTGCGCCGGTGCCCGCGCGATCAGGTGCCGGACCAGCGCATCGAGGCGCGCGCACAGCGAGCGCGTCTGCGCCACCCACGGCTGCAGCACCGGGTGCGCCTCGTTCTTCTCGAGCACCTGGTGCACCACGTCCAGGAACCCGCGCAGCCTCGCGCCTCCGTCGCCGAGGATCTTGCGACCGAGCAGGTCCTGCCCCTGGATGCCGTTGGCCCCTTCGTAGATCTGGCCCACGCGCACGTCGCGGAGGTACTGGTGAACGCCGCTGTCGTCCAGGTAGCCCCAGCCGCCCATGACCTGCTGCGCCAGGGTCGTGCTGGCGTAGCCGTTGTCCGTCGCGAAGGCCTTGAGCACCGGCGTGAGCAGCGAGACCAGCTCGTCGGCCTCGCGGCGCACCGAGGGCTCGGGGTGGCGCTTCGAGCGATCGACCTGCAACGCGAGCCAGTAGGCCAGCGCGCGCGAACCTTCCGTCCAGGCCTTCTGCACCAGCAGCATGCGGCGCACGTCGGCATGCACGATCAACGGATCGGCGGCAAGCTGCGGCTCGGACCTGCGCGCGCCGCCGAAGCCGCGTCCCTGCAGCCGCGTGCGGGCGTGATCGCGCGCCCGCTGGTAGGCCGCCTCGGCCTGGTTCACGCCCTGCATGCCCGTGGCCAGGCGGGCGATGTTCATCATCACGAACATGGCCGCCAGGCCGTTGCCGGCCGTGTTCAGCAATTCGCCGCGCGCACCGTCGAGCCGCAACCAGCAGGTCGGCGTGCCGCGGATGCCCATCTTGTCCTCGAGCCCCTCGCAGCGCACGCCGTTGCGCTCGACCGCGCCGGGCAGGTGCCGCGGCACGATGAACAGCGAAAGCCCCCGGGCGCCCTCGGGCGCACCCGCGATCCGGGCCAGCACGAGGTGGACGATGTTGTCCGCCAGGTCGTGCTCGGCGGCCGTGACCATGCGCTTGAGGCCCGTGAGGCGGTAGCTGCCGTCCGGCTGCGGAACGGCCTCCGTGCGCAGCAGGCCCACGTCGGTGCCGGCCTCGCGCTCGGTGATGCACATGCTGCTGGTCCACGCGCCGCTGGCCAGGTGCGGAAGGTACGCCGCCTGCTGCGCGGGCGTGCCGTTGGCCCGGATGCATTCGTAGCCGCCGCGCGAGATGCTGTGGTACATCAGCCAGGAATGGTTCGCCGAGCCGATCAGCTCCGTCATCAAATTGGTTAGCACCGTCGGCCACGCTTGGCCGCCGTGCTCAGTCGACGCCCCCAGGCCGGCCCAGCCCTTGTCGCGGAACATGTCGTAGGCGGCCTTGAAGCCGCTGGGCGTGGCGACTTCGCCATCACGCCAGACGCAGCCTTCGCGGTCCGCGCTCTGATTGAGCGGTGCGAGCACCTCTTCGGCGAAGGCCGCCATGTCCTCCATCAGCGCGTCGACGTCTTCGCGGGCGATGGCGCCGGGCAGGTGAAGCGCCTTCAGTTCTTCATCGATGCCGAGCAGGTCGTTCAGGACGAAGCGCAGTTCGCGCAAGGGAGCTTTGTAGGACGCAGGAGGTGACATGCAAGAATGACGAGTGCGCGCGTTGGCCTTGGGTTGAAGTGAGGTTCGGGGCTCGCGGCCACCGGCTGCCTTGGGTTGGAAGAAGTCTAGGAAATCGACCGGGCAGGCATGTTCAGTTTTCGGGACGCGCCCCGAGGCCTTGATTTCCCTCTGCCACGAGGCCCTCCTCCTTGCGTGCGCCGTCCCGGTGTTCGCTTTTCAGCCATGACGACCGCTCTCAAGCCCCGACGCAAACCCTCCCAGTCACGCGCATGGATGACGTCCATCGCCATACAGGACGCCTTCGTTCTCCTGCTGCTGGAAAAGGGTTATGAGAAGACGTCGATGCGCGACATCGCCAACGTGGCGGGCGTCAGCGTCGGCAGCGTCTACCAGTACTTCCCCGGCAAGGAAGCGGTCGCGGCCATGACCGTGCGCACCTGGGTGCGCAAGCTCTCGACGGCGCTGTCGGGCGCGGTGGACGACATCGTCCAGGCGGAAGGTCAACGCACGCTGCGCGAGATCACGAGACAGCTGGCGCAGACCCAGGTGCACACGATGCTCGAGGGCGGCGGGCATTGGCGGGTGCTGAGTTCCATCGAACGCCGCGTCTCGCCGCAGCTCGTCTACAACCGCCTGTACCAGCACAACGTCAACCTCTTTCGCAAGGCGCTGACGAGTGCGGTGGACTGGCCCGAAGGACTGCAGGATGAGCGCGTCGCCTTCGGCGCCTACACCGTCGTCGATGCGCTGGTGAAGCAGACGCTGCTGGTGAGCGCCACGTTGCCGAGCGCGGACGTCATGGTGGAGGAGGTCCTGCTGGCGCTGGACGGGTATCTGCAGGCCGTGCGCCAGGGCGCAGCGCGCAAGGAATGAGCGCAGGCCGCCATGCGGCGGTTGCGCTCAGTGGGCTGCGCGTGTCGTGCGCTCGCCTTCGGCAGAAGCGGCTGCCCCCCATCAAGCCGCGTCGCGACGCAGGAACACATGCGTGGCGCGCTCGCCCGCCACCTGCCGTTCGCAGCGGTAGCCCAGCGCGGGCAGATCCAGGCCTGCGAACAACGCTTCCCCCTGGCCCAACAGCACCGGCAGAGGAGAACAGGCGACAGCATCTTGCGAGCGTTCAGCAACTGCTCCACCATAGGCAACGATCAGCCCCGCAACCACGCCCCTCACATCCATGACCATGGCTCACTTGCCCGCTTCCGCGTCCGACCAGGACCTCATCCACTTCGCCGACGCATGGGCCAGGCTGATGGAGGCCGAAGACTACATGGCCGCCTTTGCCTTCACTGCGCACGAGCCCTCCATGCAGTGGACGCCCGCGCTGATCGAGCAGGTCGTCAAGTCGTACGGCGAATGCAGTGCCACCCAGAAGGTCACGCTGCACGGACAACCGACCGACGTGTCCCAGCGCAAGGAAGTCACCCGATGGCAGAAGGACCACCAGGGAGGCATCGGCGAGATCTGGTACGACCTGAACATCGACGGATACGTCAGCGACCTCACCGCGACCTTCGATGTCGAAGAGGGACCGGACGGGCTGACCATACGACTGAACGACATCCACGTCATGTAGCGCCTGCCACCAACCCTCACGCCAACCTTCCCAGACAAGCAACACCATTGAAAGAGGAGCCGAAGCACATGACGCTCAAGCGAATGGACAACATCCTGATCGTTGTCGACGATCTGGAAGCGGTGAAGGCGTTCTTTGTCGAACTGGGCCTGAAGCTCGAGGGCCAGACCACGGTGGAAGGGCCTGCTGTCGGCAGCCTCATCGGGCTGGGAGATGTCCGAGCCACCCTCGCCATGCTGCGAACGCCCGATGGGCAGGGAATCGAACTGGACAAGTTCCACACGCCGGAGGCAGTCAGGTTCGGGCCCGTGAATGCGCCGGTGAACACCCTGGGTCTTCGCCGCATCATGTTTGCCGTCGATGGCATCGATGCGGTCATTGCGCGGATGCAAGCCCATGGCGCGGAACTCATCGGCCAGATGCAATACGAGACGTCGTACCGGCTCGCCTACATCCGGGGGCCCGAAGGCATCATCGTCGGACTTGCCGAGCAGCTCGGCTGAGGCTCAAAAAAAAAGAGCCCCTGCCGCCCGGCAAGCGGGCCACAGGGGCCAATGGCGCATCAGCCTTTCAGCCGAGCACCTCGGTCACGATGCCTGCGCCGACGGTCTTGCCGCCTTCGCGCATGGCGAACCGCATGCCGTTCTCGATGGCCACAGGCTTGTTCAGCTCGAAGCTGATCTGCGCCTGTGCGCCCGGCTCGATCAGGCCGGTCTCGGTGTCGACGCGGATGACACCCGTCACGTCGGTCGTGCCGAAGAAGAACTGCGGCTGGTAGCCCGAGCCGAACGGGGTATGGCGACCACCTTCGTCCTTGCCGAGGACGAAGATCTGCGCACGCCCCGTCCGGTACGGCTTCAGCGCACCGGGCTTCACGACCACCTGGCCTCGCACGACAGCGTCGCGCTTGACCCCGCGCAGCAACAGGCCGACGTTCATGCCGGCCCGTCCTTCGGCGACGTCCTTGTGGAAGGACTGCACGCCGGTGACGATCACCTGCGCGTCGCCTTCCGAGCTCAGCCCGACGATCTCGAGGCTGTCACCCACGCGGATCACGCCACGCTCGACACGGCCGCTGACCACGGTGCCGCGGCCCGCGATGGTGTGCACGCCTTCGACGGGCATCATGAACGGCGCGTCGTAGTCGCGCACCGGATCAGGAATGCGCGAGTCCAGCGCGTCCACGAGCTCGACGATGCATTGCACGTCGGCACCTTCGAGGTCGCCGCGTTCGGCGGCGGCCAGGGCCTTCAGTGCGCTGCCGAAGACGAAGCGGGGATCGCGGTAGCCGTGCGCATCCAGCAGCGCGCCGATTTCCATTTCGATCAGCTGCTCGATCTCCGCACGGTCGCTCGCGGCCACCAGGTCCATCTTGTTCACGAACACCACCATGTGGCCGACGTTCACCTGGCGCGCCAGCAGCACATGCTCGATGGTCTGCCGCGCGGCGCCTTCGGTGCCGTCCACCAGCAGGATCGCGCCGTCCATCTGCGAGGCGCCGGTGATCATGTTCTTGATGTAGTCGGCATGCCCGGGGCAGTCGATGTGTGCGTAGTGGCGGACGTCCGACTCGTACTCGACGTGCGAGGTATTGATCGTGATGCCGCGCTCGCGCTCTTCCTTCGCGTTGTCGATCTGCCCATAGGACAGCGCATCGCCGCCGAAGCGCGCGGCCTGCACGAAGGTCAGAGCAGCCGTCAGCGTCGTCTTGCCATGGTCGACGTGACCGATGGTTCCGACATTCACATGAACCTTGTTGTTCATCATGTTTCTCTCCAGTTTGAGATTGAAAGACCGATGCGATTCGCTGGCCAGGCGAAACGGTCGGCGGGTTGTCGGTGCGCGCGCACCAAACTCGCGGTGCCCGCCATGCGGGCGAAAAAAAAGCCTGCCGGGGTGGACCACCCGACAGGCTTTTTTCTTGCCTGAAGGATGGACCTCCAGGCGCACGAGGGCCTGGAGGCTCTACACGAACCACTCCACGGAGTTGACGCACAGCACTGCGCCGGCAGCGCGTGTGGCGGAAGAAAGAAGTTCTCGTTCGGGGCTCATGTCCAAATCTCCAAGTGAGCAAACGCAAAACAAAAAACCCGGTGGCTTGAGGCCTACCGGGTCTTGTGAAACTCAGGAGGCCGAGCCTCCAGGTGGAAAGGCTCTAGGAACGCAATTCGGCAAAAGAGGCGCGCAGCGAAGTCACCGCGACTGCGCGGGTCATCGATGCATCTTGCGTGGTCAGAAACTGCTTCATGGGGCTCTCGTGCGGTCGGCTGTGGGCCGCAACGCGATGGTTGATCTTTGGGGGGAGCGCAGGCTAACACCGCCATGGCAATCCGGCAACAGGGGGGGTTGCACTCAAGCACAAGGACAAAGCCTCTCTGGGCTGAGTCCGCACAGCTCCCAGATGCGTCACAGAGCAAAGCTATAGTGCGCCCGCGAACCTCTTCGACTCTCCGGGAGCATCAGTGGACTTGATTTCATGGACCGCGGCTGCCTACATCCTGCTGCTTCCTTCCAGCTATGCGCTGGTCGATCAGAAGGTCGAACAGACCCCCTTCCCCGGGACCTCGGTCGCGACGGTCGAGACGCATTGCTCCTGGAAGGACAAGCAAGGACGCATCGTGGCCTTTTCGTGGTGGAAGCCGATGCCTGCACATCCGGGCGGGCTGATGGTCCCCGAAATGCGGATGAGCGGTTGGTGGGCCAATGAACCTGCGATGTTCGTTCAGACCCAGGTTTTCGAAGGCATCGAGCAGCGCGTTTCCATCGCGTTCCAAAAAAATCCGAATCTCGATGCAGATGCTCGCATCTTTGCAACCGGCCTGGATGTCGCTGAACTGCAGCGTTTGTTGAATGCAGCGACGCTGCGTGACCTCACTGCGGACCAAGCCGCAAGGGCCGGGTGTGAGGCTGTGGGTCCGGTCTAGGGGATTTCTTCACACGTCTGCAACGGGCCGACCGCAACGGTCGGCTTCTGGCCACTAGCGTTTCAACGCCAGCGAACGCCGGGCAACGCCCGGGACGCGACCCCCTTCATTCGGACGATGCCTGCGCACGGCAGCCGACGCACCATGCCTTCACCATTTTTCAAGGAGCAGAAGATGGGGAAACTCGAAGGCAAGACCGCACTGGTCAGCGGCGCCGCACAGGGCATGGGCGAGGCGATCGCGCGCCTCTTCGTCAAGGAGGGCGCACAGGTGGTGATCGCCGACATTGCCGCGGAGGCGGCCCGGCAACTTGCGCACGCGCTGGGCGATGCCGCGCGCGCGGTGGCGCTGGACGTGCGCGACCCGGCTTCCTGGACGGCCGCGGTGGCCACCGCCGAGCAGGCCTTCGGCCGACTGGACATCCTGGTCAACAACGCCGGCGTGCTGGCCTGGCAGTCCATCGAAGCCATGACGCTGGACAGCTATCGCCGGGTGATCGACGTGAACCAGGTCGGCTGCTGGCTCGGCATGAAGGCCGCACTGCCCGCACTCCGACGCGCCGGCGGTGGTGCCATCGTCAACATCGCATCGCTGGCCGGGCGCCAGGGCATGCGCGATGGCTCGGCCTACGTCGCCAGCAAGCACGCGGTGCTGGGCATGAGCAAGTGCGCGGCGCTGGAGTTCGGCCCCGACAACATCCGCGTCAATGCCGTGCTGCCCGGCGCCATCGCGACGCAGATGGCCGGGCTGCGCGCAGCCACGACGGGCGAGCCCGCCGTTCCGGTCTATGCGAAGCAGCCCATTCCCAGGCGAGGCACCCCCGAGGAAGTCGCGCGCCTGGTGGCGTTCCTGGCCTGCGATGACGCGGCCTACTGCACGGGCGCCGAAGTCACGCTCGACGGCGGCATGTCGCTGGGCTGAGGGCGATCGAACGCCACGCGGCTCAAGGGCTGTAGAAGCCCTTGCCTTCGCTGGCCAGGCGTGCAAGCAGCGGCGACGGCGTCCAGTGTTCGGCGCCCAGCGCCTGCTGATAGCCCTGCATAGCGCGAAGGATGTGCTTCAGGCCGATCTGGTCCGCATGGAACATCGGACCGCCCCGGTAGCGGGGAAACCCAAAGTCGTGGACCCAGAGCACGTCGATGTCGAGCGCGCGCAAGGCCACGCCCTCCTCCAGGATCCTGGCGCCTTCGTCGATCATGGCGAACAGGCAGCGCTCGAGGATCTCGGCATCCGGCACCGGGCGGCGCACCAGCCCTCGCCGCTGCGAGCGCGCCACGATCAGGGCCTCGACGCCCGGGTCGGGCACGGCATGCGGGCCCACGGGAAAACCGAAATCGAACAGCACCCTGTCGATCTGCAGCGGCGTCGCGCCCTCCTCCAGCATGAAGCTGCGCTCACGCGAGCGCCTGGCCCGCATGCGGTTGCCGACGAGGCCGTCGCAGATGCCGACCCGCGCGGATTGCTTGCCGAGCCCCTTCCTGGCTTCGCGCTCGGCGAAGAACAGGTGCCGCAACGCCGCGGACTGCGGCGAAGCCAGCAACGCCCGCGTCAGTTCCTCCTCGCGCGCCAGGCCTTCGGTCAGCGTCAATTCGCAGGCCGCCCGGATCGCCTGGATGCTGTAAGCGGGCGCGAGAAAGCCTCGGTATTTCGTGGCGACGCGTTGCGCCCAGTCATCGAAGACCTGCAGATCGACCTGCGCAACGGGATGTTCGTCGACAGGGCGCATCGGCCGCGTGCCAGCCACGACCTCTTCAGCGAAGGCCAGGCTGCCCGCCAGCAGATCGCCGTCGATCACTTCATCGATGGCGCCCAGGGCCATCGCCTGGGCCGCGCCGACGGGGTCGCCTTCAACGATCAGCCGCAGCGCGGCGTCCACGCCGATGAGCCGGGGCAGGCGCTGCGTTCCGCCGCAACCGGGCAGGATGCCGAGCTTGACCTCGGGCAGGCCGACCTGCGCCGAGGCCAGCGCCACGCGGAACTGGCAGGCCAACGCCAGCTCGAAACCGCCGCCCAGGGCCGTGCCGTGCATGGCGGCGATCACGGGCTTGGCGGACTGCGCGATGGCACGGACCACCTCGGCCAGGTGCGGCGCCTGCATCGGTCGATCGAACTCGCGGATGTCGGCGCCGACGATGAAGGTGCGGCCCTCGCAGACCAGCACCAGCGCATCCAGCGCGCGGTCTTCGCCCCCACGCCGCACCGCCTCCAACAGGCCGGCCCGGACCGCCAGCGACAAGGCGTTGACCGGCGGCGAGTGGACGGTGATCACACCGATGCGGCCGTGCGCGGACAAGGTGACTGGCAGGGTCATCTCCGGTTCCGAAGAGAAGCGTTCAACCGCGCCCGGGCCTCGGGTCCACCCGCTCCAGCCGCATCGTGCGGATCAGCCAGTGCCCCTTCACCCGCACATAGTCTTCGTGGTAGCGGCCGCTGCCCTGCCAGTGGCGCCAGCCACCCGGCGCGGCGGCGTCGGGAAACCACAGCCGGTCTTCCATGGACCAGACGCCGTGGGCGGCCGTGGACGATTGCAATGTGATGAAGGGCATGCCCGCGACATGCAGCGTGACGGCACCGGCCAACAGCGTCGACACCTTGTCCACGAAGCTGTCGCGGCCACGCCATCGGCCCTGGCCGCCCGTGTCCGTGGCCGCATCGGGCGTGAAGAGTTCGCGCAGTTCGTCCCATCGCTGGCCGTCGACGCACAGGCAGTAGCGGGCCTTGAGCTGCCGGATCGCTTCGACCGCCTCCAGGGCTTCGATGCCCTTCACGGGCGCCATGGGGGCCGACCGATCGCTCGTGTCCATGCCCGGCGCCTAGATGGAGAACCCGGAGCCGCTGACCAGCGGCGCGTTGGTCCAGTGGCCTTCGGGCGTGCGATAGAAGCCGCCCGCCGCGAGCGCGCCGCCATCGACATGCAGCGTCGTGCCGGTGACCCACGACGACAACTCGCTGGCCAGGAACACGGCGGCGCCGGCCACGTCGCGCGGCCGCCCATAGCGCCCGAGCGGCACCCAGTGCTGCGGGTTCTCGCGCAGCCCGGGCGGCAGGCCCGACAGGTCCACCTGGAGCGAATCGGTGGTCTCCGGGGCGATGGCATTGACGCGGATGCCGCGCGGCGCCTGTCCCACCGCCAGGCTGCGCGTGAATCCGGTCAGACCGGCCTTGAAGGCCGAGTACACCGGGCAGTTCGGGATGCCGCGGAACGCCTCGATGGTCGTCAGGTTGATGATGGAACGGTCGCCCTCCGTGCGCAGCATCAGCGGCAAGGCCGCGCGCGTGACGCGGAACACCTGCTTCAGGTTGATGTCGTACAGCTGCTCCCACTGCGCCTCGGTGTGTCGCTCGAAGCGACCGAAGATGCGCAGGAAATCGCCGACGTTGTTGACCAGCACATCCAGCCGGCCGTAGCGTTGCCCGATCGCCGCAACGCAGGCATCGACCTGTTCCGGGTTGCGCACGTCGGTGCAACTGACCAGCGCATCCGCGCCCTGCGCGGCGAGCGCGGCCTCGAGGCTGGCGGCACGCCCGGGGTCTGCCTCGGCGACGACCACGCGCGCGCCCAGTTGCACATAGGCCAGGGCGATCGCGCGGCCGATGCCGGCGCCGCCGCCGGTCACCCACGCGACCTTGCCCTGCAGATCGATCGTCGGGGGTGTCATGGGAGCCTGTACTGGGCGACGATCTCCTCGATCGCGCGGGTGATGTCGTCCCGGGCGTAACCCAGCAATGCGGTCTCCGCCGGATCGGGCTCGAAGTAGAGGGTCCCGCCCAGCCCGGCATAGCTGGACGCGAGCGGATGGTCCTGTGCCAGCTGCGGGATCGCCGCCGTGTTGCCCACGGCGCGAAAGAAGGCCGTGAAGTAGTCGAGGAAGGACAGGTTCCGGTCGCCGACCAGGTAGGCCCGCCCCGCTTCGCCGCGCGTCAGCGCACCTTCGATCGCCTGCGCCAGCGATCGCGTCGACATGAAATTGACGCCACCCGTCGGCGCGAACACCGGGATCTTCGCCACCCGTCCCTGGGCATACTGGGTCAGGCGCTCGAACGCGCGGGAACCGAGGCCAGGCACGGCGCCGAGCATGTAGGGCGGGTTCAGGCAGACGACACCGAAATCCGGCGTGCAGAGCGCGCGCACGGCCTCGTCGACGCGATGGCGCGACAGGATGTAGGGGTTGCCCGCCATCAACTGCGGCGCGGCCTGCGGATAGAAGCTGCCGATGTTGACGGCGCGCCGCACGCCGGCGTCACGGGCCTGCGCAAAAAAGCGCGGCACGGCTTCCACGTTGGCACGTTCCCAGAGCGCCTCGGCATCGTCTCCCTTGCGCAGGTGGCGCGGGTCCTGCCCGGCCGCGAACACCAGCGCATCGAAGCGCGCGAGGTCGGCGGTCTTGAAGCTCCCGGCCACGTAGTCGCCCTGGAGAAACGGCAGGGCCGACATCGGCGTCGCCCCGGCCGGTGGGTTGCGCGAGGCGATCGTGACCTCGTGCCCCGAGGCCACCAGATGCAGGGCCGCGTGTCCGCCAATCATTCCGGACCCGCCGACGACGAGAATTTGCATGGGGCTCCTTGTCCAATGGACCGGGGAAGACAATCCCCGTGAAGCCCGATCTTGCTTTCGCCTCTTGCGCCGGTCGTCGTCTGTTCAGACTAGAGAAACGCCGAGCAGACCTTAGTCCGACTGGACGATGCCTGCCCACCCCGAAGTACAGACCATCCGCACTGAAGCCCCGCGCCCGTGCGGCAAGCCTCGCATTCTTTCAATAACGATGGAGTAGACAAATGAAGCCTTCGCGAGCCTCTCACCGAGCCCCTGTTCGTTCCCCTGCCCGGCGCACCCTGGTCGCAGCACTCGTCGCCGGTGCCTGCTGCCTGCCGGCACTGGCCCAGACGGCCGCCGAGCCCGTGCGCCTCGGTGCGCTGGTGTCGGTGACCGGCAACCCGGCCAACGGGCTGACCTCGCTGGCCGGCTACAAGTTGGCCGTCAACGAGATCAACAAGTCCGGCGGCATCCTCGGGCGCCAGGTCGACCTGTTCGTCGGCGACGACGCCAACGACCCGACCCAGGCCGTCACCGCCGTCAAGCGCCTGATCTCCAAGGACAAGATCCAGGTCCTGGTCGGCCCCATGGTGAGCCAGGCGACGCTGGCCATCGCGCCGGTGCTGACCGAAGCGCGCATCGCCAACATCAGCGTCTCCGGCTCGTCGGCCATCACGCCCAAGGTGGCGCCCTACCACTTCAGCCTGTTCACCAGCATCGAGGCCGTCTCCGAGGCCATGACCGACTACATCGCCAACGTGCTGAAGGTCAAATCGGCGGCGATCATCACCGACACGGGCAGCCAGGGAAAGTCCGCGCAGGAGAACCTGCAGCGCATGCTCGCGGCGCGCGGCATCAAGGTGACCGGCACGCAGCAGCATGAGCCGCACATCACCGACATGACCTCGCAGGTCCTGTCGCTGCGCCGGGGCAACCCCGAGGTGCTGCTGCAGGTCAGCAGCACGGGCGACGACACCGGCTCCATCCTGAAGAACCTCGACGAGGTGGGCTGGAAGGTCAAGCTGGTCAGCAACTCGGCGGCGCTGAACGTGCCGATGGTCATGCGCACCGGCGGCCCCGATGCGTTCAGCAACGGGCTGACCGCCGGCCAGCTGCTCAAGGCCTACACCTACTGCCCCGGCGATGCGGTGGGCCAGACCGAATTCGGCAAGTTCGTCACGAAGCTCAAGGCCGCCGACAGCAAGAACTTCGCCCAGCTCAACCAGCAGGTCGTGAGCATGGCCTATGACGGGGTCTACATCGTGAAGGCGGCGGTCGAGGCCACCCAGTCCTTCGACGGCCCGGTGCTGGCGGCGTGGATCGAGAAGAACGCGCAGGCCATCAAGGGCCGCATCAACGGCCCGCTGTCGGCCTCGCCCGCCAACCACTTCCTGGTCGGCACCGACGCCATCGTGTTCGTCACCCGGCCCGACAAGAAGCGCGAAGACGGCCTGCCCGAGCGCAGCTGCCTGTAGCAGCAGCAACGAGGGGCGGCCTGCCGGAAGGCGCAGGCCGCCGCCGCACTCACAGCATCCAGTTGCCCCCGTTGACCAGCAGCGTCTGCCCGGTCACGTAGTTGCTGGCATCGCCGGCAAAGAACGAGACCACGCCGGCGATCTCTTCCGGCTCGGCGATGCGCTGCATGGGAATGCCCGCGATCACCTTGTCCATCAGGTCTTTCGGGGCCTGCTCGATCGCGCGGGTGCGCGTGGCACCGGGGCCGATCACGTTGACGTTGACCTGGAAAGGCGCCATCTCGCGTGCCAGGGCGCGCGTGAAGCCGATGACCCCGGCCTTGATCGCCGCGTAGTCCCAGTTGCGCAGCACGCCGTTGACGGCCGCTTCCGAGGTCACGTTGATGATCTTGCCGCTGCGGCGCTCGCGCATCTGCGCCACCACCTGCTGCGAGCACAGCACGCAGGTCTTGAGGTTCACGGCGAACAGGAAGTCGATGGACCCCAGGTCGGCCTCCAGGAACTCGTGCGTGTTCTCTCGCGCGCCCTGGCCGACGTTGTTGAACAGGATGTCCACGCGCCCGAACTCGCGGTCGATGCCGGCAAAGGCCTCACGCACCGCCGGCTCGCTGGTGCAATCGATGGCGTAGGTCTGCGCGCGCCGGCCGAGCGCGCGCACGTCCACGGCGGTCTGGCGCAACCCGGCTTCGTCACGGTCCAGCAGCGCGATGTCCGCGCCGTCGCGTGCCAGCCGCAGCGCTGCCGCGTGGCCGATGCCGTTGGCACCGCCGGTCACGACGGCGATTTTTCCTTGCAGGCTCATGTCTTGTCTCCTGATCCTCGGGTCTGTGGTGGGGGGTTGTTGTGTGGGGCTGTTGCACAGCGGATGCATGCGCCCGACGCCATGACCTTATCGAAGCGTGCCCCTGCGCTCATCGTCCAAGCGGACGATTCAGCCCGTCGCAATCGCTCCTACGCTGCGGGCGTTCTCCGGAGAAAACTTCGTGCCCGACCCCACCCCCGACGCCCTGCAGCGCCTGCTCGACCACCGCGAGATCCAGGACCTGGCGATCCGCTATTGCCGCGCCATCGACCGGCACGACTGGGCCGCGATGCGCGCGCTCTACCACGCCGATGCCACCGACGACCACGGCAGCCTCTTCCAGGGCCCGGCCAGCGAATACATCGACTGGCTGCCCTCGATGGCGCAGAAGATGCACGCCACCTCTCACCAGGTCAGCAACCACCTGATCGCGTGGCGCGGCGACCGGGCCGAAGGCGAGGTCTATGTCGTGGCCTGCCACCTGAAGACCGGTGCCGACGGGCAGGAGGAACAGGTGATCACCGGCGGGCGCTATCTCGACCGCTACACGCGGCGCGACGGCGTCTGGAAGTTCCAGAGCCGCAAGGCCGTGATGGACTGGAACGAGGTGCAGCCTTCGCTGCGGCGCTGGCCGCTCACGGGCGCACGCGGGCGGCAGGACCCGGCCTGGGACTTCTTCGAGTTCCTGGGCAAGTAGGCCCGGTCGGTGACGCGCGGCTCAGGGCGGCGTGGCATCGCGCCTGCGCGCCAGGCGCGCGTGGGCCTCCAGCGCGAAGGCGACGCTCTTGCGGTCGGGTTCGATCTCGGTGCTGGCCTCGACGGCGCGCAAGGTGCGCAGCGACACGGCCGCCAGGCGCTGGTATTCGGTCGTGCCCTCGGACTTCCAGAACACCTCGTCATCGGTCAGCGTGCGCACCACCCGCGCGGGAATGCCGGAGACCATCGAGCGCGGCGGCACCACCATGCCCTTCTTGACGAAGCTCAAGGCTGCCACCAGGCTGGACTCGCCGATGACGGCGTTGTCCATGACGATGGCGTTCATGCCGACCAGCACATTGCGGCCGATGCGGCAGCCGTGCAGGATCGCGCCGTGGCCGATATGGCCGTCGGCCTCGACCACCGAAGCCCGTCCGGGAAAGCTCTGCATCACGCAGGTGTCCTGCACATTCACCCCGTCTTCCAGCACCAGTTGCCCGAAGTCGCCGCGCAGGCAGGCCGCCGGGCCGATGTAGCACCGGGCGCCGACGATCACGTCGCCGATCAGCACCGCCGTCGGATGGACGTAGGCCGAGGGGTGGACCACCGGCCGCACGCCGTCGAACTCATACACGATCGTCATCGCCGTGCGCCGTTCATCCCGGATGCGCCAGCGCCTCGGCCTGCTGCTTCAGGTGGGCCTTCAGGTCCCCGGCGGCGCAGCTGAGCTTGATGGCGCCGCGCTCGACCACCATGGCCCGATCGGCCACCGACAGCGCGATGTCGATGTGCTGCTCGACGATCACGATCGCCGTGCCCGAAGCCGCCCAGCGGCGCAGGAAGGCGAGGATGGGCGGCAGCAGCGACTGGGCCAGGCCCAGCGAAGGTTCGTCGCTGAGCAGCACACGCGGCTGCGCGACGAAGGCCTGGCCCAGCGCCAGCATCTGCTGCTGTCCGCCGCTCAGGTTGCGCGCGGGCTGCTTCAGCCGCTCCTTGAGGATGGGGAAGACGTCGAACACCTCCTCGATCGCCCGGTCGAAACCGCGCTTGTCGCGGCGGATCACCGCGCCCAGGCGCAGGTTGTCCCACACCGAGATGTCGGGGAACACGCGGTGCCCGTCCAGCACCAGGCGCAGGCCGCTGCGCGCAATGGCCTCGGGGCTCATGCCGCCGATGTCCTTGCCGTCCAGCCGGATGCGGCCCTGCTCGGGCTTGATGAAGCCGCCGATGGTGCGCAGCAGCGTGGACTTGCCCGCGCCGTTCTCGCCCACCACGAGCAGGATCTCTCCCGGCTTGACCGAGAGATCGATGTCGCGCAGCACCGGCACATTGCCGTAGCCCGAGCGCAGTTGTGTGGTTTCAAGCATGGGCCGGCTCGATGAACAGTTTGCGAACGAAGGGGTTTTCGGCGATGTCGCCGGCGCTGCCGTGCGCGACCACCTTGCCGGCCTCCAGCACGGTGATGGTGTCGGCGATGTCCCAGACCAGCTCCAGGTCGTGCTCGACCAGCACCACGGTCTTGCCCAGGTCATCGCGCAGGCGGCGCAGCAGCTGCTTGAACTGCTCGCGCTCCGACGGCGAGAGCCCGGCGGCCGGCTCGTCCAGCAGGATGATGTCCGCGCCCATCAGCACGACGCGCATCAGTTCCACCAGCCGGCGCTGCCCATGGGGCACCAGGTCGACATGGCCGCCGGCCATGGCCTGCGCCAGTGCCGCGATCCGTTCGGCCGGATGCGCCTGCCCGCCCTGACCGCCCCCACCGCGCACGACGCGCGAGGCGTCCACGCCGATCTCCACGTTCTCCCACAGCGACATCGCCGGGAAGATGCGCGGCTTCTGGAAGGTGCGCCCCAGGCCCAGCCGGGCGATGCGGTGCGCAGGCAACGAACTCACCTCGCGGCCCGCCATGCGCACGGAGCCGCTGTCCAGGCGCGAGAAGCCGCTCAGCATGTTCAGCAACGTGGTCTTGCCCGAGCCATTGGCGCCGACCAGGCCGTGGATCTGGTGGCGCCTGACCTGCAGGTCGACGCCGTCCAGCGCCGCCACCGAGCCATAGCGCTTGGTCGCCGAGCGCACGTCGATGGCGTCGCCCGATGCCTGCCCGTCCACGCGGGCCTTGGCGGTGCCGCCTTCCAGCAGGCACTCCAGGTTCACGTTCAACGGCGCTTGGGTCTTCCGGCGACGCTGGCGCCAGCGCTCGAAGGTGCCGACGATGCCGTCCGGCAGCAGCAGCATGACGACCAGCGCCGCGGCGCCGTAGGCCAGCAGGCGGTACTGGAACAGTTCGGCCAGCAGGATGTTTGGCAGCAGGTAGAGCACCCACACCCCGACCACGGTGCCCAGGATATGGCCGCGCCCGCCGACGATCACCGCCAGGAAGAACAGGATCGACGTGTCGAGGTTGAAGGCTGCGGGACTGACGAAGCCGACGATGGGCGTGTAGAGCGTGCCGACGATGCCCGTGCCGAAGGCCACCAGGGTGAAGGCAACGCAACGCATCAGGCCCGGCGACACGCCCAGCGACTGCGCCGCCTCGGGGCTGCTGGCGGCCACGCGCAGCAGCCGCCCCAGCGCGGTCCGCCGCAGCAGCACGTGCGCGGCCAATGCGGCGCAGGCCACGCCGCAGACCGCCAGTGTCATCGGCGAGACGCCGAGCACCGTGCGCTCATGCCAGGAAGAGAAGCTCAGCGAGAGGCCGTTGATGCCGTTGGTGTAGCGGTTCGCCGCCACCAGCATTTCGGGGAACACGGTGGCCGCGCTCATCGTGACGAAGCCGAGGTAGTAGCCCTGCACGCGCAGCGACGGCAGCGCGTAGAGGAAGCCCGCCACGACCGCGGCCGCCACGCCGCAGCAGGCCGCCACCCAATACGGCTGGCCGTACAGGCTGGCAACGACGGCCGCACCGTAGGCGGCCACGCCGAAGATCGCGCCCTGGCCGAAAGAGGTCTGGCCGGCGTCGTGCATCAGCAGGTTCTGAAAGGCGGCGACGGCGATGAACAGGTTGACCAGCTGGAAGCTGTGCGTCCAGTAGTCGTTGCCGACCCAGTCGGGCAGCAGCCCGCTCAGCACGATCAGCACGCAGGCGATCGCCAGTTGCCCGGTGTCCGCGTCCATGTGGAAGCGGCGGGCCGTTCCGGGGACGGTGGGCGTCAAGACAGTGGATGTCATTCGAAGGGTTTCCAGAGAGACACTCATCACACGCGGCGCGCGCTCGCCCGACCGAAGAGGCCTTCGGGACGGATCAGCAACATGCCCACCAGCAGCAGCAGCGACACCAGGCCCTGGTACTCGCCGCCGACCAGGTAGATGGCCAGCATCGAGACCACGCCCACCAGCGCACCGCCCACCATGGCGCCCAGGTTGCTGCCCATGCCGCCGATGACGGAGGCGACGAAGCCGTTGAGCACGTAGCGGATGCCCGTATCGGCCGAGATCGACATCAGCGGTGCCGCCACGAAGCCTGCACTGCCCACGACCAGGCCGCTGATGCCGAAGGCCAGCAGCTGCAGCTGGCGCACCTTCAGGCCCGCGGCCCGCGCGGCCTCCAGGTCCTGCGACAGCGCGCTCACGGCCAGGCCGACCAGCGTGCGGGTGAGGAACAGGCGCAAGGCGACGAACCAGAAAACGGCCAGCGCCATCACGGCGATGTAGGGGCCGGGCGTGCGCACGCCGAACAGCACCAGCGGCGGCATCGGGCTGCGCGCCGTCGCGGCCCACGGGCCCTGCACCAGCAGCAGCGTGGCGCTGATCATGATGGACACGGCCATCGTCGTGATCAGCCAGGAGTTCTGTTCCACCGAATGCCGCAAGGGCACCAGCGTGATCCAGCCCTGCACCGCGACCACCAGCGCCAGCACCAGCGCCGCGGCCGGGATCAGCGCCAGCCAGAGCACCATGCCCTGCCCGGCGGGCGTCGCGGCCACGGCGACGAAGCCACCCAGCACGAACATGTTGCCCTGCGCGAAGTTGAGGATGTGCGTCGCCCCGTAGACGATGTTCATGCTCATCGCGATCAACGCGAAGATCGCGCCGAGGCCGATGCCCCGGATCACCACAATCGCAAATTCGTCAACCATAGTCACTGCCCTTGAATGTCGGCGGCCGGTGGACGGCCGCCCTGGCGGCCATTAAAACTTGTACTTGCCGATGAACGACAGGCGGCTGCCGATGCCGGACTTGGGCACGTCGTTCTTGATCTTGGCCCAGGCATATTCCAGCCCGAGCTCGGCCTGCGGCACCGGCGACCAGATCAGGTTGGCGAAGACCGACTCCACCGAGCTCATGGTGGTGAGCGGCAGCTGCGGATGCGGCACCGTCGTGCGGACCTTGCCGTAGTCGATGGTCGAGCGCCACTGGTCGTTCCAGTAGTGCAGGTAGGAGATGTTGAAGCCGCGCGACTTGATGGCGTCGAGCGCGTTGGGCGCACCGGCCACGTTGGGATACAGCACGGCGGACGGCTGCTGCTGCGTGATGTAGCGGCCGGCGCCCTTGCCCCAGACCAGGTGGTAGCCCAGCTTGTCCCTGCCGAACACGTTGAAGGTGCCCTGGTTGTTGAGGGAGTAGCCGGTGGTGCTCAGGGTCTTGTCGCCCAGCGCCGCGCCCGCCGTGCCCGCGCCGCCCACGTTGGTCGCCGTCAGGCGGCGGGCCACGAAACCGAAGGACTGGCGGCCCCAGGTGTCGTCATAGACATAGCGCGCGGTGATGTCCGGCAGCTTGTCCAGCGAATTGGTGCTGATGTTGTTGTAGCCCGCCTGGAACACCACGCTGTCCGCGCCGCTGAAGTCCTGCGTGGGTTGCTCGATCGAGGTCGAGAAGGTGGAACGCGGATTGATCTTCCAGGTGTAGCGGATCTGCGGCACGCGGCTGAGGGCCGCCAGGCCGACCGGGCCGCCGAAGTCGTACACGTCCGGCCCCTGCATCAGGTCCGCCGAGTTGGACCAGTACTGGCCGAACATCCAGGGGCCGATTTCCGCCATGGCATGGCGCAGCCGGAACGAGACCGAGTTGGTCGAGGCCTTGGTGCCACCGGTGCCGTAGAAGTCGCCTTCGATCAGGGTCCGCAGGTCGCCATAGCGCGTGGGCGTGAGCGTGGTGACGTTCAGTCGCGATTCACGCGCCTCGAAGCTCGTCTCGCCGCTGCGCTTGGAGGCCTGCGATCCCGCGTACGGAATGCCGCCGGCTGCCGCGGAGAACGGCGACAGCACGGTCTGCGTGTTGCCGATGAAACCGTTCATCTCCCGGCTCGCGGCCAGCTGCACGTAGCCGCCGATCTTCAGCGAGGTGTTGGTGCCCGGCAGCATGATGGAGCCCGGCAGCGTGCCCGCCACGACCGGCGCTGCGCCCTCCGGCTTGGCGGCGGCGGCATTGGCCGCCTGTTTCGCCTCCATGTCGTCCTGCTTCTTCTGCAGCGCCTGCACCTGCAGCAGCATCTCGCTCATCTTCGCCTTGAGGTCCGACAGCTCGTCGGCGTGCGAAGGCAGGGCGAACGCCGCCGAGAGGGCCAGCGCCATCGGCACTTTCCTGAATGTCGTCATGTCTCTTGTCTCCTGGTGCTTTTATGAAAATCGGTGGCGTCTCTGAAGACCCCTTGTGCGAATCGCGCCGTGTCCGGTGCGTGTCCGCCGGCCGGATTCTGTGGAAAGACATCCGCCTCAACATCGTCCTTAAAGACTAGGCGGATCGAATGGATCGGCGCCCTCAGCCGCCGTCAGCCGCCGGCGTCCGCCTCGCGCGGATAGCGCAGCGCGTAGGGGTGCAGCACGAGCTGCGCCCCCACCACGCCGACGGGCAACTGCCGCGACTTCAGCTGCGCCTCGAAGGCCTGCGCGACCTCGTCCACGCCCCAGCGAGCGCTCTCCAGCGGTGGATGCAGCACGGCCGGATGCGTCATGAGCGACAGGCGATCGCCGTCGATGCGCACGACCTGTCCGTTGACGCCCTGCGCCGCATCGGACAGCAGGTAGGCCACGACGGGCGCGTTGTCTTCCGGGCTCACCGCGACCTGCGGCCACGGCGTGCGATGCCGGTCCGTGAAGTAGCTGCGGGCCAGGTCGGCCATCGGCGTCTTCGCCATGGGCGACACCGCATTGACGCGCACGCCGTGCGGCGCGGCGTCGACCGACCAGCTGTAGGTCAGCGAGGCCACCGCGCCCTTGGACGCGCCGTACATGCCCTGCAAGGTGGTGCCGGTCTGCGAACCCGAGGTGACATTGACGATGGCGCCCCGGCCGCGCGCCAGCATGTGGCGCAGCGCGTGCACACCGCAAAAGGCCGTGCCAAGCACATTGACGGCGAGCAGCGCGCGCATCGCGGCCTCTTCCTCGTCCTCGGGCCGCGCCATGTAGAAGCGCGCGGCGTTGTTGACCAGGCCGTCGATGGTGCCGAAGCGCCCGATGCATTCGCCGACCAGGTCGGCGGCGCCGGCCCAGCTCGAGATGTCGGCCGCGTTCGCCACGGCCTGCCCGCCGGCGGCCTCGATGCCCTGCACCACCGCCTGCGCAGCCGCGCCGTCGATGTCGTTGACCAGCACGCTCGCGCCTTCTGCAGCAGCCAGGCGCGCATAGGCCGCGCCCAGGCCCTGGCCGGCCCCGGTGATGACAACGGCCTTGCCTTGCAAGACACCGGCGCGCTCAGCCCTCGCGGTGCCCGCGCCCGTCGTGGCGGCCACGGATCACAGCACCTCGAACAGGGCCGCCGCACCCATGCCGCCGGCGATGCACATGGCCACCACCACATGGCGCACGCCGCGCCGGCGCCCTTCGATCAGGGCATGGCCCACCATGCGCGCGCCCGACATGCCGAAGGGATGGCCGATGGCAATGGCCCCACCGTTGACGTTCAGGCGGTCGTGCGCAATGCCGAGTTGTCCGGCGCAGTACAGCACCTGGCAGGCGAAGGCCTCGTTGATCTCCCACAGGCCGATGTCGTTCACGCCCAGGCCGTGCCGCTTCAGCAGCTTGGGAATCGCGAACACCGGCCCGATGCCCATTTCGTCCGGACCGCAGCCCGCCACCGCCATGCCCCGGTAGACGCCCAGCGGCGCCAGCCCGCGCCGCGCCGCCTCGGTGCGACGCATCAACAGCGTCGCCGAGGCCCCGTCCGAGAGCTGCGAGGCATTGCCCGCGGTGATGTGCCGCCCCTCTTTCACCCAGGTGCCGTTCTTCAGCACCGGTTGGAGAGCACCCAGGCTTTCCAGCGTGGTGTCGGCGCGATTGCCTTCGTCGCGCTCGAGGGTCACGCGCGTGCTGCCGAGCGACTGGCCTTGCTTGTCCGTCAGCGCCTTGTCGACGGTGAGGGGCACGATCTCGTCGTCGAACAGGCCCGCCTCCTGCGCGGCGGCCGTGCGCTGCTGGCTGGCCAGCGAATACGCGTCCTGCGCAGCGCGTGAAATCCCGTAGCGCTCGGCCACCACTTCTGCCGTTTCGATCATGGCGATGTAGGCCTCGGGCACCACGGCGCGCACGGCCTGCGACTGTGCGCGAAAGCTGTTCTTGTGCGCGTTCTGCGTGAGCGAGATCGACTCCAGCCCGCCGGCCACGGCAATGTCCAGCTCGCCGCACATCACGCCCTTGGCGGCGGTGGCGATGCTCATGAGGCCGGAGCCGCACATGCGCTCGATGGCCATGCCCGGCACGCTCAACGGCAGGCCGCCGGTGTAGGCGCACAGGCGGCCCAGGTTGTACGACTGCGTGCCCTGTTGCGCCGCCGCGCCCATCAGCACGTCGTCGACCTCGCCGGGCTCGATGCCGGCGCGCTCGACCACGGCGCGCACCACATGGCCGCCCAGCACGGGCGCCTCGGTGTCGTTGAAGGCGCCCCGGAAGGCCTTGCCGATGGCGGTACGGGCGGTGGCAACTATCACTGCTTCATGCATGGCTTACTCCGTCGATTCAGAAAAGGTGTGGCCGGGTCCGAGCGCCGCAGCGGGGTCGAACACGTGCTGCGCGACGCGGGCCTTGTGGAAGGCCTCGTCGCCCCAGGTGGCGTCCAGTGCCCAGACGCGCTTGGCAAAGATCTGCAGGTCCATGTCCCACGTGTAGCCCATGGCCCCGTGGACCTGGATGCCGTTGCGGCACGCCAGGCGCGCCGCATCGGCCGCCACCAGCTTGGCGTGCGACACATGCACGTCGCGCAGGTCTTCGCGCTCGGCCTGCGCATAGGCGGCGCGGTAGGTCACCGGCTTGGCGAACTCCAGCTCGACCGCCACGTTGGCGATCAGGTGCTTGACCGCCTGGAAGCTGCCCACGGGCTTGCCGAACTGCTTGCGCTGCGCGGTGTAGTCGACCGACAGGTCGATGAGGCGCTGCGTCAATCCGTTCATCTGCCCGGCCACGGCCAGCGCGCCGCGGTTCAGGGTGTCGGCCCACAGGCGCTGGCCGAGTTCGGCATCCGCAATGCAGCTGGCGCGGCTGGGTGTCCACTCGACATGGAACAGCCGGCGCGAGGCGTCGATGCTGCGCCGCGGACTCATGCGCACGTCCTCGCGGTGTACCGCGTGGACCTCGTGCCCGTGCGCGAGCAGCAGCAGGTCGGCCACATGCGCGTCGGCCACCAGCGGGTTGACCGGATGCCCGATCGCCAGGCGGACCTCGCCCGCCGCGATGCGCGGGAGCCAGCGCGCGCGCTCGGGCGAGTCCGGCCCCAGCGCGTCGATCAGCGCAGCGGCCAGCCAGGCGGTCTCGAACAAGCCGTCGGAGCCGCCGTAGTAGCCGATGACCTGCGTCATCAGCGACCAGGCATCGTCGCCGCAGCCCAGGCCGCCGAAGTTTTCCGGCACGGACATGCCCAGCATGCCCTGCTCGGCCACGCGGGCCCACATCTCGGACGAGCGCCCCGTCGGCGTGTCCCACAGTTCGCGCGCCAGCTCGGGCGTGGCCTCTTTCATGAAGAAGCTGCACATGGCTTCGCCGAACTCGCGCTGGTCATCGGTGAAATGAAAGTACATCGCGGTGTCCTCAGGAGCGCGGCATGCCGAGCATGCGTTCGGCAATGATGTTTCGCTGGATTTCGTTGGCGCCCGCATAGATCGTTCCGGCCTGCGAATGCAGGAAGCCGTTGAGCCAGTGGCCCACCACGCCGGGCTCGCGCACCGGCGGCAGCAGTTCGGCCTCGGGGCCGAGGATGCGCAGCGCGGTCTCGTACATCCGCAGGTCCAGTTCGGACCAGAAGATCTTGTTGGTGCTCGACTCGGGGCCGATGCTCCCGCCGTTGTCCAGGCGGCTGGCCGTGCGGTAGGTCGCCAGGGTGTAGGCCTCGGCATCCATCCAGGCGCGCAGCACGGCGTTGCGGATCGCCGGATCGCGATCGGCCGACGCACGATGCCGTTGGTACAGCGCCACCAGTGCGCGTGCCGTGGCCTGGAAGCGTGCCGGCGAGCGCAGCATCAGCCCGCGCTCGAAGCCCGCCGTGGCCATGGCCACGTGCCATCCCGCGCCCTCTTCCGCGATGCGGTTGGCCACCGGCACCTTGACGTTGTCGAAGAACACCTCGGCAAAGCCGGCTTCGCCGTTGAGCTGGCGGATCGGTTGCACGGTCACGCCCGGTGCGTTCAGCGGCAGCAGCAGGAAGCTCAGCCCGTGGTGCCGCTGCGAATCGGGGTCGCTGCGAAACAGGCCGAACAGCCAGTCGGCCCAGACCGCACGGGACGACCAGGTCTTCTGGCCGTTGACGACATAGAAGTCGCCGTCGCGCACGGCGCTGGCCCGGATGGCGGCCATGTCCGAACCGGCGTTGGGCTCGGACCAGCCCTGCGCCCAGATGTCGTCGCCGGCGGCCATGCGCGGCAGGAAGCGCGCCTTCTGCTCGGCGCTGCCGAAGTCCATCAGCGTGGGGCCGAGCAGGAAGATGCCGTTCTGGTTCACGCGCAGGGGCGCCTGCGCGCGCCAGTACTCCTCTTCGAAGATCAGCCACTCGATGAGGTCGCAGCCCCGCCCGCCGAGCTCGACGGGCCAGGTCACCATGCTCCAGCGGCCCGAGTTGAGCGTGCGCTCCCAGGCGCGGTGCTGCGCAAAGCCTTCGGCCGTGTCGAAGCTGGCCAGTGATTCCTTCGGGACGTGGGCGGCCAGCCAGGCGCGGACTTCGGCGCGGAAGCGGCGCTGTTTTTCCGTGTAGTGCAGGTGCATGGAACGCCTCAGGCCTTCGCGTCGAAGCTCGCATCGCGCTTGGCGACGAAGGCCTCGCGGCCCTCCTGCGAGTCCGGGCTCATGTAGGCCTCGAAGGTGAAGCCCTGCTCCCAGCGGTACTTGTCCTCGAGGTTGCCGTCCTCGATGCCGTTGAGCGACTCCTTGGCCAGGCGGATCATGGTGGCGCTCTTGGCCGCGATCTTGCGGCCGATGTCCAGCGCCGCCTGCCGCAGTTGCGCGCGCGGCACCACGCGCTCGACGGCGCCCAGGCGGAAGGCTTCCGACGCATCGATGGCCTCGCCGGTGAAGTACATGTGGCGCACCTTCTGCACCGGGAACAGGCGCTGCAGGTGGGCCCCTCCGCCCATCGCGCCGCGGTCCACCTCGGGCACGCCGAAGGTGGCGCAGTCCGAGGCGACGACGATGTCCGCCGCCCCCGAGATGCCGATGCCGCCGCCCAGCACGAAGCCGTGCACCGCCACGATCACCGGCACGCGGCAACGGTGGATGGCGCGGAAGGTCGCGTAGTTGCCGGCGTTGACCGAGGCGATGCGTGCGGGGTGCGCCGCCAGTTCCTTGATGTCCACGCCGGCGCAGAAGCCGCGCCCTTCGGCGCGCAGCACGATGACGCGGACCTCGGGGTCGCCGCCCAGGCGGTCGATGCGCGCGGCCAGCGCGTGCCAGCCCGCGCTGGGCAGGGCATTGACCGGCGGGTGGTCGATCACCAGTTCCGCGACGCCGGCGTCGATGGTGCTTTTCAGGGAGTTTTCGATGTCGTTCGTCATGAGAGGGTCTCCTGCGTTCTTGTCAGCGCGGCGATCGCGTCCAGCCGCGCATGGGCCTGGGCGACCAGTTCCTCGATCACCTCGGCGCAGCTCTTGAGCTCGCCGATCGCAGCGGCCACCTGGCCGCTGGGCAGCACACCCTCGTCGGGCCGCCCGTCCACGATGGAGCGCTGGATCAGCATGGGCGCGTTGGCCGCCATCAGCGTCTGCGCCACGCTCATGCCGTCCTCGCGCAGCGCCTTGGCCGCGGTGCGCAGCATGTGGCCGGTGCTCATGCCGGTCTGCGCCTTCCATTTCCAGGCGCACTGCAGTGCCACCAGCACGCGCTTGAATCCGCTGTCGGCTTCGAGCCGCAACAGGTAGGCGTTGTCGATGTGGCGCTGCGGCATGCCGTCCACCGCGTGCGACACGCGGATGTGGGCCACGTCGTTCACCGCCACGTAGTGCTGCTTCGTTGCGTCGGGCACCGGCGAGTCGCGGGTCATCAGGAAGCGCGTGCCCATGGCGATGCCGACCGCGCCATAGCCCAGCGCCGCCGCCAGGCCGCGTCCGTCGTGAAACCCGCCGGCCGCGACCACGGGCACTTGGACCGCGTCGAGCACCTGCGGCAGCAGGATGGAGGTCGGCACGTTGCCGGTGTGGCCGCCGCCCTCGCCGCCCTGGATGGTGACGATGTCGGCGCCCAGCTCGACGGCCTTCAGCGCATGCTTGACCGCGCCGACCGTCGGCATGCACAGCACGCCCGCGTCCTTGAAGCGGCGGATGGTCGCCTTGTCCGGCCCGCGTCCGTAGCTCACGGCGCGGATGCGATGGCTGTACTTGACCACGAGGTCGATGGCCTGGGCGGCATTGGATTGCCACATGTGGAAGTTCAGGCCGAAGGGCTTGTCGGTCAGCGCCATGACCTTGCGGATTTCATCCTCCAGCCTGTCGGGCTCGATGGTGACGCCGGCCAGGAAGCCGAAGCCGCCCGCATTGCAGGTCGCGGCAACCAGCCGGGCGTCGGCCACCCACCCCATCGCCGTCTGCACGATCGGATAGCGGCAACCCAGCAGGTCGCACAGTTCGGTCTTGAGGGCCCGGCTCATGCCACCGCTCCCGTGCCGGCGGCAAGTGACGCCGCGCACTGAAAGGCGACGCTCATGCACGCACTCCGGGCGGGTTGTCCTTGAGAACACCGGCGCGCAGGTCGTGCGGGTCGAGCTGGCGGATCAAGGCCATCTGCTCGTCGGTCGGCGCGGGCGTGACGCCCAAGTCCTTGGCACGCAGCAAGGGAAAGCCCGTGGCGGCCTGCACCTGCTCGAAGCTGACTCCGGGGTGCAGCGACTTCACCGCGATGGCGTGGTCGGGGCCCGAGAAATCCATGACGCACAGGTCGGTGACGATCAGGCGCAGGTCCACCGCATCGCGGTTCATGCCGGGCAGCCAGCGCGCGGGGTTGTAGCCGACGCTGCCGACCACATCGACCTCCCCGGCCACGAAGACGCGGGGGCTGTGTGCCGGCACGAACATCGAATTGGCGTGGTTGATGCTGTTGCCCGGAAAGCCGCGCGAGCCCAGCATCTGCACCTTGGGCTTGTGGAAATCGCCCAGGCAGGAAATGTTGGCCTGGCCCCAGCGATCGATCTGGGTCGGGCCGACCAGCGCATGGCGCTTGCCGCTCCAGACGCAGTCGAAAACCCGCGCGTAGGTCATCGTGCCGGAGAAGCGGGGCTTCCAGTCGCCGCGCGGACCGAGCGGGATGGGCTCCTCGACCAGGTAGGCCTCGCCGTCGGTCATCAGAAGTTCCGGCGAATGGGTGAGCTTGGCCACGCCCAGCGCGATGCGCGGCAGCGTGCCGATGCCCGAGCCGAGCAGCTCGCCGTTGCCGCGCCAGGCTTCGGACGCCGCGCTGATCAGCAATTCGGCCAAGGTGAAAGAAGAAGTCTGGCTCATCTCAAGGTCCTGTCTTCGCATCAGAAAATCGGCATCGGCAAGGCGCCGATGCGTTGCACGCCGCCGACGGCCGACTGGTAGGCGGCCTCGTCGCCGCGCAGGAACTGTTCGCCGTAGGCGCTCCAGCCGTCGGCCTGGCTCGCGCTGGCGACGTACTGCTTCAGGTGGCCCATGTCCCAGCCGTAGCGCGGTGCGCAGGAGGTGGGGTGCGCGCCGAAGGGCGCGTGGATGACGTGGGTGACCAGGTTGCGCTCGAAGAGGTTGGCCTTGGCGTCCTCGGGGCGGGCGATGTCCAGCCGGTCGTGGATCTCCTCGCAGCTGACGATGGTCTTCTTCGCTGCCCGCGCGAACAGGTCGTCGAAGAAGGGGTCCGGCCCGTGGATGTGGGTGTTGCCCAACCGGTCGGCGGTGTCGACGTGCAGCAGGGCCAGGTCCAGCGCCAGTGCCGGCATGGCCAGCAGCACCTCGCCGTCGGCATACGGCGACTGGACCGTCTTGAAGGACGGGTTGTAGGTCAGGATGTCGCTGCCCAGGCCCACGCGCGTCGGCAGGAAAGGTACCCGCATGCCGGCGGCGCGCAGGCCCCAGTGCAGCAGGCCTTCGTCCAGTTCGCAGACCTCCAGCGCGCCGGCCTCGCGGGCCTTGCGGAAGTACGGCTCCAGTGGAATCGCATCGAGCGTCACGAAGCCGTAGACCAGCTTGCGGACCTTGCCGGCGGCGCACAGCATGCCGACCTCCGGGCCGCCGTAGGCCACGACTGTGAGGTCCTTGACCGGCGACTTCAACAACTCGCGCACCACCGCCATCGGCTTGCGGCGCGGGCCCCATCCGCCGATGCCCACCGTCATGCCGTCTCGCAGATGCGAAGCGACCGCATCCAACCCCAACTGCTTGTTCATCCTTGGCTCCTTGAATCTGTGCGTCGATTCTGTGGAGCCCCCTTGCGGGACACATCGTCCGATGAGACTACGCGCGTGTGCGAAGTCTTTCGAGCCTGCCCGTAGTCTCATCGGACGATGCCGGCCGCGCAGGGCGCGAACCAGAATGGCCGCGGTTCATTGACAGACTGACGGAGAAACCCGGTTCATGACGGAAGCGCTTCTTGCACGTGTCGATCGGCTGGAATCCATCGAGGAGATTCGATTCCTCGTTTCCAAGTACTCGTTGTCCCTGGACATGCGCGACGTGGATGCCCACGTCGGACTGTTCGCACCGGACATCCGCGTGAGCCGCGACAAGGTGGGCCGTGCGCACCTGAAGGCATGGGTCGACCAGACCCTGCGCCAGCAGTTCAGCGGCACCTCGCACCACCTGGGCGGACATGTGATCGAGTTCACCAGCCCCGACCGCGCGCACGGTGTCGTGTATTCGAAGAACGAGCACGAGGCCGGCGGCGACTGGGTCATCATGCAGATGCTGTATTGGGACGACTACGAGCGCATCGACGGCCGCTGGCTGTTTCGCCGGCGCCTGCCTTGCTACTGGTACGCCACCGACCTCAACAAGCCGCCCATCGGCGAACGCAAGATGCGCTGGCCGGGACGCGAGCCCTACGAAGGCAGCTGGCATGCGCTGTGGCCCAGCTGGAAAGAATTCTGGGCCCAGCCCCCGGGCGCTGAAACGGCCGACGTGGCAGCGCCTGCGCCGCTGGAGCAATTCCTGGCGACCATGCGCCGCGGCGCACCGGAACCGAAGATCCGCGTGCGCTAGCCAGCAGGACAAGCACCATGACGCCCGCCCCCGATCCCTTGTTCGAGCCTCTTCAGTTGGGCGCCATCGCGCTGTCCAACCGCATCGTCATGGCACCCATGACGCGCAGCCGTGCCGCCGAGGGCGACGTGCCCACGGACCTGCATGTCGCGTACTACCGCCAGCGCGCCACGGCAGGCCTGATCGTCACCGAAGGCGTGCAACCCAGCGCCGCCGGCAAGGGCTACTGCCGCACGCCGGGACTGCACACGCCGCAGCAGGCCACGGCCTGGCGTCGCGTGACTTCGGCGGTGCATGCGGAGGGCGGGCGCATCGTGGCCCAGCTCATGCACGTCGGCCGCATCGCCAGCCACCACAACAAGCAGGCCGAGGCCGAAACCGTGGCGCCATCGGCGGTGCAGGCGGGCGGCCGGATCTTCACCGATGCGGTCGGCCCGGCCGGCTTCGACATGCCGCGCGCGCTGCGCCTGGACGAGATTGCCGGCGTGATCCGCGAGTACGCGCAGGCGGCCGCGCTGGCACTGGAGGCAGGCTTCGACGGCGTGGAGCTGCACGGCACCAGCGGCTACCTGCCGATGCAGTTCCTGGCCACCAACACCAACCTGCGCGAGGACGCCTATGGCGGCAGCGCCGAGAACCGCCGCCGCTTCATGGTCGAGGTGCTGCAGGCCCTGTCCGCGGCCATCGGCGCGGACCGCGTCGGGCTGCGCATCCGCCCGGCGAGCCCCTACAACGACGTGACGGATGACGTGCCCCTTGAAACCTGCGGCGGCCTGCTCGATGTGGTCTCGCCGCTGAAGCTGGCCTACCTGCACATCATGCGTTCGCCCTTGCCGACACTGGATGCCTTCGCGATGGCACGCCGGCATTTCGCAGGGCCGCTGATCCTCAACGACGGCTTCGATGGCGGCGACGCCCGCCAGGCCTTGCGGGCGGGGCAAGGCGAAGCGGTCTCCTTCGGCCGGCACTTCATCGCCAACCCCGACCTGGTGCGTCGCCTGCGCGAGAACGCCGCGCTGGCGGACTTCGACCCGAAGACCCTCTACACGCCCGGCGCCGCCGGCTATACGGACTATCCCTGCCTGCCTTGAACCAGCGGGCCGCCGGGCCTGGCAACAGACTGAAAAAAGCTGCGAATCCTAGTCCGATTGAACGATGTTGCAGCAGGGGCACTCGCCACAATGGAGCCATCCTGCGATGGCCGGTTGCAGGGCTTCACGCCCCCTTCGCCCTCGCGATTGCGCCCCTCCAAGACACTCCTCCTCTGCACCATGTCCCTGCTGCCACCGATTCCCACCATCCCCCGTGCCTTCGCGCAGACCGTCTCGCGCCACCCGGACCACAGCGCCATCGAAGAGCGGGGCGTGCGCACCAGCTATGCCGAACTGGACCGCATGGTGCTGGCCGCCAGCCGCGCCCTGATGGCCTGGGGCATCGCGCCCGGCGAGCGTGTGGCCATCTGGGCGCCCAACTGCCGCGAGTGGATCGTCGCCGCGCTGGGCATCCTCGGCGTGGGCGCGGTGGTGGTGCCGGTGAACACCCGTATGAAGGGCCTGGAGGTCGGCTATGTGCTCGAGAAGAGTGGCGCGCGCCTGCTGCTGTCCACGGGCGACTTCCTGGGCGTCCACTACCCCGACCTGCTGGCGGGCCACCTGCCGGCGTCGCTGGAAAAGATCCTGGTCATTCACGGCGCGAAAGACGGCGACACCGGCTGGCAAGACTTCATCGCCCGCGGCGAGTCGGTCAGCGAAGCGGCCGCGCGGGAACGGGCCCTGTCGGTCACGCCGGAGATGGTCTCCGACGTGATCTTCACCTCGGGCACCACCGGCCACCCCAAGGGCGTCAAGTGCGGGCACGGGCAGAACCTGCGCACCATGGATGACTGGTCGCAGGTCATGGGCCTGGTGCCGCAGGACCGCTACCTGATGGTCAACCCCTTCTTCCATTCGATGGGCTACAAGTCGGGCTGGATGGTCGGCATCATGAACGGCCTGACGCTGATGCCGGTCGCCGTGTTCGATGCAGGCGAGGTGCTGCGCACGATCGCGCGCGACAAGGTGAGCGTGCTGCCCGGGCCGCCGACGATCTACTACAGCATGCTGAGCCACCCGGATTTCGCGGCCACCGACCTGAGCAGCCTGCGCGCCGCCATCACCGGCTCCACCTCCACGCCGCCCTCGCTGATCGAGTCGATGCGGCGCGACTTCGGCTTCAAGACCGTGCTGACCGGCTACGGCCTGAGCGAGTGCTGCGGCACGGCCGCGCTGAGTGCGCCCGACGACGATGCGCACACCGTGGCCACCACGGCAGGGCGCGCCATCCGCGACGTCGAGATCAGGATCGTCGACGCCGACGGCCAGACCCAGCCGCCGGACCAACCGGGCGAGGTGCTGATCCGCGGCTACAACGTCATGCTGGGCTACCTCGACGACGAGGGCGCCACGCAGCAGGCCATCGATGCCGACGGCTGGCTGCATTCGGGCGACATCGGCACGCTCGATGCGCACGGCTACCTGCGCATCACCGACCGGGTCAAGGACGTCTACATCGCGGGCGGCTTCAACTGCTACCCCGCCGAGATCGAGCGCCTGGCCAGCCGGCATCCGGCGGTGTCGCAGATCGCGGTGATCGGCGTGCCCGACGAACGCATGGGCGAAGTCGGCCGCGCCTTCGTCGTCAGGAAGCCCGGCGTGCCACTGGAATCCGGCGAGTTCGTCACCTGGTGCCGCGCCCACATGGCCAACTACAAGGTGCCGCAGTTCATCGACTTCGTCGAGACGCTGCCGACCAACGCCAGCGGCAAGGTGCTCAAGCGCGAACTGCGCAAGCTGCCGGTGGCCAGCGGCCACTGAGACGCCTTCGACGGGTTGGTGTTCCGACGCGACATGAACCCTCAGGACCCCCGCTTTCTTCTTCCCGAGCACCTTCATGACAACCTCTGCATTTCCCTCCGGCGTCACCCTGGTCATCGGCGGCAGCGGCGGCATCGGCCGCAGCATCTGCCGCGAATTCGCGCGTGCCGGCAGCGATGTCGCCCTGACCTATTTCTCCCGTGAATCAGCGGCGCAGCAGACCGCCGACGAGGTCCGGGCGCACGACCGCAGCGCCAGCGTGCACCGGCTGGACACGGCCGATGGCGCGGCCATCGTCGCGCTGATCGACACGGTCGCGCAGCAGCACGGCCGCATCCACACCATCGTCTTCAGCGCCGCCGCGGTGACCGAGCAGGTCTACATCTCCCGCATCACGCGCGACCAGTGGCAGCGCGCCCTGACGGAAGAGGTGTCGGGCTTCTTCAACACCGTGCAGGCGGCCCTGCCGCGCTTTCGGGCCTGGGGCGGCGGCTCCTTCGTGCACATCGGCTCGGCCGGCGAGGTGGTCTGGCCGGCGCGGGACGGCCTGTCGGTCATCCCCAAGGCCGCGAACGAGGCGGTGGTGCGCGGCGTGGCGCGTGAAGAGGGACGCTTCAACATCCGGGCCAACTCGGTGCTGGTCGGCGTCATCGACGCGGGCATGCACCTGGAGCTGCAACGGCGCGGCGTTTTCGATGCACAGTGGGAACGCAACACGATCGATGCGGTGCCGCTCAAGCGCATCGGCAAGGCCGAGGACATCGCCCATGCCGCGGTGTTCCTGGCCTCGGACCGCGCCAGCTACATCACCGGCCACCAGCTCCCGGTGGCCGGCGGCTTCGGTGTCTGACCACAACCGGCGCATCGGGCCACACCCCAACGAAGAGACCGAGAGAGCGAGTACGACATGAATCCGAATCAAGAGCTTGCAGGCAAGGTGGTGCTGGTCACCGGTGGCGCACAGGGCGTGGGCCGGGGCATCAGCGAGCGCTTCATGGACGCCGGCGCCACGGTGATCGTGTGCGGCCGCAAGACGCCCGCCTCGCTGCCGCAGTCGGACGGCCGCAGCGCGCAGTTCCACACCTGCGATGTGGTCGACACCGATGCCACGGCGGCGCTGGTCGCGGCCATCGTCGCGGACCACGGGCGGCTCGACGTGCTGGTGAACAACGCGGGCGGCACGCCCTTTGCCTATGCCAGCGATGGGTCGCCGCGCTTTCACCAGTCCATCCTGCGGCTGAACCTGATGGCGCCGCTGACGCTGGCGATCCAGGCCAATGCCGTGATGCAGCAACAGGCCGAAGGCGGCGTCATCGAGTTCATCGGCAGCGTTGCCGCCACGCGCGCGCAGCCGGGCACCGCGACCTACGCCGCGGCCAAGGCCGGCATCCTCAGCCTGACCAGTTCGCTGGCCATCGAATGGGCGCCCAAGGTCCGCGTCGTGGCGGTCAGCCCCGGGCTGGTGGAGACAGAGCAGTCGGCGCTGCACTACGGCGATGCCGCCGGCATTGCGGCCGTTGCCGCGACCATTCCGGCGCAGCGGCTGGCGCAGCCGCAGGACATCGGCGACGCCTGCGTCTTCCTTGCCGGCCCGCGCGCCAGCTATGTCTCGGGCACGAGCCTGCTGGTGCATGGCGGCGGCGAACGGCCGGGCTTCCTGACGGCGGCCAACGTCAACCAGGGCTGAGCAAACCCGCGTCGACTTCACGCACTGCGAGCAGTCGATGGCTGCTCGCGGTGCGTGAAGCGGCGCATGCGTGAACGAGCCCTGCGGCCGTTGCGCCTTTGCGCCTTTGCGCCCTTTCGTCTTCGCGCGTGCACAGCGTTCACCACCAGTCACTCCTAGTCCCGATGGACGATGCATGCACCGATCCCGCCCGGAAGAATGGCCCACACCAGCCATCAACCAGTACGTGACGGAGACCCAGTGACTGAAGCCTATCTTGTCGACGCCTTGCGCACCCCCACGGGCAAACGCCGTGGCGCGCTGTCCGGTGTTCACCCCGCCGACCTCGGCGCCCATGTCCTCAAGGCGCTGGTCGAGCGCAACGCCGTGCCGGCGGAAGACTACGAAGACGTGATCTTCGGCTGCGTCGATGCGGTCGGGCCCAATGCCGGTGTCATCAGCCGCACCTCGTGGCTGGCCGCCGGCCTGCCGATGCATGTGCCCGGCACCGTGATCGACCGGGCCTGCGGCTCGTCGCAGCAGGCGCTGCATTTCGCCGCGCAGGCGGTGATGAGCGGCACGCAGGACGTCATCGCCGTCGGCGGCGTGCAGAACATGAGCATGGTGCCCATCGCCTACGCCATGAGCGCGGGCCAGGCACTCGGCTACACCGACCCCTTCTCGGGCAGCCAGGGCTGGACGGCCCGCTTCGGCAACCAGCCGGTCAACCAGTTCTATGCGGCGCAGATCATTGCCGACAAGTGGCAGTGCTCGCGCCAGGACATGGAGGTCTACGCGCTGGAAAGCCATGCACGCGCGCGCCGCGCCATCGCCGAAGGCCGCTTCACGCGCGAGATCGTGCCGCTCGCGGGCCTTGCCATGGACGAGACGGCGCGGGAAACCTCGCTCGAAAAGATGGCGACGCTGGAGCCGGTCGCGCCCGAGTACCCGGGCATCACCGCCGGCGTGTCGAGCCAGACCTGCGACGGTGCGGCGGCCCTGCTGGTCGTGTCCGAGCGCGCGCTGAAGCGCTACGGCCTCACGCCGCGCGCGCGCATCCATCACATGAGCGTGCTGGCCGACGACCCCATCTGGCACCTCACCGCGCCCATTCCGGCAACGGCTGCGGCGATGAAGAAGTGCGGCCTGCGGCTGGAAGACATCGACCGCGTCGAGATCAACGAAGCCTTCGCATCGGTGGTCATGGCCTGGCACAAGGAGACCGGCTACCCGGCGGAACGCACCAACGTGAACGGCGGCGCCATCGCGCTGGGCCACCCCCTGGGCGCGACCGGCGCCAAGCTGATGACCACGCTGCTGCACGAACTCGAGCGCAGCAGCGGCCGCTACGGACTGCAGGTCATGTGCGAAGGCGGCGGGCAGGCCAACGTCACCATCATCGAACGCCTGGGTTGAGGAGCCGCCTGCCATGAAGATTTGCGAACAGCGAACCGTCATCATCACCGGCGCCGGCGGCGGCCTGGGCCGTGCCTATGCACTGGCCTTTGCCGAGGCCGGCGCACAGGTCGTGGTCAACGACATCCGCCTCGAGGCGGCACAGGAGGTTGCCGACACCATCGCCGCGGCCGGAGGCCAGGCGCTGGCCAACAGCGACGACATCGCCACGATGCGGGGCGCGCAGGACATCGTCGCGCAGGCCATCGCGCGTTTCGGCGACGTGCATGTCCTCGTCAACAACGCAGGCAATCTGCGCGACCGCATGTTCGTCAGCATGAGCGACGAGGACTGGGACGAGGTCATGCGCGTTCACCTGCGCGGCCACTTCTGCCTGTCCAACACGCTGGCACGCCACTGGCGAGACCGCAAGAAGGCCGGTGCATCCGTGGATGCACGCATCATCAACACCAGCTCGGGCGCGGGCCTGCAGGGCTCGGTGGGCCAATCGAACTACAGCTGCGCCAAGGCCGGCATTGCGGCGCTGACGCTGGTGCAGGCCGCCGAGCTGCGGCGCTACGACATCAGCGTGAACGCCCTGGCGCCCGCGGCCCGCACCGCGATGACCCAGAGCACGCAAGAGATGGCCGCCAGGGTGCGGGTTCCCACCGACGACAGCTTCGACTTCTGGGACCCGGCCAACGTCGCCTCGCTGGTGGTGTTCCTGGGCAGCCCGCTGTCCGCGCACATCACGGGACGCGTCTTCGAGGCTTCGGGCGGGCAGGTGTCGCTGTCCGACGGGTGGCGCGTGGGTGCGCTGCGCGACAAGGGCGCGCGATGGGAACCGGCCGAGCTGGGGCCGGTGATCGACGCGCTGATCGCCGAGGCGGCCACGCCGCAACCGGTGTACGGCGCATGAGCGGTTATGTCGACTTCAGCCTGAGCGCGGACCAACGCATGATCCGCGACGCCGCCGCCGACTTCCTGGCAGCGCAAAGCCCGTCGGGTGCCGTGCGACAGGCCATGGAATCCGAACGCGGCTTCGATCCCGCGCTGTGGACGCGCATGGGCGTGGAAATGGGCTGGTGCGCCCTGCCCATCGCCGAAGATTGCGGCGGCCTGGCGCTGTCCTGGGTCGAGGTGGCGCTGCTGCTCGAACAGATGGGCCGCCGCCTGGTCTGCTCGCCCTACTTCGCCACCGTGTGCCTGGCCGCGACCGCGTTGCAGCAAAGCGGCAACCCCGCGGCCTGCGAAGCCTGGCTGCCACGCATCGCGGACGGCACCCTGCGCGCCACACTGGCCTTCGGCGAAACCGGCATTAGCTGGGACCCTGCGCGCGTGACCGCCATCGCCCGGCGCACGGACAGCGGCTTCGTGCTGGAGGGGAGCTTTCGCCACGTGCCCGACGGCGCGCAGGCCGAGCTGCTGCTGGTCACGGCCCTGCTCGACCAGGCACCTGCGCTGTTCGCCGTGCCGGCCGGCACGCCCGGCCTGCGCGCCACGGAACACCGGGGCATGGACCTCACGCGCCGCACCGCCGAGGTGGTGCTGCCCGAAGTCCAGTTGCCGCCCGAGGCGCTGGTCGCCGAGGGTGCCCGGGTTGCCACGGCGCTGCAGCGCACCGAGGCGCTGGCGGCCATCGCGCTGGCCGCCGAGCAACTGGGCGGCGCGCAGCAGTGCCTGGACCTCACGCTGGCCTATGTCGCCGAACGCGTTCAGTTCGGCCGCACGCTCGCCTCGTTCCAGGCGGTGAAGCACCGCTGCGCCGAGATGATGGTGCGCATCGAGTCGACCCGCTCCGCGGTGACCGGTGCCGCACGCGCGGCCTCCGAAGCAGACGTGACGACCGCCGGACTCCTG
Source organism: Variovorax sp. GW821-FHT09A10 (assembly GCF_059418385.1). Taxonomy (NCBI): domain Bacteria; kingdom Pseudomonadati; phylum Pseudomonadota; class Betaproteobacteria; order Burkholderiales; family Comamonadaceae; genus Variovorax; species Variovorax sp. GW821-FHT09A10. Next base: position 457,172 of record NZ_JBWKPT010000003.1, read on the forward strand.
CTGGAGGCGGCGTGCGCCAAGTCCTTTGCGTCCGATGCCTTCTTCTTCTGCGCGCAGGAAGCCATCCAGCTGCACGGCGGCGTCGGCTTCACCTGGGAATACGACCCGCAGCTGTACTTCAAGCGCGCACAGGCCGGCGCCCAATGGCTGGGCACCCCCGACCTCCTGCGCGAACGCGCGGCCGCCACCTTGCTGGGCGACGCCCGAAACCTTTCTTGCACACCATGACCCTTGCAACGACCGACACCGACGAGGCGTTCCGCGCCGAAGTGGCGCAATGGATGCAGACCCACCTCGTGGGCCGCTTCGCGTGCCTGCGCCACCGCGGCGGCCCTGGCGACGAAGACGCCTATCCCGAGCTGCGCAAGGCGTGGGAACAACTGCTGGCCGCCGGCCGCTGGACCTGCATCGGCTGGCCGCGCGCGCATGGCGGGCGCGAACTCTCCGTCGCGCGCCAGATCATCTTTCACGAAGAGTACGCACGCGCCGGTGGCCCCGGCCGCATGGGCCACCTGGGTGAAACCTTGCTGGGGCCGACGCTCATCGCCCATGGCAGTGCCGAGCAGCAACGCCGCTTCCTGCCCGGCATCGTGGCCGGCACCGACTACTGGTGCCAGGGCTATTCCGAACCCGGCGCGGGGTCCGACCTGGCCAACGTGCAGACCCGCGCCCGGCTCGATGCCGACACCGGCGAATGGGTGATCGACGGGCAGAAGGTCTGGACCTCGCTGGCGCAGGACTCGCAATGGATCTTCGTGCTGGCCCGCTGCGAGGCCGGCTCGCGCGGGCACTCGGGCCTGGTGTTCCTGCTGGTCGCGCTGGACCAGCCGGGCATCGAAGTCCGCCCGATCCGGCAGATCACCGGCACGTGCGAATTCAACGAGGTGTTCTTCGACGGTGCGCGCACACCGGCGGCGCACGCCGTGGGCGCACCGGGCGAGGGCTGGAAAGTGGCGATGGCCCTGCTGGGCTTCGAGCGCGGCCTGTCGTGGATCGACCAGCAGATGCACTTCGAGCACCAGCTGGCCCTGGTGTGCGACGCGGCCCGTGCCAACGGTGCCGATCAGGAACCCGCGCTGCGCGCGCGCATCGGCCACGCGGCGCTGGGCCTGAAGGTGATGCACTACAACACGCTGCGCACGATGTCCGCGCAATTGAGCGGCGAGCTCTCGCGCGAGGCCTACATCAACAAGCACTACTGGTCGCACTGGCACCGCGACCTCGGCAAGCTGGCCATGGACGTGCTCGGCCTGGAAGGCGACATCCTCATCGACGACTTCTCGCGCACGCGCTTGCAGCAGATCTTTCTGTTCAGCCGCTCGGACACCATCGTCGCCGGCACCAGCGAGATCCAGCTCAACATCATTGCCGAACGCGCCCTGGGCATGCCCAAGGAACCGCGCCCGGCGCGCTGAGGCCGACCGCCGGTTTCCGCACTCTCCCTTCACGCCCCATCCACAGCAGGAGCCCCCGTGGTCCCCCTTTCTCCTCCCCCCTACCCCACCACCGCACACGGCCTGGCCAAGGGCAAGTCCGTGCTGATCACCGCCGCGGCCGGTGCCGGCATCGGCTACGCGGCGGCACGCCGCTTCGCAGAAGAAGGCTGCCGCGCGCTGATGATCTCGGACATCCATCCGCGCCGGCTCGAGGAAGCCGCCGAAAAACTGCGTGCCGAAACCGGCCACGGCCACATCCACACCCAGTTGTGCGACGTGACGCAGGAAGACCAGGTGCAGGCCCTGGTCGCGGCGGCCGAAGACAAGCTCGGCGGCACCGACGTGCTGATCAACAACGCAGGCCTGGGCGGCTCCCGGCGCGTGGTCGACATGAGCGACCCCGAATGGCAGCAGGTGCTGGACGTCACGCTGACCGGCACCTTCCGCATGACCCGCGCCATGCTGGGGCCCATGCAGGCCCGCCGCAGCGGCGCCATCGTCAACAACGCCTCCGTGGTCGGCTGGCGTGCGCAGAAAGAACAGGCGCACTACGCCGCCGCCAAGGCCGGTGTGATGGCCCTCACCCGCTGCAGCGCGCTCGAGGCCGCCGAGTACGGCGTGCGCATCAACGCCATCGCGCCGAGCATCGCCATGCACGACTTCCTGCGCAAGGTGGCGCCGGCGGACATGCTCGAGAGGCTGGCGCAGAACGAAGCGTTCGGCCGCCCCGCAGAGGTCTGGGAGATGGCCAACGTCATGGTCTTCCTGGCCAGCGACTACGCCAGCTACCTGGTCGGCGAAGTCCTTTCCGCGAGCAGCCAGCATGCATGACGCCCAGGGCCTGAACGCTTCCGGCGAGGCACCGCCACGCCCCGTCTTCGCCTCGGCACAGGCGCTGGTCGCGGCGGCGGGCCATCCCCTGGGATGCAGCGACTGGCTGCGCATCACGCAGGAGCGCATCGACCAGTTCGCCGCCGCCACCGGCGACCACCAGTGGATCCACGTCGACCCGCAGCGGGCCGCCGCCGGGCCGTATGGCGCCACCATCGCGCACGGCTACCTGACCCTGTCGCTCGCCAACCTCTTCATGCCGCAGATCCTGCAGGTCGACATGCGCATGGGCCTGAACTACGGCAGCGACCGCGTGCGCTTTCCGGCGCCGGTGCGGGTCGGCTCGCGCCTGCGCGGCAGCGGGAAGATGCTCACCGTCACGCCACTGGGGGACGGCGGCGTGCAGTGCGTCATCCAGGTCACCGTCGAACTCGAAGGCAGCGAGCGGCCGGCCTGCGTCGTGGACAGCCTCAACCGCTACTACTTCTGAGGCGCCCAAGCCCATGATCGAGCCCGGCGTTCGCGAAGGAAACAGGGGCGTTGCCGAATGAACCCCGGCACCGGAAATGCCCCCGTGCTCGAACAGCCGCACCCGGTTTCGTGTTTCAAGAGACGGTAGATCGAGGCCCCATGAACACCCTCCACGCACAAGCCCGCCCCCTGCCGGACGATCGCTTTATCGAAACCTTTCGAACTACATTGGAACGGCAGGCGCCTGTAAAATTTTCACCTTCGCTCGCCCTGATTCGTACCAACCGAGGCTTGAAAGTGGAAGAAAACGACAAGCCTGTGCAGGCGCCGGTGGGCACGGGCGCTGCCATTCCTCTTTCGCTGTCGGAATTCAGCGAACTGGTGCGCCTGGTCTATCACGGCTCGACCGAAACCGTGCCCTGGCAGAGCCTGCTCAGCGAGGTCGGGCGCCTGCTGGACGCCAACTGGGTCACCCTGGTCCTGCGCCGGCCGGTCATCGACCGCTACGGGCTGGTGCTGGTGTGGAAGCAGGGTTTTCCGGTCCGCATCGCCACCGCCTACGACCAGTACGCCTGCGCCATCGACCCCTTCGTGAACCTGCCGCTGGACCGCGTGCTCAGCCTCGATGAAGTGATCAACGAGGCCGACCTCAAGGCCTGCGAGTTCTACAAGCAGTTCCTGGAGCCGGAGAACATCGGCCAGATGCTGGGCTTCGACTTCCATGCCTCCGGGCACACCCAGCCTCACACCCTGCCCCACGACGGCGGCATCCTGGATTGCCACTTCCGGATCTGCCGCTCGGACACGCAGGCGCGCTTCTCGGGCACCGATCGCGAACTCCTCAAGATCCTGCTGCCGCACCTGAAGCTCGCGGTGCATCTGCATTCGCAGGGGGACGTGCTGGAGACCGAGCGCGAGCTCTACGCGGGCACGGTCGACCGCATGCAACTGGGCATGGTGATCCTGGACGAGGCCGGCAAGCTCCTGAAGATGACGACGATCGCCTCGGAGATCCTCAAGGAGAACGACGGCCTCGGCATGTCGCAAGGCGCCATCAAGGCCGACTACCGCCAGGGGGACCGCGAGCTGCAGCAGCTGATCACCGAGGCGCTGTCGACCGCGACCAAGTGGAAGCCCGCCGTCGCCGCGGCCCTGGCCATCACTCGGCCGTCAGGTCGCGCCAAGCTCGGCGTGATCGTGCGTGCGATCCCGCTGAACGCCTGGTCCGAAGGCAAGCGCCGCCCCTCGGTCGCCGTGATGATCCGCGACCCGGAGCGCAAGTCCGAGGCCTCGCACGAGATCATGCGCAACCTCTTCGACCTCACGCCCGCCGAAGCCGCGCTGGCCATGCAGCTGGCCAACGGCCAGACGCTGGAAGAGGCCTCCGAAGAACTCGGCATCCGCAAGAACACCGCGCGCGCGCACCTGCGCTCCATCTTCTCGAAGACCGGCGTGACCCGACAGACCATGCTGGTGCGGTTGATTCTCAGCAGCCTGTCGATGGGATGAAACGCCGCGTTGCCAACGCGGTCCCTCGGGCTCGAGCACAGGCACACCTCACCGGGCCGGCTGCCGCGACACGCATGTCCAACGTCAGGTCGAAGGGAAAGCCGGCGTCGGGCACAAGGCACTTGAACGACTGCAGCTGGTGCTGGATTCAACCGGTCGCTGCAACGCATTCGCCAAACGTCTCCGCCGGTGTCTGAAGCCAGGCGTCTGGCGCGGCTTCTCATTCAATTGGCTCGCCATCGCGTTGAGCTGAAGTTGCGGGTACCGCCTTGACAGTGCCTGGTTCGGCCGAGGCGCCATACGCAAGCAGTGGGCTCTCGCACATGCGCTGAAACTCTCAGGATGAGCTTTCGCGCGACGTCCCTCCCCCTCCCCTCTCCGTCGAAGCAGGCAACAGAAAAGGAGAGACCACCACGGCCACCGTTGCGCTCGTTGGCAACCCGGCGTTCCCATTCGGCGCGTCCCTTACGGATCTCCGCGAGGTTTTCGTAACCGACGGTGCGGCCTTGGAACGCCACTGTCTTGCCAAGGAGGATGTCGGCTTCGGCGGCCAAGTAGGCTGCAAGCATGTCGGTGGAGGTACTCATAGCCCCAAAGCTATCGGCGATTCAGTCCGGTTTCTAGGGGAAATTCCGGACTAAGTGGCGCGCCCCGCCCTGCGGCATTCAGTTACGAAAACGTGACAATCAGTACAACCACTCAATTTCTTGGAAACAACATGCTGCGTTTGATCATAAAAATTGTCTCCTCGGCTGCTTTTCTTGCATCCTGCATTTGGCTTTGGGGAAATCGCTCGATGGAGCCCGTGATTGCTGCGTTCGGATCGCTTGCTGCTTTGCTAGGAAGCTTTTTAGTCCCCTCCAAAGAGGAAAAACCAAAAGAACAAACTCAACACATCAGCGGAAATGGCATAGGCATTCAGTCAAAAGGCGACGTCAATATTCGTGACTTCAACGGTCAAAACAAGAAATAAAGATGCTGAGCAAACCAAATCAAGATCAAGTAGTTGACGGCGGGGGAACTGCAATTCAATCTCACGGAAGCGTCACAATAACAACAAATGGACTTTCCTACACGGACGCTCGCACAGTCGCGCTCGATGTATTCGAAGCAAATTTCTATCGCTTAGCCAAAGTTGCCGCCGAAACTGCAAAAGAAAGAGCAAAAGAGATCACAGACGAATACTTCACACAGCTAGAGAAAGAAAATCCTGCTGGCCCAAACAACGCGGATGATCCAGACCTTCAGTTCACACTTCTATCGGCACAACGTGATTTCGCTCGTTCCGGAGAAAAGGATTTAAAGGATACACTGGTTAAGCTCTTGGTAGCAAGATCGCACCATGAGAAACGAGACCTTGTACAAATGGTTTTGAATGAAGCGATTGCGACCGCCCCCAAACTCACAAGCGGTCAGATCGCAGTTCTTGCTCTTATATTCGTTGTCAGATATTGCACGCTTCGTCACATTGGAAATCACCAAAAGCTTCGCGAGGAATTCTTAGAGCTTTACCTTGCTCCATTGCTCCCGCAACTACCCAACAACCGAGGTACGTTTCAGCATATGGAGTTTGCTGGCTGTGGCACAGTGACGGTTCTCGAAAATGGGTTTCAAAATTTCTTTGGAAAGTACTACTACGGCCTATTCTCAAAAGGATTTGATGCAAATGAATTAACAAGCATCACACTTAGTCCGCGTCTAAAGCAAAAATATTTCGTTCAATGCTTAAATGACACATCAAAAATGCAAGTCAAGATTTTGAACGAGGATCAGCTGGACGAGCAATTTAAATTAGACAACATATCCGAAGCCGATGGCGCTGTGATTCGATCCTTGTTTTCAAAAAATCAAATGAACAGCGAGGAATTATCCAATCTACTTATCTCAATGACCCCCAGCATGAAAGGAATCATGGAATTTTGGGATACTAGTGCGGCCAAAGCTTTTACTCTCACAAGCGTCGGAGTCGCAATAGCTCACGCAAAAATCCGCTCGATGAACTCCGATTTTTTCAACTTGGACGACTGGATCAATTAGCGACAGCGCGCACTTATTTGGATCCGACAATTTCATAAATTCGGGTTCTACTCAGGTTATGAGCTCTCATCAACGCCTCCAAGTTGGCACCATTAAATTCACGGCGAATCGCAGCATCGCGCTCTGACCGATTCGGCGAGGGGATGTAAACCTCTTGACCGCCCAAACGTTTTCGCATTCCGCGAACGAGGGCTTGCGCGAAGATTGTGGCGATCTCCCCGTGCATGCCGATCTCTTCGCGGACGATTTCAACGAGGTCATTTTCAAGTTGCACGGCGGCATCCTCACTTTGTCCAAGCGACAAGAAATCAAACGGTTGTGTCAAAGTCTTGAACTCCATTCATCAGACGCAAAAGAAGAAGGCGCCGACCTCGCCTGGCGCCGGAGGATAGTCGCGGGCGCTGGGGCAGTGGCCGCATGCGGCTCGACGGCCGCGACTGGGTCGTGTGCACCAGCGCGAGCCTGAAGGCGCTCCGCGGCACGTTGCCAGTCGGCACCGGTCCAACGATGGAGGCGCAATTCCTGATGGTGTGTGGCCGCATAGGCATAGCCCCACGTGTCGAGTGGCTCGTTTCGCGCACCGCGCCGCTTGACGAAGGCATTCTTTCGAGGGTCGTAGGTTTCGCTCACGAGGCCCGCGAAATAGCTTAGCTCCAGCTCATCGCTGAAGTGCGTGAGGCGCTGCTCGACGGTGCGGTCGGCATCGGTAGACAGCCGGCCGAACAGCCAGTGCTTGATGGCGACCGTGCCCACCTGGTAAATCATCACGCCCCGCTCGTCGCTGCGGCCACGCCAGTCCACGTCCGAGAGCTTCCCCTTGCCCATCACCGGCGCGTTGTTGTGCTTCGCGCCGTAAATGGCCATGGGTCGCCGGATCTGTCGGCGACGCGCATAGTCCTTCACCGCCTCGGTGCGGTGGCCCATCATGTCGATGGCGACCGCTTCCACACGCATCGTGGCAGCGCAGTCGTGCGCGATCGGCTTGTTGAGTAGCTCGGTGAGGCTGACCCACACGGCGTCGTCGGCAGGGTCGCCCATGAGCTCGATGTAGTCGATGACCCAGAAGGCTATGCCACGGCCCCAGCCAACGATCTGCACCGCGAGCCGGTTGTCCTGTGTATCCACGCCCGCTGTGATGAGCAGCACGCCGGCGGGTGCGAAGCGCAGCCGGTAGGGCTCGGCGCGCTCCGCGATGGCGTTCTGCTTGACCGAGCGCATGGCCGGGTCTTCCCAGGCTTCGGCGCGGCGGTCGTTCATGAAGGTCTTGATCGCCGCGATGTCGCCCTGCACATCGACCCACACCTGGGCCATCTCGGCCCAGCGCGGGCCGAGGGCGAATCGGTAGTAAAGGAAGCTCGCGCGGTACCCGCGGATGCTGCGCTCCGGGAAACGTGCAACCCACTCACCGCGGTCCGCCGCCCACAGCCATGGCCGTGAGGCTTGCCGACGACACGCCAGCGTTCACCGCTTTGTGCGGCTCGTCGCCGACACGCCGATGACCATGTCCAGAACGGTTCTGGCGTTCTGCGAAGACCGCATCGAACTGCGCGTGATGAAGAAGCGCAACGAAAAGGGCCACGTGACGAAGACCTACGCCATGACGCCCGACCTCTGGCGAGCACTGACGCGCGCTCTCGAGCTGCGAAAGAAGAACCGCGGCGGCGCGGCCAGTCTGCCCAGCGACTACCTGTTCATCACGAAGCAGGGCAACCCGTACGGCAAGGAAGCGTTCAAGAGCCTGTGGCGCGTGGTGCGTCGGCCTGGCGGCCCGGGAGATCACGTTCCACGACATGCGTGCGAAGGCGGCCTCAGACGCTGACTCGGACGTTGCCGCGCAGGAGCTGCTGCACCACGAAGACGTCAAGGTGACGAAACGCGTGTACCGGCGCAAGGTGCCCGTCGGGACCCCCTTGTCATCTGCAATTGGGGGGTGTGGAGAGGGATGAAAATCGCTGGGTTTGTCAGCCCCCCTCATTTGTCAGACGCAAAGAAAAACGGCCTAGGCGATTGACGCCTAAGCCGTTGATTTCATTATTGTTATTGGTCGGTGTGAAAGGATTCGAACCTTCGACCCCTTGCACCCCATGCAAGTGCGCTACCAGGCTGCGCCACACACCGAAGCTCTCGATTATAGCGGGCTAAATTCAGTGTCCGACAGTCAGCAGCTCACGAATTTCAAAGAGTTCGCGGCGAAGGTGCAACAACTGCGACAGGTCGACGGTCTGCGTGGCCGCGGCGGGCCCCGGTTCGTCCTGCACGGCGGCGTCGAATTCTTCCTGGCCGATCTCGATGGCCTCCTGGCCTTCGAGCGGCACTTCGCCTGCCTTGCGGCGGTCGCGCTCGCCCTGCGTGAGTTCCTGCAGCTTGTTGCGCGCACCGCTGATGGTGAAGCCCTGGTCGTAGAGCAGGTCGCGGATGCGGCGGATCATCAGCACCTCGTGGTGCTGGTAGTAGCGACGGTTGCCGCGCCGCTTCATCGGGCGCAGCTGCGTGAACTCCTGCTCCCAATAGCGCAGCACGTGCGGCTTCACGCCACAGAGTTCGCCGACCTCACCGATGGTGAAGTAGCGTTTGACGGGAATCGGCGGGAGCGTTTTCTCCATTGAAATCAAGACTGTGCGCGGGAAACCTCATAGATTACTCTACGCGGCCGCACAGCACCAAGCACTATTCCGCGCCCAGGCTCCACTCGACTTCGGAAGTGCCGCCCTGCGGCTCGATGCTGCCCTGGATCTGCTCCTTGAGCTTGGCGCTCGCATGGAAGGTGGCCACGCGGCGCTCGCCGATCGGAATGGCTTCGCCGGTGCGCGGGTTGCGCCCGGGACGCGGTGCCTTCACGCGGATCTGGAAGTTGCCGAAGCCCGAGATCTTCACATCCGTGCCTTCGATCAGGCTGCTGGCAACGAGCTCGAAGAACGCCTCGACCATGTCCTTCGACTCACGCTTGTTCAGGCCGATCTGCTCGAACAGCAGGTCGGCCAGATGCGCCTTGGTGAGCGCCGGCGTTTCGAGGGCTTCGAGCGTGAATTCGGCGGCGTTCATCTTCATCCTCTCAAGCGGCCGCCCAGGGTGGCGCCCAGTTGTTCGACGATTGCACGGACAGCGGGTTCGACCTGCTCGTCCGTCAGCGTGGCGGCATCGCTCTGGAAGGTCAGGCGCACGGCCATGCTCTTCTCGCCCGGTGCCAGCGCACCCGGCGCGGCCACGGCGCCTTCGCGCAACGGCTGCGGACGGTAGATGTCGAACAGCGTCGCATCGCGCAGCAGGCCCGAGGCGGACGCGCCCGCGCGGATGGCCTGCATCAGCGCGTCGTGCGACACCGCTTCGGCCACGACCACCGCGATGTCGCGTTCGACGGCCTGGTGCTTGGGCACCGGCTGCGCCACGGGCACGGGCCGCGCCGTGACGGCGTCGAGGTCGAGTTCGAACAGCACGGGCGCTTGGGTGAGGTCCCACTTCTGGCGCCAGCGCGGATGCAGTTCGCCGATGAAGCCGACGGCCTGGCCGTCCAGCAGCACGCGGGCCGAACGGCCGGGGTGCAGCGCCGGATGCTCGGCCGCTTCGAAGGTCGGCACGCGCGGGGCGAGCAGCGCCTCGACATCACCCTTGACGTCGTAGAAATCGACACGCTGCGGCTTGCCGTCCCAGCGCGACGCCTCGGCATCGCCCCAGGCCAGGCCCGCCACGCGCATGGGCTGGTTCACGCCGCGCACGGTGCTGTCGGTGGTGACGACGCTGTCGTCGCGCAGGAACACGCGGCCCAGCTCGAACACGCGCACGCGCGGTGCCTTGCGGTCGAGGTTGAACTTGAGCACCTGCAGCAGCGAGCCGAGCAGCGACGAGCGCATCACGCTCATCTGGCTGGCGATGGGGTTCAGCAGCTTGACCGGGTTGGCGTTGCCCGCGAGGTCTTGCTCCCAGTGCGCTTCGACAAAACTGAAGTTGATGGTTTCCTGGTAACCCAGCGCTGCAACGCTGCGACGCACCGCGAAGCGGCTGCGCTGCGCTTCGGGGCGCACGCGGGCCGTGATGGGCGCGAGCGGCGCGGTGGTCGGCAGGTTGTTGAAGCCGATCAGGCGCGCCACTTCTTCGATGAGGTCTTCCTCGATCAGCAGGTCGAAGCGGTGCGGCGGCGGCGTGACGGTCAGCGTACCTTCGCCTTCGGTGATCGCGAAACCGAGGCGGTGGAGCGCATCGGCGCATTGCGCCTGCGTCAGCGGCATGCCGATGACGCGCGCAGCGCGGGCCACGCGCAGCGTGACGGGCGCGGCCTCGGGCAGGCGCAGCGTCTGGTCGTCCATCTTGCCGGCTTCGCCGCCGCAGATCTCGACGACCAGTTGCGTGATGCGCTCGATGATCTGCACGGTGCGGCTCGGATCGACGCCGCGCTCGTAGCGGTGGCCGGCGTCGGTCGAGAAGTTGAAGCGGCGCGAACGGCCTTGGACGGCCTCGGGCCACCAGAAGGCAGCCTCGACGTAGATGTTGCGCGTGTCGTCGGTCACCGAGGTGGCGTCGCCGCCCATGATGCCGGCGAGCGATTCGACTTCGCGGTCGTCGGCGATGACGCCGACCTTTTCGTCGACGGTGATCGTCGTGCCGTTGAGCAACTTGAGCTGTTCGCCCGCCTTGCCCCAGCGCACCGTGAGACCGCCGTGGATCTTGTCGAGGTCGAAGATGTGGCTGGGCTGGCCGTACTCGAACATCACGTAGTTCGAGATGTCGACCAGCGGCGTCACGCTGCGCTGGCCGCAGCGCGCGAGGCGCTCGACCATCCAGGCCGGCGTCGCGACCTTGGTGTTCACGCCGCGCACGATGCGGCCGGAGAAACGACCGCACAGGTCGGGCGCCTCGACCTTGACGGGCAGCACGTCGGAGAACGACGTGGCCACGGGCGCGATGGCCGGCGTCTTCAGCGGTGCACCGGTGAGCGCAGCGAGTTCGCGCGCCACGCCGTACACACTGAGGCCGTGCGCCAGGTTGGGCGTGAGCTTGAGGGTGAGCAGCGCGTCATCGAGCTTGAGCACGTCGCGCACATCGGCACCGATGGGGGCGTCTGCGTCGAGTTCGAGCAGGCCGCCATGGTCTTCGCTCAGCTTCAGTTCGCGCGCCGAGCACAGCATGCCCTGGCTCTCGACGCCGCGCAGCTTGCCCAGCTTGATGAGGAAGGGCTTGCCGTCTTCACCCGGCGGCAGTTCGGCGCCGACGAGGGCGCACGGCACCTTGATGCCGACGCGCGCATTGGGCGCTCCGCACACGATGTTCAGCAAGGCGCCCTGCCCCACGTCGACCTGGCACACGCGCAGGCGGTCGGCATTCGGGTGCTGCTCGGCTTCCTTGATTTCGCCGACCACGATGCGCGTGAAAGGCGGCGCCACCGGACGGCGCTCTTCGACCTCGAAGCCGCCCATGGTGAGCGTTTCGGCCAGTGCGGCGCTGTCGAGGGGCGGATTGCAGAACTCGCGCAGCCAGGATTCCGGGAATTGCATCTCTTCGATCTCGATCTGGTTTTTCTATCTGTGGAAAGGACGTGCTTACTGGAACTGCGAGAGAAAACGCAGGTCGCCGTCGAAGAAGAGGCGCAGGTCGTTCACGCCGTAGCGCAGCATCGTGAGCCGGTCGGGGCCCATGCCGAAGGCGAAGCCGATGTAGCGCTCAGGGTCCAGGCCCATGTTGCGCACGACGTTCGGGTGCACCTGGCCCGAGCCGGCGACTTCGAGCCAGCGGCCGGCCAACGGGCCGCTCGCGAACTGGATGTCGATCTCGGCGCTCGGCTCGGTGAACGGGAAGAAGCTCGGGCGGAAGCGCAGCACGAGGTCGTCGCGCTCGAAGAAGGTGCGGCAGAAGTCGGTGAAGACAACCTTCAGGTCCTTGAAGCTGACGTTCTCGCCGAGCCACAGGCCTTCGCACTGGTGGAACATGGGCGAGTGGGTGGCGTCGCTGTCGACACGGTAGGTGCGGCCCGGCGCGATCACGCGGATCTCGGGCGCCTTCACGGTGCCGGTGGTGTCGGCGGCAGCAGCGGCGAATTCGGCCGCGTACTTCTTGGTGTGCTGGTGGGCGTAGCGCACCTGCATCGGGCTGGTGTGCGGACGCAGGTTGTAGGGAATGCCGTCGTCGCCCTTGAGGTCGACGTAGAAAGTGTCCTGCATCGAACGCGCCGGGTGGTTCGGCGGGTTGTTGAGCGAGGTGAAGCTGTGCCAGTCGCTCTCGATCTCGGGGCCGTCGGCCACGTCGAAGCCCATGCTCGAGAAGATTTCCTCGATGCGCTCCAGCGTGCGGCTCACGGGGTGCAGTCCGCCGCCGGCGCGGTGGCGGCCGGGCAGGCTCACGTCGAGCGCTTCGGCGCGCAGCTGCAGCGAGAGTTCTTCGTCGGCGAGTTGCTGGCGGCGGTCGGTCAGTGCGGCCTCGATGGCCTGCTTGCCGACGTTGATCGCGGCGCCGCGGGACTTCTTCTCTTCGACACTCAGCGCGGCCATGCCCTTCATCAGCTCGGTGATGCGGCCCGACTTGCCAAGGAACTGGGCCTTGGCGTTTTCGAGCTCTGCGGGCGTTTTCGCTTCGGCGAAGGCGGCGCGTGCGGTGTCGACCAGGGAGTCCAACTCGTTCATAGCAACAAAAATCTTCGAGGGGAAATAAAAAAGAGCTGGAGCCTTTTCAAGCGCCAGCCCTTGAGCCGTGGGCGCAAGAAGCCGTCCGAAGACGGCGACCTGCTGTGCAAAATCAAGCAGCCAGCTTGGCCTTGACCTGCTCCACGATGCCGGCAAAAGCGGCCTTGTCGTGCACGGCGATGTCCGCAAGCATCTTGCGGTCGATCTCGATACCGGCCTTGCGGATGCCGTTGGCGAACTGGCTGTAGGTCAGGCCCAGTTCACGCGAGGCGGCGTTGATACGCGCGATCCACAGCTGACGGAACACGCGCTTCTTGGTACGACGGTCACGGTAGGCGTATTGCCCAGCCTTCATCACCGCCTGTTTGGCGACGCGGAAGACATTACCGCGGCGACCGCGAAAACCCTTGGCGAGTGCGAGAACTTTTTTGTGGCGGGCGCGAGCCGTTACACCACGTTTGACGCGAGGCATGTGTTTACTCCTTGTTCGTCTGAATTAAATGCCACGGCCGGGCAGCATGGCGGCGACAGAAACCATGTTGGTTTCATGCACTGCGACTGCACCACGCAGGTGACGCTTGTTCTTGGTGGTCTTCTTCGTCAAGATGTGACGCTTGAAGGCTTGACCGCGCTTGACGGTGCCACCGGGACGAACGCGGAAACGTTTTTTCGCGCTGCTCTTGGTCTTCATTTTGGGCATGTAAATGCTCCTTTAGTTTGTGCTCGTGAGGCGCCGCGGATACTCCACGGACTTGTTGGCCCCGAGACACTTCTTTATCTCGCCCCCGCCTGCACTTCTTTCGAAATGCGGGCCAGGGCGAAATCCCTTCAAAACCCGTCTACTGCAAATGCCTCAGGCGGTTGCCGTGGGCGCTGCTGCCGGCGCAGCATCTGCTGTCGGCTTCGGCGCCGCGCCGCCAACCTTCTTGCGGCCCGGTGCGATCATCATGATCATCTGACGGCCTTCCAGTTTCGGGAACTGCTCGACCATGATCGTGTCGCCCAGCTCGTCGCGAATACGCTGCAAGAGTGCCAGACCGAGCTCCTGGTGCGTGATCTCGCGGCCGCGGAAGCGCAGCGTGATCTTGCATTTGTCGCCCTCTTCAAGAAAGCGCCTGATGTTGCGCATCTTGATGTTGTAGTCGCCATCGTCGGTACCGGGCCGGAACTTGATTTCCTTGACCTCGATGACCTTCTGCTTCGACTTCGCCTCGGCTGCCTTCTTCTGCTCGTGGTACTTGAACTTTCCGTACTCGATCAGGCGGCACACGGGCGGATTGGCCGCAGCAACGACCTCCACCAGATCCACGTCGGCCTCACCCGCAAGGCGCAAGGCTTCGGAAAGGCTCATGACACCCAATGGCTCGTTTTCCGGGCCGACCAGGCGGACTTCCGGGGCCATGATTTCCCGGTTCAGGCGGTGTTGGCGTTCCTCGCGGTGGCGGCGGTCGCGAAATGCAGTAGCGATGGTCAGAATCCTTCAAAGTTTGCTACAAAATCTGTAGCGATCGCCGCTCAGTCTTCGCGGACAGGCGGCACGAGATGGCAGAGAAACATATGGGGTGTTTCAGAGACAAATCAACGCTTGTCAGCAACGTCCTGGACGAGCCGTTGCGTGAACGATTCGAGGGACATTGCACCGAGGTCTTGATTGCCCCGGGCGCGCACTGCGACGGCACCTGCTTCCTTTTCCGTGTCACCCACGACGAGGATGTAAGGGAGCTTTTGCAACGAATGCTTCCGTATTTTATACGTAATCTTTTCGTTGTGCAGATCCAGCTGAACTCTAAGCCCTTGATTTTGCAGCGTTTTCGCAACTTGCGCAGCGTAATCGGCCTGCCCTTCGCTGATATTGAGCACCGCCACCTGCACCGGAGCGAGCCACGCGGGCATGGCGCCGGAGTGGTGTTCGATCAGCATGCCGATGAAGCGCTCGAGGCTGCCGACGATGGCGCGGTGCAGCATCACCGGGTGGGCGCGGCCGCTCGATTCCGTGACGTACTCGCCGCCCAGGCGCTCCGCCGTGTTGAAGTCGACCTGCATCGTGCCGCACTGCCACTGACGGCCGATGGCGTCGCGCAGCGTGTACTCGATCTTCGGGCCGTAGAAGGCACCGTCGCCGGGCGAGATGACGAAGTCCACGCCCGAGCGGCGCAGCGATTCCATCACCGCGTGCTCGGCCTTGTCCCACAGCTCGTCGGAGCCGACGCGGTTCTCGGGACGCGTCGCGACCTTGTAGAGGATGTCCGTGAAGCCGAAGTCGGCATAGACCTTCTGCAGCTGCGCCGTGTAGGCGATGCACTCGTCGAGGATCTGGTCTTCCGTGCAGAAGATGTGGCCGTCGTCCTGCGTGAAGCCGCGCACGCGCATGATGCCGTGCAGCGCGCCGCTGGGCTCGTTGCGGTGGCACTGGCCGAACTCGCCGTAGCGCAGCGGCAGGTCGCGGTAGCTGCGCAGGTCGCTCTTGAAGATCAGCACGTGGCCCGGGCAGTTCATCGGCTTCAGCGCGTACTCGCGCTTCTCCGACTCCGTCGTGAACATGTTGTCGCGGTAGTTCTGCCAATGGCCCGTCTTCTCCCACAGGCTCTTGTCGAGGATCTGCGGGCCCTTCACCTCCCAGTAACCCGTGTCGCGGTAGATGCCACGCATGTACTGCTCGACCTGCTGCCAGATCGCCCAGCCCTTTGGGTGCCAGAACACCACGCCCGGCGCCACCTCATCGATGTGGAACAGGTCGAGTTCCTTGCCCAGGCGTCGGTGGTCGCGCTTCTCGGCTTCCTCGATGCGCTGGATGTACTGGTCGAGCTGCTTCTTGTCGGCCCAGGCCGTGCCGTAGATGCGCTGCAGCTGCTCGTTCTTGGCGTCGCCGCGCCAGTAGGCGCCGGCCAGCTTCGTGAGCTTGAAGACCTTCAGGAAGCGCGTGTTCGGCACGTGCGGGCCGCGGCACATGTCGACGTATTCCTGGTGGTAGTACAGGCCCATGGCCTGCTCGTCGGGCATGTCTTCGACGAGGCGCAGCTTGTAGTCCTCGCCACGCGACTTGAAGACCTCGATGACTTCCGCACGCGGCGTCATCTTCTTGATCACGTCGTAGTCCTGCGCGATCAGCTCGCGCATGCGCGCCTCGATGGCGGCCATGTCCTCGGGCGTGAACGGGCGCTCGAACGAGATGTCGTAGTAGAAGCCTTCGTCGATCACGGGCCCGATCACCATCTTGGCCGTCGGGTACAGCTGCTTCACCGCATGGCCGACCAGGTGGGCCGTCGAGTGGCGGATGATCTCCAGGCCCTCGTCGTCCTTGGGCGTGATGATCTGCAGCCTGGCATCGCGGTCGATGACGTCGCTGGCATCGACGAGCTTGCCGTCGATCTTGCCGGCCACCGTCATCTTGGCGAGGCCGGGGCCGATGGACTGGGCCACTTCGGCCACCGAAACCGGGCCAGGGAACTCGCGGCGCGAGTTGTCGGGGAGCGTGATCTGGATCATGTGAAAACCTCGGGGAGAAAAACAAAAAAGCGCGGTGGATGCCGCGCTTTGCTTGGTTGGTGCGCTGGAAAAACCAGCGAGCGCGGGGCTACCGGCCCTTTCCTTCGAAGAAGAAAAAGCCGCTGAATCCTTGCGGGGTAGTTCGCGGTGTCATAACCAAGGTGCCTTTCTCGCTCTTGTTGAGTGCAGAGGGGGCGATTCTAGCCGCTGCCTGCTCAGGCTGTGGAAGCCGCTCTTTCGAGTCCGAACCCACGAAAAAGCCCGGCGCAGGGCCGGGCTCGGGGGTGACAGCGCAGCGCGCCGTCACTCAGCGATCAGCGAAGGCAGCTCAGTGGAACTGCTCTTCTTCCGTCGAACCGGTCAGCGCCTTCACGCTGGACGAGCCGCCCTGGATCACGGTGGTCACGTCGTCGAAGTAGCCGGCGCCGACTTCCTGCTGGTGCGACACGAAGGTGTAGCCCTTGTCGCGTGCGGCGAACTCGGGTTCCTGCACCATGTTCACGTAGTGCTTCATGCCTTCGCCGCGGGCGTAGGCGTGGGCGAACTGGAAGGTGTTGAACCAATTGATGTGGATGCCGGCCAGCGTGATGAACTGGTACTTGTAGCCCAGCGCCGAGAGGTCTTCCTGGAACGAGGCGATCTGCTTGTCGTCCAGGTTCTTCTTCCAGTTGAACGACGGCGAGCAGTTGTACGACAGCAGCTTGCCGGGGCAGGCGGCGTGCACGGCTTGCGCGAATTCACGGGCGAAGCCGATGTCCGGCACGCCGGTTTCGCACCACACCAGGTCGGCATACGGTGCGTAGGCGACGCCGCGGCTGATGGCTTGCTCCAGGCCGTTCTTGACGCGGTAGAAGCCTTCTTGCGTGCGCTCGCCGGTCAGGAAAGGCTTGTCGTTGGCGTCGTGGTCCGACGTGATCAGGTTCGCGGCTTCCGCATCGGTGCGGGCCAGAACGATGGTCGACACGCCCATGACGTCGGCAGCGAAACGTGCCGAGATCAGCTTCTCGCAGGCTTCCTGCGTCGGCACGAGCACCTTGCCGCCCATGTGGCCGCACTTCTTGACGGCGGCCAACTGGTCTTCGAAGTGCACGCCGGCAGCGCCCGACGCGATCATGTTCTTCATCAGCTCGAAAGCGTTCAGCACGCCGCCGAAGCCGGCTTCTGCGTCGGCCACGACCGGCAGGAAGTAGTCGATGAACTCCTTGTCGCCCGGGTTGATGCCGCGGCCCCACTGGATTTCGTCGGCGCGCTTGAAGGTGTTGTTGATGCGACGGACCATCGTCGGCACCGAGTCGTAGGCGTACAGCGACTGGTCGGGGTACATCGTTTCCGAGGTGTTGCCGTCGGCGGCGACTTGCCAGCCCGACAGGTACACGGCTTCCAGGCCGGCCTTGGCTTGCTGCATGGCTTGGCCGGCGGAGATCGCGCCGAAGGCGTTCACGTAGCCCTTCTTGGCACCGCCGTTGATCTTGTCCCAGAGCTTTTCAGCGCCGCGCTTGGCCAGCGTGTGCTCGATGGGGAGCGAACCGCGCAGGCGAACCACGTCGGCTGCGCTGTAGCCGCGCTTCACGCCCTTCCAGCGCGGGTTGGTGGCCCAGTCCTTTTCGAGGGCGGCAATTTGCTGTTCGCGGCTCAGTTGTTCGTTCAGGGTCTGGGGCATGGTCACTCCGTGAGGTTGATTGAAGGTTGGCGTTGCGGCCGTGGGGTTACTGTAATCCGATTGCGGACTCTTATGTCTTATAGAAGACATATTTTTGAACCAACAAAATCAACAACTTACAGAGATATTTCTCAATGAGAAATTATTTTTCTCATATCGAGAAAAAATATTGCGGCGCAGCAGTTCAAATTTTCGCGATGCGGAATCACTCTTTCGGTTGTGAAAACGAACGCGCTTCCGCCGCGATGTCCGCCGCATGCGCGATCCAGTCGCCGCCGTCGATCACGCGACGGCCCGCGATGCGCGTCGGATGGATCTCGTAGACCAGGCAGTCGACCGATTGCACTCCCACCACCACACGCACGCTGCGCCGGATGTACTCGCCCGAATCGTCGTCGGCCACTTCTTCGAGCCGGTCGAGTTCGCGCTCGACCTCCGGTGCGATGCGATAGACCTCGCCCTTCACGCGCCCTGCCCCGCCGAACACCACGCCCGGGTACGCGCCCAGGTCGTACAGCGTGCCGGCGATGAAGGCCTCGCCGACGAACACCGGCGCCGGCCGGTAGCGCGCGATGTCGTTGCGCCCGCCGCGCCGCAGCGTGCCGTAGACAAGAACGTGGGGCATCATCGAATCCATCCGATCAACAACCAGCGCCCAGTCTATTGAACCCCGCCGCTTCCACCTCCGGCCGCCTCGTGGCCTACGGCTGCCTGGCCTTGAGCATGTCGCTCGTCGGCATCTACGTCGCCCTCTCCAAGCCGCTGGTGGCAGCCTTCCCGGTGCTGCTGCTGGCCTGGCTGCGCTTCGGCATCGCGGCGCTCGCCATGCCGCATTGGCTCCAGCCCACGCCCGACGAGCCGCCCATGAGCGCACGCACGCGCGGGCTCGTCTTCCTGGAGTCCTTCCTCGGCAACTTCCTGTTCTCGATCTGCATGCTGTTCGGGGTGAGCCTCACCAGCGCCGTGTCGGCGGGCGTGATCATGGCGTCGATCCCCGCCGTGGTCGCGGTGGCCAGCTGGCTCTTCCTGCGCGAGCGCATCACGGCGCGCATCGGGCTGGCCATCGGCTGCGCCGCGCTCGGCATCGGCCTGCTCGCATTCACGCCGACGCATGCACCGGCCACCACCGGCCCTACGGTCGGCGCACCGTCGATGCCCTGGCTGGGCAACCTGCTCGTGTTCTGCGCGGTGCTCTGCGAGGCCGCCTACGCGGTGATCGGCAAGTCGCTCACCGGCAAGCTGGGCCCCAAGCGCATCGCCTCGCTCATCAACCTGTGGGGCTTCGTGCTGTCGATGCCCTTCGGCATCTGGTTCGCACTGCAGTTCGACTTCACCGCCGTGCGCTTCGGCACCTGGGCACTGCTCGTGGCCTACGCACTGGCCGCCAGCATCTGGACCGTGTGGCTGTGGATGACCGGACTTCGCCACGTACCAGCGGCACAAGCGGGTGTCTTCACTGTCTTGCTGCCCGTCAGCGCGGCCCTCGTGGGCGTGCTCGTGCTCGGGGAGAACCTCACTTCGCCGCAGCTGCTTGCGTTCGCGATCGCCCTCGTGGGCGTGGTGCTGGCGACGTGGCCGGGGCGACGAACGTGAACAACGTCCCTTCTCCCCTCTGAAAAAACAACAGCTCCCAATGAAAAAAGCGCTTTTTCCCTTGGAAACGCGTTTTTTCTCATTTAGCATCCGCATTGCCACTGGAGACGCAAGTTTTTCATTGGTGAACGTTCAACCAAAAAAGGAAATCAACCATGGCAACTGCAAAGAAGGCTCCGGCCAAGAAAGCTCCGGCAAAGAAGGCCGCTCCCGCAAAGAAGGCTGCGGCTCCTGCAAAGAAGGCCGCTCCGGCCAAGAAGGCAGCGGCGCCCGCCAAGAAGGCTGCGGCTCCTGCAAAGAAGGCTGCACCGGCGAAGAAGGCTGCTCCTGCAAAGAAGGCTGCTCCCGCCAAGAAGCGCACTCCCAACGCTGCGTTCATGAAGGCCCTGACCCCCAGCCCGGCCCTGGCCGCTGTGGTCGGTTCGACGCCTCTGCCGCGCACCGCTGTGGTGAGCAAGCTGTGGGACTACATCAAGAAGAACAACCTGCAAGACAAGGCCAACAAGCGCAACATCAACGCCGACGCCAAGCTGAAGGAAATCTTCGGCAAGGCCCAGGTTTCGATGTTCGAACTGGCTGCGCTGATTGGCAAGCACGTCAAGTAAGCGTTCGGGGGCCTCGTGCTCCTGAGTCAAAAAGCCCGCGTCATGCGGGCTTTTTTTTCGCCTGCAGCAAGCCCTCGCCCGCCTCGAAGAAACGCGCGGGCGTGCAGCTGAAGTGCTTGCGGAAGGCCTCGATGAAGGCGCTCACCGAGCTGTAGCCCACCGTCAGCGCCACGGCCGTCACCGACTCACCCAGACTCAGCAACTCCACCGCCTTCAGCAAGCGCGCCTGCTGGCGCCATTGCGCGAAGCTCCATCCGGTCTCTGCAGCGAAGCGGCGCGTGAGCGTGCGGCGGGCCATGCCGATGCGATCGGCCCAGTCGTCGATGCCGTCGGCCAACGCCGGATCGTTCGCCAGTGCGCTCGCCATCACCACCAGCCGCGGGTCCTGCGGCATGGGCAGGTGCAGCGACTCGCGCCCGCCGGCCGCCAGTTCGTCGACCAGCACCCCCACCAACCGCGCGCGGCGGGGCTCCAGCAGTGCGTCGGATGGGTCCAGCGACATCAGCCGCGCCACCAGCTCCCGCACCAGCGGCGTGGCGGCAAAGACATGCGGTCCGTCCGGCAGCGCCGCCGCAGCCGACGCATCGATGTGCAGGCTCCACCCCGACGTGGCCCCGAAGCTCTGTGCGGCATGCGCGCAGCGCGGCGCGATCCAACCAATCCATCCTGGCGGCTGCACCCAGCGACCTGCGGGCGTCTCGATGACCTGCAGGCCCTCACGCAGCGCGAACAGCTGGCCAGTCTCGTGCGCGTGATAGCCCGTGACGCGCGGTGCTTCGTGCGCGTAGCGCCAGAGCGTCGCGGGCGACTCAACCGCCATGGCTGGCCCGCAGGCGGTATCGATTGGCCCCGCGCCGCAAGCCGGGGACCGCTCCGCTGCCTAGCATCGAAGGCATCTCCACCAAGGAACCCCCATGAAAGCGCAAGACATCATCCCCGACGGACAGGACTTCACCGTCATCGACGGCCACGCCGTGCGCAAGGGCTCGGTCGGCGCCTTCCTCGCCAATGCGCGCGTGCTCGAAGACCCGAACGCCACGGCCGACGAACGCCGCGTCGCCCGCGACGACCTCGCGGCGCTGATTCCCACGCTCGACGCGCTCGGCCTGTTCGACGCCTTCGAACTGCGCTCGCCCGCGCTGCGCGACGAGGTGGCCCGCCATCGCGTGACGCTCAGCCCTGCGCCTGCTGCTTCGCCGCGCGCGTGATCGACGCCAGCGTGCCGCGCGTGGTGATCACTTCGGGGTCGAGCGGGATCTCGATCAGCGTGCCCGTGTCGGCCGCCAGCGCGCGCAGCAGCGCCGCTTCGAACTGCGCCGTCTCGGTGACGCGCTCGGCCGCGTAGCCATAGGCGCGCGCCAGCCCGCAGAAGTCCGGGTTGCGCAGCGCGGTGCCGCTGGTGCGCTCGGGGTACTCGCGCTCCTGGTGCATGCGGATCGTGCCGAACATGCCGTTGTTGAGCAGCACGACGATGCTCTTGCCGCCGTGCTGCGAGGCCGTCGCCAGCTCCTGCCCGTTCATCAGGAAGTCGCCGTCGCCCGCGATGGTGAAGGCCACGCGCCCGGTGGCGATGCTCGCGGCAATGCCCGCCGGCACGCCGTAGCCCATCGCGCCGCTGGTGGGCGCCAGCTGCGTCTTGGCGCCCTTGGCGAGCCCGTGGTAGCGGAAGTAGCGGTGCACCCAGCTCGCGAAGTTGCCGGCGCCGTTGGTGATGGCCGCATCCGCCGGCAGGTGCTTCTGCAGCAGCGCCACCACGGCCGCCATATCGACCGCACCGCGCGGCGTCTCGGCCGGCATGCCGGCGAGCGCCTGCGGCTGCAGCCAGGCTTCGTAGTCCGCGTGCAGCTGCTGCGTCCAGGCTTCCCACGGCAGCGAGGGCGGCGCGCTCAGCACCTCGAGGCTGCGCGCCGCGGCGCTCATGCCGGCGTTGATCGCCAGGTCGGCCTGGTAGACGCGGTTCAGTTCCTCGGCGCTCGCGTGGATGTGCACCAGCGTCTGCTTGGCCTTCGGTGCTTCGAGCAGCGTGTAGCCGCCGGTCGTCATCTCGCCCAGGCGCGGGCCGATGGCCAGCACCAGGTCGGCGTCCTTCACGTGCTGCGCGAGCTTCGGGTTGATGGCGATGCCCACGTCGCCCGCGTATTGCGGGTGGTGGTTGTCGAAGGTGTCCTGGAAGCGGAAGGCGTTCGCGACCGGCAGGCGCCAGTTCTCGGCGAAGCGCTGCAGCGCCTGCGCGGCCTGCGGCGTCCAGCCGCCACCGCCGGCGATCAGCAGCGGGCGTTGCGACTTCAGCAGCAGCTCGCGCAGCGTGCGCAGCGCCCCCGGGTCGCTCCACGGCTGGACCGCCTCCACGCGCGCCAGCGACCGTGCCGCCGTCTCGGTGCGCAGCATGTCTTCGGGCAGCACCAAAACGACCGGGCCCGGCCGGCCGTTCATCGCGGTGGCGAAGGCGCGCGCGATGTACTCTGGAATGCGGTCGGCGTCGTCGATGCGCTCCACGCGCTTGGCGAAACCCTTGGTGCTCGGCCCGAAGAAGCTGGCGTAGTCCACTTCCTGGAAGGCCTCGCGGTCGCGGAAGTCGCTGCCGACATCGCCCACGAACAGCACCATCGGCGTCGAGTCCTGGAACGCGTTGTGCACGCCGATCGAGGCATTGGTCGCGCCCGGCCCGCGCGTCACGAAGCACACGCCCGGGCGCCCCGTGAGCTTGCCGTGCGCCTCGGCCATGAAGGCCGCGCCGCCCTCCTGCCGGTTCACCACGAAACGCGCGCGGTCGCGGTACGCATGGAAGCCGTCGAGCACCGCCAGGAAGCTCTCGCCCGGCACGCCGAAGGCGAGTTGCATGCCTTGTTCGACCAGGCACTCGACGATCAGGTGGCCCGCGGGTTGTGATGTACTCATGGAAAGTTCGAACCTCAGTTGCAAATGTCTCCGGCGATTATGTGTGCCTGCCTTCCACGCCTTGTCTTAATTCCCCAATTGGTTAAATTCGCGTCATGAAGGCCCCCAAGGACTCTTTGCCCGAAACGCTCGAGCCGCGCTCGCGCGACGCCGACCGCTCGCAGCTGGCCATCCTCGCGTCGGCGCGCGACGAGTTCGCCGCGCGCGGCCTGGCCGGTGCGCGCATGGACAGCATTGCCGAGCGCGCGGGCCTGAACAAGCGCCTCATCTACTACTACTTCGGCAGCAAGGACGACCTGTTCCTGGCCGTGCTGGAGCGCGTGTACGCCGACATCCGCGCCGCCGAGCAGCGCCTGCACCTGGACGAGATCGAGCCCGTCGAGGCGATCCGCCAGCTGGTGTCGTTCACCTGGCACTACTACCTGGAGCATCCCGAGTTCATCACGCTGCTCAACAGCGAGAACCTGCACGGCGCGGCGCACCTGAAGCGCTCCGACCGCATCCAGGAGATGAACTCGCCGCTGGTGCAGCTGCTGGACACCGTGCTGGAACGCGGCAAGAAGGACAACCTCTTTCGCGCCGGCGTCGACCCGGTGCAGCTGTACATCTCGATCGCCTCGCTGTGCTACTTCTACCTCTCGAACAACCACACGCTGTCGGCCATCTTCGGGCGTGACCTGCGTGCCCCCAAGGCGATGGCGCAACGCCTCTCGCACATGACCGACCTCGTGCTGGGCTACGTCCTGCACTGACCTGGCCGGCCGGCGCGCGCCCCGCAGCGGGCCGCGCCACCCTCTTCCTCGCTCTCCGGGTATTCACTAGGCAGCCGCCGTTGACGCTGCGGCGCCGCCGTTTCTAAAATCGGTAATTCACTCATTGGTGAATTGATCGATCCAAGCATGCGGCCCGACCGCGCGGAGACACCCCTTGAAGCCCTTTGCCAGCACTGCACGCACCACCGTCCTTGCCTCGCTGACCTGCATCGCCGCCCTGCTGCCGGGCCTGTCTGCAGCGCAGAACGGCTACCCCACCAAGCCGATCCGCGTGATCGTTCCGTTCGCCGCCGGCAGCACGACGGACATCATTGCCCGCGCCATCGCCGACAAGATGAGCCTCAGCATGGGCCAGACGCTGGTCATCGACAACCGCGGCGGCGCCAGCGGCACCATCGGCCAGCAGGCGGTGGCCACGGCCGCGCCCGACGGCTACACGGTGATGATCCATTCGTCGTCGCACACGGTCAGCCCCTCGACCTTCGCCAAGCTGCCCTTCGACACGCTGCATGACTTCGCGGGCGTCACGCCGATCTCGTCGCTGCCCAATGCGCTGGTCATCTCGCCGAGCAAGAACATCAAGACCCTGCCGCAGCTGCTGGCCGCCGCGCGCGCCAAGCCCGGCAGCATGAACTTCGCCTCGGCCGGCCAGGGCAGCGCCACGCACCTGAACGCCGAGAAGTTCAAGATGGCCGCCAAGATCGACGCGACCAACATCCCCTTCAAGGGCTCGGGTGAGGCCGTCACCGAAGTGCTCTCGGGCCGCGTCGACTACTACTTCTCGCCCATCGCGCCCGTCATCGGCCAGATCAAGGACGGCCAGCTGCTCGCACTGGCCGTGGGTTCGCCCAAGCGCGCCGCCGCCCTGCCCGACGTGCCCACCACCACCGAGGCCGGCGTGCCCGGCTCCGAGTTCAACTTCTGGATCGGCATGATGGCGCCCGCCAAGACGCCGCGCGACGTCGTCAACCGCCTGCACGACGAAGTGGTCAAGGCCCTGGCCACACCCGAGGTGAAGGAGCGCTTCCTCAAGCTGGGCGCCGACGCCTGGACGCTCAAGCCCGAGCAGTTCGACGCCTACATCAAGGACGAGATCGCGAGCAACGCGCAGCTCGTGAAGGCCGCGGGCCTGTCGGTCCAGCCGTAGTCCGAACCCAGAGGCTCCCCGTCGTCGTCGCCACCATGTTCCGCAAGCTCCTGCTCTCCCCGGCCCTGCGCCCGTTCTTCCTCATCCTGTTGCTGCTGGTGCTGTGGGACCTTGTGATCCGCCTCTTCAAGATCCCGGCCTACCTCATTCCCCCGCCGTGGGAAGTGGTGAAGCAGCTCGTGGCCGAATGGCCGCGCCTGCTGGCCGAAAGCTGGAAGACCACGCTCGCCACGCTGGGCGGCTTCGGCCTCACGATCCTCATCGGCATTCCGATCGCGATGGTCATCGCCTACTCGCGGCTGGTCGAGTCGTACGTGTACCCGCTGCTGGTGTTCTCGCAGAGCATTCCCAAGGTGGCGATCGCGCCGCTGTTCGTGGTGTGGTTCGGCTTCGGCATCTTTCCGAAGGTGATCAGCGCCTTCCTGCTGGGCTTCTTCCCGGTGGTGGTGTCCACGGTGATGGGCTTCAAGTCGGTCGAGCCCGACATGCTCGACCTGGCCCGCTCGATGGGCGCGAGCCGCCTGCAGACCTTCTTCAAGATCAGCCTGCCGCAGGCCCTGCCCGCGATCTTCAGCGGCCTGAAGGTGTCGGTCACGCTGGCCGTGGTGGGCGCGGTGGTCGGCGAGTTCGTCGGATCGAACTCGGGCATCGGCTACGTGCTGCAGGTGGCCAACGGCAACTTCGACCTGCCCTTGATGTTCGCTGCGCTGGTGGTGCTGTCGAGCATCGGCGTCATTCTTTTCGTCGCCGTCGACCTCGTCGAGCGCGTGATGATCCCGTGGCATGCCTCCCAGCGCCACGCGCACTGAGTTCCTTCGCCATACCCAGAAAACTCCCGGAGACAACGCCATGAAGAAACTGCTTCCCTCGCTGCTTGCCGCAGCCGCGCTCGCCACCTTCGCCATCACCCCGGTCCACGCGCAGGGCGACAAGCCCAAGGACAAGGACAAGGTCACGCTGATGCTCAACTGGTACCTGTACAGCGAGCACGCGACCTTCTTCCTCGGCAAGGACAAGGGCTTCTACGCCGAGGAGGGCATCGACCTGGACATCCAGGAAGGCCGCGGCTCCGCCGTCACCGCGCAGGCGGTGGCCGCCAAGTCGGCGACCTTCGGCTACATCGACGTCACCACCATGATCAAGGCGGCTGCCAAGGGCGCGCCGCTGAAGTCGACCGGCGTGCTGTTCCAGGTGAGCCCGATGTCGGTCATGGGCTTCAGCGAGAAGAACATCAAGACGCCCAAGGACATCGTCGGCAAGACCGTGGCCGTGACGCCGGGCGATTCGATGTCGCAGATGTGGCCGCTGTTCCTCAAGGTCAACAACATCAAGCCCGAGCAGGTGAAGATCGTCTCGGGGGACGCGCAGACCAAGCTCAATGCCGTGACCAACGGCCAGGCCGACCTGCTGCTGGGCTACGTGATGGACCAGGCCATCAAGCTGCAGGACGCCACCGGCAAGCCCGTGACGCCGATCCGCTTTGCCGACTCGGGCGTGAACCAGATCAGCTCCGGGATCATCACCAACAAGAACCTGCTGACCGAGAACCCCGACCTCGTGAAGCGCTTCATGCGCGCCTCCACCAAGGCCGCCGAAGCCGCCGAGAAGAGCCCCGAGGCCGCCGTGGACGCGATGCTCAAGGCCAACCCGAAGGCCGGCGTGCGCGACACGCTCATCGTCGGCATGAAGCAGAGCGTAGCGCTGTACCACACGAAGGACACGGCCAACCAGCGCCCCTTCCGCGTGGCGATGAAGAACGTCAACGACTCGCTGGACTTGCTGGTGCAGTACGGCGGCATGGACGCGTCCACGCGCGGCAAGCCCGAGGACTACGTCACGCTCGACTTCCTGCCGAACTGATTCCCTGCCCTGCGCGCTCGCTGTTGCCCTCTCTCACGCATTCCATGTCCCAAGTCAACCTGATCGAAGCGCGCGGCGTCTCGAAGACCTACCAGAGCAAGGACGGCCCGGTCGAATCGCTCAAGCCCCTGGACTTCGCCATCCGGGAAGGCGAGTTCGTCTCGGTCGTCGGCCCTTCGGGCTGCGGCAAGAGCACGCTGCTCAAGATGGTCGCGGGCCTGCTGCCGATCAGCGGCGGCGAGCTCACGCTGGCCGGCAAGCCGATCAAGGGTCCGCAGAAGGACGTGGGCATCGTGTTCCAGAGCGCCGTGCTGCTGCCCTGGCGCAGCGTGGAAGACAACATCCTGCTGCAGGCCGAGATGCGCCACCTGCCCAAGGCGGCTTCGCAGGCCCGGGCGCGCGAGCTCATGGACATGGCCGGCCTCAAGGGCTTCGAAGGCAAGTACCCCTGGCAGCTGTCGGGCGGCATGCAGCAACGCGCGTCGATCTGCCGCGCGCTGCTGCACGACCCGTCGGTGCTGCTGATGGACGAGCCCTTCGGCGCGCTCGACGCGATGACGCGCGAGAAGATGAACCTGGAGCTGCAGCGCATCTGGATGGCCTCGAAGAAGACCGTGATGCTGATCACCCACAGCATTCCCGAAGCCATCTTCCTGTCGGACCGCGTGATCGTGATGAGCGAGCGCCCCGGCTCGATCGCCGCCGTGTACGACATCGAACTGCCGCGCCCGCGCACGCTGGACATCATGGCTTCGGCCGAGTTCGGCGCCTACACCAAGCAGGTGCGCGCGCATTTCTTCTCGCAGGGCATCCTGGACCACTGAGGCGGCCATGACCGACGCGCCCCGTTTCCACATCGAGGAGATCCGCTTCGCCGAGCGCGACGTGGCCCTGCGCCTGCCGTTCCGCTTCGGCGCGGCCACGGTCACGGCCTGCCCGCAGGTTTACGTGCGGGCACGCCTCCGCTTCGCCGATGGCCGCACCGCCGAGGGCTGCGCGGCCGAGATGATGATTCCCAAGTGGTTCGACAAGAACCCCGCGCTGAACAACGAACAGAACTTCGAGCAGCTGCGCTTTGCGCTGCGCGACGCGCGCGACGCCTACCTCGGCGAAGACGATGCGCAGACCGCCTGGACGCACTTCGCCTCGAACTACGCCGCGCTGCAGGCCCGCGCGAAGGCCAAGGGCCTGCAGGCGCTGGTGGCGAGCTACGGCCCCGCATTGATCGACCGCGCGGTGATGGACGCGCTGTGCCTGCACGCCGGCACCAGCTTCGCCACCGCCATGAGCGGCAACCTGTGCGGCATCGACATCGACGGCAGCGGCCTGGCCGACGATCTCGCGGGCTTCGACATGCCGGCCTTCCTGGCCAGCCGGTCGCCGCGCGCCAGCATCGCCGCGCGCCACACCGTCGGCCTGGCCGATGCCATCGGCGACGGCGATGCGCGGCCCGACGCGCCCACTGACGGCCTGCCCACCACGCTCACCGCGGCAGTGAAACGCTACGGCCTCACGCACTTCAAGCTCAAGCTCTGCGGCCACACCGCGCAGAACATCGACCGCCTCCAGCGCATCGCCCGCGTGATCGACGGCCGCGCGCAGCTCGTCACGCTCGACGGCAACGAGCAGTACGCCGATGCCGACGACTTCGCCGTCTTTCTCGACCGCATGCTGTCCACGCCCGTGCTGTGGAAGCTCGCGCAGAAGACCGCCTTCGTCGAACAGCCGATCCGCCGCGATGCCGCCTTGCAGCGTGACGTGTCGGCGCTCGGCAAGCGCATTGCGCTGCTCGTCGACGAGTCCGACGGCACGCTCGACGCCTTCGTGCAGGCACGCGCGCTCGGCTACACCGGCGTGTCGAGCAAGAGCTGCAAGGGCTTCTACAAGTCGGTGGTCAACGCCGCGCGCTGCGCGCACTGGAACGCGGCACTAGACAAGCCGCGCCATTTCCTCTCCGGCGAAGACCTGACCATGCAGGCCGGCATCGGCGTGCAGCAGGACCTGGCGCTCGTCGGCTGGCTCGGCCTGTCGCACGTCGAGCGCAACGGCCACCATTACGTCAACGGCCTCGCCGCCGTGCCCGAGGCCGAGCAGCAGGCGCTGTCGCAGCTGCACCCCGGCCTCTACGAAACCAGCGATGGCGCCACGCGCCTCGCCCTGCGCGACGGACAACTCGATCTGTCCTCGCTCGCCACCGCGCCCGGCTTTGCCACCGGCAAACCCGGCGCCGGCATCTCGTGGGACGCCATGCGTTCCGTCTACTGAAGCCCCCTCTCGCACCCCAAGGAAGAAAACGATGGCCACCCAACGTCTCGGAATCATCATGCACGGCGTCACCGGACGCATGGGCATGAACCAGCACCTGATCCGCTCCATCTGCGCCATCCGCGCCCAGGGCGGCGTGACGCTGTCGAACGGCGACAAGGTCATGCCCGACCCGATACTCATCGGCCGCAACGCCGAGAAGATGGAAGCACTCGCCAAGGCCCACCACATCGCGCGCTGGGGCACCGACCTCGACCAGGCGCTCGCGAACAAGGACGACACCGTCTTCTTCGACGCCGGCACCACGCAGATGCGCCCCACGCTGCTGGCCAAGGCCATCCGCGCCGGCAAGCACGTGTACTGCGAGAAGCCGATCGCCACCAACCTCAACGAAGCCGTCGAGATCGCCCGCCTGGCCGACGAAGCCGGCAAGGCCACGGGCCTGAAGCACGGCGCGGTGCAGGACAAGCTCTTCCTGCCGGGCCTGCGCAAGCTCGACATGCTGCGCCGCGCGGGCTTCTTCGGGCGCATGCTCAGCGTGCGCCTGGAGTTCGGCTACTGGGTGTTCGAGGGCGACCTGCAGCCCATCCAGCGCCCGAGCTGGAACTACCGCAAGGAAGACGGAGGCGGCATGATCCTGGACATGATGTGCCACTGGCGTTACGTGCTGGACAACCTGTTCGGCGAGGTGAAGTCGGTGTCGTGCATCGGCGCCACGCACATCCCCACGCGCTGGGACGAAGCCGGCAAGCCCTACGAGGCCACCGCCGACGACGCGGCCTACGCCACCTGCGAACTCACGGGCCACAACGGCGAGCCGGTGATCGCGCAGCTCAACATGAGCTGGGCCACGCGCGTGCGCCGCGACGACCTCGTGACCTTCCACGTCGACGGCACCGACGGATCGGCCGTGGCGGGCCTGTCGAGCTGCCGCGCCCAGTCGCGCGTGGCCACGCCGCGCCCGGTGTGGAACCCCGACGAGAAGCAGACGATGAACTTCTTCGACCAGTGGCAGGAAATTCCGGACTCGCAGGTCTACGACAACGGCTTCAAGATCCAGTGGGAACACTTCATCCGCCACGTGGTGGAAGACGCGCCCTACAAGTGGACGCTGCCCGAAGGCGCCAAGGGCGTGCAGCTGGTCGAGGCCGCGCTCGCGTCGTGGCAGGAGCGCCGCTGGATCGACGTGCCCACGCTGAAGGTCTGAGGAAGAAGAAGACAAAGCCATGGCACTGTCGCTGACCCTCCCCACCCCGAGCGGCGCGCTCGCACCCTACGCCCTGCGCGGCACCGCGCCGGTGAAGCCCGATGCGGGCGTCAAGTTCAATCGCATCGCCTACTCGGCCGCCCACGTCGTGGCCGACCCGCTCGCCGCCATCGACCCATGGCTGCAATGCGCGGTCGACTGGGACACCACCATCGCCTACCGCCGCCACCTGTTCTCGCTGGGCCTGGGCGTGGCCGAGGCGATGGACACCGCGCAGCGCGGCATGGGCCTGGATTGGCCCACGTCGCTCGAACTGATCCGCCGCTCGCTCGATGCCGCGAAGGACGTGCCCGGCGCGCTCGTCGCCTCGGGCTGCGGCACCGACCACCTGAACATCGACGACGTGAAGAGCGTCGACGACGTGATCCGCGGCTACGAGGAGCAGATGGCCGCCATCGAGGCGCTCGGCGGCAAGCTGATCGTGATGGCCAGCCGCGCACTGGCCCGCGTGGCAAAGGGCCCCGCCGACTACGAGCGCGTGTACGACCGCATCCTGAGCCAGGCGAAGCAGCCCGTGGTGCTGCATTGGCTGGGCGACATGTTCGACCCGGCGCTCGCGGGCTACTGGGGCACGAAGGATGTCGATGCGGCCATGAACACGGCGCTGGGCATCATCGCGGTGCACCCGGACAAGGTCGACGGCATCAAGATTTCGCTGCTCGACAAGGACAAGGAGATCGCCATGCGCCGCCGCCTGCCGAAGGGTGTGCGCATGTACACGGGCGACGACTTCAACTACGCCGAACTGATCGCCGGCGACGGCTTCGGCAGCGAGCCGACGCACGGCAAGAGCGATGCGCTGCTGGGCATCTTCGACGCCATCGCGCCGGCCGCGAGTGCCGCGCTGGGCGCACTGGCGCAAGGCAACACCGAGAAGTTCCACGCGATCCTCGGCCCCACGGTGCCGCTGTCGCGCCACATCTTTGCGGCGCCCACGCGCTTCTACAAGACGGGCGTGGTGTTCATGGCCTGGCTCAACGGGCACCAGAAGCACTTCACGATGGTGGGTGGCCAGCAGAGCACGCGTTCGCTGCAGCACTTCGCTGAACTCTTCCGTCTCGCGGATACAGCCAACCTGCTGGAGCAACCGGAACTCGCGGTGCGGCGCATGAAGTCGCTGCTGGCGCTGCACGGCGTGGAAGGCTGATGGCGACCATGCGCGACTTTTCGCAGAACCACGACTGGCTGTCGATCAACACGGCAACCATCCGCAAGCAGTCGGGCGCCGAGGTGCCGCTGGACCGCCTCATCGACCAGTGCGCCGAACGCGACATCCGCGCCATCAGCCCGTGGCGCGACCAGGTCGCGGCCGTCGGGCTCGACAAGGTGGCAAAGCAATTGAAGGCGCACGGCATCGGCCTCTCGGGCTACTGCCGCGGCGGCTTCTTCCCTGCGCCCGATGCGGCCGGCCTGAAGGCCGCGCTCGACGACAACCGCCGCGCCATCGACGAGGCGAAGACGCTCGATGCGCCCTGCCTCGTGCTGGTCGTCGGCGCCCTGCCCGGCGCGCTCGATGGCAAGGCCGCATACAAGGACATCGCCCGCGCGCGCAGCGAGGTGCGCGACGGCATTGCTGCATCGCTCGACTACGCACGCGAGGTCGGCATGCCGCTGGCCATCGAGCCCCTGCACCCGATGCAAGCGGCCGACCGCGCCTGCATCAACACGCTCGAACACGCGCTCGACCTGTGCGACGAACTCGATGCGGGCAAGACCGGCCTGCTCGGCGTGGCGCTCGACATCTATCACGTGTGGTGGGACCCGAAGCTGCAGCAACAGATCGCCCGCGCCGGCCGCGAACGACTGCTGGCGTACCACGTCTGCGACTGGCTCACGCCGACGCGCGACCTGCTCTCCGATCGCGGGATGATGGGTGATGGGGTTGTCGAGCTGAAGAAGATTCGCGGCTGGGTCGAGGACGCGGGGTTTGCGGGGTTCAGCGAGGTCGAAATCTTTTCGAACCTGGACTGGTGGCAGCGCCCCGGCGCCGAGACGCTCGACGTCTGCATCGAGCGACACCGCGGCGCGGTCTGATCGATCCGGCCGAAGCGAAAGGCAGCCGCTTGTGCTGCAATTCGCCCCATGGCTGACCCGACCCTCGACGACCTGCGCCGCTACGCCGTCGCGCGCACCCTCTTCACGCCGACGACGCTTCCCGCCGCCATCCGCAAGCTCGGCTTCGTGCAGGCCGACCCGATCCGTGCGCCGGCGCGGGCGCAAGACCTCACGCTGCGCCACCGCGTGAAGGACTACCGCGCGGGCGATCTCGAAAGCCGCTACGCGCGGCTCGCGATCGAGGAAGACTGTCTCGTCAACTACGGCTTCCTGCCGCGCGAACACCTGGCGCTGATGCATCCGCGCGAGGCCAGGAAAGCCTGGGACGCCGACACGCGGCGCAAGGCCGCCGACGTGCTGGCCTATGTCCGCGAGCACGGTCCGGTGCATCCGCGCCAGGTCGAGCAGCACTTCGCGCACGGCCGCATCCAGAACTACTGGGGCGGCTCCAGCAATGCCACCACGCACCTGCTCGACGGCATGCACTACCGCGGCATGCTGCGCGTGGTGCGGCGCGACAGCGGCACGCGGGTGTACGAGGCCGTGAGCCATCCGCCCGCCGACGACACCCCCGCCGGGCGCGCGCAGCGTGCGGCGGCGCTCATCGAACTGGTGGTGCGCAAGTACGCGCCGCTGCCGGCCACGAGCCTGACCTACCTCGTGCGCCTGCTCGGCTACGGCGCGCCGCACCTGGCCGCGCAGACGCAGACGGCGCTGCGGCTGGCACGCGAGGAGCTGGCCAGTTGCCGCATCGACGGCACGACCTGGTACTGGCCCTCCGACGAGAACCCCGCCTCGCGCCGCCATGCGCCCGACGATGCGGTGCGCCTGCTCGCGCCCTTCGACCCGGTGGTGTGGGACCGCCGCCGCTTCGAGCTGCTGTGGGGCTGGACGTACAAGTTCGAGGCCTACACGCCTGCGCCGAAACGGCAGTTCGGCTACTACGCGCTGCCGATGCTGTGGCACGACCGCGTGATCGGGTGGGCCAACGTGAGCGCGCCTGAAGGCCGCCTGCAGCCGGCCTTCGGTTATGCCGATGCGAAGAAGCCGCACGGCGCGCCCTTCCGCGCGGGCCTCGACGAAGAACTGCACCGCATGACGCAGTTCCTCTCGGGCCGCTGACGCTGCCTTTTATAATCGCCCGCCTCAGCCAGCCGCCCGCGCCCGCCGCGAGCCCGCCAGCCGTCTTCGAAGGAACGAAGACGCAGCAGCCCGAGCGACGACGCCCACCGTCGTCGCCCTCGGCCACTGCCCCCACGACGCCGTAGACACACAACACCAGCCGGATGCGCTTTCCTTTCGGAATGCGCCACGGCACGCGTTCGTTCGTTTCCGTTTTTTTTCGATCGCAACCGAGAAGCCATGGCGCGCCCGACTGCGCCGCAGCCACTCCCCGCCCTAGACACGCCTGACGCAGGACACAGGAGAAGCTGCACATGACACTCAAGAATCGTCGCCCCAAAACGCCGCTCGCGCGGCGGGGCTATGCCGCGCTCGCGGTCACCGCCGTGGCGCTTGCCGCCAGCGCACATGCCCACGCGCAAGAAGCCGCCGCTGCCGAAACGCGGCAGGCCCTGCCCACCGTCACCGTCTCGGGCGATGCCGGGGAGACCGCCACCGGCCCGGTGACGGGCTTCGTCGCCAGGCGCGGCAGCACCGCCACCAAGACCGACACGCCGCTGATCGAGACGCCGCAGGCCATCTCGGTCGTCACGCGCGACCAGATCGAAGCCCAGGGCGCGCTCACCCTGCGCGAGACCACCAACTACACGGCCGGCGTGGTGTCGAGCTACTTCGACAGCCGCGTGGATTCGTTCAAGGCCCGCGGCGGTGACGCCGTGCAGTACCTCGACGGCCTGCAACGCACCTACGGCACCTACAACGCCAGCCGGCCCGACCCGTACATGCTCGAACGCGTGGAGCTGCTGCGCGGCCCCTCGTCGGTGCTGTACGGCCAGGGCGGCATCGGCGGCGTGCTCAACCTCGTGTCGAAGCGCCCGCAGGCCGAGACGCAGCGCGAGGTGCAGCTGCAGCTGGGCAACAACGCGCGCAAGCAGATCGCCGCCGATTTCACCGGCTCGCTCGACCCCGAGAGCAAGTGGGTGTACCGCCTCGTGGCCGTGAACCGCGACAGCGGCACGCAGGTCGATCACGTGTCGGACGACCGCATCGCGATCGCGCCCTCGCTCACCTGGCGCCCGAACGCCGACACCTCGCTCACGCTGCAGGCGTCCTACCAGAAGGACAAGAGCGGCTCGATGATCGGCTTCTTCCCGTGGCAGGGCACGCTGCTGCCCTCGCTGTACGGCCGCATCCCGACCTCGACCTTCACCGGCGAGCCGGGCTTCGACCGCTTCGACACGCGCAGCACCTCGCTGGGCTACCTGTTCAGCCACCGCCTCAACGACACCTGGACGGTGCGCCAGAACCTGCGCTCGACCGAGAGCAAGGTCTGGTACAACACCTCGTACACCAGCTTCACGGCCAACCGCCTCACGGGCCGTCCGGCGCGCCCGGTGTTCAACGCCGACCAGCGCACCATCGAGCGCGACCTGAGCAGCGACATCAACGGCGGCAAGATGCTGCTGCTCGACAACCAGGCCGAGGCGCACTTCAGGACCGGCGAGGTCGAGCACACGCTGCTGCTGGGCGCCGACCTCCAGCGCAACACCACCTCCAAGCTCTCGGGCCGCGGCCGTGCGGGTGCGCTCGACGTGTACGCGCCGGTGTACGGCAACTACACGGCCCCCACCAGCTTCACGCGCGCCCCCGAGGTGGTGCAGAAGCAGGCGGGCCTGTACGTGCAGGACCAGGTCAAGTACGGCCGCTGGATCGGCCTGCTGGGCCTGCGCCACGACAAGGCCACCACCGACACCGAAGGCCGCCCCGCCGCGGCGGCCGACGACAAGGCCACCACCAAGCGCGCCGGCCTGGTCTACCTGGCCGACGGCGGCTGGGCGCCGTACCTGAGCTACGCCGAATCGTTCCTGCCGCTGGGCGGCGTCGACACGTCGAACAACCCCTTCAAGCCGCAGCGCGGCAAGCAGTGGGAAGCCGGCGTGAAGTGGGAGCCCGCGGGCCAGCGCACCTCGTTCCTGGCGGCCGTGTACGACCTGCGCGACACCAACCGCAAGACCACCGACCCGACCAACCCGCTCAACAGCGTGCAGCTCGGCGAAGTGCACGTGAAGGGCCTGGAGCTCGAGTACAAGGGCAGCATCGCGCGCGACTGGGACTGGATCGCTTCGTACGCCTACACCGACGCACGCGTGTCGAAGAGCAACGGCTCCGACCTGGGCAAGCGCATCTCGGGCGTGCCCAAGCACACGGCCTCGGCCTGGGTGACGAAGCGCTTCTCGATCGGCGGCCTGCACGGCTTCTCGGCCGGCGGCGGCGTGCGCTACATGGGCAAGTCGTACGACGGCATGGACAACAACCCCGTGCCCGCGGTCACGCTGTTCGACGCGATGTTCGCGTGGGACAACGGCCCGCTGCGCCTGGCGCTCAACGTGGCCAACCTGACCGACAAGGTGCAGATCACCACCTGCCTGGCACGCGGCGACTGCTTCTACGGCCAGCGCCGTACCCTGACCGCGAGCGCGACGTACCGCTTCTGAAGCAAATCCCCGCGCGCTCGAAGGTCTGGCACGCGGGCGACAACCGGCCCGGCGGCGTGCTTCTAGAATCGCGCCGTCGTCCGGTTCGCCGGACGGCAAGCGTTCTCAGGGCGGGGTGCAATTCCCCACCGGCGGTGATGGCAACGAAAGTTGCACAAGCCCGCGAGCGCCTCAGGCCTGTCACAGGTTTGAGGGTCAGCAGATTTCGGTGCGATTCCGAAGCCGACGGTCACAGTCCGGATGAAAGAGAGCGCGAAATGCGGGCATGCCCGCGCGCCTTGCTTTGCTTTTTTTGGGCAGATCGGCGCGCGAGCGGGCCTGTGGTTTCGTGCGCCCTGATTCAGGAAACCTGCTTTCAAGAGGCACACCATGAGTCAGATCAACGACCTTCCCCTTTCTGCCGTCACCGCGTCGGGTTCGCCGCGCGGCCAGCGCATCGCATTCGTCGAGGCGCAATGGCATTCCGACATCGTCCACCAGGCACGCGACGCCTTTCTCGAAGAGATGGCGCGGCTGGGCGTGGCGCGCGAGCGCATCGACATCTTCGATGTGCCCGGCGCCTTCGAGATTCCGCTGCACGCCAAGCGCCTGGCCAACTCGGGCAAGTACGCGGCCATCATCGGCTGCGCGCTGGTGGTGGACGGCGGCATCTACCGCCACGAGTTCGTCGCCAACACCGTCGTCAGCACGCTGATGTCGCTGCAGCTGGAGACCGACGTGCCGATCTTCTCGGCCGTGCTCACGCCGCACCACTTCCACGAGCACGTGGAGCACCGCAAGTACTTCCACCGCCACTTCGCGATCAAGGGCACGGAAGTGGCCGAGGCCTGCTTCAAGACGCTCGAGGCGCTGGACAAGGTCGACGCGCTGCTGGCCGCCTGACCCCCTAGTTGGCAAGCGGCGCGGGCCTGCAGTACCCTGCGCGGATGGCCTCTCCATCCGCCTCCAGCGACCGCTACACCCTCTACGGCGCGCCCGGTTCGGGCGCCACGCCGATCCACGCCGCGCTGACGCTGATCGGCGCGCAGGTCGAGACTGTCGACATGTCCCCGTGGGAGGGCGAGTCCGAACGCGAGCGCGTGGCGGGCATCAACCCGATGCGCCAGGTGCCTGCGCTCGTGCTGCCTTCGGGCGAGGTCATGACCGAGAGCGCGGCCATCCTGATCTGGCTCGGCGACCGCTACCCCGAGGCCGGGCTCTGCCCCGCGCCCGATGATCCGCTGCGCACGCGCTACCTGCGCTGGATGGTCTATCTGCCGGCGGCCATCTATTCGATGTTCTGGGTGCGCGACGACCCGCAGCGCCTCGTGCCCGACCCCGCCGCACAGGCCGCGATGCTCGAACGTTCGGCCGAGCGCATCGCGCACTGCTGGCACCTGATGGACACGCAGATCGACGAGCCCGCGCCCTACCTGCTCGGCGACAAGCTGAGCATGCTCGACCTGTACGTGACCGTGATGTCGCGCTGGACCCCAGGCCGCCGACGCTTCTACCGCGTGGCGCCACGCATGACCCCGGTGGTGCGGCGCGTGGATGCCGAGCCGCGGCTGGCGGCATTCTGGGCGGCGCGCTTTCCGTTCTCGCTGGACCCGAGTGCGCCGGGCGGCTGAACTCAGTTTTCTATCATCGACCCCATGACCGCACGCACACCGACCACCGCCTACCCGATGACGATCTACCACAAGCCCAACTGCAGCACGTCGCGCAACGTGCTGGGCTTGATCCGCGAAAGCGGCGTGGAGCCCGAGATCGTCCTGTACCTGGAAACGCCGCCCTCGAAGAAGAAGCTGCGCGAACTGGCGAAGGCCATGGGCCTGACGGCGCGCGACCTGCTGCGCACGAAGGAAGCGCCCTACGAAGAGTTGAAGCTGGCGAACGAGCAACTGACCGACGACCAGCTGTTCGATGCGATCGTCGAGCACCCGATCCTGCTGCAACGCCCGATCGTCGTGTCGCCGCGCGGCACGCTGATGTGCCGGCCGTGGGAGCGCGTGCGCGAGATCCTTCCCGCTTAAGCCGGCGAGTCCGCAGGCTGCTGCGCCAGCCCCCACGCGACATGCTCGCGCACCAACACGCTCGAGTGTTCAGCGCGCGTGGCCAGCGCTTCCTTCGCGCCGACCTCGCCTGAGCGCACCGCATTGCCCAGCGCCACCGCGATGTTGCGCAGCCAGCGCTCGTGGCCGATGCGGCGGATCGGGCTGCCTTCGGTGCGGCGCAAGAAGTCTTCCTCGCTCCACGCGAACAGCTCGGCCAGCGTGCGGCCCGTGAGCCCCTCGCGCGCGTCGAAGTCGGGCAGCGTGCTCTTCTTCGCGAACTTGTTCCAGGGACAGATCAGCTGGCAGTCGTCGCAGCCGTAGATGCGGTTGGCCATCAGCGGGCGCAGCTCCACCGGAATGGCGCCGGCGTGCTCGATCGTCAGGTACGAGATGCAGCGGCGCGCATCGAGCCGCTGCGGCGCGACGATGGCGCGCGTCGGGCACACGTCGATGCAGGCGCTGCAGCTGCCGCAGTGCGCGCTGACGGGCTCGCTCGGCGGCAGCGCCATGTCGACGTAGATCTCGCCCAGGAAGAACATCGAGCCCGCGTCGCGGTCGAGCACCAGCGTGTGCTTGCCGCGCCAGCCCTGGCCGCTGCGCGAGGCCAGCTCGGCCTCGAGCACCGGCGCCGAATCGGTGAAGGCGCGGTGGCCGAAGGGGCCGACCTCCTCGGCGATCTTCTCGGCGAGTTTGGCCAGGCGGTTGCGCAGCACCTTGTGATAGTCGCGGCCCCGCGCGTACAGCGACACGATGGCCTCGCCAGGCCGGCGCAGCCGGTCGAACTCGATGGCCTGCCACTCGGCGTCGGTGTCGCGCGGCAGGTAGTCCATGCGCGCGGTGATCACGCTCACCGTGCCCGGCACCAGCTCCGCGGGCCGCGCGCGGCGCGTGCCGTGCGTTGCCATGTATTGCATTTCTCCATGGAACCCATGGGCCAGCCATTGCATCAGACCGTCTTCGGCGCTCGACAGATCGACGCCCGCGATTCCGATTTGGGAGAATCCGAGTTCCCGGGCCAAGGCCTGAATACGAGCAACGAGTGGATGGCTGACGATCACTTGCCGATTGTAGAAACGCGCACCCTGCGCTGGCAGGGCGAAGACGACACCGACGCGCTGGCGCGCGCGCTCGCCGCATCGCCCGCATTGCGCGACGCTTTCATCGCGCTGCAGGGCGACCTGGGCGCCGGCAAGACCACCTTCGTGCGTCACCTGCTGCGCGCGCTCGGCATCACCGGGCGCATCAAGAGCCCCACCTACGCGGTGGTCGAGCCGCACGAGGCGCCCGACGGGCTGGCCATCTACCACTTCGACTTCTACCGTTTCGCCGATCCGCGCGAATGGGACGACGCGGGCTTCCGCGACATCTTCGCGGGCCCGGGCCTCAAGCTGGCCGAGTGGCCGGAAAACGCCGCGGGGCGCACCCCACCTGCCGACCTAGCTATTAAAATAGAAGCAATGACCGACGACACCCGCAGCGTGACCCTCCTGGCGAACACCCCTCGCGGCAGCGATCTGCTGGCGTGCCTGGCCGCATGAAGGCGACCGGCCTGAAACGGCGCGTGCTGCTGCAAGGCGGCAGCATCGCGCTGATGCTGGGCGTGCACCAGATCGCGCGCGGCGCCAGCATCCTCGCCGTGCGCGTGTGGCCCGCCGCCGACTACACCCGCGTGACCATCGAGTCCGACGCCCGCCTCAACTCGCAGCAGCTGGTGGTCGGCAGCCCGCCCCGGCTGGCCGTGGACATCGAGGGCATCGACCTGAACACCGAGCTGCGCGACCTGGTCGGCAAGATCAAGCCCGGCGACCCGTACATCAACGGCCTGCGCATCGGGCAGAACGCACCGAAGGTGGTGCGCATCGTGTTCGACCTGAAGCAGACCGTGCGCCCGCAGGTGTTCTCGCTGGCGCCCGTGGCCGCCTACAAGC
This sequence comes from Variovorax sp. GW821-FHT09A10, assembly GCF_059418385.1. Lineage (NCBI taxonomy): Bacteria > Pseudomonadati > Pseudomonadota > Betaproteobacteria > Burkholderiales > Comamonadaceae > Variovorax > Variovorax sp. GW821-FHT09A10. The sequence goes on from NZ_JBWKPT010000003.1 coordinate 497,254, forward strand.
ACCGGCTGGTGCTCGACCTGTACCCCGAGCAGGCCATCGACCCGATGGAAGCGCTGATCGCCGAGCGGCTGCGCGATGCGCCCAAGAACGGCACCACCACCACCACCACCGCCCCGAGCAACGGCCCGGTCGTCGCCACCGCCCCGCCCGCCGCACCATCACCAGCCCCCGCGCCCGTGCGCCCCGCCATGCCGCCCGTCGACCCGCTGGGCGACCTGATGGCGCAGCAGGCCGCGCGCCCCGCGCCCTCCGGGCCCGCGCCGGCCCTGCCCCCTGGCGGCATGCCGCTGCCACTGCCGCCGGCACCGCCGCCCGTGGTGGCTGCAGCGCCTCCGCCGGCGCGCCCCGTGACGCCGCCCGGCCCGCCGCCGCGCGCCACGGCCAGCCGCACCGACCGCATCATCATCGTGGCGCTCGACCCCGGCCACGGCGGCGAAGACCCCGGCGCCATCGGCCCGAACGGCACGCGCGAGAAAGACATCGTGCTGCAGGTGGCGCACCGCCTGCGCGACCGCATCAACGCAGCCAGCGTCAACGGCAGCCCGATGCGCGCCTTTCTCACGCGCGACGCCGACTTCTTCGTGCCGCTGGGCGTTCGCGTGCAGAAGGCGCGGCGCGTGCAGGCCGACCTGTTCGTGAGCATCCACGCCGACGCCTTCACCACGCCCGCCGCGCGCGGCGCCAGCGTATTCGCCCTGAGCCAGAGCGGCGCCTCCAGCAGCGCCGCGCGCTGGCTGGCCAACAAGGAGAACGACGCCGACAAGGTCGGCGGCGTGAACGTGGGCAACCACGAGGCGCAGGTGCAGCGCGCGCTGCTCGACATGAGCACCACCGCGCAGATCAACGACAGCCTGAAGCTCGGCGGCGCGATGCTCGGCGAGATCAAGGGCATCGGCGCGCGGCTGCACAAGGCGCAGGTCGAGCAGGCCGGCTTCGCGGTGCTGAAGGCGCCCGACATCCCGAGCGTGCTGGTCGAGACGGCCTTCATCAGCAACCCCGAGGAAGAGGCCAACCTGCGCCGCGCCGACTACCAGGAGAACCTGGCCGACGCGCTGATGCGCGGCATCCAGCGCTACTTCGCGCAGAACCCGCCGCTCGCGCGCAGCCGGCAGCTCTGACCTAGAAGCCCGCCACGCGGGCGACCCACGCGGCCAGATAAAGGCCGACGCCGAAGACGCTGTGCGTGACCACGCTCTGGAACCGCGCCATCGCAGGACGCGGCGTGCGGCGCGCCGCGAAGCCCGCGCCCATCGCCGGCTGCATCACGCAGAACGGCACGAGCACGGTGCCGATGCCGACGATCAACGCGGGCACCAGCGTCGGCTGGCGCGCCCACGCCAGCCCCCAGCCCGCGAGCAGCACGGCCGCGAACGCGATGCCGAGCAGGTAGTGCGCGGTCCAGCCGATGACGCCCTCGCCGGCCACGCGCGGCGACTTGCCGATGGGGTCGTGAAAGAAGCGCCCGCGCGTCAGGTGCACGAGCCAGCGGCCCACGAGCGCGTAGTCCAGCGAGGGAATGCCGAACAGGCGCTGGCGCAGCACGGCCCACAGGTCCATCACCACGGTCGCGCCGGCGCCGACCCACAGCGTGCGCAGCGCGAGTTCGACGGCTTCAGACATGGCCACGCTCCCGCGTCGGCGCGCGCGCCGCGATCATCCAGCAGGCCGCGACAAAGCGCACGTCGTCGCCCTGCACATAGGGCGCGAACGCGGCGTGCAGCGTCTCGACGACCTGCGCGCGCGTCGCGGCATCCACCTCCTGCAGGGCCAGGCCGACCGGCCCGAGCCGCGTGAAGTAGTCGGCCAGCGCCGTCGCGGGGAACGCGCATTCGACCTCGAAGGGCTGGATATTGACCTCGCCCCATCCGCTCGCCGCGAGGATGCCCGCGACCCGCGCGCGGTCGGCGAACGCGAACTGGCCCGGTGCGTTCGGCAGGCGCGGCGGCAGGCCGGGCAGCAGCGGCGCGGCGGCGCGCTCGGCCGTTGTCATGAACGGGTTGTCGGCCCCGCCGCGCCAGGCGATGCAGCGCAGGGCCGCGCCGTCGGTCGCCGCGCGCCGCAGGTTCGCGAAGGCTCGCACCGGGTCGTCGAAGAACATCACGCCCAGGCGCGAGATCACCGTGTCGAACGCGGCGGGCTCGAAGGCGTGGCCCTGCACGTCGGCGCAGACGAAGCGGGCCGACGGGAGCACCTCGCGCGCAGCGCGGGCCTTCGCCGCCTCGATCATCGGCGCCGAGATATCGACGCCGAGGCACTGGCCCGCCGGGCCGAGCTGCCGCGCCACGGCGAGCGTCGTGCGGCCGGTGCCGCAGCCCACGTCGAGCACGCGGTGGGCGCCCACGGCGCGCACCGCGTCGCTCAGCCGTGCTTCGAGCGGCTGGAACATCGCGTCGAGCACGGCCTGCGTGTGGACCCAGGCGCTGCCGGCGTGGCCGTTCCACAGGGCGGCCTGCTCGGCATTGGCGGGAGATGTGTCGTCCATGATCGTTTTCCTTCAGGTGCCTTCAAGCGGCGAGAGCTAGACTGTGCCAATTCAAGTCGACTTGAAGTCAAGAGGGGCCGGCACATGGACATTTCGGAAGTCGCGCAACGCGCCGGCGTTCCCGCCTCGACGCTGCGCTTCTATGAAGAAAAAGGGCTGATCGCCTCGACCGGCCGGCACGGCCTGCGCCGCGTGTTCGCGCCCGAGGTGCTGGAGCGGCTGGCGCTCATCGCGCTGGGGCGTGCCGCCGGTTTCTCGCTGGAGGAAATCGGCCACATGTTCTCGCCCGAAGGCAAGCCGCGCATCGACCGGCAGGTGCTCGCGGACAAGGCGCAGGACCTCGACCGCACGATCCGCCAGCTCACGGCGATGCGCGATGGCCTGCGGCATGCGGCGGTCTGCCCCGCGCCCAGCCATATGGAATGCCCCACCTTCCGCCGCATCCTGCGGGCCGCGTCGTCGGGCGCGCTGGAAGCCCCGAAGAAAAAGGCGCCGACGCCGCGCAAGCCGCGCGCTGCTTGACCCCACGCGTTTGCTTGCAGGCCTTGCGTCCCGCAACACGCGCCCTGTCCCACGCGGTGCGGCCCACGACCGCGCACAGGCAAGCGCGGCAGGCTCCTACACCGCGAAATGCATACTTTTGACCATGATGGGTCATCACTCTCGAAAGGTGGACCTCATGTTGAAGACACGTCTCTGGATCGCCGCTGCAGCTGCCACTTCGGTCATGACGCTGGCAGGTTGTGCGAGCGGTCCGAACCAGAACCTCGGCACCGGCATTGGCGCACTCGGCGGCGCGGCGGTGGGCCATGCGATCGGCGGCAACACGGGCAGCACGCTCGGCGGCGCGGCCATCGGCGGCATCATCGGCAACCAGGTGGGCCGCAACGTCGACGAGCGCAACTACTACAACCAGCAGCGCTACCCGCGCGGCAGTGGCTACTACCCGGACAACGGGCCGCGCTACTGATTGATCGTTCCAACCCCCAACGAAAAAACGCGCCCTCGGGCGCGTTTTTTCTTGGGGGCGAGCCGGGAACGGCTCAGGACTGCGAGGCCGCCGCCCGCGCCTTCTCGGCCTTCGAGGCGCGCCACGCGCCGAAGATCGCCAGCAGGCCGGGCACGAAGATCAGCGCCCAGATGATCTTGTCCAGGTGCTGGCGCACGAACGGCAGGTTGCCGAAGAAGTAGCCCGCGGTGGCGATGCCCAGCACCCAGAGCAGCGCGCCGCCCACGTTGTAGGCCGTGAACTTGGCGCGGTTCATCTCGGCCACGCCGGCCACGAAAGGCGCGAAGGTGCGGATGAACGGCATGAAGCGCGCCAGCACGATGGTGATGCCGCCGTAGCGCTCGTAGAAGCTGTGGGCCTGGTCGAAGGCCTTTCGGTTGAAGAAGCGCGAGTTCTCCCACTGGAACACCTTGGGCCCGAAGTAGCGCCCGATCGAGTAGTTGCACTGGTCGCCCAGGATGGCCGCCGCGATCAGGATGCCGCAGGCCAGCGGAAAGCTCATGAGCCCGATGCCGCACAGCGCACCGACGATGAACAGCAGCGAGTCGCCCGGCAGGAAGGGCATGACCACCGCGCCGGTCTCGACGAACACGATCAGGAACAGCAGCGCATAGACCCAGGGGCCGTAGGCGACCACGAAGGCCTCGAGGTGTTTGTCGACGTGAAGGATGAAGTCGACGAGAAAGCTGATGATTTCCATGGGCGCGGATTATCCTTGTTGGCATGCCGCACCCTTTCCGAATCACCCCATGATCCAGATCCGCGAAGCTCTCGATGCCGACTGGCCTGCCATTTGGGCCATCCTCGAACCGACGTTCCGCCGCGGCGACACCTACACCTACCCGCCCGATGTGACGGAAGAACAGGCCCGCCATTCGTGGATGAAGGTGCCCACCCTGACCTTCGTGGCCTGCAGCGACGAAGGCGCCGTGCTCGGCACCTATGTGATCCGCCCCAACCAGCCCGGCCAGGGCGCGCACGTGAGCAACTGCGGGTATGTGGTGTCCGAGGCGGCGCGCGGCCTGGGCGTGGCCTCGGCGCTGTGCGAACACTCGCAGCAGCAGGCCCTGCGCATGGGCTTCCTGGCGATGCAGTTCAACTTCGTCGTGTCCACCAACGAGCGCGCGGTGCGGCTGTGGCAGCACATGGGCTTCGCCATCGTCGGCACCTTGCCGGGCGCATTCAGGCATCCGCAGCTGGGCTTCGTGGACGCGTTCGTCATGTACAAGCAGCTGCAGCCTTTCCCCGGCGCGGCATGAAGAAGATCGAGCCCCGGCTCCTGCAGGCCTTCGTGGCCGTGGCCCGCGAGGGCTCGGTGTCGCGCGGCGCGCAGCGCCTGTTTCTCACGCAACCGGCCGTGAGCCTGCAGCTCAAGGAGCTGGGCGCGCTGGTCGAGCTGGAGCTGTTCCAGCGCACGCCCACCGGCCTGCTGCTCACGCGCGACGGCGCAGCGCTGCTCAACCACGCGGAGCATGCGCTGGAGAGCCTGAACGATTTCGCGGTGGCCGCCGAGCGGCTCAAGGGCGGCGTGCGCGGCTCGCTGCGCATCGGCACCATCCTCGACCCCGACTTCACGCGGCTCAGCCCCTTCCTCACCGAACTGGTGGCGCTGGCGCCCGAGCTGGAGACCGAGCTGCACCAGGGCACGAGCGGCGACGTGCTCGCCCAACTGCTCAACAAGGAACTCGACATCGGCTTCTACCTCGGCGACCCCGAGGCCACCGACCTGCCGCAGGCCAGCGCCGCGTCACGGCGCCACGACGGCGCGCTGTTCCATTCGCAGGTGCTGGCGCGCTTCAACTACCAGGTGATCGGCCCGAGCGGCTGGGCGCCGCAGGTGCTGGGCCGCGACTGGCCCGAGCTGGCCTACCTGCCGTGGGTGCTGGCGCCGCCGACCTCCTCGCATTCGCGGCTGCTGGCGCCGGTGCTGCAGGCCCACAAGCTGGTGCTGAAGAAAGCCGCGCAGGCCGACCAGGAGATGTCGATGCTGGCGCTGGTGCGCGCCGGCGTGGGCATTTCGCTGGCGCGCGACGCGCTGGCGCTGCAGGCCAGCCAGCGCGACGGCCTGGTCATTGCCGACCGCGTGAGCATCGGCTGCGACCTGCGCTTTGTATGCCTGGCCGGCGCGCTCAAGCGGCCGGAGGTGGACTGCGCGTGGCAGGCCCTGTCGCGCGTCTGGCGACAGGCCTTCTGAACGACTAGGCGCGTGCCCGGCCGTCGAGCACGGCCGCCGGCGCCGCCGCAGCCCCACTCTTCTTCGCCACGCGCCAGCCCTTGGGCATCAGCGCCAGCATCAGCGCGGCCAGCAGCGCCGCGCTGCCCAGCGTGTACAGACCCGCGGCCGAGCCGCCGTGGTTCTGCTCCACGTAGGTCCGCAGGTTGGGCGCCACGAAGCCGCCGAGGTTGCCGATGGAGTTGACCAGTGCGATGCCCGTGGCAATGCCCAGGCCCGACAGCCGCTCCGACAGGAAGGCATAGAAGATCGGCGTGCCCGACAGGTAGGTCGACGCGCCGATGGACAGCGCCGCGATCGCGAAGATCGGCGAGCCGTGCGCCGACAGGCACACGCACACGCCGAAGATCGTGTACAGCGTGGCCACGGTGACGCGGCGGCGGTCGTGGTGGCGGTCGGACCAGCGCGTGACGAAGTACACGACGAACAGCGCCAGCAGCCACGGAATGCTGGTGACGAAGCCGACCAGCAGGCCGATCTTCTGGCCCAGGATCTGCCCCACCTGGGTCGGGAGATAGAAGATGAGGCCGTAGGCGGCGATCTGCACGATGAAGAAGTTCAGCGCGAAGAACATGACCCGCGGATTGCACAGCGTCTGCCACACGGTCTGCGGGCTGTCGGCCGACTTCTCCGCCGCTTCCTGGTCGAGCACGGCCTGCAGCGCGTTCTGCTGCGCGCTCGTGAGCCAGGGCGCGTTGTGCGGCCGATCGACGATGACGAAGAAGGCCACGATGCCCACCACCACGGCCATCAGGCCCTCGATGAGGAACATCCACTCCCAGCCCTTGAGCCCGCCGATGCCGTTCATGTCGAGCAGCGCACCGGAGATCGGCCCGCCGATGACGAGCGCGCCCGCAAAGCCGAACAGCAGGATGCCGTTGGCCTGCGCGCGCACCTTGGCCGGGAACCAGTAGGTCAGCGTGAGCAGCACGCCGGGGTAGAAGCCCGCCTCCGCGATGCCGAGCAGGAAGCGCAGCACGTAGAAGGAGGTCTCGGTGGTCGCGAACATCATGGCCGAGGCCACGAGCCCCCAGGTGACCATGATCCGGCACAGCCAGATGCGCGGGCCGACGCGCGACAGGATCACGTTGCTCGGCACTTCGAAGATCGCGTAGCTCACGAAGAAGATGCCGGCGCCGAGCGCGAAGGCGCTGTTGCTCAGGCCGGTGTCGATCTGCAGCGCCTGCTTGGCGAAGCCGACGTTCACGCGGTCGAGGATCGACATGATGTACATGACGATCAGCATGGGCAGCAGGCGCCAGCGCGCCTTGTGGATGGCGCCTGTGACCAGTTCGCCGTAGGGACTCGTGGTTGTCATTGTTGTTGTCTCCTGAATAGGTATGTCTGTCTGGAAGCCGTGGAGGCTAGCCGCGTGCTAACCGCGTGCGATGGCGCCGTGGACCGGGTTCGTCACCGAACCCAGCCCGTCGATCTCGACCGAGACCACGTCGCCGCGCTTCAGGAAGCGTGGCGGCTTGAGGCCCAGGCCGACGCCGGCGGGCGTGCCGGTGAGGATCAGGTCACCCGGCTCCAGCGTGATGGCGCGCGAGAGGTACGCGATGAGAAACGCGACCGAGAAGATCATTTCGCTGGTGTTGGACGACTGCACGGCCTCGCCGTTGACGAGGCAGCGGATGCCCAGCGATTGCACGTCGGCCACTTCGTCGCGCGTGACGACGGTGGGCGCCAGCGGGCAGAAGCCGTCGAGCGACTTGCCGCGCACCCATTGCGCCTCGCCCAGTTGCACGTCGCGCGCGCTCACGTCGTTGGCGGCGACGTAGCCGAACACGTGCGAGAGCGCGTCAGCTTCGCTCACACCCTGTGCGCGCTTGCCGATGACGACGCCGAGTTCGGCTTCCCAGTCGACCTTCTCGGTGAAGCCTTCGGGCCAGGTGATCGCGTCACCGTCGGCTGCCAGCGTGTTGCTGAACTTGGCGAAGACGACGGGCTTCTCGGGGATGGCCAGGCCGGTCTCGATGCAGTGGTCGCGGTAGTTGGCGCCGATGCAGATGATGTTTCTTGGGGCGAACGGCAAGGTGGGCTTGACGTCGGCGAGGGGGATCGGATTGCCTGCATCGTTCCAGGCTTTCCCTTCGACGATCTCCTGCATGCGGCTCACATTGACGGGCTGCAGTGCGCCGTCCTTGATGTAGCCCACGCGGGGGCCCTGCGGCGTTTGAACGCTCATCCACTTCATGTCTGACTCCTTCTTTTGAATTGAAAAAATTCTGGTTGCAGGTGTGGCTTCAGGGCGCGTGCACAGGACATCGGGTACTCCCCTCCGCGAATGTCCCCCGGCCTGCGGCCTCCTCCTTGATTTCGCTGCGGGGAGCACCCAATGCCCTGCGCACGAGGGCACGCTGCGGGTGCTCGCCGATCAACGACGGCTGCGAACAACGATCACGCTGATGGGGTGCCTTGCGCAGCGAAATCAAGGAGGAGCCCGAAGGGCGGGGGACATTCGCGGAGCAAGGTGCCCCGTCGGCGTGATCGCGCCCTGAACAGCAACAGCCCTCAGTGGTTGCGACGCGGAATCCCCGCCGTCTGCGCCACCCGCTGGTACTTGGTCGCCGGCTTCAGCACCATGCCTTCGGACAGCGTGTCCACCATCGCGCGCTGGATCTCCTGCCACGGCGTCTGGCTCGCGGGAATCGGGTAGCCGCCCTTCGCTTCGAGGTCACGGGCGCGCGCTTGCAACACCGCGTCGTCGACGAGCATGTTGACGGTGCGTTCCTTCAAATCCACGCGCACCTTGTCGCCGGTCTGCAGCAGCGCCAGGCCGGCGCCTGCGGCGGCTTCGGGCGAGGCGTTGAGGATCGACGGCGAGCCCGAGGTGCCCGACTGCCGGCCGTCGCCGATGCAGGGCAAGGCCGACACGCCGCTCTTGAGCAGGTGCGACGGCGCGCGCATGTTGACCACTTCCGACGAGCCCGGATGCCCGATGGGGCCGACGCCGCGCATGAACAGGATGCAGCTGGCGTCGATGTCCAGCGACGGGTCTTCGATGCGGGCTTCGAAATCTTCCGGGCCGTCGAACACGATGGCGCGGCCCACGAAGGCATCGAGGTCGCCGGCCTGGCTCAGGTAGCGCGCGCGGAACTCGTCGGAGATCACGCTGGTTTTCATGATCGCGCTATCGAAGAGGTTGCCCGACATCACGAGGAAGCCGGCGTTCTCGCGCAGCGGCTGGTCGAAGGGGCGGATCACGTCGGCGTCTTTCACCGGCGCGTCGGCGCAGTTGGTCGCCAGGGTGTGGCCGTTGACGGTGCGCGCGTCGGTGCGGATCAGGCCGTGGCGATGCAGCTCGGCGACCACCGCCGGCACGCCGCCCGCGCGGTAGAACTCCTCGCCGAGGTACTTGCCGGCGGGCTGCATGTCGAGCAGCAGCGGCACGTCGAGGCCGACCGTTTCCCAGTCCTGGATGTTGAGTTCGACACCGGCGTGCTTGGCGATGGCGATGAGGTGGATCGGCGCGTTGGTCGAGCCGCCGATGGCCGAGTTGACGACGATCGCGTTCTCGAAGGCCGAGCGCGTGAGGATGTCCGAAGGCTTGAGGTCTTCGCGCACCATGTCGACGATGCGCCGGCCGGTTTCGTAGGCCATCTGGCCGCGCTCGCGGTACGGCGCGGGAATGGCCGCGCAGCCGGGCAGGCTCATGCCCAGGGCTTCGGCCAGGGCGTTCATGGTCGAGGCGGTGCCCATCACGTTGCAGTGGCCCGCCGAGGGCACGGTGGAGCCCACGAGGTCGATGTAGCCGGGGAAGTCGATGCTGCCCTTGGCGAACAGCTCGCGCGCCTTGAACAGCGTGGTGCCGGTGCCGGTGCGCTGGCCTTCGTGCCAGCCGTTGAGCATCGGGCCGCCCGACAGCACGATGGCGGGGATGTTGGCGGTGGCAGCAGCCATCAGCGCGGCGGGCGTGGTCTTGTCGCAGCCGGTGGTCAGCACCACGCCGTCGATCGGGTAGCCGGTGAGGATCTCGACGAGCCCCAGGTAGGCCAGGTTGCGGTCGAGCGCGGCCGTGGGGCGGCGGCCGTTCTCCTGGATCGGGTGCATCGGGAACTCCATCGCGATGCCGCCCATCTCGCGGATGCCTTCGCGCACCCGCAGCGACAGCTCGCGGTGGTGGCGGTTGCAGGGCGTGAGGTCGGAGCCGCTTTGCGCGATGCCGATGATCGGCTTGCCCGATTGCAGCTCTTCGCGGGTGAGGCCGTAGTTCAGGAACCAGGCCAGGTGCAGGACCGAGAGTTCGCTGTGTTCGGGGTTGTTGAACCAGGCGGCGGAGCGCAGGGGGCGGGGTGTCGTCATGGCGTCGGCTTTCAGGGTGGTCGGCGAACGCGCGCGGCGGCCCCCTGCGCGGCATGGCGGTGGGCCATGGCGGTGTCCTGGGTGTCTCCGGTGCGTTCTTGTTGTGCGAATACGTTGGCGAAGGGGAGCTTAGGTTTTCGCCTTCGCCAAAGCCAATGAGATCGGTTGAGGATCGGTATAAGCGCGCCAAATACACCTCCCGAACACCTCGATACCCTGTAGAAAGTCCGGTCCGCGCCCCCGCTTTTAGAATGTTTCCGGTGAGTGCCCTACCCTCCTCCCTCCCCCCCGCCGAACGCCGCCCGATCCGTGAACTCCCCGACGAGCTGATCAGCCAGATCGCCGCCGGTGAAATGGTCGAGCGCCCCGCCTCGGTGGTGCGCGAACTGCTCGACAACGCGCTGGACGCCGGCGCGCGCCAGATCACCGTGCGGCTGGCCTCGGGCGGCGTGCGGCTGATCTCGGTCGAAGACGACGGCCTGGGCATTCCGCGCGAGGAACTCACGGTGGCGCTGCGCCGCCACGCCACCAGCAAGATCGCGAGCCTGAGCGACCTCGAAACGGTCGGCACCATGGGCTTTCGCGGCGAGGCGCTCGCGGCCATCAACGCGATCGCCGAGCTCAGCATCCTCTCGCGCTTCACCGGCGCCGACAGCGCCTTCGTGCTCGATGGCGGCACCGGCGAGCTGCGGCCGGTGGCGCGTTCGGTGGGCACCACGGTCGAGGTGCGCGAGCTGTTCTTTGCCACGCCCGCGCGGCGCAAGTTCCTGAAGACCGACGCCACCGAGCTGGCCCACTGCATCGAGGCGGTGCGCCGCCATGCGCTGGCGCGGCCCGAGGTGGGCTTCTCGGTCTGGCACGACGGCAAGTTGATCGAACAATGGCGCGCCGCCGCCACGCCCGAGCAGCGGCTGGCCGATGCGCTGAGCGACGACTTCGTGTCGCAGAGCGTCTCCGTGCTGCGCGAAGGCGGCCCGGTGCGCGTGGTCGGCCGCGCCGGCATTCCCGATGCGGCGCGCTCGCGCAACGACCAGCAGTTCTTCTACGTCAACGGCCGCTTCGTGCGCGACAAGGTGCTGTCGCACGCAGTGCGCAGCGCCTACGAAGACGTGCTGCACGGCCAGCGCCAGCCGGTGTACGTGCTGTACCTGGAGATCGACCCCGCGCGCGTCGACGTCAACGTGCACCCGACCAAGATCGAGGTGCGCTTCCGCGACGGGCGCGAGGTGCACCAGGCGGTGCGCCACGCCATCGAGGACGCGCTCGCAGCGCCGCGCGCCGGCGATGCCCTGGCACCGGCCGACGTACCGCCGCAGCCCTTCTTCAAGCAGACACCGCTGCCGCCGAGCGCCAGCTGGTCGCAGCCCGCGATCCCGTTCCAGGCGCGCGAGCGCGGCACCGGCGACTTCGAGGCCATGTGGCCGCGGCGCACCGAGGAGCAAGGGCATGCGCCGGTCACGGCCCCGTCGCAGTGGCAGACCGAAGCGCCGGCGATGTCGTTCCGCGCGCCGGTCGGGCTGCCGGAAGACGAAGCGCCCGCTCCCGCCCCCGTCATGAACCAGGACGCCTGGCCGCTGGGCCGCGCGCTGGCCCAGCTGCAGGGCATCTACATCCTGGCCGAGAACAGCCAGGGCCTCGTGATCGTCGACATGCACGCGGCGCACGAGCGCATCGTCTACGAGCGGCTCAAGACCCAACTCGACGGCGCGGCCATCACGAGCCAGCCGCTGCTGATTCCGGCCACCTTCGCGGCCACGCCGCAGGAAGTGGCCACGGCCGAGGCCTGCGCCGAGGTGCTGCCCACGCTGGGGCTGGAGATCACGCCCTTCTCGGCCCGCACGCTGGCGGTGCGCGCCGTGCCCGGCACGCTGGCCGACGGCGACCCGGTGGAGCTGGCGCGCAGCGTGCTCGCCGAGCTGGGCCAGCACGACGCGAGCACCGTGGTGCAGCGCGCGCAGAACGAGCTGCTGTCGACCATGGCCTGCCACGGCGCGGTGCGCGCCAACCGCAAGCTCACCATCGACGAGATGAACGGCCTGCTGCGCCAGATGGAAGCCACCGAGCGCTCCGACCAGTGCAACCACGGCCGGCCGACCTGGCGCCAGCTGTCGATCCGCGAGCTCGATTCGCTGTTCATGCGCGGGCGCTGAGCCTCAAGGTTTCGCGTCATCGGCGGCCACGCCGACATGCCGCAGCGTGACGGCGGCCAGCACCGCCAGGATTGCGATGCTGACGGCGCTGGTGGCTGCGGCGGCATTCAGTCCCGCGAGGAAGGCGGCTTGTGCCTGTTCGAGCACGCCAGCGGGCAATTCATGCGCGACCGCTGTAGCGCCGGCCAGGCTGTCCGATACCGCGCGTTGAAGCGCCACGCTCATGCCGTCGATCGGCTCGCCCATCCGCGTGCGATACACCGCCGTCGTCAGGCTGCCCAGCGTGGCGATGCCCACGGCCAGGCCCAGCTCCTGCACCGTTTCGGACAAGGCCGAAGCCGATCCCGCCTTCTCGGGTGGCGCGGCGCCCACGACCAGGTCGGTGCCCAGCGCGGCGATGGTGCCCAGGCCAAGGTACACGAGCGAGAACGCGGCCGTCACCAGCGCAATGCCATGCGGCGTGCGATCGAGCTGGCTCAGCATCAGGTAGCCCACGACCGACAACCCCAGCGCGCCCGCCATCACATGGCCCGGCCGGATGCGCCGCGCCAGCAGCGGCGCCGTGATGCCGGCCGCCACCATGGCGAGCGCCGGCGGCCCCATCCACAGCCCGGCCGCGAGTGGTGACAGGCCCGCCACCAGCTGCAGGTACTGGGTCACCAGCAGCATCGTGCCGCCGACACCAACGAGCCCCACCAGCAACACCACCAGCGCGATGCTGAAGGCCCGGCTGGCGAACAGGTCGAGGTCGATCAGTGGATGGCGCAGCCGCCGTTGCCGCCGGATGAACCCCAGCGCGAAGGCCAGCCCACCAACGAGCGCCAGCACGGCCCCGACGCCGATCCCGTCCTTCGCGACCTGCTTGATGCCGAAGACCACCGGCAGCAAGGCAAGCAGCGACAGCGCGACGCTGGGCAGATCGAGCCGCCCCTGCTGCGGCGCGCGGTACTCCGGCAGCAGGAACGGCGCCGCCACCAGCAGCAGCCCGACCACCGGCAGCGCGACCAGAAAGGCCGCGCCCCAGCCGTGGTGCGCGAGCAGCAGGCCGCCCACCACCGGCCCGGCCGCCATGCCGAGCGCGAACATGGTCGCCCACAGCCCGATCGCCAGTGCGCGCTGGTGCGGGTGCAGGAACATGTTGCTGATCAGCGCCAGCGTCGACGGCATCAGCGTCGCGCCCGCCACGCCGAGCACGGCACGCGCGGCGATCAGCTGGTTGGCGCTGGTCGAACAGGCCGCGATCACCGACGCCACGCCGAACGCCGCCGCCCCCACCATGAGCAGCTTGCGCCGCCCGATGCGGTCGCCCAGTGTGCCCATCGTGACGAGAAAGCCGGCAATCATGAAACCGTAGGCATCGACGATCCACAGCGCCTGCGCGCTCGTGGGGCGCAGGTCCAGGGCCAGCGCGGGCAATGCGAGGTGCAGCAGCGTGAGGTCGAGGCCGAGCAGGAAGGTCGGCAGCGCCAGCAGCGCAAGCCCGGTCCATTCGCGGGCGCCTGCGCGGCCTTCGCGCCTCGCGGCCGGAAGGCTGTGGGAAAGGGAAAGTGAATCGCAAGGTGCTGTCAAAAGAGGCCTCCAGGTGCACGTTCGGGTTGCGGAAGCCCCATCTTCAGGACAAGATCATCACATTACAATTTAAGCGTTTATCCTATTACTGGAGACAACAGCCTTGATCGAACGCAGCCTCAGCCGCACCAAGAACGAGCTGTCGGAGTTCCTGACCCGGCACCGCCGCAAGCTCACGCCCGCCGATGTCGGCCTGCCCTCCCAGGGGCGGCGCCGCACGCCCGGCCTGCGGCGCGAAGAGGTCGCGGTGATGGCTGGTGTGGGGCTCACCTGGTACACGTGGTTCGAACAGGGGCGCGAGATCCAGGTGTCGCAAAAATTCCTGCTCGGCGTGGCGCATGCCTTGAAGCTCGACGACGCCGAGTGCAGCCACCTGTTCCTGCTGGCCCACAAGCGGCCCCCGCCGCCCGAGGCCTATCAGCCGGTGTCGGTCACGCCCCACATCCAGCAGCTGATGGACGACCTGCCGACCCGCCCTGCCTACGTGTGCAACCTGCGCTGGGATGTCGTGGCCTGGAACGCGGCGGCCGAGGCGCTGTTCGGCTTCAGCGCGCGCGAACCCGAAGTGCGCAACCTGCTGCGCATGGTGTTCGCCGACCCCGAACTGCGGCGCCGCCTGCCCGCCTGGCGCGACGATGCGCCCCGGCTGCTGGCGCAATTCCGTTACGACTTCGCCATCGCCCCCGACGATCCGGCCATGCTCGGCCTGGTCGCAGACCTGAAAGAACTCTCGCCCGACTTCCGCCGCTGGTGGGACACCCCCGACAGCGCGACCGCCCGGCGCGGCCTCGGATGCGTACGGATGGCCGACAGGACCGACACCGGGCCGTTGGAGTTTCACCACGAAACGCTGGTCGTCGACGCGCACCGGCACCTGCGGATGGTGGTGTATTTCGTGCAGCCGGCACCGGGCTGAACCCCGCGGCCTGCGGGGCAGATCGGCGCTGTCAGCGCCCATTTCGAGGGTTTTCGAGGGTTTTGCAGCGTCATCCACGGTGCGGGCACGCACGTTGCATGGTCTCGTGCCAGGCGCCGGCGAGCGCTGCACAGGGGGAATATGACTCGCGATGCCGACGCGTTTCAGAAAGCAAGCAGATGAACTTTCGGCCGACTTTCGCTGTCCCTCCACGCAATGATCAAACGCTGGCCCCTCCTCGCGTCCATCTTTTCGCTCTGTGCCCTGCTGGCCGCCGGCTGTTCGACCCTCGACGAACGCCAGCGCGAATGGATTTTTCAGCCCAGCGACCGCAGTTGGGGCAACTCGGCCCAGATGACCGAAGGCATGCAGGACGTGTGGATCGACTTCCAGTCGTCCATCACCGGTGAACCGGCGCGCCTGCATGGCCTGTGGCTCGGCGGCGCCCCTGAAACCACCGAGACCCCCGTGCTGCTGTACCTGCATGGTGCGCGCTACAACGTGGCCGGCTCGGCGCCGCGCATCCAGCGCATGCACGAGCTGGGCTTCTCGGTGCTGGCCATCGACTACCGCGGCTTCGGCAAGAGTTCCAAGGGCCTGCCTTCGGAAGCCTCGGCCCGCGAAGACGCCCGCGCCGCCTGGACCTGGCTGGCCGCGCGTCATCCGCGCCAACACCGTTACATCTTCGGCCACTCGCTGGGCGGCGCCATCGGCATCGACCTGGCGGCCACGGTGAACGACGAGAGCGGCACCATCGTCGAGAGCACCTTCACCTCCATCGCCGACGTGGTCAGCAGCTTCAAGTGGGGCTGGCTGCCCTTCGGCCCGTTCATCACGCAGCGCTTCGAGGCGATCAACACCGTCAAGGACATCGGCGCGCCGCTGCTGGTGGTGCACGGCACTGCCGACAGCCTGATCAACCCGACGCTCGGGCGCAAGCTGTACGACGCGGCCACGGTGCCCAAGATGTTCGTGCTGGTCGAGGGCGGCTCGCACCACAACACCAACTCGGTGGGCGCGACGCAGTACCGCGCGGCGCTGTCGCAGCTGTTCCGCATGAAGCCCGAAGGCAGCAGCACCGTGGCGGACAACCGGCCGCAGCCGCGGCTGGTGTCGCCGCAGCCTTCGCAGCCGTCTTCACCCTCTGCTGCGCTGTCGCCGCAGAGCGTGCGGGGCGAGGTGCAGACGCCCGCCCCCGCCGCCATCTAGGCGGCCGGCTTTTCCCGCCGGCTCCGTTCCCGCGTCAGGCCGAGGCCAGGTCGAACGGCAGCTGGCGCAAGGGCTTGCCCGTCAGCCGCGCCACGGCATTCGCGAACGCAGGCGCCAGCGGCGGCAGGCCGGGCTC
Organism: Variovorax sp. GW821-FHT09A10; assembly: GCF_059418385.1. Lineage (NCBI taxonomy): Bacteria > Pseudomonadati > Pseudomonadota > Betaproteobacteria > Burkholderiales > Comamonadaceae > Variovorax > Variovorax sp. GW821-FHT09A10. Next base: position 513,263 of record NZ_JBWKPT010000003.1, read on the forward strand.
CCCCATCCCCTTGGGCGCATCGGCGCTGGGCACGATGTGCACGTCGAACTCGGGCACCTGCGTGATGCGCGCCACCGTGAAATCGCCGAAGTTGCCCTGCTGCACGACGCCGTCCTTCAGCGTGATGGCGCTGCCCTGCAGGCAGGTCGACAGCCCCATCACCGCCGCGCCCTGCACCTGCGCTTCCACGCTGCGCGGGTTCACCGCCAGGTTGCAGTGCACGCCCGAGGTCACGCGGTGCAGCACCGGCTGGCCGTCCTTCACCGACGCTTCGACCACATAGGCCACCACCGACTCGAAGGACTCGTGCACGGCCACGCCCCAAGCGCGGCCTTCGGCCAGCTTCTTCTTGCCGTAGCCGCTCTTGTCCACGGCCAGCTGCAGCGCGGCGCGGTGGCGCGGGTGCTTGTCGCCGAAGAGGTTCATGCGGTAGGCCACCGGGTCCTGCTTGGTCGTGCGGGCGATCTCGTCGATCAGCGTTTCCATCACGAAGGCGGTGTGCGTGGAGCCCACGCTGCGCCACCACAGCACCGGCACGTTGACCTGCGGGTGGTGCACCGTGAGGCGCATCGGCACGGGGTACGGATCGCGCATGCCCTCGACGGCCGTGGCGTCGATGCCGTCCTTCACCATGGAGCCGGCGAACACCGTGCCGCCGGTGATCGACTGGCCCACGATCACGTGGTCCCACGCCAGGATCTTGCCGCGTTCGTCGAAGCCGATGCGTGCGCGGTGCAGGTGCATGGGGCGGTAGTAGCCGCCCTTGATGTCGTCCTCGCGGCTCCACAGCAGGCGCACGGGTGCGTCTTTCAGGCCGGCGGTGCGCGCGGCCTTGGCGATCTCGCAGGCCTCGACGACGAAGTCGCTCGAGCCCACGAAGCGCCGGCCGAAGCCGCCGCCCGCCATCTGCACGTTCACCTTCACCTGCGTGGGGTCGAGCTTCAGCGTGCGCGCCGCGGCCTGGCCGTCGAGGTCGGCAGACTGCGTGCCGACCCACAGCTCGGCGCGGCCGTCCGACAGCTTCACAGTGCAGTTCTCCGGCTCCATGGGCGCATGGGCCAGGTAGGGAAACACGAACTCGGCCTCGAGCTTGTGCGGCGCGCCGGCCAGCGGCGCCATGTCGGCGTCGAACTTGCGGTTGCCGGGGCGCCCGGCCAGTTCGCGGTACTGCACCAGCTGCTTGTCGCTGTCGACCTTCTCCACCGCATCGGTGTTCCACTGCAGCTTGAGCGCGTCGCGGCCCAGCTTGGCGGGCCAGTAGCCGTCGGCCACCACGGCCACGCCCTCGGCGCCGCGGTCCAGCGGAATGCGCAGCACGGCCTTCACGCCCTTGACGGCGCGCGCCGCGCTGTCGTCCACCGAGGCCAGGCGGGCACCGAACACGGGCGGATGCGCCACCACGGCCGTGAGCAGGCCGGACTGCTTCACGTCGATGCCGAAGTCTTGTCGCCCGCTGCTCTTGGCGCGCGCGTCCAGGCGCGTGGTCGGGCGGCCGATGATCCGGAAGTCCTTCGGGCTCTTCAGCGTGACCTGCTCGGGCACCGGCAGCGCCATGGCCGCTTCGGCCAGCTCGCCGTAGCCCGCCTTGCGCCCGCCGGGGCCGATCACCGTGCCGGCCTGCGTGCGCAGCGTGGCCACGTCGACCTTCCAGCGCTGAGCCGCAGCCGACAGCAGCATGGCCCGCGCACGCGCGCCCAGTTCGCGGTACTGCGTGTAGCTGTTCTTGATCGAGTTGGAGCCGCCGGTCAGGTGCATGCCGAACAGCGGGTCGGCGTAGGCGGCATCGTTGGTGCCGCTGCGGCTGCGCACCAGGGCCCAGTCGGCGTCGAGCTCCTCGGCCAGGATCATCGGCAGGCCGGTCTGCACGCCCTGGCCGAACTCGAGGCGGTTGATGGTCACCGTGACCTCGCCGTTGGGCGCGATCTGCACGAAGGCCGAGGGCTGTTGCGTCGGCTTGAGCGCACCGCCGGCCTTGGCCGGGCCGTCGGCCTGCGCCATGGCCATGTGGGGGAAAGCGCCGAGCACGAGGCCACCGGCGCCGGCCATCTTCAGGAAGCTGCGACGGGGCAGCGTGGCGACCTCGTCAGCTTCATCGGTTGCAGGCGGGGCCATCAGGCGCTGCAGCGCGCGCGGCAGGTCGTTGTAGTCGATGTGGGGCAGCATGTCGTCGGCTCCTTCAGGCGAGGGTCTTGGCCGCATCGGCCACGGCGGCGCGGATGCGGGCGTAGGTGCCGCAGCGGCAGATGTTGCCGGCCATGGCCGAGTCGATCTCGTCGGTGCTGGGCTGCTTGCCCTTGGGCAGCGACTGCAGGAAGGCAGTCGCGCTCATGATCTGGCCGCTCTGGCAGTAGCCGCACTGCGCGACGTCGTGCTCGACCCACGCGGCATGCACGGCCGCGCCCACGCGGTCGTTGCCGCCGGTCACGGCTTCGATGGTGGTGATCTTCTTGCCCTCGGCCGCAGCGATGGGCGTGATGCACGAGCGGATGGCCTGGCCGTCCATGTGCACGGTGCAGGCGCCGCACAACGCCGCGCCGCAGCCGAACTTGGTGCCGGTCATGCCCAGCGTGTCGCGCAGGGCCCAGAGGATGGGGGTGCCGGGGTCGGCGTCGACCGTGTGGTCACGGCCGTTGACGTGGAGCGCGCTCATGTGGGTTTTCTCCGTGGGTGGGTTGAAACGATCTGGTTCACTTGGCGCCGTCGAGCACCCATTGCGCGAGCGCCTGCAGGTCCCCGTCGGGCACCTGGGCTTGCGCGGGCATGGGCATCGCGCCCCACTTGCCCGAGCTGCCGGCCTTCATGCTGGCGGCCAGCTGCGCGGCCGTGCCCTTGCCGTCGCCGTAGCGCGCGCCGATCTCTTTCCAGGAAGGGCCCACCACCTTCACGGCGGGCTGGTGGCAAGCCACGCACGCGTACTTCTGCGCCAGCGCGGTGCTGGCGAAAGCGGGCGCGGACCCGGCCATGCTCGCGCCGACGGCCAGTGCGGCCACGAGCGAGGCGGTGATGCGATGCGGATGTCGTTCGTCGTGGGTCATTTCTTTTTTCATCATCGTGGAGGGGAAGCACGGTCCTCGCGCCACGCGCGGCAGGACTTCGCGGCGGCCAGTGTCCGACGAAGCGCCCGCCGCCACTTGCCCAATCCGCGCGCGTTCTTGCCTGAAACAACGAGACTGCGCCAAAAACGCCAAGCGCATGAGATGCGCCCGCTAGACTTTGCGCAAGCACCCGAAAGGATTCAGATGGAAGTGCTACAGCCGACGCAGCCAGACGATTCGGCCGTCCTCGGTGCCCTGGCCACGGCCGTCGGGCGCATTGCCCGAAACGACGGCGACCACGCCACCGCCATTCCCGAACTCTCGCTGCACCGCCGCAGCGCCGCGACCGAGCCCGTGCATTGCATCTACGGCTTCGGCCTGGGCATCACCGTCGGCGGACAGAAGCGCGCGGCGCTCGGCGACGAGATCTACGAGTACGGCGCCGGCCAGTCGCTGCTGATCACGGCCGACCTGCCCGTGGTGGCGCACGTCACCCGCGCCAGCGCGGCGCAGCCCTTCCTGGGCCTCATGATCCGGCTCGATCCGCGCGCCATCGTGCAGGTGGCGACCGAGATGGCGTTGCCGCCGCCGTCCAGGGAGCCCCACAACCAGCGCGCCCTGTCGCTGGGCGCGCTCGACCCGACGCTGCTGGGCACCGTCACGCGGCTCGTCGAGCTGCTGGCCGAGCCCCGGCTCGTTCCGCAGCTCGCGCCGCTGCTGCAGAAGGAAATCGTCGTACGCCTGCTCGCCGGGCGCCACGGCCCGCAGCTGCAGCGCCTCGTGACCGTCGGCTCGCCCTGCCAGCAGGTGGCGCAGAGCCTGGCGTGGCTCAAGATGAATTTCAGGAAGCCCGTGCAGGCGGACGAGCTGGCCGCGTCCGCGCACATGAGCCCGTCGACCTACCGCCAGCACTTCCGCGCCGTGACGGGCATGAGCCCGATGCAGTACCTGAAGCAGCTGCGCCTGCAGGAAGCGCGGCAGCTGATGCTGAACCAGAACATCGATGCGGGCACCGCCGGCGTGCGCGTGGGCTACGAAAGCGCCTCGCAGTTCAGCCGCGAGTACGCGCGCCTGTTCGGTGCGCCGCCGCTGCGCGACATCCGGCGGATGCGCGACACGACCGCCGTCGCCTGACGCACGGCGTCGCGGGCAAGCCCCGCGCAGCCGTCCGGCGCGTGTCATTTGCTACCCTCGACGCATGCCCCCCGCTTCCCCTGTTCCCCCGCGCTACATCGCGCTCGCCGGCCCCACCGCGTCCGGCAAGACCGCCGTCGCCCTGGCCGTGGCCCGGCTGCAGCCGGTCGAGATCGTCAGCGTCGACTCGGCGCTGGTCTACCGCGGCATGGATATCGGCACCGCCAAGCCCACCGCCGCCGAGCAGGCCGCGGTGCCGCACCACCTGATCGACATCCTCGATGCGCGCGACAGCTACAGCGCCGCCGCCTTCGTGGCCGACGCCACCCGGCTCATCGACGCCATCCGCGCGCGCGGCGCACTGCCGCTGCTCGTGGGCGGCACCATGCTGTACTTCAAGGCGCTGTTCGACGGCATCGACGCCATGCCCGCCGCCGACCCCGCCGTGCGCGCGCGGCTCGATGCCGAAGCCGCCGCGCTCGGCTGGCCCGCCATGCATGCGCGGCTCGCGCAGGTCGACCCCGTCACGGCCGCGCGGCTCGCCCCGCAGGACAGCCAGCGCATCCAGCGCGCGCTCGAGGTGTGGGAGAGCAGCGGCCAGCCGCTGTCGAGCTTTCATGCCAGCGACACCAAGGCCGCCAAGGCCGTCGACGGTGGCGTGCTCGTGTCGCTCGAACCCGAAGACCGCGCCTGGCTGCACGGGCGCATCGCCGAGCGCTTCGACGCCATGCTCGCGGCCGGTTTTCTCGACGAGGTGAAGGCGCTGCGCGCACGCGGCGACCTGTCGCCCGACCTGCCCTCGATGCGCTGCGTCGGCTACCGCCAGGCCTGGGAGATGCTCGACGCCTGCGGCGGCGCACCGCCCGATGCCAAGGCGCTGGGCGAACTGCGCGAGCGCGGCATCGCCGCCACACGCCAGCTCGCCAAGCGGCAGATCACCTGGCTGCGCAGCATGCCGCAGCGCACCGTGATCGCCTGCGACGCGCCCGACGCGGTGCAGGCCGCCGTACAGCACATCGCCCACATCGCACGCGGGGCGACGCCCGCATGACGCTGCACCTCTCCAACCTCGGCAAGCACTACGGCGACGCGCCGGTCTTCGAACACGTGAGCCTGCAGGTTGCGCCCGGCGAGTTCGTCGCCATCGTGGGTGAATCGGGCGTGGGCAAGTCGACGCTGCTCAACTGCATGGCCGGCCTCGACACTTGGGACGAAGGCAGCGTGTCGCACGACGGCACCGACATCGGCGCGCTCGACGGCGAGGCCCGCGCGCTGTGGCGCCGCCAGCACGTGGGCTTCGTGTTCCAGGCCTTCCACGTGCTGCCGCACCTCGACGTGGCGCAGAACGTGTCGCTGCCGCTGATGCTGCTGGGCCGCCCGCGCGAAGACGCGCGCGTGGCCCACATGCTGGAGGCCGTCGGCCTGCCCGGCATGGGCGCACGGCTGCCGCAGACGCTCTCAGGCGGCCAGCTGCAGCGCGTGGCCATCGCCCGCGCGCTGGTGCACCGGCCCGCGCTGCTGCTGGCCGACGAGCCCACCGGCAACCTCGACCCGTCGACCGCCGCGAAGGTGATGGACCTGCTGATCGGCCAGACGCGCGAGCACGGCGCCTCGCTGGTGCTGGTCACGCACTCGGAGAGCGCCGCGGCGCGCGCAGACCGGTTGCTGCACCTGACGGCGAGCGGTATCCGGGCCTGAGAAGAATCAGCCGATCAGCGACGCGTAGCGCGACAGATCGACGTTCCCACCGCTGATCACGATGCCCACGCGCTGGCCTTCGATGGCCTTCGCAGCGGCGATGGCCCCCGCGAACGCGAGGCATCCCGTCGGCTCCACCACCATCTTCATTCGCTCGGCGAAGAAGCGCATCGCCTCGACGAGCTGCTCGTCGGTGACGGTGAAGATGTCGTCCACGTCGCGCTGGATGATCCCGAAGGTGTACTCGCCCAGGTGCTGCGTCTGCGCACCGTCGGCGATGGTCTTGGGCGTGTCGATGTGCACGATCTTCCCGGCGCGCAGCGACTGCTGGCCGTCGTTGCCGGCCTCGGGCTCCACGCCGTAGACCTTGCAGGCGGGCGACAGCGCACGCGCCGACAGCGCCGAGCCCGACAGCAGGCCGCCGCCGCCGAGGCACACGAAGAGGTGATCGAGCGGGCCCGTCTCTTCGATGAGTTCCTTCACCGCCGTGCCCTGCCCCGTCAGCACGTCGGGATGGTCGTAGGGCGGAATCATCGTCATGCCGCGCTCCTGCGCGAGCCGCTTCGTCAGCGCCTCGCGGTCTTCGGTGAAGCGGTCGTACATCACCACTTCGGCGCCGTAGCCCTTGGTGGCCGCGACCTTGGCGGCGGGCGCGTCCTTGGGCATGACGATCACGGCCGGCATCGACAGCAGGCGCGCCGACAGCGCGATGGCCTGCGCGTGGTTGCCCGACGAGAACGCGATCACGCCGCCCTTGCGCTGCGCGGCGTCGAACTTCGACAACGCATTGAACGCACCGCGGAACTTGAACGCGCCCATGCGCTGGAAGTTTTCGCACTTGAAGAAGAACTGCGCGCCCCAGCGTTCATTGGCGGTGGTCGATTGCAGCACCGGCGTGCGGTGGGCATGGCCTTCGAGCCGCGCGGCCGCGGCGATGACGTCGTCGTAGGTAGGGAGTTGCATCACGCAAGCTTAGCGGCTGCCGGCGTGCGGTGCACGCCCGCAGATGCGCCGGCAGCCCCGGGGCTGGCCCACCGCAGGTGAGCAGGGGCAAGACGCTTCCCATGGGTTTCCTGCTATTAGAAAAAGTGATTCTTTGATCGAAGCGTCCTCACTTACGCTTCGGCTCCACGTGGCATCGCACCGATGCATCGAGAGCGATTGGCATCAGGTTTTTCATCTTCCTGCGCGGGATGGCTCGCCCTGCACGGACCACGCGCCCGGCCGCTTCACATCCTGCACAGCCCTGTCTCCCGGAGGTGCCTCCATGGTGAGTCTTTCGGCAATTCAGCCTCCGGCGCCCGCGCCTCGAAGGCCCAGGAACGTCGTGGTGATCGGTGCCAGGATGTGCGGAACCGCCGCGATGGTTCACCTGGTCGATGCGCTGGCACCCGATTCGCGGATCACGATGGTCGATCCGCAGGATGCGGACTACCCCTCGGTGTTCGATGACATCGACCCGATCCTGACGGCCAACACCTCGCACGACATCAACTCCCTCTTTTCAAACCGGCCGATGGACTTCGTCGACTTTCTTTCCGCATCGGAAAGATCGTCCAGCGTTCCGCGTCGAACGGTGGGCCAGTACGGGCGGGTTCGCTTCGAACAAGCCTGCGAAAAAGCGGCGCATCGGGGCATCGAGGTGCGACAGCTCACCGGCCGCGTCAACACCGTGGCCGCGACCGCCGCAGGCTACGTGGCCAGGCTGGACGACGGGCGCAGCATCCAGGCCACCGACGTGATCGTTGCAGTCGGACAAGGAGGTGTGCGCCAACCGCCCGGCATATGCGGTGTGCCGCCGTTTCCATCGACCCGGCTTCGACACATGGCCGGTCGCCACGCGCTGGTGATGGGCCAAGGCCAATCCGGCATCGATGCGGCGCTGGTGCTTCGATCGGCAGGCTCGCGCGTCACGATGTGCTCCCGAACGGGCCGGTTTCCTGCGGTTCGCACGCGCACCCCCTTGCACGCGTACGAAGGCGCCCGGATCACGGATGCGCTCGTCGATTTCCGCCGCCTGGTCGACGAGGACTGCCGAAGCAAGGGCCATCCCCTGTTGGCAGGACAAACGGCCCTCGCCGCAGATCCGATCTCGACGCTGAGAGAGGAAATCCGCCTGGCCGAGCAGGACCGTTGCCCTTGGCAGGATTCGATCATCGGCATCATCGATGCGGTGGTGGATGCGGGCGCTTCGGTGGTCGACGACCGCGAGTTTCTTTGGCGCTACGTGACTTCGATCAACCTGCACATCGCCCGGCAACTCCTGGCGCACATCGACGAAGGCGGCATCGGGTTGGCCGCCGTCGACGCGGTGGACCCGCGCGAATTCGATCTCGTGGTGACGGCAACCGGGTACAACGCGCCGTCGCTGCACCACCAAGGCAGAACGCTCCATTTCGAGAATGGCGGCGCAAGCCATGCGCCGGTCCGGCGTCTGAGCCCCGACCTGCGATTGATCCTGTCCGACACGCAGGGGCCCGAGCGCATCTGGGCAATCGGTCCCGCCTCGGGCATCCGGCTGCCGTTCGCCAACTTCCTGCATACCGCCGTAAGGCAGGCCATGTCGGTGGCGCGGCAGATCGGCCAGGACACCAGCGCCTGCACGCTGTAGCCCTCGCGCACACTGGCTGAGGAGGTGCTGCCGCACGCTCTTTCGCGCGAGCGCGTCGCGCCGCTGCCAGCGCCCTGGCAGCGCGCCGCCGCGTGGGTGAAAACCCTCAGTGCACCCCTGGGCCGAAGTCCGTACTCTGTATACAGAGTTCAGAAAAGGCCCACCATGCCCGCCCAGTTGCTCAGCATCGAAGTCGCCCCCGACCTCGTCGACCAGGTCTACCGCGCCCTGCTCGGCGCCATCAGCAGTGGCGCGCTCGCGCCGGGCGAGCGGCTCACGCAGGAGGACATTGCGGCACGGCTCGCGGTGTCGCGCCAGCCGGTGCTGCAGGCGCTGCGGCTGCTCAAGAAAGACGGTTTCGTGCAGGACGCGCCCGGGCGCGGCGTGCTGGTGGCGCCGCTGGAGGCCGAGGCGATGCGCAAGGTCTACCAGGTGCGCGGCGCGCTCGACGTGCTGGCCGCGCGGCTGGCGGCGCAGCAGCGCTTTCGCATCGACCCCAAGCTCATCGAACGCGGCCGGCGCGCGGCGCGCGGGCGCAATGTCGAAGCCATGATCGATGCCGACGTGGCCTTTCACCAGGCCATCTACGCCGCCTCGGGCAACCCGCTGATCGGCCAGAGCGCCGACCCGCACTGGCGCCACCTGCGCCGCGCGATGGGCGCGGTGCTGCAGGCCGAGCCGCAGCGCGAGTCGCTGTGGGACGAGCACGAAGCCATTGCCGACGCCATTGCCGCCGGCGACGTCGAGCGCGCCGCGCGCCTGAGCGACGAGCACGTCTCGCGCGCCAGCGACGCGCTGGCCGAGCGGCTCGCGCAGCAGCTGGCACGCACGGCATCCGCATCCCCCACGAAAAAAGGAGACAAGGCATGAAGCTGACCCCCGAGCAACGCGCGCAGTTCGAGCGCGAGGGCTACCTGTTCTTCCCCGGCCACTTCTCGCCCGAAGAGACGAAGGTGCTGACCGAGGCGGTGCCCGACCTGTACAGCAAGCGCGCGGCCTTCAACGTGCGCGAGAAGGGCTCCGACGCCGTGCGCACGAACTTCGCGGCGCACCTCATCAGCGAGCCCTTCGCGCGGCTGGCGCGCCACCCGCGCATGGTCGAGCCGGTGATGGACCTGTTCGACGAGGCGGTCTACATGCACCAGTTCAAGATCAACGGCAAGATGGCCTTCGAGGGCGACGTGTGGCAGTGGCACCAGGACTACGGCACCTGGCTCAACGACGACCTGATGCCCACCGAGCGCGCGATGAACGTGGCCATCTTTCTCGATGAAGTGACCGAGCACAACGGCCCGCTGATGTTCATTCCGGGCAGCCACCGCAAGGGCGTGGTGAACGCAAAGCATGACCTCACGACCACCAGCTACCCGCTGTGGACGGTCGACAACGACCTGATCCGCCAGCTCGTCGACCGCGCCGGCGGCACGCAGGGCGGCATCGTCTCGCCCAAGGGCCCGGCCGGTTCGATGATCCTGTTCCACAGCTGCCTCGTGCATGCCTCGGGCAGCAACCTCTCGCCCTTCAATCGCGTGGCGGTGTACCTGAGCCTGTGCGCGGTCAGCAACCACATCCGCCGCCACCAGCGGCCCGAGTACATCGCGCACAGAAACTTCACGCCCATCGAGGTGCTGCCCGACGACTGCCTGCTGACGCCCTACCCCGTCGAGGTGCCGTGGAAAGACGGCCTGCCCGAGAGCGCGCTGCGCACCTCGCCCGACGTCATCGAAACCGTGGAAGCCTGACCGCCATGAGCCTGCACACCCGCCTGCAACAACGCGCCGCCGAAGGCCGCCCCATCCGCATCGGCCTGATCGGCGCCGGCAAGTTCGGCGCCATGTACCTGGCGCAGATCCCGCGCACGCCCGGCGTGCAGCTGGTCGCCATTGCCGACCTCTCGCCCGCTGCCGCGCGCGTCAACCTGGAGCGCGTGGGCTGGCTGGCCGAGCGCAGCAATGCCGGCTCGGTGCAGGAGGCCCTGAAGACCGGCGCCACCTGGATCACCGACGACTGGCAGGCCGTGACGCGCGAGCCCAGCATCGACATCGTGGTGGAGTGCACCGGCAACCCGGTCGCCGCGGTCGACCACTGCCTGGACGCCTTTGCGCACGGCAAGCACGTGGTCAACGTGACGGTCGAGGCCGACGCCTTCTGCGGCCCGCTGCTCGCGCACAAGGCGCAGCAGGCCGGCGTGGTGTATTCGCTGGCCTTCGGCGACCAGCCCGCGCTGATCTGCGACCTGGTGGACTGGGCGCGCACCTGCGGCTTTCCGGTGGTGGCGGCCGGGCGCGGCCACAAGTGGCTGCCGCACTTCACCGAATCGACGCCCGAGACCGTGTGGGGCAACTATGGCCTCACGCCCGAGCAGGCGAAACGCGGCGGGCTCAACCCGAAGATGTTCAACAGTTTTCTCGACGGCTCCAAGCCGTCGATCGAGAGCTCGGCCGTGGCCAACGCCACCGGCCTGGGCGTGCCCTCGGACGGCCTGCTCTACCCGCCCGCGAGCGTGGAAGACATTCCCTTCGTCACGCGTCCGCGCAGCGAAGGCGGCGTGCTGGAGCGCAAGGGCATGGTCGAGGTGATCTCGTCGCTCGAGGCCGACGGCCGCAAGATTCCGTACGACATCCGCATGGGCGTGTGGGTCACGGTCGAAGCCGAGACCGACTACATCAAGAACTGCTTCGAGGAATACAACGCCCACACCGACCCGAGCGGACGCTACTTCACGCTGTACAAGCGCTGGCACCTGATCGGGCTCGAAGTGGGCATGTCGGTCGCCAGCGTGGCGCTGCGCGGCGAGCCCACCGGCGTGGCCACCGGCTGGAACGCCGACGTGGTCGCCACCGCCAAGCGCGACCTCGCCGCGGGCGAGATGCTCGACGGCGAAGGCGGCTACACCGTCTGGGGCAAGCTGCTGCCGGCCGAGCGTTCGCTGCGCCTGGGCGGCCTGCCGCTCGGACTGGCGCACAACGTCAGGCTCGTGCGCCCCGTGAAGAAGGGCCAGAGCCTGAGCTGGGCCGACGTGGCGATGGACACCACCACCGCCGCCTACCGGCTGCGCCAGGAAATGGAAGCGCTGTTCACGCCCGCTGTGCGCGCCCACGCGGCCTGAGCGCGACCTGAACGGCCCCGCGGCAGCGGGGCCTCTCGTTGCGCCAAACGGCGAACAGATCAAGAATCTTCTGCTCGGCGCCGTTCCGGTGTCGAAATGACCGGTGGCGGGCCGTCATTGTGGTGAGCGCTCTTGCTCGGCAAGCTTTTCCTCACGGAGAAACACCATGCAGTACATGTTGATGTTCTACCAACCCGCCGCCGAATTCGAACAACGTGACGACCCCTCCTCGCAGGCCTACCGCGCGAGCTGGGTCGCGTATGCCGATGCGGTGCGCCAGTCGGGCGTCGCACTCGGCGGCCACGGCCTGCTGCCGCCCATGACCGGCACCACGCTGCGCGTGCGCGGCGACAAGCGCCAGGTCCAGGACGGCCCCTTCGCCGACACCAAGGAACAGCTCGGCGGCTACTTCGTGGTCGACGTGCCCGACCTCGACGCCGCGCTCGAATGGGCCGCGCGCGCCCCCTGCGCCGCCAGCGGCGGCGTCGAAGTGCGGCCGGTCTTCACGGCCACCGCGATGGCGGGCGCGAGCCAGACGTGACCACCCCGGCGGCACATCACGCCGCCGAACAGGCGGCACGCGATTCAGCCGAGCGCGCGGCACGCGCGTCGTACGGGCGGCTGCTGGCCATCCTGTCCGCCCGCACGCACGACATCGCGGCCTCCGAAGACGCGCTGGCCGACGCCTTCGCCCGCGCGCTCGAGCGCTGGCCCGCCGATGGCGTGCCGGTGCAGCCCGACGCCTGGCTGCTGAGCGTCGCGCGGCACCGCAAGCTCGACGCCTGGCGCCACAGCCGTGTGCAGGACGACGCCACGCAGACGCTGTTGCTGCTCGCCGGCGAGATGGACGAGGCCGACCCCGATGCCGCCACCGTGCCCGACGAGCGCCTGCGCCTGCTGTTCGTCTGCGCGCACCCCGCCATCGACGCCGCCGCGCGCGCCCCGCTGATGCTGCAGACCGTGCTCGGGCTCGATGCCGCGCGCATGGCCGGCGCCTTCCTCACCTCGCCTTCCGCGCTGGGCCAGCGGCTGGTGCGCGCCAAGGCCCGCATCCGCGCCGCCGGCATTCCTTTCGAGTACCCGCAGGCGCGCGACCTGCCGCACCGGCTGCGCGACGTGCTCGACGGCATCTACGCCGCCTACGGCACCGGCTGGGACGACGTCGACGGTGCCGACGCCCTGCCGCGCGGCCTGACGACCGAGGCCATCGACCTGGGCCGCATCCTGTGCCGCCTGCTGCCCGCCGAGCCCGAGCCGCTGGGCCTGCTGGCGCTGATGCTGTTCTGCGAGGCGCGCACCGCGGCGCGCCGCACCGAGGCCGGTGCCTACGTGCCGCTCGACCAGCAGGACATCACGCGCTGGGACCACGCGCTGCTGGCCGAGGCCGAGCACCACCTGCGCATCGCGTCGGCCATGCAGTCGCTCGGGCCCTACCAGCTCGAGGCCGCGATCCAGTCGGCCCACTGCGAGCGCCGCGCGGGCGCCCCGGTGCCGCCCGAGGTGCTGGTATCGCTGTACGAAGGCCTGCTCGCGCTGCGGCCCAGCATCGGCGCGCAGGTCAGCTTGGCGTGCGCGCTGGCGAATGCGCGCGGGCCCGAAACCGGGCTGCGCGCGCTCGATGCGATTCCGTCGGACGAGGTGGCGAGCTACCAGCCGTTCTGGGCGGCGCGTGCGCACCTGTTGGCGGCCGGTGGCGCGCGCGTGGCAGCACGGCAGGCCTATGACCGGGCGATCGGGTTGAGCAGCAATGGGGCGGTGCGGGCGTACCTGCACGCGATGTCGGAACGGGCCTGAGGCGACCCGCGCCTACCGCGCATTGAACGTGCGCGGAAACAACGCGGCCTGCGAACGGTCTCGCAGCCGGTAGCCCATGGCGGGCCGGCCCAGGCTGCCCGCCACCATGCCCGTTTCTTCCATGAACCCACCATCCAGCATCCGCTTGCGGAAGGCACTCTTGTCGATGTCACGGCCCAGCACGACCTCATAGGCGTGCTGCAACGACGGCAAGGTGAAAGGCTCTTCCAGAAGGAAGGCCGGCAGCGAGGTGTATTCCACCTTGCTGCGCAGACGCGCAACGGCCGCCTCGAGCAGTTCTCCGTGGTCGAACGCCAGACGTTTGCGCATGGCCGCATCGACCTCGAACCACGCCACCTCGGCGGCGTTGGCGCCGCTGCGCAACTGCATGGCCTGCGCCGGAATGAGTGCATAAAAGCAGTGCGTGGCCGACCACCCGCGCGGATCGCGCTGCGCCCCACCCCAGCTCCCAAGCTGCTCGAGATAGGGCGTGACCACGCCGGTCTTCTCGCGCAGCTTGCGCAATGCGCAATCGAGCAGCGAGGCATCTTCATCGGTGTTGATGAAGCCGCCCGGCAATGCCCATTTACCAGGAAACGGCTCGTTGCTGTCGGCCGCCCGTTTCACCAGCAAGACCTGCAGTGCGTCATCGAGCACAGTGAACATCGCCACATCGACAGTGACCAACGGGCGGGGAAAGGTCAAGGCAGGGAACGTTGAAGCGGGCATGGTCACGATCAGCTTGACTCCGGATTTATTAGTTGTACTATACAACCCATCATTAGTTGTACAGAGCAACTCAATGAGATGACGAAAAGAACAACAACGAGAGGAACCCAGAACAATGAACAAGCAGACCACGCCGCTTCCCACCGAGCCCCATCTCGCCCAACGCGAGCGCTGGCCGCAGGACGGAAAGCACATCCTGGCGCATCACGATGCCCGGTCCGTCATCGTCTACCAGGCCTACCGCCCCGCCATCGGCGAATACGCGGTCCGGCACGGCCGTCTCGACGGACCGGACTTCAGCCTTTCACGGATGAGCTGGATCAAACCCAACTTCCTCTGGATGATGTATCGCTCCGGCTGGGGCACCAAGGAAGGCCAGGAGGTCACGCTCGGGCTGCGGCTGCGCCGTGCGTTCTTCGAACGGGTCGTGCGCGAGGCCGTCCCTTCGACCTTCGATGCCGGGCGCTATCCTGATCGCGATGCGTGGCAGGAGGCGGTCAACCGTTCCGAGGTTCGCCTGCAATGGGACCCGGACCACGCACCGGCAGGCAACAAGCTGGAACGCCGCGCGATTCAGTTGGGCCTGCGGGGCCGAACGCTCGCTGCGTTTGCAAATGAAGAACTGCTCGAGGTGATCGACATGCGCGCCTTCGTGGACGCTCAACGCCCGATGGCGCAGAACGACAACCCCGGGCTGCAATTGCCGGTCGAGCATGTGCTCGGCTTCGAATCCTGAGGACCACAAGGAATGACGACGAACAGACCCCACGCGCTGCGCAGCAACGAAGACCTGCTCGCGCACATCGCTCAAGGCCACAAGATCGACTGCCTGTTCTTCTGGGGCCATCAGGTCCCGAAGGACGGCAGCATCGGCAAGAGCTGCTTCAGCCAGTGGTACGAGGCGCCCTTCACTGTCGAAGGCATCACCTACCGTACCGCCGAGCATTTCATGATGGCCGGCAAGGCGCGGCTCTTCGGTGACGCGGCCACCTGCGAAAAGATCATCGCCGCGCGCACGCCCGGCGAAGCAAAGAAGCTGGGGCGCCAGATCGGCAACTTCGATGAAGCGGCGTGGCTCGAAGCGCGCTTCGACCTCGTGACGCGCGGAAACGTTGCGAAGTTCTCGCAGAACGCGGCGCTCGGCGCGTACCTGCTCGGCACCGGCCGGCAGGTGCTGGTCGAGGCGAGCCCCGTCGATGCGATCTGGGGCATCGGCCTCGCTGCGACGGACGCGGCAGCGCAAGACCCGCGCACCTGGAAAGGCCTGAACCTGCTGGGCTATGCGCTGATGGCGGCCCGCGACGAACTGGGGGCGGCCCCATGAACGCGGCGCGCTACCAGGGGTGCCTGCTCGGGCTGGCCAGTGGCGATGCGGTGGGCACCACGCTGGAGTTCCGCACGCGCGGCACGTTCGAGCCCGTCACCGACATGCGCGGCGGCGGCCCGTTCGGCCTGATCCCCGGCGAATGGACCGACGACACCTCGATGGCGCTGTGCCTCGCGGCGAGCCTGATCCATTGCCGGGGCTTCGATGCCACCGACCAGATGAACCGCTACTGCAACTGGCGCAGCGTGGGCTACATGAGCAGCACGGGAAGCTGCTTCGACATCGGCTTCACGGTGTCGGGCGCCCTCACCCGCTACCTCGCATCGGGCGATCCGTTCGCGGGCGACCCCGATCCGCGCACGGCAGGCAACGGCGCGCTGATGCGGCTCGCGCCGGTGCCGATGTTCTACGCGCCGAGCGCCGAAGCCACCTGGCGGCAGGCCGGCGAAAGCACACGCACCACGCACGGCGCGCAGGAGGCCATCGAGTGCTCGCAGCTTTTCGCGTTGCAACTGCGCGCAGCGCTGCAAGGCGAAAGCAAGGCGGCGATCCTTGCCACCGTACCGTTGGCGCCCTTGAGCGAGAAGGTCGCGGCGCTGGCACGCGGCGACTACGCCTCGAAGCCGATCGAACACATCAAGGGTTCGGGCTATTGCGTCGAATCGCTGGAAGCAGCGCTCTGGTGCTTCGCGCACACCGACTCGTTCGAGCAGGCGGTACTCGCGGCCACCAACCTGGGTGACGATGCGGACACCACCGCGGCGATCTGCGGCCAGATCGCAGGCGCCTTCTACGGCGTGGACGGCATTCCCGCCGGCTGGCTGCGCCAGCTCGTGATGCGCGACGAGATCACGCAGATGGCGAACGACCTGCTCGCGCTGGGGCAACGCTGAACGCGTCCGCGCTCACTCCGAGGTCACGGCAGCGGCGGCCCCCACGCGCCGCCCTTCGAGCCGGCTGCCACCCTGCGTCAGCGTGACGCCATTCACCTCACCCCCATCCCCACGCCGGAACACGAACTGCGCGCCGATGGCCGTCACCGCAAAACGATCCGGCCCGGTGGGCGTGAGAAGGTTGTAGCCCTTGCCCGATTCACGCGCCAGCAAACGCCCGTCGCGCACGGTGAAGCCCAGCACCTGTGCCTTGCCGACGCGGAACTCGCCCGCGTAGTCGGGCAGGCGCTTCGGATCGATGGGCACTTCCGTCGTCGGCACCGGGTAGCGGCTCTTGCCGATGGCGAGCATCACGGGCTGCAGCGGCGCGCGCTGGTTGCTGGCCAGCACGATGAGCGCCTCGCCGGTGTCGGGTGCCAGCAGCCAGAGCGTGCGGTAGCCCTCGGTGACGCCCGCGTGGTAGTAGGTGCGCCGGCCGGTCTCGGGGCCGCGCACCATCACGGCGTAGCCGATCTCGGCGCCCTCGTAGCGCGCGAGCGGCGTGAGCAGACGCGCGGCGGCCGGGCCCAGCGGGCCGTGGGCGCCGGCGAGGATGGCGCGGCTGAAGGCCAGCATGTCGGCGGCGGTCGAGCGCAGCGCGCTGGCGGGCGCGTAGGCATGCATGTCGAAGCGGCGCTGGCGCTGGTCGCCCGCGAACGGCGGCGCCATGCGCGAGGCCTTGTCGCCAAGCGGGATCACGGTGTCGTTCATGCCCAGCGGCTCGGTGATGCGCGCACGTACCAGCTCGCCCCACGAGGTGCCGTAGCGCAGCGCCAGCAGCTGCCCGAGCAGCGCCATGCCGAAGTTGCTGTAGCGCGCCTCGCACGGAGCCGCAAGGGCCGTCAGGTGGATGCGCGCAAGCGCGGCCCAGAACATCGGCAGGTCGAAGCTGCGGAACTGCTCGGCCAGCGCGGCGCCACCGGTCACGCCGTCGGCCATCACGGGCAGGCAGCCGGTGTGGGTGACGAGCTGCCGCAGCGTGATTGACGCCACGGCGAGCGGCACGCCCTCGGCATGGCCGGCGAGCAGCTTGCCCACGCTGTCGTCGAGCGCCACGTCGCCGCGCTCCACGGCCTGCGCCAGCAACAGGCCGGTGAAGACCTTGGTGACCGAGCCGATCTCGAACATCGGCTGCTCCGCGCTGGCCGGCGCAATGGCGCGCGCCACCAGCGGCTCGGGGTTGTGGGCGATGCCGTAGGCGGCCTTGTCACCGCGCAGCACGCCGACCACCAGCGTGCCGCGCTCGGCGCCGAGCGCGGTGCGGGCCAGCACAGCAGGGTCGCTGGCGAGCGAGAGCGGTGCGGTGGGCGCGGCCGGCGGTGCGAGTTGCGCGCTCGCCGCGCCCGCCAGCCAGGGCACGAGAAGCCAGGGCGCCAGCCAGCGGCGGCACCAGGCGGAGGGCAGAAGCCGCATCGTCGGAATCCTCGGGCGTGAAGTCGTCATCGTCGAACAGACGCCATCCTGCCACGGCGGCCACAATGACCCCATGCGTGCATTGCTTTCGACCTTCTCCTGGCAGGAACTGCGCCACCACCCCTGGCGCAACGCGGCGGCCGTGCTGGCCGTGATGCTGGGCGTGGCGCTGGCGTTTTCGGTGCAGCTCATCAACGCCTCGGCGCTCGACGAGTTCTCCAGCGCGGTGCGCTCGGTGAACGGCCAGCCCGACCTCGAGCTGCGCGCCGCACAGGGCAGCTTCGACGAGGCCGTGTTCGGCCGGCTCGCGCGCCGGCCCGAGGTGGCGCTGGCGAGCCCGGTGCTCGAGTTCCAGGCCCTGGCCCTGGGCCACGACGGGCGCCAGATGCCGCTGCGCGTGATCGGTGTCGATGCGCTCGCGCTGCCCACCATCGCGCCCGCGCTGATGCCGCAGTCGGCCGCCGGTGCCGACCGCTTCGCGCTGTTCGCGCCCGGCCATGTGTTCCTCAACGCGGCGGCGCGCCAGGCATTGCAGCTGCCGCTGCAGCCCGCGAGCGGTGAAAGCCTGCAGCTGCGCAGCGGCGCCGCGTGGCAGCGCCTCGCGGTCTCTGGCCATGTGACGGCCGGCGGTGCGGCGCTGGCGGTGATGGACATCGCGGTCGCGCAGGAGCTGTTCGGCCCGCTCGGTCAGTTGAGCCGCATCGACCTGCGGCTGGCGCCGGGCACCGACCGCGCGACCTTCGTGGCCGCGCTCGAGAAGTCGCCCGATTGGCCGGCGGGCCTGAAGTTCGCCGAGCCGGGCGACGCGGCCGAGCGCGTGAGCAACCTGTCGCGCGCCTATCGCGTCAACCTCACGGTGCTGGCGCTGGTGGCGCTGTTCACGGGCGCGTTCCTGGTGTTCTCGGTGCTCGCGCTCAGCGTGGCCAAGCGCGCGCAGCAGTTCGCGCTGCTCGGCGTGCTGGGCCTCACGCCGCGCGGACGGTTGCGGCTGGTGCTGGCCGAATCGCTGGTGCTCGGACTGATCGGCAGCGCGGCCGGCCTGGCGCTGGGCACCGCGCTCGCGGCCTTCGCGCTGCGCGTGCTGGGCGGCGACCTGGGCGGCGGCTACTTCGAAGGCGTGGCGCCTCGGTTGCACTGGAGCAGCAGCGCCGCGCTGCTGTACGGCGGGCTCGGCGTGGTGGCCGCGCTGGTGGGCGGCTGGTGGCCCGCGCGCGCCGCGCAGGCATTGCCCGAGGCGCAGACGCTCAAGGGCCTGGGCGCGGCGCCCGCGCAGGGCCACCACCACTGGCTCGCGCTCGGGCTCATCGGCGCGGGCGCGGCGCTGGCCAACCTGCCGGCCATCGGCGGCATTCCGGTGGCGGCGTACCTGTCGGTGGCCTGCCTGCTGGTGGGCGGCATCACCGCCCTGCCCTGGCTCATCGCGCTGCTGTACGACCGCGTGGCGCCGGCGTTTGCGCGGCGCGTGCTGCCGATGCTCGCCGTCGAGCGCGCGCGCCGCATGCGCGGCACGGCGGCCGTGGCGGTGAGCGGCGTGGTCGCGAGCCTGAGCCTGGCGGTGGCGCTCACGGTGATGGTCGCGAGCTTTCGCGAGTCGGTCACGCACTGGCTCGACGTGGTGCTGCCGGCCGACCTGTACGTGCGCGCCACCTCGGGCGGGCGCGGCAGCGGCAACAGCGGCGGCACGAGCAGCACCGACACCGCGACCTTCGCGCCGGCCTTCGTGCAGGCGCTGGCGCAGCTGCCCGGCGTGGCGCGCACCGGCACGCTGCGCACGCAGTCGCTGCAGCTCGACCCCGCGCAGCCCGCCGTGACGCTGATCGCGCGCAGCCTCGAAGGCGGCGTGGTGCGCGGCCTGCCGCTGGTGGGCGAGGCGCTGCCGGTGCCGCCCGGGCAGACCGGCATCTACGTGAGCGAGCCGATGGTCGAGCTGTACGGCGCGAAACCGGGCACCGCGTTTTCGCCACTGGCCGATGCGATGCGCACGGCGACGCCGCAGGTGTTCTTCGTGGCCGGCGTGTGGCGCGACTACGCGCGGCAGTTCGGCGCCATCGCGATGGACGCGCGCGACTTCGAGCGCATCACCGGCGAGCACGACGTGAGCGACGTCGCGCTGTGGCTCGCGCCCGGCGCGTCCGAAACGGAAGTGCAGGCGGCTGTGCGCGCACTCGCCTCGCGCACATCACGCGACGGCGCCGTGGAGCTGGCCTCGGTCGGCCAGATCCGCGCCACCTCGCTGCGCATCTTCGACCGCAGCTTTGCCGTCACCTACTGGCTGCAGGCCGTGGCCATCGCCATCGGCCTGTTCGGCATCGCGGCCAGCTTCAGCGCGCAGGTGCTGGCGCGGCGCAAGGAGTTCGGCCTGCTCGCGCACCTGGGCTTCACGCGGCGGCAGGTGCTGGCCGTGGTGGCCGGCGAAGGCGCGGCCTGGACCGCCATCGGCGCGGTGGCCGGGTTGCTGCTCGGGCTGGCCGTGTCGGTGGTGCTGGTGAAGGTGGTGAACCCGCAGAGCTTCCACTGGAGCATGGACCTGCTGGTGCCGTGGGTGCGGCTGCTGGCGCTGTGCGCGGCCGTGGTGGCGGCCGGCACGTTCACGGCGTGGATGGCGGGGCGCGCCGCGGCGGGGCGCGATGTGGTGCTGGCGGTGAAAGAGGACTGGTAGCGCCTCACTTCTGCGCGCGCGGCGCGCTGGCGCGCAGCGGGGCGACGACCTTCTCCTGCCATCGCCGGGACAGACCCCGTCGGGGCGAAGCGCCTTCCGCCCGCACGGTGTGGCCGGACGCATGCGCGCAGTAGTCCAGGGCCTGGCGAAGTGCCGTGTCCACCCGGCGCAAGGAGATGCAATGCCGGTCTGCCACGTCCTGACGGGTCATCTCCTCGATCTGCAGTGCCACGAGCACCGAACGATGCCGATGCGAAAGCCGCTGCATCGCCTGCTCCACGGCCTCCACGGCCGAACGCGCCTCGGCGATCGCATCGGGGCCGGGCGCGTGATCGACCAGGAGATCGAGGGCCGTATCCCATTCGCCCACGTACTGCCAGGACCGGTCGCTGCGCAGGCGATCCATCGCCAGGTTGCGCGCCGTTCGATAGACATAGGCCCCGGGACTGCGCACGGGCTCCGATGCCGTCATCTCGCCCAGGCGCAGCCAGGCGTCGTGCAAGCACTCGCTGGCCTGGTCGGAGCAGCCGAGATCGCGGGCCAAGCGGCGATGCAGGTACGTGTAGTTCGCCGTCAGGAACGCCCGCAGCACGACGCCGGCGGGCTCGCCGTGACCCGCGTATGGCCCTTGAAAACAAGGACCGGGATCGAACTCAGCCACGGACATCGTCTTACTTGCCGGCATGGCGCAACCTGCTCTTCTCGGCGTCGGTCAGCAGCGACATCACCGACGCGTCGAACTGGTTGCCGTGCCCAAAGACCTGCACGGGATTGGCAGGGTCGTACCGAGGCGCAGCGCCCGCCTGCGCGCCGGGGCGTGGCGGCGACGATGCACCCGCACCGCCCGGCGACAGGCTGTCGTTGCCGAAGCCCAGCACCCGCACCGTGAAGACCGAGGGCAGGTTCTGCCGTGCCGCGGCCCGCTCCTGGCGCAGGGACTCCTGCGCCGCCATGGCCGCCGCCGACGCCGCGGCGCTGGCGGTGGTCAGTGCCCCGATGTTCACCGCGGCCACCACCGGCAGCCCGGTCGTTTCGCCCTTGACCTGGATGTTGTCGGCGTTGCGCACCTGCAGCGCGGCAATGTTGAGGTTGCTCGCGACCCGGATGCCGGCATCGCCCGCATCGATGGTGCCCCTCGGTGCGACCAGGTCCACGTCGCCTTCGCCCACGGTGCCGATGCCGGCGCCGCTCATGTCGCGCTTTTCCTGCACGGTGATGTTGCCGTCCACGTCCGACGTGACTTCCGGCGCCTGCGGGATGCGCACGGTCTTGGCGCCGCGGCCGGCGTCGATGTCGCCCTGGCTGGACCACAACACCTGGTCGCTGCCCAGCGGTTCGGCCTGCGAGACGAAGGACAGGATGCGCGAACGGTTCACGATGATGTCCCGGTCGGTGAACACATTGACCTGCCCCGGCGAGGCCAGCGTCACCAGGCCGTATCCGTCCGGCACCACCGCGCCCAGCCCCGCCACCTGCAGGCCGCCGCCGGGGGTGAAGACGTTGATGTCGCCGCCCTGGTGGGTGCGCGCCGCCATCCGGGTCGCGGCGATGCTGCCCACGCCGGACCAGCTGCTGCGCCAGTTGTCCGGCAGGTCCGCGGCGTAGCGAACGGGCTGGCCTTCGGCCGTCGCACCGCGGAACAGCGTGTCGATGGCCGCGGAGCCGCGACGGTAGCCGCCGTTGATCGGGCCGTTCTGCCCATCGCCGCCGTTCTGGTCGCGCCCTCCTTCGCGCAGTTCGTAGACAAAGACCTGGCGCAGGAACTGCTCGCGCACCAGCGGCGGCAGTTGCCGGTATTGCTCCCACGCCTGTTGCGGGCTCAGCTTGCCGTCCGCGTTGGCGGCCAGGCCGGCGACCTTGTCGGCACCGAGCACGCCTTCCACGAAGGACACCAGGCCCCGGCGCGTGAGCTTGGGCAGGTCGCCGCGGTGGTCCACGCCGTCGGTGAGGTACAGCGGCGCCACCGTCCCGTCGGCCAGGGTGGTCTTCAGGTACTGCGGCATGGCGGCCACGTTGGCCGGGTTCAGGTAGGCCGACTCGAAGGCGTCGTAGCGGGCGGCCTTGTTCATGCCGGCCATCAGGGTGATGTCGGCGCCCTCGGCGGGCAGGGCCTTGATGATGTTCGTTTCCTCGCCGCGCGGCGTGGCCGACACGTAGTCCCAATAGCGGTTGCCATTGGTGTACAGCGAAAAGTTGTTGCCCTGGATGTCGCGCCCGGCCAGCAGCAGCAACTCCCCCGGCCCTTGCAGCGCGGTGCGGCTGCCCCTGTCGTAGTAGTACGACGCCGCGCCTCCGCTGGCTCCCGCATAGGGATGCGACAGGAACCGGTTGGCGACAGCCAGGATGTCGTTGCCCGCCGCCAGCACCGTGCTGTCGGTGGCGCGCAGGTTGCGCGCGCTCAACTCGAAGTTGCGGATGTCGGTGCCGGCCTGCACGCGCACCGATTCCGACGCGATCAGGTTCAGGTCGCTGATGGAACCGGTGGCCGCATAGAGGCGGCTGGGCGCGAAGTCGTGCGCCTGCATCGGCAGCGTGTCCGGGTTGTCGAACAGCTCCGCCCCCCCATTGGCGCTGTTCGTCAGGAAGGGGTTCGTCACCGAGAAGCCGCCATAGACCGACTTCAGCGGCGCTCCGAACGCCGACGCACCGCCCAGCACGGTCGTGAGACCTGTCCATGGCCGGAAGATCGAGGGCCACTTGTCCAGCGTGGTCTGGGTCATCACGATGGCCCCCGTGTTCAGCAGGCTGCTGCCGCGCAGGAAGCGCAGGTCTTTCGCGGCCAGCAAGGAGAGGTCGGTGGTGTTCGCCGGCGCCATCGGCAGCAGGCCCGCGACGTCGATGCTTCCGCTCAGGGCCGACACGCTCAGCTTGGCCGGGTACAGGCCCACCATGTCCGTCTGGAGCTTGGTGTCCGTCATGCCATTCACCAGCTTGGTGGTGTTGCCCGTCTCGTTGCCCGCCACGTATTCCGACTGGTTTTCCAGGCGCACGTTGCCGCCGGTGGACACCAGCGTGACGGCGCTGCGCTCGGTATGGCTGCTCATGAACATCGCATGGCTGGCCCCGCCACTGGTGTCCTTGTCGACCTGGTCGACGTAGGCACGGCGTATCTGCATGGGGTCGATCACGGTCTGCAGGACCAGATCGCCCAGCGTCTGCAGCTTGAGCGTGGCGTCCGACAGCGCCAGCACGGGCGCGATGTCGTAGGCATAGGTGGCGCCGGACCCGTTGCTCACTGTGCCCGTCATGACATAGCCGGCGGCGCTGGTGCCTGCGTCGATCTCGCCGGCGCCGCGGCCCACGTAGTACTGGCCGGCCTTCAAGGCGCCGCCTGCGCTCACCTGCAGCTGCCCGCCGTTGCGCGTCACGATGGAGGCCGCGGCATCGCCGGCGGAACGCCCGCCCGTCACGCGCATGGTGCTGGGCAAGGCCACCACCAGGTTCACCAGGTCGCCGCCCGCCGACAGCTTCACGTTGCCGCCGCCCAGCGCGCCCAGGCCCTGCTGGAAGCTGGCGTGGTTCACCCACCAGCTCGGTTGCTGGCCCCGCGCGGACATGACCGGCGCCCAGGTGTCGCCCATGTTGTAGGGGTCGTAGTAGCCGGTGGGGCTGCTGAACTCGCCGCCGTAGCGTCCCTGGCGGAACAGCCATTCGGTCAGGATCTGGTCCGACCGCACGCCCTGCTGGGTCGGCGCGCGCACGCTGCCCTGGACCGCGACGTCCAGGTGGCCGCCTGCGGTGCCGTACTGGGCATCGACGCTGGCGGTGTCGAAGCCGCCACCCAGGGTGGGATCGGCCTCGGCCCGGCCCGCGGTGTACAGCGCGGACTCCTTGTGGGCGAGCACCAGGTCGCGCCCGGCGCGCACCGTCAGGTCGCCGCTGCCGGTGCGCACCAGCTTGCCGGCGCCCGACTCGGTGCCGGCCGTGCCCACGCGGATCGTGCCGGTGTCGGCTGCAAGCGCGCCCGATGGCCGCGTGGCCAGTGCATCGACCGACCCCAGGTCCGCGCCCGCCACCAGGCGCAGGTTCCAAGAGGCCGCCTGCTGCAGCCGCGCCGCCCGGCCCGCGCCGTTGTCGCGGCCCGCCACGTCGAAGCCGTCGCTCAGATGGCCGTCGATGTTCAGGTTGCCGCCGGCGCGCAGCGTGAGCGTGCCTTCGCGGTGCGCCGCACCGAAGCTGTCGAACAGATTCCAGTCGCGGCCGAGCGTCAGGTCGCCCGGGCTGGTGATCTCGATGCCCGCCGCCAAGGTGTAGGCGGCGGCGTTGCCGCCCAGCCTTGCCAGGATGCCGCTGTGGCCTGCAAAGGCATTGGCCTCGGCGATCGCCTGCGGGGCCACGGATTCCACCGTGCCGTCCGTGCTGGCATGGCGGCGCACGCCTTCGAGCACCGCGGAGCGCGCGCCCTGCACGGCGGCGTTCAGCGCCGTGACGTTCAGGCCGTCGTTGCCTGCGGTGCGCTGCGCCCGCAGCCGCAGCTTGCCGCCTTCGCCGCCGCTCAGGTCCAGCGTGCCACCGGCCAGGTGCAGCTGGCCGTCGACCGCTTCCAGGTCGATGCGGCTGCTGCCCAGGCCATCGATGGCGTCGGTGGCATGGGCCGCCAGCACCGCGCCAGGCTGCATCGTCAGCCCTGCCCCGCCGACCAGGCGGATGCTGCCGCCGTAGGCCGCGTTGGCCTCGACGCGCGCCGTGCCGTCGACAGAGATCACGCCGCGGTCGGTGATGACTTCGAAGTCCGCCACCCGCGTGGTGCCCGCGATCGTCAGGTCGCCCTGGCGGACGCGGAACTGCCGCGAACGGCTGAAGCCCGAATCATTGAGCGTTCGCGCCAGCGCGCCGAAATCGTCCAGCCGATCGATGGCCAGCGCAAAGTTGCCTCCGTTGCCGCCGGCACCGGCCTGCGCTTGCACAGTGCCACCGAAGTGGACCCGGCCGCCGGCCGATGCATCCACCGTCAGGCGGCCGGCGTCGCCACCGCGCGGATGGGCGGACAGGTCCAGCAGGCTGCCTGGGGCCAGGTCGATCAGGCCGCCTCGCGTCGCCAGGCTGATCTGGCCGGCATCCACATGCTGGGCCACGTCGAAGAAGACTTTCTCCAGGCCCCCCGCGTGCAGGCGGCCCGACTCTGCCAGCGTCAGGTTGCCCGTGCCGGCATCGACCGCAATGCTGCCGCCCAGCGCGAGCACCGGCAGCGCCACGGTCACGCCCTGGCCCGACAGGTTGAGGCGCGCGCCCAGGCTGGCGCGGCCCAGTGCCGCCATCTCCTGCGCATCCAGTTGCGCGTCCTGCTTCAACACCAGTTGGCCCTGCGTTCGCAGGGCCTGGTCGGCGCCGGACAACCCTTGCAGCACTGGCGTGCGCAGCGTCAGCGCCGCCGTACCGGCGTCCAGGCCTCCAGTGCCTTCGCCGGCGATGCGCCGGCTGGCCGACAGCAGAACCTGGTCGAAGCCGGACATCGTCTTGTCGCCCACGCCCAGCACCAGTTCGTCTGCCGACAGCGCCAGGCGACCACCGCCGGTTTCCGCGCCGCCGAGCGACGCGCCCGTGTTCTGCAGCGTCAGGTGGGAGGCCTGCACCTGCACGGCATCGGCGCCATGGCCCCGCAGGGCTGCGGCGTCGAACACCACCTGCGCCAGGCCGCGCATGTCCAGCGAGCGATAGAAGTCCAGGCTGCCGTAGCTGTGCAGCGTCAATGACTGCGCGCGCGACAGCTGCGCCAGGGCGTCGGCGTCCAGCACCAGGCCGCCGCTGCCGCCGCCGATGCCGATGCGGCTCGCGGCCACCGACAAGGCCTTGCCCGACAACTGCGCGCCGGCGGCCATCTCGGTGTTGTTGGTGGCGTCGAGCAGCAACGCCTCGCCGCCCTGCAGCAGCGCACCGGCGCCGATGCGCACCTGGCCGCCGACGGTGGTGTCCACGTTCTCGCGCAGCGCCCGCACGGCCTGGCCGCTGCTCACGCGCACCAGCGCACCCCAGTCCCTGGAAGGCGTGACGATGTGGTCGTCGCTGGTGTCGTTGGGCGTGTTGTTGTCGCTCCACACGGCTGCCACCTGCGGCTTGAGCACCAGGTTCGCCTCGTCGCCCGACGCGGCGCCGTGCGCGCGCAGCACGCTGCCCGACTCGATCGACACGGCATTCGCCGCGGCCAGGATCACTTCCGGGCCGCTCAACGCGGTGCCTGCCGTGTTGCGCAGCACCACGTCGCTGGCGGCCACGTCCACCTGCAGGCCGCGCACGTTGCCTGTGCGCGTGCCGCCCACCAGCAGGCTGCCCGCGCCGAAGCGCGTCAGGCTGCCGGCGTCCACGACCAGGTAGCCGTCGGCGCGCAGGTCGCTGCTGTCCTGTCCCGCGCCGACGATGGCGATCTTGGCGGCGGCAATGTCCACCAGGCTGCCGCGCCCGCCCGCATCGGGTTGCGCGCGCAGCTCGCCGTCCAGCGTCAGCGCGCGGTCGGCCTTGAACACCACGGCGCCGCCATCGCGCGCCAGGCGCGGGGTCACGACGTCCTGCCCTGTCAGGCGGTATTGCGTCAGCTTGAACGCATCCGATGAGAAGAAGGCGTTGCCCCGCGCTTCGTTGTATTCACTGACCTTGCGCACCAGGCTGGCGGGCAGCACGCGCCAGCCCGAGGCCGTGGCATCGCGCGCGCCGCTGATCGTGTTCTGCTCCCGTCCGGCCACGATCGTCGAGCCGTCACGCAGGCTCACCACCTCGCCACGGGACGCGGCCCACGCCGGCAAGGCCTGGCCCGTGCTCTGCACCGCAAAGGCGCCGGGCAGCAGCGCATAGCGTGCCGGCAGGAGCGTGTACCAGCCGGCCCCCAGGCCGCCGCCGGCCAGCCAGACCTTCTGGCCCGCCGCACCGCCCGCCACGGGCGACAGGCCCTGGTAGCCCGGCAGCACGGCGTACATGCCGGGCAGCGTCAGCACGTCGTGCGAGCCGCCCGAGCCGGGCACGTGCTCCCACGCATGCAGATCGCCCCCGCCCGCGATGTCCACCACCGCGCCCGCGGCCATCGCCACATCGGGTGCTTGCAGGAGCACGCGCTTTTCCGGCAGGGACGACAGGTAGCGGTTTTCGTCCAGGGACGAGGCATCGCCGGCATTGGCGCGATTGCGGCCCTGCGGGTTGGCCGGGTCCAGCCAGTACTCGGCGTTGCGCAGGCTGCCGTAGAGCACGTCCAGGCCCGCACCGGACACCGAGGTCAGGCTGTTGGTGCCCAGCGTCAGGCGCTCGCCGGCATTCAGCGCGATCTGCCCGAAGGGCGCGCGCAGCACGCCGTCCTGCTCGATGACGGGCGCGTTCAGCGTCAGGCTGCCGCCGGCCGACAGAGGCGCCGCGGCGCTCCCGTTGCCGCGCACGGTGATGGAGTGGTCCGAGTTGATTCGCGCCGTGACGGCCGTGGCCGGATAGATCTGCGCGGCCTTGATCTCCAGCGCGCCCCCCACGTCCAGCGTGGCCCGCAGCTGCGGGTCGTCGTAATCGGTGCCGCCTTCGCTGTAGGCGCCCGCCACGAAGCGCAGGTCGCCGGTGTCCAGCACCGTGCGTTCGAAGCCGCGCAGCTTGACGTCGACGGGCGACGCGGACTCACCCTTCGCACCCCGGCCTGCGATGTCGATGGCCTGGGTGGCCGACAGGATCAGTTCGCCCGCATTGCGGGCCGTGGCGCCGACCGCGCCCACCGCGCCTGTCAGTGGGTTCAGTTGCAGATGGTGGGCATGCAGGCGCACCACGCCGCCCAGCCCGTCGCTCTGGATGACCGGGGCGGTGATGCCCAGGCGACCGGCGACGCTCAGGTCGACACCGCCGTTCAGCTGCACGCCCACTTGCGTGGAGCGCAGATCGACCGCCGAGAAGCCCGTGTCCTGCAGCGCCTTCGCCGACACGTGCAGGGTGCCGTCCGAGGTGGCGATGTTGCCGATGTGGATCTTGTGGCTCAGTGCCGTGCCGGTGCCGCTCCAGAAGTACTTGTTGAGCAGTTCGACCACCCGCTTGTCGATGCTCGCATCGTGCTCCCACGGCGCCCTGTCGGCACCCGGTCCCGCGGCAAGCGCCGCCCCCGCGTCGAGGACGAGCCCCTGGCTGCTGGACACCGACGTCGGCAGCGTGGTGTTGATCGCGGTGCGCATGGCGCTGCTCATCTTGACGTCGCCGGCGTACTCGTCGCGCACGTCGAGGTTGCCGCTGGTGCCGATGATCCGCGCGTACTTTTCGCCGTTGAACGTGTACGTGCCGGTGGGGCTCTTGTAGTAGAGGAAGGAGCCGATGTCCGGCGCCACCAGGTCCCCGGACGAACTCCCGGCCGCGCTGGTGTCCGTGATGGACAAGGACCCGCCCGCCGCCTGCGCATTGCCGCCGTGGGCGCGAAGCCTGGCGTTCATGGCACCACCGGCCGCGGCCTCCATCACGACCGCACCGCCGTCGCTGCCCAGCTCCTGGTCCACGCGCCGCAGGGCGCCGAGCGCCCCCGTGCCGCGGTCCCAATACGCCACCGTGCCCCGCGCGCCCGACACGTCGATCAGCGCACCGGCCTGCGCGTCCAGCGTGCCGGCGCTCAGTGTGACCGTGCCGCCCGGCAGCACCTTGCCCTGGGGCAGGCGCATGGCCGGGTCGTGGAAGATCTGCGCCACGCCGGGCAGCAGCAGCTCGGCCCCGTCGGCCAGCGTCAAGGTTTTCTTGGCGCGGATGTTCAGCGTGCCGGCCGGCGCCTGCAGGCGGCCCGCCACCCGCACGGAGGCCTGCCCGGACCCGTCCGCGTCCAGCGAGATCGCGCCGCCGGGTTCTGTCTGGATGCTGGCGTTCGCGTCGATGCGGATGCCGCCGCCGGTCGCGCCGGTCGCCAGCGACAGGCCGCCGGGCGCGCGCGCGGCACGGCGCTGTTCGCTCAGTTCGTCCAATGCCTTGGGGGCCAGCACGTCGCCCAATGCGCTGCCGCTGGGCAGCGTGCGCAGCGTCGATACCGCGGCGGGCATGTCCCAGCTCGTGGGCTGGATGTGCACCTGTGCGCCTTCCGCGACCACGACGTCCCCGCCGAGCGAACGGATGCCGATCGTGCCGAAGCCGCGCTCGGCGTACAGGGTCTGCGGCAGGTGCAGCGGCTTGGCCGCGCCCGATGCCTTGCCGCCCGTGGCGTCGGCCGCGGGCGCGGCGCCGCCCACCTGCACGTCGCCGATCGCTGTGAGCGTGAGCCGGGACGCATCGCCCCCGGCCCAGCCGCGCAGGTCCAGCGTCTCGAGCGCCGTGTTGTCGAACGCCGTCAGGCTGATGGCCCCGCCGTTGCCCGCCTTCACCTTGCCGGCCTTGCCGCCCGCCGTGACACCGGACAGCCAGCCGCCGCCGGACACGTCCAGCGCCGCGCCGGCGGCCACCTCCACATTGCCGTACACCGTGCCCAGGCCCTCCTTCATCGGGGTCCCCAGTGCGATCGAGCCGCCGTGGATGGCGCGGCCCAGCGTGACGCCACTGCCGGTGTCGTTGACCCACTGGCCCGCGACGCTCAACAGGCTGTTCGCCCCCAGGCGCAGCACGCTGTCCGCCTTGCCGCCGGCGCTCAGCGCAATGGAACCGCCCGGGGCGATGAGCTTGCCCTGGATGTCGAAGTTGCCGGGGATGCCCTGGCCGTCGTAGACCGCGGCCGTGAAGCGCGCCCCCGGCTGCAGAGTCACCACCGCGTTGTCTTCCAGCACGAAGCCGGTGTTGAGGTTCAGCTCGATGGCGCCCAGGCCTGAATGGCTCAGCCCTGCAGCGGACAGCCAGGTGGTGCGGCCCACACCCGCGCCAGCGCCGGGGGATTGCCCTTCCGGCTCGGTCAGGAAGGCATCCTTGCCCAGCGGGCTGTCGATGCTGAAACCCGCCGGCAGCAACGCGGGCTTGTCGCTGATGACGACCTGGCCCAGGGTCCACATGCCCTCTTGCGCCCGGTTGGAACCCACCGTGAGGCGGCCGGCCCGAGGCAGCTCGGCCGCTTCCTGCACCCGGTCGCCGGGCTGCACCGAGCCCCGGAACTCACCCTCCAGGATGAAGGCGCTGCCGGCACGGATGTCGATCGAACCGGCATTGCGGCCTTCTTCGTAGCCCGGCTCCCAGCGCCGCCCCGACAGCATCGGATTGACATAGGTCTGCGTGACGCCCCAGCGCGCATGCGCCTGCAGGTACTGGCCCGCGATGCCCGTGTAGGTCATGTCCGCCGGCGCGGACGACATGGTGTAGGTGCGCCCGTCCACGCCGCGCAGCAGGGTTTCCGTGTTCCAGCCGTCGCTGTAGCGCACCGAGCCGCCGGACACATCCAGGATGGAGCCCGGCCGCGTGATCACCGAGCCGTTGGACTGGATGGTGATGTCGCCACCTCGCGCCGCCAGCTCGGACAGGCCGACCAGGCCGTTGCCCACCCAGCCCGTCACGTCCGCCAGCGGGGTACCGACCCAGACGCCCTTGAGCGCCTTGCCGGACTCGTCGGTGACCCATTCGACGCCCGCCATCAGCCCCTTGAAGGCACCCGACCGGCGGCGATCCACGATGACCTTCCGGCCGTACAGCCAGGTGTTCGCCTGCAGGTGGGAGTCGCGCAGCTCGTTGATGCGCAGTTCGGCCTCGACGAAGTTGCTGGCCATGTCCACCGGCATCTGCATCAGACCCGCGGTGCTGACGGTGGCGTGCTCACCGATGAGGATGCGGCTGCCGTCGCCCACTTGCGTGTTGCGCTGCAGGGCCGCCGGGTTGGCCTGGGCCTGGATATCGATGTGGCCCGCGGCGGCGGTGACCTGGGCACGGGTCTGCACGTCGATCGTCTTGCCGTAGAGCTCGATGCGCCCAGGCTGGTAGCGGTTGGCCAGCGAGCCGCTTTCGATCCGCGTGGTGTCCTGCCAGTCGTTGACGACCTGGGTGATGCTGTCCGGCCCCAGGGTCAGCGTGCCGCCCGACCAGGCCGTCAGGCGCGGGACGTCGGCCGCCAGGTTGATGTCGATGTTGTGCACGCCCTGGCCCCAGGCGCGCAGGCGGATGGAGCCCGTGCGGTTGTTCAGCGCGGTGCTGGCTTGCAGGATGCCGCCCTGGTGGATCTCGCGCGACACCATGGTGATGTCGCCGTGATCGGCCTGGACGATGCCGGTGTTGTGCACGCTGTAGCCGACCTGGGCCGCGCGCTGCTCCATCAGCGGCAGGATGTCGGACACGATGCGCCCGATGAGATAGGGCTGGAAGGCGGGCGCTGTCTGCGGATTGATCAGGAACTTGGCCGGAAAGAGCCAGGGCCGCACCGACGAGGTGACGGCATCGAAGCCACGCACGGTGGGGCTGATTTCCTTGGCTTCCAGCCACACGTTTTCGCCGGCGCCCAGCAGCGTCTGGCCGCTCGGCGTGCGGATGCTGCCCGCGTTGCTGACCTTGGGCGCGAACATCAGCACGTGGCCGCCCTGCCCCGTGATCTGCGCACCGGCCGCCACCTTGACGTCGCCCGGCGGCTTGCCCGGATCGAAGGCCGGGCCCATGTCGGCGAACTGCACGTTCGAATCGGCCGGCATCTGCCTGGAGTTCTCGCCGAAGGTGGGAATCCCGACGCCCACTTCGAGGCCGCTCCAGTAACCGGGGTCACCCGATTTCGCGCCCAGGCGCGTGTTGAGACCGGCCTTGAACTGTTCGTCGCTGAGCTTGAGGCTGGAGGCGACCAGGTTGCGCACGTTGACCTGGCTGCTGCCGGTGAACAGGATGCCGTTGCGATTGATGAGGTAGACGCTGCCCTCGGCCTCGATGCGGCCGGCGATCTGGCTGGGTCGGCCGCTGGGGTCGTTGATGCGGTTGAGCGCGATCCACTCGTTGGCGCCGGTCTTGGCGTGGGTGCCTGCACGCTGGTCGAACTTCACCGTTGTGTTCTTGCCGACGTTGAAGGTCTCCCAGTTCAGGATGGCCTTGTCGGCGGTCTGCTCGATGGTGACCGTGGTCCTGCCGTTCGCCGCGGTCTGAACGGGGTCCCTGGCGTTGAGCCAGCCGGCGGTCAGCGAATTCGTGTCGACCTTCAGGCCGCCGTCGGTAAGACCGTCCGGCGCGGATTCGCCGCTGGCCAGCGCCTCGGCCCGCTTCTGTGTCTGCTGTGCCTGCTGCGCGGCGATTGCGCGCGCGGCAAGGTTCAGGTTGGTGATGGACGTCTGCAACTGCTGGCTCGCCGCCGACGACGGCTGCGTCGGGTGGACCAGGCTGGACGCCGGCGCGCCGTTCGGCAGCTTGCCCGTGGCGATCGCGCCCGCCTGCGCCGCGCCCTTGTCGGCGAACCACGCCGGACTGAACGCCCGCTGGGCATGCGCGCTGCCGAGAACCCCACCGGCGGCCAGCGCCACCGCGATGGCCCGCGCGAGGGGCGCCCTCCTGAAAACCTGCTGCGCCGCGCGCACCGGTCGCTTCTTTTCGTTGCACCCACTGATGGTCATGTCTCGTTCCCGCCGAAGTAAAGCCTGTGCCGAAGGGGCTGTGCGCGTCGCGCAGGCCAGCCCCATTCAAGAAGCCCCTGCGATGGCGATCGAAAGCCAACGCGACAGGAGCCGTCAGTTTCTTGACGGGACGGAAACGTCGAATTCCAGAAGAATATTTTTGGCCTCGTTGCGGGCGCGCGCCTGCCGCTGCGGCCTCGGTCCGGAAAGTCCTTGCAGATCAACGGCAAGGGCGCGCTGCACCTCGGCAAAGTCACGAAAGCTTCACAGTGGCTGCGCACGCCCACCATGGGAAGCTGCGACATCGAGACAGGGTCGCCACCCGATCCCGGGAGAGCCACCTCTAGCTCAGGACCAGCACGCCGGCGGGGAGCAACCGGGCGTTCAAGCCGAAGGACCGCTGCATCTGGAGCAAGGCCAGGTCGAGGCGGTCGAGCTTGAAGGTCGCGGTGACCGTTTTCCCCCGCAGCGCATCCACCATCAGCACCACACGCCCGGGGCGGTAGCGATTGATCTCGTCCAGCACCGCCGACAAGGGTGCCTGCTTGAACACGAGCTCACCGCGCCGCCAGGCGGAAGCCACCTCGGGGTCTGCGGCGGCGATGCCGCTGATGGAATGATCGCGGTAGACCGCTTGCTGGCGTGCCAGCAGCACACGGTCGCCGGCCGGGTGCTCGATGCGCACGCGCCCCGCCAGGCAGGTCACGCACACCCGCCCTTCCAGTCGGCTGATCTCGAAGCGCGCCGATTCGCCAATGCTGCGGCCGGCGCCGGCCACGACGCTGAAGGTGCGCGCACGGGGCAGCATTTCGATCGCCGCTTCGCCGTTCAGCAATTCCAGCCCCTCGACCTGGTCGTCCGAAGCCACCCGGCGGATGCTGGTGCGGGTGTTCATGGTCACGCCGATCTGGTCGGACCACGCGATCGCACGCTGCTCGCCGGCGGCCGTGCGCCAGTCCGCACGCCATTCATTGGCCGCGGGCCACAACCCCAAGGGCGAATAGACCGCCACCCCCGCGACACCGGCCGCGGCGGCAGCGCCGGCCACGCCCAGGAAGGCCCGGCGGCTCGCCGCGGGCTTGCGCAGGGTCTCGCGGTGAAGGCTCGCCGCTTCGGCGTCGGTGCGCACCAGCCTGTTCAGTGCGGGTTGAAGCACGCGCCACTGCTGCCGGGCCTCGATGAACGCCGCCTGATGCAACGGACTCGCGTCGCGCCAGCGGCGGAACGCCTGGGCCTCCCACTGCGTGGCGGCGCCCGAATGCAGCTTGCGCACCCACGCGCGCGCGTCTTCGCGCAGCGTCTCGGGAAGCGTCGGTGGTGGAGGGTGCGTCGTCATGTCGGTTTCAGGAGCCCCGTACTTGATAGACGGTTGCCGACACCGCAATCCGCAAACTATTTCTTCGTGCCGTCATGAAGACCTGCCAGGGCGCGGCTCCAGCCGCGAGAACAGAAGATCCTGCGCGGCCTTCAGTTCGTACTCGACGGTCCGCACAGGAATGCCAAGCCGCGTGGCCACGTCCCGCTGGGACCAGCCCTCCAGGCGAACCAGCAGCAGGATCTCGCGGCGGCGCGGCGGCAGGCGCGACAGCGGGCCGTCCAGCGCCTCCAGCTGCGAACGGGCTTCGGCGACCTCGGCGGGACCGGGCGCCGGGTCCGGCAGCTCATTCATCAGCAGCTCGATGTCGTCGGACAGCAAGACCTGGCTCTGCGCGCGCCGGACGTCGATGGCCAGGTTGACCGCCATGCGCAGCAGGTACGCCTGGGGCGTGGCAATGGGGCCCGCCATGGGCTGGCTGCGCTCCAGCTTCAGCCAGGTTTCGTGCAAGGCGTCTTCCGCCAGTTCGCGATTCCCCAGCCGCACGGCCAGGCGCTGCCTGAGCTGCTCGTAGCGTTGCACCAGGAAGCTGCGCAGCAGCGGGATGACGTTCTCCGTCATGCGTCAGTGCACCGTGGCACAGCGGGGCCCGGGCAACACGTCGTGCGGGAGGATGGCCAGCGTGAGCGGCAGCGCCAGGTCCGCCGGCGGGGGATGGTCCATCTTCAGCGGGGCCAAGGCCGCAAGCATGGCGGCGTCCCGCGCAGGGTCTCCCGAAGACGACACCAGGCGGGCCTGGCTGATGCGGCCCGACGCGGTCACCTGCAGTTGCAGGATCGCGCGGTAGTGGCCGGGGGCCGTGCGCAGATCGGCGCACAACGCATCCCAGACACGGGCCTGGACCAGGGCGTCGTACCCGCGTGGCGAAGCACCAGTCGACGCCACCCCGGGCGCCGCGGCGACGCGCTTCAGGATGAAGGCACCGGAAAGCTGCGTGTCCACGTCATCCGCGGTGAAACCCGTGCCGGCCAGCAAGGCCCGCAAGGCGGCATGCGGCGCATGGCGCCCGCGCACCGGGGCGGACGTTCGCCCCGCCACCCACTCGTCGATGAACATCACCGATCGCCCCGACACCGCAGCGAACTGCGCCAGGGCAGCCGCCAAGGGCTGCGCCGGCAGGTCGAAGTCCAGCATCTGCGATTCGGACGACGCGCGGGTGGCGGCATCTGCCGACGGCACGTCGGTGCCCGCAGCCACGGCCTTCGCTGTCGATCCCCAGGCGATGCAGACGCACACCACGGTGCACGTGAGGCCGGAGACAAAGGCTCGCACGAACCTGTCGTCCCTGCCCCGGCCCAAGCCCCGTCCAACCACTCGCCCACGACCACCATGCGCTGAAGTCAACAAGGAAGAAGTGGATCGTGTCAGCAAGCTTGTGGGCAGTATTTCAACTCCTGCAAGCATCACATCGGCGAATGACGACCGCGTGACGAGCGGCATGGCGGGGCGCGGGCAGCGCCCTCTTGCGTGACCCGCCCTGCTAGCGCCCCGGCGTCAGCTGGATCCGTTCCACCGTTTCCTTCTCGACCGCCCCGCGGCTGTAGACCAGCGGCACGTACTTGCCTTCGAGCCACAGCGGCGCCAGGTCGCGGTAGTTCGGGCTGTCGGGGTTGCCCGACTGGCCCGGCGTGTTGATGACGCGCGAGGCGTCCCAGTTGCCCACGTCGAGCACCATGCGGAACGACGCGCCCGATGTCAGCCGGTAGTCGTTCGCGCGGTAGGTGGCCGCCATCGGCGTGAACGACGAGCCGGACATCGGCCAGTCGCCCACCTCGAGCTTCTTGCGCGTGGCCGCATCGACCACGCCGCCCAGCGGATGCCGGAACTCCGCGCGGTGCAAGGCGCCCCACTTCCACGCCGCCGGGTCGGGCCCGAGCTTGGCGGACAGCTCCTGCATGGCGGCGGGCAAGGTCGTCAGCAGCAGGGCATCGCGCTGCGCGTTGCTGACCCAGCCGGACGGGTTCTCCAGCAGCAGCACCATGCGCGTGTTGTCGCCGGGCGCGGCCAGCGCGGCACCGGCATCGCCCGCCCCCGCCTTGAGCACGGCCTGGCGCAGGAACTTGCTGCTCCACACCTCGTACAGCGCGGCGGCCGCGCTGTCGCGGTCCATGGCGCCGTCCCAGCCTTGCAGCAGGCGCAGCGCCGCCGCGGTCTGGGCGTCGTCGCTGCGCTGGCCGGCCAAGAGCTTCAGCACGCGCTGCGCCGGGGTCGCGACGATGTCGTTCTGCATGCGCTCCGAGTCCTCGATGGTGAAGCGCGAACCCGCCGCGACCTTGGCCGCGAACAGTTCCTTGAGGCGGAGCGCGCGGGCCGCGTCGCTCCACTCGTAGCCCACGCCCTTCTTCGCGGCGGGATGATCGGGCGGGATGTTGTTCTCGTTGGCCGTGACCACGTAGCCGCGCGCGGGGTTGAACTCCGAGGGCAGCTCGTCGCCGTTGCGAAAGCCCGACCATTCATAGCGGCCGTCGCCCGGCACGGGCATGAGGCCGTCCCAGTTCGGGCGGATCGGCGTGAGGCCGCCCGGAATCCAGCCGACGTTGCCGCTGCTGTCGGCATACACCTGGTTCTCGCCCGGCGCGCCCCAGCGGTTCATGGCCGCGCGGAACTGGTCCCAGTTGCGCGCGCGCATGTAGTCCATCGAACCGAAGTACGGCGCCATGCCGGGCTCCAGCCAGGCGGCGCGCAAGGCGAAGGCGCGGCGCTTGCCGGGCTCCGCGACCAGCACGGGGCCGTGGCGCGTGAAGGTGTTGACCACCTCGCGCGGCGCGCTCTCGCCCTTGACCGTGATGCGTTCGGTGACGCGCGTCATCGGCTCCCAGCGGCCCTGGTAGCGGTACTCCTCGGGGTTGGCCGGGTTGAGCTCGTACACGTACAGGTCTTCCTGGTCCATGTAGAAGCGCGTGAGGCCGAAGGCGATGGTGCCGTTGTGGCCGATCGACAGGCCCGGCAGGAAGGGCTCGCCCGCGCCGATGGCGTCCATGCCGGGCGCGCTCAGGTGCGTCATGTAGCGCAGGCTCGGCGCGCCGTGCGCGCGGTGCGGGTCGTTGGCCAGGATCGGCCGGCCCGTGGACGTGAGCTTCGGCGCGATGACCCAGTTGTTGCTGCCGTAGGCGGCGGTGGGATCACCCTGCGCCGCCTCGTCCTGCTCGGCCTTCGCGGCGATCGCCTCGGCGCTGCCCGGCAGCAGCGCGACCGGCGTGGAAGACGCGCCCGCGTTCATGCCCACGCGCGTGTTCTCCTTGGTGAAGCGCGGCGCATCGGTTGCCCGCAGGTAGGCCGCGCGCAGTTCCGCCGCCGGAAGGCTGCAGGGATCGAAGCCCTCGGGCACCTTCGGCGTGACCGGCGGATCGAGTTCGCGGCGCAGCCAGTCGGCCTTGACGCCCGACGCGCCGGCGCAGAAGGCGCGTGCGCGGTCGACCTCCGAGCTGAAGTTGAGCGTGAGCCCGTGGTGCCGGATGCGCACCACGTCCTCGGGCGACCACATGGCCGGCTGGTAGCCCAGCAGCGCGAACTCGGTCGGCAGCAGCGCGGGCTGCGCGCGCACCTGCGCCACGTAGGCATTGACGCCGGCCGTGAAGGCCTCGGCCACGCGCTTGGCGTCGGAGCCGTAGGCCAGCCATTCGCGGTACATGTCGCCGCGGTAGAGCACGGCGCGCGCGGCGCGATCGCTCTCGACCCAGGCGGGGCCGAAGTCCTTCGCCATCTCGCCGAGGCCGCGCTTGCGCCACAGGTCCATCTGCCAGAGCCGGTCGCGCGCGGCGATGAAGCCCTGCGCCACGAAGGCGTCGTAGAGCGTGCCGGCGTACAGGTGCGGCACGCCCCAGCGGTCGACCAGCACTTCGGCGGGCTTCTCCAGACCAGGCACCGCGAAGGATGAGGAGGGTCGCGTGGGCGTGTCGACGCCCGGGGCATTGGACGCACACCCGGCGAGGGCGAGGACCGCCAGCGACACGGCGCCCAGGGAAAGCCGATGGTTCATTCTCTTCATGCAGTTCGTCTCCGGTCTTGTTGTGGATTGGCAGCGGGCAGTATCCCGATTTCTGTCACCCGAGGGGTGACAAGGCATGACTTGTAGACTGGCGCGCTATGCAGCCCACCACCCCTTCAACCTCCTCCTGCGACAGCTGGCTCGCCGGCGCGATCCGCCGCATCGAAGCCGACTACCAGCGCAGCGCCGACACGCACCTCATTCCGCTGCCGCTGCCCGCGCTGGCCGCGCACGGCATCGACCTGTACCTGAAGGACGAATCGACGCACCCCACCGGCAGCCTCAAGCACCGGCTCGCGCGCTCGCTGTTCCTGTACGCGCTGTGCAACGGCTGGGTGCGCGAAGGCACGACCATCGTCGAAGCGTCGAGCGGCTCCACCGCCGTGAGCGAGGCCTACTTCGCGCGGCTGCTGGGCCTGCCCTTCATCGCCGTGATGCCGCGCAGCACCTCGCCCGAGAAGGTCGCGCAGATCGCCTTCTACGGCGCGAGCTGCCACTTCGTGGACCACGCCGCACAGGTGTACGACGAGGCCCGCGCGCTGGCCGAGCGCACCGGCGGCCACTACATGGACCAGTTCACCTACGCCGAGCGCGCGACCGACTGGCGCGGCAACAACAACATCGCCGAGAGCATGTTCCAGCAGATGGCGCGCGAGCGGCATCCGGTGCCCGCGTGGATCGTGGTGGGCGCCGGCACCGGCGGCACCAGCGCCACCATCGGGCGCTACCTGCGCTTTCGCTGCCACGACACGCAGGTGTGCGTGGCCGACCCCGAGGGCTCGGTGTTCTCGGCCTACCACCGCAGCGGCGACGCCACGCTCACGGCGCCCGGCTCGCGCATCGAG
The DNA here is from genome assembly GCF_059418385.1 of Variovorax sp. GW821-FHT09A10. Taxonomy (NCBI): domain Bacteria; kingdom Pseudomonadati; phylum Pseudomonadota; class Betaproteobacteria; order Burkholderiales; family Comamonadaceae; genus Variovorax; species Variovorax sp. GW821-FHT09A10. Next base: position 552,328 of record NZ_JBWKPT010000003.1, read on the forward strand.
GGCATCGGCCGTCCGCGCGTGGAGCCCAGCTTCGTGCGCACGCTGGTCGACCGCATGCTCGAAGTGCCCAACCTCGACTCGGTGGCCGCCATGCATGCGCTGTCGGCGCTGCTGGGGCGCAAGGTCGGCCCGTCGACCGGCACCAACTTCGTCGGCATGCTGGCCGTGGCGCACGAGATGCGCGCGGCCGGCCAGCAGGGCTCGATCCTTTCGCTGCTGTGCGACGCGGGCGAACGCTACCTGCCGAGCTACCACGACGCCGACTGGGTGCGCAACGCCTTCGGCGACATCGCGCCGGCGCAGCAACGCATCGACGCGCTGGTGGCGGGCTGATGGCCATGCGCCCGCCCCGTGGCCTCATCGCGCGGCGGCAGCTGTTGCTGCTGGCCGCGCTGGCCGCCTCGGGCGCGCCGCATGCCGCCTGGGCCCTGCCCGCGAAAGCGCTGCAGTTTCCGCGCGACTTCGGCAGCCACCCCGAGCTGCGCACCGAGTGGTGGTACATCACCGGCCACGGCCAGACCGCCGCGGGGCGCGCGTTCGGTTTCCAGGTGACCTTCTTCCGCTCGCGCGTCGACGCCACGCAGGCCATGCGCTCGGCCTTCGCCGCCAAGCAGCTGGTGTTCGCGCACGCCGCCGTCACCGACCTCGAAGGCCGCGTGCTGCGGCACGACCAGCGCATCGCACGCGCGGGCTTCGACGTGGCCTCGGCCAGCGAGACCGACACCGACGTGCGGCTGCGCGACTGGTCGCTGGTGCGCGACGCCGGCAGCGGCGCCTACACCGCGCGCATCCCCGCCGGCGAATTCATGCTCGACCTGCGCTTCGCACCGTCGCAACCCGTGCTGCTGCAGGGCCGCGAAGGCCTGTCGCGCAAAGGCCCCGACCCCGAGCAGGCGAGCTACTACTACAGCGAGCCGCAGCTGCAGGCGCAGGGCCGCCTCACCTTGCAGGGTCAGGCGCCGTTCGAGATCGTCGGCACCGCCTGGCTCGACCACGAATGGAGCGAGGCGCTGATGCACCCCGAGGCCGTGGGCTGGGACTGGATCGGCATGAACCTCGACGACGGCAGCGCGCTCACCGCCTTCCACCTGCGCCGCCGCGACGGCAGCGCGCTGTGGTCGGGCGGCTCGTTCCGCCCGCGCGGCGGCGCGGCGCGCATCTTCCAGCCCGGCGAGGTGCGCTTCGACGCCCTGCGCAGCTGGACCAGCCCGCGCACGCGCGCGAGCTACCCGACGCACTGGCGCATCGACACGCCCGCGGGCCGCTTCGAGGTTCAGGCCCTGCTCGACGATCAGGAACTGGACAGCCGCGGCTCCACGGGCGGCGTGTACTGGGAAGGGTTGAGCGAGCTGCGCGACGCGCAGCAGGGCCAGCGCGTGGGGCGCGGTTACCTCGAGATGACGGGGTACGCGGCGCCGCTGCGGCTGTGAGCCGAAGCCCAGCGCGGTGGGCTACTTCACACCCTGGCTCAGCGCCTGCGCCGTGTTGCGCGACAGCGCGCGGACGTAGCCGTCGATCGCCGAAGCGACCGGCGCGAACTCGGCCGCGCTCAACCGCTTGAGGTCGCGCGGTTCCTGGAAATCCTTGAGTTGCTGCACCCGTTGCCGCTGCTGGGCGAGCATCGGCTCGTAGGCCGCGAGGTTCAGCGGCGGGTCCATGACGAAGACCTTGGCCTCGATCGCGGGCACCGCGAAGTACCGCGTCGACCCCAGCATGCCGCGCGTGAAGAGGCCCGAGTTCTGCATGAAGCTCTCGCCACAGGGCCCCCCGGTGCACTCCAGGCGCGCCTGCGTTCGCGTCGCCTCGACGAGGACCACCGCGGCGATCTGCTCGTCCTTCAGCTTGCGTGCCGCCCACGCCTGAGCAGGATTCGCGATCCATTGATCGTGCTTGAAGACGGCCAGCGCGTTGACGGAGGTCGTGGCAAAGCTCGTGAGCCGCACCACCTGGAAGCCCGCCTTCTCGAGCTCCGACGTGAAGGCCTCGTAGACCTTGGCCGTGGGGTTCCAGGGGAACGGGTACGTGGTCGAGAAGTTGTTGAAGACGGTCGTTCCCACGTGCATGTGTTCCGCAGAGGCAGTGGGGATGCGGACCAGCAGGCCGACCTTCGCGCCCTTCGCGAGCTGGCCGCCGTTCGGCGGCAGCGGCGGCGGGGTCATGCACCCTGTCAGTGCGAGCGCCATGAAAAGTGCGAGCGGCCGTCTGCGCATGGGGGTCTCCTCCATCTTCTTGTCGGTGTGGGCCTGTGCGGCCGGGTGCGGATGATTGTGCCGAGCGCTGCATGCGGCGTCGCCACTGGAACCGGTGGTTTTGGATAGAGTCGGCCTCACGCCATGCCGCGCAACCCACCGCCCACGAACCCCACACGCCCTCGGAAACTGCGCGCGGCCTTCGTCGCGGTCGCCGTGTTCGCGGCGATCGCCCTCGCGGGCGTGCTGTTCGGCTCCGGCCGCAGTGGCAATTCGACAGGCCTCGCAGGCCGCGAAATCTGCCGGGCGACCTGCATCGCACGCGGCTGGAAAGACGGCACGATGCAACCCCCGTCGCACGCGACGACCGGTTCCACGCAAGGCCCGAACGCGTGTCAATGCCGATGAGGGCCGCGGCTCACGCCGAGACCGTCACCCCATTGCGCTCCAGCACCGCCAGCAGCTTCGGAATGTCGGGCGCCGGCCCGACCGGAATCTCGCGGTCGATGGCGGTGAACATCTGGGCGGCCATCGCGCCCTGCCCCGTGATCTCGAGCATCTGCCCGCCGCCCTTGCCGTAGTGAAAGCCGTGCACCGTGCCGCGCGGCACGTGCACCAGCGTGCCGGGCTGGCACCAGTGAGCCTGGCCATCGCAGAGGAACTCGACCTCGCCGCCGAGCACGTAGAACGACTCGTCCCAGTCGTGGCTGTGCGGTGGCGGGCCCGTGCCTTCGTCGCCGCGCTGGAAGGTGACGCCGTAGCTCTGCGTCGCGGCATTCGACGCCAGCACCGTCACCTGCGTGCCGAGCACGTTGAGCGGCGTCTCGCGCCGATCGGGTGTGAGGACAAAGTACGGAAGGGCCATGGCCGGCTCCTCGAAGTGGGAGCCAAATTCTGCGCCCCGGCCACAGGGGGCACAAGCGGTGGCGCCGCAGGGAGGGTAACCTCCCCGCCGTCACGCCACCGGCATCGCTACTTCGCGCGGCGGCGCTCGATGAAGGCGATGATTTCGCCCATGATGCCCTTGCGGAAGGCCAGCACGCAGATCACGAAGATCAGGCCCGTGACCATGGTCACCGACTCGCCCAGCGTGTTGAACCAGTCGATGGTCGTGATGCGCGCCAGGAAGCTGCCCAGTTCGCCGATCTTGTTCTCGAGCAGCACGACCACCGCCGAGCCCACCAGCGGACCCGACAGCGTGCCCAGGCCACCCACGAGCGTCATCAGGATGACCTGGCCCGAGGCGGTCCAGTGCACGTCGGACAGCGTGGCAAAGCCCAGCACCAGCGTCTTGAGCGAACCGGCCAGGCCCGACAGCGCGGCCGAGATCACGAAGGCCAACAGCTTGAAGCGGCTCACGTCGTAGCCCAGCGAGAGCGCGCGCGGCTCGTTTTCCTTGATGCCCTTGAGCACCTGCCCGAACGGCGAGTGGATGGTGCGCACGATCAGCAAAAAGGCCGCGACCACGATCACCAGCGCCACGTAGTACATGGTGAGGTCGTTGGACAGGTCGACGACGCCGAAGAGCTTGCCGCGCGGCACGCCCTGCAGGCCGTCTTCGCCGCCCGTGAACTTGGCCTGCAGCGCGACGAAGAACATCATCTGCGCGAGCGCCAGCGTGATCATCGCGAAGTAGATGCCCTGGCGGCGGATGGCCAGCACGCCGAACAGCCAGCCCAGCAAGGCGCCGGTGAGCGTGCCCGCGATCAGGCCCAGCTCGGGCGTGAGGCCCCAGACCTTGATCGCATGGCCCGCCACGTACGCGGAGCCGCCCAGGAAGGCCGCGTGGCCGAAGGACAGCAGGCCGGTGTAGCCCAGCAGCAGATTGAAGGCCGCGGCGAACAGCGCGAAGCACATGAGCTTCATCACGAACACCGGGTAGGCGCCGAAGAACGGCGCCAGCACCAGGGCGACCAGCAGCAACGCGTAGACGACAGTGGAGATTTTTTTCATGTTCATGCCGCTCGCCTTATTTCTCTTTGCCGAACAGGCCGGCGGGGCGGATGAGCAGCACGATGACCATGATCACGAACACAACCGTAGACGATGCTTCTGGATAGAAAACCTTGGTGAGCCCTTCGATCACGCCCAGGCCCAGGCCCGTGAGGATGGCGCCCATGATGGAGCCCATGCCGCCGATCACGACCACCGCGAACACCACGATGATGAGGTTCTGCCCCATCAACGGCGACACCTGCATCACCGGCGCCGCCAGCACGCCGGCGAAGGCGGCGAGCGCACAGCCGAAGGCGTAGGTCAGCGTGATCATCAGCGGCACGTTGACGCCGAAGGCCTCCACCAGCCGCGGGTTCTCGGTGCCGGCGCGCAGGTAGGCGCCCAGGCGCGTCTTCTCGATCACGTACCAGGTCGCGAAGCAGATCACCAGCGAGGCCACGACCACCCAGGCACGGTAGTTGGGCAGCACCATGAAGCCCAGGTCGGTGGCGCTCGACAACGCATCGGGTGCGTCGTAAGGCAGACCCGACACGCCGTAGACCGAACGGAACACGCCTTCGATCAGCAACGTGAGGCCCAGCGTGAGCAGCAGGCCGTAGAGGTGATCGAGCTTGTAGATCCAGCGCAGCAGCAGCCGTTCGATGACCACGCCGAACAGGCCGATGAGGATCGGCGCGGCGATCAGCATCACCCAGTAGTTGACGCCCAGGTACTCCATGGCCATCCACGTGAGGACGGCCCCGAGCATGAACAGCGCGCCGTGCGCGAAGTTGATGACGTTGAGCAAACCGAAGATCACCGCCAGCCCGAGGCTCAGGATGGCGTAGAACGAGCCGTTGACCAGCCCCAGTAGGAGCTGGCTCAACAAGGCGGGAAGGGAAATGTTCATAAGCGTTTCAACGAACCCGGGCGCCGCGAGGGCGCCCGCGGGAGGTCACTTCCAGAGGGCGCAGCGGCTTTCGGCCTTGGTCGTGAAGACTTCTTCGCCCTTGAGCTTCTGGACCACCTTGTAGTAGTCCCACGGCTGCTTGGATTCGGCCGGCGACTTGACCTGCATCAGGTACATGTCGTGCACGAAGCGGCCGTCGGGGCGGATGACGCCCTTGCCGTAGAAGTCGTCGATCGGCGTGGACTTGAGCGTGGCCATGACCTTGTCGGCATCGACCGTCTTGGAAGCCTGCACGGCCTTCAGGTAAGTCATGGTGGCCGAGTAGTCGGCGGCCTGGATGTCGGTGGGCATGCGCTTGGTCTTCTCGAAGAAGCGCTTGCCGAAGGCGCGCGTCTTGTCGTCCAGGTTCCAGTCCCAGCTGGTGGTGAGCAGCAGGCCTTCGGTGTTCTTCAGGCCCAGGCTGTGCACGTCGGTCACAAAGACCAGCAGGCCGACCATCTTCATGCTCTTGCTGATGCCGAATTCCTTGGCCGCCTTGATGGCGTTGATGGTGTCGCCGCCCGCGTTGGCCAGCGCCAGCACCTGCGCCTTGGAGTTCTGCGCCTGCAGCAGGAACGACGAGAAGTCGGAGGTGTTGAGCGGATGCTTCACGCTGCCCACCACCGTGCCGCCCTTCTCTTTCACGACCTTGGAGGCATCGGCTTCGAGCGCCTGGCCGAAGGCGTAGTCGGCGGTCAGGAAGAACCAGCTCTTGTCGCCGCGCGCGATGACCGCGCTGCCGGTGCCCTTGGCCAGTGCCACGGTGTCGTAGGCGTAGTGCACGGTGTAGGGCGAGCACTGTTCGTTGGTGAGCGCCGAGCTGCCCGCGCCGTTCACGATGAACACGCGCTTCTTCTCCTGCGCCACCTTGGCCATGGCCAGGCCGGTGCCCGAGCTGGTGCCGCCGAACAGCATGGTCAGGCCCTGCGTGTCGATCCACTCGCGCGCCTTGGAGGCGGCGATGTCGGCCTTGTTCTGGTGGTCGGCCTGCAGCAGCTCGATGGGCATGCCGTTGACCTTGCCGCCGAAGTCGTCGATGGCCATCTGGATGGCCAGCGCGCCGTTCTTGCCTTCGACGTCGGCGTACAGGCTCGACATGTCGGTGATGAAGCCGATCTTGACCTTGTCCTGCGCCTGGGCGGCACCGGCGGCCAGCGCGGCGGCGGCGAAAACGGCGGAGAGAGCGAATGTGGTGGTCTTCATGGATGTGGTTCCTGTGGGGTGTTCGGTGGGTGTCGCGTCACTTCCAGAGCGTGCACTTGGACTCGGCCTTGGTGGTGAACACCGTGTCGCCGGGCAGCTTCTTCACGAGCTTGTAGTAGTCCCACGGCGTCTTCGACTCGGCGGGCGACTTGACCTGCATCAGGTACATGTCGTGCACGTAGCGGCCATCGGGGCGGATCTGGCCGGTGCCGAAGAAGTCGTTGAGCTTCATCTTCTTGAGCTCGGCCATGACCTTGTCCGAATCGTCGGTCTTGGCGGCGTCCACGACCTTGAGGTAGGTCATGGTGGCCGAGTAGTCGGCGGCCTGGATTTCGGTGGGCATGCGCTTGGTCTTGTCGAAGAAGCGCTTGGCGAACTTTCGGGTTTCGTCGTTCAGGTCCCAGTACCAGCTGGTGGTGAACTGCAGGCCCTCGGTGTTCTTCAGGCCCAGGCTGTGCACGTCGCTCAGGAAGATCAGCAGGCCGGCCAGCTTCATGGTCTTGCCGATGCCGAATTCCTTGGCCGCCTTGATGCTGTTGACGGTGTCGCCGCCTGCGTTGGCCAGGCCCAGGATCTGCGCCTTGGAGTTCTGCGCCTGCAGCAGGAACGACGAGAAGTCGGAGGCATTGAGCGGATGGCGCACCGCGCCGACGATCGTGCCGCCCTTGGCCTTCACGACGGTGGAGGTGTCGGCTTCGAGCGCGTGGCCGAAGGCGTAGTCGGCCGTCAGGAAGAACCAGGTCTTGCCGCCGCCGTCGACCACCGCGGCGCCGGTGCCCTTGGCGAGCGCGACGGTGTCATAGGCGTAGTGCACGGTGTAGGGCGTGCACTGTTCGTTGGTGAGTGCCGACGAGGCCGCGCCGTTGTTGAAGTACACGCGCTTCTTCTCGGCCGCGACCTTGGCCAGCGCCAGGCCGACGCCCGAGTTGGTGCCGCCGAAGACCATGCTCAGGCCTTGCGTGTCGATCCACTCGCGCGCCTTCGAAGCGGCAATGTCGGGCTTGTTCTGGTGGTCGACGGTGAGCAGCTCGACCGGCTTGCCGGCCGCCTTGCCGCCGAAGTCGTCGATGGCCATCTGGATCGCCACCGCGCCGTTCTTGCCTTCGAGGTCGGCGTACAGGCTGGACATGTCGGTGATGAAGCCGATCTTGACCTTGTCCTGGCCTTGCGCCTGGGCGGACGCTGCGAGCGCCAGTGCACTGAAAGCCAGGGCGAAAGCGGTGAGCTGATTTTTCATGGATGTCTCCGGCAGTGGCAAGAAGGGGTGAAAGAACTCAGACGCCGAGCAGCTCGGTCAGCACAGGCATCTTGGCTTCGAGCTCGGCGGCGCCGAACTTCAGGGCGATACGGCCGTGCTCCATCACGTAGAAGCGGTCGGCCAACGGTGCGGCGAAGCGGAAGTTCTGCTCGACCATGACGATGGTGTAGCCCTTGGCGCGCAGCGTGGTGATCATGCGGGCCAGCGCCTGCACGATGACGGGCGCCAGGCCTTCGGAGATTTCGTCGAGCAGGAGCAGCTTGGCGCCGGTGCGCAGGATGCGCGCCACGGCCAGCATCTGCTGCTCGCCGCCCGACAGGCGCGTGCCCTGGCTGTGGCGGCGCTCGGCCAGGTTGGGGAACATGGCGTAGATCTCGTCGACCGACATGCCCTGCCCCGCGCCCTTGAGCTCGGGCGGCAGCATCAGGTTTTCTTCGCACGAGAGGCTGGCGAAGATGCCGCGCTCTTCGGGGCAGTAGCCGATGCCCAGGTGGGCGATGCGGTGCGTCGCCATCGAGACGGTCTCGACGCCGTTGACCTTGATGCTGCCCTTGCGGGCGCCGGTGAGCCCCATCACGGCGCGCATCGTCGTCGTGCGGCCCGCACCATTGCGGCCCAGCAGCGTGACGACTTCGCCCGGCTGCACGACCATGTCGACGCCGTGCAGCACATGCGATTCGCCGTACCAGGCCTGCAGGCCCTTGATTTCGAGTGCAGCGGTCATGTCAGTGCGCCCCCTGCATTTCGCCGTCGGTGGTGCCCATGTAGGCCTCCATCACCTGTGGGTTCTTCGAGACTTCGGCGTACGGGCCTTCGGCCAGCACGGCGCCGCGCTGCAGCACCGTGATGGTGTCGGCGATGGTCGAGACCACGCTCATGTTGTGTTCGACCATCAGGATGGTGCGTCCGGCCGACACGCGCTTGATGAGCTCGGCCACGCGGTGCACGTCTTCGTGGCCCATGCCCTGCGTGGGTTCGTCCAGCAGCATCAGCTCGGGCTCCATGGCCAGCGTGGTGGCGATCTCGAGCGCGCGCTTGCGGCCGTAGGGCAGGTTCACGGTCTGTTCGTCGGCCAGGTCTTCGAGGCCCACCTCGGCGAGCAGTTCGCGGGCGCGCGCATCGAGAGGCTTGAGCGACTTCTCGCTCTTCCAGAAGTGGTACGAGGTGCCGAGCTTGCGCTGCAGGCCCAGGCGCACGTTCTCGAGCAGCGTGAGGTGCGGGAACACGGCGGAGATCTGGAACGAGCGGATCACGCCGCGCCGCGCGATCTGCGCCGGGCGTTCGCCCGTGATGTCGTGGCCGTTGAACAGGATCGTGCCGGCCGTGGGTTCGAGGAATTTGGTGAGCAGGTTGAAGCAGGTCGTCTTGCCGGCACCGTTGGGGCCGATGAGCGCGTGGATCGAACCGCGCTTCACCGAGAGGTCGACCTTGCTGACCGCGGTGAATCCCTTGAATTCCTTGGTGAGCTGGCGTGTTTCAAGAATGACGTCGCTCATCTCGCGGCGTCGTCCGTGTGCGGAAAAAAGAAATCGGTCATGCGGTCCATCTCAATGCGCCACCATCGAGCGCGGACCGATTGTTGGTGGCTGCTATGCAATTGCATACTGGGGCAAATGCCTATGCTGCACTGCAACCATTCACAGAGTGCGCACCCTCTGTGCGAGCGACTGTCGTCCCGACGACATTGCGCACTGCAGCACGGCCATGTGCGAACGCGCGATGCATGCACGCGCACCGTCATGAGGCCGTCAAACATGCCTGCACGCTTCGTGAAAAACTTGCGCGCCCGCTGCACTGCAACGATGCGCTTTCACCCGGATTGAATCCACCACCGCCATGCCGAACTTCCGCTCACCCGAATTCCTCGCCGGCCACATCGCCCACACGCTGGCGTTCTACGCGCCGCGCAGCCGCGATGCCTCGGGCGGCTTCTTCCATTTCTTCAAGGACGACGGCACGGTGTACGACCGCCGCACGCGCCACCTCGTGAGCAGCACGCGCTTCGTGTTCAACCACGCGATGGCGTGGCGCCGCTTCGGCCGGCCCGACGACCTCGCGGCGGTGCGCCACAGCCTGGCGTTCCTGCAAACCGCGCATGCGCAGCCGAATGGTGGCTATGCATGGCAGATCGACTGGGATGGCCACCAAGCCACCGTGCAGGACGGCACGCAGCACTGCTACGGCCTGGCCTTCGTGCTGCTGGCGCACGCGCATGCGCTGATGGCCGGCGTCGAGGAGGCACGCGCCGGCCTCGCGCACACCCGCGACCTGATGGAACAGCATTTCTGGGAGCCGGCGCACCAGCTGTACGCCGACGAGGCGACGCCAAGCTGGCAGGTCGGCCCCTACCGCGGCCAGAACGCCAACATGCACGCCTGCGAAGCGATGCTTGCGGCCTACGACGCCACGCGCGAGCCCTTCTACCTCGAGCGTGCGCGCACGCTGGCCGAAAGCATCACGGGCCGGCAGGCCGCGCTCGCCGACGGGCTGGTGTGGGAGCACTACCGCGAGGACTGGTCGGTCGACTGGGACTACAACCGCGGCGACAAGACGAACATCTTCCGGCCCTGGGGCTTCCAGACCGGCCACCTCACCGAATGGGCCAAGCTGCTGTTGCAGCTCGAGGGCCATCTCGGGCCCGACGTGCCCGGCACCGAGTGGCTCGTGCCGCGCGCGCGCCACTTCTTCGACACCGCGATGCAGCGCGGCTGGGACGCCGCGCATGGCGGGCTGGTCTACGGCTTCGGGCCCGACGGCGCGGTGTGCGACGGCGACAAGTACTTCTGGGTGCAGGCCGAAAGCTTCGCCGCCGCCGCCCTGCTCGCAGTGCGCACGGGCGATGCCGGCTACTGGGACTGGTACGACCGGATCTGGGCCTACAGCTGGGACCACTTCGTCGACCACGCGCACGGCGCGTGGTACCGCATCCTCACGCCGCAGAACGCGAAGATCAGCGACGAGAAGAGCCCGGCGGGCAAGACCGATTACCACACGATGGGTGCGTGCCATGACGTGTTGAAGGCGCTGGGGCACGGCGTGAAATAGCCACGCTGATCGTCACGATCCGCACAAATCTTGTGCGGCAACGCATCTACCCCGCAGCGCGCGGGCTGCCTACGCTTCAGGCCTTCTTTCACTCACGCAGAGAACGCATGAAGCACCCCAGCATCCGCAGCCTCACCGGCACCGTGCCGACGAGCCGCCTCGATCCCGCCAGCACGGCGCTGATCGCGATCGATTTCCAGAACGAATATTTCGACGGGCGCATGCCCATTCCCGACGGACTGGCCGCCCTGCGCCAGGCGCGGCGCCTGATCGATGCCGCCGACCGGCATGCGGTGCCGGTGTTCCATGTGCAGCACGTGGCACCCGCCGACAGTCCGATCTTCGCGGACGGCAGCCATGCCTTCGGCATCCACGATGAACTGCGCCCTGCCCCGCAGCACACGGTGTTGCGCAAGGCGACGCCGAGCGCCTTCGCGGGTACTGCGCTCGAGGCCAAGCTGCAGGCGCGCGGCGTCACGACGCTGATCCTCACGGGCCTCATGACGCACATGTGCGTGTCAGCCACCGCCTTCGACGCCGCACCGCGCGGCTACCAGAGCCTCATCGTGGGCGATGCCTGCGCGACGCGCGACCTCGACCTGGAAGAAGGCGGCGTGCTGGGCCACCGCGAACTGCATCGCGCGGCGCTGCGCGGCGTGTCGGATGTGGTGGCCGAGGTGCGCTCGACCGACGAGGTGTTGCGGCTGCTGGAGGCCGGGGCCTGAACAGTCTCAGTCGCCCTGCCCGTCCGCGGGCAGGTAGCGCGCGGCAGCAAAGTCGACAAACGCCCGCACCTTCGGCGACAGGTGCCGGTTCTGCGGATACAGCGCGTACAGGTTCAACGGCTGCTGACGGAACCCGGGCAGCACGCGCACCAGGTCGCCGCGCGCCACAGGGTCGCGCACGAGGAATGCCGGCGACGCCGCCAGCCCTGTGCCCGCCAGCGCGGCGCTGCGCAACACGATCCCGCTGTTGGCCTGCAGCCGCCCGCCGACGTCCACGGTGTGGACGCTGCCGTCCGGCGCGGTGAAGCTGGGCTGGGCGGCCTTCGTGGCCAATGAATAGTTCAGGCAGTCGTGCGCCGTTAGGTCGGCGGGCGTTCGCGGCGTGCCGCGCCGCTGCAGATAGGCGGGCGACGCCACCCACCATTCTTCAAAGCTCGCGAGGCGCTTGACGATCAGCGTCGAATCCGAGAGTGCATACGCCAGTCGCAATCCGACGTCGAAGCCCTCTTCGATCAGGTCGACGAAGCGGTCGTTGCACACGAGGTCCGCCTTGACCTGCGGGTGCGCGTCGAGAAAAGCCGGCAGCCACTGCGCCAGCTCCTCCAGCCCGAAGGACATCGGCGCGTTGATGCGCAGCAGGCCCGTGGGTTCGACCTGGTGCTGCGCCACGACCAGCGCCGCGGTCTCGACCTGGTCGAGGATCTGCCGCGTGTGTTCGTAATAGGTCTGCCCCGCCTGCGTGAGCGCGAAGCGGCGCGTAGTGCGGTTGAGCAGCTGCACGCCCAGCGCCGTTTCCAGCTGCTTGACGTGGCGCGAGACCACCGTGTGCGACACGTCCATCGCGTCGGCCGCGGCGGTGAAGCCGCCGGCCTCCACGACGGCGCGGAACGCCTTCATGGCCGCGAACTGGTCCATGCGCGCGGGCCGTGCGGGGTCAGTGCGCGCCGGCGGCGGCGTCGCCGCCCGCACCGCCCTTTTGCGGCCGCGCCAACCACACCAGCGGAATCAGCAGCAGGAACAGCACCGCCGACGCATAGAAGATGTCGTTCGTCGCGAGCATGAACGACTGCTGGTCGACGAGGCGGTTGATCTGGCCGAGCACCTGCTCGGTGCTGAAGCCGCTGCTCGTCAGCCCCGAGATGGCACTGGTGGCCGCGCTGTTGCCCGGGTTCACCGACTCCACGAGCTGTGCGTGGTGCAGGGCCGCGCGGCTGTCCCACAGCGTGGTGGCGATCGACGTGCCCATGGCGCCCGCCGTGATGCGCAGGAAGTTCGACAGCCCCGACGCGGCCGGGATGCGGTCGGGCGTGAGGCCCGACAGCGTGATGGTCACGAGCGGAATGAAGAAGAACGCCATCGCGATGCCCTGGATGATCGTCGGGATGATGATCGTCACGAAGTCGGCCTGCGTGTTGAAGTTCGAGCGCATCCATAGCACCAGCGCGAACACGAGGAACGAGAAGGTCGCGTAGCGGCGCGGGTCGATCTTGGAGACCGTGAGGCCCACCACCGGCGAGAAGAAGATCGCCAGCAGCCCCACGGGCGCCATGATCATCCCCGCCTGCGTGGCGGTGTAGCCCATCCACTGCTGCAGCCACAGCGGCAACAGCACCACGTTGCCGAAGAACAGGCCGTAGGCGATGGCCGTGGCCACCGCACCCGACCAGAAGTTGCGGCGCTTGAACAGCGACAGGTCGACCACCGGGTGCTTGTCGGTCAGCTCCCAGACCAGGAAGAAGGCGAAGCCGACCGCGGCGACCACGGCCATCGTGACGATCTCGGCCGAGTGGAACCAGTCGAGCTCCTTGCCCTTGTCGAGCATGAGCTGCAGCGAGCCCACCCACAGCACCAGCAGCGCCAGGCCGATGGCGTCGATCGGCACCTTGTGCGTCTTGCTCTCGCGCTTGTGATACAGCGTCCAGGTGATGGCCGCGGCCACGATGCCGACCGGGATGTTGATGTAGAAGATCCACGGCCACGAGATGTTGTCGGTGATCCAGCCGCCGAGCAGCGGCCCCATCACGGGCGCGACCAGCGTCGTCATCGACCACATCGCCATGGCCAGGCCGGCCTTGGCCTTCGGATAGCTCGACAGCAGCAGCGTCTGCGACAGCGGGATCATCGGTCCCGCCACGAAGCCCTGCAGCGCGCGAAACAGGATGAGCGTGGTCATGTTGGGCGCCAGGCCGCACAGCAGCGAAGCGACCATGAACAGGATCACGCTGGCCATGAACAGGCGCACCTGGCCGAAGCGCTGGGTCATGAAACCCGTGAGCGGCACCGCGATGGCGTTGGCCACCGCGAAGCTGGTAATGACCCAGGTGCCTTGCGTGGTGCTCACGCCGAGGTCGCCCGAGATGGCCGGCAGCGACACGTTCGCGATCGACGAGTCGAGCACGTTCATGAAGGTGGCGGCGGACAGCGCGACCGTGCCCCACACGCGGGCGGAGCCCTCGAGCGGGGGGTGCGCGATGTAAGCAGGAGCAGCAGTGGCCATGGCGCGGGCTGTGAGGGTTCAGCGAGTACGCGCTGCGATCAGCCCGGCTGGCCCTGCGTGGCGGCGTGCGCGGCCGGTGCCGCAGTGGCTGCGGCCGGACGGCTCACGGCCGCCGTGGGCGCGCCGCGACCGAGGTTGGCGGCCACGATGCGGTCCACCTCGGCGTCGGCGCCGCGGTCGAGCTGGCTGTAGACCTGCGTCTGCGCGAAGGCGGTGCTGCGCGGCGCGTCGGCCAGCATCTTGCCGGTCTTCTGCGTGATGTCGATCTCGGCGTCCATCGACAGGCCGATGCGCAGCGGGTTGGCCTTGAGCTGCTCGGGGTCGAGCGCGATGCGCACGGGCACGCGCTGCACCACCTTGATCCAGTTGCCGGTGGCGTTCTGCGCCGGCAGCAGCGCAAAGGCGGCGCCGGTGCCCACGCCCAGGCCGGCGACCTTGCCGGTGTACTCGACCTTCTTGCCGTACACGTCGGCGGTGAGCTTCACGGGCTGGTCGATGCGGATGTTGCGCAGCTGCACTTCCTTGAAGTTGGCGTCGACCCACAGCTGGTGCAGCGGCACGATGGACATCATCGGCGTGCCGGCGGCCACGCGCTGGCCCAGCTGCACGGTGCGCTTGGCGACGTAGCCGTCGACCGGTGCGGGCATGGCCACGCGCTGCGTGGCGAGGTAGGCCTCGCGCACCTTGGCGGCGGCGGCCAGCACGCTCGGGTGCTGGGCCACGCTGGTGCCCTCGGTCAGCGACTGGTTGCTGGCCAGCGCCTCGCGCGCGGCGACCACGCCGGCCTGTGCGGCGGCCAGTGCGCTCTTGGCGTTGGCCAGCTGCGTCTCGGCGTGGTTGAGTTCTTCCTTCGACACGGCGCCGTTGCCCGACAGCGCGCGGCGGCGCTGCAGGTCGTCCTGCGCCTTGGCGATGTCGCTCTGGGCCTTGGCGATGTCGCTCTGACGCAGCGTGACCTGCGCGGCCAGCGAGCCGTTGTTGGCGTACAGCGTGCGCACCTGGCGCACGGCCTGCGCGAGCGCTGCCTCGGACTGCTCGAGCGCCACCTTGGCGTCGGCCGGGTCGAGCTGCACCAGCGGCTGGCCGGCTTTCACGAAGTCGGTGTCGTCGGCGCCGATGGCCATGACGGTGCCGCCGATCTGCGGCGTGATCTGGATGACGTTGCCCTGCACGTAGGCGTTGTCGGTGTTCTCGTAATGGCTGGCGACCAGCCATTCGTACAGGCCCCAGCCGCCGCCGGCGACCACCACGACGGTGGCGAGGACGGTGAGTGCGCGGCGGCGCTTGCCGTTGCTGGCAGGCGCCTCGGGCGCTGCGGGGGTGGGCACGGGGGAAGCGGATGTCGGAGTGTTGTTATCGCTCATGATGGAGTTCTTTCCGAAGAAGGCGGATCAGCAAATCAGTTCTGGGTGGCGGCCGTCGGGGCCGCAGCCGTCGCGGTGGCCGGCGGCTGCCAGCCGCCGCCCAGGGCGCGCGCCAGGCCCACCTGCGTGTCGAGGGCGCGGGCCGCCAGGTCGACCGCGAGGCGGCGCTGGGCCAGCACGGCGGTTTCGGCGGTCAGCACGTTGAGGTAGTTGCCCAGGCCCGCGCGGTAGCGCTGCACGGCAATGTCGTAGGCGCCTTCGGCGGCCGTCTGCGCGGCGCGCTGCTCGGTCTGCTGGCGCACGATCGACTGCGCGCTCGACACCTGGTCGGCCGCGTCGCGCACGGCGTCGAGCACGGTGGCGTTGTAGCTTTCGATGGCCACGTCGAGGTCGGCCGACTTGCCGCTCAGGTTGGCGCGCAGGCGCCCGCCTTCGAAGATCGGCAGGTGGATGGCCGGGCCCACGCCCCACTGCTCGCTGCCCGACTTGAGCAGCCTGCCGAAGCCCAGGCTCTGGAAGCCGGCAAAGGCCGTGAGGTTCACGTTGGGATAGAACTGGGTCTTGGCATTGGCGACGTCGCTGGTGGCGGCTTCGACGCGCCAGCGCGCGGCGGCGATGTCGGCGCGGCGGCCCAGCAGGTCGGCCGGGATGTTCGCCTGCAGCGCCATCGGCTTCACGCCCGCGAGCACCGGCGGCTTGAGCGAAGCCGACACGTTGGGCTGGCCCACGAGCGCATCGAGCGCGTGCTGCTGCAGCGCGATCTGCTCGTTGAGCGCTTCGATCTGCTGACGGGCCTCGGGCAGGCCGCCTTCGCTCTGGCGCAGTTCGAGGCGCGTATCGAGGCCGGCCGAGACGCGGTCGCGCACCAGCTTGAAGGTCTCGTCGCGCTGGGCCAGCGTGCGCTTGGCCACCTCGACCTGCTCGTTCAGGCGCGCCCACTGGAAGTAGCTGC
Organism: Variovorax sp. GW821-FHT09A10; assembly: GCF_059418385.1. Taxonomy (NCBI): domain Bacteria; kingdom Pseudomonadati; phylum Pseudomonadota; class Betaproteobacteria; order Burkholderiales; family Comamonadaceae; genus Variovorax; species Variovorax sp. GW821-FHT09A10. The sequence continues at coordinate 568,445 of NZ_JBWKPT010000003.1, forward strand.
GCGCCACGTTGCTCGCGAGCAGCACGCGGGCGGCATCGGCATCGGCTGCGGCTGCGTTGGCCACTCCGAGGGCGGTGTCGAGTGCGCTGCGGTTCTTGCCGAAGAAGTCGAGTTCCCAGCTCGCGCCGAGCTGCAGCAGGCCGATGTTCTGGATCGAGCCACCCAGCGGTGCGGGGTAGATGTAGTTGCTGTTGAACTTCTGGCGGTTCAGGTTGAGGTCGGCACCGACCTTGGGCAGCAGCGCCGCGCCGGCGATGTCCGCCGAAGCCTGGGCACGCACGAGGCGCGCACGCGCAACCTGCAGGTTCGGGTTGCCGGCCACGGCCTGGTCGACCAGCGCATTGAGCTGGCTGTCGCCGAAGGCCTGCCACCACTGGCTGTCCAGGCTGGGCACGGTGGCGCGCGCGGGGTCGGCCGCGATGCCGAGCGTGGTCGCATCGCGCATCTTGGCGTGCGAGCCGATGCCGGCCATGTCGGCACAGCCGGCGAGCGCAACCACCGCCAGCGCGGCGGCCACGACGGGCGTGCGGCGCAGCGCGCGCACGGCGAAAGACTCAGTCATTCTTCTCTCCACGGGCCGCGAGGCCCTGTGCGTTGTCGAGGATGCGGCGCAAGTAGTCCTTGAGCTGCTCCCATTCTTCGGGGCTGAAGCCGGCCAGGTACTCGTTCTGCACCCGGCTCAGCACATAGGGCACTTCCTTCGCGGCCGCACGGCCTTCGTCGGTGAGTTCGATGTTGACCACGCGCCGGTCTTCGAGCGAGCGCACGCGCCGGCACAGGCCCTTGGCCTCGAGGCGGTCGAGCAGGCGCGTCATGGCGCCGGTGTCGAGCTCGCAGGCGCGGGCCAGTTCGGCCACGGTGGTGGCGGCGCCGGCGTGCAGCTTGTACAGCGGCACCCACTGCGGGTAGGTGGGGCTGCCGGGCTCGCACATGCGCGTGCCGACGGTCTGGCCGACGGACGTGACGATGCGGCGCATCAGGTAGCCGATGCTCTCTTCGGCGCGGTAGTCCTCGGCGCGATAGAAGGCGGCCGGCGGGCGCGCAGCCTCGTCGGGCGTCGGAGGGACCGGGGAAATGGGGGCATCGCTCATGCCCGAAATATTAATTGTCATGGCAATTACTGTCAAGGCGACCTTTGTGGGGGCAAGGGCTCGGTAGAATTCGCGCCCATGGCTTCTTCCCCTCCGTCGTCCTCCGCAGCCAAGGGTTCGCCCCGCTCGCTGTCGGGGTTGCGCCCCTTCCTTCGCCCCTATCGCGTGCAGATCGTCCTGGCGGGGGTCTTCCTGGTGATGGCGGCCGTCACGACGCTGGCTTTTCCTATCGCCCTGCGCAGCCTGATTGACGGTGGCTTGGTCAGCGCCGACAAGGGCGCGCAGACCATGGCGCTGCGCGAGCACTTCGGCGCCCTCTTCGCGGTGGCCGTGGCACTGGGCCTGTTTTCGGCGGCGCGCTTCTATACGGTGAGCTGGCTCGGCGAGCGTGTCACGGCCGACCTGCGCAACGCGGTCTACGGGCACGTGCTGCAGCAGAGCCCGGCCTTCTTCGAGACCACGCAGACCGGCGAGGTGCTGTCGCGCCTCACGGCCGACACCACGCTCGTGCAGACGGTCGTCGGCTCGTCGCTGAGCATGGGCCTGCGCAACGCCGTCATGGGCATGGGCGCGCTGGCGGTGCTGGTCTGGACCAACCCTTATGTGATGGTGCAGGTGCTCGGCATCCTGGTGCTGGTGGTGCTGCCGAGCATGTGGTTCGGCCGCCGCGTGCGCAAGCTGTCGCGCGCCAGCCAGGACCGCGTGGCCGACTCGAGCGCGATCGCGGCCGAGGTGCTGAACGCAATTCCGGTGGTGCAGAGCTACACGGCCGAAGGCCGCGAGGCCGACCGCTTCAACAGCTCGACCGAAAACGCCTTCCATACCGCCGTGCGCCGCACGCGCGCGCGCTCGGTGCTCGTGGCCTTCATCATCATCGCCACCTCGGCCGCCCTGCTCTGGGGCCTGTACGAAGGCACGCAGGCCGTGCTGCGCGGCGACATCACGGCCGGCCACCTGGGCCAGACCGTGGTCTACGTGGCGATCCTGGCGAGCGCCACGGCCGTGCTCGGCGAGGTGTACGGCGACCTGCTGCGCGCGGCCGGCGCCACCGAGCGCCTGATGGAACTGCTGCATGCGCCGACGGCCATCGCCTCGCCCACCAGGCCGGCGGTGGCGCCGGTTCCCGCCGCGGGCAGCGCGATCCGCTTCGACGCCATCACCTTCCACTACCCTTCGCGGCCGGGCACGCCGGCGCTGCGCGACTTCAGCCTGGACATCGCACCCGGCGAGACCGTGGCGCTGGTGGGATCGAGCGGCGCGGGCAAGAGCACGGTGTTCCAGCTGCTGCTGCGCTACTACGACCCGCAGTCGGGCCGCATCGTGCTCGACGGTGCGTCGCTCGATGCGCTCGCGCTGCACGACCTGCGCACCCGCATCGGCCTCGTGCCGCAGGACGCGGTGATCTTCTCGGCCAGCGCCTTCGAGAACATCCGCTACGGCCGGCCTGACGCCAGCGCCGAGGAGGTGCACGCCGCGGCGCGCGCCGCCTTCGCGCACGACTTCCTGCAGGCCCTGCCCGAGGGCTACGACACCTTCCTGGGCGAACGCGGCGTGCGGCTGTCGGGCGGCCAGCGCCAGCGCATCGCCATCGCGCGGGCCATCCTGAAGAACCCGCCGCTACTGCTGCTGGACGAAGCCACCAGCGCGCTCGACGCCGAGAGCGAGCGCATGGTGCAGGCCGCGCTCGAATCGGCGATGGAAAACCGCACCACGCTCGTGATCGCCCACCGGCTGGCGACCGTGCAGAAGGCCGACCGCATCATCGTGCTGGACCACGGCGGCATCGTCGAACAGGGAACGCACGCGGCGCTGGTGGCGCAAGGCGGCGTGTACGCGCGGCTGGCCGCGCTGCAGTTCACGGCCTGACCCGATCGGGTCGGTCGCTCAGTTACTGCAGGGTTTCTTTGAGCGCCGCCGGAATCGGCAGCGCCATCACCGGAATGCCTTCGTCGAGCAGCGCCTCGGTCTGCTCCGGCGTGGCCTGGCCGCGGATGCCGCGCTCGGCGGTTTCGCCGTAGTGCATCTTGCGCGCCTCGTCCGCAAAGCGGTCGCCGACGTCTTCGGTCTTGGCCAGCACCTCGCGCACGGCGCGCATCCAGCGGGCTTCGGGTGAAGTCGCGGTTGCGGAGACTTGAGTGGACGGCGATGCAGGTGCCGACGGCGCGTGGGCCGCGTCGCGCCCTTCTTCCTTCGGCGCCTTGGCGTTGCTCAGGTTCAGGCGGGGTGCACTCAGCAGCTTGACGATCGCGGTGTCGCCGCAGACCGGGCACTCGACCAGGCCGCTTGCGAGCTGGCTGTCGAACGCCTCGTTGGACGCGAACCAGCCCTCGAAGCCATGGCCGTGCGTGCAGCGGAGATCGAGGACCTTCATGCGCGGATTATCCCGCGCCGCCTTGCGAGGCTGCGGCCTGCCAATCCAGTGCCCATGCGCCCGACAGGACGTTCTGCAGCCACAGGGCGCAGGTGAGCGTCTTCGCGTCGGTCACGGTGCCGTCGCGGCACCAGCCGATGAGCTCCTGCGGCGTGGCGGTGAACACGTCGAGAAACTCGCCGTGGTCGAGCTGGCGTTCGCCCAGCGAGAGGCCGCGTGCGAAGTAGATGTGGATGATCTCGGTCGAGTACGCCACCGCCAGGTGCGTGGCGCCCGCATGCGCCCATTCGCGCGCGGTGTAGCCGGTTTCCTCGAGCAGTTCGCGCTGGCCGCACAGCAGCGGATCTTCGCCGGCGTCGAGCTTGCCCGCGGGAAACTCGACGATCACCTGGTCCACCGGATAGCGGAACTGGCGCTCCAGCACCACGCGGCCGTCATCGAGCAGCGGAATCACCACCACCGCGCCGGGATGCACCACGTACTCGCGCGTGGCGCTGTGGCCATCGGGCAGGCGGATGGTGTCGCGCTTGGCGTGCAGGAACTTGCCCTTGAAGAGCTCTTCGCTGCTGACGAGCGCTTCCTTCAGATGCGAATCGGGTGCAGGAGAAGTCATGTCGGTCAGTGCCTGTGCTTCATCAGGTAGCGCCAGGTGAACCCCGGGAAGGCCAGCACGACGAACAGCGAAGCCGTCACCGCGTAGAACTCCCAGCCCTGGGCCGAGATCTGCCCTGCCCTGCGTTCGAACAGCAGGCCGATGCCGCCCGCAATGAAGTACAGCACCACCAGTTCGCCGAAGCGGATGGCGAGCGACTTGTGCGCAGTCGACAGCGGCACCGCCCCGAACAGACGCTCATTCAGGAACGGCAGGTTGGCGGCCACCAGGGCCACCATCAGCACCACCCAGACCGACGCGGTTTGCGACACCTGTGCGGGCCGCGTCAGTGGGCCAGCGTGGCCGCGATGGCGTCATAGCACAGCGTCATCAGACCGCCGGGCACCACGCCAAGAATCAGGATCAGCGCGCCGTTGATCGTGAGCACGGTGCGCACGTCGAACGAGGCCGACACGGTGGTCGCCGTGACGGGTGCGTCGAAGTACATGACCTTGACCACGCGCAGGTAGTAGAACGCACCGATCAGCGAGGTGATCACGGCGAACACAGCCAGGCCGATGTAGATGGCAGCGCCCGAGGCGATCAGTGCCTGCAGCACGGCCAGCTTCGCGTAGAAGCCGACCAGCGGCGGCAGACCGGCCAGCGAGAACATCGCGATGGCCATCACGCCGGCGTACAGCGGGCTGCGCTGGTTCAGGCCGGCCAGGTCGGTGATCTCTTCGCTTTCGAAGCCTTCACGCGCCAGCAGCAGGATGATGCCGAAGCTCGCCAGCGTGGTCAGCACGTAGGTGATGACGTAGAACATCGAGGCGCTGTAGGCGGCCTGGGCGTTCTGCGTGCCCTGCTGGTCGGAACCCGCCACCAGGCCCAGCAGCATGAAGCCCATCTGCGCGATGGTCGAGTAGGCCAGCATGCGCTTGAGGTTGCTCTGCGCAATGGCGGCGAGGTTGCCGATCACCAGCGAGGCGATCGCCAGCACGGCGAGCATCTGCTGCCAGTCGATGGCCAAGGGCTGCAGGCCGTCGACCAGCAGGCGGATGATGATGCCGAAGGCAGCCAGCTCGGGCGCGGCGCCGATCAGCAGCGTGATCGCCGTCGGCGCGCCCTGGTAGACGTCGGGCACCCACATGTGGAACGGAGCGGCACCGACCTTGAACGCCAGGCCCGCCACGATGAAGACCAGGCCGAACACCAGCACCTGATGATTCACCTTGCCGGTCGAGATCGCCTTGAACACTTCGTTGAGGTCGAGCGAGCCGGTCGCGCCGTACATCATCGACAGGCCGTACAGCAGGAAACCGCTGGCCATGGCGCCGAGCACGAAGTACTTCATGGCGGCTTCGCTGGCCACTGCGTTGTCGCGGCGCAGGGCCACGAGCGCGTAGCTCGACAGCGTGAGCAGTTCCAGGCCGAGGTAGATCAGCAGGAAGTTGCTGCCGCCGATCATCACGAACATGCCCAGCAGCGCCAGCATGCTGATCGTGAACATTTCGCCGCCGCGCAGCATCTCGCGGTCGGCCGCATAGGGACGGCCGTAGACCAGCGTCACCATCAGGGCGAGCGAGGCGAAGCACTTGAGCCAGTTGCCCATCGAGTCGCTCACCACCATGCCGCCGAAGCCGTAGGAGGTCTTGCCGCCGACAGCAGCCAGGCCCGTGAGCACAGCCACCGCCGCCAGCGTGAGCAGCGTCAGGATGTAGGTGCGGGTGCGGCGCGGGCTCGTGTCCGACAGGTCGACCAGCGCAATGATGCAGGCCATGACCAGCAACACGATTTCGGGGTAGATCGTCACCCAGCTGAGTTTGTCAATCATCTCGTTCTCTTCTTCAGCGTGGCATCAGACGGGCAGCTTCGAAATCGCCACGTGGCGAAGAAGCTCGACGACGGAGGCATCCATCGCGTCGGTGAAAGGCTTCGGGTACAGGCCCATCCACAGCACGGCGATCGCCAGCAGCGAGAGCATCAGGAATTCGCGGGCGTTGATGTCCTTCAGTTCCTTGACGTGATCGTTGCCGACCGGGCCCAGGTACACGCGCTTGTACATCCACAGGGTGTAGGCAGCGCCGAAGATCAGTGCGGTGGCAGCGCCCAGGCCGATCCAGAAGTTGGCCTTCACGGCGCCCAGGATGACCATCCATTCGCCCACGAAACCGGCGGTGCCCGGCAGGCCGCAGTTGGCCATGGCGAACAGCAGCGCGAACGCGGCGAACTTGGGCATGGTGTTGACCACGCCGCCGTAGTCGGCGATCTGGCGCGAGTGCACGCGGTCGTACAGCACGCCGATGCCCAGGAACATGGCGCCCGACACGAAGCCGTGGGCAATCATCTGCACGATGCCGCCGGACACGCCGAGTTCGTTGAAGATGAAGAAGCCCAGTGTCACGAAGCCCATGTGGGCGACCGACGAGTACGCCACCAGCTTCTTCATGTCCTGCTGCACCAGCGCCACCAGGCCCACGTAGATCACGGCGATGAGCGACAGCGCGATCATGAGCCACGCCCATTCGTGCGAGGCGTCAGGCGCGATGGGCATCGAGAAGCGCAGGAAACCGTAGGCACCCAGCTTCAGCATGATCGCAGCCAGCACGGCCGAGCCGCCCGTGGGGGCCTCGACGTGCACGTCGGGCAGCCAGGTGTGGACCGGCCACATCGGCACCTTGACGGCGAAGGCCGCGAAGAAGGCGAAGAACAGGAAGGTCTGCGCGGTCGAACCCAGCGGCAGCTTGTGCCAAGCCAGGATGTCGAAGCTGCCACCCGACTTGTTGTACAGGAAGATCAGTGCGACCAGCATCAGCAGCGAGCCGAGCAGCGTGTACAGGAAGAACTTGAACGCCGCGTAGATCTTGTTCGGGCCGCCCCAGATGCCGATGATCAGGTACATCGGGATCAGCGTGGCTTCGAAGAACACGTAGAACAGGATGCCGTCGAGCGCCGAGAACACGCCGATCATGAAACCCGACAGGATCAGGAACGCGCCCATGTACTGGTTCACGCGCTCGGTGATCACTTCCCAGGCCGAGATCACGACCACGACCGTGATGAACGAGGTCAGCAGCACCAGCCACAGCGACATGCCGTCGATGCCCAGGTGGTAGTTGACGTTGAAGCGCGAGATCCAGCTCGTCTTCTCGACGAACTGCATCGCGGCGGTTCCGTTCTGGAAGCGCGTGAACAGCGGCACCGTGACCAGGAAGCTCACGATGGCACCGACGAGCGCGACCCAGCGCACGCCCTTGGCGTGCTCGTCGCGGCCAAACGCCAGCAGCACGGCGCCGAATGCGATCGGCACCCAGATGGCAAGGCTCAACAAACCCATTTTTCTTTTTCTCCAGCGTTCGGGCTCAACGTTTGAACCAGACGAAGTACGTCATCAGGATGAAGATGCCGAGCAGCATCGCGAAGGCGTAGTGATAGATGAAGCCCGACTGCAGCCAGCGCACGACACCGGCCACACGCCCCACCACTTTCCAGGAACCGTTGACGATCGCGCCGTCGATCAGGGCCTGGTCGCCGCCCTTCCACAGGCCCGTGCCGAGCAGGCGCGCACCGCGGGCGAGGATGTTCTCGTTGATCCAGTCGAGGTAGTACTTGTTCTCGAGCAGGTTGTAGATCGGGCTGAAGGCGCGCTTGATGGCGGCCGGCAGTGCCGGGTTCATCATGTACATGTAGTACGACAGCGCCACGCCGGCCAGCGCCAGCCAGAACGGTGCGGTCTGCAGGCCGTGGATCGCCATGGCGACCGGACCGTGGAAGGCTTCCTTCAGCTCGCCCATCGCGTGGTGCTTGGCACTGTCCACGAAGATCGCGTCCTTGAAGAAGCTGCCGAACAGCATCGGGTCGATCGTCATGAAGCCGATCACCACCGAGGGGATCGCCAGCAGCACCAGCGGCAGCCAGACCACCATCGGCGATTCGTGCGGCTTGTGGGCGTCGTGGCCATGGCCGTGATCGTCGTGACCATGGGCATCGTGCGCATGGTCGTCATGGTGCGCATCGGGGTTCTGGTCGTAGCGTTCCTTGCCGTGGAAGACCAGGAAGTACATGCGGAACGAGTAGAACGCCGTCACGAACACGCCGGCCAGCACCGCGTAGTAGGCGAACTGCGCGCCCCACAGGTGGCTTTCATGCACGGCCTCGATGATGCTGTCCTTCGAGTAGAAGCCCGAGAAGAACGGCGTGCCGATCAGTGCGAGCGAACCCAGCAGCGAGGTGATCCAGGTGATGGGCATGTACTTGCGCACGCCGCCCATCCAGCGGATGTCCTGGTTGTGGTGCATGCCGATGATCACCGAGCCCGCACCGAGGAACAGCAGCGCCTTGAAGAAGGCGTGCGTCATCAGGTGGAACACCGCGACCGAGTAGGCCGAGGCACCGAGCGCCACCGTCATGTAGCCCAGCTGCGAGAGCGTCGAGTACGCGACCACGCGCTTGATGTCGTTCTGGATGATGCCCAGGAAGCCCATGAACAGCGCGGTGATGGCACCGATCACGAGGATGAAGCTCAGGGCCGTGTCGCTCAGCTCGAACAGCGGCGACATGCGCGCCACCATGAAGATGCCGGCCGTCACCATGGTCGCCGCGTGGATCAGCGCCGAGATGGGGGTCGGGCCTTCCATCGAGTCGGGCAGCCACACGTGCAGTGGGAACTGGGCGCTCTTGCCCATCGCGCCGATGAACAGGCAGATGCAGATCACCGTGATGAGCATCCACTCGGTGCCCGGGAAGGTGATGCCGGCCAGCGTGTGCGCCTTGGCGAAGGCTTCGCCGTAGTTCAGCGTGCCGGCGTAGGCGGCGATCAGGCCGATGCCCAGGATGAAGCCGAAGTCACCCACGCGGTTGACCAGGAAGGCCTTCATGTTCGCGAAGATGGCCGTGGGCTTGTTGAACCAGAAGCCGATCAGCAGGTACGACACCAGACCCACCGCTTCCCAGCCGAAGAACAGCTGGAGCATGTTGTTGCTCATGACGAGCATCAGCATCGAGAAGGTGAACAGCGAGATGTACGAGAAGAAGCGGTTGTAGCCGTCGTCTTCTTCCATGTAGCCGATGGTGTAGATGTGGACCATCAGCGACACGAAGGTCACGACGCACATCATCATGGCCGTGAGGCCGTCGACCAGGAAGCCGACCTCCATCTTCAGGCCGCCGACGATCATCCACTCGTAGAGCGTCTGGTTGAAACGGGCACCGTCGACGATGACCGACTTCAGCGTCAGCGCCGAGATCACGAAGGCGACGAACACGCCCAGGATGGTCAGCGAATGCGTGACCTTGCGGCCGATGTGGTTGCCGCCGAACTTCGTGCCGAACAGGCCGGCAAGTGCGGCGCCGACCAGGGGTGCCATCGGCACGGCCAGCAAGGTGGATGCGGAAAGGGTTGCGCTCATACTGCTGTCAACCCTTGAGCGAGTTGAGTTCGTCGACGTTGATGCTCGACTTGTTGCGGAACAACAGGACCAGCAACGCGAGGCCGATGGCCGATTCGGCCGCCGCCACCGTCAGGATGAAGAACACGAAGATCTGGCCGTGCATGTCGCCCAGGTAGTGCGAGAAGGCCACGAAGTTCATGTTGACCGCGAGCAGCATCAGCTCGATGGCCATGAGCAGCACGATCAGATTCTTGCGGTTCAGGAAGATGCCGATCACCGACAGCGCGAAGAGCATCGCGCCGAGCGAGAGAAAGTGTCCGAGCGTGAGCGTCATGCCTTGTTTTCCTTTGCAGCTGCATCCGCTGCCGGGGCCTCGACCACCGGCTCGGCCGCACGCGTGACGGGCATCTGCACGATGCGCACGCGGTCGCGCGCCTTCACGCGCACCTGGTCCGACGGGTTGACGTACTTGCTGTCCTTGCGGGTGCGCAGCGTCAGTGCAATGGCGGCAATGATGGCCACCAGCAGGATGACCGCGGCGATTTCCAGCGGATAGAGGTATTCGGAATACAGCAGCTTGCCCAGCTCGAGCGTGTTCGAGCTGTTGGGCGAGGTCGTCGCCATGGCGCGCGGGCCTTCGCCCAGGCGGAAGCCGCCCATGAGCACGGCGGCCATTTCGAGCGCGATGAGCGCGCCGATGCCTGCGGCCAGCGGGAAGTGTTTCCAGAAGCCCTCTCGCAGGCCGTCGACGTCGATGTCCAGCATCATCACGACGAACAGGAACAGCACCATCACGGCACCGACGTACACCAGCACGAGCGAGATCGCCAGGAACTCGGCGCGCAGCAGCAGCCAGATGGCCGAGGCCTGGAAGAAAGCCAGCACCAGGTACAGCGCGGCGTACACGGGGTTGCGGGAGGTGATGACGCGGAAGGCTGCAAACAGCAGCACCGCGGCAAACAGATAGAACAGACCGGTCTTGACGTCCATTGGAATTCGATTGGTACGGGTTTCGAGCGGAGCCGGCTCAGCGGTACTTGGCGTCGGCCGCCTTGTTCGCCGCGATTTCTTTTTCGTAGCGGTCGCCCACGGCCAGCAGCATGTCCTTGGTGAAGTACAGGTCGCCGCGCTTTTCGCCGTGGTATTCGAAGATGTGCGTCTCGACGATCGAGTCGACTGGGCAGCTCTCTTCGCAGAAGCCGCAGAAAATGCACTTGGTCAGGTCGATGTCGTAGCGCGTGGTGCGGCGCGAGCCATCGTCACGCACGTCGGATTCGATGGTGATGGCCAGTGCAGGGCACACGGCCTCGCACAGCTTGCAGGCGATGCAGCGCTCTTCGCCGTTCTCGTAGCGGCGCAGCGCGTGCAGACCGCGGAAGCGCGGCGACAGCGGCGTCTTCTCTTCGGGGAACTGGACGGTGATCTTGCGCGCGAAGGCGTACTTGCCCGTGATGGCCAGGCCCTTGAACAGTTCGAACAGCATGAAGCTGCCCAGGAAGTCCTTGAGCGAGAACGGTGCGGAGGCCAGCTTGGAGGTGCGTCCAAGCCCTCCGGCGGTGTGTGAAGCAGTCATGATGTCGTCGCTTCCTGCTTATTTCCAGATGTTGAACGGTGTCTGCATCCAGCCACCGACCACGACCAGCCACACCAGGGTGACGGGAATGAAGATCTTCCAGCCCAGACGCATGATCTGGTCGTAACGGAAGCGCGGGAACGTCGAGCGCACCCACAGGAACATGGTGACCACGCAGAAGGTCTTGGCGCCCAGCCAGATCCAGCCCGGAATGAAGCTCAGGAACTCGAACGGCGGCAGCCATCCACCGAGGAACAGCACCACGGTCAGGATCGAGACGAGCCACATGTTGGCGTACTCGGCCAGGAAGAACATCGCGAAGCTCATGCCCGAGTACTCGATCATGTGGCCGGCCACGATTTCGGACTCGCCTTCCACCACGTCGAACGGGTGGCGGTTGGTTTCGGCGAGACCCGAGATGAAGTAGACGACGAAGATCGGCAGCAGCGGCAGCCAGTTCCACGACAGGAAGCCCAGGCCCATGTCATGGAACATGCCCTTGCCCTGCACCGTCACGATGTCGGACATGTTCAGGCTGCCCGTGACCATCAGCACCACGACGAAGCAGAAGCCCATCGCGATTTCGTAGCTCACCATCTGTGCCGAGGCGCGCAGCGCGCCCAGGAAGGCGTACTTCGAGTTCGAGGCCCAGCCGGCGATGATCACGCCGTACACCTCGAGCGAGGTGATGGCCATCACGAACAGCAGGCCGGCGTTGATGTTGGCCAGTGCCACGTCGGGACCGAAGGGAATCACGGCCCATGCGGCCAGCGCCGGCATGATGGTCATGATGGGGCCGAGCAGGAACAGGCCCTTGTTGGCGACCGTCGGAAGAATGATTTCCTTGGTCATCAGCTTGAGCGCGTCGGCGATCGGCTGCAGCAGGCCCAGCGGCCCGATGCGGTTCGGGCCCACGCGGATCTGCGTGAAACCGATGGCCTTGCGTTCCCACAGCGTGAGGTACGCCACGGCGCCCATCAGCGGGATCACGACGACGATGATCTTGATCAGCGTCCAGATCACGGGCCAGACGACGGACGTCCACCAGCCTGCGGCGACCAGCCCCAGGCCGAAGCCATGAATTGCGTCGATCATGCCAGTGCCTCCTCGGCACGCGTCGGTGCACCCTGTGCGGTCGATGCGTTGCGCGCATCGGCGGTCAGCTGCAGCGACGGTGCGCGACGCACGATCGAGTCGAGCTGGTAGATGCTCGCGACCACGGGTGCAGCCACCGCGCCGCTGGCCGCGACGGCCTTGGCGGACGTGGCGTTGCTCAGCGCGTTCGCCGGCACGGAGCCCTTGTCACCGATGGTGGCGAGCACCTCGGCGGTCGATTCGAAGGCGAAGCCCGGCAGGCCGAGCAGGTTCGCCAGCACGCGCAGCACCTTCCAGGCCGGACGCGTTTCGCCTTGCGGCTTCACGACGGCATGGAAACCCTGCAGGCGGCCTTCGGCATTGACGAAGGTGCCGGGCGTTTCGGTGAACGGGGCGATGGGCAGCAGCACGTCGCTGAACTCGAGGTTGGCCTTGAAGGGGCTCAGCGTGACCACCATCTGCGCATTGCCGATGACATCGGCGGCGGCAGCACCGGCGGCCGAGTCGAACACCGGCTCGGTGTTCAGCAGCAGCACGGCCTTGAGGCCGGAGCCGGCGGCGAGCATGCGGCCGGCATCGAGGCCGCCGTTCTGCGGGAAGGCGCCCACGAGTTGTGCGCCCACGGTGTTGCCGGCTTCGGTCAGGTAGCCGACGGTGGCGCCGGTCTGTGCGCCGATCCAGTTCGCGAGGGCCAGCAGGCTGCTGGCTTGTGCGTGGTGCGCGGCGGCATTGCCGAGCAGGATCGCCTTGCGCTCGCCGCTCAGCAGCGAGGCTGCGATGGCTTGCGCGGCAGCGTCGGGCGCGTTCTTCGGTGCCAGCGGCGCGGCGGCGCCGTTGGTCTGGGCGATGGCAGCGGCCACGGCGGCCAGCGCCTCGACCCACTGGTCGGCTTCGACGATCGAGGCTTGCGCCACGTCGATGGCCCAGGCGCCGCGGTCGGCCATGAGGCTGGACGAGGTGATCACCGACAGCGCGGCGCCCTTGCGCACGGCCTGGCGGATGCGCTGTGCGAACAGCGGATGTTCCTTGCGCAGGTTGGAGCCGACGACCAGCGCGCGCTGCACTTGCGTGAGCGAGGCGATCGAGGTGCCGAGCCAACGCACGCCTTCGAAGGCCGTGAATTCGGCGTTGCGCAGGCGGTAGTCGATGTTGTCGCTGCCCAGTTCACGCGTGAGCATGGCGGCGAGCTGCAGCTCTTCGAGCGTGCTGTGCGGGCTGACCAGCGTGCCGATGCTTTGTGCACCGTGGTCGGTCTTGATCTGCTTGAGGCCGTTGGCAACGTACTCGAGCGCCGTCTGCCAGTCGACCTGCTGCCATTGGCCGCCCTGCTTCAGCATGGGCTGCGTCAAGCGTTCCGTGCCGTTGAGCGCTTCGTACGAGAAACGGTCGCGGTCGGCGATCCAGCATTCGTTGACGTCTTCGTTCTCGAGCGGCACCACGCGCATGACGCGGTTGTTCTTGACCTGGACGATCAGGTTGGCACCGGTGGAATCGTGCGGGCTCACCGACTTGCGGCGCGACAGTTCCCAGGTGCGGGCGCTGTAGCGGAAGGGCTTGCTCGTGAGCGCGCCGACCGGGCAGATGTCGATCATGTTGCCCGACAGCTCGGAGTCGACCGAGTCGCCGAGGAAAGTTTCGATTTCGGAGTGCTCGCCGCGGTGCGACATGCCCAGCTCCATCACGCCGGCCACTTCCTGGCCGAAACGGACGCAGCGCGTGCAGTGGATGCAGCGGCTCATTTCTTCCATGCTGATCAGCGGGCCGACGTCCTTGTGGAACACGACACGCTTTTCTTCTTCGTAACGCGAAGAAGAACCGCCGTAGCCCACGGCCAGATCCTGCAGCTGGCATTCACCGCCCTGGTCGCAGATGGGGCAATCCAGCGGGTGGTTGATCAGCAGGAACTCCATGACGGACTGCTGGGCCTTGATGGCCTTGTCGCTCTTGGTGCGAACGATCATGCCCTGCGTGACGGGCGTGGCGCAGGCCGGCATCGGCTTGGGCGCCTTTTCCACGTCGACCAGGCACATGCGGCAGTTGGCCGCGATGCTGAGTTTCTTGTGATAGCAGAAGTGCGGAATGTAGGTGCCCGCCTTTTCGGCCGCATGCATCACCATGCTGCCTTCGGTCACTTCGACCTTCTTGCCGTCGAGTTCGATTTCGATCATGTCTGTGTTTCTTCTCGCACTCAGGCCTTGACGGGCGCCGTCGGGACGTGACCCGGGATCAGGGCCTCGAACTCATGGCGGAAGTGCTTGATCATGGCGCGCACGGGCATCGCTGCCGCATCGCCGAGCGCACAGATGGTGCGGCCCATGATGTCGCCGGCCACGGAGTCCAGCAGCTGCATGTCGCTGGGCTTGCCTTGTCCGTTGTGGATGCGGTCCACCACGCGGTAGAGCCAACCGGTGCCTTCGCGGCAGGGGGTGCACTGGCCGCAGGACTCGTGCATGTAGAAGTACGAGAGGCGCTTGAGCGACTCGACCATCGAGCGGCTGTCGTCCATGACGATCACCGCGCCCGAACCCAGCATGGAGCCGGCCTTGGCGATGGAGTCGTAGTCCATGGTGCAGGCCATCATGATGTCGGCCGGCAGCACCGGCGACGACGAGCCGCCGGGAATCACGGCCTTGAGCGTGCGACCCTTGCGCACGCCACCGGCCAGTTCGAGCAGCTTGGAGAACGGTGTGCCCATCGGCACTTCGTAGTTGCCGGGCAGCTCGACGTCACCGCTCACCGAGTAGATCTTGGTGCCGCCGTTGTTCGGCTTGCCGCACTCGAGGTAGGCCTGGCCGCCGTTGCGGATGATCCAGGGCACCGCCGCGAAGGTCTCGGTGTTGTTGATGGTGGTCGGCTTGCCGTACAGGCCGAAGCTGGCCGGGAACGGCGGCTTGAAGCGCGGCTGGCCCTTCTTGCCTTCGAGCGACTCGAGCAGCGCGGTTTCTTCGCCGCAGATGTAGGCACCGAAGCCGTGGGCGGCGTGCAACTGGAAGTTGTACGTGCTGCCCATGATCTTGTCGCCGAGGTAGCCCGCGGCACGCGCCTCTTCGAGGGCGGCCTCGAAGCGGTCGTAGCTCTGGAAGATCTCGCCGTGGATGTAGTTGTAGCCCACGCTGATGCCCATCGCATACGCGGCGATGGCCATGCCTTCGATCACGATGTGCGGGTTGAACTGCAGGATGTCGCGGTCCTTGCACGTGCCGGGCTCGCCTTCGTCCGAGTTGCAGACGAGGTACTTCTGGCCCGGGAACTGGCGGGGCATGAAGCTCCACTTCAAGCCGGTCGGGAAACCGGCGCCGCCACGGCCGCGCAGGCCCGAGGCCTTCACTTCGGCGATCACCTGGTCGGGCGTGAGGCCCTCGGTGAGGATCTTGCGCAGCGCCTGGTAGCCACCGCGCGCTTCGTAGTCGGCCAGATGCCAGTTGGTGCCATCGAGGCCTGCATAAATCTGAGCGCCGATGTGGCGGTCATGGAAGCAGGTCTGGACACCGGTGGCCTGAAATTGCGAGAGAACCTGTTCGGGCGTCATCACGAAGCTTCCCCTGGCTTGGCACTGCGCAAACCGTCGATGAGCTGGTCGAGCTTGTCGTTGCTCATGAAGCTGCACATGGTGCGGTCGTTGACCAGCATCACGGGCGAATCGGCGCAGGCGCCGAGGCATTCGCTCTGCTGCAGCGTGAACAGGCCGTCGGCCGTGGTCTCACCCATCTTGATGCCGAGCTTCTTCTCGAGATGGACCAGCGCGGTCACGCCGTCGCGCAGCTGGCACGGCAGGTTGGTGCACACGTTGAGCTTGAACTTGCCCACCGGATGCTGGTTGTACATGTTGTAGAAGGTCGTCACTTCGTGCACGGCGATGGGCGCCATGCCGAGGTAGGCGGCGATCTCGCGCTCGCGCTGCACGCTCACGAAGCCCTCGTCCTGCTGGACGATGGCGAGGCAGGCCATCACAGCCGACTGCTTGCCGGCTTCGGGGTACTTCGCGACCTCGCGCGCAAAGCGCTCGAGGATGGCGGCCTTCAGCGGTGCCGAGGGCGCCGCGTCATGGTGATGGGTTGAGGAAGTCGTCATTCGCTCTTTCTCACCTGTCGATTTCGCCGAACACGATGTCCATCGTGCCGATCACCGCGACAGCGTCGGCGATCATGTGGCCGCGCGACATTTCGTCGAGGGCAGCGAGGTGCGGGAAGCCCGGGGCGCGGATCTTCAGGCGGTACGGCTTGTTGGCGCCGTCGCTCACGAGATAGATGCCGAACTCGCCCTTGGGGTGCTCGACGGCGGCGTACGCTTCGCCTTCGGGCACGTGGAAGCCTTCGGTGAAGAGCTTGAAATGGTGGATCAGCTCCTCCATGTTCGCCTTCATCGATTCGCGCGCGGGCGCAGCAACCTTGTGGTTGTCGGTGATGACCGGGCCGGGATTCACGCGCAGCCATGCCGAGCATTGCTGGATGATCTTGTTGGCCTGGCGCATTTCTTCCACGCGCACGAGGTAGCGGTCGTAGCAGTCGCCGGTCTTGCCCACAGGCACGTCGAACTGCATCTGGTCGTAGACGTCGTAGGGCTGCTTCTTGCGCAGGTCCCATTCGACGCCCGAGCCACGCAGCATCGGGCCGGTAAAGCCGAGGTTCAGCGCGCGCTCCGGCGTGACCACGCCGATGCCCACGGTGCGCTGCTTCCAGATGCGGTTGTCGGTGAGCAGCGTTTCGTACTCGTCGACCATCTTCGGGAAGCGCTTGCAGAAGTCGTCGATGAAGTCGAGCAGCGAACCCTGGCGGTTCTCGTTCAGACGCTCGATCGCCTTCGCGTTCTTGATCTTGCTGACCTTGTACTGCGGCATCGAATCCGGCAGGTCGCGGTAGACGCCGCCCGGACGGAAGTACGCCGCGTGCATGCGCGCGCCGGACACGGCTTCGTACATGTCGAACAGGTCTTCACGCTCGCGGAAGCAGTAGATGAGCATGTTCATCGCGCCGCAGTCCAGACCGTGCGCACCGAGCCACAGCAGGTGGTTCAGCAGGCGGGTGATCTCGGCGAACATCACGCGGATGTACTGCGCGCGGATCGGCACGTCCAGGCCCATCATCCGCTCGATGGCGAGGCAGTAGGCGTGCTCGTTGGACATCATCGACACGTAGTCGAGGCGGTCCATGTAGGGCAGCGACTGGATGAAGGTGCGCGATTCGGCGAGCTTCTCGGTCGCACGGTGCAGCAGGCCGATGTGGGGGTCGGCACGCTGGATCACTTCGCCGTCCAGCTCGAGCACCAAGCGCAGCACGCCGTGTGCTGCGGGGTGCTGGGGACCGAAGTTGAGTGTGTAGTTCTTGATTTCGGCCATATCTGTCAGTGCAAACCGCCGCCGTAGTTGTCTTCGCGGATCACGCGCGGCGTGATTTCGCGCGGCTCGATCGAGACCGGCTGGTAGACCACGCGCTTCTGCTCTTCGTCGTAGCGCATTTCGACGTGACCCGACACCGGGAAGTCCTTGCGGAACGGATGGCCGATGAAGCCGTAGTCGGTCAAGATGCGGCGCAGGTCGTCGTGGCCGTCGAACACGATGCCGTACAGGTCGAAGGCTTCGCGCTCGAACCAGGTGGCGGCGCTCCAGACGGGCTGGAGCGAGTCGACCACGGGCAGGTCTTCATTCGGCGCGAACACCTTCAGGCGCACACGCTGGTTGAGACTCACGGAGAGCAGATGCGAGACGACGCAGTAGCGCTCGCCCTGCCACTCGCCTTCGCGGTAGTCGGAATAGTCCATGCCGCAGAGGTCGATCAGCTGCTCGAAGCGGCAGCCGGGCGCATCGCGCAACAGCGTTGCTGCATCGATGTAGTCGGCGGCACTGACCACGACGGTCACTTCTTCGAGCGCGAGCGTCACGCTCTTGGCCTTGGCGCCGAGCGCCTCGGCGATCGTGGCGCGCAGCACCTCCGGCGAAATTGCAAAGTCAGTCATCGTCGGCAATCTCTCAGGCGCGGGCAATGGTGTTGGTGCGGCGAATCTTCTGCTGCAGCTGGATCACGCCGTACAGCAGTGCTTCAGCGGTGGGCGGGCAACCCGGCACATAGACGTCGACCGGCACGATGCGGTCGCAGCCACGCACCACGGAATAGCTGTAGTGGTAGTAACCGCCGCCGTTCGCGCAGGAGCCCATCGAGAGCACCCAGCGCGGCTCGGGCATCTGGTCATAGACCTTGCGCAGCGCCGGCGCCATCTTGTTGCACAGCGTGCCGGCCACGATCATCAGATCGGACTGGCGCGGGCTGGGGCGGAACAACATGCCGAAACGGTCGATGTCGTAGCGAGCAGCGCCCGCGTGCATCATTTCGACCGCACAGCATGCGAGGCCGAACGTCATCGGCCAGAGAGATCCGGTCTTCGCCCAGTTCACGACCGAGTCGTAGGTCGTGGTGACGAAGCCTTCTTTGAGAACGCCTTCAATGGCCATCGTGTTGCCTCCTTGTCATTCCCAGTCGAGCGCGCCTTTTTTCCACTCGTAGACAAAGCCCACGACGAGGATGGCGAGAAAGATCATCATGGCCCAGAAGCCAACAGCGCCGATTTCCTTGAGCGCAATGGCCCACGGAAAGAGAAAGGCAATTTCGAGATCGAAGAGGATGAAGAGAATCGCGACGAGGTAATAGCGCACGTCGAACTTCATGCGCGCATCCTCGAAGGCTTCGAAGCCGCACTCGTAGGGCGCGTTCTTCGCAGCGTCGGGCCGATTGGGCCCGAGGATGTATCCGATGACTTGCGGGGCGACGCCTACGCCGACCCCGACCAAAATGAACAAAAGGACGGGAAGGTAGGAATCGAGGTTCATCGAGAAATTTTCACCGCTTGCCACCGACAGAAGAGCCTCTGGATAGAGATCTTCTGCCGGTGAGATTTGGTGCGGTCGGCGAGACTCGAACTCGCACAGCTTTCGCCACTACCCCCTCAAGATAGCGTGTCTACCAATTTCACCACGACCGCGGTTTTTAACTGTCCAGATGGCATGAGGTGCCGTTGAGGCATTTGGCTTTCTGAACAGATTTAGAGTTTACCCTGAAATGAAGCCGTTTCTCACGAACGGCTGCATGAAAACAACCTGATTACTTGGCCGGAATCTGGCCGGAGCCCGAAACGGGTGCAGCAGGCGCCGAAGCGGCCTTGGCAGGTGCTGCTGCAGCAGGGATTTCGCCCGCAGCGCCCGTCGTCGCAGGAGCGACCGGCACGGCAGGTGCACCCACGGCCGCACGCTCCAGCAGGCTGCCACCGCCCGCAGGGCGTGCGTGGCTGAAGTAGGCCAGCAGCAGCGTGCAGGCGAAGAACACCGCAGCCAGCACGGCCGTGGTGCGCGAGAGGAAGTTGGCACTGCCGCTGGCACCGAACAGGCTGCCTGCACTGCCGCTGCCGAAGGCTGCACCCATGTCGGCACCCTTGCCGTGCTGGATCAGGATCAGGCCGATCATTGCCAGCGCCGCCAGCATTTGCACGCCGACCAGAAGATTGAGGACCACGTTCATTCGTTCTTACTCCTAAGTGATGGCTGCCGTTGCCGCGATCAGCGTGCAGCGGCAGAAATGATCTGCAGAAAGTCGGACGCCTTGAGCGAGGCTCCACCGATGAGGCCGCCGTCGATGTCGGCCTGCGCCAGCAGTTCGGCGGCATTCGCCGCGTTCATGCTGCCGCCGTACAGAATCTTGATGCCCGCGGCGTGCTCGCTCGCGGCATGGTGCAGCTGCGCACGCAGCACGGCATGCACCGCCTGCGCCTGCTCCGGCGAAGCCGTCTTGCCCGTGCCGATGGCCCAGACCGGCTCGTAGGCCACGACGATTTCGCTGATGCAGTGGCCGTTCAGATGGATCACCGCGGCCAGCTGGCGCTTGACGACCTCTTCGGTCTGCCCTGCTTCGCGCTGTGCCAGCGTCTCGCCCACACAGACGATCGGCGTGATGCCATTCGCCAGCGCCGCCGCCGTCTTGGCCGCCACCGCGTCATCGGTCTCGCCGTGATACTGGCGACGCTCCGAATGACCCACGATGGCATAGCGCACGCCGAAGTCCTTCAGCATCGCCGCCGATTGCTCGCCGGTGAATGCGCCTTGCGGGTGCGCCGAAATGTCCTGCGCACCGAGGGCCAGCGACGGCGTGCCCGCCAGCAGCGATTGCAGCTGGGCAAAGTACGGCGCAGGCGCGCACAGTGCAACACCGCAAGCCGCAGGGCTGGTTGCCAGCCCTTGCTGCAGGGCCTTCACCAGCGCCTCGTTGGCGGCCAGGCCGCCATTCATCTTCCAGTTGCCGGCAATCAGTTTCTTGAAGGTTGTCATCGCGTTGTTCGTCTCACCAAGTCAGCACGATCTTGCCGATGTGCTGGTTCGATTCCATCAGGGTGTGAGCCTGGGCTGCGCCGCTGGGCTCACCTGCTGCCGCATAGGTGCTGTGGATCACCGGCTTGACCGCGCCGCTTTCGAGCAGCGGCCAGACCTTTTCGCGCAGCGCCTTGGCAATGGCACCCTTGAACGCCACCGGCCGCGGACGCAGCGTCGAGCCGGTGATCGTGAGCCGACGACGCAGCACGAGGCCCGCGTTGATCTCGCTCTTCACACCGCCCTGCACCGCAATGATCACGAGCCGGCCGTCTTCGGCCAGGCACTCGACCTCGCGCGCCACGTAGTCGCCGGCCACCATGTCGAGCACCACGTCCACGCCCTTGCCGCCCGTGAGCTGCTTCGCCACTTCGACGAAATCGCTCGTGCGGTAGTTGATCGCGTGGTCGGCGCCGAGTTTCAGGCAGGCTTCGCACTTGTCGTCGCTGCCGGCCGTGACGATCACGGTCGCGCCGAGCGCCTTGGCGATCTGGATCGCCGTGACGCCGATGCCGCTCGAGCCGCCCTGGATCAGCAGGGTCTCGCCTTTCTGCAGGCGGCCGCGCTCGAACACATTGCTCCAGACGGTGAAGAAGGTCTCGGGCAGCGAGGCCGCCTCGATGTCGCTCCAGCCCTTGGGCACCGGCAGGCATTGCGCCACAGGCGCCACGCACAGCTCGGCGTAGCCGCCACCGGCGACCAGCGCGCACACGCGGTCGCCGACCCTGAAGCCCGCTTCGGCCAACGCCTTGGCGTCGCCCGACACGATCTCGCCGGCCACTTCGAGGCCCGGCAGGTCGGAAGCGCCAGGCGGCACAGGGTAGTGCCCCATCCGCTGCAGCACGTCCGGGCGATTCACGCCACTGGCCGCCACGCGGATCAGCAGCTCGCCCTCGCCCGCCACCGGGTCGGGACGTGCAGCGACGCGCAGCACCTCGGGGGCGCCGTACGAAGTGATCTCAATGGCTTTCATGGGGTCTCCGAGACTCGGATGCCCGCACAGGGGCGGGCATCAGTGGCTGTCCACGAGAGGCGACGGCACCAGGCCGTCGCGCCTCACTGCTTACTCCTGCGGTTCGCGCGGCGCTTGCTGCTGCGACTCGCCGGCGGGCTGCTGTTGCTGCTCGCCGCGGGGCTGTTGCTGCTGGTCGTTGAAGCGCGGTGCGCGCTCGCCACGATCACCACCACGGTCGCCGCCGCGGTCGCCACGGTCCGAACGCTCACGGCGGTCGCCGCCACGGTCACCGCGATCGCCGCGGTCTTCACGTGGCGGGCGCTCGCTGTATTCCATGCCGGCCGGACGCTCGGTCAGGGCCTTCATGGACAGCTTGACGCGCCCCTTCTCGTCGGTCTCGAGAACCTTGACCTTCACGATCTGGCCTTCGCTCAGGTAGTCGGTCACCTTCTCGACGCGCTCGTGCGCGATCTGGCTGATGTGCAGCAGGCCGTCCTTGCCGGGCAGCAAGTTGACCAGTGCGCCGAAGTCCAGGATCTTGGTGATCGGGCCTTCGTAGACCTTGCCGATTTCGACTTCAGCGGTGATCTGCTCGATGCGCTTCTTGGCGAATTCGGCCTTTTCCGGATCGGTCGAGGCGATGGTGATGGTGCCGTCTTCGTCGATGTTGATCGTCGTGCCGGTTTCTTCCTGCAGGCCACGGATCACGGCGCCGCCCTTGCCGATCACGTCGCGGATCTTCTCGGGGTTGATCTTCAGCGTGGTCAGGCGCGGTGCGAACTGCGACACGTCGGCCTTGGCTTCGCCCATCGCTTCTTGCATCTTGCCCAGGATGTGCATGCGCGCTTCCTTGGCCTGCGCCAGTGCGACCTGCATGATTTCCTTGGTGATGCCCTGGATCTTGATGTCCATCTGCAGCGCGGTGATGCCGTTGGTCGTGCCGGCCACCTTGAAGTCCATGTCACCCAGGTGATCTTCATCGCCCAGGATGTCGGTCAGCACCGCGAAGCGGTTGTCTTCCTTGATCAGGCCCATGGCGATACCGGCCACGTGCGCCTTCATGGGCACGCCAGCGTCCATCATCGAGAGGCAGCCGCCGCAGACCGAAGCCATCGACGAGGAGCCGTTCGACTCGGTGATTTCCGACACCACGCGGATGGTGTACGGGAATTCTTCCTTGGTCGGCAGCACGGCGACAAGCGCGCGCTTGGCCAGGCGGCCGTGGCCCACTTCGCGACGCTTGGTGGAGCCCATGCGGCCCACTTCACCAGTGGCGAAGGGAGGCATGTTGTAGTGGAACAGGAAGCGGTCTTCGTACTCGCCGGCCAGCGCGTCGATGCGCTGTGCGTCGCGCTCGGTGCCGAGCGTGGTGACGACCAGGCCCTGCGTCTCGCCGCGCGTGAACAGCGCCGAGCCGTGGGTGCGGGGCAGCACGGAGTTGCGGATTTCGATGGGGCGCACGGTGCGCGTGTCGCGGCCGTCGATGCGCGGCTCGCCTTGCAGGATCTGGCCGCGCACGATGCGCGATTCGATCGCGAACAGCAGGTCGCTGACCTTGCCGGCGTCGAACTCGGCGCCTTCAGCCTTCAGGGCCGTGAAGACACTGGCATTGGCTTCACGCAGGGCTTGCGTGCGAGCTTGCTTGCTGCGGATCTGGTAGACGGCGCGCAGCTTTTCTTCGGCCAGGCCGTTGATCTTGGCGATGAAGTCTTCGTCCTTGGCTTCAGGCACCCAGGTGCCTTCCTTGAGCCATTCCGGCTTGCCGGCGTCGCGCACGAGGTCATGGATCGCGTTGATCGCGATGTTGGCTTGCTCGTGGCCGAACACCACGCCGCCCAGCATGATTTCTTCGCTGAGTTGCTGGGCTTCGGATTCGACCATCAGCACGGCGGCCTGCGTGCCGGCGACGACGAGGTCCATCTGCGAATCCTTGCGGGCCGTAGGGCCCGGATTCAGCACGTACTGGCCATTGATGTAGCCCACGCGGGCGGCACCGATCGGGCCACTGAACGGGATGCCGGAGATCGACAGGGCGGCGCTCACGCCGATCATGGCGGCGATGTCGGCGTCGACTTCAGGGTTCAGCGACACGGTGTGGATCACCACGTGCACTTCGTTCAGGAAACCTTCGGGGAACAGCGGGCGGATCGGACGGTCGATCAGGCGGCTGGTCAGGGTTTCGTGTTCGCTGGGCTTGGCTTCGCGCTTGAAGAAGCTGCCGGGGATCTTGCCGGCGGCGTAGGTCTTCTCGATGTAGTCGACGGTCAGCGGGAAGAAATCTTGGCCGGGCTTGGCGGTCTTGGAAGCGACCACAGTCGCCAGGATCACGGTGCCGTCGATGTCGACCAGCACGGCGCCGGTCGCCTGGCGGGCGATTTCACCCGTTTCCATGACGACAGTCTTGTCGCCCCATTGGAAGGACTTGGTGATTTTGTTGAAGAGGCTCATTATTGCTCCTATTTTGATAGCGAATCACACAGGATTCGCAAGGGGCGGAGGCTGCTCAGAACACGATGCCATTCCAGCGAAGCTCGGGGCGAACTTCATTGGAATGACACAGCTTCGCTCTGTTGGGCACTCCGAAAGTGGATCGCGAAGTAAAAAACGCCTGAGCTAGCGGACTAACCCAGGCGTTTTTTCATGCGATTCGAATTACTTGCGCAGACCCAGCTTGGCGATCAGCGCGGTGTAACGCTCGGCGTCCTTGGACTTGAGGTAGTCGAGCAGCTTGCGACGGCGGCTGACCATGCGCAGCAGGCCGCGACGACCGTGGTGGTCCTTGGCGTGCGTCTTGAAGTGGGGGGTCAGCTCGTTGATACGGGCGGTCAGCAGTGCGACTTGCACTTCGGGGCTGCCGGTGTCGTTGGCTGCACGGGCGTTGTCCTTGACAACTTCGGCCTTGATGGAGGCTGCGATCATGTTGAATTTCCTTGTTCCGGGATGTTTGACTTGCGGTGAGCACTGGAACTGCCCTCACCGTGCGCCTTGCGGCATGCAAAGCTTTGGGAGTATACATCGGCCGGCTTGACCGCTCCCTCCCGCCGCCTTCCGTCAAGCGAAACCAGCCCCACGGCCCCCAGCACGCAGGCGGCGCCAGCGACCTGGGCCCACCCCACGGCCTCCCCCAGCCACCACGCGGCCAGGACCAGCGCCGACACCGGCATCAGCGCCGTGAACAGCGCCGCCTCGGCGCCCCGCAGCCGGGCGGCGCCCGCGTACCAGAGCAGGAAGCCCGCCACCGTCGGCACCAGCGCGTAGTAGGCCACCCCGGCCAGCGCCTCGGCCGGCACCGGCTGAAGCCAGGCGCGTTCCAGCAGCGCCGGAATCACGGACAGCAGCAGCCCCAGCGCGACCATCGCGGTCGATTGCACGAGCGGCGCCAGCGGCACGCGCAGCCGCTTGTTGAGCAGGATGAACAGCGACTCGAGCGCCACCGCCCCCAGCACCAGCAGGTTGCCAAGCAGCGCGGTCGACGTGCGCTCGCCGCTCCCGTCGCCCGGGCGCAGCGTGATCGCCAGCACGCCCAGGCTCGCGAGCACGATCCCGCCCACCAGATAGCGCCCCGGCCGCTCGCGCAGCGCCAGCACAGCCACCAGCGCGGCCATGGCCGGCAGCGTGCCGGTCACCACGCCCGCATCGGCGGCCGGCGCCCAGCGCACGCCCAGGATCAGCAGCACCGTGTAGCCGACGCTGCCCGCCGCCGCCTGGCACAGCAGCAGCACGGCGTCGTGGCGATCGGGGCGCGGCCAGCGGGCGCGCATGAACCCCATGAGCGCCACGAACACGGGCAGCGCCAGCGCGAAGCGCAGCGCGGTCGCTGTGAACGGCGGCAGGCCGCTGGCGATGAGCTTGCTCGCGACCACCGTGCTGCCGACCGTGACCATCGCGAGCGCGCACAGCCACATTCCCTTGCTTCGTTCCGACATCCTGATCGCCTTCCGTTTTGCAGAAAGCGCGAGCGTCTCCCGCCAGGGGCGCGGCGGTCTTGAACGAAATTGCAGGAATCGAGCTAGCGCGCCGCCGCATACGCCCCGGGCGTGAAGCCCAGGAAGCGCACGAAGGCCCGCGTCATGTGGCTCTGGTCAGAGAAGCCCGCGCCGGCCGCGGCATCGGCCAGCGCCCTGCCCTGCGCGATCAGCCGGCGGGCGCGCGACAGCCGGCACTGCTGCAGCCAGGCATGCGGCGGCAAGCCGAAGGCGGACGCGAAGCCGCGCAACAGCTGGTAGCGGCTCAGGCCCGCCTCGCGCGCCAGCTCGGCGAGTGTGGGCGCATGGACGCAGTCGTCGGCGATGCGTGCACGCGCACGCTCCATCGCTACCGGCGCCACGCGCCGTGGCGATTCAGGAGCCCGCGCGCCAGGCGCATCGCGCAGCAGTTGCAGCACGCCCTGCTCCAGCGCCAGCGCTTCGTCGCCTTCGACGACGGCCGCGAACAGCCGATCGAAACCCAGCCGCAGCGCCGGGTCGCTCAACACCGGCCGCGTCAGCTCGAACCCCGGCGGTGTGCCATCCGACAGCAGCGCAGGCGCCAGATGCAGCATGCGCCAGGCCCGCGCTTCACCGCGCATCGCGACACCGTCGTGCACCTCGCCCGGATTGACTGTGATGACATCGCCGCGCACCGCCTCGACCGCGCCGCGCCCGCTGGCCGAGCGCTGTCCGCCGCGGTCCATCACGCCGATGCCGAACACGTCGTGCATGTGGCGCGGAAAGCTGCGCTTCGATTCGGCTGCGATCGCCTGCAGGCCCGGCAGCGCCGAGCCGCGGATGCGCACGGCATCGACGGGCGCGGACCTCGAGGCCATGCCGGAAAGCCTCAGCCCTGCTGCTTGGCCAGCCAGCCGCGCAGCCGCTCGACGCCCTGCACCAGCCGCTGCGGGTCTTTCGACGCGAAGCACCAGCGCAACCAACCCTGCGCCTCGGGCGCGAAGGCGTTGCCCGGCGCGAGCCCCAGGCCGGCTTCGGCAACGAGGCGCTTGGCGAGTTCGAGCGAATCGCCGAAACCTTCGAGCCGGAAGAAGGCGTACATGCCGCCCTTGGCCGGCGCCACCTGCACGCCCGGCACGGCCGCCAGCAGCGGCACCAGCGTGTCGCGGCACTGCTTCAGGTGTGCGACGACGCGCGGCGTGATGTCGGCCGTGTGCGCCAGCGCAGCGATGGCGGCGCGCTGCGTGAACACGCTGGCGCACGAGGTGTTGAACTCGATCAGCTTGCCGATGCCGTCGACCATCGCCGGCGGCAGCACCAGCCAGCCGAGGCGCCAGCCGGTCATGAGGAAGCTCTTCGAGAAGCTGTGCGTCACGACGAGGCGATCGTCGGGCGTAGAAATGTCGAGGAAGCTCGGCGCACAGCCATTCGGCGTGGGCTCGAAGTACAGGCGCTCATACACCTCGTCGGCCAGGATCCAGGTGCCGGTCTCGCGGCAATGGTCGAGCACGGCCTGCTGCTCGTCGCGCGTCATCGTCCAGCCCGTGGGGTTGTTCGGCGCGTTGACGATCAGCAACTTCGTCTTCGGCGTGACCGCGGCACGCAATGCAGGCAGGTCGAGCGTCCACTGCCCGTTCACCGGCACCAGCGACACCGTGCGCACCTGCGCGCCCATGATCGCCGGCTGCGCCGTGAGGTTGGGCCACACGGGCGTGACGGCGACCACGTCGTCGCCCGCGTCGACCAGCGCCTGCACCGCGAGCATCAGCGCGCTCACGCCGCCCGAGGTGACGGCGATGCGCGAGGCATCGACCGTCGGGTGCAGGCGGCTGGTGTAGCGCGCGATGGCTTCGCGCAGCTCGGGCAGGCCGAGGTTGTGCGCATAGAAGGTTTCGCCGCGCTGCAGCGACTCGATGGCCGCCTGGCGAATCACCTCGGGAGTGACCTCGTCGCTCTCGCCGAACCAGAAGGCGAGCACGTCGTCGCGGCCCATGCCGGCATTGGCGACTTCGCGGATCTTCGAGGCTTCGAGGTGGTGGATGGCTTCACGCATGTCGGGGAGTTCCTGTGCTGTCGGGGTCATGCACCTCAGGGGCGCTTCATCTTGCAAGAGGTGGGCTGCTCGGCACGCTCAGGCGCGATCGTCTTGATCACGCGAAAGCCATAGCCCGAGCCCTCGACGTCGAACTGCACGCCGGGCTTGCCCTGCTTGTCCATCACGCCCACCACCAGCTGCTGCTGGAACTGGTGGTCGGCCGCGCGCATGCGACCGCGCTGGCCGTACAGGTTGACGTCGGCCTGCTCCAGCGCGCGCGCCAGCGGCACGGCCTCGGTGCTGCCCGCGCGCTCCAGCGCCTGCGCGAGCGACTCGACCAGCAGCTGCATGCGCATGTGCACGTAGTCGTCGGCCGGCCGCGGAAAGCGCGTGCGGAAGGCCCGGTAGAAGGCCTCGGACTGCGGCGTCTGCACGTTCGGCAGCCAGTCGGCCACGGCGACCACGCGGCCGATGCCCGCGTCGCCGATGGCGGCGGGCGCGCCCAGCGCGTTGCCGTAGAAGGTGTAGAAGCTGCCGTTGAAGCCGGCTTCGCGCGCGGCCTTCACGAGCAGCGTGAGGTCGTTGCCCCAGTTGCCGGTGACCACGGCCTGCGCGCCACTCGCGAGGATCTTGGTGGCGTAGGGCGCGAAGTCCTTCACCTTGCCCATCGGGTGCAGCTCGTCGCCGACGATCTCCACGTCGGGGCGCTGCACGCCGAGCTGGCGGCGCGATTCGCGCAGCACGGCCTGGCCGAAACTGTAGTCCTGCCCGATCAGGTAGACGCGCTTGAGCGCCGCGTCGTCCTTGACCACGTCCATCAGCGCGGCCACGCGCATGTCGGCGTGGGCGTCGAAGCGGAAGTGCCAGAAGCTGCAGCGCTCGTTGGTCAGCACCGGATCGACGGCCGAGTAGTTCAGGAAGATCACACGCCGCGACGGGTCGCGCTCGTTGTTCTTGTCGATGGCATCGATCAGCGCCGCCGCCGTCACCGACGAATTGCCCTGCAGCACGATGCGGGTGCCGTCGTCCATGGCCGCGCGCAGCGCCGACAGCGCCTCTTCGTTCTGGCCCTTGCTGTCGTAGCGATCGAGCTGCAGCGGCCGTGCGCCGCCCGGCAGCTTCACGCCACCGCGTGCATTCACACGCTCCACGGCCCACAGCAGGTTGCGGAACACGGCCTCGCCGGTGTTGGCAAACGGGCCGCTCATGCTTTCGATGAGCGCCAGTCGGATGGGGGCGGGTTGCGGGGCCTGGGCCAGGCCGGCGAACGGGGTCGCGCATAGCGCCGCCGCTGCGAATTTCAAGGCCTGGCGACGCCAAATAAAGGGGGTTTTCATTGTCTTGAAACGCGTGCCGATGCGCCTAGATGAGGTGTCAAGCGGCACTCACGATGGAAAGGCCGCGCAGTGTAAGGGACACACATTCCATGTCCCCATTGTGTTCATTCACCCTGGAGTTTTCGCCATGTTCTTCACCCCCACCCACCGCGCGCATTTCGCTCCCCGTACCCACGACCGCGCTTTCGAGCGCTTCGTGAACGAGGCCTTTGCCGGCGCCCGCCGCTCGCCCCTGGTCGAGCAGGACGACAAGAGCTGGACCCTGTCGCTGGACGTGCCCGGCCTGTCGCGTGAAGACCTGTCGGTGGCCATCGAAGGCGCCGTGGTCCGCATCGAAAGCAAGGCCGAAGCCAAGCGCCAGATCAAGCTCGCCTACGAGCTGCCGCAGGCCATCGACCTGGCCACCAGCGAAGCCAAGCTGGAGAACGGCGTGCTGACCCTGAAGCTCGGCAAGCTGGCGCCGGCAAGCCAGGTTTCGCACTTGCAGATCAACTAGTCGGACCGATGCCCCCACGAAGAAAATGTTAGTGACAGCTTGTTTTGACTTTAAACAAGCGTCGTATTCACAATAGCGCTGGATAACGTCACATGATGTGACGATTTTTTAGTACTTTCTTCTTCGTGGGCATCTCGTAAACGCATCGAGTTCCCGGGGCGGTGCGGACAGCGGGTGTGCCTCAAGGCACCATGAAAACGCACCTGCAGTCAGCCAATGACAACGAACGGTCCGACACGCTCCTGATCTTCCTGCCGGGGGCCTACCTCAAGCCCGAAGAGTTCGAGCGCGAGGGTTTCATCAGCGCCGTGCGCGAACGCCACCTCGCAGCCGACGCGCTGCTGGTCGATGCGGACGTCTCCTACTACTACGACCAGACCCTCAGCGAGCGGCTGCATGCCGACGTCATCGAGCCCCAACGCGCCAGGGGCTACACCTCGATCTGGCTGGTCGGCATTTCCATCGGCGGTTTCGGCGCGCTGATCCACGAACTGGCGCGGCCGGGCTCGGTGGACGGCATCGTGGCGCTGGCGCCCTACCTCGGGCGCCGCGTGCTCGGCGCGGAAATCAAGAAGGCCGGCGGCCTGCGCACGTGGCAGGCCCCCACCGGGCCGCAGCCCGACGAGGAGCCCGACCGCAAGCTCTGGCCCTTCTTCCAGCAGTACCTGGCGCCGAAGCCTTCCAAAGACCTGCCGCCGCTGTACCTGGGTTTCGGCCTGGCCGACCGCTTTGCCAGCAACCACAAGCTGCTGGCCGACGCCCTGCCGCCGGGACGCGTGTTCACCACCGAAGGCGGCCATGACTGGCCCGAATGGCGCCAGCTCTGGCGCAATGTGCTCGACGTGCTGCCGCTGCCTTCACTGGGGCGCGGCGCACGCGCGCCGGCTACGCGGTTTCCGGCTGCGGCGTCTCGGGCGTCATCAGCGATGCCATCGGCCATCGCGGCTTGACGTCGAAGGCATAGCGCTCGGTGGCCTGCGACAGGCCCGACTGCAGCCGCATGGCGGCGGCCATGGCGATCATGGCGCCGTTGTCGGTGCACAGGTGCAGCTCGGGGTAGTGCACGCGCACCTTGCGCTTGGCGCAGGCCGCGTTCAACTGCTCGCGCAGGTTCCTGTTGGCCCCCACGCCGCCGGCCACCACCAGCCGCTTCAGGCCGGTCTGGTCCAGCGCCGCGAGCGACTTCTTCAGCAGCACCTCGACGATGGCCGCCTGCGTGGAAGCGGCCAGATCGGCCTTGCGCGCCTCGAGCTGGTCGCCGAGCTTCTTGGCCTGCGTGAGCACGGCCGTCTTCAGGCCGGCAAACGAAAAGTCGAGATCGCCGCTGTGCAGCAGCGGGCGCGGCAGCTTGAAGGCCGCGGCGTCGCCCTCTTCGGCCAGCTTCGCGAGCCAGGGGCCGCCGGGGTACGGCAGGCCCATGAGCTTGGCGCTCTTGTCGAAGGCCTCGCCGGCCGCGTCGTCAATGGTCTCGCCGAGCAGTTCGTAGCGGCCCACGCCGTCGACCCGCATCAGCTGCGTGTGGCCGCCCGACACCAGCAGTGCCACGAACGGGAATTCGGGCGGATCGGCGCTCAGGAACGGCGACAGCAGATGCCCCTCGAGGTGATGCACCCCCAGCACCGGCTTGCCCAGCGCCACGCCGAGCGCGCAGGCCACGCCCGCGCCCACGAGCAGCGCGCCGGCCAGGCCCGGGCCGCGCGTGTAGGCCACCACGTCGATCTCGGCCAGCGAGCGCCCGGCCTCGGCCATGACGGCTTCGGTGAGCGGCAGCACGCGGCGGATGTGGTCGCGGCTGGCCAGCTCGGGCACCACGCCGCCGTAGGCCTGGTGCATGGCGATCTGGCTGTGCAGCGCGTGCGAACGCAGCAGCGGCAGCGCGTCGCCGTGCGACTCGACCAGCGCCACGCCGGTCTCGTCGCAGGATGATTCGATTCCCAACAAGAGCATGGCGCCGAGTGTAGGGGCCGCCCGCCGGCGGCGCCCGCGAAGGGGCAAGCGAGGCACGGAAGTTGCACGAGCGGAAGGCGCCCCTTCCGCGCCTCCACGAATGACTTCCGGCCTGAGCTTCCTGATTGCCGCGCGCCGATGCGAGATCGACGCGCTGGACCAGCTCGCGCGCACCAGCGAGCTGGTCGGCGCCATCGGGCGGCTCGTGCATGCGCTGCAGCGCGAGCGCGGCATGTCGAACGTGTTCCTGGCCTCGCACGGCGGGCGCTTCGCCGACCAGCGCGCACCGCAGATCGCCGAATGCCTGGCGCTCGAGCAGCAGGTGCGCGCCGGCTTCGACCGGCTCGAGGCCGAGCACCACCGCGCGGTGGGCGCCGGCCACGGCGCGCGCCTGTTCAGCCGCATCGCCTGGGTGCTGCCCGGCCTGGACGCCCTGCCCGCGCTGCGCCGGCGCATCGACGCGCTCGAACTCCAGCCCGCGCAGGCCGTGGCCGCCTTCGCCAAGCTCGTGGCCGGCCTTCTGGCGGTGGTGTTCGAGGCGGCCGACGGCGCCACCGACCCCGAGATCTCGCGCCTGCTGGTGGCGATGTTCAACTTCATGCAGGGCAAGGAGTTCGCCGGCCAGGAGCGCGCCTTCGGCGCCGCCGCGCTCGCGCTGGGCCGGGGCGACGACGCGCAGCGCCAGCAGTGGCGCCACCTCATCGAGTCGCAGGAGCGCTGCTTCCAGGTCTTCATCGACTTCTCGGGCGACGCGGTGCGCACGCTGTGGCACGACAGCCAGTCTGACGCCGTGCTGGCCGAGCTCGAGCGCCTGCGCCGCAAGGGCGCCACCTCGGTGCCGGCCGACGCGCTGCTGAGCCAGGCCTGGTTCGACTGCTGCACCCGGCGCATCGACGCCATGCAGACGGTCGAGAACCGCCTCTCGGCCGACCTGCGCGCGCTGTGCGACCACAAGACCGCCCAGGCGCGCAGCGAACTGGCGGCCTACCGGCAGCTGCTCGGCACGCTGGCCCCGCAGGCCGGCGGCGCGCTCTTCTTCGACGATGCCCAGCAGGCGCAGGACGCCACGCCGGCGCAGCTCGGGCGCCACCTCGAGCGCTCGGTGCTCGACATGGTCCAGGAGCAGTCGCAGCGCCTGCAGGCCATGAGCGACGAACTCGACACCGTGCGTGCCTCGCTCAACGAACGCAAGATCGTCGAGCGCGCCAAGGGCCTGCTGATGGCGCACCGGCGCCTGAGCGAGGCCGAGGCGCACAAGATGCTGCGCCAGACCGCCATGAACCAGAAGCGCCGCCTCGTCGACGTGGCCGAGTCGATGCTGGCCATGGCCGACTACCTGCCGCTCGAAGCTGCACCGCGGCGCTGACCCGAGCCGCTTGGATTGGTGCAGCGCACAACAGTTGTGCGTCGCCCGGGTTAGCGAGCCAGCAGGAACTTTCTCCCGCACCAGCGCGCCCTGCCAGCTATCTTTTCCATAGCTCCCAACGGCGGGTTCGAGCTGGCACGTCGCTTGCGTAGTCCTTGGCACGGGACCGCAAGGTCTCAAAGGCAGGTTGCACCCAACGGCGGGTGCGGCCCACCGAACCGGACAAAGGCGTCCCCATCCCGCAAGGGCTCGTTCACGAGCAGCCCCTGCGCGGTGCGGACGCCTTTTCGTTTTTGTCTTTCACTTCTGGAGCCCCGCCCATGTCCGATCTGCTGCTGAAAACCAAACTGAGCCGGCGCCGCGTGCTGCAGGCCGCCGCCCTCGGCGCCGTGGGCATCGACCCCGCGCTGCGCGCCGCCGTCTGGGCCCAGGGCTCGGACAAGCCCGAGAAGGAAGAAGTGAAGATCGGCTTCATCCCGCTGACCGACTGCGCCAGCGTGGTGATGGCCTCGGTGCTGGGCATCGACAAGAAGTACGGCGTGAAGATCGTGCCCAGCAAGGAAGCCAGCTGGGCCGGCGTGCGCGACAAGCTGGTGAACGGCGACCTCGACATGGCGCACGTGCTCTACGGCCTCGTGTACGGCATGCACCTGGGCGTGAGCGGCCCGAAGAAGGACATGGCCGTGCTCATGACCCTGAACAACAACGGCCAGGCCATCACGCTGTCCAAGAAGCTGGCCGACAAGGGCGCGGTCGATGCGGCCTCGCTCGCCAAGCTCATCGCCAAGGAAAAGGGCGAATACACCTTCGCCCACACCTTCCCCACCGGCACGCACGCCATGTGGCTCTACTACTGGCTCGCCTCGGCCGGCATCGACCCGTTCAAGGACGTGAAGAACATCACCGTGCCGCCTCCGCAGATGGTGGCCAACATGCGCGTGGGCAACATGGACGGCTACTGCGTGGGCGAGCCCTGGGGCCAACGCGCGATCATGGACGGCATCGGCTTCACCGGCATCACCACCCAGGACATCTGGAAGGACCACCCCGAGAAGGTGCTCGGCACCACCGGCGACTTCGTGAAGAAGTACCCCAACTCCGCGCGCGCGGTGACGGCCGCGATCCTCGAGGCCAGCAAGTGGATCGACACCGGCCTGCAGAACAAGAACAAGATGGCCGAGACCATCGCTGACAAGAGCTACGTCAACACCAGCGTGGACGCCATCAACCAGCGCATCCTGGGCCGCTACACCAACGGCCTGGGCAAGAGCTGGGACGACCCCAACCACATGAAGTTCTACAACGGCGGCGCCGTGAACTTCCCGTACCTGTCGGACGGCATGTGGTTCCTCACGCAGCACAAGCGCTGGGGCCTGCTGAAGGAACACCCCGACTACCTGAAGGTGGCCACCGAGATCAACCGCATCGACATCTACAAGCAGGCCGCCGCCGCCACGCAGACGCCCGTGCCCAAGGACGTGCTGCGCACCAGCAAGCTCTTCGACGGCACGGTCTGGGACGGCAAGGACCCGAAGAAGTACGCCGAGTCTTTCAAGCTCCATGTCTGAGGAGAAACGCACCATGGTCAGCGCTGTCTTCCATTCCCCGCTCGACGCCGTGGCCTCGCAGGTCGCCGCGCCCGTGGTGTCCAGGCCCCTGGCACCCGCCTCCGCTGTTGCAGCGGTTGTTGCAGCACCTGCGCCTCGCACCCGCGCGCCCCTGGACCTGCGCGCCTTCTGGATGCGCGTGCTCCCGCCGTTCCTGGGCTTCGGCCTGCTGGTGCTGGTGTGGGAGATCGTGGCCATGAAGAGCACCACCGGCTTTCCTTCGCCGCTGGCCACCTGGCAGCAGGCGCTCACGGTGTTCAGCGATCCGTTCTACAGCAAGGGGCCGAACGACCAGGGCGTGGGCTGGAACGTGCTCTCGTCGCTGCAGCGCGTGGCGCTGGGCTTCGGTCTCGCGGCGGCGGTCGGCATCCCGGCCGGCTTCGCCATCGGGCGCTTCGAGTTCCTCTCGCGCATGTTCAACCCGCTGATCAGCCTGCTGCGCCCGGTGTCGCCGCTCGCGTGGCTGCCCATCGGCCTGCTGGTGTTCAAGGGCGCCAACCCGGCCGCGATCTGGACCATCTTCATCTGCTCGATCTGGCCGATGGTCATCAACACCGCCGTGGGCGTGCAGCGCGTGCCCAGCGACTACATGAACGTCGCCAAGGTGCTCAACCTCAGCGAATGGAAGATCCTCACCAAGATCCTCTTTCCCGCTGTGCTGCCCTACATGCTCACGGGCGTGCGCCTGGCCGTGGGCACCGCCTGGCTGGTGATCGTCGCGGCCGAGATGCTCACGGGCGGCGTGGGCATCGGCTTCTGGGTGTGGGACGAGTGGAACAACCTCAACGTCGCCAACATCATCATCGCGATCTTCGTGATCGGCATCGTCGGCCTGGTGCTGGAGTTCGCGCTCATCAAGCTCGCTACCGCATTCACGTTCGAAGAGGTGAAGTCATGAACGACGACAGCAAGTACATCGAGATCCACAACGTCGAGCAGGCGTTCAAGACGCCCAAGGGCCGCTTTGTCGCGCTGCGCGACGTGAACCTGAACGTGGCCAAGGGCGAGTTCGTCACGCTCATCGGCCACTCGGGCTGCGGCAAGTCGACGCTGCTGAACCTCATCGCCGGGCTCACCACGCCCACGCAGGGCGTGCTGCTGTGCGCCAACAAGGAGATCAAGGGCCCGGGGCCCGAGCGGGCCGTGGTGTTCCAGAACCATTCGCTGCTGCCCTGGCTCACCTGCTTCGAGAACGTGTACCTCGCTGTCGAGCGCGTGTTCGCGGCCACCGAGAACAAGGCGCAGCTGCGCGAACGCACCGACGCGGCGCTCGCGCTGGTGGGCCTCACGCCCGCGGCGCAGAAGCGCCCCGGCGAAATCTCGGGCGGCATGAAGCAGCGCGTGGGCATCGCGCGGGCGCTGTCGATGGAGCCCAAGGTGCTGCTGATGGACGAGCCCTTCGGCGCGCTCGACGCCCTCACCCGCGCCAAGCTGCAGGACGAGCTGCTCGCCATCGTGCAGAAGACGCGCAGCACGGTCGTCATGGTCACGCACGACGTCGACGAGGCCGTGCTGCTCAGCGACCGCATCGTGATGCTCACCAACGGCCCGGCCGCCACCATCGGCGACGTGCTGGCGGTGGACATCGCGCGTCCGCGCAACCGCGTCGCGCTGACCGAAGACCCGGCCTATGTGCATGCGCGCAAGGCGGTCATCGATTTCCTCTACACGCGCCAGGCGCATGTGGAGAAGGCCGCGGCCTGATCCAGTCGGCGCAGCACAACGGGCGTCAAGACATGATGACCTGCAGGCTGTGCTCGTACCACCCCGTGAGGCGCTCGAAGGTGTCCACGAGCGCTTCGCTGGAACGCACCAGCGTGGCGCGCCCCTCGGGACTGTCGAGCGCCTGCACGCCGCCGACGAGGCGCAGCCACTCGTCGCGCGCGCTCGCCAGCCCGGCGCGGATCTCGGGCGAACTGAGCGGCGCACGCTCCAGTTCCAGCAGCGCGGCTTCGAATTCGTTCATGGTCGGCAACAGCCGCTCGCGCGAGGCGCCGGCCGCGAGCGTCGAGGCCAGCAGCGCGTCCTTGGCGAGACGCTGCGCGCGCATGCGCTGCCGTCCGCAGATGTTGACGATGCGCAGCGCACGCCGCGCACCCGAGGCCTCCAGCGCGTCCGTCAGCGCCTCGGCCGCCGCCAGCAAGGCCTCGCCGCGCGCATCGATCGCAGCCAGCCCTTGCGACGCGGGCTTGGCCGCCAGCAGCGCGGCCAGCGCGAGCCACGCGGCCTGCACCTCGCCGAGCGCCTGCACGCCGGCCGGCCCCAGCTCGAGGGCCGTCAGATGATCCAGCGTCTGCTGCACGCGCTCGGTCGACTGCGTGCGCAGCACGCGCGCACGCTGCGCGTCGATGCCGGCCGCGAGCTGCGCCGCCACGCGCACCAACCGCTGCGAAAGCATGCGCAACTGGCCCGCGCGGTTGATCGCCTCGGCCCACTGCGCGGCCTCGATGACCGAGCGCGACACCTCGCCCAGGCGCAGGTTGGCGTGCATCGCGGCGCCGCGCAGCAGGCCGAAGGCCTCGTCCTCGCCGATGCCGCGCGCGGACATGAGCAGGCCCTTGGCGCGGTC
Organism: Variovorax sp. GW821-FHT09A10; assembly: GCF_059418385.1. NCBI lineage: Bacteria > Pseudomonadati > Pseudomonadota > Betaproteobacteria > Burkholderiales > Comamonadaceae > Variovorax > Variovorax sp. GW821-FHT09A10. Next base: position 605,142 of record NZ_JBWKPT010000003.1, read on the forward strand.
GACCCACTTGCGCTCGTCCATGCGCGTGCGCAGGGCGTCGAGTTCGGTGCGCAGCGCGGCCTCGCGGGTCCAGCGGGCCTGCGCCTGCGCGGTCAGTGCGGCGAGCGCATCAACGCTATCGATGGGTACCCACCCGTGCACGCCCGCGCCCACGAGCGCCGCGTGCTGTGCGCTGTCCAGCGGCGCGCTGATCACGCCCAGTGCACACGGCGGTGCGCCGCCCCAGGGGGCCAGCGCTTCGAGCAGTGCGTCGAGCTGCGGCACCGCCTCGCCCAGATGCACCAGGACCATCGACGGTGCAAGCGCCTGCGTGCACCGCACCAGCGTGTGGCAGCCCGCGCGCCCGAGCACCGAGACGCCCGCGGCATCGATCGATTGCTGCAGCGGCGCCGGCAAGGGCTCGCCGTCAGCGGCTTCAGGGGAAAGGACGACGAGAAGGGACATGGCGGCAAGGTGTGGCAAGGCCCGGGAAGCATAGGCCACGCCAGCCTGCATTCGCAGGCACGCCTCTTGCACTGGATGGGGTGCGGTGTAACGAAGCACCGCTTTGGTGATGAGGCTGCAGGCTCCTGCAACCCGCCCGGCCACGCTCAGGCCGGGCACACCCCCACGCCGACAGCGTCCGCTGCCGGCACCCCGACCTCAACCCCGTCCGTCGACACGGCCTGCCCCAGGCCGCGCCGCGGCTTTTTGCACCTTTGAACGCCATGTCCGGTTTCAGGAATTTCTTGCAGTCAGGCCACAGTCCGACCCTGTTCGCGGCCTTCCTGTACTTCTCGTTCTCCTGCTGCATCTGGGTGCTCAACGGCGCCATGGCGCCCTTCATCGGCGAGACCTTCAACCTCTCGCCCGCGCAGAAGGGCCTGATGCTGTCGGTGCCGATCATCGCGGGCGCGCTGATGCGCTTTCCGCTGGGTCTGCTCTCGCAGTACATCGGCCGCAAGAAGGCCACGCTGGTCGAGATGGGCCTCATCGCCGTGGCGATGCTGTTCGGCTTCTTCTTCGTGAAGAGCTTCAACGACCTGCTCGCCATGGGCGTGCTGCTGGGCATCGCGGGTGCGAGCTTCGGCGTGGCGCTGTCGCTGGGCTCGGGCTGGTTCCCGCCGCAGCACAAGGGCCTGGCGATGGGCCTGGTGGGTGCGGGCAACGTGGGCACGGCCGTGTCGGTGCTGGTGGCCCCGCCGCTGGCCAACTGGCTGGGCTGGCAGGCGGTGTACGGCGTAGCCGCGGTCGCGATCCTGATTCCGATGGTCGTGATGGTGGTCTTCGCCAAGGAGCCGCCGGACGTGGACCCGCACGGCAGCTTCCGCGCCCACATCGCCTGCCTGTTCGAAAAAGACGGCTGGGTCTTCAGCCTGATCTACGGCGTGACCTTCGGCGGCTTCATCGGCCTCACGACCTTCCTGCCCTCGTACTACTACGACCAGTTCGGCGTGAGCAAGGTGCAGGCCGGCCAGCTGACGATGCTCGCGGCCTTCATGGGCGCGGCGGTGCGCATCGTGGGCGGCTGGCTGTCCGACCGCTGGGGCGGCGTGAACACGCTCACGGTGGTGCTGCTGGTGGTGGCCGTGGGCCTCGTGCTGGTGGGCTTCTCGTCGGGCTCGCTCGTGCTCACCACGCTGCTGCTGATCGTGTGCTTCGCGGCGCTGGGCGCGGGCAACGGCGCGCTGTTCCAGCTGGTGCCGCTGCGCTGGCCCACGAGCACGGCCGTGGCCGGCTCGATGATCGGCGAGATCGGCGCCCTCGGCGGCGGCCTGGTGCCCAACGCCATGGGCCTGTCGAAGCAGTACCTGGGCAGCTATGCCTGGGGCTTCGTGTTCTTCGGTGCGCTCTCGCTGGCGATGCTGGGCGTGATGCGCGTGATGCAGATCCGCTGGACGCGCACCTGGGCCGAAAAAGGCGGACGCGCGCGCGTCACGCCGGCCCATTCCGCTGCGAAGCCCTCGCCCGTTCGCAAGGCCGCACGTTCATGAGCCATTTCACCCGCCCCCGCTCAACGTGGCAGGAACAAGAGCCACACGATGAGCAGCACGTTGAACAGCACCGACACGCCGAGCGCGAGCTGGTACAGCGCGAGCGGATCGCGGCGGATCAGCGGCGTGGCGGCGGGCGCGTTCACGGGGCGCGAGGCGCCGCGCTCCAGCGCGAGCAGCATCTCCTCGGCGGTCTCGAAGCGTTCGCGCGGATCGCGGGCCACGGCCTTGCGCACCAAATGGTCGAGCCACACGGGCACGTCGGGCCGCAGGCGCGAGAGCGCGACCGGGTCGCGCCGGTAGCGCGCCACCTGGTAAGGCTCGATCTCGCCGTAGGGCAGGTGCCCGCCGAGCCACTGGTAGAGCGTGGCGCCGAGCGCGAACAGGTCGCTGCCCGCATCGGCCACGCCGCCCTCTTCCCACTGCTCGGGGTTGATGTAGCTCGGCGTGCCCGCGTGCAGCTCGCGCTGCGCCGCGCCCTCGCGGCCCGAAATGGCCACGCCCAGGTCGAGGATGCGCCAGTGCCCGTCGTCGCCCCGGTGCAGGTTGCCGGGCTTGATGTCGCGGTGGACCACGCCGTGGCGGTGCAGCCGCCCGAGTGCGCGGCTCACCTCGATGGCCGCAGCGACCACCTCGGCCACGGTGCCGCGCGCACCGTCCTTGCGCATCTGCTCGAGCGTCCGGCCGCCGTGCCAGTCGAACACGATGTACAGCGCGCTGGCGTCGGGTGCGCGCTCGTGCACGCGCACGAAGCCGCCGCCCTGCCCCACGCGCTGCCCCAGCCAGGCCTCGTGCGCCAGCATCGCGCGCTCCTGCGGGTCGCCGGCGCGCGAGGGGTGCAGGGTCTTGAGCGCGACCAGCTCGCGCGTGACCGGATGGCGCGCCTGGTACAGCAGGTGCACGCCGGTGTCGGCCACCAGGCCGGTGACGACGTAGCCGTCGAGCACGTCGCCCACCTTGAGCCACGGGGGCGGCGCCAGGCGGCGGCCGTCGCCGAGTTCGTCGTCGAGCTGGCGCGCATCGAGCCCCACCACGCGGATCACCAGCGCGGTCGCGTTGTCGCGCGTGCCGGCGTCGAGCGCGGCCTGCACCAGCGCCTCGCTCGCGGCCTCGGCGTCGCCCTGCAGCGCGAGCGCGGCCACCTGCTGCGGCTTGAGCACGCCGTGCACGCCGTCGGTGCTGAGCACGAAGCAGTCACCCACGCGCACGTCGCCCTGCAGGTAGTCGACGCGCACCTGGTCGTCCAGGCCGATGGCGCGCGTGAGCCGGCTGCGCATGTCGGGGTGGTCGAAGGCGTGGTCCTGCGTGAGCAGCTGCGCGGGCTCGCCGTCGGCGCGCACGCGCCAGGCGCGCGTGTCGCCCACGTGGGCCAGCGTGTAGCTCTGGCCGTGCAGCACCAGCGCGGTGAGCGTGGTGAGCGCCGTGCCGGCACCCTCCTGTTTTCCCTGGCGCCGGCGGTTGTGATCGGCCAGCCAGCCGTTCTGCGCGCCGATCAGGCGGTCGAGCGCGGCGGTCGGCTCCCACGTCGCGGGCGTGGCGAAGTAGTCGGCCAGCAAACCCATCACCGTGGTCTGCGCCGCCTCGCGACCGCGTCCGCCGCTCGAGACCCCGTCGGCAATGGCCGCGATGAGCCCACGCGCCTCGTCGCCGGCCGGTGCATGCACCGTGCCGGCGAAGTCTTCGTTCGCGTCGCGCGGCCCGCGCTGGCTGCTGTAGCCGATGTCCACTTCAAAGCTCATGGCGCGATTCTGACCGCGCGCCACGGGCTGTCGTTCGCTTGATTTCCCTGAAAGGTCCAGCCCCATGAAGAAAATGAAACTCGTGATGGTCGGCAACGGCATGGCCGGCGTGCGCACGCTCGAAGAGCTGATCAAGATCGCGCCCGACCTGTACGACATCACCGTCTTCGGCGCCGAGCCGCACCCCAACTACAACCGCATCCTGCTGTCGCCCGTGCTCGCGGGCGAGCAGACGGTGGACGAGATCGTGCTCAACAGCTGGGAGTGGTACAGCGACAACCACATCACGCTGCACGCCGGCAAGAAGGTGGTCGAGGTCGACCGCGTCAAGCGCATCGCGCGCGCCGAAGACGGTACCGAGGCCGCCTACGACCGCCTGCTGATGTGCACCGGCTCCAACCCCTTCATGCTGCCCGTGCCCGGCAAGGACCTGAAGGGCGTGATCGCCTACCGCGACATCGCCGACACCGACTACATGATCGAGACCGCGCGCACCCACAAGAACGCGGTGGTCATCGGCGGCGGCCTGCTGGGCCTGGAAGCCGCCAACGGCCTGATGCTGCGCGGCATGACCGTGACGGTGGTGCACGTGATGCCCTGGCTCATGGAGCGCCAGCTCGACGACGTGGCGGGCAAGCTGCTGCAGAAATCGCTCGAAGACCGCGGCCTGAAGTTCCTCATGGGCGCGCAGACGCAGGACCTGGTCGGTGGCGACGATGGCCGAGTGAAGGCGATCCGCTTCAAGGACGGCACCGAGGTCGCGGCCGACCTCGTGGTCATGGCCGTGGGCATCCGCCCCAATGTCGATCTGGCCGAGAAGATGCGCCTGCACTGCAACCGCGGCATCGTGGTCACCGACACCATGCAGACCGTGACCGATGCGCGCATCTACTCGGTGGGCGAATGCGCGGCGCACCGCGGCATCGCCTACGGCCTGGTCGCGCCGCTGTTCGAGCAGGCCAAGGTGGCGGCCAACCACCTGGCGCAGTTCGGCATCGGCCGCTACCTGGGCTCGCTCACCTCCACCAAGCTGAAGGTGACGGGCATCGATCTGTTCAGCGCCGGCGAGTTCATGGGCGGCGAAGGCACCGAAGAGATCGTGATGAGCGACCCCTTCGGCGGCGTCTACAAGAAGCTGGTGCTCAAGGACGACAAGCTCATCGGCGCCTGCCTGTACGGCGACACGGTGGACGGCAGCTGGTACTTCAAGCTGCTGCGCGACGGGCGCAGCGTGCACGACATCCGCGACAAGCTGATGTTCGGCGAATCGAACATCGGCGACACCGGCCACGAGGGCCACAGCAAGGCCGCGAGCATGCCCGACGACGCCGAGGTCTGCGGCTGCAATGGTGTGAACAAGGGCACCATCTGCAAGGCCATCAAGGAAAAGGGCCTGTTCACGCTCGACGAGGTGAAGAAGCACACCAAGGCCAGCGCCAGCTGCGGCTCGTGCACCGGGCTGGTCGAGCAGATCCTGATGTTCACGGCCGGTGGCGACTACTCGGCCACGCCCAAGAAGAAAGCCGTGTGCGGCTGCACCGACATGAGCCACCAGGACGTGCGCGACGCCATCCGCAAGGAACACTGGCTCACGCACGCCGACGTGTACCGCGGCATGGGCTGGCGCACGCCCAACGGCTGCGCCACCTGCCGCCCGGCCGTCAACTACTACCTCATCAGCACCTGGCCGAAAGAAGCCAAGGACGATCCGCAGAGCCGCTTCATCAACGAGCGCAGCCACGCCAACATCCAGAAGGACGGCACCTACTCCGTCATTCCGCGCATGTGGGGCGGCCACACCACGCCCGACGAACTGCGGCGCATCGCGGATGCAGCGGACAAGTACAAGATCCCGACCGTCAAGGTCACGGGCGGCCAGCGCATCGACCTCTTGGGCGTGAAGAAGGAAGACCTGGAAGGCGTGTGGAAGGACATCGGCATGCCCAGCGGCTTTGCCTATGCCAAGTCGCTGCGCACGGTGAAGACCTGCGTGGGCAGCGAGTGGTGCCGCTTCGGCACGCAGGACAGCACGCAGATGGGCAAGGACCTGGAGCGCGCGCTGTGGGCCATGTACTCGCCGCACAAGGTCAAGCTGGCCGTGTCGGGCTGCCCGCGCAACTGCGCCGAGGCCGGCATCAAGGACGTGGGCGTGATCGGCGTCGACTCGGGCTGGGAGCTGTACGTGGGCGGCAACGGCGGCATCAAGACCGAGGTGGCGCAGTTCCTCGTGAAGGTGAAGACCAGCCAGGAAGTGATGGAGTTCACCGGCGCCTTCCTGCAGCTGTACCGCGAGGAAGGCTGGTACCTGGAGCGCACGGTGCACTACATCGGCCGCGTGGGCCTGGACTACGTGAAGAAGAAGATCCTCGACGACGCCGAAGGCCGCAAGGCGCTGTGGGAGCGGCTGCAGTTCGCGCTCGACGGCGAACCCGATCCGTGGTTCGAGTCGGCCCAGGCCTCGGTGGACGTGCGGCAGTTCGAGCCGGTAGCCATCGCCACCGACCTCGCCCCATCCGCCTGAAAAAGAGAAGAGAGGAAGAACCCCATGAGCGAATGGAAAGCCATCTGCCGCATCGACGACATCCCCGTGCTCGGTGCGCGCCGCGTGACGCGCCCTGAAGGTGTGGACGTTGCCGTGTTCCGCAACGCCGAAGACCAGGTCTTCGCACTGCTCGACCGCTGCCCGCACAAGGGCGGCCCGCTGAGCCAGGGCATCGTGTTCGGCACCAGCGTGGCCTGCCCGCTGCACAACTGGGCCATCGGGCTGGACGACGGCTGCGCCAAGTCGCCCGACGAAGGCTGCACGCCGAAGTTCGCGGTGCAGGTGACGGACGGCGTGGTGCATCTCGATGCACACGAACTGGCAACGCATGCCATCGACCTGCCCCGCCCCGTGGCCGGCCCGGCGCGCACCATCGCGCTCGTTTCCGCTTGAGACCGGCCGCGCCCATGAACGAAACGAAGTCCACCTGCCCCTACTGCGGCGTGGGCTGCGGTGTGATCATCGAATCCGACGGCGCGCAGATCACCGGCGTGCGCGGCGACCCCGACCACCCGGCCAACTTCGGGCGCCTGTGCAGCAAGGGCTCGACGCTGCACCTCACGGCCAGCGCGACCGTCACGCGCCAGACGCGGCTGCTGCAGCCGATGCAGCGTGCGGTGCGCGGCGAAGCGCCCGCGGTCGTCGGCTGGGATGCGGCGCTCGACTTCGCGGCCGGCAAATTCGCGCAAGTGGTGCGCGACCACGGCCCCGACGCGGTCGGCTTCTACGTGTCGGGCCAGCTGCTCACCGAGGACTACTACGTCTTCAACAAGCTGGCCAAGGGCCTGGTCGGCACCAACAACATCGACACCAACTCGCGCCTGTGCATGAGCAGCGCGGTGGCCGGCTACAAGCAGACGCTGGGCGCCGATGCGCCGCCGGCCTGCTACGACGACCTGAAGCATGCCGAGTGCCTGTTCATCGTGGGCAGCAACACGGCGTGGGCGCACCCCATCCTGTTCCGCCGCATCGAGGACGCGAAGGCCGCGAACCCGGCGCTGAAGATCGTCGTGGCCGACCCGCGCCGCACCGACACGGTCGAGATCGCCGACCTGTTCCTGCCGATCCAGCCCGGCACCGACGTGATGCTGTTCCACGGCATGCTGCACCTGATGCTGTGGGAAGGCTGGACCGACACCGCCTACATCGCGACCCGCACGAACGGCTTCGACGCGCTGAAGGCCACGGTGCGCGAGTGCACGCCCGACAAGGTCGCGCAGGTGTGCGGCATTCCGAAGGACGACCTGCTCGCGGCGGCGCGACTGTTCGCCACCTCGCCCGCCACCCTGAGCCTGTATTGCCAGGGCTTGAACCAGTCGTCCAGCGGCACGGCGAAGAACGCGGCGCTCATCAACCTGCACCTGGCCACGGGCCAGATCGGCAAGCCCGGCGCGGGCCCGTTCTCGCTCACCGGCCAGCCCAATGCGATGGGTGGGCGCGAGGTGGGCGGCCTGGCCAACCTGCTGAGCGCGCACCGCGACCTGGCCAACCCCGAGCACCGCGCCGAAGTGGCCGCGCTGTGGGGCGTGCCCTCGGTGCCCGAGAAGCCCGGCAAGACGGCCGTGGAGATGTTCCAGGCCGCGGCCGACGGCGAGATCCGCGCGCTGTGGATCGCCTGCACCAACCCCGCGCAGTCGATGCCCGACCAGGCCACGGTGCGCCGCGCGCTCGAACGCGCCGAGTTCGTCGTGGTGCAGGAAGCCTTCGCCACCACCGCCACCTGCGCCTTCGCCGACCTGCTGCTGCCCGCCACCACCTGGGGCGAGAAGGAAGGCACCGTGACCAACAGCGAGCGCCGCATCTCGCGCGTGCGCCCGGCTGTGCCGGCGCCGGGCGAGGCGCGCAACGACTGGTCGATCGCCGTGGCCTTCGCGCGCCGGCTCGAAGCGCAGCTGGGCCGCACCTTCACGCTGTTCCCGTACGAGAGCGCCGAGTCGGTCTGGAACGAGCACCGCGAATCCACGCGCGGGCGCGACCTGGACATCACCGGCCTGAGCTACGCGATGCTCGAGAGCGCCGGCCCGCAGCAATGGCCGCTGGAGGAAGGCGAGCGCACCGGCCGCGTGCGCCTGTACGAAGATGGCGTGTTCCCCACGCCCGACGGCCGCGCGCGCTTTGTCGACACGCCCTACAAACCCGTGGCCGAGGCGCGCGAGGCGCGCTACCCCTTCTCACTGAACACCGGCCGGCTGCGCGACCAGTGGCACGGCATGAGCCGCACCGGCACGGTCGGCAAGCTGTTCGGCCACGTGGCCGAGCCCGTGGTGCAGATGAACGCGCAGGACATGGCGCGCCGCCAGATCGGCGAGGGCGACCTGGTGCACCTCACGTCGAAGCGCGGCTCGATCCTGCTGCCGGCGCGCGCCAGCGCCGAGATCGGCCTGAGCCAGGCCTTCGTCGCCATGCACTGGGGCGAGGAGTACCTGAGCGGCTGCTCGTCGACCGGCGTGCGGCTCGCGGGCATCAATGCGCTCACCACGCCGGCCTACTGCCCGACTTCGAAGCAACCCGAGCTCAAGCACACGCCCGTGAAGATCCTCAAGGCCGAGCTGCCGTGGTCGCTGCTGGCCATGGCGTGGCTGCCCGCCGGCGACGCGCTCACGGCGCAGCGCGCGCTGCAGCCGCTGATGGCGCTGTTCCCCTTCGCCACCTGCGTGCCGTTCGGCGGCAATGCGCCCGGCGAAGAAGAACGCAGCGGCGTCCTGTTCCGCGCCGCCGCGCACGACGCACCCGACGCCGCGCTGGTCGGCCAGATCGAAGCCCTGCTGGGCCTGCAGACCACCGACACCCTGCGCTACGCCGACCACCGCCGCGGCCAGCGCCGCGCCGCGCGGCTGGTGCGCCGCGCCGACGGCAGCGCCGGGCTCGAGGCCTTCCTGCTGGGCGGCGACACCAGCGCCGAAGCCTGGATCGCCACCCTGCTGCGCGAGGAGCTGCCGGCCCAGAGCTACGGCCGCCTGCTGCTGTCGCCGGGCGCCCGCGCGCCGGTGGCCGTGCAGTCGCGCGGCAAGCCGGTGTGCGCCTGCTTCAACGTGACCGACCGCGCCATCGAGGCCGAGCTGCTGCGCTGCACCGGCAGCGCCGACGAACGGCTGGCAGCGCTGCAGGGGGCGCTGAAGTGCGGCACGAACTGCGGGTCGTGCGTGCCGGAGCTCAAGCGCATGGTGCGGGCCACCCCGGCCGAAGCACTGGCCGTGGGGGCATAAGCCGACTCACATTCCGGCATAAGCGTTGCGGGACAATCCGCCTACCCATGGGAATCAGCCACTACATCAAGGAAATCGGCCGCGGCGCGCGGGGCGCCCGTCCGCTCACGCGCGAGCAGGCCTGCGACCTGTTCGGCCAGGTGCTGGACGGCACGGTCACCGACCTGGAAATCGGCGGCTTCTGCCTGGCCATGCGCATCAAGGGCGAGACGCCCGAAGAGATGGCCGGCTTTCTCGACGCCACGCATGCGCGCCTGAACCCCGTGACGACCCGCAGCGGACCGCTGATCGTGCTGCCCAGCTACAACGGCGCGCGCAAGCTGCCGGTGCTCACGCCGCTCCTGGCGCTGCTGCTGGCGCGCGAGGGCCTGCCGGTGCTGGTGCACGGCAGCGCGAGCGAAACCTCGCGCGTACTGGCATCGAACGTGCTTTCAGCCCTGGACATGCCCCCGATGACCACGCTCACCCCGATCGCCGCCGGCCAGGTGGGCTTTGCCCCGACCGAGCTGCTGAACCCCGCGCTCAAGCGCCTGCTCGACGTGCGCCGCGTGGTGGGCCTGCGCAACCCCGGCCACAGCGTGGTCAAGCTGATGCGCCCGACCACCGGCCCCTGCGTGGTGGTGGCCAGCTACACGCACCCCGAATACGCGCGCACGATGGGCGAGACCTTCGAGCTCACGGGCATGACCGCCCTGCTCTCGCGCGGCCTCGAAGGCGAGGTGGTCTCCGACCCGCGCCGCACCGCGCAGATCGACGGCTTCGTGCGCGGCGTGCGCAGCGAACTCCAGGCCCAGGCCGCCGGCACCGCCGCCGACGTGCCCGGCCTGCCGAAAGAAATCGACGTCGCCACCACGGCCGCCTACACGCGGCGCGTGCTGGCCGGCGAGCTTCCCGTGCCCGAAGCCATCGCGACGCAAGTCAGGCACATCACCGAACTGGCCTCCCACGCATGAACACCCCCTCCACCCTCATCACCGGCCGCTGCACGCTGGTGGGCGCCGGCCCCGGCGACCCCGAGCTGCTGACCGTCAAGGCCGTCAAGGCCGTCAAGGCCGCCACGGTGCTGCTGGTCGACGACCTCGTGAACGACGCCGTGCTCCAGGCCTATGCCCGGCCCGGCGCGCGCATCGTGCACGTGGGCAAGCGCGGCGGCTGCAAGAGCACGCCGCAGGCGTTCATCGAGCGGCTCATGATCACGGCCGTGCGCGAAGGCGAGACGGTGGTGCGCCTGAAGGGCGGCGACCCGTTCATCTTCGGGCGCGGCGGCGAAGAGGTGGAACACCTGCGCGAGGCCGGCATCGAATGCGCGGTGGTCAACGGCATCACCGCCGGCCTGGCCGCCGTGACCTCGCTGGGCGTGCCGCTCACCCACCGCGACCATGCGCAGGGCGTGGTCTTCGTCACCGGCCACGCCAAGACCGGCGCGGGCGCGGCCGAAGACCCGACCGACTGGCGCGCGCTGGCCGCCACGGCGCACAACGCACGCCTCACGCTGGTGATCTACATGGGCGTCTCGGGCGCCGGCCACATCGAGCGCGAACTGCTGCACGGCCTGCCGGGCGACACGCCCGTGGCCGTGGTGCAGCACGCGAGCCTGCCGCACCAGCGCCACCTCGTGACCACGCTGCAGGGCCTGCAGGCGCGCATCGCCGACGCCGGGCTGGCCAGCCCGGCGGTGATCGTGGTGGGCGACGTGCTGCAGGGGTTGGCCGCGGCGGCGCTGCAGCCGGGCGACGCCGGCCGGTTCGGCACCTAGCCAGGCGCCTCTCAGCGCGCAGCTTCGAGGTACGTGACGGTCGGCTTGCCCTTCACCACCTCGACATGAAACCGGACCTTGTCGCCGGGCTTGACCTGTTCAAGCATCGGCTTCTCGGCCACATCGAAACCCATCGTCATCGGCGGCATCGCCAGGTTGGGGATGTCGCCGTGCTTCAACACGATCAGGCCGCGGGCCGGGTCGATCTTCTGGACCACCGCATCGGTCAGCATGCCCGGCGCGGACGCCTTCGCGGGCGGTGGCTCGCTCTTCGGCGCCTGGGCCTGGGCGGCACCGGCCAGGCCGGCGATCAGTGCGAAGGCAAGAGGATGGAGGATGTTCATGAAGTGGCTCCTTGATGGGATGGGGGGTTGGAAACAGCAGGCGACAAAGGGGCGCGGCGGCGCAGCAGATACCAGGCCGCGGGCACGACCAGCATGCTCAGCAGCGGCGCGGTGACCATGCCGCCCACCATGGGCGCGGCAATGCGGGTCATGACCTCCGAGCCGGTGCCGCTGCCCCACAGGATGGGCAGCAGGCCGGCCATCACGACGGCCACGGTCATGGCCTTGGGCCGCACGCGCAGCACGGCGCCTTCGCGGATCGCGGCCAGGAGCGTCTCGTCGTTCATCGGCTCGCCGGCATCGAGGCGCCGTGCCAGCGCGTTCTTCAGATAGACCAGCATCACCACGCCGAACTCGGCCGCCACGCCGGCCAGCGCGATGAAGCCCACCGCCGTCGCCACCGAGATCGAATGGCCCAGCGCCCAGATGAGCCAGAAGCCGCCGACGAGCGAGAACGGCACGGCCGCCATCACCAAGGCCGCATCGGTGAACGAGCGGAACAGCAGGTACAGCAACACGAAGATCACCGCCAGCGTGGCCGGCACGACCAGCTTCAGCCGCTCGGTCGCGCGCGCCAGGTACTCGAACTGGCCGGACCATGACACCGCGTAGCCCGCGGGCATCTTCACGGCCCGGTCGACCGCCGCCTGCATGTCGTGGACGGCGGAGCGCAGGTCGCGCCCGCGCACGTCGACGTAGACCCAGCCCGACAGCCGCGCGTTCTCGCTGCGCAGCATCGGCGGGCCGTCTTCGATGGTGATGCGCGCAACGTCACCCAGCAACAGCTGCGCGCCCTTGTCGGTCACGAAAGGCAGCTGCCGCAGCCGCTCCAGCGAATCGCGGATCTCGCGCGGATAGCGCACGTTGATCGGATAGCGCTCGCGGCCCTGGATCACTTCGCCGACGTTCTCCCCGCCGATGGCCGTGGACACGACGGCCTGCACATCGGCCACCGAGAGGCCGTAGCGCGCGGCCGCGAGCCGGTCGACATCGACGTCGATGTAGCGCCCGCCGGTGAGCCGTTCCGCCAGCGCCGACGACACGCCGGGCACGCCCTTCACCGCCGCCTCGATCTGCGTGGTCAGCGAATCGATCGTGGCCAGGTCCGCCCCCGCCACCTTGATGCCGACCGGGCTCTTGATGCCCGTGGCCAGCATGTCGATGCGGTTGCGGATGGGCGGCACCCACACGTTGCTCAGGCCCGGCACCTTGACGGCGCGGTCCAGTTCCTCGATCAGCCGGTCGGGTGTCATGCCGGCGCGCCACTCGCTCCTCGGCTTGAACTGGACCGTGGTCTCGAACATCTCGAGCGGCGCGGGGTCGGTCGCGGTGTCGGCGCGGCCGGCCTTGCCGAACACGCGCGCGACCTCGGGCACGGTCTTGATGAGGCGGTCGGTCTGCTGCAGCAGCTCGGCGGCCTTCGACACCGACAGCCCGGGCAGCGCCGAAGGCATGTAGAGCAGGTCGCCCTCGTCCAGCGGCGGCATGAACTCGCCGCCCAGGCGCATCAGCGGCACCACGGTCAGCGCCAGCAGCACCGCAGCAACGGCCAGCGTTCCCTTGGGAAAGCGCAGCACCAGCTCCAGCGCAGGCCGGTACACGGCCATCAGGCAGCGGTTCACGGGATTGGCGCCTTCGTGCGGAATGCGGCCGCGCACCAGGTAGCCCATGAGCACGGGGATCAGCGTGACCGACAGCCCCGCCGCAGCCGCCATCGCGTAGGTCTTGGTGAAGGCCAGCGGCGAGAACAGCCGCCCTTCCTGCGCCTCGAGCGAGAACACGGGCACGAAGGACAGCGTGATCACCAGCAGCGAGAAGAACAGCGCCGGCCCGACCTCCACCGACGCGTCGGTGACGAGCCGCCATCGCTCGACCACCGTGGGCTGCCGGCCCTGCTCTGTCTCGAAGGCCTCGATGTGCTTGTGCACGTTCTCGACCATCACGATGGCGCCGTCCACCATCGCCCCGATGGCGATCGCGATGCCGCCCAGCGACATGATGTTGGCGTTGACGCCCTGCCAGTGCATCACGATGAAGGCCGCCAGCACGCCGATCGGCAAGGCCACCACGGCCACCAGCGCCGAGCGCAGGTGGAACAGGAAGACCGCGCAGACCAGCGCCACCACGATGAACTCCTCGATCAGCTTGCCGCGCAGGTTGTCGACGGCGCGGTCGATCAGCAGCGAGCGGTCGTAGGTCGGCACGATCTCGACGCCCGGCGGCAGGCCGGGTTGGAGGGCATCGAGCTTGGCCTTGACGGCCTCGATGGTGGAGCGCGCGTTCTTGCCCGAGCGCATGACGATCACGCCGCCGGCCACTTCGCCTTCGCCGTCGAGTTCGGCGATGCCGCGGCGCATCTCGGGGCCGATCTGCACGGTGGCCACATCGCGCAGCAGCACCGGCGTGGCGCCCGTCACGGCCAGCGGGATGGTGCGGAAGTCGTCCAGCGAACGCAGGTAGCCGCGCGAACGCACCATGTACTCGGCCTCGGCAAGTTCGACGACCGAGCCGCCCGAGGCCTGGTTGGCTTTCTGCAGCGCCGCAACGACCATCGACTGCGTGATGCCCAGCGCGCGCATGCGGTCGGGGTCGAGCACCACCTGGTACTGGCGCACCATGCCGCCGATGCTGGCGACCTCGGCCACGTCGGGCACGGTCTTGAGCTCGAACTTGAGGAACCAGTCGTTCAGCGCGCGCAGCTGCCCGATGTCGCGCGTGCCCGTGCGGTCGACCAGCGCGTACTCGTAGACCCAGCCCACGCCCGTGGCATCGGGGCCCAGCGAGGCGTTCGCGCCCGCGGGCAGCCTGCCCTGCACCTGGTTCAGGTACTCGACGACGCGCGAGCGCGCCCAGTACGGGTCGGTCTTGTCGTCGAACAGCACGTAGACGAACGAGTCGCCGAAGAACGAGTAGCCGCGCACGGTCTTGGCACCGGGCACGCTGAGCATGGTGGTGGTCAGCGGGTAGGTGACGAGGTCTTCGACCACCTGGGGCGCCTTGCCGGGGAAAGGCGTGCGGATGATGACCTGCGTGTCCGACAGATCGGGCAGCGCATCGAGCGGCGTGCGCACCACCGACCACCACCCCGCGGCCACCAGGAACAAGGTCGCGATCAGCACCAGGAAGCGGTTGCCAATCGACCAGCGGATGACGGCGGCGATCATCGCTTGGCGCCCGCTTGCATGCGCTGGACGGAGACCAGCTCGTAGCCGGTGGGGCCGCCTTCCTTGAACTCGAAGCGGACCAGGTCGCCGGGCTGGATGTCCGGGAACGCCTCGGGCGATGCCTTCGCAAAGCCCATCGTCATCGGCGGCCACTTGAGCGTGGCGACGGGGCCGTGCGAGATCGTAAGACCGTCGGGGGCCACGCTTTCGACCTTGCCTTCGGCCTGGTGCAGCACGGCGGCCGGCGCTGCGGCCGTGGCCGTGGCCGCAGGCGATGTCATGCTGCCCAGCGCCGAACGCAGCCGGGCCTCCGAGTCGATGAGGAACTGGCCGCTGGCCACCACCTGCTCGCCTTCATTCAGGCCGGAGATGACTTCGGTGTCGTCGCCCAGGTCCGCACCAGTCGACACGTCGCGCGGCTCGAACGCGCCGTCGGCCTTGCGCACGATGACGACCGCGCGCTTGCCGGTGCGGATGACGGCTTCGGACGGCACGACCAGCCGGGTGCTGGCGGGCCCCGCCACCTGCAGGCGCAGCAGCATGCCGGGCGTGAGCTTTCCGTTCCTGTTGTCGACTTCGAAGCGGGCCTTCAGGGTGCGGGTGGCGGCGTTGACCTCGGGCAGGATCTCGTCGAGCGTGCCGTCGAACGATTGGGCAGCATCGGCCTGGAGGACCGTCTTGACCTTCTGGCCGCGTGCGAGCCGCACGGCCTGCGCTTCCGGGATCTCGGCCACCGCCCAGACCTTCTCCAGGCCCGCGATACGGAACAGCGTCATGCCGGGCGTGACCGCGACGCCTTCGCGCACGCCCAGCTCGGCCACCACGCCGTCGGACGGCGCGGTGAGCACGTAGCGCGCCTGCGCCGTGCCGGTCTCCTCGCTGCGGCGGATGAGCTCGGCGGGGATGGACAGGGCCCGCATGCGATCACGCGCCGCTGCGACGAGGTCGGCGGGAACGCCTGATTTCTTGAGGGCCAGCCATTCGTTCTGCGGGCCCAGCCATTCAGGCGCGAAGACCGTCGCCAGCGCCTGCCCCTTGCGCACGCGCTCCATCGGCGCGCGGACCGACAGGCGCTCGACGTAGCCCGCCACGCGCGTCTGCACGACGACGTTGAGCCGCTCGTCGAACTGCACGGCGCCGACGGCATCGAAAGACGCGGAGACTTCCGCGCGCCGCACGCCGGCATACCGGATACCGAGGTTCTGCTGGACCGTGGGGCTCACCTGCACGCCGCCCGCACTGCCCGTGCCGGTGGCGCTGTCGGCGTACATGGGCACCAGCTGCATGTCCATGAAGGGCGACTTGCCGGGCTTGTCGAAGCGCGGGCCCGGCATCATGGGGTCGTGCCAGTAGAGGACCTTGCGGCCGTCCGGGGTGGACGGCGTGATCGCCGGCGCCTCCGTGGAGGGGGCGGTCGTGCGCCCCAGGTAGAAGGCGCCTGCTGCGAGCAACAGGGCGGCCAGCAGCGCTGCGCCGATCGTGCGTGTGCGGTTCATGGGGCCCCCTCGATGGTGAGCGGCCGGAAGGCCAGTTGGACGTGGGTTCTGGCCAGGTCGCGCTGCAGCGCCAGCAGCTTGCGCTGCGCTTCGACTTCGGCATGGCGCGCCTCGAACAGCGTGACGAGGCTGCCCTGGTTGGAGCGGTAGGCCGCCGTTGCGGCTGCCGTTCTCTGGCCGGCCGGAACGACCACGCCCGTGCGGTAGCGGTCGATGCGTTGCTGCAGGCGTTGCGCATCGCTGCGCAGCGCCTGGTACTCGGCGGTCGCGGCCCGGGTGGCTTCGGCCAGGTCGGCCTCGGCTTTCTCGACCAAGGCCAGCTTGGCGGCGGTGTCCCTGTCCTGCCGCTCACCGGGGGCGATGGGCAGCGGAATGCTCAGGCCCACCGACACCATGTCGGCGTAGCCGGTGCGCTGGCCATAGGCGAGTTCCCAGGTCCAGTTCGGCTTGCGGTTGGACGCGGTGACGGCCGCCGTCTGCCCGGCCACGTCGACATCGCGCTGCAGGGCCGCGACCGTGGGGTGCGCGGCCACGTAGGCGGCTTCGGAGGGCACGGCGATGGCGCCCGGAGACCGCAGTTCGTCGGGCGGCACGCCGACCCAGCGCTGGAAGACGACGCTGGCGGCTTCCTGCTGCTGCAGGAGGTCGGCCGTCTCGTCTTCCGCGATGCCTCTGGCGCCGGCCAGCGCCAGCACGTCCTGGCTGCTCCCCGCGGCCGACGACAGGCGTGCGCGCGAGGCCTCCAGTTCTTCATGCGCATGGTGTTCCATGCGCCGCGCGAGCGTGACGCTCTCGCCGGCGTAGAAGGCGTCCACGTAGGCGAGCGCGGCCTGCCGGCGGGTGTCGGCCACGGCGGCCTGCACCCGCACCGCCTCCAGGCCGACCGACGCCTCGGCGGCGGCCTGCCGCGCGGCGCGCTTGTCGGCGGACAGCCATTCCTGGCTGAGGCCGATGCGCTTCATCGTCATCGCATCGCGCGTGGTGTGGAAACGGTCCGCACCCGTCGCGGGCAGGTTGTCGACGCCGATGCGCAGCGTGGGGTCGGGAAGCTGCGGGGCCGCGGAGGCCGCCGCCGAGGCGCTGGCGACGCCGGCACGGGCGGCGCGGGTGGCTTCGGAGCGTTGCGTCGCCCGCTGAAGCGCGTCCTCCAGGGACAGGGGGGCCGCCGTCGCCAGGTACGGCAGCAGCGCGGCAGCCCATGCGGCCGCGCGCGAAAAGGAAATGAACATGAAAACTCCGCAAACGAACGAGCGAATCGCTGGCAAGCGGACGCGCCGCACCAGCACCGGTCAGTCGACGGAGGGGTCAGACGCGCAGTCGGCGCGTGGCGAGAAAAACGGGGTCGGGTGGTGGATGCTGCCGCTCCGGCACGGCCTGCGGCGGAAGGGCATGGCCTTCCGACACCAGCACCAGGGGCATCACCACGAGCTGCACGATGGCCGGCAGCGAGGGCGTGGTCAGCTTCACCGGCTCGAAGGACAGCGACAGGTCGGCGGCGTGCTGGAAGCACAGCACCGGTTGGGCCATGTCCATGCCTTCGCAGGGCTCGCCCGACGCCATCCTCTCGGCCATCGACCCCGGGCTGTCCGAGGCGCCGGGGCAGACATAGCCTGCCAGCGCCAGCTGCGAGAACAGCAGCGACAGGACCACGAACAACGCGGTCATGCAGCGACGGAGGGAGCGGCGGGCCATGAGGAGGCGCAGTGTAGCGCCGCCGCCCGGGCGCCGCCTAAAATCCCGCCCGGCCCAACGAACAAGAAGGAAGAGGCAGGGATGCTCGACAAACTCAACGAATTCACCGAAAGCCACGGCGAGCTGCGCCGCGGGCGCGGGCTGGTCACGGGCACCATCGCCTTCAGCCTCGCCGCCCTGTGCTTCCTGGGCGTGCTGGCCTTCCACTTCCCGCAGTATCTGACGACGCCCGAGCTGCGCAAGAGCTACAACGTCGACGTGATGCGCGTCATCTTGCTCACGGCGCTGGTCATTGCCGGCGGGCTCTCGCTGGTCAACATCATCTTCAACCGCTCGCGCTGGCTCTCGTCGGCCGCGTTCCTGCTGGTGGTGGTGTCGGCGCTGCTGGGCGGGCACAAGGTGCCGGTGCACGACTTCGCGGACCACACGCCGTACATCGGGCTCGATTGGTTCATCCTCGACCTCTTGGGCTCGTCGCTGATCTTCATCTTCATCGAAAAGCTCTTTGCGCTGCGCAAAGATCAACCCGTGTTCCGCGAAGAGTGGCAGACCGACTTTCATCACTTCGTGGTGAACCACATGATCGTGGGCTTCGTGCTGCTGGCCACCAACCTCATGGTGCACAAGCTCTTCGGCTGGGCCGCCAACGACGGCATCCGCGGCTGGGTGAGCAACCTGCCGTTCTGGGCGGGCATTTTGCTGATCATCCTGGTGGCCGACCTCGTGCAGTACTGGACGCACCGCGCGTACCACGAGGTGCCGGTGCTGTGGCGCCTGCACGCCGTGCACCACAGCGTGAAGAGCATGGACTGGATGGCGGGCTCGCGCCAGCACATCCTGGAGCTGCTGATCACGCGCACGCTGGTGCTCGCGCCGATCTACGTGCTGGGCTTCAGCAAGGACGTGATCGATGCCTACATCGTGGTGGTCGGCTTCCAGGCGGTGTTCAACCACTGCAACGTGAGCGTGCGCCTGGGGCCGCTGCGCTACCTGATCGTGACGCCCAACTTCCACCACTGGCACCACAGCCAGGACATCGAGGCGCTCGACAAGAACTACGCGGCGCACTACGCCTTCCTCGACTACCTCTTCGGCACCGCGGTGAAGAGCACCAAGCTCTGGCCCGAGAAGTACGGCGTGCTGGGCGACTACGTGCCCAACGGCTTCTTCAAGCAACTGAAGTTCCCGTTCGTCTGGAAGGGATGACCATGGCCTCCCTTCTTCGCGCTGCGGCGCTCGCCGCGGCGCTGCCGCTCCTGCTCTCGGCCTGCGCCACGCGCATCGAGATGCCTTCCGAAACTTCGGGCCTGCGCCTGCGCGTGCAAAGCTCGGTGATCGCTCCCGGCAACGGCGGCGAGCTGATCGTCGCCGACGTGCTTGAGCCCGGCGACATCCTGCTGACCTCGATCGCCACGGTGAACTCCTTCGGCATCCGCCTGGGCACCTTCTCGCCAGTGAGCCACGCCGTGCTGTACCTGGGCGACGGGCAGATCGCCGAGGCCGTGGGCACCGGCGTGCGCGCCCGGCCGCTGGCCGAGGTGGTCGACGAAGAGCAGATGGTCGTGGCCTTTCGCGTGCCGGGCCTCGAACCGGCCCACATCGAGAAGATGCGCGACTGGGCGAATTCCAAGGTCGGCACCCGCTACAACACGGCCGGCGTGCTGCTGAACGCGCCCTTCGTGCTGAACCGCCGGCTGTGCGAGCTGCCGCTGATTCCTTCGGCCGTCAGCGCGTACTGCATCAGCGGCATGGCGATGGTGCAGCTCGGCGCCAGCCGCAACGACCAGTTCTTCTGCTCGCAGTTCGTGCTGGAGGCCTACCGCCAGGCCGGTGCGCCGATCACCGACGCAGACCCGCGCTGGGTGAGCCCGGCCGACCTGCTCCACATGCGCGAGGGCGACGTGCCCTCGATTGCCGCCACGCAGCCGCTGCGCTACGTGGGCCACCTCAAATACAACCCGCCGCCGGTGCTGGCGGCGGACGGACCCGCTTGAGCTCTCCTTCTTCTTCCCCTCCTTCTTCTTCCTTTGACGTCGTTGTCGTCGGTGCCGGCGCCGCCGGTCTCTTGTGTGCCGCGCTGGCAGGCCAGCGCGGCCTGCGCGTGCTGCTGGTCGACCACAGCGAGAAGGTCGGCGAAAAGATCCGCATCTCGGGCGGCGGCCGCGCCAACTTCACCAACCGCGACCTCGACGTGCGCGCCCCGCAGCGCCATTTCGTGGGCGACAACCCGAATTTCTGCCGCTCGGCGCTGTCGCGCTACGCGCCGCAGCAGTTCATCGACATGGTGCAGCGCCACGGCATCGCGTACCACGAGAAGCACAAGGGCCAGCTGTTCTGCGACGGCTCCTCGCAGCAGATCGTCGACATGCTGCTGGCCGAGTGCGCCGCCGGCAACGTCGAGCGCTGGCAGCCGTGCAAGCTCGGCGACATCGCCTTTGTCGACGGACGCTACCAAATCAGTAGCACGCGCGGTCCGATCGACACGCCCAAGCTCGTGGTGGCGACCGGCGGCTTGTCGATTCCCCAAATTGGTGCAAGCGACTTCGGCTACCGGCTCGCCGAGCAGTTCGGCCTGCGGCTGGTCACGCCGCGTCCGGCGCTGGTGCCGCTGACCTTCGGCGGCGACGCCTGGGCGCCCTACGCCAGCCTGGCCGGGCTGGCGCTGCCGGTGCGCATCGAGACCGGCGGCAAGAAGGACAAGATGGCCTTCCTGGAAGACCTGCTGTTCACCCACCGCGGCCTGTCGGGCCCGGCGGTGCTGCAGATTTCGAGCTACTGGAAGCCCGGCGCCCCGCTGACGCTGGACTTTGCGCCCGGCATGGACGTGGCCGAGTCGCTGACCGACGCCAAACGGCGCTCGAAGAAACGCATCGCCAACGAGCTGGCCGCGCTGGTGCCCTCGCGGCTGGCCGACGCCTGGGTCGGCGAAGACCCGGCCCTGCAGCGCCCGGTCAACGAGGCCACCGACAAGGCGCTGGCGGCACTGTCCGAGCGCATCGCCCGCTGGCAGATCACCCCCAGCGGCACCGAGGGCTACAAGAAGGCCGAGGTGACGGCAGGCGGCGTCGACACCCGCGATTTGTCGTCCCAGACCATGGAATCGAAGCAGCCGGGCCTGTATTTCATCGGCGAAGTGGTCGACGTGACCGGCTGGTTGGGCGGATACAACTTCCAATGGGCGTGGGCGAGCGCACACGCATGTGCAACCGCGCTATAATCGCGGGCTAACTCTGGCCTTCCCTCAACGGCCGCAAAAAGTTTTCAGTTGAGGAACCCCGGTTTGGGGCCTCGATCTCCCCCGGCCAAATCCATTTCAACGATTCATCAATGACCACCATCCGCGTTAAAGAAAACGAGCCCTTCGACGTCGCCCTGCGCCGCTTCAAGCGCACCATCGAAAAGCTCGGCCTGCTGACCGACCTGCGCGCCCGCGAGTTCTACGAGAAGCCGACGGCCGAGCGCAAGCGCAAGAAGGCAGCTGCGGTCAAGCGCCACTACAAGCGCGTGCGCAGCATGCAGCTCCCCAAGAAGCTGTACTAAGCAACGCCCAGGGCAGCTGGCCCCGACGAAAGTCCTCGCCAGCGCCCCGTTGCACCAGCCGCGCCAGGGAAACCTGCCGCGGCTTTTGTTTTTTCCGAAAGGTTGCGAAGAATGACTCTCAAAGAACAAATCACCGAAGACATGAAAACGGCGATGCGCGCCAAGGATTCGGAGCGCCTGGCCACCATCCGCCTGCTGCTCGCCGCCATGAAGCAGAAGGAAGTCGACGAGCGCGTGGAGCTCGACGACGCCATGGTCATCGCCATCGTCGACAAGATGGTCAAGCAGCGCAAGGACTCGATCGCCGCGTTCACCACCGGCGGTCGCATCGACCTGGCCGACAAGGAAGCCGCCGAGATCAAGGTCCTCGAGGTGTACCAGCCCCAGCGCATGAGCGCCGACGAAGTCGCCACCGCGGTGAAGGCCATCGTGGCCGAACTCGGCGCGGCTGGCCCCGGCGACATGGGCAAGGTGATGGGCGTGGTCAAGACGCGCCTGGCTGGCAAGGCCGACATGGGCCAGGTCAGCGCCGCGGTCAAGGCCGCCCTCACGGGCGCCTGAGGCGGCCACCGCCATGAAGAACGGCAGCAGCAGCCCGCTCGGCGCCGCGCCCGTCGCAACGATCCCGAAGGCCTGCGCCTGCCTGGTCGATGCGCAGGGCCGGCTGCTGGTGTTCCGTCATCCCGAAGACGGCAACATGCAGCTGCCCAAGGGCACCATCGAGCCCGGCGAGTCGCCCGAGGCGGCCGTGCGACGCGAGCTGCTCGAAGAGTCGGGCCTGGTGTTCGCCGGCCGGCTCGAATCGCTGGGCACGCTGGAGCGCGAGTGCGAAGCCGGCGTCGAAGGCAACACGCACCGCCATCCGCAGCGCTGGCACATCTTCCTGATGCGCGACCACCGCGCCCTGCCCGAAACCTTCGAGCACATGGCCACGGGCAGCCCCGAAGAAGAAGGCCTGGTGTTCTCGTTCCGCTGGCTCGACGCCGACGCGGCCATCGAGGACTTCGCCCTGCCCTACCGCCAGACCATCGAGCGCGTGCGCGCGGCCCTGCTGGCCGCCAGCTGACCGATCACGGGATCAGGCGGACATGACGGCGCGCAGCGCCATGTACGCCCCCAGCAGCGCCAGCCCGATCAGGAAGCAGCGCCGGAACACGGCCACCGGCAGCCGCTGCCGCAGCCAGGTGCCCAGCACCATGCCGCCGACCGCCGGCACCAGCATCGCCAGCGACCCGCCCAGCACCGCCGCCGGGTAGCTCCCGTTGGCCGCCAGTCCCAGGGCCAGCACCACGGTCGAGGTGGTGAACGAGATGCCCATGGCCTGGATCAGCGCATCGCGCTGGAAACCCAGCGCCTGCAGGTACGGCACGGCCGGCACCGCGAACACGCCGGTCACGGACGTCACCAGTCCCGTCGCGGCACCCACCACGGGCCCCAGCCAGCGCGCCTGTGCGTCGCTCACGTGCAGCTGCCGCCCCGTCAGCCCCCACAGCGCATAGATCACCAGCGCCACGCCGAGCGCCAGCGAAGCCCAGGCCCCGGCCGGTACGCCCAGCCACCACGCCCCGGCGAGCGTGCCCGCCACGACGCCGGCCTGCATGCGGCCGATGCGGCGGAACACCGCGCCGAAGCTCGCGCGCGGTCCGGTCTGCCAGAGGTTGGTGACCAGCGAGGGCACGATCAGCAGCGCCGCCGCCTGTGCGGGCGACATCCACAGCGCGAGCAGCGCCATCGCCACGGTCGGCAGCCCCAGGCCGATCACGCCCTTGATCAGGCCGGCCAGCAGGAAGACCGCGGCCGCCGCCGCCCACAGGCCCATTGCATCGTTGGAGATCGTCATCGCCGCGGAGTCTGCCGACGGGCGCATCGGCTGGAAATGCGGCTTTCGCGCAGCCAGCCTCAGGCGCAGGCTGAGGCTGGCGTGCTACCTTGCGGCCCATCATGCGATTCGACCTGACCGACCTGCGGCTCTTTCTCCACGTCGTCGAAGCCGGCAGCCTCACGGCCGGCGCCGGCCGCTCGCACATGACGCTGGCCTCGGCCAGCCAGCGCGTGCGCGGCATGGAAGACGCGCTCGGCACGCCGCTGCTCACGCGCCACGCGCAGGGCGTGCGCCCCACCGAGGCCGGGCGCACGTTGCTGCACCATGCGCGCGTCGTGCTGCAGCAGATGGAGCGGCTGCGCGGCGAACTCGGCGAGTACGGCCAGGGCCTCAAGGGCCACGTGCGCTTCATGTGCGGCACCTCGGCGCTCACCGAGCACCTGCCCGAGGTGCTGAGCCGCTTCCTGGCCGAGCATCCGCGCATCTCGGTCGACCTTGAGGAACGCGCCAGCCCCGACACCGTGGAGGCCCTGCGCAGCGGCCTGTGCGACATCGGCATCGTCTCCGACGCCATCGACAGCGACGGCCTCGAATGCCACCCCTTCCGCCGCGACGACCTCGTGCTGGTGATGCCACGCGGCCACGCGCTGGCCAGCCGGCGCCGCGTGCACCTGGCCGAGGTGGTCGACAGCGAGTTCGTCGGCCTGCCCGCCGACAGCGCGCTGCAGCAGCTGATCACCGGCCATGCACGCGCGCTCGCCAGGCACCTGGCCTACCGCGTGCGCGTGCGCAACTTCGAGGCCGTGTGCCGCATGGTCGAGTACGGCATCGGCGTGGGCATCGTGCCGCAGACCGCGGCCGAGCGCTGCGCCCGCTCGATGAAGATCGCGCGCGCCTCGCTGGCCGACCCGTGGGCCGAACGCACGCTCATGGCCTGCGTGCGCTCGTCGCAAGACCTGCCGCTCAATGCGCGGCGCATGCTCGACTACCTCATCGCGCCACCACCGCCGGCGGACGCTACGCGCAAGTGACCGGCCTTCCCTGCCGCGCACGCGCCGCAACGAAAGCCTCGAAGGCTTCGCGACTGGTCTTGCGCGGCACGTAGCCGAACTGGGTCTTCAGCGCGGTGTTCAGCAGCACCGGCCGGTAGCGCAGGAAGTCGAGCTGCTCGGGCCCGTAGCGGCTCACGCCCAGCGCCGAACCTGCGGCCAGCGCCGCCTGCAGCACGCCGGCCGGCCAGGCGATGGCGCGCTTGCCCAGGCGCGCGGCGATCTCGTGGATGGTGAGCGCGCCGTCGCCCGCGAGGTTGTAGCAGCCGGGCGGCGCGCCACCGAGCGCATGGGCGATGGCGCCGGTCACGTCCTCGTCCCACACGAACACGAAGGGGCTGTCGCTGCCGCGGATGGCGATCAGCCGCTTCTTCTCGAACAGCGCCGTGATCTGGTTGTCGACGCGCTCGCCGAGGATGGTGCCGATGCGCAGCACCGTCTGCGCCAGCGCGGGATGTTGCCTGCGGCAGTCGGCCAGCATCTCTTCCACCTGCCGCTTGTGGTCAGCGTAGGCGAACACCGGGTTGCCACGCAGCGGCTGCGACTCGGTGATCCAGGCCGGGTTGTCCGCGTGGTAGCCGTAGGCCGCGCCACTCGACGACACCACGATGTGCCCCACGCCGCGCGCCACGCAGGCGTCGAGCACGTTGCGCGTGCCACCCACGTCGACCGAATGCTCGAAGGCGCGGTTCGAGTCCTTGCCGGGCGTGACGATGGACGCGAGGTGCACCACCGTGTCGATCACGTGTTCGGCCAGCACGTCGGCGATGCCGTCGTCGCGCACGTCCCGCTGCAGGTAGACCACGCCGGGCAGCCGACGCTCGGCGGGCACTTCGCGCACGTCGAGTGCCACCAGCGTTTCGAAGCTGCCTTGCCCGGCCAATGCGGCGAGCACGCTGCGCCCCAGGAAACCGTCACCGCCGGTGATCAACACGCGTCGCGCGGACGCCTTCCAGACCTCGCTCATGGCGTCGCAGGCTTGCGCCCCCACCAGCTCGCCAGCGCCAGGCCCGCGATGATGTCCCAGAAGCCCCACACGCCGGCCACCACGGCCATGCCGCCGAGCCCGCCGAAGAAGCTGAAGATCAGCACCAGCCCGAGCCCCGCGTTGCGGATGCCCACCTCGATGGCCACCGCGCGCCGGTCGTAGTCGCCCAGCCCCGAGAGCCGCGCGCACAGGTAGCCGGTGCCGAAGGCCAGCGCGTCGTGGATCACCACGGCCATCAGCACCAGCCCCACGTAATCGAGGAAGTAGCGCCAGTTGCCCGCGATGGCGCCGACGATGAAGGCGATCAGCGCCAGGAAGCTCAGGATGCGCGCCGGCTTCTTGATGCGCGCCGTGAGCCCCGGCAGCTTGTGCGCGCAGGCCACGCCCAGCACGAAGGGAATGCCGATGATCATCACGATGTGGCCCAGCATGTCGAAGGGGTCGAGCGCGATGGTCTTGAGCAGCACCGAAGCCGTGGGATGCAGGCCGCCCCAGAACGCGAAGTTCAGCGGCATCACCACGATCGACAGCGCGTTCGAGATGGCCGTCATCGACACCGACAACGCCACGTTGCCGCCCGCGCGGTGCGTGAGGATCTGCGAGATGTTGCCCGGCGGGCAGCAGGCCACGAGGATCATCCCCAGCGCGATGCTCGGGCCCGGCTGCAGGATCAGCGTGAGCACGAAGGTCACGGCCGGCAGCACCACGAACTGCGCACCGATGCCCACCGCCATCGCGCCGGGCATGCGCGCCACGCGCCTGAAGTCGTCGATGCGCGTGTCCAGCGCAATGCCGAACATCAGGAAGCCCAGCACCACGTTGAGCAGCACCAGCGAGGCCGGGTTGAAGTGCAGGCGGATCTCGTCGACAGGCAGCATGCGCGGAACCCCTTGTAGAAAGACGATCAGTCGGCCAGTGCGGCAGCGGCCTGGCGCACGGCCGCGCGGTAGGTGTCCTTGTGCACGTAGTAGGCCATGCGCTCCAGCTGCAGGTACTTGAAGCCACCCGACAGATCGGGCGGCGGCCCCTGCACTGCTGTACGCAGGGCGGCAGCCTTGGGCGAGCCTGCCGCGTGCGCGCGGAAATAGCGCGCCAGCAGCTCGGCCTGCTCGTAGCGCCCCTGCCAGCCGATGCCGCTCGCCTCGATCATGCCGAGCACGCCCAGCGTCTCGAAGCGCGGCGAAAAGATGTTCAGGTACAGGCGCGGCGCCATGCCCTGCCAGTTGAGCAGCTCGCGGTCGATGAACGGGTAGTGCAGCGCGTAGCCCGTGGCCGTGAGGATCAGGTCGTAGTCGCGCGCGCTGCCGTCCTTGAAATGCACGGTGTGCCCCGCCAGCCGCGCGATGTCGGCGCGCACGCCGATGTCGCCGTGACCCACGTGGTGCAGCACCAGCGAGTTCACCACCGGGTGCGACTCGTACATCTTGTAGTCGGGCTTCGGAAATCCGAAGCGCACCGGGTCGCCGGTGAACCACTGCAGCACGGTGGCATCGACCTTCTGCTTGAGCCACGGCGGCAGCGGACGCTTGCCGCCCAGCGTGTCGGCCGGCTTGCCGAACACGTACTTGGGCACGAAGTAATAGCCGCGCCGCACCGAGATGTCGACGCTTTGCGCGTAGTGCACGGCATCCACTGCGATGTCGCAGCCCGAGTTGCCGGCGCCGACGATCAGCACGCGCTTGTCCTTGAAGAGCTCGGCGTGCTTGTAGCTGCTGGTGTGCAGCAGCTCGCCGTCGAAGTGGCCTTCGAACTGCGGATGCTTGGGCTCCGACAGCGTGCCGTTGGCGATCACCACGCCCTTGTACTCATCGGTTTCCACGGTGCCGTCGGGCGCCTCCACGCTCACGCGCCAGCGCGTGTCGGGTGCGTCGCTCACCGGCTCCACGCGCAGCACGCGGGTGCCGAAGCGGAAGTGCGCGCGCAGGCCGAAGCGGTCGGCGAAGTCGCTGAAGTAGCGACGCAGCTCGCGGTGGCTCGGGTAGTCGGCCACGGTGTCGGCCATCGGGAATTCGGCGAACTCGGTCGTGCGCTTGCTCGAGATCAGGTGCGCCGAGTGGTAGACCGTGGAGCGCGGGTTGTCGATGTCCCAGAGGCCGCCCACGTCGCTGTGCGCCTCGAAGCCCTGGAACGGAACGCCGAGCTTCTGCAGATTGCGGGCGCCCGCCAGGCCCGAGGGCCCGGCGCCGATGAGGGCGATCTGTTCGTGTGTCGGAACGGCAGTGGCGGAAGGCGTCATCGGCGGGGAGGTTCTTTCTGGGAATTCAGGCCGGGAATGGCGGTGGCACCCGCCTCGCCCACGCGCGGCTTGCGCGGCTGGCCGCGCAGCAGGCGGTCGTGCAGCGGCGCGGGCAACAGGTCGAGCGCTTTCGACAGCCAGCCGATGCGCCGCGGCAGCACGATCTTTTCGCGCCGGGCCGCCAGGCCCGTCAGCAGCTGGCGCGCCGCCGCATCGGCCTCGAGCAGCCCCGGCATCGCGAAGCGGTTGCCGGCCGTGAGCGCGGTGCGGATGTAGCCCGGGCTCACCGTGTGCACCGTGAGCCCCGTGCCGCGCAGCTCGGCGCGCAGGCTTTCGAGGTAACGGATCAGGCCGCCCTTGCTCGCGCAGTAGGCGCCGTTGCCCGGCATGCCGTGCCAGCCCGCGATGCTGGCCACGCCGACGAGCGCGCCGCGTCCCGCTGCGCGCATCGGCTGCACGAAGGGCTGGAAGGTGGTGGCCGCGCCGAGCAGGTTGATCTCGAGCATGCGGCGGAACACGGCCAGGTCGTCGGCCTCGGCGGTGTCGTAGCCGCCGGCCACGCCCGCGTTGGCGATCACGAGGTCGGGTGGGCCGAAGCGCTGCATCCAGTCGGCCGCCATCGCCTGCATGGCGGGGCCGTCGGACACGTCGGGCGTGTAGGCCTTGCAGCGCCCTTCGGCTGGGGCCGCGAGCGCCGCGAGGCGTGCGGTGTCGAGCCCCACCAGCGCCACGCGCGCACCGCTATCGATCAGCGCACGCGCCAGCGCCTGCCCGAGGCCGCCGCAGGCACCGGTGAGAACGACATTGCGAAACGGCAAGAGCATGGGCGAGGAAGCGCGCAGGGCGGCGAGTGGCAAAGCGCAGCCACTGTAGCCGCGCCCTGCCACTGCATTCCCCAGCGTTTCCCCTTGTCCCGCGCCCTTGCGGGGCGTTCAGGCGGCTTCGGCGGCGGGAAATTCGATCTGGATCTTCACATCCGTGACGCGCCCGGCCGCGGCCTCCTCGAACGCGGCAATACCGTCCTCGAACGCGAAGGTGCGCGAGATGAAGGGCTTCACATCGACCTGCCCCGATGCGATGAGTGCCAGCGCGCGCGGAAAGATGTTGGCGTAGCGGAACACCGACTCGATGCGCGCCTCCTTCGCCTGGATCGCGACGATGTCGAAAGCCACCTTCGCGGCGGGTATGCCCACCAGCACGAGGCAGCCGCCGGGGCACAGCAGGTCGAACACGTTGTCGAAGGCGCGCGCGCTGCCGCTGGCTTCGAAGACCACGTTCGCGCCCCAGCCGTCGGTGAGTGCCTGCACGGTGTCGGCCAGGTTCGTGCTGCGCACGTCGACTGTCGTCACCGCCGGGTTGTGGGCGAACAGCGCCAGCTTCTCGGGCACGAGGTCGGCCAGGATCACGCGCGCCGCGCCGCCCGCGAGCGCGGCCAGCGCCGTCATCGCGCCGATGGTGCCGGCGCCGATGACCACCGCCACATCGCCCGGCTTCAGCGCCGCCTTCTTCGCGGCCTGCAGGCCGATGGCCAGCGGCTCGACGATGGCGCCTTCGCCGAAGCTCACGTTGTCGGGCAGGCGGAAGGTGAAGGCCGCCGGGTGCACCACGAAAGGCGTGAGGCAGCCGTGGATCGGCGGCGTGGCCCAGAAGCGCACGGCAGGGTCGAGGTTGTAGAAGCCTTCGCGCACGGCGCGCGAGTCCATGTCGGGAATGCCGGGCTCCATGCAGACGCGGTCGCCGGGCTTCAGGTGGGTGACTTCGGCGCCCACCTCGGCCACCACGCCCGAGGCCTCGTGGCCGAGGATCATCGGCGCATCGACGACGTACGGGCCGATGCCGCCGTGCTGGTAGTAGTGAACATCGCTGCCGCACACACCGACGGTGTGCATGCGGATCTTCACGTCGCGCGGGCCGACGTGCAGCGGCAGCTCGACATCGCGCAGCGTGATCTCGTGCGCCTTTTCCAGAACCAGTGCTTTCATTGCATCTTTCTCAGAGGGTTGAAACGGGGCCACACACTCAGTGCAGCGCGGCATCCGGACGCAGCAGCGAAGCGCCCGTCGCGACATCGAACAGGTGCACCTGCTGCGCATCGGCCACGAAGCGCAGCGGCTCGCCGAGCCGGGGGCCTGCCGCGGACGGCAGGAGCACGGCGATCTCTTGGTCGCCCTGCCCCACGCTCACCAGCACTTCGTTGCCGAGGTACTCGATGAGCTGGACCTCGCCGGCAAAGCCTTCGCCGCTCGCCCTGGCGGTGTCGAGGTGCAGGTGCGCCGAGCGCACGCCCAGCGTCACGCGCTCGCGGCCTTCGAGCGCGAAGCGGCGCGCATCGACGCGCACCGAGCCGCCGCCTCCGCGCAGCTCGCACTGCCCGCCGTCCAGGGCATGCACCGCCATCTCCATCAGGTTCATCGGCGGTGTGCCGATGAAGCCGGCCACGAAGGCCGAGCGCGGGCGCTCGAAGATTTCCTGCGGCGTGCCGACCTGCTCGATACGCCCGTCGCGCAGCAGCACGATCCGGTCGGCCAGCGTCATGGCCTCGTGCTGGTCGTGCGTGACGTACACCGTGGTGGTTTTCAGCGTCTGGTGCAGCTTCGCGATCTCGATGCGCATGTGGTTGCGCAGCTTGGCATCGAGGTTCGACAACGGCTCGTCGAACAGGAACACCTTCGGCGTCTTGATCATGGCGCGCGCAATCGCCACGCGCTGCTGCTGGCCGCCCGACAGCTCGGTGGGCTTGCGCTGCAGGTAGCGCTC
Source organism: Variovorax sp. GW821-FHT09A10 (assembly GCF_059418385.1). Lineage (NCBI taxonomy): Bacteria > Pseudomonadati > Pseudomonadota > Betaproteobacteria > Burkholderiales > Comamonadaceae > Variovorax > Variovorax sp. GW821-FHT09A10. The sequence continues at coordinate 635,446 of NZ_JBWKPT010000003.1, forward strand.
CAGGCCCAGCGTGTCCGAGACCTCCTTGATCCGGCTGTCGATCTCGGCCTTGGGCACCTTGAGGCGCTTGAGCCCGAACGCGATGTTGTCGCGCACCGTCATGTGCGGATACAGCGCGTAGTTCTGGAACACCATCGCGATGCCGCGCTCCTGCGGCGGCAGGTCGTTCACGCGCTGGCCGCCGATGTGCAGGTCGCCGCCGCTGATGTCTTCCAGGCCCGCGAGCATGCGCAGGATGGTCGACTTGCCGCAGCCCGAGGGGCCGAGGAACACGACGAACTCGTTGTCGGCCACGTCGAGATCGAAGGCGTGGACGACCTGCGTTTCCCCGTAGCGCTTGATGAGGTGGTGACAGCGGATGGCAGACATTTTGGGTTCTGGAGAAAGAGAAGCAGCGGCGCGGCTCATTCAGCCTCCCGCTTACGCTTGAACGCGGCATTGAGAAAACCGCTGAGCACGCCCACCATGAGCAATGGCGGCAGCGACAGCAGGATGACCGAGGCATTCAGGATGCCCCAGGGCACGTCGCGCCCGAGCTGGCTGAGCTCCGACGCCACGATGGGCAGCGTCTTGGCCTCGGAGGTGGTGAGCATCAGCGCGATGAGGAACTCGTTCCACACCAGCACGAAGCCAAAGGCGATGGCGCCCACCAGCGAGCGCGCGGCAATCGGCAGCGCGATGCGAAAGAAGATCGCGTAGGGTCCGTAGCCGTCGACGCGGCCGGCCTCTTCCACTTCCTTCGGCACCGCCTTGAAGGCCGGAATGGCGAGCCAGATCACGGTCGAGAGCGTGAGCAGCGTGTAGGTGGCGATGAGCGCCACGCGCGAGTCGTACAGCTCCAGTTGCAGCCAGATCACCATGAGCGGAATGGCCACCGCCACCGGCGGCAGGAAGCGCATCGACAGCACGAAGAACTGGATGTCGTTGCCCCAGCGCAGCGGGTAGCGCGCCAACGCATAGGCGGCCGGCAGGCCCAGCACCGCGCCGATGATCACCGCCGCGCCCGCCACCACGATCGAGTTGACCAGCCCCGCGGCCACGGCCTCGCGGTTCAGCACGTACAGGTAGTTGTCGAGCGTGGGCGTGAAGAAGAACTTCGGCACGGCCGAGACGATGTCGACCCGGTTCTTGAACGAGTTGAGAAAGGTCCACAGCACGGGCACGAGGGCCGAGAGCCCGGCCGCGACGAGTGCCAGCCGCGCCAGCAGCGTTCCGATGGCAAGCTTCTTCATGACGGTTTGGTCCATTTCCAGATGTAGGTGAACGCGACCGTGGAGGCGACCATCATCAGCACCGCCATGCTCGACGCGTACGAGATGCGGCCCGACTCGATGAAGCCCTGCGAGAAGGCATACATGTCGAGCGTCTCGGTCGAGATGCCGGGGCCGCCGCGCGTCATCACGTAGATGAGGTCGAAGGCGCGCAGCGACTCCACCATCTTCACGAAGGCCAGGCTGATGAGCGGCGCCTTCAGCATCGGCAGCGCCACGTAGGCATACACCTCCCAGGTCTTCGCGTGGTCCAGCCGCGCGGCCTCGAAGGGCTGCGGCGGCAGGGTTTCGAGCAGCTTCAGCACGATGACGCCGAAGAACAGCCCCCACTGCCACACGTCGACGAAGGCCACCGTGAGCAGCGCCAGCACCGGGTCGGCGAACAGGTCCAGCGGCTCGCCGGTGATCGCCTTGTACGGCCACGTGATGAGGCCGAACAGCGGATGGAAGGCGAACTTCCAGACGAAGGCGGCCGACACGCGCGGCAGCAGCACCGGCACGATGAACAGCATCGACAGCACCTGGCGCCAGCGCGGCGTGGCGCAGCGGTGCATCAGCGTGCCCATGAGCACGGCCAGGGCCATGGTGGCGCTGACGGTCAGCACCTCCCACACCAGCGACACGCGCACCGAGTTCAGAAAGCGCCGGTCGGAGAACAGCTGCACGTAGTTGCTGAACCAGACCCAGGCCGTGTCGGTCTGGCCCAGTTCACGGTCCTGCAGCGAGATGGCGATGGCGAACACCGTCGGCACCAGCGCCAGGACCGCCAATACGAGCAGCCCCGGCCCGATGAACACGGCCGGCAGCCGTGTTTTGTGGGAACGCTTGCTCACTTCTTGCGACGCGCGATCAGCTGCTTGGCGTAGGCGTCGAGTTCGTCGAGCCCGGCCTGGATGTCGGTGCGCGAGCCGGTGATCAGCTCTTCCAGAATGATCCCCCAGCGGTCGCCCAGGTCAGGCCAGGCCGGGTCTTGCCAGAAGTTCACCGCCGTGACCTTGCCCGTGTCGGCCAGCGCCTTGCCGAGGTCGGCGCCGTAGCGCTTGGCAAACGCCGGGCTGCTCAGCACGCTGGTGCGGTTGAGTTCGCCGAACTGGCCTTCCGCCAGCCGGCGCTGCTCGTTCTCCTTGGACGTGGCCCACGCGATGAAGAGGCCCGCGCACTTCTTCGCCTCTTCGGTCTTGTTGGCGCGCGCACCGATGGCCAGGCCGTGGCCGTAGCCGCCGCCGGTGAGCGGCGTGGGCGGCACGGCGTAGGCGATCTTGCCGACCACGGTCGACATCTTGGGGTCGAGCGCGTTGCCCGCCAGCGGCGTCGACTCGACCAGGATCGCGACCTTGCCGGCCAGGAAGGCGCCGGTGGATTCGTCCCATCCGCCCGTCTTGGTTCCGGGCGCGGAGTACTTGAAGAGATCGAGGTAGGTCTGGGTCGCCTTCACGGCGGCGGGCGAGTTGAAGACCGGCTTGTCGCCGTCGAACCACTGGCCGCCGTAGCCGCGGAAGAACGGCATCCAGCGCCACACGTTGGCACCCGAGCCGCGCTGGCCGCGCAGCGCCACGCCGTAGACGCCGTTGGCCGGGTCGTTGAGCTTCTTCACGGCCGCCACGAACTCGTCGAGCGTGGCCGGCGGCTTGATGCCCGCCTTCTCCAGCAGGTCCTTGCGGTAGACCATGAGGTCGCCGCCGCCGGTGAGGGGCGCGAACCAGGTCTGGCCGGCGAAGGTCGCAACCTTCTGGCGGCCGGCGTCGAAGTCGGCGTAGTCGTAGCTGGCCGGGTAGTACGGCGTGAGCGGCACGATCCACTTCGACTGCACGAACTGCGCCACGTTGGCCTCGTCGACGTAGTACACGTGGTACTTGCCGACCGTGGACGCATCGGCGCGCGACTTGGCGCGGCGGTCGTTCTCGTTGAGGTTGTCCACGTTGAACGAGGCACCGCTCAGGCGCTTGAACTCGTCCTTGGATTTCTCGAGCAGCGTCAGGCCTTCACGGGGCTGCGACAGGACGCGCACGTCCTCCTTGCAGACCTGCGCCAGCGCGGCGGGCGCCAGCGTGGCCAGCGCGAGCGCGAGGCCGGCCAGACGGTGGGGATGCGGAATCGACATTTGTGTCTCCTTTGTTGTTCGTGCAAGTTGCCGGCGAAATGCCGGCAGAAGCAACGAAACAAAGGTTAGGCGGCCGATCCGAAAGGCCTCCTACACGCCCACCGGGCATCTGATACTTTGCTGCCAAGCCGTCTCGGGGTTTAGCCCAAGAGGCAAGCGCGTATCAGCCAGAGATCAGGCAGCGAGTGGCGTGTGCTGCACGCTGCGCAGGCCGAAACGCTCCTGCGCCTGCTGCCGGTAGGCCGAGGGCGTCATGCCCTTGAGCTGCAGGAAGCGGCGGTTGAAGTTCGCGAGGTTCGAGAAACCGACCTCATAGCAGATGTCGCTCACCAGCCGGTCGGACACCTGCAGCATCTCGCAGGCCTTGGTGATGCGCAGCCGCGTGACGAAGTCGGTGAAGGTGCTGCCCATGTGCTTGTGGAAGTAGCGCGAGAAGCTGCTTTCGGCCATGTTGGCGATGGCCGACACGGCGGGCAGCGACAGCTCTTCGGACAGGTGCGCATGCAGGTGGTCAAGCACGCGACGCATGCGGGTGTTGGCCGTCGGGTCCTCGTCGGTCGGGTCGGCATTGCTCGAGATCTGGCGCCAGTCGCTCCAGTTGGCGAGCTCGTGCAGCAGGCCGATGAACTCCGACAGCCGCGCCATGCCCTCCTGCTTCTGCACCCGCGCGAAGCGCTCGCGCACGAGGTCGCCGATGCCGAAGAACTCGATGCCCAGCTTCGCGCGGTCGAGCATCGGCAGCACCGTCTCCAGTTCGGGGAACAGGTCCACGCCCTTGCGCAGGGGTTCGTCGCGGAACTGGATCACCATGCTGCGGTCGGCCACGCCTTCGGGCGGCACGTCGTGAGAGATCCAGGTGTGGGGCAGCCGCGCGCCCACCAGGGCGACATAGCCGGGCTCGAAGCGGCCGATGTGGTTGCCGACGAAGGCGTCGCCGCTGGTGCGGTTGATGCACTGCAGCTCGTACTCGTCGTGGTAATGCCAGCAGTCGAAGGGCCAGGGCACGCCGTGCTGCAGGCAGCGCACCGAACTGCTGCCCGCCGGCTCGAAGCCCAGGCGCGGGTCGCGCAGCAGTTCGTGTTCGAGGGCCGGCTTGCGTACGGCGCTGTGTTTGCTCATGTCCTGTCCCCTGTTCTTGAATGGAGGGGTCGTCGAGCCAGCGCCGTTGCGAGCGACAGGGCCTGTCAGGCGCCTGCCACCTTCATGCGATTGACCAGGATCGACCCCGTGGTTTTTGCGCCGAAAGTGTAAGCATCTGCGCCAATCGCCTCAATTCCCATCAGCATGTCGCGCAAATTGCCCGCGATCGTGATCTCCTGCACGGGGAAGGCGATGCGGCCCTTTTCGACCCAGAAACCGCTCGCGCCGCGCGAATAGTCGCCGGTCACGTAGTTCACGCCCTGTCCCATCAGTTCGATGACGAACAGGCCCGTGCCGAGCTTGGCCAGCATGGCGTCGAGGTCGTCGCCGTGCTTCGTGAGGCGCGAACTCAACGTCAGGTTGTGCGAGCCGCCGGCGTTGCCGGTGGTCTTCATGCCCAGCTTGCGCGCCGAGTAGGTCGAGAGAAAGTAGCCTTCGAGGCGGCCGGCATCGACCACCTTGCGTGCGCGGGTGATCACGCCTTCGTCGTCGAAGGGCGAGCTGCCCTTGCCGCGCATCACGTGCGGGTCTTCGGCGATGTCGACGTGCTTGGGCAGCACGGGCTTGCCCAGCGAATCGAGCAGGAAGGTGCTCTTGCGGTACAGCGCCCCGCCGCTCACGGCCTGCACCAGTCCGCCCAAGAGGCCCACGGCCAATGGCGACTCGAACAGCACCGGGCATTCGGTGGTCTTGATCTTGCGCGACTTCAGGCGGCTCAGCGCGCGCTCGGCGGCGTAGCGGCCCACGGCCTGCGGGCTGGCGAGTTCGTCGGCCGAGCGCATCGAGCTGTACCAGGCGTCGCGCTGCATGCCGTCGCCCTTGCCGGCGATGGGCGCCACCGACATCGAGTGCCGCGAGCTGGCATAGCCGCCGCGAAAGCCGTGCGTGTGGGCGCTGAAGAAGTGGCTCTGCTGCGCCGAGACGCCGGCGCCTTCGCTGTTGGTGATGCGCTTGTCGGTCGACAGCGCGGCCGCCTCGCACTCCAGCGCCATGGCCGCAGCCTGCTCGCTGGTCACGTCCCAGGGGTGGAACAGGTCGAGCTCGGGGTGGTCCTTGGAAATGTCGGCCTCGTCGGGCAGGCCGCTCACCGGGTCTTCGGCCGTGAAGCGGGCGATGTCGTAGGCGGCTGCGGCGGTCTGCTGGATGGCCGCCTCGGAGAAGTCGGAGGTGCTGGCGTTGCCGCGGCGGTGGCCCACGTAGACCGTGATGCCCAGCGACTTGTCGCGGTTGCGCTCGACGTTCTCGAGTTCGCCCTTGCGCACCGAGACGCTCAGGCCGCAGCCCTCGGAGGCCTCGGCGCCGGCGTCGGTGGCCCCGAGCTTTTTGGCGTGCGCCAGGGCCGAATCGACCAGGTTTTCGAAGAAGGAGCGGCTGTAGGCGAAGCCGGAATCGGCGCGCGAGGAGGATGTCGTCATGTGGTGGCTATGATACTTGCGCCCCCTGTTTCACGTTTTCCCTTCCGCGCCCCCTGTGCGCGTTGCAGCGCCGCACGGCGCAGCCCAGAATCCACCCCATGTCCCGCAAACCCAAAAAAGGCTATTTCGTCCGTGGCCACTTCGTTGCCGAAGGCAGCGAACTCGACCTGGAGCTCAAGCGCGAGCTCAAGGGCGGCACCGACGAAGCCAGCCGCACCGAACTCAAGCGCGAGAGCGCCGAACTGCAGAAACTGGGCGAAGAATTGCTCACCCTGCGTGCCGGCCTGTTCGACGCCCTCCCGCTGAGCGAGAAACTGGTCGATGCCATCGCCGAGGCGAAACGCATCACCAATTTCGAGGGCAAGCGCCGCCAGATGCAGTTCATCGGCAAGCTCATGCGCGCCCTCGACCCCGAGGTGCTCGAGGCCGTGAAGCAGGCGCTGACCGAGCAGAACACCGTGCCGGCCGCCGAAGCCGCCGCGCTGCACGAGGCCGAACGCTGGCGCGAACGCCTGATCGCCGACGACGACGCCCTCGGCGGCTGGATCGAAACCCACCCCGCCACCGACTCCCAGCAGCTGCGCGCCCTCGTGCGCCAGGCCCGCAAGGACCTGAAGTCCGGCCCCGCCGGCGAAGCACCGCGCCAGGGCAAGGCCTACCGCGAGATCTTCCAGCTCGTGCGCGCGCAGCTGGCGGTGCATGGCGGCGACGACCACGCCGAAGCGGCTGCGGCGCAGGACCGCGAAGAAGACGCATGAGCCCGCGGCCCCTGTCTTTCTCCCCCCCTCCCGGGGGAGGGTTGGGGTGGGGGCCAGCGGCGTATCCATCGGGCGCTCTGCCCGCCCCCATCCCCACCTTCCCCCAGAGGGGGAAGGCGCAAGAAAACCATGAGCGCACCTGACACTGTTCGCATCGGCATCGTCTCCATCAGCGACCGCGCCTCCAGCGGCACCTACGAGGACAAGGGCCTGCCCGCGCTCAAGGAGTGGCTGGGCCGGGCGCTGAAAAACCCGCTTGAGTTCGAAGCCCGCCTGATCCCCGACGAGACTGCGCGCATCAGCGCCACGCTCATCGAGCTGGTCGATGCCGGCTGCTCGCTGGTGCTCACCACCGGCGGCACCGGCCCCGCGCTGCGTGACGTCACGCCCGAGGCCACGCTGGCCGTGGCCCACAAGGAAATGCCCGGCTTCGGCGAACAGATGCGCCAGATCAGCCTGCGCTTCGTGCCGACCGCCATCCTCTCGCGGCAGGTGGCGGTCATCCGCGACCAGAGCCTCATCATCAACCTGCCGGGCCAGCCCAAGTCGATCGCCGAGACGCTCGAAGGGCTGAAGGACGCCGACGGCACACAGCGCGTGCCCGGCATCTTCGCCGCCGTGCCCTACTGCATCGACCTGATCGGCGGGCCGTACCTCGAGACCGACGACACGGTCTGCAAGGCGTTCCGGCCGAAGTCGGCCGTTCGCGCCGCACGCTGAGGCGCAGGCCCCACGGGCCTGCCTGCCGCCGGTTCTCGCGCGGCGGCATTCACCACCGAAGACACATCTTGCTTCGCCGATGCGCGAGGGGCGCGCTCGCGTGCGCATCGCGCGCCCCGGCTTTTATCGGACCCGTCCGATGGTTCCGCTCCCCTGTTCTTCCTAGAGTTCCTGACGCCCGGGCCGCCGGATCGAGCAGCGTGAATTCGCCGCCCGATCCGATCTTTCTTCCCCTTTTCAGAGCATAGGAACTGCATGGCATCCAACAAGGCAAACGTCTTCATCGACCACAGCCCGAGCATCGATCAGACAGCAGGCGCACGGCCCTTCGCGCCACCGCCGCCCACCATGGACAGCGTCATCGACGACGCAGGCGACCTCATGGGCACCCTCGCCTCCGGCGGCGTCACCGACGACCGCCAACCCGAGTTCCAGGGCCGGGGCACGCCAGGCGACACCATCCTCATCAGGGACCACGGCGTCGAGATCGGCGAGACCGTCGTGGATGAAGACGGCCAATGGACCTTCACACCGTCCACCGACATGAGCGAAGGCCATCACGCCATCACCATCGTGGCGCGCGACCCCGCCGGCGACGAGAGCGAACCTTCAGGCCCGTTCCATTTCGAGATCGACGTCACGCCGCCCGACGCGAGCAAGCTGTCCATCACCGGCGTCCTCGATACCGTGGGCGGCATCACCGGCAACGTGGCCACCGGCAAGACCACCGATGACGCACGCCCGCTGCTCACCGGCACGAGCACCGGCCAACCCGGCCACACCGTCACGGTGATGGTCCGGGACAGCACCGGCACCCATGCGCTGGGCGAAGCAGTGGTCGGCGACAACGGCCAGTGGTCGCTGCAGGTCATATCGCCGCTGGCCGCGGGCCTGAACACCTTCACGCTCGTGGAGAAGGACGTGGCGGGCAACGAGACGGCGCCGACGGGGCGCTACCAGGTGACCGTCGACACCAGCAAGCCGGCGCCCCCGGTGATCGAGCACGTCTACGACGACGTGGGCATGCCCCACATGCTGGCCCCGGGCGAGGTCACCAACGACGCCCGGCCGACCCTGCACGGCACGGCCCAGCCCGGCCATACCGTGACGTTCCACGATGGCACCACCGTCCTGGGCACCACCCAGACCCGCGCCGACGGCACCTGGGAGTTCACCCCCAAGGACAACCTGAGCGAGGGTGCGCACCACATCACCGCCACGGCCACCGGCCCGGTGGGCCAGACCGGCGACGCGAGCAACGGCTGGCACTTCGAGGTCGACACCGTGGCGCCCACGCAGACCAGCACCGTCTCGGGCATCGGCAAGGACAGCGGCATGAACGCCGACGACCACGCCACCAACGACGGCAGCGCGGGGCGCCTGATGACGGGCCGCCTGAGCGCATCACTGGCGGCCGGCGAGACCTTGCAGGTGTCCACCGACGGTGGCCAGACCTGGAAGACCGCCTTCGTGAGCGGCACGCAATGGAGCGCCCAGGACGACCACAGCCATGCGGGCGACTGGACCGTGCAGACGCGCGTGGTGGACCTGGCCGGCAACGTGGGACCGGTGAGCTCGCAGGCGGTGACCCTGGACACCGCCACGCCCCACGCGCCCACTGCGGTCGCACTGGGCAACGGGCAAGTGACCGTGAGCTTCGACAAGGCCGCGGTGTCGCCGGGCGACCGGATTCACCTGCTCAACGGCAACCAGAACGTGGACTACCTGTTGACGGCGGCAGACATGGCGGCAGGCCAGGCCACCATTGCGGTGGGCGACGTTTCGCTGAACCTGGCCGCGGCGGTGGTCAGCGCAACGGGCCATCATTCGCTCTACATGGTGATCCGGTCGGACACCGACCGGGAAGACTTCGATGCCGGTGAGACCGTCGAACTTGCACCGGGACAAACAGCCGATGCCGGCGCGCTGCTCCTGACAAGAAAAGACGCGGCGGCCGACGCTGCTTCTTCGAACAACGGCGTTTTCGACAGCGCATCGCCCGACCACGGGCAACTACTACAACACGCTGACCCTGTCACTGGCCGAGGTGCTGAACAACGGCGGCGTCGACCTGTTCTACAAGGGCGACAAGAGCCGCGTGCAGATGATGGTCAAGGGCAATGCCGACGACACCCTGAACCTGAGCGACCTGCTCGCCGGCGGCATCGACCAGGGCGACTGGGTGAAGAAGGTCGGCTTGGTCACGCTGGGCGGCATCGTGTACGACGGCTACCAGCACTCGTCGCTCGGCGCCGAGCTGCTGGTGCAGCAGGGCGTGGTCGTCAAGGTCACCAATTCGACGCTGGTCGGTGCGATCGGCACGTTCGAAGCGCCGTCGGATGCCGTGGTGGGCGCCCTCCCCGACGACGAGGTGCTGAGCCACTCGACCCAGGGCTACACCCACGGCGACGACACGATCATCGCCAAGCTCGGTTTCGCGGATCGCCTGAGCGGCGGCGCCGGCAACGACACCTTCATGAACGTCGGCACGGGAGACATGGTCCATGGCGGCTCGGGCGATGACACGATCCGCATCAACAGCGGCGACTTCGCGCGCGTTGAAGGCGGCTTGGGCATCGACACCCTCGTGATGGACGGCAAGGCGATGCACATCGACCTGACGGCCTTCGGCCTGAAGATCCAAGGCATCGAGAAATTCGACCTGGGCGCAGGCGGTAACACGCTGGCCCTGCACGCCAGCGACGTGCTCGCTGGCGGCATGCGCGACATGGTGACGGCCGACGGCAAGGTGCAGATGCTGGTGAACGGCGCCAATGGTGACGTGAACCTGCTCGGCGGCAACGACAGCTGGACCTTGGGCAATGCAGCCACCGTCGGCGGCGTGACGTACAGCGTCTACACCAACCTCGCCGGCACCGCCGAGCTGCTGGTCGAGGACAAGGTCCACGTGACCATCCTCTAAGCCTGCAGACAGGCCACGCGGCGCCCCATCGGCGCCGCCCCCGACGCGACAGTTGCCCCGTGCGACTGTCGCGTTTTTTTGTTGTGCCCGCCCTGGCGTCAGCCCGCCGTCACCGCAGGCCCGAACCCATGTCCCTCCCCCGCCTGCTCGCAAGGCACCCGCTCCACCTGCACGGTCGAGTGATGGATGTCGAATTTCTCGGCCAGCAGGCCGCGCAGCTGCAGCATCAGCGGTGCCAGGTCGACCACGTCGGGCGTGCACACCACGTGCACGCTCAGGCTCACCTTGCCGCTGGAGAGCGCCCACACATGCAGGTCGTGCAGGCCGGCCACGCCCGGCTGGGCCTGCAGCGCGCGCTCGACCTCGGGCAGGTCGATCTCGTCGGGCACGCCTTCGAGCAGCACGTTGAGGCTCTCGCGCAAGAGGCGCCAGGTGCGCGGCAGCACCCACAGGCCGATGGCGACGGCGATCACCGAGTCGACCCAGGCCCAGCCTGTGAAACGGATGACGAGCGCGCCCACGATCACGCCGACGGAGCCGAGCATGTCGGCCCACACTTCCAGGTAGGCGCCCTTCACGTTGAGGCTCTCGTCCTTGCCGCTGGCCAGCAGGCGCATGCCGATGAGGTTGACCACCAGGCCGCCGATGGCCACGAGCAGCATCATGGTCGACTGGATCTCGGCCGGCTGCGAGATGCGCCGGTACGCCTCGTAGAGCACGTAGATCGCCACGAAGAACAGCAGCACCGCATTGACCACGGCCGCCAGGATCTCGAAGCGGTAGTAGCCGAAGGTGCGGCGCTTGTCCGCCGGCCGTTTGCCCAGCCAGATGGCGGCCAGCGAGATGGCCAGCGCCACGGTGTCGGTGGCCATGTGGGCCGCGTCGGACAGCAGCGCCAGGCTGCCCGACACCAGCCCGCCGATCACCTCGGCGACGAGGTAGGTCGAGGTCAGCGCCAGCGCCCAGCGCAGCGCCTTCTCGTTACCACCTACCGCGTGTGAATGCTCATGGGCCATGGGAACCTCGCAGTGCGGGATCAAGGGGCGCGCCATGACTCAGCTCTGCATCAGCCACTTCGGCCTCGTCCTCATCGCGCCGGTGCGCGATGCGGTACAGCAGCGGCAACACCAGCAGCGTCAGCGCGGTCGACGACAGGATACCGCCGATGACCACGGTGGCCAGCGGGCGCTGCACTTCGGCGCCCGTGCCGGTGGCGATGGCCATGGGCACGAAGCCCAGCGAGGCGACCAGCGCGGTCATGAGCACGGGGCGCAGCCGCGTGAGCGCGCCTTCGCGGATGGCCGCGTCCAGCGGCAGGCCGCCTTCGCGCAGGTTGCGGATGAACGAGATCATCACCAGCCCGTTGAGCACGGCCACGCCCGACAGCGCAATGAAGCCCACGGCCGCCGAGATCGACAGCGGAATGCCGCGCATCCACAGCGCGACGATGCCGCCCGTGAGCGCAAACGGAATGCCGGTGAACACCAGCAGCCCGTCCTTCAGGTTGCCGAACATGGCGAACAGCAGCGTGAACACCAGCAGCAGCGACACGGGCACCACCACCTGCAGGCGTTGCGTGGCCGAGGCCAGGTTCTCGTACTGGCCGCCCCACACGGTCCAGTAGCCCGGCGGAATGCGCACCGCGCGCATGGCCTCTTCGGCCTCGGCCACGAAGGAGCCGAGGTCGCGCCCGCGCACGTTGGCACTCACCACGATGCGGCGCTTGCCGTCTTCGCGGCTGACCTGGTTGGGGCCGGGCGCCAGGTCGAGCGTGGCCACCTCGCCCAGCGGGATGAAGCTGGTGCGCAGGCCTTCGCCGCCCGCGCCTCCCACGCCCTTCGGCAGCGCGATCGGCAGCCGGCGGATGGCGTCCAGGTCGGTGCGCAAGGTCTCGGGCAGGCGCACGAGGATGTCGAAGCGGCGGTCGCCGTCGAACAGCGTGCCGGCCTCGCGCCCGCCCACGGCGGTCGAGATGGCGTCCTGCACGTCGCCCACGTTCAGGCCGTAGCGCGCGGTCTTCTGGCGGTCGATGTTCACGGTGAGCATCGGCAGGCCGGTGGTCTGCTCCACCTTCACCTCGGCGGCGCCGGGCACCTTGCCCAGCGCGTTCGACACCTGCGCGGCGGTCTGGTTGAGCACGTCCATGTCGTCGCCGAAGATCTTCACGGCCACGTCGCTGCGCACGCCCGAGATCAGCTCGTTGAAGCGCAGCTGGATCGGTTGCGAGAACTCGTAGTTGTTGCCCGGCAGCTTCTCGACCTCTTCCTGCACGGCGGCCAGCAGCTCGGGCCGCGTGCGCTTCGGCTTGGGCCATTCGCTCTCGGGCTTGAGCATGATGTAGCCGTCGGAGATGTTCGGCGGCATCGGGTCGGACGCGATCTCGGCCGTGCCGGTGCGCGCAAACACGCGCTCGATCTCGGGGAACTTGTCTTTCAGCGTGCGCTCGAGCTGCTTTTGCATCTCGACCGACTGCGTGAGGCTGGTGCCCGGAATGCGCAGCGCCTGGATGGCGAAGTCGCCCTCGCTCAGGCTGGGCACGAACTCGGTGCCCAGGCGCGTGGCCAGCAGGCCCGACAGCACCACCGCCACCACGGCCGTGGTGATGACCAGCGGCTTGGCATTCATCGCGCGCGACAGCAGCGGCGCGTAGCCGCGCTTGGCCCACAGCATGAGGCGGTTTTCCTTCTCGCCGACCTTGTTGCCGATGAACAGCGCCACGGCGGCCGGGATGAAGGTGATCGACAAAATCATCGCGCCCAGCAGCGCAATCACCACGGTGAAGGCCATCGGGTGGAACAGCTTGCCCTCGACGCCGGTGAGCGCAAAGATCGGCAGGTACACGATCATGATGATGAGCTGGCCGAACAGCAGCGGCCGGCGCGCCTCCTGCGAGGCCGCGAACACTTCATGGAAACGCTCGCTGCGCGTGAGCGCCCTGCCGTGTTTCTCCTGCGCATGCGCCAGGCGCCGCACGCAGTTCTCCACGATCACCACGGCGCCGTCGATGATGATGCCGAAGTCGAGCGCGCCCAGGCTCATGAGGTTGGCGCTGACCTTCTGGTTCACCATGCCGGTGAAGGTGAAGAGCATCGACAGCGGGATCACCGTCGCGGTGATGATGGCCGCGCGGATGTTGCCCAAAAACAGGAACAGGATCGCCACCACCAGCACCGCGCCCTCGAAGAGGTTCTTCTTCACGGTGGCGATGGCCTTGTCGACCAGCACGGTGCGGTCGTACACCGTCACAGCTTTCACGCCCGCGGGCAGCGTGCGGTTGATCTCCTGCATCTTCTTGTCGACCGCCTGCGAGACGGTACGGCTGTTCTCGCCGATGAGCATGAACACGGTGCCCAGCACCACCTCGCGGCCGTTGTCGGTGGCGGCACCGGTGCGCAGCTCCTGGCCGATGCCGACCTCGGCCACGTCGGACACGCGCAGCGGAATGCCGCCGGCGTTGCCCAGAATCACGTTGCCGATGTCTTCCACCGACTTCACCTGCCCGGGCGCGCGAATGAGGTACTGCTCGCCGCGCTTCTCGATGTAGCCCGCGCCCACGTTGGCGTTGTTGCGCTCCAGCGCGGTGACCAGGTCGGTCATCGTGAGGCCGTGCGCCAGCAACTTGGCGGGGTCGGGCGCGATCTGGAACTCCTTGGCGTAGCCGCCGATGGAGTTGATTTCGGTCACGCCGGGCACGTTGCGCAGCTGCGGCTTGATGATCCAGTCTTGAATCTCTCGCAGGTCGGTCGGCGTGTAGGGCTTGCCATCGGCCTTCTTGGCGCCCTCTTCGGTCTCGACGGTCCACAGGTAGATCTCGCCCAGGCCGGTCGAAATGGGGCCGATCACCGGCGACACGCCGGGCGGCATGCTCTCGCGCGCCGACTGGATGCGCTCGTTGACGAGCTGGCGCGCAAAGTAGATGTCGGTGCCGTCCTTGAAGATCACCGTGACCTGCGACAGGCCGTAGCGCGACAGCGAGCGCGTCTGCTGCAGGCCCGGCAGGCCGGCCATGACGGTCTCGATGGGGTACGTGACGCGCTGCTCGGCTTCGAGCGGCGAGTAGCCGGGCGCGGACGTGTTGATCTGCACCTGCACGTTGGTGATGTCGGGCACGGCGTCGATGGGCAGCTTCTGGTAGCTGAAGACGCCGAGCGCCGCCATGCCGAGCACGGCCAGCAGGATCAGCCAACGCTGCTCGATGGAGAAGCGGATGATGCGTTCGAACATGCGGTCGTCCTCAGTGGGTGTGCGTGGCCGAGCTCTTGCCCTGCTGCGACTTCACGACGAAGCTGCCACTGGCCGCATAGGCCGCGCCGGGCTTCAGGCCGCCCACGATCTCGATGCGCTGGCCGTCGCTGCGGCCGGTCTTCACGTGCTGCGGCACAAAGCCGCCCGGCACGCGCAGGAACACGGTGGGTTGGTCGTCCACGGTCTGCACGGCTTCGGCCGACACGGTGACAGGCGCATCGGCCTCCGATGCCACCAGCTCCACGTTCACGAACAGGCCCGGGCGCCAGGTGCGCTGCGGGTTGGTGAGCGTGACGCGCGCGGTGGCGGTGCGCGTCTGCGCGCCCAGCAGCGAGCCCACGTACGACACGGTGCCGCGCGCGGCCTGCTCGAAGGAACCGGCGCGGATGGTCACGGCCTCGCCGACGCGCACGAGATTCAGGCTGCTGGCGGGCACGCTGATCTCGGCCCACACGGTCGACAGATCGGAAATGGTGAACACATTGACCGCCTCGCCCACCGACTCGCCCAGCGAGATGTGCTTCTCGACGACCATGCCGTCGAAGGGTGCGCGCAGCTCGTAGCGGCCCAGCGCCGACGAGCCGGGCGTGGCGCCCAGCGCCAGCAACTTCTGGTTGGCGTTGGCCACGGCGATCTGCGCCTCCTGCATGGCCTGCTCGGCCTGCAGGAAGTCTTGCTGCGGCGAGATCTTTTCTTCCCACAGCTTCTTCTCGCGGTCGTGCGTGGTGCGCGCCAGTGCCAGCCGGCGCTGCGCGGTCTGCAGCTCGCTGCGCTGCTCCGAGAGCGCGGGGCTGGAGATCACGGCCAGCACCTGGCCGCGCTTGACTTCCTGGCCCAGGTTGGCCGACACGCTGTCGACCACGCCCGCCACGCGCGGCACCACGTGGGCCGTGCGGTCTTCGTTGAACTTGATCTCGCCGGGCAGCTGCAGCGACGTCTTGATGCGCGCCGGGCCGACGCTGTCGATCGCGATGCCGGCGGCCTTGACCTGCTCGTCGGTGAAGGGGATCTTTTCTTCGTCTTCCTTGTGGGCGTTGGCGGTGGCCTTCTGGGGTTCTGCCGATGCGGGCGTTTCCTTGCCCGCGTCCTTGCCGGCATCCTTGCCCTCTTCCGCGTGGTGCTCCTTGTCGCCATGGCCTTCGTCGTGCGAATGGCCGTGGTCGTCTTCCTTGCCCTTGGCGTGGCTCTTGTCTTCCTCGTGGTGCTCGCCGTCGGCATGGCCGGCGGACTCCGAGTGCCCGCCCGCCTCGGGCTTGGACGGCGCGGTGCGCAGGATGAGCGCGCCGGTGATGAGGCCGGCGAGCAGGACGGCGGCAATGGCGATCCACTGCTTGCGGCCGGCGGACGTGGTGCGGTTGTGTGGTGTGGTCATGGTCGGAATCGGTTCGGTGTTCTTCTTCAGCGCGCGACTGGCGTGAGGTTCGGCGTCACGTTCGAGGCGATGTCGTCGCCCTCGGTGCCCAGCAGGCGGTCGAGCTCGCCGGCCGCGCGGTGCGCCTCGGCCAGCGCGACGAGGTACTGGTTGCGCACCTGGAACAGCGTGCGCTGCGCGTCGAGCGCTTCGAGAAAGCTGAACTTGCCGAGCTCGAAGCCCTTGGTGGCGGCGCGGTAGGCGGTCTCGGCGCCGGGCAGTGCGTCGCGCTGCAGCGTCTCGGCCGTGGCGCGCGCGGAGCGCAGGCGCTCGCTGGCCTGGGCCACGTCGGCGCCCAGTTGCAGCTCGGCGGCGGCGAGCTCGTCGCGCGCCTTGTCTTCGCGGCTCAGTGCTTCGGCGATGTTGCCGCGGTTGGTGTCGAAGATCGGCAGTGGCACCGACAGGCCCACCACCACCTGGTTGCGCCGGCTGCTGCTCACGGCCTCGCCGCCCTCGCCTTCGGACGCGGGCACGCGCTTGACGCCGAGCGACACGGTCACGTCGGGAATGCGCTTGGCCTGCTCCAGGTCGCTGAGCGCGCGGCGGCGCTCGACCTCGAGCCGGGCCTGGCGCAGCACGGGCGCATCGGGCAGGCGGCGCGCCACCTCGGGCGCGGCGGCCTGGGTGGGCAGCTGGTCGACCGCGCCGTCCACCTGCGTGAAGCGCGGTGCCGGGTTGCCCCACAGCGCGGCCAGCAGCTGGCGCGACGCGCGCAGCGTGCCTTCGGCCTGCAGCAGTTCGACGCGGATGCCGGCCTCGGCCACGCGCGCCTTGGTTTCTTCGAGCGGCGACACCTTGCCGGCCGCCACGCGGTTGGCCGCGGCGCGGGTGGCGATCTGCGCGAGCCCCACCGAGTCTTGCGCCAGGCGCAGGCGCTCCTGCGCGGTCAGCACGTCGAAGAAAGCGGTGACGGCCGCGGCGCGCAGTTCGGCGCGCCGCGCCGACAGCGCCGACGCCGCCTGGTCGCGCGCACGCTCGGCCGCCGTGACGCGCGCGGCGCGCTTGCCGCCCAGCTCGAGGGGCTGGCTCAGCTGCAGCGTGGTCGTGCGGTTGTTGCGGCGCAGGTCTTCCAGCTGCGTGTCCAGCGTGGGGTTGGGCCAGGCGCCGGCCTGCACCACGGCGCCGTCGGCGGCGGCCTGCTCATGGCGTGCGGCCGACAGGCCCGGGTTGGCCTGCAGCGCCAGCGCCACGGCGGTGCGCAGGGTCAGCGGGCCTTCGGGCTCCAGCGTGCGGGCGGGTGCCGACAGGGACGACGAGGGACCGGCCGCCTGCGGGGTCTGCTGTGAAAAGGCCGGGGGTACCGCCAAGGCCAACACGGCCAGCGGCACGAAAAGCGTGCGCATCGAATTCTCCTGGGTTGCGAAACAACGGACGGACGAATTCGGCGAAAAGCGCTCAGCGGATCGGTGGGATCAGAAAAAAGAAAAGGTGCTGTGCTCTCGCCGAATCAGGCGGCGAGCAACCAGTCGGGGCGCACCGGCACTTCGGCGATGTGCGAAGCGAAGCGTTCGGTGGAAGCGGCGCGCAGCGGCTGCGAAGCCACGGGTGCCTGGGCCGGCAGCGCGGCGGCGGTGTCCGCATGCTGGGCCTGCCCGAAGTGGGCAACGATGCAATGGCCGACCGCCGCATTGGGCTGGCGGGTGCTGTCCTTCTTGGCGCCGTCGCCCGCGTGGGTGCGGTCGGTGCCACGCGGCTCGTCCTCGTGGTGGCCCCAGTGGCCGCTTCCCTTGTCGCCTTCGTGCAGGCAATAGGCTGCCGACACCGCCCAGCTGTACTGGAAAGGCAGGAGAAACAGCAGGAAAATGAGGAGCCAGCGGCGCATTGTTGACAAAAGTATATCGACGGGGCGTGACGCGCCGACCGAGAAAGGCCCTGCAAACCGAGGGCCCGGCCCACTGTATGACAGCGTGTCGGCGCTTTGTCCTTCAATAGGATTACTAAATCGTAACCAGCCTATCGAGAGGCCTTGGGTACGATCCGTACCATGCGAATTCTTGTCATCGAAGATGAGCCCAAACTGGGCGACTACCTCAAAAAAGGGCTGGAGGAGAACGGCTACGTCGTCGACATCGCCCGCGATGGCATCGAAGGCCGCTACCTCGCCACCGAGGGCGAGTACGCGCTGGTGCTGCTCGATGTGATGCTGCCCGGCATCGACGGCTTCGCCGTGCTGCAGGCCATTCGGCGCACGAAGAACGTGCCCGTGCTGGTGCTCACCGCGCGCGACAAGGTCGAAGACCGCGTGCAGGGCCTGCAGCAAGGCGCCGACGACTACCTGGTGAAGCCCTTCTCCTTCTCGGAGCTGCTGGCGCGCGTGCAGGCGCTGCTGCGACGCGGCAAGACGCAGGAGCCCACGGTGCTGCGCCTGGCCGACCTGGAACTCGACCTCGTCAGCCGCAAGTGCATGCGCAACCGCACACGGCTGGACCTCACGGCCAAGGAGTTCACGCTGCTGGTGGTTCTGCTGCGCCGGCGCGGGCAGATCCTGTCGCGCTCCACGCTCGCCGAGCAGGTGTGGGACATGAACTTCGACAGCGACACCAACGTGGTCGAGGTGGCCATCCGCCGCCTGCGCAGCAAGATCGACGACCCCTTCGATGTGAAGCTGCTGCACACCGTGCGCGGCATGGGCTACGTACTCGAGGACCGCTCCTGGGCATGAGCCCGAAGCCGCATTCGATCCAGAGCCGGCTCTCGTTCTGGTTTGCCGCGCAGACGCTGTTCGGCCTGAGCATCATCTGCCTGGCGATCTACTTCGTCACGGCCTGGAGCTTCGGCGCCAAGCAGCGCGACGCGCTCGACCAGAAGACGGTGCTCGTCGAGCACCTGCTCAAGGAGGCCGAGAAAGGCGGCGACCTCGTCTTTCTGCGCCACAAGCTCGACGACTTCTTCTCGATGCAGGACGACGTGACCCTGTCGATCGCGAACGCGGGCCACGAGCTCTTCCAATCGACACCCCCGCCGCAGGGCCGCTGGCTGCGGCGCGCCATCGTCGTGCCCTGGCAGAACGGCGACTTCCACACCAACCTGTCGGTGCAAGTCGGCGTGAACATCGCACAAGACACCCGGCTGCTCGAAAGGCTGGCCTGGACGCTGCTGGGCGCGGTGGTGCTCGGCACGGCGCTGGTGTCGCTCACCGGTACATGGCTCGTGCGACGCGGGCTGCGACCGCTGAAGGCGCTGGCCGAGCGCACCGCGGCCATCACGCCCGACCACGTCCACCAGTCCATCGACCCCGGCGCCTTCGCGGAAGAACTGCGCCCCTGGATCACGCAGTTCAACGCGCTGCTGGCGCGGGTGCAGCGCGCCTATGTGCAGCTGGAGTCGTTCAACGCCGACGTGGCGCACGAGTTGCGCACGCCGCTGGCCAACCTGTTGGGTTCCACCGAGGTGGCATTGACGCGCCCGCGCAGCAACGAGGAGCTGCAAAGCGTGCTGGCCTCCAACCTTGAAGAGATGGGACGGCTGTCGGGCATCGTGACCGACATGCTGTTTCTTTCGAAGGCCGACCGAGGCACCTCGGCGCGCTCGAAGGCGCCCGTGAATCTGGCGGACCAGGCGCGCGACGTGATCGACTTCTACGACGCCATGCTCGACGAGGCCGGCCTGCGCGCCGAAGTGCACGGCGAGGCCGTGGCGGAGGCGGACGCGGGGCTGATCCGGCGCGCCCTCTTCAACCTGCTGGGCAACGCGATCCGCTTTGCCGAGCCGGCCTCGACCGTGCGCATCGAGATTGCGGCGGGCCCCGGCGGAGAACACAACACCATCGCCGTGGTCAACCGCGGCGCGCCGATCGATCCCGAGGCATTGCCGCGCCTGTTCGAGCGCTTCTACCGCGCAGCCCAGGCGCGCGAAAGCTCCACGCGCCACCACGGGCTGGGCCTGTCGATCGTCGAAGCGATCGCGCGCATGCACGGCGGCGAGGTGTTCGCGTCGAGCCAGAACGGCGAGACGCGCATCGGCTTCAGCGTGCGCCGCAACGGCTGAAGTGCGGGCTCAGGACTCGGCGTGCGCCGTCTCGGCGGACCGGGCCTTGCGGCCGATGCACAGCGTCATCAGCGGCCCGGTCATCGCGGTGGTGGCCAGCGCCATCACCAGCAGCATGGTGAACAGCTCGGGGCCGATCAGGCCGACATCGAGGCCGATCTTCATGACGATGAGTTCCATGAGCCCGCGCGCGTTCATCAGCGAGCCGGTGGCCAGGCTGTCGCGCCAGCTGTAGCCGGCGATGCGCGCGCCCGCCGCGCCGCCCGCGATCTTGCCCACGGTGGCCACGCCCACGATCAGCAGCATCGCGCCCAGGCTCGCGCCCGAGAACGCGTTGGCCGTGGTGCCCAGCCCCGCGAGCGCGAAGAACAGCGGCATCAGCACGACGATGGAAATGGGCTCGATGCGCTCGCTCAGCGAGCGCAGCAGGCGGTCGTCGCGCGGCAGGCAGGCACCGAACAGGAAGGCGCCGAACACCGCGTGCAGGTGCAGCCATTCGGTCAGCAGTGCGCACAGCAAGAGGCCGATCATGAGCGAGGCCATCAGCGTGGTCGACGGCTCGCCGTCGGGCGCCTTCACGCGCAGCAGCCACGCAAAGGCCGGCTTCAGGCCGAAGAACAGGAAGGCCAGCAGCACCACCACGCCGACCGAAGTCTTGAGCAGGCCGGCATAGCCCTCGCCTGCGCCGATGGTCGCGACCACGAAAGCCAGCAGGATCCACGCGAACACGTCGACCACCGCCGCCGCGCTCAGCGAGAGCTGGCCGAAGGGCGTGCGCGTCATGCCGCGGTCTTTCAGGATGCGCGCCATCACCGGAAACGCCGTGATCGACAGCGCCGCCGCCATGAACAGCGCAAAGGGCCAGAAGCCCACGCCGGCCGGTGCGAGCGTGGGATGCAGCATCGGCGAGATCGCGATGCCCAGCACCACCGGCACCGCCACGCTCAGCACGCCCACCGCCCCGGCCGCCTTGAGCTGCGCACGCATGTTGCGCGTGGCGCGCAGCTCCAGCCCGACCACGAACATGAACAACACGAGCCCCACCGTCGCCAGCGACGACAGCCCCTGCAGCGACTCCTTGGCGAACAGCTGCACATGCAGCGACGGAAAGAGCAGCCCCATGACCGCCGGCCCGAGCATCAACCCCGCCGCCATCTCGCCCACCACGCTCGGCTGCCCCACATGGCGCAGCACCCAGCCGCACAGGCGTGCGGTGGTGAGGATGACGACGAGTTGCAGCAGGAGGGTGGTGACGGACATGGGCGGGGTCGCGGTGAAAGCGGGAACAACGGCCGATGTTAGTGCCATCGCCGCCGGTGCCGCACGCGCCCCCCGGGGGCTCTCAAGCCCCGCCCGAACTCACTCCTTGGGCATGCGCATCAGCCGCAACCCGTTCGCCACCACCAGCAGGCTCGCCCCCATGTCGGCAAACACCGCCATCCACATGGTCGCGCTGCCGAACACCGCGAGCACGAAGAACACGCCCTTGATGCCGAGTGCGAGGGTGATGTTCTGCCACAGCACCGCGTGCGAGCGGCGCGACAGGCGGATGGTCTCGGGGATGCGGCGCAGGTCGTCGTTCATGATGACCACGTCGGCCGCTTCCATCGCGGTGTCGGTGCCGGCGCCGCCCATGGCGAAGCCGATGTCGGCCTTGGCCAGTGCCGGGGCGTCGTTGATGCCGTCGCCGGTCATCGCGACGGCGCCGTAGCGTTGCTGCATCGCCTGGATGGCATCGAGCTTTTCTTCGGGCAGCAGGTTGCCGCGCACGTCGTCGATGCCGGCGTGCGCGCCGATGGTCTTCGCGGTGGCGGTGTTGTCGCCGGTGAGCATCACGGGCGTCACGCCCAGCGCGCGCAACTCGGCCACGGCGGCTTGCGACGAGGGCTTGATGGTGTCGGCCACTGCGAACAGCGCCAGCACCGACTTTTCAGATGCCAGCAGCGTCACGGTGCGGCCGGCTTCCTCGTGCCGCTTGAGTTCGGCTTCGAGTTCCGGCGAGCACAGGCCGCGCTCTTCGATCAGCCGGTGGTTGCCCAGCACGTAGCTCTGGCCCGCGTGCGTGGCCTGCACGCCGCGGCCGGGCAGCGCGGTGAAGTCACCGACTTCTTCGACCGCCCCACCCAGGCCTTGGGCGATGGCCTTCGACACCGGGTGGTCGGAACGGCCCGCGATGTTGGCGGCCAGCGCGTACACCGCGCCTTCATCGCCCGCAGCCTTGTCGATCAGCACCGACTCGACCAGCTTGGGCTTGCCTTCGGTGATGGTGCCGGTCTTGTCGAGCGCCACGGCCTTGAGCTTGCGCGCCTCTTCGAGGTAGGTGCCGCCCTTGATCAGGATGCCGCGCCGCGCGGCCGAGGCCAGCGCGCTCACGACCGTCACGGGCGTGGAGATGACCAGCGCGCACGGGCAGGCGATGACCAGCAGCACCAGCGCCTTGTAGATGGCCTGCACCCAGGTCCAGTCCAGCAGCCACGGCGTGAGCACCGCGATGCCCAGCGCCAGCACGAAGACGGTGGGCGTGTAGATGGCGGCGAACTTGTCGACGAAGCGCTGCGTGGGGGCGCGCGAACCCTGCGCCTCTTCGACCGCGTGGATGATGCGCGCGAGCGTGGTGTTGGCGGCCACGGCCGTCACGCGGAACACCAGCGCGCCGGTCTGGTTGATGGTGCCGGCAAACACCGCATCGCCCGCGGCCTTGTCGACCGGGATGCTCTCGCCCGTGACCGGCGCCTGGTCGATGGCGCTGGTGCCTTCGAGCACCACGCCGTCCAGCGGCACGCGCTCGCCGGGGCGGATGCGGGCCACGGCATCGAGTGCCACCGCGTCGGCGCGCACGGTCTGCCAGCTGCCGTCGGGCTGCCGCACCTCGGCCTGTTCGGGCGCGAGCGCGAGCAGGCTCTGGATGGCGTTGCGCGCGCGGTCGACGGCGCGGGCTTCGATGAGCTCGGCGATGGCGTACAGCGCCATCACCATCGCCGCCTCGGGCCACTGGCCGATGATGAAGGCACCCGTGACGGCGACGGCCATCAGCGCATTGATGTTGAGGCGCCCGCGCACCAGCGCGGCGAAGCCCTTCTTGTAAGTGTCCAGGCCGGCCAGCGCGATGGCCGCGAGCGCGAGCCCCATCTCGGCGGCCATGAAGCCCACGCCGTCGAGCGCGAGGAAGGACACGGTCTCGGCCGCGATGGCCAGCACCAGCGCGGCCACGAGGCGCGCCAGGCCGGTCGACATGCCGGCGAAGCGCGCGGGCTCCATCTTCTGTGCACCCGTGGTGGTCACCGGCTCGGGCTTGAAGCCAGCCTGGCGGATGGCGTCGAGCGCGGCGGGCAGCGCGCCGTCTTCGGTGGTGAGGGCCAGCGTGCGTTCGCCCAAACGGAAGCGCAGGCCCTTCACGCCCGCGACGGGCTCCAGGGCGCGGCGGATCTCGGACTCTTCCACCGCGCAGTCCATGGTGGGGATGCGAAACAGGACCGCGCCCTTCGGCAGGTCGGCCGGCTCGGCCGATGCCGGCGTACTGCCGCACACCGCGCTGCCGCAGCAGGCCGTTGCCGGCGCGGCGGGGGCGTGATCGTGCGAATGGTCGTGCCCATGGTCATGTCCATGGCTGTGTCCGTGGTCATGGTCGTGGTCATGCGGCGCTGCACGCGGCACCGGCTGATTCAGGGTGGTCTGATTCGTCATGCCTTCATTGGAAACCCTGAAGCAGGTGTAGAGTCAACCGTTGATTGCCACTTCCTTGAGATGCCGCATCATGAAAATCGGTGACCTGGCCAAGGCCACGAACACGCCGGTCGAAACCATCCGGTACTACGAGCGCGAGCAGCTGCTGCCCGCGCCCGCGCGCACCGACGGCAACTACCGCATCTACGACGACGAGCACACGCAGCGCCTGGGCTTCATCCGCCGCTGCCGCTCGCTGGACATGACGCTCGACGAGATCCGCAGCCTGCTGAAATTCCGCGATGCGCCGCAGGAGGACTGCGGCGAGGTGAACCAGCTGCTGGACGACCACATCGGCCACGTGGCCTCGCGCATCGCCGAGCTGAAGACGCTCGAAAAGCAGCTGAAGGCGCTGCGCCTGCAGTGCGGCGGCCCCGAATCGGCGAGCGCCTGCGGCATCCTGCAGGAGCTGGACACCGCCGCACTCTCGCCCGAGACCTTCGGCCAGCACGCGGGGCACGTGCACGGCACGCTGCACGGCGCCTCCGCCAAGCGCTCCTGACGTCGGGCCCGGCGCCACGCTGGGCGATGCGGGGGCGTGCTTCGCCGCCGTTGATCGAACTTCAATGGTTCGTGTGAGGGCTGTGTGGCCGGGCTCCGCGCGAATGCACACGCGTGTCCGCACTGACACGCATCTCCTCAGACAGGGCCTGACGCGCCCGCCGGCATCGCGAATGTTCGCGAAGGCGGTGCGGCCGACCCCGGCAGACAATTCCGCCGACCCGGCGCATCCGCCCTGCGACCCTGGGGCCGCGAGCCGGACAGACCTACAACGGAGACACCATGCCGATCGACTTCACCCTCACCCCCGCGCAGCGCGAGTTGCAACTGTCGGCTCGCCGTTTCGCGCGCAGCGTACTGACCGAAGTCGCTCCGGCCACGCGCCACCTGCCCACGCCGCTGGCGCGCTTCGTCGCCACGCGTCCGTTCTACGAGAAGCTGGTGAAGGCCGGGTTCCTGCGGCGCATCATCCCGATGCCGTTCGGCGGCGAAGGCACGGGCATGCTGGACATGGCCGTGGTGGCCGAAGAGTTCTATCGCGTCGATCCCAACGTGTCGCTCACGATGTTCGCCACGCTGCTGGGCCTGCTGCCCGTGACGATCGGCGGTTCGCCCGAGCAGCAGAAGGCCTTTCTCGGGCCATTCCTGGAAGGCTCCGGTGCGCCATTGGCCGCCCTGTGCAACAGCGAGCCCGGCGGCAGCGCCAACTTCGATAGTGCAGCCCCTGGCGAAGGCACGCGCACGCGCGCCCGGCTCGAGGGCGGGCAGTGGGTCATCGACGGCACCAAGCAGTGGATTTCGAGCGCAACCGGATGGGACGAGCAAGGCGCCGACCTGCTGTGCGTGGTGTGCCGCACCGACCCCGACGCGCCGCCCGACAGCGGGCTGTCGGTGCTGGTCGTGCCGCGGCCCGAGGGCGGCATCGTGGTGGAGCGCTACCACGATTCGATGGGCCATCGCGCGCACCTCACGCCCCGCTTTCGCCTCGAGGGCGTGCGCACCGCGCAGGCCAACGTGCTGGGCCCGGTGGGCAGCGGCAAGGGCCTGGTGGCCGCCAGCTTCTCGGCGACGGCGGCGCTGGTCGGCGTGTTCGGCACGGCCCTGATGCAGGGGGCCTTCGATTTCTCCTTGCACTTTGCCAAGACCCAATGCCGCAGCGGCGCCCTGCCGATCATCGAGCACCAGGCCGTCGGGTATGCGCTGGCCGATGCCAAGACCGCCATCGAAGCCTCGCGCTACCTCAACTGGCGCGCGTGCCACGCGCTGGACACGCAATCGCCCGCGGCACTGGAGCTGGCGCTGCAGGCCAAGATCTACGGCTCCGAGACCGCGGTGCGCGTGATCACCGACCTGATGCGCGTGGTGGGCATCGACAGCTACGACCACGACCTGCCGCTGGCCGGCATGCTGCAAGACGCCCTGGTGCTCCCGCTGTTCGACGGCGGCAACATGGGCGTGCGCCGGCGCCAGCTGCACGAGCTGCTGCGCTCGCCGGACTACGACCCGCTGACGGCCAGCGGTGCGGCGTGACGGTCGCAGGGCCGACGCTCGCCTGAACGGCGGCAGCGTCGCGGGTCCACTCCGGCGTGCCATCGGACGCAGGCCCCTTCCGTCCGGGGACGCCCGGCCGTAGCATTCGACCTCCGCACTGCAGCCCGGCCCCCATGCTCGAAGACCACGACATCCTTGTGCTTCAACGCCAGCTCCGGCGGCGCCTGTTCGAAGGCGAGCGCGCGATCACCTGGCGACCGGGCCGCGAGCTGGCCGCGCAGCTGCTGCTGTACCTGGACGACCCGCAGGCCTGCTGGCGCATCTCGGTGCAATGGCTGCGCGACACGCTCGACGCCGACCGCGTCGACGCCGGCTTCGGCGGCTATGTCGACGCCAGCGGCCGCCTGCATGACTACGTGGTCGCGGCCGAGGTGCAGCGCCCGTCGCAACCACTGCCTGCGGTGATCGGCCTGCGCTTCAGCGCCGCCAACCCGGGCATCCGCGCCGTCTGGAGCGGCAGCGGCATCGCCCCCATCATCGACGTGTCGCAGGAGCGCAGCTTCACGCAGGAGTTGCGCGCCACGCTGCTGCAGGCCGGCACGGCCTCGAAGCTGGCGGTTCCCGTGCACGACGAAGACCGGCCGGTGGGCATGATCTGCGCCGACTGGCACCACAGGGCCCCGCGCTGGAAGCACGCCGTGTGCGACGAGTTGCCGGGCCTGGCCCGCACCGCGCTGGGCCCGCTGCTGAGCGCCGCCCATCGGTTCGCGCAGGCGCAGAGCGAGCGGGCGGGCGCCATGGACAACACGGCGAACCTCGCGGCGCTGACGCCGGCGGAGCTGAAGGTGGCGAAGCTGAAGGTGGCGAAGCTGGCGGCCGGCGGCCTGAGCTACAAGGAAATCGCGCGCCAGCTGGACCGATCGCTCTCCACGATCGACCACCAGCTGCGCAGCATCCGCGAGAAGCTCGGCACGCGCTCGACGGCGCGCCTGGTGCACATGCTCAGCGAACTGAACACGTCGGCGACGGGCCGCTCGGCACCGCTTCAATGAGTGAGGCGTGGGGGGATGAGCACCGCCGAACACCGGGGCGGCGTCAGCGGTGTCGGCAACCTCAGCGACGTGAGGGTTCCACTTCAAGGGTCAGGGTCACGGCCACCGGCAGGTTGCCCGGCAGGTTGCGCACCCCGCACACCGACCGCGCATGGCCCGCGCGCGTGTCGAACAGGCTGGCCAGCAATTCGGAGGCGCCGTCGAGCACCTGCGGGTGCTGGGTGAACGACTGCACGCAGGCGACATGGCCTTCGAGCCGCACGATCTGCCGCACCCGTTGAAAACCGCCCAGGTGCAGGCGCACCTGGGCCAGCGCATTGAGCACCGCCAGCCGGGCCGCCTGGCGGCCTTCTTCCAGCGTCAGCTCGGCGCCGAGCAGCCCGCGCGGCAGCGGATGCCCCGCGACCACGGGCCCCTGCATGGAGACATGCAGCAGGCCCGCCGCCTCGATCACTGCGCGGTAGGCACCCAGCGGCGATGGCGGTTCGGGCAGGACAAGGCCCAGGGCCTGCAGCCGCTGCAGCACCTCGTCGTCCCCGGTCGCACGCGAAGCGTCCATGGCGCGCCCCGCTTCAGCTCGCCCACGGCTGCAGCACGATGCTGCCCCGCGCCTCGTTGGCCGCGATGCGCCGGTGCGCTTCGCCAGCCTGAGAAAGCGGCAGCACGCTGTCGATCTGCGGACGAATCTGGCCCAGCCGAATCGCGTCGAGCCAGGCGGCGAAGTCTTCGATGTCGCCCACCAGCGTGCCGCGCAGTTGCTGCTGGGCGAAGAAGAAACTGCGGATGTCGAAGTGCACGTCGGTGCCCGCCATGAACCCCATCGCCACCACGATGCCCATGGGCTTCACGGCCGCGAGGGTCTTCGACAGCACATCGCCGCCGAGGTTGTCGATTGCGACATCGACCCCCTGCCCGCCGCTCCAGGCGCGCACGGGCTCGACGAAGTCCTGCGTGCCGGTGTCGATCGCCAACTCGGCGCCCAGGCGCAGGGCCAGTTCGGCGGAGGCTGCGTTCTGCACCGTGGTGACGACGCGCGCACCCAGCGCGCGGGCGACCTGGATGCTCATCATGCCGGTGCTCGACGCGCCGGCATGCACCAGCACCCGGTCGCCGGCCTTGACCTCGCCGACGACCTGCACCGCGCGGATCGCGATCAGCAGCGAGACCGGCAGCGCGGCCATCTGCTCGGCGGGCAGGCCGGTGGTGTCGCGCAGCAGCCAGTGCTCGGGCACGACGATGTACTGGGCATAGGTGCCCGGCATGTGAATGCCGGGAATCGCATAGCTGGCCGCCGCCGTGACCGGGCGGGTGTTCCACTGCGCCGGGTCGGTCGGGTAGCCGGGCATGGCGATCACGCGCTCGCCCACCGCGAAGCGCGAAGCGCCGGCGCCCAGTGCGGCGACCTCACCCACCGCATCCGAACCCAGGATGTGCGGGAACGGCAAGGCCGGGGCGATCTGGCCCAGACGCACATAGTGATCCAGTCGGTTGACGCCGACGGCCAGCACCTTGACCAGGACTTCGCCCGGTCCCGGCACCGGCGTGGCGACCTCTTCGAGTTGGATCTGATCGGGGTCGCCGAAGGATCGGATGACGGCTGCTTTCATGAAAATCTGCTCCTGTCGTGTGGCGGGCACCATGCCTCGCAACGAAACAGGAATGGTAGATTTCACATCACCAATGCGGAAGTAGTGACGTAAAAGTGCGATAGGGATAAAAAAGTGACCATGAAGAACCGGATGAACCGTGCGGGCCGTGTCCCGCGCGTCGCGGCGCCGCCCGGCGACACGTCGTTCGTCCTGCGCGAGGACTGTGCGCAGCGGCGCATCCACTACGTCCTGAACGGCAAGTGGACCTCGATGGTGCTGTACGCCCTCAGCCACGGCGCGATGCGCACCGGGCAGCTGGAGCGCGCCCTGCCGGGCATCTCCAAGAAGATGCTGACCCTGACCCTGCGCGAGGCGGAGGCGGGCGGCCTGGTCCACCGCGAGGTGTTCCAGGTGGTGCCGCCGCGCGTGGAGTACGCGTTGACGCCGCTGGGCGAGGTCTTCGTCGAGCCCTTGCGCGCGCTCTATGGCTGGGCGCTGGACCACGGCGATGCGCTGGACCAGCTGGAAGACAACCTGCGGCGAGACAGGGCCTCGCCCGCCTGAACGGCAGCAGCGCCCCTGCGCCCCTCTTCTACTTGCCGATCAGCTGCGTGAGCTTGTCGGCCTCGAACGACTCGCCGCGCGCCGCGTCGCCCGGCACGCAGTCCTTGGTGCCCGGCTGCGCCGACAGCTTCTCGATGGCCTGCCACAACAGCGCGATCTGGTGCTCCTGGCTCGAGGCGTTGTCGATCAGGCCGCGCATGGCCTGGCTCAGCGGGTCGTCGTCCTGCGTGATGCCGTAGGCCGAGAACTTCTGCGGCGCGGCCACGTCGGCGCTCTCGCCCTCCTTCGACGGGATGATGCGCGCCGGAATGCCCACCGCGGTCGCCCCGGCCGGCACCGGCTTGATGACCACCGCGTTGGAGCCGATCTTGGCGCCGTCGCCGACGACGAAGCCGCCCAGCACCTTGGCGCCCGCGCTGACCACCACGTTCTTGCCCAGCGTCGGGTGGCGCTTGGTGCCCTTGTAGAGCGAGGTGCCGCCCAGCGTCACGCCCTGGTAGATGGTGCAGCCGTCGCCGATCTCGGCGGTTTCGCCCACCACCACGCCCATGGCGTGGTCGAAGAACACGCGCTCGCCGATCTTGGCGGCCGGGTGGATCTCGATGCCCGTGAACGCGCGCGCGCAGTGCGCGATGAAGCGGGCCGGCCACTTGAAACCGTGGGTCCAACAGGCGTGCGCCCAGCGGTGCAGCACCACGGCATGGAAGCCGGGGTAGACCGTGATCACTTCCCAGGCGCTGCGGGCGGCCGGGTCGCGTTCGAGGATGCACCGGATGTCGGCGCGCAGTCGAGAGAACATCGCTGCCTTTGTTGTCGTTATATCGATAGGGGCCGGGCAGTCTAAAGCCGGGCGTCTTCGCTTACGCGCGATGGGGTTTTGTGACGGTTCAGCTGCCGCGCGGGCCGCGCGTGGCATCGCTCATGGCCTTGGCGATGCCGCGCAGGATGTGGATTTCCTCGGGCGTGGGCTGCGCGCGGTTGAACAGCTGCTGCAGCCGCGGCATGAGCTTCTTGGGCGCCGCCGGGTCGAGAAAGCCGATGTCCACCAGCGAGCGTTCCCAGTGGTCGAGCATGCCGGCCACGGCCTGCGCGTCGGCCGCCTGCACCGGCGCGATGGCCTCGCGCACGCCGTAGCCGCCCAGCGCCAGGCGCCATTCGTAGGCCACCACCTGGATCGCCGCGCCCAGGTTCAGCGAGCCGAACTTCGGATCGGTCGGGATGCTCAGGGCCACGTTGCAGCGGTAGACGTCCTCGTTGCGCATGCCGAAGCGCTCGGAGCCGAACAGGAAGGCCACGTGCTGGTCGCCCTGCTTGCCCAGCGGTTCCAGGTGCTCGCGCGGCGTGCGCGTGGGCGGGCCGAAGTCGCGCGGGATCATGGCCGTGGCGCACAGGTGGGTCACGCCGTCGAGGGCTTCATCGAGCGTTTCGACGATGCGGGCGTTGTTCAGCACGTCCAGGGCGCCGCTGGCGCGCTGGATGGTTTCCTCGCGCCGCAGCACGTTGGCCCAGCGCGGCGCGACCAGCACCAGGTCGTCGAAACCCATGGTCTTCATGGCGCGGGCGGCGGCGCCCACATTGCCGGCGTGGCTGGTCTGGATGAGGATGAAACGGGTGCGCATGACGGGTGGGGAAGACACAAACGGGCTGAGCCGGTAAAATGCCCGATTCTCGCCGCCCGCATCGCCGGACCGCAGGGTCGCCCAGATTGCATTCTTGGGGACCTCTCCCACCCGTTCTTCTCACAATCCAGAATGTCGTCCCCCAACCTGCATCCCATGCTCAATGTGGCCGTCAAGGCCGCACGCGCCGCCGGCGCCATCATCAATCGCGCTGCCCTCGACGTCGAGGCCGTGCGCATCTCCCAGAAGCAGGTCAATGACTTCGTCACCGAAGTCGATCACGCCAGCGAGAAGGTCATCATCGAGACCTTGCTGGGCGCGTACCCGGGGCACGGCATCCTGGCCGAAGAATCGGGCACCGAATACGGAGCCAAAGACTCCGAGTTCGTCTGGATCATCGATCCGCTCGACGGCACCACCAACTTCATCCACGGCTTCCCGGTCTACTGCGTGTCCATCGCGCTGTCGGTGCGCGGCAAGATCGAGCAGGCGGTGGTGTACGACCCCTCGCGCAACGACCTGTTCACGGCCACCAAGGGCCGCGGCGCCTACATGAACGAGCGCCGCATCCGCGTGTCCAAGCGCGTGAAGCTCAGCGAGTGCCTCATTTCCACCGGCTTCCCGTTCCGCACCGGCGACAACTTCAAGCAGTACCTGGCCATCATGGCGGACATGATGCCCCGCATGGCCGGCCTGCGCCGCCCCGGCGCCGCCGCGCTCGACCTGGCCTACGTGGCCGCCGGCTTCACCGACGGCTTCTTCGAAACCGGCCTGAACCCCTGGGACGTGGCCGCCGGCTCGCTGCTGGTGACCGAGGCCGGTGGCCTCATCGGCAACTTCACGGGCGAACCCGACTTCCTCGACCAGCGCGAATGCCTGGCCGGCGCCCCGCGCGTGTACGGCCAGCTGGTGCCGTTGCTCGCCAAGTACTCCAAGTTCGCCAACGTGGACGACAAGCTGCGCGCCAGCGACCGCGTGCGCGCCGTGTCGGCCTCGACCCGCTCGACGCCCGACGACGCCTCGGTCGACCTGTACGCCCGCAGCACCGTGACCGACCAGACGGCCGCCCCGCTCGACGGCAGCGTTGAAGCCCCTGCGGCTGCACCCGCCGCGCCGGCCGCCCCGCGCAAGCTCACCCGCATCAAGCGCGAGGCGCCCGCCGAGGGCGACGCCTCCGCCAAGTGATGACGGGGCCGGGTGCCGCCGCGCGGGTTCGTGCGGCGTTGCGCATTGCGCTGAGCCACTACGTCGCGAGCGGGCTCACCGTCGCGCTCGGCCTGCTCGTGATCTCGGGCGGGGTGCACCTGTGGCTGGGCACCCTGGCCGCCTCGGCCGCCGCCACCGGCGTGATCGTCACGGCGCCGCCCGACCTGCCCGGCCCGCGCCGCGGCAAGTTCCTGCAGATGCTGCCGGCGCCGCTCATCGGGCTGCCGCTGTTCTTCGCGGTGCAGATGCTGCACGGCGCACCGATCCGCCTCGGGCTGCTGCTGGTGCCCGCCACCTTCATGGCCTTCGTGGCCATGGCCTGGGGCAAGCGCGGCATTCCCATCGCCATCGCGGTGATGTTCTCGATGATCTTCTCCATGGCCACGCCAGCCCCCGCCGGGCTGTCCGACGCCATCGCACGCACCACCGAGTTCGGCCTGGGCGCCGGCCTGTACGTGGTGTGGGCCACGCTGGCCAACCTGCTGCTCAACGGGCGCTTTCGCACCCAGTCGATCGCCGACGTGCTGTTTTCGCTGGCCGCGCTCATGCGCACCGAGGCCAGCCAGTTCACGCCGCAGGACGAAACCCGCGACATCCGCGACACCCCTGCCTCGCTGCTGGGCCAGCTGCTGCGTGAGCAGGCCGCGCTGGCCGACCAGCTGCAGGCCACGCGCGACATCGTGCTCGAGTCGCCGCGCACGCCGCGCCGCCAGCGGCTGGCCGGCATGCTCATCATCGTGCTCGAGATGCGCGACCAGCTGCTCGCCAGCGAACTCGACCTGGACGTCCTGCGCGCCCATCCGTCGCACGCGCAGGCACTGGTCGAGATGCGCCGCATCCTCGAAGAGCTGGCCGACGAAACGACGGCGCTGGCCGATGCGCTGCTCATGCGCCGCCACCCCGCCGCCGTGGCCGACCGCCGCCCGCGACTGGCCGCGATCCACGTGACGGCGGACGACGAAGACACGCACGGCCAGATGGGCCCGTCGGCCGCCATGCTCGCGCGCGGGCTGGCCAGCCGCATCGGCCACATCAACGACGAGGTGCTGCGCCTGGCGGCCATGGCGCGCGGCGACGCCGAGCCCAACCTGGCCGTGGTGCGCGCCAACTGGCAGCTCTTCGTGAGCCCGACCGACTGGTCGCTGCGCCCCTTCCTCGCGCTGTGGCGCTGGGACGCGCCGCCGCTGCGCCACGCCATTCGCGCCGCGCTGGCCATCGCGGCCGGCTACGGCATCGCCGTGTCG
Source organism: Variovorax sp. GW821-FHT09A10 (assembly GCF_059418385.1). Classification (NCBI taxonomy): domain Bacteria; kingdom Pseudomonadati; phylum Pseudomonadota; class Betaproteobacteria; order Burkholderiales; family Comamonadaceae; genus Variovorax; species Variovorax sp. GW821-FHT09A10. Next base: position 668,406 of record NZ_JBWKPT010000003.1, read on the forward strand.
ATGCCCTGGGGATCGCACGACTACTGGATATTGCTGACCATCGTGGTCGTGCTGCGCGGCAGCCTCTCGCAGACGCTGGAGCGGCGCAACAGCCGGGTCGCCGGCACGCTGCTGGGCTGCGTGCTCGCGGTGGGCCTGTTGTCGGCGCACCCGTCGGCGCTGATGCTGCTCGTGACCGTGACCATCGCGCAGGCCATTGCCCACAGCTTCGCGGTGCGGCGCTACCTCGTCACCGCCGTGGCCGCCACCGTGCTGGGCCTGCTGCAGGCCCACATGCTGAACACCGGCACCGCGCCCATCTTTGCGCTGTTCGAGCGCATCGCCGACACGCTCATCGGCGCCGCGCTGGCCTGGGGCTTCTGCTACGTGCTGCCCTCGTGGGAGCGCACGCAGATTCCCGCGCTGGTGGCGCGCGTGCTCACCGCGCAGGCGCGCCATGCGCGGCTCGCGCTCGGCCTGGGCCAGCTGCAGGCCATCCAAAGCAGCCCCGAACTCGAATGGCGGCTCGCGCGCCGCGAGGCCTACGACAGCCTCTCGGCGCTCGTGCAGGCCACGCAGCGTTCGCTCTCCGAACCGCGCGCCGTGCAGCCGCCGCTCGAACCGCTGGAGCATCTGCAGGCCCACAGCTACCAGCTGCTCGCGCAGCTCAGCGCCGTGAAGTCGATGCTCGTGCTGCGGCGCGACCGCCTCACGCCGGGCGACATCGAAGGCCCGCTCGTGCGCACCGCGCAACGCATCGAGGCCGCCCTGGGAACCATTCCGATCGCAGGGCCCTCTCACCCCGAGAGCACGGGGGCCACCACCGTCGGCGGCCCCATTCCACTGCCTGACCCGTTCGACAACGACATCAGCCCCTGGCTGGTGCGCCGGCTCGACCTCGCCACGGCGCTCGCCACGCAGCTGCGCGACGACGCAGCGCGCATTCTTCAACCACTGAACGACACCACCCCAGAAGCAAAGACCACCCCCGCCTGATGACCCAAGAGCTCCTCGCACACCCCTGGTTCGGCACCTGGATTGCCGCCCTGATCGCCGCGCCCCTCGCCCTTCTCGCCCACCGCATCGGAGGCATGGTCCTCAGGCGGATCACCCGCCCGGCGCCCGCCGTGCATGCGATGGTGCTCAACTGCACCGCCCCCGCGCGGCTGGTGCTGCCGCTGGCGGCGCTCATGATGGTGTGGCAGGCGGCGCCGGACGACCTGCGCTTCATCGGCAGCGTGCGGCATCTCACGGGGCTGCTGCTCATCGCGGCCAGCACCTGGTTCGTGCTCAAGGCCATCAGCGGCTTTGCCGACGGCGTGCTCGCGCAGCACCCTTCGGACATCTCCGACAACCTGCAGGCGCGCCGCGTGCTCACGCAGACCCGCGTGCTCGCGCGCACCGCCATGTCGGTCGTCGTCGTGGCCGGCGGCGCCATGATGCTCATGACCTTCCCCGGCGCGCGCCAGGTCGGCGCCAGCCTGCTGGCCTCGGCCGGCGTGATCGGCATCGTGGCGGGTCTGGCGGCCAAGCCCGTCTTCAGCAACCTCATCGCCGGCCTGCAGATCGCGCTGTCGCAACCGATCCGCATCGACGACGTGCTCGTGGTCGAGGGCGAATGGGGCCGCGTCGAGGAAATCACCGGCACCTTCGTGGTCGTGCGCATCTGGGACGACCGGCGCCTGATCTTGCCGCTCACCTACTTCATCGAGAAGCCGTTCCAGAACTGGACCCGCCACTCGGCCGAACTGCTCGGCTCGGTCTTCTTCTACCTGGACTACGGCACCCCGCTGGCGCCGCTGCGCGCCGAGGTCGAGCGCCTCGTGAAGGCCGCGCCCGAATGGGACGGCCGCTTCTTCAACCTGCGCGTGACCGACGCCACCGAACGCACCATGCAGGTCCGCGTGCTCTGCACCGCCGCCACCTCCGGCCTGGCCTTCGACCTGCGCTGCTACGTGCGCGAAGGCGTCATCGACTTCATGCAGCGCGAGTACCCGCAGTTCCTGCCGAAGATGCGCTTCGAGGGCAACGATCCGGCGATGGGGCAGCCGGCGGTGATGCAGGGCGCGACGGCGGGCTGAGAGGCCAAGCGGCCGGGAATACCTCGCTGAGGGTGGGCAACGGCAAACATCGCGCCGCGCCCTCAAAGTCGATCGGATTCCACGAAAAGGACTTTTCTCCGCGAGCCGGAAAGCGCCGAAAGAGGCGCCATGCATTGACCATCCCTGTCTGCCGAAACGACGCACATCAGCGCTCGAAGGCAGCAGGGAGGATCCAGACAATGCCATCGCTCGCAGGCGAGAAGATCGACTTTCGCAAGTCGAACAATTTCATGCGCTCCTGGTCGCCGCAGACCGGCGAGATCTGTCGCGAGGACATCGCGCTTTCCACGAGCCGGGCGCCCCCACCCGTGCGGGGCCGGCCTGCAGCAGCCCCGTCAGTGCGGAAATCGGTGGAGGTGCCTGCACGGAGGACCGCCAAGCAAGACCCCTACGTCAACACGGTGCGCGGAGCGATCCACGCCGCCGAGGCAGTGTCGAATGCCGTGGGCAGCGTGCGGCACTGGCTGAACTCACCGCCTGCGCCCCCGCCTCCTCCAAAAGAAAAACCGAAGCCTGTCCAGACCGTCCCGCCGTTCGACATCCAGGACATCCCCGGCGCGATGCGCAAGATCGGCGCGCCGGTCGGCGCCGACTTGATGGACAAGTGGTTTGCGGGGGCGTTGAACTATCCGCCCACGCCGGCTGAGGAACAAAACGGCATCAACCAGAACGGCGTGCCCTATCCGCCGGGCATGTTCGACACGACCTCCGTCAAGATCGACTGGGTGCTGAAATTTGCCAGGGCCCAAAAGGGACTGGCCCACCTGATGTCCCAACTTGAGACCCCGAGGGCGCGGGATGCGATGGCGAAGAAGCTGCGGCCGTACCGCAATCGGCTGGACATTCGGCCTTGGCTGGAATGCAAGAGCGACATCGTGAGGTTTCACAAGGATTTCCAGTTTCAACAGTCGCCTGTCGAGGGCACTCTCAGTCAGAAATTGACGCAGTTCATCACGCAGTCCCTTTTCAACGCGGGCCTTCCGGATGACCTGACATGCGCCTTGGGCTCCTTCAACCTCTACGCGGCGGTCTCACAGGCCTGGTTCGATCACAAGAACAAGTCGGCCGTCGTGACCCACATCTCCGTCTACGTGAAGGACAACTTCACATTCACGGATGAGGCGGGCCATGCCTCGCAATACCTTGGCCACTGGAGTCGCAGCCATGTGGCGATCGTCCCGGCCCATCAGACTGCGGCGATGGTGAACATCGGGTGGCTCGACTATCCAGTCGCGCAAGGCGACGTGCATGCCAAGGACGCCGTGCTGTACCCGGTCAAGAACTCGGACTTTCGCGCGTGGCAACGCAAACACAACCAGGGCGGCGACTTCATCATCTACACCGACATGGTCACGCTAAAACTCGACACGCCGATCACGGTGGCTTTGTGATGCCCGACTTCCACGCCATGTGCCGACGAGGCGCCCGCATCCTTCGATGGACGCTCTTGATCGCCATCCTTCTCCTTGGTATCAAGTACTGTTTCGAGGCAAGGGCCCGTGTCCGCGCCGACACCAATCCCGACGGGTGGTGGAGCAGTGTTTCAGATGTCCAGGACGGGGCCTACACGGCCAGGCGCGCCTTCGTCAGCAACGACACGATTCTTCTGCGGCTCTATCGCACAGGCGATCCGACGTTGCTCGCTGAGCGCAGCTACCAGAAGCATGGTGTCGAGATCCTTTGGACAGAACACGAGTTGATCTACGACACCGCAGACGACTCCTACCTGGGCGGCGGAATCAAGCTTCCGCCCACCCGCCTCGACCGCTTTTTGGCAAGACTGCCTTGAGAGACGCTCGCGTCATGCTCCGCCGAAGCGCTCACATCCTTCGATGGACGCTTTGCATCGCCATCCTTCTCTTTGGCATCAAGTACTGCTTCGAGGTGAAGGCCCGCGTCCGTGCCGACAACCATCCCGACAGGTGGTGGAGCGAGGTGTCGCCAATTCAGAACGGGGCCTACACGGCGAGGCTCGCCTTCGTCAGCCGTGACACGATCCTGCTGAGGCTCTATCGCACGGGTAGTCCCACGCTGCTCGCGGAGCGCACCTACAAGGAGCACGGCGTTGCGCTTCGTTGGACGGACGACGGGTGGTTGATCTACGACACCTCCGACACTTCCTATGACGAAGGCTCCATCCATCTCCCGCCCACACGCCTCGACAACTTGCGGGCCAAGCTGCCCTGAGGCCGGAAAGTTTTCTGCGCCGAGGTTGACCGCATCCACCAAGGCAGCGGCGCTGGCCGTCTACAGACCAACGCCGCCTTTCTTCTCCCCTACCGCGCAGGCGCCGCCGCCGGCAGCACCATCGGCGCCCCCAGCCGCGAGGCGCGCTCCCAGCCCGGTTGCGACTGCGCGCGCTCCAGCTCGGCCACCACCTCCGCGCGCGTGCGGGGCTGCGTGGCCTTCACGGGGATCGGGGCGCCCCAGCGCAGCACGCCGGCCCACTCGGGGCTCTGCTGCGCGGCGCGCAGTTCGGCCACCACCTGGGCGTCGGTCTTGCCCGGGCCGGCGTTTTCGGGGTGCTCCTTGATGCCGGCTTCGGTCGCCGCGAAATGCGCCGGCCCCTCGACGTGCTGCTGGCTGGTTTGTGCGCCAGCCACCAGCGGGAGCGCTGCGGCGGCCATCGCCGCCAGTGCAAAGGCCATCTTCCTGTTCGTCATGTGTCATCTCCTTCGTTGAACGCCGAAGAGGACCACCCGCTTCGGCGATGGCGGTTTTGCTTCGCCATGCCGACACGCTAGAAATTCGGACCGTCGCAGCGCGAACGGTTCAATTACAAAAACGACAGGATGAAGACCAATTCATCAATTCCCTACAAGGGGCAAGCGGAGCTTTCCAATTCGTAACCCGGCTGCACGGAAAACGTAATTGAAAAAGGTGGTTTCGGTCTTTTCCTGTCGCAATCGATCGATATGATTTGCCCAGACGCATGAACCATGCGGAAGGCAGAAGAAATCAATTGAACGTATTTCCGCATGCCGAACCGGAGCTCCAACGCGGTGCGTGGGAGCGATGAATTTCATATTCAATTCAAGGGCAACAATGAAAAGACAATTCCTCACCGCCGCCGCACTGTTCGGGGTCGGGTTCGCCAATGCGCAGTCTTCCGTCACGCTGTTCGGCGTGGTGGACACGGGCATCAGCAATTACTCGTCCAAATCGCAGGACATGAACGGCGCCACGCTGTTCAACCCGTTCTACGTGAACCAGGGCACGCGCACCGCGAGCCAGACCGCGCTGAGCTCGGGCGGCTATTCCACGAGCCGGCTGGGCTTTCGCGGTACCGAGGACCTGGGCGGCGGGCTCGCGGCCAGCTTCTGGCTCGAGGCGCCGATCAGCCCCGACGACGGCAAGACCGGCATCACCACCTTCCAGCGCCGTTCCACGGTCAGCCTGTCGGGCGGTTTCGGTGAACTGCGCCTGGGCCGCGACTACGTGCCGACGGCCTGGAACGACATCGTGTTCGACCCCTTCGGCATCGTCGGCGTGGGCCGCAGCCTGATCTTCACCGCCGCCAACACGAACGCCGGCGGTGGCTCGGGCGGCTTCGGCGGCGACCTCAATTACAACCGCGCCAGCAATTCGATCGGTTATTTCCTGCCAAAAAATCTCGGCGGCTTTTATGGCCAATTCATGTACGCGCTGCATGAAAACACCAAATACGACCCCAGCACGGCGACGCCGCCCGGCGTCAATGCGGCGGGCGTACTCAATTCGGGCAATTCGGCTGCATCGCGCGCAGGCCGCTACCTGGGCGGGCGTGTCGGTTATGCCAATGGTCCATTCGACGTGGCCGTGTCGTATGGCAACAGCACGGCGGCCGACAATTTCTATGCGGGCACCACCGACAACGTCAAGACCTTCAATCTCGGCAGCTCCTACGATTTCGGCGTGGTCAAGCTGTTCGGTGAATTGTCGCGAATCAAGAAAACGCGCGATTACGCCGTCACGCCCCTGGCCGGCGGCGCGCCGGACGTCGACCTCACGGGCTACCTGATCGGCGTGACCGCGCCGGTCGGCCCGGGCCTGATCCGCGCCTCGTACTCCCAGGTCAAGTACGACCTCAACACCGTCAACCTGCCGTTCACGCCGTCGGTCGCCGACCCCAAGGCCAACAAGCTGGCCATCGGCTACGTCCACAACCTGTCCAAGCGCACCGCCCTGTACGCCACCGTTGCACGCATCAGCAACAAGAACGGCGCGGCGCTCACGGTCGGCGGCCCTGCCTTCGTAAACACCGGGGTGTTCGTGCCCAAGACCTCGACGGGCTACGACGTCGGGCTGCGCCACTCGTTCTGATCAGGGAAGACTGTCACGCGCAGGCAAAGAAGGAAGCAAGTGAGTGAATGACCGCGGGCGGCCCTGCGCCCGCGGATGTTCCGTTTCTCCAGGAGCCCGTCAGGCGGGTCCATTCGGTCCGCCCTGGTGCGGACCTCTTTTTTGGCGGGCCCGGTAGATGACTCAGTGCGCTGCCGGGTAGCGAATCAGCGGGCGCCCGTTGAGCGCTTGCAGCGCGCGGTTGTTGTGGCTGTAGTGCCCGCGAAACCCGGCGATCTGGGCGGACGACAAGGTCACCGGCACCTGCAGCACGTACCACTCGACGTTCTCCGTCAGCGGCGGCGTGGTCAGCGAACCCAGGTAGTGAAAGTAGCCCATGCGCGCGGGCAGCAGCGCCGCAATGTCCGTCATCGGGACCTCGCCGTCGTGCTCCTTGCCCAGCGCCGCGAGCAGCTTGCCGGCCAGCGGATTGGCCGCGCCTTCGCGGTACATCACGGCGATCACGGCCAGACGGCCGTCGGTGGCACGCAGGACGAAGTGGCCTTCGAGCGGAAAGTGCGCGCCGTCCACGGTGTGCTCGCTTTCGGCGTGAAAGTGGAACTGCGCCAGCTTGAAGTGACGGCCGCGGATCATGGCTTCCGGCCCGCGGGCCTCCACCTCCACGGCATGGCCGTTGTCGACCACCTCGAGCCTGGCGCGCGTGCGGCTCAGGCGCAGGCCCTGCGGTTCGCTCGCATCGCCGGGCCGGGCTTGCTGCGGGACGATGTCGATCGGCGATTGCGCACTGTCGTGCACGGCCTTCCAGCTTTCCTGGTGGTCGTAGTCCAGAGGCTGTGCGTGAAGGGTGAAGGCCGCAAGCGATGCCGCGGCCAGCAGAGAGCGAAGAACAAGAGACATGGTGGTGATGGTTCAGAGTTGGAGTTGGTTTTTCATCCCGAAGACCCGCCTCACGGCGAGCGCTCGCACCATATCCCGCAGCCAGCCCCCCAACCGACAGCAATTGTCAACTGCCCCTGAAAACCGTCAGTTTCGAGCGCGTGCCGGTCACACACGTTCGCAGCGGGTGTCATTCGTTGTTCAACGAGCCGCGTGCCTTCGATGTACTCCGTGCGGCGCGGGCCACGTCCACACCCGCCGGCGCCGCCACCGCGCGCGCCGCGATCGGCACCGACATCACGATCGAGGTGCGCGTCTCGCCCAGGTGGTTGATGCTGCTCACGAAGGCTTCGAGGTGCTCGATGTCGCGCGCGACCACCTTCAACACGTACGAGTCCTGCCCCGTGACGTGAAAGCACTCGAGCACTTCGCGCCGGCTGCCGAGCAGCTTCAGCAGCCGGGCCTTGTCGGGTTGCGCGGTGGTGATGCCGACCAGCGCCGTCACGGTGTAGCCCGCCTTGCGCGGCGGCACCACGGCGCGGTAGCCCTCGATGACGCCGGCTTCTTCGAGGCGCTTCACGCGCTCGGAGGTGGAAGGCACCGACAGCGCCACCTGCCGCGCCAGTGCCGTGAGCGAGGTGCGCGCGTCCTGCTGCAGCACGTCGAGGATCTGCCAGTTCTTGGCGTCGAGTTCCATGGATTTCAGGCCCGATTGAGAATTTCGCTTCCGATTTCAGGCAAGGCATGCCGCACGCCTGAATTTCGCCATTCTCGCCATGCAGGCCTCGCCGAACAATCGACGGCATGGACTTCGCTCTCTTTCTCAAGGCCCTCGTCATCGGGCTCTCGATCGCCGCACCGGTCGGTCCCATCGGCCTGCTGTGCATCCAGCGCACGCTCGCGCACGGCCGCACGATCGGCTTCCTCAGCGGCCTGGGCGCCGCATTGGCCGACGCCTGCTATGGCGCCATCGGCGCCTTCGGCGTGTCGGCCGTGGTGTCGACGATGGTCGCGGCGCGCGTGCCGCTGGCGCTCGGCGGCGCGGCGTTTCTCGCGTGGATGGGTGTGCAGTTGCTGCGCGCACCGGCGGCCACGCAGGCTCGGGCTGCGGAAGACGCGGCCACGCCGGTGAAGGCGCTGCTGTCGGTGTTCGCGCTCACGCTGGCCAACCCGATGACGATCCTGTCGTTCGTCGCGGTGTTCGCTTCGCTCGGCAGCGGCCACGTGAGCAGCGGCAGCGGTGCGGCGCTCACGATGGTGATGGGCGTGTTCCTCGGCTCGGCGCTGTGGTGGCTGGGGCTGTCGAGCATCGTGTCGATGGTGCGGCACAAGCTCGGCGCGCGCGTGCTGCAGGGCATCAACAAGCTGTCGGGCGCGCTGCTGCTGGGCTTTGCGGTGTTTCAGCTGTCGACGCTGTTGTCGCGCTGAGGAATCAACCAGCCGGCTTGCGGCGCGCGGGCTTGCGTGCCCCCAGCGCGCTCGCCAGCGCCTTCGTCGCCCAGTCGCGCAAGGCGTGCGGGTCTTCGAGCGCGTCGACCGGCGCCTCGTAGTAGCTCGCGACCTTCACGGTCGAGGCGCTGGTCGCGTACGAAAACGGCACCGCGCCCAGGCGCTCGAATTCCGGCCGGGTGGTGTCGTCCACGCGCAGGTACAGCGTGCCCTTCATCACGAAGGCGAACTGCACGCCGGCCTGCACGAGGCCGAAGCCGCCGAAGAAGCGCTTGACCTCGATGGGGCCCATCGCGCCGAGCGACTCGGCCAGCTCGAGCGCTCGCCCGTGCGAACGCTCGGCACCGCCGGCGGCGGTCGCACCTTTGGCGCGGCTCAAACGACCGCCTTGCGTCGCGCGTCGGTCACGGGCGCACCGCCATGCACTTCGAGCAAACGCAGCAGCGCCTCGGAGCTGTGGGCCTTGGCCCAGTCGCGTTCGGAATCGTTGATGCCGACGAGGTGCAGGAAGTCGAAGCGGCCCGAATCGAGCTGCGCCGTCGCGGGGTAATGCTTCGGCTCCATCAGCACCACATGGCGCAGGGCCACGGTGCCCTTCTCGCGGATCGCTTCGCCGACGGGAACGCGGTCGCCGTAGTCGAAGGGCTGCTTGTCTTCGCCGAAGTGCGAGTGCGCGAGCAGCACGTTGTAGGCGAGCAGGCGGCGCAGGAGCTTGATGGCCCATTGGTCCTGCGGCTGCGACGGCACCTCGATGACCAGCTCGGAGCCGATCCACGAATAGTCCTCGGGGTCATAGTCGGCCGGCTCGGTTTCCCAGGGCGTGGAGCCGCCCGAGGTCACGTACAGCCAGGTGTTGCGCACGGGCGTGGGCGCGAACTCGAACACGCCCAGATGCAGCCAGCGCGGATCGACGTCTTCGGCGCCCAGCGCCTTGAACTCGTCGAAGTCCAGCACGTAGATGCCGGTGCGCTCGGGGCCGAACAGGCGCGGGTAGAGCGTCTCTTCGCGGTAGGCCCACACGTCTTCCATGGAACTCATCGGCGCATCCTCCTCGTTGGAACGACGGGATTCTCGTCGTTCAGCGTGAACTGTGCGAACGACGCAGCGCCGGCCATTCGAGGTTGGTGAAGGCGCGCAGCACCCACTCCACCGGGCCGTACGCAAAGCGTGCCAGCCACCAGCGACTGACCAGCATCTGCGCGCCGAAGATGCCGAAGGCCACCATCAGGCTCATGAACGGCCCGAACTCGCCGATGAGCCGCAGCCCGTACGCCAGGAAGAGCCACGCGCACACCGCCGACTGCAGCAGGTAGTTCGACAGCGCCATGCGCCCCGCCGGTGCCAGCGCCTGCGCCAGCCAGCCGCCCCTGCGCGACTGGAACAGCAGCATCATCGCGCCCACATACGTCGCCGTGAGCAGCGGCGAGGTGAAGACGCCGACCGCCAGGCCGAGCACGTCCCAGCGCGAGCCCGGCACGACCGACGCGGTCCACGCATACACGGCCGCGCCCGGCAGCCCCAGCACCAGCCCGGGCACCAGCAGGCGCTTGAACAGCGGCCGGTAGCGGTCGGCCCGCGCGAACAGGTTGCGGCGGCCCTCGATGACGCCCGCGAAGAACATCGCCAACGCCATCGGCGCCTGCACCAGCCCGAGCACGATCCACACCTGCGACAGCTCGCGCAGGTGCTGGCGGATGACCGTCGCCGCCGTGCCACGGTACGCCGCGAGCGCCGAGGCCGCATCGGCCCTCGCGGTGCGAAGAACGTCTTCGGTCGCCGGCCCGCCCAGCATCGCGAGCATGCCGATGGCGCCCCACACCATCGCGGTCGCCAGCACCAGCCGCAACGCCCAGCGCGCCAGCACCGCGTCGCTCTGGTGGCGCAGCGCCAGCAGCACGGCGCCGAGCACCGCGTAGGTCGTGAGGATGTCGCCGTGGAACAGCAGCACCGCATGCAGCACGCCGATGCACCACAGCGCCACCAGCCGGCGCGCCAGGCGCGGCACGAAGGGCTTGCCGCTGCGCTGCGCCGACTGCATCTGCAGCGTGAAGCTGTAGCCGAACAGGAACGAGAACAGCAGGTAGAACTTGGTCTCGAACAGGAAGGCGACGGCAAAGGCCGCCACGCGGTCCAGCCCCGAACGCATCATCGGGTCGGGCAGCGGCTGGCCGTAGTACGGCGAGGCAAAGGCCGCGATGTTCACGACCAGGATGCCCAGCAGCGCGAAGCCGCGCAATGCATCGACGAGCGACTGGCGCTCGCCCGCTACTGGAGTGGGGTTCATGCGCCCCGCCCCGGCTTCGCGAGAAAGCGGCCCACCACGCGCCGCAGCATCGGTGCCTCGCGCGCCGGGTCGAAGCCCGTGTCGAGCGCCAGGCGCGAGAACACGCCGTCGATGAGCGCGGCGATCCAGTTGGCCGATTGCACGGGGTCGAGCTCGGGGTCGATCTGCCCACGTGCCGCCGCCTTGCGCAGCAGGGCCGCGAGGCCGTCGCGCATTTCGGTGTCACCCGCGGCCACGCTGGCGCAGACCACGGGGTTGCGCAGGGTCTCGGCCGCCACCTCCAGCGCCAACCGCGAGTAGCTGCGGTCGGAGGCAAAGACCATCACCACGTCGAGGAACGACAGCACCACCTCCAGCGGGTCGGCCGGGTCGTCGTCGATCGCGGCGAAGTACGCGGCCGTGTCGCGCCACTCCTCTTCGGCCAGGGCCTCGATGATCGCGTTCTTGCTGGGGAAGTAATGAAAGAGATTGCCCGGGCTCATGCCCGCGGCGGCGCAGATCTCGGCGGTGGTGGTGGCATGAAAGCCGCGCCGCGCAAAGCAGTCGCCCGCGGCCTCCAGGATCTGGCGGCGCTTGGCCTGCTGGCGTTCGGGGTCAACTTTGCGCACGGGGGTTCTCGCAGAATTCGGTCATGTCCGAATTATTAGACCGAGCGCTCGATCTATTCTGAAGGAAGCCTGAAGAAACCCTTCAGGCAGCGCGTGTGGCCGCAATGCCGCGGATGGTGTCCAGCAGCAGCCGCGCGCCCTCGCCCGTCTCGCTGCCGCGCCGCACGGTCACGCCCACGGGGCCTTCGGTGCTTGCCGTGTCGATGGCCACGCGCTGGAGTTCGCCGCGCGCCACGAAGCCTTCCACCGCGCCCTGCGGCGCAAACCACACCGCGTCGGAGCGCTGCAGCAGGCCCACGGCAAAGCTGGTGTCGGTCGCCTCCACCAGCCGGGCGGGCAGCGCCAGCCCCTGCGCGATGAGGAAGGCGTCGGCCGTGTGCCGGATCAGCGTGCCCGACACCGGCAGCACCAGCGGGTAGGCGGCCAGCGCGTCGAGCGTGGGCTTGCGCCGCGACGCCAGTGGATGGCCGGGGCGCACCACCAGCAGCAGCACCTCGCTGTACAGCTGCTCGAAGGCCAGGTCGGCCATGGCCGAGGCCTGCGCCAGCCGGCCGAGCACGAGGTCGATCTCGCCCTGGCGCAGCTGCGTCATGAGCTGCGCGTTGGTGCCGCTCACCACGCGCACGCGCATCGCCGGGTGCGCCGCATGCAGGCGCGCGACCGCTTCGGGCAGCAGGTGCGCCGCCATGTTCGGCAAGGCGCCGACCGCCACGCGCAGCTGGTCGGCCTCGGGCTGGTCCATCGCCAGGCCCAGGCCTTCGCGCAGGCCGCGCAGCGCCGACACCGCATGGCGCACCAGCACCTCGGCGGCCGGCGTGAGCTCCACACCGCGGCGGCGGCGCAGCAGCAGCTGGCGGCCCACGATCTCTTCGAGCTCGGCCACCGTCTTCGACACCGCCGGCTGCGTGAGCGACAGCGCCTCGGCCGCGCGCACCAGGTTGCGCTCCTGCGCCACCATGACGAGGCATTGCAGGTGGCGCATCTTCAGGCGCTCAAAGTTCATGGCTGACATGCGGTTCTCCTCGAAGCCGGTGGGGCGACGTGCTTTCAAATATAACCAGAGGGAATAGCTGGCGGAAGAGAGTTCAGTTGTGCCGCGCCGCGCAGCCTTCTAGAGTGCCGTGGATACGGAGACAGACACAGCAGCCATGACCACGATCCTTTCCTCGAAGCCTTCCTCTTCCTTTGGCGCGCGCCGCCGCCTCACGCTCGCCGCCGCCTGCGCCGCGCTGGCCCTCGGCCTCGCCGCCCCGGCCGCGCAGGCCCAGGCGAGCTACCCCGCCAAGCCCGTGAAGTTCCTCGTCAACTTCCCGGCCGGCGGCCCCATCGACATCCTCGGGCGCGCGCTGGCCGACGCGCTGCAGAAAGACCTGAAGCAGCCCTTCGTGGTCGACAACCGCCCCGGCGCGGGCGGCAACATCGGCGCCGACGCCGTGGCCAAGAGCCCGGCCGACGGCTACACCGTGCTGCTGGGCATCGACAGCACCTTCACCGTCAACCCGCACCTGTACGCGTCGATGCCCTTCGCGGCCAAGGACCTCAAGCCGCTGATGATCTTCAGCTCGTCGGGCCTGAGCTTCACCACCGCCGCCTCGGTGAAGGCCAGGACGCTGCCCGACTTCATTGCGCAGGCCAAGGCCGAGCCCGCCACCTTCAGCTCGGCCGGCAACGGCAGCCCGGGCCACATCGCCGCCGAGATCTTTGCGAGTGCAACCGGCGCGAAGATCGTGCACGTGCCCTACAAGGGCAACGCCCCGGCCGTGATGGCCATGCTCGGCAACGAGGTGCAGGCCGGCATCGTCGCCACGCCCGGTGTGCTGCCGCAGATCCAGGGCGGCAAGCTGCGGGCCCTGGCCGTCACCGGCCGCCAGCGCGCGCCGCTGCTGCCCGAGGTGCCCACCGTGGGCGAGCTGGGCCTGAAAGACCTGGAGTTCGAAGTGCTCTACCTCGCCATGGTGCCGGCCGCCACGCCCGAGCCCGTGATGCAGACCCTGCGCCAGGCGCTGCACAAGGCGCTGGCCCTGCCCGAACTGAAGGCCCGCCTGGCCTCGCTCGACATGGTGCCGCTGGCCGAAACCGATGCCGCCGCCGCCACGCGCCTGGCCACGGCACAGGCGCGCTACGGCCGCATCGTCAAGGCGACCGGGATGAAGGTGGACTGACGGCCTTGCCGCTGCGCGCCGTGCTGTTCTTCTTGCCGTTGCCTGCAGCCGCAGCCGCCGCCCCATGGCGCCCCCGGTCGGCCTTGGGCAGCACTGCCTGCGCCACCATGGTTTCGGCATGCGCCTGCAGGCGGTGCAGCGCGTCGTCGAAGCGCGCGGCATCGTTCGCGTCGAGCGTGCCCATCAGCTCGGCGTTGATGCGCGTCACCAGCGGAAAGAGTTCGTCGTACAGCGCCTGCCCCGTCGCCGTGAGGCCCAGCCGCACCTGCCGCCGGTCGCCGGCCAGCGCCGTGCGCGACACCAGCCGCTTGGCCACCAGCGAGCCCACCGCCTTCGAGGTGCGCGCCCGGTCCAGCTGCGCATGCTCGGCCAGCTGCGACGAGCCCAGCTCGCCCCGGCTGGCCAGCACCGCGATCAGGCGCCACTCGCGCCGCGTGATGCCGAAGCGGCCCTCGCACAGCCGGATCACCATGCTGCCCGCCACCGCGAGCAGGCGCGACAGCCGGTACAGCAGCAGGTCGTCCAGCGGGCGGCGCGGCGGGGTGGCGGCGTCTTCGGCAGTCATGGGGGTGCGTCTCGAAAGGCCGGGTAAATCCGGGCGATGGTTGATTTGATCAATCGAATGTAGCGTCTCCAGAATCGTCCGCAGCCGCGGCCACCCGCCCCGGCCACGCACAGACCCTGCCGAACGCCGAACGAGACCCCGGAGAGATTGACGATGCCCCAGCTTCCCGACCCGACCCGCCGCCGCACCCTGACCACCCTTGGCGGGCTGGCCCTTGCACCCCTTGCGTCCTTCGCACCGCTTGCGTTCGCGCAACAGCAACCCGCCGCCTTCACCCCCGGCCAGCCGATCAAGGTGCTCATCGGCGTGCCCGCCGGCGGCACGCAGGACGTGCTGACCCGCGCCATTGCCCACCAGGTGCGCGATTCGCTCGGCCCGCTCATCATCGACAACCGCTCGGGCGCGGCCGGCCGCATTGCCGTGGACGCCGTGAAGACCGCGCCGCCCGACGGCCACACCCTGCTGCTGGGCACCGCGAGCATGATGACCATGTTCCCCAGCGCCTACCGCAACCTGTCGTACGACCCCATCAAAGACTTCGTGCCGCTGGTGAACGCCGCGCGCTTCGAGCTGGCGCTCACCGTGCACAAGGACGTGCCCGCCAACACCCTGGCCGAGTTCATCACCTGGGCCAAGGCGCAGGGCGACAAGGTGAGCTTCGGCTCGTACGGCGCCGGCACGCCCTCGCACTTCCTGGGCGAAATGCTCAACCGCGCGGCCGGCCTGAAGATGGTGCACGTGCCCTACCGCGGCTCCACGCCCGCGCGCCAGGACGTGATGGGCGGCACCGTGCCCGTGTACTTCGACACCATCGGCGGCGCGCAGCAGATGCTGCCCACCGGGCGCGTGAAGGTGCTGGCCACCAGCGGCGACAAGCGCTCGCCGCTCATGCCGCAGCTGCCCAGCTTCGTGGAGAGCGGCTACAAGGACGTGGTGGCCACCGCATGGTTCGCCTACTACGCGCCGCTGAAGACGCCGCCCGCCACCGCCGAGAAACTGCGCTCCGAAATCATCCGCGCCGTGAACAGCCGCGACGTGCGCCAGCTGCTGCTGCAGAACGGCATGTACCCCGTGGCCGACGGCCCCGAGGCGCTCGTGAAGACCATGCGCGAAGACATTGCCCGCTGGGCCGGCATCATGAAGGCCGTGAACTTCCAGGCCAATGACTGACCGACCGATCGACACCAAGGACACACCCTTCATGATCCCGCGCGCCCCCTTTGCTTTCGCTTCTTCCTTCAACCCGGCCCGCCGCCGCCTCGCCGCCGTGCTGGCCATGGCCGGCCTCGTGGCGGCCATCGCCGCCCCCACGCTCGCGCGCGCACAGGCCACGCTCGACAGCCCGCTGCGCATCGTCGTCGGCTACGCGCCCGGCGGCGCCACCGACCGCGTGGCGCGCATCGTGGGCGACAAGCTCGCGGCCCAGCTCGGCGTGCCCGTCATCGTCGACAACAAGCCCGGCGCGGGCGGCCGCCTGGCCGCGCAGCAGGCCAAGGCCACGCCCGCCAACCAGAACGTGCTGATGCTCGCCAACCCCGCCGTGATGGTGGTGGCGCCGCTCGTCTTCAAGGACAACGGCTACGACGCCGAGCGCGACTTCGTGCCCGTGTCGCACGTCAACGCCTACGACTTTGCGCTGGCCGTGTCGCCCACCCTGCCCGTGCGCGAGCTGAACCATTTGCTCGCATGGATGCGCGCCAACCCGCAGCAGGCCAACGTGGGCGTGCCCGCCACCGGCAGCCTGCCGCACTTCTTCGGCCTCATGGTGGGCGAGAAGGCCAAGGTGCAGACCCAGGTGATCGGCTACCGCGGCTCCGCCCCGCTGCTGAACGACTTGATCGGCGGCCAGGTGCCCATTGCCGTCGACACCGAAGACGTCGTGCTGCCGCAGCACACCGCCGGCAAGCTGCGCATCCTGGCGCTGTCGGGCGAAAAGCGCTCGCCCTTCGCGCCCACCATTCCGACCTTCAAGGAAGCCGGCCTCGACCTCGCCGCCACCGGCTGGAACACCTTCTTCGCGCCGGCCAGCATGCCCAAGGAGAAAGTCGAGCGCCTGGCCACCACCATCCACGCCGTGATGCAAGACCCCGACACCCAACGCAAGTTCAAGGACGCCGGCATGACGCCGGTGGTGAGCACCCAGGCGCAGACCGCCGCGATGCTCAAGGCCTACAAGGCGCAGTGGGCGCCCGTGGTCCAGAAATCCGGCTACCAGCCCTGATCGAAAAACCTCTCAGCGACCTATGACGACACGCAGCACCCGCCCCAACATCATCTTCATCGTGGCCGACGACCTCGGCTATGCCGACCTCGGCTGCTACGGCGGCCGCGAGGCGCCTTTTGGCCGCGTGTCGCCCGTGCTCGACGGCCTGGCCGCCAACGGCTTGAAGCTCACGCAGGGCTATTCGAATTCGCCCGTGTGCTCGCCCACGCGCTTCGCGATGATCACCGCGCGGTATCAGTACCGCCTGCGCGGCGCGGCCGAAGAGCCCATCAACAGCCGAAGCCGCGGCAGCACCACGCTGGGGCTGCCCACCGAGCACCCCACCCTGCCGTTGCTGCTGAAAGACAGCGGCTACAAGACCGCGCTCATCGGCAAGTGGCACCTGGGCTACCCGCCCAGCTTCGGCCCGCTGCGCTCGGGGTATGAAGAATTCTTCGGCCCCATGTCGGGCGGTGTCGACTACTTCACCCACTGCGACTCGGCCGGCCGCCACGACCTCTGGTACGGCGAAGAAGAGCACAAGGACGACGAGGGCTACCTGACCGACGTGCTGTCCAAGCGCGCCGTCGACTACGTCGAACGCATGGCCACGCAAGAGGCGCCCTTCTTCCTGAGCCTGCACTACACCGCCCCCCACTGGCCGTGGGAAACCCGCGACGACGCCGACAAGGCGCCGCTCGTGAAGGACAACCTGTTCGACCTGTCGGGCGGCAACATTCATGTGTACCGCCGCATGATCCATCACATGGACGAGGGCATCGGCTGGATCATGGCCGCGCTCGAAAAGCACGGCATGGCCGACAACACCCTCGTCGTGTTCACCAGCGACAACGGCGGCGAGCGCTTCTCGGACAACTGGCCGCTGGTCGGCGGCAAGATGGACCTGACCGAAGGCGGCATCCGCGTGCCATGGATCGCGCACTGGCCCAAGGTGATCGCCAAGGGCGGCGAGAGCACCCAGCTGTGCATGACCATGGACTGGTCGGCCACCATGCTCGACGCCGCCGGCGTGAAGGCCGACGCGGCGTACCCGCTCGATGGCGTGTCGCTGATGCCCGTGCTGAAAGACGCCACCCACACCTTCCGCCGCCCCCTGCACTGGCGCATGAACCACCGCGGCCAGGAAGCCATGCGCGACGGCGACTGGAAGTACCTGAAGGTCGACGGCAACGAGTACCTGTTCAACATTCCAGCCGATGAGCGCGAACGCGCGAACCTGGGGAAGAAGGAGCCGCAGCGGCTGGAGGCGATGCGGGCGCAGTGGCAGGCTTGGAATGCGACGATGCCTGCAATTCCGGAGGATGCGACTGTGAGCCTGGGGTATTCGGTGAAGGATATGCCGCAGAGGTAAAAGTGCATCCCAAGGCCCCACAAAGCGGGATCACGGATCTTCGTTGAACCCCATTTGATTGCGCGTGGCCCGCCGTGGAAAGCCACGCGCCAATTTCGTTGAACAGCACCTCTCGCCAACTAGCCGGCGAATAGGCCCTCGACCGTCGCAGCAATCCGCTCTAGTCGAGCGCCTGGTCGCGCAGCGACCATTTCTAGCAATGCTTTGTCTGAATGCTTAGGAAGCCCTGCCCGGGCATTAGTGTTTCTGACCAAAAGCGCCAGCAACGACTTGCCACGAATATGTGTTCTGTAGTTCGCCAACAGAGTCGCCTTGGTAGCCATCGGATAAACCTCGCCATTCCTCAAAGCCAATAAATTTTGGCGCTGATTTGGGTCAAGTACATGCTGAGGATGCAAGGCGATTGGATTTTCAGACTCAATCAAATGCCGACTAAGCGCCAAGGCGTACCATTCAAGATAGTCATTTAGCTCCAAATGAAACCTCGCAACCTCCGCGCCAATCAAAAGAGATTCCAGATTTCCATCCTCGAAAACGTCGTTCTCAATTGAATATCCGTGAGTCAGGCACAGCGCCGGAGCCATATAGCCCATTGGGACTCCAGCATTAATCCACGTATCCTGATCAACAACAAACGCAAGCTTTACATTACCCGGAATTTCTTGCCTTCGATCGAATATTTGAAGCACCTTCTCTCGGCCACCTGCGGGAAAAATCGAAACACTCAGGTGTTCCAATCTATCTTCCAGACGTCTATAAACAATTAAATCATCACTCCCTTCACACACGACTGTAGGTAATGATGTTTTTTTCAAAAGAGCGATGATTTCATCTACAGTTGGCTGAGCCTTTGCTGGTGAAGCATTTCCCATTATTCCTCCTCATCGCCTCGTGAGGGATCGATCAACAACTCCTTTTCAGGATACTTGCTGTAAATAAATGGAGAATGGGTAGCTATCACAAATTGATTGGTAGTTTGCTGATTCATCAATATCGAAAAAAGCTGACGCTGCCAATCGACATGCAAACTCAATTCAGGCTCATCAATCAAAAATACCGCGTCACGGTAAAATGCATTGTAAGCAATAAAGCTCAGCATCTGCTTTTCACCTGCCGAAAGTGCATCAGAATTAATTGCTCCCGCAGCATCGCCAAAGCTCAAATTTCTTCCAAGCTTGATACCTGAGTGGCGAAACAATCGCATTGCAAGAGCTCGTACAGCCTCCAGTGGGCGCATGATTTCCTCGCGCGCCCCATCCATCCCCTCTATTTGCCCACGGATATCGTCAAGCAATTGATTTGCACTATCCAATTGATCAATATCCGCAATTTCTCTCTTATAAGCTTTTATTTTTCCAATTATTTCTTGAGAAATCTCTTGCTGCAATTTGTTATAAAACTCCGACAAATCCGTATATTGACGAACCAGCAGCGTAACAATATCCGCCGTACTCAGAGCTGCAACAAAAACGTGATTCTCATTAGAGATTCGCTTTGAAAGCGCTACCAATGACTCTTCGATATCATTTTTTCCTCGCCCCAACGAATTGCTTCTATCGCCTATCGTGAAGCCGCCCTCTATCCGCCGAAAAGTAGGGAAAAATACAGATGACCCAGTCGCTGCCAGTAACTGATTCGCTTGATCCTCGGCATTTACGAGGGTAATTTCGTTTTCATCATCGAATTGATCTTCGAAAACTCTAACACCATTCCCATCCCTCCATTCAATTCGACAGGTCGCCTGATTTATCCTGTACACAGTGCATGCATATTCAGATGTCTCAAGGGTCGCCTTTTTAAAAACCACCTCCCTCAAGGCTTGCAAAATATTCCCACTCATGATGTACCACGCGAGCTTGAGAATACTTGTCTTTCCAGCACCGTTTCTGCCGGTCACAATATTCAAGTCTCGATTAAAATCAATTCGCAGCGGCAACTCGCGACCAAGATGGCCAAGAACCTCAAAGGACTTAATGTGCACTGTAGTTTTTCCTTATCTCTTTAGTTGTCAGCATAGTTTGAAGTCTAGTCAGGATGAAACTTAACGTTACATCAAAAATCGATCTGCTGTCGACTGCCAAAACACGTTGCGAGAGTTCATCTAGCCAGGAGATTTATCTCCTCTACCAAGGTATGCATGTCTCGATTGATTCGCGCCAACAGGTGAGCGAGGCAAACTCGCACCCCACTCCTCCATCGTCCCCGGTCGGATAAGAAGGTGAGCCCCTGCACATGGCGATAGCACAGAGGCATGCTGCCCTCCTACCCCCTCCCACTCTCCCCCAACAACCTCTCCGCCTCCCTAGCCAGATCCGCCGCAATCCACAGCATGTGATCCCGGTGTTTCTCCCCTGCTTCCTCGAACCACCCGTTGCCGTCGCCGTAGCAGCACCACAGCAGGGAGTTCAGCTGGGCCAGTTTGATTTCGAGGAGGTCTCGGGCGTCTTCGCCTGTGGGGGTGGACGAAGGGGTCGCGCCGCGTGTGCGGCGGGGAGATTGGGGCGTGGAACGCCCGGCCATAATTCGATCAGCCATTTGTTGTGCCTTCCTGAAAAGTTTGCACGTCTCTTGGTCAGACGGTCAGGGTGTTCACGCACCCTGGCCGTCGCCTTTTGCGCCTCACATTCGTGTCGCTGCGCCACAAAGAGGCAGCGACACCCGCCGTGAGGCAAGGCGGTTCATTCGCTCGCACGAATCAATCGCTCGATCAATCAATGAATGTCTGGAGAAAAGGCGTTTCCTTTCACGGGGTTCGTCGGCCGCTACAGCGGGCCGTCTTGTCGCGGGGGCATTCACTGTAGAGAAGCGAAGCCGCGCAAGAGAAAAGAATTCGTCGACGATTTCTCGAATCGACGAGATATCTGAGGTGCCCCGGTTTTTCTGCTTCGCCGGAGGCGAGACGAGGCGAAGCAAGGTTCGGCTCGGGGCCGGCCGCCAGCTAGTGCGCGTGCGTGGCGCGCTCGGCTTCGCTGTCGTGGTGGTCCTGACTGACACCTCGGGCCGGCAGCGCGTCGGCCGCCAGCGCGAGGAAGAGCGCAAGGAGCAGCCACAGCGCCACGTCGCTCAACCGGTAGAGGTTCTTGCGAAAGCGCTTGGTGCGGCGGATCACGGCGCGCCTCCCGGGACGGCCGCGCAGGCGTCGTCGTTCAACGCCGGAAGAAGACAAGGCCCCATGCAGCGGACCGCATCCACCGCGAGGGCCGCGTCGTCCACCTCAGCCATGGGGCATGAGGTGGTACAGCTCCGGCAGAAAGCCGCCGGGCGCGGTGAGGCGCGACTTGAGCCGCACGACCAGGTGCAGGTCGTCCACCAGATGAATGTCGCCGCCGCGGTTGGTGAGCTGCAGCTTCACGGCCAGCAGGCCCTGCAGCTTGGCGCGGTGCCACTCGGCGGCGTCGGCGATCTGTGCGCGCGTCATGGCCGCGATGCCGATGCCGTGCTCCAGCTCGGCCGCGCGCAGGCAGGCCACGACGCGGTCGACGCTTTTCAGCGTGCCCTCGATCACCTCCAGGCAACGCTCGGCCAGCCGCGTGGGCTCGTCGGCGGAGTTGCCGTACACGAAGGCCTCGTAGGGACGGGGCGCGCGCGTGGAATCGCGAGACATGGGCTGCGGGCCGGCGTTGCAGCTCAGCGCGGCAGCAGGTCCAGGCATTGGCGGCGGCGCCACACGGCGCTGCGCACGGCCTGGCTGTCGTCGAACACGACCTTGTACTGGCACACGAGGTAGTTGGCCGACTGGGGCATCTGGAACTTGAAGTGGTAGTCCCACTCGGTGCCGAGCGCGCCTCGCTGCTGCTTCAGCGCCTGCCCGAGCACGGCGAGCACCTGGGCCTGGTTGAGGCCGGGCTTGATCTCGCGAAAGCGCTCGGGCCGCGACACGACGCCGTCGCGCAGAAAGGGCTCCTTGAAGTCGGGGCGGCGCGCCTCGACGTCGCGGTAGTCGAGCTTGTCGGGGTTGCTCACGGGGTCCACGGGGTTGTCGCGGGCCACCGCAGGAGCGGCGGCGCCGAGCAGCGCGGCGGCGAGCACGAAGGCGGCAGCGGCGGGGGATGCGTGCGGGGTGGTTTTCATGGCTAGCGTCCTCTTGGGTCGGATGGGTGTCGGATGGGTTTCGTGGGGAAATGGGCGCACGCGGGTCAGCGCTCGCGCATGGCTTCGCGCGCCTTGTTCAGCGGCTTGGTCAGGTAGTCCCACACGGTCTTGCGGCCGGTGCGGATGTCGGCGGTGGTCACCATGCCGGGCACGATGGGCATGCGGCGGCCGGCCTTGTCGGTGAGTGCGTCGGAGTCGGTGCGCACGAGCACGGGGTAGTACACGATCTCGGGCTTGACCTCGTCGCGCTGGGTGTCGGGCGCGATGGTCACCACGCGGCCCTTGAGGCCGCCGTACACGGCGTAGTCGTAGGCGGTGATCTTGATCTGCGCCTCCTGCCCGGGCCGCATGAAGGCGATGTCGCGCGGCGAGATGCGCGCCTCGACCAACAGCTGGTCGTCCAGCGGCACCAGGGTCAGCAGCGATCCGTTGGGCGGCACGACGCCGCCGATGGTGGTGACCTGCAAGCTCTTGACGATGCCGCGCACGGGCGAGTTCAAGGTGAGCCGCTCGAGCGAGTCGGCGCGCCCGCGCACCACGGACGACAAGGACTTGACCTCGGCATCGGCCTTGGCCAGTTCTTCGCGGCTGCGCACCATGTAGTTGGCGCGCGCCTCGGCAATCTTCAGCTCCAGGTCGGCGGCCTGGCGTTGCAGGCGGATGAGCTCGACGTTGCTGGCCGCGCCGCTCACCTGCAGCGAGCGGGTGATGTCGAGCTCCTTGCGCACGAGCGAAAGCGCCTGGCCCAGGCCGGACACGGTGTCGCGCAGGCTGCCCTGGCGCGAGCGGAAGAGCGCGCTTTCGGAATCGACCAGTTGCGCGTAGGCCTTCAGCTCGGCGGGGAACTGCAGGCTGCCCTGCCCTTGCACCTCGGCGCGCAGGCGCACGCTGCTGGCCAGCGCGGCGCGGTAGCGTGCGGCGGTTTCTTCCACGTTCGATTCGCCGCGCGTGGGGTCGAGCTGCGCGAGCACCTGGCCCTTCTCGACGATCTGGCCTTCGTGCACGCGCAGCTCGGCCAGGATGCCGCCTTCGAGCGACTGGATGCGCTGCTCGCGCGAGCTGGGAATCACCTTGCCCATGCCGCTGGACACCTCGTCGATCTCGAAGACCCAGGCCCACACGAAGAAGGCGAGCAGAAAGAGCGCGATGAACCACACGACGCGCGCGGAGCCGCTGGCGCGGGCTTCGTCAAAGTCGTCGGCGCCGCCGGGGCCCCACACGGTGGCGGTGGATACGGCCGGTGCCTGCGCGGCGGCTTGCACCTGCGCCTTGGTCAATGTCACGGCGTTCATGCCTGCCCCTCCTTGCTGCGGCCTGCGGAAGCCATCGCCTCGCGCGAGGCGACCGCGCCCTGGCGCAGCCGCGCCATCACCTGGTCGCGCGGCCCGTCGAGCACGACGGCGCCGCCGTCCACCACGAGGATGCGGTCGACCGCCTCGAGCACGGCCGGGCGGTGCGTGGCCAGCACCAGCGTGCGGCCGGCGGGCAGCGCGCGCAGCTGTTCGATCACTTCGCGCTCGGCCACTTCGTCGAGCGAGGCGGTGGGCTCATCGAGCAGCAGCACGCCGGGGCAGCGCAGCATGAGCCGCGCGAGCAGCAGGCTCTGGCGCTGTCCGCCCGAGAGGCCGCGCCCGCCTTCGAGCAGCGGATGGTCCAGCCCGGTGGGCAGGCGGCGCACGAAGGCCCAGGCGCCGGTGGCCTGCAGGGCCGCCACCAGTTCGGCGTCGGTGGCGTGGGGCGTGCCCATCTGCAGGTTCTCGCGCAGGGTGCCGTGGAACAGGCGCGCGTCTTGCGCGAGCAGGCCGACGTCGCGGCGCACGTCGGCGGGGTCGATGTGGGCCATCGACACGCCGTCGAGCAGCACGCTGCCCGCGCGCGGTTCGATGAGGCCCGACAGCGCCTGCAGCAAGGTCGACTTGCCCGCCCCGTTGCGCCCGAGCACGGCAATGCGTTCACCGGCGCCGATGTGCAGCGCCTTCACGTGCAGCGCGGTGGTCTGGCCGTCATGGCTGAAGACGGCGTCGCGCAGCGTGTAGTCGCCCTGCACGGCGGGCCGGTGCACGCGGGTCTCGTGGGGCGGGTGGTCGACCGGGAGCTTCATGAGCTGGTCGAGCGCCTCGCCGGCCACCTTGGCCTGCTGCCAGCGGTTGAGCACCTGCGTCACGCCGGCCAGCGGCGCGAGCATGCGGGTCGACAAGATCGATGCGGCCACGAGCACGCCGGTGCTCATGTGGCCGTCCATCACCAGCGGCGCGCCGAAGAACACGATGAAGGCGAAGGCGGCGCCCTGCACGGTCTGGGTCCAGTTGCTCAGGGTGTTGAGCAGCGCGCGCAGTTGCAGACCCGAGTCGGCGTTGACGGCGTTGTAGTGGTTCCACTGGTTCTGGAAGCGCGGCTCGGCCTGCAGCCCCTTGATGTCGTCGATGCCCTGCACGGCCTCGACCAGCATGGCGTTGCGCAGCGACGATTCGCGCATGCCCGTCTGGGCCAGCGCGCGCAGGCGCGGCTGCGCCAGCAGGCTGGGCACGATCAGCAGCACGCACGCGGCCAGCGGCACCAGCACGAGCCAGCCGGCAATGAACCAGAAGAGCACGCAGAACACGAAGAAGAACGGCAGGTCGGCCACGGCCGCCACGGTGGTCGACGTGAGCATTTCGCGCACGGGCTCCAGCTCGCGCAGCTGCGAGATGAAGGTGCCGGTGGCGCGCGGGCGCGCCGAGCTGCGCACGCGCAGCGCGTGGCCGAACACGCGGTCCGAAATGCGCAGGTCGGCGCGCTTGCCCACCACGTCGGTGATGCGCATGCGCGCGCCGCGCATGACCCAGCTGAACGCGATCGACAGCAGCACGCCGCCGAACAGCACATGCAGCGTGGGCAGCGACTGCGCGGGCACGACGCGGTCGTACACCTGCATCGAGAACAGCGTGCCGGCCAGCGCCATGAGGTTGTAGGCCAGCGACGCGACGAGGATGTGCGCGTAGGGCCGCCAGTCGGCCAGCACGATCTGGCGCAGCCAGTGCGGCTCCACCGGGCGGATGTAGGCGTCGACGCGTGAGTCGGGCGCCGATTGCGCGGGCCGCAGCACGGCCATGGCTTCGAGCGCGGGTTGCAGCTCGTCCACGGTGCAGACGGTTTCCGCGCCCTGGTCGCCACCGAGCATCACGCGCAGGCCCTGCGCCGAGATGGCGGTGACCACGGCCACCTGCCCGTCGCGCAGCTGCAGCACCACGGGCAGGCGCCAGGGGCTCAGGGTGTCCAGGCGCGGCGCGACCTGGCGCACGGTGAGCCCGGCCTGGCGGGCCATCTGGCGCACGCGCTCGCCGATGTCTTCGTGGTCGCTCCACGCGGCGGCGCCGCGAATGCGCTCGCGCGAGGTGTCGAGGTGGTAGTGGGCCGCCACGGCCAGCACGGCATCGACCCAGCCGGCGAGCAGCTCGGGGCCGCGCGCGGCAGAAAGCTCGGGCATCGTGGTGGCGGTCATGGCTGGCCTCCGGCGACGAGCTCGCCCGCATCGACCAGCCCGAAGGCCTCGCGCAGGCGGCCCGACTGGTACAGGCACTCGACCGCGAGGCGCTGCACCTCGTGCGCGCTCTCGGCCTGCTCGAAGCGCGCGCCGTGGAACTCCTGTTCGGCATTGAGCAGGTCGAGCAGCGAGCGCGTGCCCAGCTGCAGGTACTGCTCACGGTACAGGTCGCGCGTGCGCTGCGTGCTGTGCACGCGCGCGGCGAGCACGGGCAGGCGCAGCGCGTGGCCTTGCGATTGCACGCGCGCGTCTTCGAGGCGCTGGCGCACGCTGAGTTCTGCATAGCCCAGCGCGGCCTCGGCCGCCTCGACGGCGTGCGCGGCGGCGCGCTGGCGGGCCTGGCTGCGCCCGCCTTCATACAGCGGCGCGGTGAAGTTGACGGTGAACGTGCTCTCGTTGGCGGACTGGCCGGCGGGCCGCGCGCCCGATTCGAGCCCCCGGTTGACGGCCGCGTTGAGCGACAGCGTGGGCAGCAGCTGCGCATCGGCACCGCGCAGCGCGGCCTGTGCCATGTCGCGCTCGGCCTGCGCCATCTGCACGGTCGGCGCGGGCAAGGCCGTTTGCGGCAGCGCGGCGCAGGCGCTCGCGAGTGGTGCGGGCGCTTCGCCGGCGATGTCGGCCGGCGTGCGGCCCTGGATCAGGTGCATGAGGCTCAGGCGCCAGCGCTCGGCCTGCGACGCGGTGTGGAGTTGCTGGGCGCGTGCGGCCTCCAGGCGCGACTGCGCCTGCGCCACGTCGGACTGGCTGGTGGCGCCCTTGGCCTGGCGCTCGCCCACGAGGCCGGCCAGCGACTGCACGCCCTTCACCTGGGCCTGCGCGATTTCGCCGAGCGCCTGCTGGCGATGCACTTCGATCCATGCCTGCGCGGTGTCGCGCACCACGTCGTCGACCGCCACGAGCAGCTTGGCGCGCGCGGCCGTGGCCGAGGCTTCGGCCTCGCTCACGGCACTCGACACCTTGCCGAAGTCGTACAGCAGCTGCGTCACCGACAGCGAGGCCTGGTGCACCTGGCGGCGACCGTCGGCCTGCAGCTGGCGATTGCCCGTGCGCGCGCTGACGCCGGCGCTGATTTGCGGGTAGTAGCCCGAGCGCGCCGCCGCAATGCCCTCGCCCGCCTGCAGCGCCTGGCCGACGGCGTTGCGCACGGTCGGGTGCGAGGTGGCGGCCAGGCGCACGGCCTCGGCCATGCCCAGCGGGGCGACGGTGCTGGCTTGCGCAAGCGCCGCCGATCCGGCGAGCAGGAAGAAAAGGCCCGCGGCGGCAGACGAAAGATGACGGGAAGCAAGCATGCGTGAAGACGTGCAGACCACCAGGTGCCGACGCCGCAAGCGGCGCCGGCACGCCGGTCGGTCAGTGGTGAAGCGCGAGGCCCATGTGAAGCTCGTCGTCGAGCAAAGGCGCCACGGGCGGTGCGTAGGCCGCGAGCGAATCGGGCGACGTCGCGAAGGGCAGCGCCGTGGGAGACGCCTGCGTGCCGCCGAAGGCCGGTGGGAACGCGGCCTGCAACAGTGCATGCAGCGACTCGGCCGCGGTGTAGGCCTGCAGCATGTCGGACAGCTGCAGCCCGCCCCACGCCGTGCCGTCGCCGAAGGGGAAATGCGGTGCATCGTGCGGTTGCTGCTGCTCGATCGACACCGTCACCTCGTCGACGCCGGCCAGGCCCAGCGAATCGGGCGAGGTGTACAGCGCCGCCGCACCCGCTGCAGGCGTGTAGTTGACGTGCAGCGTCTGCGTGGCCACGTTGCTCGCATCGCCGTCGCGGTCGACCACCTGGTAGCTGAGGGTCTCGTCGTAGTTGTGCGAGGTGGTGGTGCGCGGTGCCACCTGGTAGCTGAACTCGCCCGTGTCGAAGTCCACCACCAGCTTGCCGCCCTTGTCGGTGGCAATGGTGACCTGGTGCGTGGCCTGGTTGTAGCTGTAGTCGCTGCCGGTGGCCGGGCCGGTCTTCGTCATCAGGCCCGTGCTGCTGTTGAAGGCGTAGGTGGTGCCGTCGATGGTCAGCGTGGACACATGGCCGCCGTCGGCACCGAAGCCCGACGAGCCGCCGAGGCCGCCGGTCAGCAGGTTGCTGACCGTGGGCGGCACGCTGATCGTGCCTTGCAGCATGTCGTTCAGCTGGCTCGTGTCGGTGACGATCTTGCCGTTGGTGTTCGTGCCGGTGTTGCCGTTGTAGGCGATGGGGTCGATGATGCCCTGCGCCGCGGGCAAGAGGTCGGACCCGAGACCCAGTGCGAACGAGTTGATCTTGTTGTTGGTGAGGAAGGTCTTCCAGATCGCTTCTTCCGCCGCCTGGATGCCGAAGTCGGCCGTGTTGCTGCCGTTGCTGTTGTTCCCGAGCTGGCCGGTGTTGCCGTCCCCCCGGGTCGGCTCGCCGTCCGTGAGGAAGTAGGACACGTTTTGCGCGCCCTGCAGCTTGCCATTGGCCTCGAAGCCGGTCATCGCCGTAGCCAGGGCGGCGTCGTAGTTGGTGCTGCCCCCGTGCAGCAGGGTCTGCACCAACGCCTTGGCCTCGGCCGCCGTCATCCAGGCCTGCTGCGCCTGCCCGGTCGTGCTGAAGGTGACAAGCTGCACCCGGACTTCGCCGTACAGGTCGTAGCCGTCGAT
Organism: Variovorax sp. GW821-FHT09A10; assembly: GCF_059418385.1. NCBI lineage: Bacteria > Pseudomonadati > Pseudomonadota > Betaproteobacteria > Burkholderiales > Comamonadaceae > Variovorax > Variovorax sp. GW821-FHT09A10. The sequence continues at coordinate 696,506 of NZ_JBWKPT010000003.1, forward strand.
CAGGTTCTGGACGGCCGCCTTCGCACGGGAGAGCCGCGTCGGCGTTTCCTCGTTCATGCTCCCGGAAAGGTCCAGGATCACCATCAGGTTCGTGTTGATCGGCGCCACGTCGACGGACTGCTCGCCGTTCACGAGCACCGGCGCATCGTCCTTGACGGGCACGTCGAACCTCACCGGCGCAGCAGCGGTCTGGCCGTCTGTCACATGCGCCTGGAATTGCAGGTTCGACACGCCCTCGCCGTTGCCCGTCGGGTGGTCGATCGGCGCCTTCAGCGTGACGGTGTAGCCCGCCTCGAACTGCCCCGCGCCGGTGGCGGTGACGTTGCCCACGGCCACGGTCATCACCTGGGTGGTGAGGCCGCCGACGGTGACACTGCCCGTGAGCGTGTGCGTGCCCGCGTCCCAGGTCCACGACACCGGCTGGCCGCCGGAGGTGACGCCGGCCGGGCCGCTGAGCGACACCGACAGGTCGCCCGCCAGGCTGTCGGGGTCCGCGATGGAGATCTTGCCGGTCGATTGCACCGGCGGCTCGCCCACCGCCGCAATGCCCCCGGGCAGGCTGCCTTCGGAGACGATGCCGGCGTCGGTCGCCGTGGCCGTGGGCGCGTCGTTCACCGGGTTGACGGTCACGGTCACCGTGCTGGTGGTCGTGCCGCCGTGGCCGTCGCTCACCGTGACGGTGAAGCTGTCGGTGCCGTTGAAGTTGGCGTTGGGAACGTAGGTGTAGGTGCCGTTGGGGTTCACCGTCACCGTGCCGTGCGACGGGTTGCTGCCCTTGGTGTAGGTCAGCGTGTCGCCGTCGACGTCGCTGCCGATGACCTGGCCGCTGACCGGCGTGTCTTCGTCCGTGGTCTTTGCGTAGTCGGGAGCCTCTGGGGCCTCGTTGACGTTCTGCTCGTTGAGCGTGACGGGGATGTTCGTCGTGACGGTGCCGTCGCTCGCACCGACCACCAGCGCGTGCGCGTTGGCGCCCGCTTCGTAGTCGTTGACGAAGGCTGCAGCGCCTGCCGGCGTGAGGCTGATCTCGCCCGTGGCGGGGTTGATGGCGAAGTAGCCGGCGTCGTTGCCCGAGAGGATGCTGTAGGTGACGGTCGCGCTGTCGATGTCGGTGGCTTGGACCGTGCCGAGCACGGTGCCCGCCGTGCGGTTCTCGTCGTAGCCGAAGACGTAGCCGGTGGCGCTGTCCACCGGCGTGCCGCCGCCGTCGACGAACACCGGGGCGTCGTTGACGGGGTTGATGGTCACGGTGACGGTGCTGGTCGTCGTGCCGCCATGGCCGTCGCTCACCGTGACGGTGAAGCTGTCGGTGCCGTTGAAGTCGGCGCTGGGCGTGTACGTGTAGGTGCCGTCGGCGTTGACGGTGACCGTGCCGTGCGATGGGTCGCTGCCCTTGGCGTAGGTCAGCGTGTCGCCGTCGACGTCGCTGCCGACCACGCTGCCGCTGACGGGTGTGTCTTCGTCCGTGGTCTTGGCGTAGTCGGGCACCGTCGGTGCGTCGTTGATGTTCTGCTCGTTGAGCGTGACGGGGATGGTGGTCGTGGCCGTGCCATCGGTCGCACCGATCACCAGCGCGTGCGCGTTGGCGCCTGCTTCGTAGTCGTTGACGAGGGCTGCTGCGCCTGCCGGCGTGAGGCTGATCTCGCCCGTGGCGGGGTTGATGGCGAAGTAGCCGTTGTCGTTGCCCGAGAGGATGCTGTAGGTGACGTTCGCGCTGTCGATGTCGGTGGCCTGGACTGTGCCGAGCACGGTGCCTGCGGGGCGGTTCTCGTCGTAGCCGAAGACGTAGCCGGTGGCCGTGTTCACCGGCGTGCCGCCGCCGTCGACGAACACGGGGGCGTCGTTGACGGGGTCGATGGTCACGGTGACGGTGCTGGTGGTCGTGCCGCCGTGGCCGTCGCTGACCGTGACGGTGAAGCTGTCGGTGCCGTTGAAGTCGGCGTTCGGGGTGTAGGTGTAGGAGCCGTCCGCGTTGACCGTGACCGTGCCGTTCGCGGGGTCGCTGCCCTTGGTGTACGTCAGCGTGTCGCCATCGACGTCGCTGCCGACGACCTGGCCGCTGACGGGCGTGTCTTCATCGGTCGTCTCGTTGTAGTTGGGCACCGTCGGCACGTCGTTCACCGGGTCGATCGTGACCGTCACGGTGCTGGTCGTCGAGCCGCCGTGGCCGTCGCTCACCGTGACGGTGAACGTGTCGGTGCCGTTGAAGTTGGCATTCGGGGTGTAGATGTAGGTGCCGTCGGCGTTGACGGTGACCGTGCCGTTCGCGGGGTCGCTGCCCTTGGTGTACGTCAGCGTGTCGCCGTCGACGTCGCTGCCGACCACGCTGCCGCTGACCGGCGTGTCTTCGTTCGTGGTCTTGGTGTAGTCGGGCACCGTGGGTGCGTCGTTCACCGGGTCGATCGTGACCGTCACGGTGCTGGTGGTCGTGCCGCCGTGACCGTCGCTGACCGTGACGGTGAAGCTGTCGGTACCGTTGAAGTTGGCGCTGGGCGTGTACGTGTAGGTGCCGTCGGCGTTGACGGTGACCGTGCCGTGCGATGGATCGCTGCCCTTGGTGTACGTCAGCGTGTCGCCATCGACGTCGCTACCGACAACGCTGCCGCTGACCGGCGTGTCTTCGTTCGTGGTCTTGGTGTAGTCGGGCGCCGTGGGTGCGTCGTTCACCGGGTCGATCGTGACCGTCACGGTGCTGGTGGTCGTGCCGCCGTGACCGTCGCTGACCG